>NZ_BQHO01000010.1 GCF_021601385.1 Pseudomonas parasichuanensis | reverse complement strand
CACCCGCATCGCCTCGATCCCCCGCCGGTAGGCCCCATCAAACCCCCACACAAACTTCAGGAACTCCACAAACTCCCCGTTCAACCGCTCACTGCAGCCAGCCGGCAAGTCCGCCCGCGGCCGCCGGCTCAACGACCGCAGGATCACCCGCTTAAGGCACACCCACCGCGGCGTATCCAGCCAGATGATCAAGTCCGCCCGCGGCAACCGCAGATCGAACGTACGCCGCGAATAGTTGCCCTCGCATACCCACGCCTCCCCCGCCACCGCCAGACGCACCTGATCACGGAACACCTCAGCCTCCGGCTCCACCCACCCCGGCGACCAGAACAACCGGTCCAAATGCACCACCGGCAACCCCAGGCGCTCGCCGATGGCCCGTGCCAGGGTCGATTTACCGCTGCCGGCATTGCCCAGTATCACGATGCGCTGCATATGCACTCCCTCGCTGCAAAAAAGCCGGCGAGTGTAACGCCGGGGCATGGCGCCGAACAGCGGCTGCCAGAAGCCGTTGCCCGCGAAATGCCGGGTGACGCCACACGGTTTTGCCACAGGACAGGATCAGCATAGAAGCCTTCGGCGGTGATCGCGGCACGACGTTATACTCCTCGCCCCTGCAACCCGGACCGGACCCCTTTCATGCGGCAAGCCCTGCTCATCGTCGACGTGCAATCCACCTTCAGCCCCTCGGAAAAGCTGGTGGACGGCATCCGCGCGCTGTCGGCGCACATCCCCACCGTCGCCTCGATCGAGCTGCACGACGAACAGGTCACCCCGTTCCAGCGCCAGCTCGGCTGGCACCCGGCCAGCGAAGACGTGGCGCTGGTCGAGGCCGACCAGGTGTTCGTCAAGCACGGCTACGGGCAAACCGCCGAGACCCTCGACTACCTCAAGGGCCTGGGCGTCGAGCGCGTGCTGGTGTGCGGCCTGCAGACCGAAACCTGCGTGCTGGCCGCAGGCTTCGCCCTGTTCGATGCAGGGCTGTGCCCGACCTTGATCACCGACCTCACCATGGGCTCGTCGCTGGACCGCTCCGGGCAGCTGGGCATCAGCCTGTGGCAACACCACTTCGGCCAGGTCACCACTGCCGCCGAAGTGATCGCCGGGCTCAAGGGCTGACCTGATACCCCCGCCCCTGCAGGCAACCACTGTAGGCGCTGGCCTGGGCCTCGCCCTGGCCGCGTCGGTCCTGGCGACGCTCCTGGCGTTGGCGCATGCCACCCACCGTGGCACCGGCGGCAGCCGTTTCGCCAGCGCGGTTCTGCCGGTATTGCTGCTTGGCGTCGTCGCTCATGCGGTCGTACACCTCATCATGCTGGTTGCCGCGCACCTGGGCACCCGCGGCGCCCGCCACCGCCCCGGCGGCGGCGCCCTTGACCCGGCCACCGACATGCGCGCTGCTGTTCGCCGAACTGCTGGCCACGCTATTGCAATCGGCCATGTCCTGCTGCATCTGCTGGCTGCTCTGGCCCTTGAGCGGCGTGACGGTCTGGGCCTGGACCGATGCCGCCAGCAGCAACAGCAGGCAGCCCCATGTGGCTGTTCGCATGCTCCACCTCCACTCGATTGAAGTGCCGACTGACAGGATAGGCGCGCCGGCACCCTGCAAGGGCCCCGGGTACCGACCTCTCGTCACCCTGAAATAAATTTAAATTGAATTTAAATTTAGACCCGAGCAAGCTCCGACCATGACCCACTCCCGGAGCCCGACCATGGCCACAGCCCCCCGCGAACCGCGCAAGGACGGTGAAGCCACCCGCACGCGCATTCTCGAAGCCGCCGGCGAGTTGTTCGCCGCCCAGGGTTTCGCCGAATCCAGCAACAAGGCGGTGGCCGCCAAGGCCGAAGTCGACCTGGCCTCGATCAACTACCACTTCGGCAGCCGCAATGGCCTGTACCTCGCGGTGCTCGACGAAGCGCGCCGGCGCTTCCTCGATATCAGCAACCTGCAGCGCATCCTCCAGGCACCTCAGCCGGCCGCCGACAAACTGCGGGCGCTGATCGAGCAGGTCGTGCACAAGGCCAGTTCAGGCCGGGGCAGCTGGCACCTGCGGGTGCTTGCTGCCGAACTGCTCACCCCCAGCAGCCATGGCCAGGCCTTGCAAGGCACCGCGCCGCAGAAGCTCATGCTGCTCAAGGGGCTGTTCAGCGAGATCAGCGGCCTCGCCCTCGACGACCCGGCCCTGACCCGCTGCATCCTCTGCGTCACCGCCCCCTGGGCGATGCTGTTGATCGGCCCACGTGGCGGCTCCACAGCGGTGCAGGAAATCCTCGGCATGCCCCCCGCCCAAGTCTGCGAGCAGCTGTACCGCTTTGCCCTCGCCGGCCTGCTGGACGCCGGCCAAGGTCGCTGAACCCTTGCCCATGCCAATCTCTCCTCGCCCAGGCCAACCCATGACAACTCCATCCGCTGCGCTCGAACGCGATGCCCACCCACCGATCCCCTTGCTGCTTGGCGCCCTGTTGCTGGTGATGTTCCTGGCCGCCCTGGACCAGACCATCGTCTCCACCGCTCTACCCACCATCGTCAGCGACCTGGGCGGGCTGCGCTGGTTGTCCTGGGTGGTCACCGCCTACCTGCTGGCCTCCACCGTGGTGGTACCGCTGTACGGCAAGTTCGGCGACCTCTATGGCCGCAAGCGCGTGCTACAGGTGGCCATCGTGCTGTTCCTGGTGGGCTCGGCACTGTGCGGGATGGCCCAGAACATGACCGAGCTGGTACTGCTGCGCGCCTTGCAGGGGTTGGGTGGCGGCGGGCTGATGGTGGTGGCGATGGCCGCCATCGGCGATGTGATCCCGCCCGCCGAGCGCGGCCGCTACCAGGGCCTGTTCGGCGGCGTGTTCGGCCTGGCCACGGTGGTCGGGCCGCTGATTGGTGGCTTTCTGGTCGAGCAGCTGTCGTGGCGCTGGATCTTCTACATCAACCTGCCCCTGGGCCTGCTGGCGCTGCTGGTGATCGGCGGGGTGTTCCGCCCGCACGTGGCGCGGGTGAAGCACGTGATCGACTACGTGGGTGCGTTCTTCCTCACCCTGACCCTGGCCTGCCTGGTGCTGATCACCAGCCTTGGCGGCAACCTGCTGGCGTGGGGCTCGCTCGACATCCTGTGCCTGTCGCTGTTCGCGCTGATCGGCCTGGTGGGCTTCATCCATGGACAGCGCCGCGCCGCCGAGCCGATCATGCCGCTGCACCTGTTCCGCCACCGCACCTTCGCCCTGGCCGGGCTGATCGGGTTCATCGTCGGCATGTCGCTGTTCGGCTCGGTGACCTTCCTGCCGCTGTACCTGCAGGTGGTGAAGAACGCCACGCCGACCAGCGCCGGCCTGCAGATGCTGCCGCTGATGGGCGGGCTGCTGGTGGTGTCGGCCATCACCGGGCGGCTGATCAGCCGCTGGGGGCGCTACCGGATGTTCCCGATCCTCGGCACCTTGCTGCAGGCGATTGCCCTGGCCCTGCTCAGCCGCCTCGACGAGCACACGCCGATGGCGGTGATGAACCTGTACATGGGCCTGCTGGGCGCAGGCCTGGGGATGGTGATGCAAGTGCTGGTGCTGGCCGTGCAGAACAGCGTCGAGCCGCGCCACATGGGCGTGGCCACCTCGGGGGCGACCCTGTTCCGCTCGATTGGCGGCGCCATCGGCGTGTCGGTGTTCGGCGCGCTGTTCTCCCATGCGCTGCTCGAACGCCTGGCGCAGGCGTTCCCGGCCGACACCCCGGCGCCGACCAGCCTGTCGCCCGAGCAGGTGCACGCCCTGGCCGCGCCCTTGCAGCAGGCCTACCTAGCCGCCTTCTCCGGGGCGATGCATGGGGTGTTCCTGGTGGCCTGCCTGGTCACCTGCCTGGCCTTCGCGCTGAGCTGGCTGCTGCGTGAAGTGCCGCTGCGCAAGGCGGTGGCCTGACCGCCGCCTACACATGACACCTGGTCATGCATGGCCTGACGATCGATCGTTTGTCCGGCCCCAGGGCGCTGCGTTCTAATGCGCCTGGCCAACACAGACGCGGCAACACGCCAGAGCAAACCTGCCAAATGCATGACTACACGCCCAAGACCTCAGGAAAGCGCCCATGATCCTCGGAAAAACGCTTGAAGCCTGGTGCCAGAGCCACCCACTGATCCGCGAGCTGGTGGCCTTGCAGCCGACCTGCTGGTTCAACCCCGGCATCGCCCCTGCCGCCCAGGCGCTGGAGGATGTTGGCCTGGACGCCACCGACGTTGCCGCCGCCAGCGCCCGGCTCGCGCGTTTCGCGCCCTACCTGGCCACGGTGTTCCCGGAAACGGCGGCCAGCGGCGGCATCATCGAGTCGCCGATCCGCCCGCTGCCCAGCCTGCAACACGCCCTACTCGCAGAGGCCGGCCTGCCGCCCAGCGGCGCGTTGTGGCTCAAGGCCGACAGCGAACTGCCGATCTCCGGCTCGATCAAGGCCCGCGGCGGTATACACGAAGTGCTCAAGCATGCCGAGGACCTGGCGCTGGCTGCCGGGCTGATCAACCTGGACAGCGACTACCGGGCGCTGGCCAGTGACCAAGCCCGGGCGTTCTTCGGGCAGTACAAGGTGGCCGTCGGCTCCACCGGCAACCTGGGCCTGTCCATCGGCATCATGAGCGCCAGGCTGGGTTTCCAGGCGACCGTGCACATGTCGGCCGATGCCCGCCAGTGGAAGAAGGACAAGCTGCGCGCCCACGGCGTGACGGTGGTCGAGTACGCCTCGGACTACAGCGTGGCGGTGGAGCAAGGGCGGCAACAAGCCGAGGCCGACCCGGCTTGCTATTTCGTCGATGACGAGAACTCGCCACACCTGTTCCTCGGCTACGCCGTGGCCGCCGAGCGCCTGGCCACGCAGTTCGCGCAGGCCGGTATCAGCGTGGATGCCGAACACCCGCTGTTCGTCTACCTGCCCTGTGGGGTGGGCGGCGGGCCTGGCGGCGTGGCGTTCGGCCTGAAGCTGGTGTTCGGCGACCATGTGCACTGCCTGTTCGCCGAACCGACCCATTCGCCCTGCATGCTGCTGGGGGTGTACACCGGGCTGCACGACGCGGTCAGCGTGCAGGACTTCGGCATCGACAACCTCACCGCCGCCGATGGCCTGGCGGTGGGCCGGCCTTCCGGATTCGTCGGCAAGGCCATGCAGCGGCTGATCGATGGCTACTACACCGTGACCGATGAAGAACTGTATCGCCTGCTGGCCCAGGCCCACGACCTGGAGCAGGCGCGCCTGGAACCCTCGGCGCTGGCCGGCGTGCCGGGCCTGCTGCAGGTGCTGGGCGCGACCGAGTACCTGGCGCGCAACGGGCTGACGCCAGCGCGCATGGCCAAGGCCACGCACCTGGTCTGGGGCACCGGCGGCAGCATGGTGCCTGCCGACGAATATGCCGCCTACCTCGCCAAAGCGCGAAGCTGAAGAGGAGCGCCCATGCCCGCCGCCCACCTGCTCGCGCCGAAACTCAATGGCGCGCACCTGGCCAACCTGCACACCTTCCTGGTGGCCGCCCGGCACCTGAGCTTTGCCCGGGCGGCGGACGAGCTGTGCCTGACCGCCAGCGCGGTGAGCCACCGGATCGGCCGGCTGGAACAGCAACTGGCGCTGAAACTGTTCCACCGCCTGCCGCGCAAGGTCACGCTGACCGAGGACGGCGAACGGGTTTTCCAGATCATGCAGCGCACCATGGATGCGCTGTCCGAGGCCGTGAGCGACCGCGCCCATGGCCAGGTGGCCGGGCAACTGACCTTGTATGTGCGGCCCTCGGTGGCGCAGTGCTGGCTGGTGCCACGGCTGGCCGAGTTCACGGTGCAGTACCCGGATATCCAGCTGGACATCCGCGTCGGCAACGAGAGCATCGACTACCGCACCCGCAAGGTCGACCTGGTGCTGTGCTATTCGCACGGGCATTACCCGGGGCTGGTCAGTACGCCGCTGATGGCGGAGCGGATTGCGCCGGTGTGCTCCCCTGAATACGCCCGGCGCCATGGGCTGCAGGACGGCATCCAGGGGTTGGATGCCTGTACCTTGCTGCACGATGTCGCGGCCTGGGACAACGCGGCGCACGATGCCGAGTGGCGCTCGTGGTTGCAGCGCATGGCGCTGGACACTTCTCTGCCGGAGCGCTTCCTCACCTTCGACCGTTCCGACCTGTGCACCCTGGCGGCGGTGAACCATGTGGGCATCGCCATTGGCCGTGAGCAGTTGGTCAAGGCACGGATCGCCAACGGCGAGCTGGTGCTGCCGTTTGGCGACTTCGTCGAGGCAGACCGCTGCGGCTATTACCTGGTGCACCCGCCCCACGAGCCGATGCCACGGCGGTTGCAGGTGCTGATCGAGTGGTTGCGGCAATCGGCCATGGGACGCGGCTGACAATCAAGCCCATCAGGGCTCGGCATTATCCTGTGACAGCAACTGTCTTGTTGTAGGAGATCCCCCAGCCCTACGGGCTGCGCTGTCGCGCAGGAAACATTGCCAGCCGCCGCACCGCGATCCCCTGTGGGAGCGGCTTCAGCCGCGAAGCAGACGACGCGGTGGATGGCACCGGCTCTGCCGGTGTTCGCGGCTAAAGCCGCTCCCACAGGGGTCGCGCAGGCTTTCTAGAACTTGACCAAGACAGTTGCTCCTACAACAAGCGCGTTCTCCCACCCGACCGCGAGGGCTCAGGCCTGTGCTTCGAACGCCGGGTGATAGCTCGCCTGGCCACTGGGTACCGGCCCGGCCAGGGCGAGGGCCTGGAAGTACTCCGCCGGCACACCGGGCAGCACCAGCGCCGGTTCGGCCTTGAAGCCGAAACGCCCGTAGTAGGCCGGATCACCCAGCACCACACAGCCTTGCCCACCCAGGCGCCGCAGCTCGGCCAATGCGGCCTGCATCAACGCCGTGCCAATGCCCTGGCCCTGGCGCGACGGCGCAACCGAAATCGGCCCCAGGCCATACCAACCGCTGGCCCCAGAGGTAATCGTCACCGGGGAAATGGCGACGTGGCCGACCAGCGCCCCACCCTCCTCGGCAACCAGCGACACCGTGAGCTGCCCAGCCTTGCGTAGCGCCGTGACGATGAACTGCTCGGTGTGGCTGCTGTGTTCGGCGTTGGCGAAGGCCGCCTCGGTCAGCTGGCTGATGGCGTCAATATCACCGGGCTGCTCGTCACGGATGTTGAGGTTCAGCTGCAGGTTGCTGCGGGTATCGGCGTCGATCAGCTGACGCAATGCTGCGAACAGCGGGGTGGCCGCCGTGTAGCGCTTGCCGTAGCTCAGGTTGAAGGCGTAGTCGAAATCCGGCGGGTTGCGGCCCTGGTTGTGCTGCAGCAGGGTTTCGAGCTTGTCGAGGGCCTTCACCGCCTGGGCTTCCGGCGAGGCTGCGGCTTCGTAGTCTTCCCACAGGGCCAGGAGCTCCGCCTGAAGCGGCGCGTCCAGGCTTGCCAGCAGCGTCTTCAGGTCGGTGCGTTCCTGCTCGCTCTTGTCCGGGAACGCATGCTTGCTGATGGCCGGGACATCGCCATGGATGGCTTCGCCCAGGTCATGGATCACACACATCCTCAGCACCTTGAGCAGGTCCAGGCCGGCCAGTTCGTCGGCGAAGGTCATGGCCATCAGGCACAGGCGCCAGGTGTGTTCGGCGGTGCTCTCGGCCCGCCCTGACGAGGTGTGCGCGCTTCTGAGCACGCTTTTGAGTTGCTCCGCCTGGCGCAGGAACTCCAGGCGGCCGTGCAGTTTGTCGATGTCCATGTGCTTACCCTCCAGATTGCAGCCAGGCACCATAAACCATGCGCGCCCGGACAGGTAGAGGGTGTTGCCGGCTCAGTGGGTCGGTGCCTTGCGCCAGGCGCAGAACACCGTGGCCAGCACGATCAGCGCCGCGCCCGCCGCCATGCGCAGCGACGGTTGCTCGCCGAACAACCACCAGGCGCAGGCGATGGCATACACCGGCTCCAGGGCGATGATCATGCCCGCCGTGCGCGCCTCCAGCCCATCAAGGCTTTTGACGAACAGGAACTGCGAAAGCCCCGTGCAGAACACCCCCAGCAGCGCCAGGTTGATCCAGTCCGATGAGCTCAGGCTGCTGGTCGCCAGGTGACTGAAGGCAAGCGGTGCCACAACGATCGCCACCACCACGTTTTGCCAGAACGACACCTGCAGGGCATTCATGCCCGCCGGGCGACGGCGGTTGGCCACCGCCAGCAAGGCAAACGCCAGGCCTGAGGCCAGGCCCCACAGCAGGCCGACGGTGCCGCTGTCGAGCAGGTCGAACGACGGCACCACCAGCACCAGGCCGGCCGTGACCATCAGCAGCAACAGGGTTTCGACCGCACCGATACGCTCGCGGAATACGGTCACGTCGATCAGCGCGATGAACGCCGGGAAGCTGGCAAAGCCAAGGGTCGCCACGGCCACACCACCCACTTTGACCGCCATGAAGAAGGTCAGCCAGTGGGCAGCGAGCAAGCCACCGGTCACGGCCAGCACCGGCAGGTTGCGCCACTTCAGCGCATCGAGCAGGCGCGTGCCCTTGAGCCCGGCGACGAAACCCAGGGCGATGAAGGCGAAGGTGGCGCGGCCGAAGGTGATCAGGCTGGCATCGGCCTCGATCAGTGCGCCAAGGATGCCGGTAAGGCCGAACAGCACGGCGGCGATATGGGCGACGAGCAACGCATTGCGGTGGCCGCCCGACGAATCGGCGGCAGAAACGGTGGTAGCGATCATGGCAGTCAAGTCTCACAAGCACGCGCGCACGCAGGCCGTCGACGGCAAGGCGCACGTAAGTGGTTTTTGGGCTTTCTAGTTATGCGTACCGCCGGTGGTCCGGGGCACGGGGCGCCGCAGCGTTGGAATTGTGAGACGAGGCTGCTTACTCGTAGGTGTCGCGCCAGCCAGCCCGTGGCGCAGGGTTGACCGATGGATCAATTATTCGGCTTTGGCGGTGGCGGGAGCAGATTGGCAAAGACGTGTGCTTGTCTGAATGCGACGCAGCAGAAGATAGGAAGCGACAACACGGTTGTATAGCGCATACAAGCTCATGTTTGGGCAAAGCTGCGCAAGCACATAATCACAGCACTCAGCTAGGACGCTACTGGCAGAAATGTCAGTTGTGCAAACTGGCCCTGTCATTAAAGTGGGAGCTGCAAGTCAGGTGGTGATCAGGAAGACTAAGGGCTGTTTACCCTGAGACCGGACTGCACCACCTGGCTTGCTCTATTTTTGGAAAGGGTCATGAGCAACCTCATGGTTTCAGCACAGTGGGACAAACTGTTGGACTAGGTTTTCGTGCCCGCTGCAAGGTCGTCGCTACAGGACTAGGGGCGTATACCGGACCCCCGCAATGCAAAAAGGGCCGCGACGCGGCCCTTTCGGATCTACAGGCAGGCGATGTATCAGCCTTGCAACCCAGCCGCCTTCGCCCGCGCTGCATGCAGCTTCTTGTAGCTCTCCACCAGGCGCAGGTGGCGGTCCAGGCCTTCGAGCTTCATGCTGGTCGGCGTCAGGCCGTGGAAGCGCACGCTGCCATCCACCGAGCCCAGCACCGCGTCCATGCGCTCGTTGCCGAACATGCGGCGCAAGTTGTGCTCGTAGTCTTCCATCTCCAGCTCGTCATCCAGCACCACTTCCAGCACCACGTTCAGCGCCTGGTAGAACAGCCCGCGCTCGACGGTGTTGTCGTTGAACTGCAGGAACATTTCCACCAGTTCCTTGGCCTCGTCGAAGCGCTGCACCGCCAGGTTGATCAGCAGTTTCAGCTCGAGGATGGTCAGCTGGCCCCACACCGTGTTGTCGTCGAACTCCACGCCGATCAGCGTGGTGATGGTGGTGTAGTCATCCACCTCGGCGTTGTCCAGGCGCTTGAGCAGCAGCTTCAGCGAACGGCTGTCGAGCTGGTGCAGGTTGAGAATATCGGCACGGAAATTCAGCGCGCGGTTGGTGTTGTCCCAGATCAGGTCCTCGACCGGGTAGATCTCCGAGTAGCCCGGTACCAGGATGCGGCAAGCGGTGGCGCCGAGGTCGTCGTACACGGCCATGTACACCTGCTTGTCCAGGTCCTGGAGGATGCCGAACAGGGTCTCGGCTTCCTGTACGTTGGAATCCTCGCCATGGCCGCTGAAGTCCCACTCGACGAATTCGTAGTCGGGCTTGGCGCCGAAGAAGCGCCACGACACCACGCCGCTGGAGTCGATGAAGTGCTCGACGAAGTTGTTCGGCTCGGTCAACGCCAGGCTGTCGAAGGTCGGCTGTGGCAGGTCGTTGAGGCCTTCGAAGCTGCGGCCCTGCAGCAGTTCGGTAAGGCTGCGCTCCAGCGCCACTTCGAAGCTTGGGTGGGCGCCGAACGAGGCGAATACACCGCCGGTACGCGGGTTCATCAGGGTCACGCACATCACCGGGAATTCACCACCAAGGGATGCGTCCTTGACCAGCACCGGGAAGCCCTGCTCCTCCAGCCCCTGGATACCGGCGACGATGCCCGGGTACTTGGCCAGCACCTCCTGCGGCACGTCCGGCAGGCACAGCTCGTCTTCGAGGATCTCGCGCTTGACCGCCCGCTCGAAGATCTCCGACAGGCACTGCACCTGGGCTTCGGCCAGGGTGTTGCCGGCGCTCATGCCGTTGCTCAGGTACAGGTTCTCGATCAGGTTGGACGGGAAGTACACCGTCTCACCGTCGGACTGGCGCACGAACGGCAGCGAGCAGATGCCGCGCTCTTTGTTGCCCGAGTTGGTGTCGTACAGGTGCGAACCGCGCAGCTCGCCGTCCGGGTTGAAGATTTCCAGGCAGTATTCGTCGAGGATCTCTTGCGGCAGCGCATCCTTGGGCCCGGGCTTGAACCACTGCTCGTTGGGGTAATGCACGAACGGCGCGTTGGCGATGTCCTCACCCCAGAACTGGTCGTTGTAGAAGAAGTTGCAGTTCAGGCGCTCGATGAACTCGCCCAGCGCCGAGGCCAGCGCGGCTTCCTTGGTGGCGCCCTTGCCGTTGGTGAAGCACATCGGCGACTGCGCGTCGCGCACGTGCAGCGACCAGACGTTGGGCACGATGTTGCGCCACGAGGCGATCTCGATCTTCATCCCCAGGTTGGCGAGGATCGCCGACATGTTGGCGATGGTCTGCTCCAGTGGCAGGTCCTTGCCGGGGATGTAGGTGGTGCTGTCCGACACCGGCATCAGCAGCGCCTGGGCGTCGGCATCGAGGTTGTCGACCTGTTCGATGATGAATTCGGGGCCGGTCTGCACCACTTTCTTCACGGTGCAGCGGTCGATGGAGCGCAGGATGCCCTGGCGGTCCTTTTCGCTGATGTCTTCGGGCAGCTCGACCTGGATCTTGAAGATCTGGTTGTAGCGGTTCTCCGGGTCGACGATGTTGTTCTGCGACAGGCGGATGTTCTCGGTGGGGATGTCGCGGGTCTGGCAGTACAGCTTGACGAAGTACGCCGCGCACAGCGCCGAGGAGGCCAAAAAGTAGTCGAACGGCCCCGGGGCCGAGCCATCGCCTTTGTAGCGGATCGGCTGGTCGGCGATCACCGTGAAGTCGTCGAACTTGGCTTCGAGACGGAGGTTGTCGAGAAAATTGACCTTGATTTCCATGCGAGGGGGTACCAGGAAGCGGGGCGGAAAATGGCGGGTATTATCCGGGATTCGGCGGCGAATGTCTTGGCATGCCGCCGGGTGACCCGTAACGGGCCGCCCGGCCGTCCGCTCATGGGGTTTTGCGCAGGCCCATGTGTGCGTCATCCATCAGGGCCTTGGCCATGTCGCCGAGAAAATACCCGGCCCAGACCAGCACCGGGTCGTTTTCCATCACGCCGATGAAAGACGCCCGGCGGGCGCTGTCCAGCAGCTCCGAGGCCTGTTCAATGGCGTGGTCGGCGCAGTTGCCGGGCTCTACGCGGAACAGCCGCTTGCCCTCGCCCACGCCTGCGATGCAGGTAGCGGAGCCGACGGTGTAGCCGAGTTTGCCGATGCCTTCGGGTAAGTCGTTGTCCATATGAAGTCCTCGAGAAGGGTTCGAATACCGGCGCTCAGTGCAGCGTGTGCTCGCTGGGGTGGGCCCTGCGCTGCAACTGCGCCAGCGCGCATTCCACCAGGGTGCGCAGGGCGTCGAGTTCGTGCATCACGGTCATCAGCATGATCGTGGCCGGGGAGCGAGGCAGGTAGGTGATGGACTGATGGGCCACGGCCAGGCCGCACAGGGCGTGCTCCATGGCTTCGACCAGGGTGTCTTCGAGGTATTGGGGGATATCGGGGGAATGGGGTGGGTCGGGGACGATTTTGAGCATCGCGGCAGTCTCTAGTTGTGCTTATCGGACCGCCACCTGGCCACTTGCAGGTGAAAAGGTGGCGGCTACGTACGGGCCTGCAAGACCGGGGCAACTAGAGAAAGCCCGGTTGACCCGAAAGTCACCCGTACGCAGCCACCATAAAGCGCAGTCAGATGCCAGAAGCCGAAGACTGATGGTGTTGCTGATCTAGTTGTCCCGCACGGGCTTGCAGACCCGGCCGCTGAATTTGCAGCGGCTGGGCGAGACTAGACCTCAGTTCGATGGCGCAAAAGCCGTGGAAGCATGCTTCGGAAAGGGCCTACGCGGAATAGGGAACATCTGATTCATTCATGTAGGAAGGAGGCCGCCAGCGCGCACCGAGATTCTCCGCCATGCCACCAAGGCGGATATCTGTGAAACACCAGGAATAACTGGCCCGAAACAGATGTGGGAGCTGGCTTGCCAGCGATGCGCCGCGCGGGCGGCGCTCGATCTTGAGGGTGCTGCACCTCTATCGCCATGCACCTAGAGGCCCACATGCGATCCCAAGACAGGCGCTTGGGCAACACACGGTTGGCCCTGGGAAATCAAGATTCGGTAATGGCCGCCAGGTGCATGGCGTGATATTGGGTGAGGGCCACTATGTGCCTGCCGGTACTCTTGCAGCGCCTATGAAATCGAGCGCCGCCCGCGCGGCGCATCGCTGGCAAGCCAGCTCCCACATCTGTTTCGGGCCAGTTACTCCTGCAAGCTCTTCACTGTCCGCCTTGTTGGTCCGACTCGACTTCGAGGTGCGCGCTGAAAACGCTGCGTCAGACTCAAGATATGCACAAGGGCGGGCAGCAGCACTCCTGCGAAAGAGGCAACGCCTGCCCCCTACTCCGCCCGAAAACTCCACACAATCTCCACCACCCGCGAAGCCAGCACCAGATACAACACACACAAGATCACCTGCAACACCGTGTGATAAGGCAACTTGGCCAACCGATGCAAGGTATCGCTGACATTGAGCAGCAACAGCAACGCCGACACCAGGATCAACCCCCACCCGGTCAGGCTCGACACCCACAGCCCCAGCAGTATCTGCTGGTTGCCATGAATAGCCTCGGTCCCCGCCGCAAACAGCAACGCGCACACCAGCAGGTTCTTGAAGTTGTCGAAGACCTTGGTGCTCAGGTCGGCCTCAAGCAAGTCGAGGTACTTTCGCCACAGCCTGCGCATGGGCCGCGCTCCCGATTCAGCGGTTATAGCGAATGACGATGCCCTTCAACTTGCGCCCCTCGATAGAGCGGATATCGCGGTCCCACAACGGCCCGCTGACATAGGCGGCCACCGGCTGGATGCGGTCGTACACCACCACCACGGCATCGCCACCAATACCGGCCGCCTCGCTGCGCAACTTCTGCTCGATCTCACTGACCGAGGCAGAAGCATCGGTGCCAGCATCGACCACGATCTCGCCCAGACGCACATGGGGTCGGGTCGGTTCGCTGCGCAGGATCTCCACGTTGCCGGGTAGGGTCGGCGCCGGGTGCGGTGCGCCTACATATTCGGTGGTGCGGGCGTCGATGCTGCTGCAGGCGGTGAGGGCCAGGGCCAATGCGCCCAGCAGCATGGCGGGGACGAAGCGATGCTTGAACATCCGTGATTCTCCTTGGGGAGCGTGAGGGTCGCCAGGAAGAAGGATGGTTGAGAAATGCCTGATGGCAAGTGCAAGTTCCTGTTGCGGGGCCGTGAGCATCAACGTGAGAGCGGCGATGTGCCGAAGCGACTTACCCAGCTCGTCAACGACCAGCGTGTCAACAGCGCGAGGCCAGCGGTCGCCCGGTTTGGCCTTGAGTTAAAAGCTATGGCATAAATTGCCATCGCTGAAGTTTTCAGGAATATGCCATGGCTACGCACAACGTCGTTGTACCGAATCCGATGGAGCAATCCATCGACGACCTGGTCAAGACTGGCCGATACCAGAATTTCAGCGAGGTTGTTCGCGCGGGCCTGCGCATGCTTCTTGAGCAGGAAGCGGCGGAAGCAGCAAAGTTGGAAGCCCTGCGTAATGCGACCTCAATTGGCCTGATGCAGCTCGACAGCGGGGAATTCGAAGAAGTCGATCCGTCGCAACTGCAGGACTATCTCGAAGCCTTGGGCCAGCAGGCAAGCAGGGGCTGATGAGCAGGCTTGCACTACGAATCTCGCATCAGGCGCAGGGCGATATCCTGGATATCCTTCGCTACACCGAAAGGACGTTTGGTGAAGGCGCGCGCCATCGCTATCAGCAGTTGCTTCAAGCAGCGCTGAATGCGCTGCTGGAAGATCCCGAGCGACTAGGTAGCAAGGCCCGCAGCGACATTTTTCCGGGGCTGATAAGCCTGCATCTTTACCATTGCCGATCGGCAGTCGCGTCTCACCGCGTGATCAAGCCAAGGCACATCGTTCTCCATCGCCTCGTGACCAACCAGGCTCTTGAAATCGTGCGCATTTTGCACAATGCGATGGAGATCTCCCGGCACCCTCCAGCCTCGGATCAGCCATAGTAGCCATTGCCTTCAAATACCGCTCAAGCCACCCTCGCCCGCTGCCCCTCCCGCACCACCTGCGCCAAGCGCCGCAACCCCTCCTGCAACTGCCCCGGCGCCACATGGCTGAAGTTCAGCCGCAGATGCCCATGGTGCCGGTCCGGCTCGGGAAAGAACGGCTCGCCCGGCATGAACGCCACATCCACCGCCAGCGCAGCCTGCAGCAAGGTGCGGGTATCCAACGGCTGCTTGAGGGTCAACCAGAAGAACAGCCCGCCCTCGGGCTGCTGCCAATCGGCAAGGTCGGCGAAGTGCGTTTGCAGCGCGGCCTGGAAGGCGTCGCGGCGCTCGCGGTAGTAGTCCCGCAGGGTCGCCAGGTGCTGCTGGTGCTGCTGGTGCTGCTCGCTGCCCAGCCATGGGATCACCGGTAGCGAGGCGTGGGGGAAATAAGTCAAACTGCTTGACCGAAATTACGACGCCCCTTACGGATAAGTCAACATGCTTGACCTTAAGAACTCAACCTCACAGCAACAGGCCATGGAAGCGTTCTTCTTCGGCTGCCAGGCGTTCACCGCCAAGGCTGACGAGATGCTCGAACGCCGAGGCCTGGGGCGTGTGCACCAGCGGATCGTGTTTTTCATCGCCCGTTACCCGAACCTGAGCGTCAAGGAACTGCTGGCCGTGCTCGGGGTGAGCAAGCAAGCGCTGAACATGCCACTGCGCCAGCTGATGGAAATGCGTTTGGTGGACAGCCTGGCGTCCGAGGCCGACAAACGCATGCGCCTGCTGCAACTGACCGAAGAAGGCGCGCGCCTGGAACAGGCCCTGCGCCGCGAGCAGGTGAAGCTGCTGGAGCGGGTGTTCGCCGAAGCCGGGGAAGCGGCGGTCAATGGCTGGCTGGCGGTCAACCTGGCACTGGCCGGGAACCCACAATGAGCGAAACCTACCAGGGCAGCTGCCTGTGCGCTGCGATCCGCTATGAGCTGCTGGCCCGGCCCAAAGCGGTGACCCACTGCCATTGCAGCCAATGCCGCAAGGGCCATGGCGCGGCCTTCGCCAGTTACGCCAGCGTGCCACGCAGCGCGTTGCGCCTGCACAGCGGTGCCGAGGCGCTCAAGGCCTACCCCTCCTCCACCGACGTGCTGCGCCAGTTCTGCACGCACTGCGGCACCAGCCTGTTCTGGTCGCGCAGCCAGGGGCCGTTCAGCGACTGGGTATCAGTGACGCTGGGTACCCTGGATACGCCGTTCGTGCCGGGCAAGCAGCAACACACCCACCTGGACTGCAAAGCACCTTGGTTGACGCTTTCGGATGTGCTGCCTGCCGGTTAAGGATGGACAGCACAGCAACGATTGATCCGACGGCTATGCTCTGCTTAGCCCGTCAATGGAGCGCACAGGACACAGCATGGGACTTTTCGACCGTTTGTTCGGCGGCCGTTTCACCCAGCCGCCACCGGATGAGCCGACGCTCAGCGACGCTGCGATCATGCGCGAGCTGCACCCCTACCGCCCAGGCCTCAAGGCCTTCAGCCAGGCCCTGCTGGCGCACCTGCCCGAGCAGGAGCGCGCCCGGCTGGTCAGGCGGGTGCTGCGTATCTACGGCCAGGGCGAGGAGCCGGCCAGCGCACTGAGCCAGGCCTTGCTGGCCCCGGACCAGGTCAAGGCACTCGATCAGCTGGCGCTGTTGGCGGTGGACTGGAACGGCTTCGACAGCTTCGAGTACCTGGCGCCCTGCCTGGTCAAAGCCAGCGGTGTGAGCGAGGCCTACGTCTACCGGCACGACGGCATGCAGAGCATGGCCCAGGCGTTGAGCGGCTTCGATCATTGGCTGGCGGGCCAGGGCAAACGCTTCCTGCAACTGGACACCGGCGGCGACGAGTATGTGGGCTGCATCGTCGCGGCCGACCAGGTCGACAGCATGATCGAACTGGCGCAGCAGGCCGGCATCGAGGCTGGCCTGGAAAGCTTCTGAACGCGGCGTCAGTCGTTCGCCTGGCGTTTGGCGTTCTTCTTGAGGATGGCCTTCATCCGGGTGGCGGCGCGCTGTACCGTCGCCATCTTTTCCGGGCGTTTCATGCCGCGCCATTTGCGGATTTCTTCGCGGGTGCGGCCACAGCTCACGCACAGCTCGCTGTTGAGCTGGCACAGCGAGACGCAGGGGTTGTCGATGTCTTTGGCCATGGGTTGCTCCGATCGCGGGCGCGCATCATACAGCAGGCATCGGCAGGTGGATCAGCTCAATCCTGACTACGCTGCTGTACAGCCTGCCCACCCGCCAAGGAGCCTCGCATGCCTCTGGTTCGTATCGATATCAAGCGCAACCCCGACCCCAGCCACCTGCCGAGGATCGGCCAGGTGGTCTACGCCGCGTTGAAAAGCACCATAAATGTGCCCGACCACGACAACTTCCAGGTCTTGACCGAGCACGAACCTGACCGCCTGGTGAACGACCCGCAATACCTGGGTATCCAGCGCTCGGACGGCCAGGTGTTCATCCAGATCACCCTCAGCGAAGGGCGCACCGTCGAGCAGAAGAAGGCGCTGTACCTGGCCATTGCCGAAGGGCTCAACCAGCAGGCGGGGGTGCGCCTTGAGGATGTGTTCATCAACCTGGTCGAGGTGCGCAAGGAGAACTGGTCGTTTGGTCTTGGGATCGCGCAATACGCTCTGTGAGTGTGTCGGGCTTTGCGTTCACCGACGCCAAGCCCTGCATCATCACCCGGCAATCCAGACCATTGTCTGCACCGTGATCTGCGGATGACTCTCCAGGGCTTCCCATTCGTCCAGGAATGCAAAGCCTTGCTTCAGGTAAAAACTCGCAGCTCGCGTATTTTCTGGCGAGACATCCAGGAAGACCCGGTCATACCCGCACTGCAACGCCCGGGCCTTGACCGCCTCGACCAGGCCGGCCGCCGCACCGCTGCCGCGTGCAGCAGGGTCGACCCACATGCCGATCAGGTTGAAGCGCCCCGCATCGCTGACCGCTGCCCCGACCATCCCCAGCGGCTCGTCGCCAAGCACGGCCAACCAGAACGCAGTGCCCGTCGATGAGGCGCGTTTCTGCCACTGTTCATCGGTGTAGCGGGCAGCGGTCTGGTAACTCACGCCAAAGGCTGTGGGGGTATCCACAAGCGCGGCCAGCCGCACCTGCTTCAAGCGCTGCCAATCCTGCATCGTCGTCAGGCGAATTTCCATTCCCGCTCGGCCCTCTACACGACGCTTCTCATAACGCACATCCCGGTCATCCACCGCCTCGACACAGGTCCACCCCAACCGCCGGTAAAAGCCATTCGCCCGAATGTCTGCATGGCCGTCGGTGGTCAGGTGGATCTG
The DNA here is from genome assembly GCF_021601385.1 of Pseudomonas parasichuanensis. GTDB lineage: Bacteria > Pseudomonadota > Gammaproteobacteria > Pseudomonadales > Pseudomonadaceae > Aquipseudomonas > Aquipseudomonas parasichuanensis. The sequence continues at coordinate 132,336 of NZ_BQHO01000010.1, read as the reverse complement.
CTCATGGCGCTGAAATAGCGCGTGTTCCGCCTGCTTCAACAGCAAGCGCCCCAAACCCTTGCCTTCGTGCTGCGGGCGCACGAACAGGGCGAACACCTCCCCTTGTTCGTGATCGACCATGACAAACCCGGCAGCCTGCTGGCACCATTCTGCAATCCAGGCACAAGGGCCACTGCCGATGGCATCGGCGAGTGCAGCCGCCGTGATGCCCATTTCATGCAGTTGCTCACGGGAGAGGTGGTTCTGGTTCACGCTGGTACGGATATCGAACAGCAACTCGATATCACTGGCCGAAGCCTGCCGAAGAGTGGCGGTCATCTGTAAACGTCCCTGTCGATGCGATGAAGCCGGCAGCATAGCAACTCATTTCGCCGCCACGTATGGCGTCCCGGCGTGTCTTATCGATTGCACTGATGATGACTATCGAAGGCCCCGCCTGTCGGGTTGGCAAAACCGACTCTTATAATCGCCTCCCAATTGCCTCCCGCTCCACGCGCCTGCGTTCAGGCGACCTTCCCCCATGGAACCCAATACCATGCCAAGCAGCAGCCAGGCCCCTCAGGGCCGTCCTGAACATGATCAACAAAGCGTCATCCAGCAGTGGCTGGCGATTCTCTCGGTCGCCGTAGGCGCCTTCGCCCTGGTGACCAGCGAGTTTCTCCCGGTGGGCGTACTCAACGACGTCGCCAGCGACCTGGGCATCAGCGCCGGCCAGGCCGGCCTGATGGTGACCCTGCCCGGCATCATGGCCGCCCTCGCCGCCCCCCTGTTGTCCGTGGGCATCGGCGCCCTGGACCGCCGCTACCTGCTGGTTGGCCTGACCCTGGTCATGATCATCGCCAACACGGTCGTGGCCTACGCCAGCGACTTCAGCCTGCTGCTGCTCGGCCGTGTGCTGCTGGGCATCAGCATCGGTGGCTTCTGGGCTACCGCCATTGCCCTCAGCGGCCGCCTGGCGCCCAAGGGCGTGGGCGTGGCCCAGGCCACCTCGATCATCATGGTCGGTGTCACCCTGGCTACCGTCCTGGGCGTGCCTGTCGGCACCTGGTTGAGCGGCCTGATGGGCTGGCGCATGACCTTCCTGGCCACCGCGCTGGTGGGCGTACCGGTGCTGCTGGCGCAGATCTTCCTGCTGCCGCGGCTCAACCCGGACCGGGCCATCCGTGTCAGTGACCTGCCGGCCCTGTTCATCAACCCACAGGCACGGGTGGGCTTGATCGCGGTATTGCTGATTGGCCTGGCGCACTTTGCCGCGTACACCTATGTCGCGCCGTTCTTCAAACAGAGTGCCGGCTTCGATGGGCCGACCATTGGCTCGTTGCTGCTGCTCTATGGCGTGGCCGGGGTGCTGGGCAACCTGTTTGCCGGTTTCGCCGCCAACCGCAGCGTGCGTCACACGCTGATGCTGGTGGCACTGATGATTGCCGTGAGCACCGCGCTGTTCCCCTACTTCGCCACCGGCATGACCGGCGCGGCAATGCTGATCGCGCTCTGGGGCTTCGCCTTCGGCGCCTTCCCGGCCTGCGCCAGCATCTGGATGTTCGTGGTGGCGCCCAAGGATGTCGAACGCGGCATGCCGCTGTTCGTCGCCATGTTCCAGGTGATCATTGCGCTGGGCTCGTTCTTTGGCGGGCGCATCGTCGACCAGCTGGGCAGCTCGGTGCTGTTGAGCCTGGCCACGGCCCTGGTGGGCTGCGGTTTCGTCACGGTGCTGGTGCTGGGGCGCAACGTCAGCAACAGCCTGGCGCCCCAGCCCTGCTGAAGAGGTTGATGCGGTTTGCCTGGACGGGGTTTGAATCCAGGCTTTAATGTTCACGTTCAAGGATCACAACATCAACTTCGACGCCCTTGGAGGGTGGATACGCCCAGTGGCGGATTCAAGTGCCATGCACGCGTCTGATCAAGGAAGAGACGACATTGAAAACCGTATTCGGCGCGCTGTTGCTGGCGTGCCTGACGACTACCGCAATAGCCGGCGACAACGCCATGGGCTTCCACGCCTCCAGGCTGGCGGATCCGCACAGTGACCGCGCACTGGAGATGGTGGTCTGGTACCCAAGTACGTCTACCGCCGCCACGCAGCTGATCGGCGACAATGCGGTGTTTGTCGGTGCTCCTGCCATTGCTGACGCGCCGCCCGCTGCCGGCGAACATCCGCTGGTGGTGCTGTCCCACGGCTACCGGGGTAACTGGAGCAACCAGATCTGGCTGGCCAGTGCCTTGGCCCACAAAGGCTATATCGTCGCCGCGATCAATCACCCTGGCAGCACGACCCATGACCGCAGCCCACAAGCAGCCGCGCAACTGTGGCAGCGGCCCGTTGATCTGCGCCGGGCCATCGACGGGGTTATCGCTCAACCTGAAAAATTCGGCGCGGTCGCCGCTGGCCGAATTGCAGTGGTGGGCCATTCGCTCGGCGGTTGGACCGCCTTGGAGATCGCCGGGGCGCGTTTTGATCCAGAGCACTTTGCGCAGGACTGCATCGCTCATCCACAGTTATCCAGTTGTACCGTCTATGCACAGATGAAACCCGCTGACACCTCGGAATTGAAGACCGCACTGGGCGCCGATTGGCGCGATGAACGTGTCACGGCCGTTGTCACCCTGGACCTGGGCCTTTCCCGGGGGCTGACCGATCAAAGCCTGGCCACGCTGCCGGTACCCGCCCTGGTGATCGCGGCGGGCGTACCGTCGCGTGAACTTCCCGCTGAACTGGAGTCGGCCCACCTGGCCAAACGCCTGCCTGCCGCATCCAGCCGTTACGTCGAGATCAGTGACGCCAGCCATTTCACGTTCATGTCGATGTGCAAACCAGGCGCCCAATCAGCGCTTGAAGCAGAAGTACCTGGCGATGGCATTATTTGCCGGGATGGCGATAACGGTCGTGAACGAGATGTCATTCAGCAGCAGGTTTCATCGCTGATCGCAGCTTTTCTGCAGCAATCACCTGGCTACAAGCCAGACAACTTGCTCATTCAGAGCTCCGCCAGGTAGCGCACCTAGGCTCGCTAAAGGCGGCATAAGATCGCAAAGGCTCACCGCTCAGCGAGGATGAGGCCCTTGAGATTCGAGATAATGCAACCGCGATCGCAGTGCCCTTCAGTGCTGCCTTTGCATTGGAGAAAGAGCGGGTTATGAAGACATCGCAACTCATGCAGTTCGTAAAATATCACGCGGCTGGCAATGACTATCTCGTCTACCACGACAATACCCCATTCGATTGCTGTACCCAGGCTATCTCCGTGATATGCGACCGGCATAGAGGGCTGGGCAGTGACGGCATCCTGGTTCCTGTCGTCGAGCCAGGAAAGATGCTCTCAGTGCAGATTTTCAACACCGATGGCTCCGAGGCGGAAAAGAGTGGCAACGGCTTGCGAATCCTATGTCGCTACTTTTGGGATCAGGGCATCGTTTCGCACGAACCCTTCGAGTTGATAACCAAAGGCGGCAAGGTTCATTGCCGGGTGCTCGACGACGGCCGACGCATTTCCATCGCCATGGGCATGGCGACATTCCCCGAGACCGAACGACACTCAATGGAAGTCGATGGCATTCGCCTGCACCTGAACCTTGTGTCGATGGGCAACCCGCATTGCGTGGTGTTTGTCGACCAGGCGACTGAGGCACTTGCACGCAAGCTCGGGCCAACCATTGAGCAGTTGCCTCTCTTCCCAAACAGAACCAATGTTCAATTCGTGAACGTTGTCGATCGCCGAAACCTGATGGTGCAGATCTGGGAGCGTGGCGTGGGCTACACCCTATCTTCAGGCACCAGCAGCTGTGCCGCTGCGGCAGTCGCACGACGACTCGGGTTCGTTGAGGATCAGGTGACAGTGCACATGCCTGGCGGTCAAATCACCATCGAACTCGATCAGCAGAACAACGTACTCATGCAGGGCCCGGTGTGCAAAGTTGGGCGGTACTGGTTGGATCAGGAGTGTTTGACCCAGATCGGCTGAATGCGCTTGCCCTAGGTAGCAGGGGAGCGCTTTCGAGCCGAAGCGGACCTCGATCCCGTCAGTAGCCAGTGCCGGCAATCGGTGTGCAAACATTCAAGCCCCCCCTAGAAGAGCGCTCATGTAAACAACGCCCACCGCTGGCGTACCATCGTCACGTCGACAGAACGGAGCATGCAAAGGTGAATGGACAAGACAAAAGGATCGTTGTCATTGGCGCTGGCATCATGGGGGCAGCAGTGGCTTATCACCTGGCACGCAAAGGCGCGAAGGTCACTGTGGTCGAGGCTGAAGGTATAGCGTCGGGGGTGACTGGCCGATCATTCGCCTGGATCAATACCTCAACCTGCGAATCCGACCCGATCGCACAACTGCGTGCTGCCGCAATCGTGGCGTATCGTCAACTCGAGACCGAGCTGCCGGGCTTGACAGTGCGATGGACGGGCGCGTTGTCCTACAGCGAGATGCCGAGTGCAGCGCCGTCAGCTGCAAGTAATCCGCCTGTGGCTAACAGGTGCTCACGCTCGCAGATCCTGGACCTTGAGCCCAATCTCAAGCATCCGCCTGAGTTCGCTTCCTATGCGCCAGCAGAAGGCGCGCTGGACCCCGTGGCCGCTACGCATGCATTAATCGCGGGTGCCCAGGCCCATGGCGCGAGCCTACTCACTCGAACACCAGTTCTAGGCCTTGTGATCCAGCATGCAAAGGTGAGCGCTGTTGAAACAGCAATGGGCATCATCGATGCCGATACTGTCGTCGTGGCAGCTGGGACAGGCATAACGAAGCTGACGGACAGGCTGGGAATGTCGCTTCCAATCGAGGCCTCACCTGCCCTTCTCATCCGCTACAAGACACAGCCCGACCTGGTGCGAACACTGATCTCCAGCCCTGCAATGGAAGTGAGGCAAACAGCGGAGGGCGTCTTGCTGGCAGCAGAAGATTACCTGGACGACGCCGTAGAAAATCAGCCGAAAGCGATTGCGCTACGAACAGCCAAGGCGATTCAAAACGAGCTCCATGGAGTGACTTCAATAGAGCCGGAGTGGGCTGGAATCGGGCTCAGACCCATGCCTGCGGATGGTATTCCCATCATCGGTTACCTGCCCAAAGTGGGTGGCGTCTATGTGTGTGCAGTGCACCCTGGTATCACCTTGGCGGCGATAGTGGGGCGGCTCACCAGCGAGGAGATCATCGATGGCGAAGTCTCCAGTGCTCTGGGTCCCTGTCGGCCAGATCGTTTCTTAGCGCGATAGTGGTGCGGGTTGTGATGCCACTGTTGCCCCACGGCAGACACCTGGATAGTGGGGCCGCTTCGCGGCACCCAACAGGTCAACCAGCCCCGCTCGCCTGGCTACCCCCCGTTCCTGCAGCGCTCACTCCACAACCAAGGTTTCAGGTTCAGGCCTGACCTTCAGCCACAAGCCGAAGGTCTTGACCACCTCAACCACCGGCCGCAGTCGCTCGCCATCGGGGCTCAGGCAATACTCCACGCGCGGGGGTACCTCGGGATAGACGGTTCGCTCGACCAGCCCCGCCTCTTCCAGTGCCCGCAGTTCCAGCGTCAGTACACGCTGCGAAATGTGCGGCATGTCCCTGCGCAGTTGGTTGAAGCGCTTGCTGCCGTCGAGCAGGTAGGACACCAGCAGCAAACGCCAGCGCCCACCGAGCAGGCGCATCGCTTCTTCGATCGAACAGCCCGAAACATTCTTCTTCATTGCCGGCTTCCAAGTAACCTTTTTGTGCCCCAGCCACAAAAAAGTGCGTTCTTACGCGTTGAGCGGAACTGGAGAATACTGGCCATCCTTTACCACCAGGACCCTCCCCATGAAACTCTACTTCGCCCCACAAGCCTGCTCTCTGGCCCCCCACATCATCCTGCGCGAACTGGCGCTGCCGTTCAGGCTGATCCGGGTGAACAACCAGAGCAAGCGCACTGCCGATGGCCGTGACTTCTACCAGATCAACCCAAAGGGCTACGTGGCCGCGCTGGAGCTGGCCGACGGCACCGTCCTGACCGAGGGCGCGGCAATTCTACAGTACCTTGCCGACCTGCGCCCCGAGGCCGGTCTGGCCCCAGCCAATGGCACCCTGCAACGCACCCAACTGCAAGCCCAACTGAACTTCATCGGCAGTGAGCTGCATGCCGGGATGAGCCCGTTGTTCCATCAAGAGATTCCGGAGCCTGTGAAGCTACTGCTGCGCGAGCGATTGGGCCGACGCCTGGGCTACATGGAACACGTGCTGGCCAGCCAGGGCCATGCGTACGGTGATCAGTTCAGCATCGCCGACGCTTACTTGTTCACCGTGCTGGGCTGGTCGGAACACCTGCGCATTGACCTGGGCGCCTTCCCCGCCATCCGCCGCTTTCGCGAAAGCGTCGGTGAGCGAACCGCTGTCATCGAGGCGCTGCAGGCAGAAGCTGAATCCGCTCCGGTGCTCTAGGCTGGGTTATGCTCCCCCCTCAGCCAGGGGAGTATCACGATGCAACTCACGTTCAGCCACGTGGATGTACTGGTCAACCAGCTCGAAGCGGCCTGCGCCTACTACCAGCAGATCCTCGGCGCCGAGATCTCCACCACCCAGGTGTGGCAACGCGGCGGCCTGCACGTGCGCTACGCCATCGCCCGCATGGGCCAGGAGCGGTTCATGCTGGTGCAGCCGCTGGCGGGCAACCTCAAGGTGCTGCTGGACGAGCACGGTGAAGGCATGATCTACCGCCATTGCTACTCGACCCCGGACATCGAAGCGGCCTATGACCAACTGGTGGCCAACGGTGTGCAGCCCGAGAACGAGAACGGCCAGCCGCTGGCACGCGGCGACCTGCAATCGCCGGCCGGGGCGCGGATCATCTGGCTGCCCAAGCGCTTTGGGCATTTCTCCATCGAGATCATCGAGGCGCAGGCGTTGGAGGCGTTCGTCGAGGCGGCGTTTGCCTGACTGGGCTAATCAGCCCGGCAATCTTGCCCTCTAGGAGATCCCCCAGCCCTGCGGGCTGCGCTGTCGCGCAGGGAACATTGCCAGTACCCGCACCGCTCCCACAGCGACCTCGTTGAATCAGAGACTTACGATTTGTTCCATGAGAGCGGCTCAGGCCGGGCCGACCAATATCAATCCAATATCCGCAACTGCTGACCTCGCTAGCTGTCACGAAAATCAGATTAAAGCCCTTCCTTGTAGTCCATTTCCCAAACATACTCCTGCCGCCTTTTTTCCATTGCGGTCGCTCAGGCTGCCCCCTAGTCTCGGCGAGTCGTTGCACATCAACGACATAGCTTTGACAGGCTGTGACGGTAAATAGCGTGCGGTTTGCCGTTATGGCAGCTGTACGTGCGGGCACGTTCGCGTGCGCCGGAACTTTGCTATTTCCGCCGGTCTGTCAACCCACGTACAGCTGCCACCCTTCTGTTTGACAGCAGGCAGGTGGCGGCACCTGCAAGGTAAATAGCTATGTTGAAGATCGTCCCCGATCCACCCCACAACCATCACTCCCTCGAAGACACCCTCATCCAGGCCACCGAGTACGCCCTGTGCGCGCACGCTGTGGCGCATCAGGCCATTTCCATTCAGCCCAAGTCGCCCGCGTCGATTCTGATCATGGCGCTGATGCATGAGATCGAAGCGCTGCGGGTGCTGCTCGAGTCGGCGTTGATTCAGGTGCAGATGCCGCAGATGGAGCGTCAGGCGCTCCACTAGGCCGTTGGTCATGTGTCGCCTGGGATGACGCTATCGCGGGGCAAGTCGCATCGGCGCACCGCCGCTCCCACGCAACTCCCCGCCCGCAGGGTTATGCCTGCATCCGTGGGAGCGGGCTTGACCCGCGATAGGACCCGCCCAGGCACCGATCATTTCAGGGAGAGTGAGCCATGAACACAGACGACACCACGCCCCGCACCACTGTGGGCAAGACCAAGTTCTACCAAGGCGAAGGAATGACCGACCCGCTGTTCTGCATCGAGCCCGGCATCCCCTGCCAGCATGCGCGGGACCAGGCCTCGGAGCTGATGGGCTGCGTGCGGGACCTGACCATTGCCGGGATCATGGAGGAAAAGCCGCAACTGCTGAGGGCGTCGTACTACCTGAGTGCGCTGGCCAAGGCGCTGATGGATGATGCAGAGCTGGGCATGAAGCACTGAGGGTGGGCTACCTGTAGGAGCGGCCTTGTGCCGCTCCTACACAGAGCCCAACCGTGTAGCCGATAGCAAAAGGGAGGGCATCCATGCCCTCCCCTTCACTGCATTTCTTCCAGTGCAAACCTCAGGTCAGCAGGAAGTCCGCCGCCGTCACACTGGTCGCATCCCCCACCCCCACCAGGCGGATGGTATCGGTTGCACCGGTAAAGCTGACCAGCGTATCGGCCCCCACATCGGCGATGGTCACGTTGGCGGCAAAGGTCGCCGCGGTGATGTTCATCGCCGAGATGTCGAGCCGATCCTGGCCCCCGGCGGGGGCGGCATCGAAGCCGAACACCTGGTCGGTGCCAAAGCCTGCGGCGAACACGAAGACATCGTTGCCGTCGAGCGCCACCAGCGAGTCGTTGCCGGCCCCGCCGGTGACCGTGTCGTTGCCCGCGCCGCCATCGATGAAGTCATCGCCGGCCCCGCCCAGCAAGGTGTCGTTGCCGCCACCGCCGAGCACGGTGTCGTTGCCCGCTCCACCATCAAGCTGATCGACGCCGACGCCGCCATCGAGGTTGTCGTTGCCCAACCCGCCCAGCAGGACATCGTCACCATTACCACCGCTGAGCGCGTCGTCGCCGGCACCGCCATCGAGGCTGTCATTGTTGCCACCGCCGTTCAGGGTGTCGTTGCCCAGGCCGCCGAACAGCTGGTCGTTGCCGGCGTCACCATTGAGCGTGTCGTCGCCGGCGTTGCCGTTGAGGGTATCGTCGCCACCGGCACCACTGAGGATGTCGTTGCCGGCACCGCCGGTGATGACGTTGGCGAGGTCGTTACCCAAGCCGGTGAAGTTGCCCACGCCGGTGTAGGTCAGGTTCTCGACGTTGGCGGTCAGCGCGTAGCTGGCCAGCGAGGTGCGCACGGTATCAATACCGCCACCGGCGGCCTCGACCACCACATCGTTGCCGGCATCGATCACATAGGTATCGTTGCCGGCGCCGCCCACCAGCCGGTCATCACCGGCACCGCCGTTAAGCGTGTCGTTGCCGCTGCTGCCGGTGAGGGTGTTGGCCAGCGCGTTGCCGAAACCTGTGAAATTGGCGCTGCCGGTGTAGGTCAGGTTCTCGACCTCGTTGCCCAGCAGGTAGCTGGCCAGGCTGGTCTGCACCAGGTCGACACCGCCGCCGGCGGCTTCGGTGACGCTGTCGCCGAGGTTGTCGACCACGAAGGTGTCGTTGCCGGCACCGCCGTTCATGGTGTCGGCACCCAGCCCACCGTTGAGGGTGTCGTTGCCGTCCTCGCCATTGAGCACGTCGTCACCGTCCCCGCCGTTGAGGATGTCGTTGCCCACCCCGCCGAACAGCTGGTCGAACCCGGCCAGGCCATTGAGCGTGTCGTTGCCGCCCAGGCCCAGCAGTACATCGTTGCCCACCGTGCCGTTGAGGGTGTTGGCCGCGTTGGTGCCTTGCAGCACGATACCCGGTATCACCGCCACCGCCGCCGTGGCCGCCGAGGTCACCACCTCCTGTTTGCCGAAGCCGTCGGTGTAGCGCACGATCACCCGCAGTTGCTGGTTGCCCTGGGCCAGGCCCGGGGTGAAGCTGGCCGTCGTGGCGCCGGCGATGTCGTTGAAGTTGCCGCCCAGCCCCTGCTGCCACTGGAAGCTGAAGGCGCCCAGGCCGTCGAGGTCGGCGATGCTGCCGGTCAGTGCGGTCAGGGTCTGGCCCTGGTCCGGTGTGGTGTCGCTGATCAGCACAGCGCCGGTCGGCGCGTCGTTGACGTTGAGCACCGGCAACGTCGGGTCGGAGGTCGCCACCTCGGCCACGCCGAAGTCATCCACGTAGTTCACCAGCACCCGTATCTGCTGGCCGACCTGGGCCTGGCCAAGGGTGAAGCTGGTGCCGGTGGCACCGGCGATGTTCACCCAGCCCACGCCCACGTTCGACTGCCACTGCACGCTGAACTGCGGGTTGCTCAGGCCGTCGGCGTCGACGATGGCCGCAAGGTTGGCGGTGAGCACCTGGTTCTGCGCCGCCAGCCCGGTCACCGTCGGCCCAGCGCTGGGGGCGCTGTTGGCTGAGGAGTCGACGATTTCCAGCGTGCCCTTGGCGTCCTGGTACACCGCCCGCACGCGGATGTTCAGCCCCGCCACATCGTCCGCCACCCGGTAGGTGCTGCCGGTCGCCCGCGACACTTCGCCGGCGGCGACAAAGGTGATGTCTTCATAGACACCGGTACCGGGGATGGTCTCGACCTGCCAGTAGTACGCCACCGGCCCGGTCACCGTGCCGCTGGCGTTGCCTGCGCCGACGTTGTCGGCGTCATGCACGCCGCGGTTGCTCACCCGCAGCAGCTGGCCGGCCACCGGGGCATCGGCCCGCGCACCGCTGGCGTCGTCGAGTATCGCCAGGTGGCCCGAGGGGCCGTTGTTGACGGCAGTCCCCACGCCGGAGGCCTGGGCGCCGTCGGCAAACTGCAGGCGTTCGATGCCGGTCAGGCGGTCCACGCCGTCACGGCCCACCACGGTGTCGGTGACGATGACCGTGTCGCCCTCGAGGGTGATGCGGTAGTCGGTGGCAATACCGGTAAACACCGCAGTGTCGTAACTATTGTCGCCGCTGAGGATCTCCCGCACGATCACCAGCTGCCCGGGGTTGTAGGTGCCGTTGAGCATCAGTGGCACCATCGGCTCCATGCTGTCGAAGGTGGCAATTTCCGGGCCGGTGCCGTCGTGGTTGGCGCGCACGCTGATGCGCACGTTCAGCCACTTGTCACCGTCGAGGATATCGTCGCCGCCGCGCCCTTCGATCAGGTCGCTGCCGCTGCCGCCGAGGATGATGTTGCCGCCATCAAAGAAGGTCGCGCCAGCTGCAAGCAGGTCGACCAGGCCGTTGATCAGGCCGATGTTGGTCAGCACGCTGCCAGTGGCCCCGGCGGTGGGCAGCGAGGTGGCATCCTCGTTGTCGCCGCGCAGGAAGTCGCCATGGGCCGAGCCCGACAGGCCTTCCATGATGTCGAAGCGCACCAGCGCCGACGCGCCCGAGCCGGGTACCAGCGGCACATCGAAGAAGCGGTCGCTGTAGTCGATGGAGACGCCCTGGGCCAGGTCCTTGAAGGTCGCCCAGTCATAGCCGGAGCCGCCGATGTAGCGGTCGCCGAAGCCGAGGCTGCCGACCATGATGTCATCGCCGCCTTCACCGTTGAACTTGTCGTTCTCGTTGCCGCCGATGAACACGTCGTTGCCGATGATCGGGTCGTTGCCGAGCGGGTCGAAGTTGTCGCCGGGCGCACCGTCCGAGGTGCCCTTCTCGATCCAGTCGTCGCCTTCGTTGCCCATGTCCTGCTCGTTGGCCTTGCTGCCCAGGATGAAGTCGTTGCCCTGGCCGCCGATCGCTTCGCTGGCATCCTCACCGGTGACGATGAAGTCGTTGCCGAAGCCGCCGATGATCAGGTTGATGCCGTTGCCGCCATGCAGCACATCGTTGCCGTCGCCGCCCTGGATGTTATCGTCGCCGCCGGTGTCGCTGATGATGTCGTCGCCGGCACCACCGCGCAGCTGGTCGTTGCCGTCGCCACCGTCGATGCGGTCGTTGCCGGCATCGCCCCACACCGTGTCGTCGCCTTCGCTGGCGATCAGGATGTCATCGCCGTTGGTGCCACCGAGCACGATGTGCTGGTCACCGGTGTAGCGGATGTAGTTGCTGTCGGTGCCTGCGGTCAGCGGGTTGTCACGGAACACCACCTGGTGGCCGCTGTCGTCCAGCGGGTCGGCGTTGCCCAGGCCGTCGTTGTACTGCTTGGAACGGTCAACTTCCAGGTAGAAGCCCGGGTCGGAGAACACCAGGCCCGGCAGGTGGGTGGCCGAGGTGTTGGCCATGATCAGCTTGGCGAACGAGTTGCTTTCAAGCTCGGCGTTCATCGACAGGCCGGCGGTGCGTTCCAGGTAATAGAAGCGGTCACCGTCCTGCAGTTTCTCCAGCTGGTTCTCGAACACGAAGTTGAAGGTGCTGCCGAGCATGCCGCCGAACGGCGTCTTGGCCTCGGCCAGGCCGCCGATCCACAGGTCGATGGCATCCACCCCGGTGATGGTCACCCCCTTGAGGTCGTCGGCGGTGCCCAGCACGCCGTCCTTGCCGGCCTTGGTCACGTTGGCCCAGGCGCCGCTGCCGTTGAGGAAGTCCAGGCGGTCGGTGGGCGCGCCGTCACCCCCGAACACCAGGGCCAGGGCGGCGTCACGCTTGCCGTCGAGGGTGGTTGCCGCGGTGATGGTGGCGTGGGTGCCGTAGGCGGCGATGAAGTTGATCAGCGATTCCGGGTGCTTGGGGTGCTGCACCAGGTCGACCCAGCTGGTGTACGGCTTGAGCTGGGTATCGCCGGTCTGGCCATAGATGTCGCGGCGCAGGGCGTTGAGCGACGGGATGCCGACATCGCGCCCCCGGGCGATGTTGATCGCCGGCAGGTCCAGCGGCAGGCCCAGCAGGTTGTTGCGCAGCGCCTCGGTGACGAACTCGTCGATCTCGTTGCCGGCCTGGCGGGTTACCCCGCGCACGATGGCACTGGTCGCCTCCTCGGGCGTCACGCCACTGGCGGCATAGGCCAGCGGGTTGAGGAACGCCGCGATCAGGCCCATCTGCTGGTCGGGGTTGGCACTGGCCGGGTCGCCGATCACCTTGAAGTCGATGTCGAAGCGATCGACCGTTTCGGTCAGCATCGAGTGGCCGAAGCGGTACACGGTGTGCGCGAACTCGGCGACGATCGAGGCATCGAGGTCGACGTCATACACCTGGGTCGGGGCGAAGAACAGGTCGACCCGCGGCTGGATGGTGCGGGCGAACTCCTCGAACACCAGGTGCTGGTACTGCATCTCGGTGCCGAACTTGGCGGCCTGGAACAACCGCTCGCCGTTCCATACCAGCGCGTCGATCTCGGCCTGGGTGGCAGGCAACGCCGCCACCGGGTCGAGCAGCCACTCGTTGAGGAAGGCCACGTCGTGGGCGTCGAGCACCGTGTCCTTGGTCTGCGCCACCAGCCGGTTGTGCTCGGCGTGGAAGATCGCATGCACCGCGGTCAGGCCGATGTTCTCGTTGACCCGGCCGTCACCGGCGATGTAGTGGGCGTCGAGCAGTTCGTTGTCGTAGGCGGTGTTGGCACCGGTCTGCGGGTTGAACGGCACGGCGTTGCCAATCGCATCGCCGGCATCCGGCGCCAGCACGCCGCCGCTGAACACCGGCACGGCGTTGTGGGCGATGTCGGCAAGGAACTGGTGGCCGGTGCGCACGGCGTTGGTCAGGTCGATCGGCGCCAGCGGGTTGCCTTCGACCAGCACGTCGTCGGCGGTGCCGCCCAGGCCGTCAACCCCCTTCATCACCACCATCGGGTAGCCGTTGGGCCCCTTGATGAAGTTGCCGTAGGCGTCGGTGGCCAGCAGCGGCACGTTGTCCACGTCGGCGTCGGTGAGGTGGATACCCAGCACATCGTTGGCCTGGGCCTTGACCACTTTCCAGGTGGCCATGCCGCCGATCTCGCTGTCGTCGCCGGTGCCGTACTTGCCGTCGGCGCCCAGGTCGCGGTTGGTGATCAAGCGGCCGGTGGCGATCGGGCCGTCGTCGGTCAGCTGGTAGCCGCGCAGGAATACCTGGTGCGACGGGTGCGAGCTGTAGGTCTGGTTCTGGTCCACGAACGGCGTGGTGGTGTTGGTGTGCTCGTGGATATCGTCGGCGGTGCCCAGCACGCCGTCGGCGCCGGGCAGGTTGGTGGCGCGGGTCAGCACCATGAAGTTGGAATGCCCGCCCGGCACGTACAGCGGGTCGTCCGGCTGCAGCGGGATGAAGATGGTGCCCGAGCCGCCCTTGGTCACCAGGTCCAGCCCGTGGTCGAAGAACTGCCCGAAGAAGGTCATCCAGGCGTTGAACGGCGCGGACAGGCCGGCATCCGGCGCGGTGTTCTCGAACAGGTACACATCGTGGTCGTCACTGGTGCCGAACTGGCCGTCCATGCCTGGGCTGGCCACGATGCGCACGCCATCCTTGAGTACGTCGTCACTGCCCGGCGCGCCGAAGTCGAGGTGGCCGTTGGCGCCGGGGTCGTAGGCGGTGGCATAGGCGGCCGGGTTGTTCGAGGTCTGGTCGACGATCAGGTTGCTGATGGTGCGCGGCTGCGAGTCGAACACGTTGCCGCTGGTCTGCTGGTACGAGGTCGCAGGGCTGGCCGGCGAGCCTGGGCCAAAGAAACCGGCCGGGGCGCCTTCGGCCGTATTGAACACCGGGTCGCTCAGGCGCGGGAACACGTTGTCGGCGGCACCGTACTGGGTGTGGTTGTTGCCATTGAGGTTCATCAGGTTGTTGTTCGAGCCGTCCACCGCACGCAGGCCCAGCGGCGCGCGGATGTTGGGGATCAGCGAAAGGATGTCCTGCCCGGCCGCGTCCGCCTCGGCGATCTTGATCTGCGCGAGGATGAAGTTGAGGTCCGAGCGCACCATGTGCAGGCCGGCGCCGCCGTCAGTGGCATCCACCACCGGGGTTGGCGCCGTGGGCACGACCGGCGCGCCCGGTTCCACCACGGTGGTGGGTTGGGAGAACAGGATTTCGGTGGTGCCATGGGCGTCCTGGTAGATCGCCTTGACCCGCAGCGACAGGCCGGCAAGATCGGGCGAGACCTTGAACGCGGTGCCGTCGGCGCTCTGGAACGCCAGGTCGCCGGCCGGCAGCAGGATGATGTCCTGGAACACGCCGCTGCCTGGGTTGGCCTCGAACTGCCAGTAATACGAGACCGAACTGTTGGCCAGGGTGCCCAGTGGGTTGCCGGCGACGACGTTGTTGGCATCGCGCACCCCGGCCACGCTCACGGTGAGGGTGTCGCCCACGGTGATCGCGCCGCCGTTGCCGTCGGTGAGGGTCGGGCTGCCGGTCGGTTGCGCGTTCACCCCCTGCACCAGCACGCGCTGGCCGTCGGCGAACTGCAGGCGCTCGATGTGCAACAGGGTGTCGGTACCGTCGCGGCCGGCCACGGTGTCGGTCACGGTCCACACGTCATCCGCCGTGTCAGCGGTGCCACGGTCGTTCTGGGAGACCTGGTACTCGCTCTGCAACCCAGAGAAGATCGCCGTGTCGAAAGCCGCGCCACCGGTGGACGTGCCGGGCAGGATCTCGCGCACCGCCTTGAGCTGGCCGGGGTTGTAGGTGCGGTCGAGCATGAACGGGATCATGTCGACCATGCTGTCGAAGCTGGCGATCTCCGGGCCGGTGTGGTTGACGTCGCCCGGGGCATACACCGCGATGCGCACATTGATCCACTTGTCGCCGTCGATCAGGTCATCGCCGCCACGGCCTTCGATCAGGTCACTGCCGTTACCGCCAAGGATGATGTTGCCGGTGGCAAAGCCGGTGGTCGGCAGCCCGGCATCGGCCAGGAACTGTTGCAGCCCGTGGATCAGCTGGACGTTGGTCAATGCACCGCCGGTTGCGCCACCGTGGTTGAGGATGGTCACCGCATCCACGTCATCGCCCTTGAGCACGTCAGCGAACTTCGAGCCGGACAACCCCTCCACTTCGGCGAAGCGGTCGAGGATCGAGGCCGGCGAGGCACCGACCGGGTTGAACACCCCGGCGTTCTGGTTCGGCGCGTTGCCATGGGGCTGGGCCAGCGCGGCCAGGCTCAGGTCGGCGGTGACGCCCACCTGGTCATTCTTGTAGGTGATCCAGTCGAAGCCGGACATGCCGTCCATCTTGTCCTGGGCATCGCTGCCGACAAAGATGTCGTCGCCGCCCTCGCCGATCATTTCATCGAAGCCGCCACCGCCGACGAAGATGTCGTTGCCGACCACGTCATCGGTGAGCAGCGGCGCGAAGTTGTCGCCCGGCGCGCCGTCCTGGGTGCCCTTCTCGATCCAGTCGTCGCCTTCGTTGCCGGTGGGTGGCAGGTTGGTCTTGGCGCCGAGGATGAAGTCGTCGCCCTGGCCGCCGAAGGTGGTGGTGATGTCTTCGGTGGTGACGATGAAGTCCTGCCCGTCGCCGCCGAGGATCAGGTTGCCGACCGCCAGCATGCTGCCAGCGACGATCACGTCGTTGCCGGCGTTGCCCTCCAGGCGGTTGTCGCCGAACGCGTCGGTGATGATGTCGTCGCCCGCCCCGCCCAGCACGGCATCGTTGCCGGCACCACCTTCGAGGCGGTCGTTGCCGCCGTCGCCATACAGGGTGTCGTCGCCCTCGCCGGAGATGATGATGTCGTCGCCGGCGGTGCCGCCGAGTACCACATGGTCCTCACCGGTGTAGTGCAGGAAGTTGCTGTCTGGCCCCACGGTGTCGGGGTTGTCGCGAATCACCAGCGGCACGATCTCGACGCCGTTGATCATCAGCCCGCCAGTGGGGTCGGCGCGGCCGTCTGCGCCAAGGCCTGTGTACTGGTTGGCCTGGTTGACCTCCAGGGTGAAGGTCGGGGTGAGGAACACCGTGTTGGACAGGTGGGTGACATCGGTGTTGAGCATGATCAGCTTGGCGAACGAGTTGTTCTCAAGCTCGGTGCCGAAGTTCAGGCCCGCGGTGCGCGACAGGTAATAGAAGCGGTCGCCGTTCTGCAGCGCTTCGAGCTGGGTTTCAAAGACGAAGTTGAAGCTCGAACCGAGCATGCCGCCGAACGGCATCTTCTGCTCGGCCAGGCCACCGACCCAGAAGTCGATGCTGTCGACGCCGGTGATGGTCATCACGCCGTCCTTGCCGGCCAGGGTGACGTTGGCCCAGGCCCCGGTGCCGTTGAGGAAGTCCAGGCGGTCGCCCGGTGCCCCGCTGCCGCCGAACACCAGCGCCAGGGCGGCGGCGCGTTTGTCTTCCAGCGTGGTCGCCGAGGTGATGCTGCTGTGGCTGCCATAGGCGGCGATGAAGTTGACCAACGAGGCCGGGTGCTTGAGGTGCTCGGCGAAGTCGACCCAGCTGATGTACGGCTTGAGCTGGCTGTCGCCGGTGGAATGGTAGAACTCGCGGCGCGCCTGGTTGAGGCTGGGGATGCCGGTGTCGCGGCCACGGGCCAGGTTCAGCGCCGGCAGGTCCAGCGGCAGGCCCAGCAGGTTGTTGCGCAGCGCCTCGGTGACGAATTCGTCGATCTCGTTGCCCAGCTGGCGGGTCACGCCGCGGATGATCGCCCCGGCCGCTTCATCGGCGGTGGCGCCGCTGCCGGCAAAGGCCAGCGGGTTGAGGAAGGCGGCAATCAGGCCCAGTTGCTGGTCGGGGTTGTTCGGGTCGCTGAGGATCGGGTTGAACGCCGGGTCGAAGCGGTCGACGGTCTCGGTCAGCATCGAGTGGCCGAAGCGGTACACCACGTGGGCGAACTCGGCGAGGATCGCCGGGTTGATCGAGGTGTCGTAGCCGTTGGGGGCGAGGAACTCGTCCACCTGCGGCTGGATGGTGCGGGCGAACTCCTCGAACACCAGGTGCTGGTACTGCATCTCGGTGCCGAACTTGGCGGCCTGGAACAGCCGCTCGCCATCCCACACCAGGGCGGCCACCTGGGCCGGCGTGGTCGGCAGTGCGGCCACATCGTCCACCAGCCATTCATTGAGGAAGGCCAGGTCGCCCGAGGCGAGGATGGTGTCCTTGGATTGCTGCACCAGGCGGTTGTGTTCGGAGTGGAACACATGGTGCACGGCGGTCAGGCCGATGTTCTCGTTGGCGCGGCCGTCGCCGGCGATGTAGTGGGCGTCGAGCAGTTCGTTGTCGTAGGTCAGGTTGCTGCCGCCCGGGCCTGGGGCCTGGGCGTTGCCGATGCTGGTGTCGGCGTCGGCCTGCAGCACGCCACCCACCGAGACCGGCTCGGCATTGTGGGCGATGTCGTCGAGGAAGCCATGGCCGGTGCTCACCGCATTGGCCAGGCTGATCGGCGCGGCGCGGTTGCCTTCGACCAGCTGGGTCAGGTCATCGGCGGTGCCGGCGATACCGTCGGCGCCATTGCCGATGCGGATTACCACCTGCGGCATGCCGTGGGGGCCCTTGATGAAGTTGCCATAGGCATCGGTGGCCAGCAGCGGCACGTTGTGCACGTCGGCGTCGGTGAGGTTGATGCCGAGAATGTCACGGGCCTGGGCCTTGACCACCGCCCAGGTGGCCATGCCGCCGTTCTCGCCACTGCCATCGTCGGCGGTGCCGAACTTGCCGTCGGCGCCAAGATCGCGGTTGGTGATCAGGCGCCCGGTGGCCACCGGATGACCGCCGGCATCAAGGGTGTATTCGCGCAGGAACACCTGGTGCGAGGGGTGCGAGCTGTAGGTCTGGCTCTGGTCGACGAACGGCGAGGTGGTGTTGAGCTGGCCGTCGTCGGCGGTGCCGACCACGCCATCGGCGCCAGCGGTGTGCACCGCGCGCGGCAGCACCATGAAGTTGGTCTGCCCGCCCGGCACGTACAGCGGGTCGTCCGGCTGCAGCGGTATGAACACCACGGCGCTGCTGGTCTTGGTGACCAGGTCCAGGCCGTGATCGAAGAACTGACCGAAGAAGGTCATCCAGCCGTTGAAGCCGGCGGTCAGGCCGGCATCGGGTGATTGGTTGGGGATGAAGAACACCTGCTTGTCGTCTGCAGTGCCGAACACACCGTCCACGCCGGGGCTGATTACCGCTGCGGCGCCACCGTTGGCCTCGACCGCCGCCGGGTTGTGCGCGGTCTGGTCGACGATCAGGTTACTGATGGTGCGCGGCTGCGCGTCGACCACCGTGCCGCTGGCGGCGTAGGCCGCGCGGTATTGGGCATCGAGCAGGCGCAGGAACGAATTGTCGGCGGCGCCGAACTCGCTCTGCCCGGCCACCAGGTTGTTGTAGCTGCCGTCGACGGTGCGCAGGCCGAACGGCACCTGGCTGTTGGGCAGCAGGTCGATCAGGCTGGCGCCATGGGCGTGGGCTTCGGCGATGAAGATCTGCTTGAGGATGAACTCCAGGTCGGACTTGCTGAAATTGGCCATTTTCGGTTGACCTCGATCGGTAGGGGGGGCGAGCGCGGGGCGCAGGCGCCCGTCGCGCCCGTTCATAGGCGTGCACGGTTTGCAGCTTTTTTTGTGGCGAAGCGGGGCGCGCAAAACCGTTACCCGCCTGGCGGGCTACGTGCCTGGAGTTCGCGCAGGTTCAGGCTGGCCGGGCGCTCAGGCGCGGCCAGCCCAGGCCCTGGGTGGGCCGTGGCTACGAGAAGTGGGGGATAACGTCCTGTAGAGCCCATTCACTCGGTACAAGAACAGAGGGCTGGTCATGTTCTGCTCCCACAGGAATGTCAGCGGGGGCTCGCGGGGCCAGGGCGACAACAGGGCCTCGGGCAAAGTTCCGACGAACTGACTAAGACTAAAGTTGTAGGCAAAAAAATTGTCAATATTACGTCGATAAAAAATATTGGATCCCGCTAATCGTTCTCAACTGGCTGTTTTTAATGAAATCTTGGAGGAATCCATAGAGCAAAAGCGTATTACAAGATATTTCTAACAACCTACGCTCCTGCTTGTGGGGCACAGCAGCGTGTTCGGATTACCCGCCAAAAGAGCGACCAGCCTGCGTGCCAATCAGCTTCCACACCTACTGCTACCTGGGCTGCCGCAAAGGCACCCGGTTTTCTGGAGGGAGGCCTCATGCCCAAGCACACATCCACCCGTTCGGAGCTTGCCGACGCACTGTTTCAGTTGCGACGCAGTTTCTATGCCCTGGCAGGTTTCAGCGGGGTGATAAACGTCATGATGTTGACACCTGCCGTGTACATGCTGCAGGTCTACGACCGCGCCCTGGTCAGCCGCAACGTCACCACCCTGGCCATGCTGACGGTGCTGGTGGTGGGCCTGTTCCTGCTGATGTCCACCCTGGAGATGCTGCGCACCCGGGTGCTGATCCGGGTGGGCAACTGCCTGGACATGGCGCTCAACCGGCACACCTTCAGCGCCGCCTTCGAGCGCAACCTCAGCCGCGCCGGCGGCAGCCCCGGCCAGGCCCTGCAGGACCTGGCGCAGCTGCGTCAGTTCCTCACCGGCAATGGCCTGTTCGCCTTCTTCGACGCCCCCTGGACGCCGATCTACCTGCTGGTCGCCTACCTGATCCACCCACTGCTGGGGCTGGTCACGCTGATCGGCTCGCTGATCCTGGTGGGCCTGGCCTGGCTCACCGAAAAGGCCACCCACCAACCGCTGGCCGAAGCCAACCAGGCGGCGCTGTCGTCGGCCAACTACGCCAACAACAACCTGCGCAACGCCGAGGTGATCGAGGCCATGGGCATGCTGCCGGCCATCAGCCAGCGCTGGTTCAAGGGCCACCTGCGCATCCTGCAGATGCAGACCCTGGCCTCCGACCGCGCCGCGCTGATCAGCAGCACCGGGCGCTTCGTGCGCATCACCCTGCAGTCGCTGATCCTCGGCAGCGGCGCGCTGCTGGCGATCGAAGGCAAGATCACCCCGGGCATGATGATCGCCTGCTCGATCCTCACCGGCCGCGCCCTGGCACCGGTGGAACAGGTGATCGCCTCGTGGAAACAACTGCTCGCCTGCCGCCTGGCCTGGGGCCGGCTCAACACGCTGTTGCACGACTACCCACGGCGGCCACCGAGCATGTCGCTGCAGCGCCCGCAGGGCATGCTCGCGGTGGAGAATGTGTTTGCCGGCGCCCCCGGCACCGGCAACACCATCCTGCGTGGGGTGAGTTTTGCCCTTACACCGGGCGAAAGCCTGGGCATCATCGGCCCGTCCGCCTCGGGCAAGTCGACCCTCGCCCGCCTGCTGGTCGGCGTATGGCCGACCCAGGCCGGCAAGGTGCGCCTGGACGGCGCCGACCTGTTTAGCTGGAACAAGGCCGAGCTGGGCCCCTGGCTCGGCTACCTGCCCCAGGATGTGGAACTGTTCGAAGGCAGCATCGCCGACAACATCGCGCGGTTTGGCGAGGTGGACAGTGACGCGGTGATCCGCGCCGCCAGGATCAGCGGCGTGCACGAGATGATCCTGCGCCTGCCCCAGGGCTACGACACCCGCCTGGGCAACGACGGCAGCCCGCTGTCCGGCGGCCAGAAGCAACGCATCGCCCTGGCCCGCGCGCTGTACGGCGAACCCAGCCTGATCGTGCTGGACGAGCCCAACGCCAACCTTGACGACCTCGGCGAAAAGGCCCTGGTGGACGCCATGGCCGAGCTCAAGGCCCGGGGCGCCACGGTGATCCTGATTTCGCACCGGCCCAATGTGCTGTGCGCCGTCGACAAGGTGCTGATGCTGCGCGACGGCACCGTGCAGATGCTCGGCAGCCGCGACGAAGTGTTCGCTGCGCTGCGCAAGGCCAGCGTGATGCCGGCAGGCGCGGCGGCACCGACCCCACTGGCCGCGGTCAAGGCACGGGAGTGACCGATCATGCAGATGAACATGCCTGTTGAAACTACCCGCAACGCCCCCGACCACGGCATTGACCTGAACGTCGACCGCCCTGCCCGCTGCGGCCTGTGGCTGATGCTCGCCGGCTTCGGCGGTTTTTTGATGTGGTCATGGCTGGCGCCGCTGGATGCCGGCGTGGTGGCCACCGGCACGGTCAAGGTCACCAGCAATCGCAAGGCCGTGCAGCACCTGACCGGCGGCACCGTCGAAGCGATCCTGGTGCGCGAAGGCGACCTGGTGAAGAAAGGCCAGGAGGTGGTGCGCCTGGATGCCTTGCGCGCCGTGGCCGAACAAGGCGCGGTCAGCGCCCAGTACATCGTCAGCAAGACCGTGGAGAACCGCCTGGAGGCCGAACGAGACAGCCAGGATACGGTGACCTACGACCCCGACCTGCTGGCCCGCTTCGCCGGCGACCACCGCCTGCTGGCCGCCATGGACCTGCAGGAACACCTGCTCGACACCCGCCGCGCGGGCCTGGCCGGCGAAATCGACATCCTCGAAGAGAACCTCACGGCCTCGGCCGTGCAGCTCAAGGGCCTGCAGCAGGTGTATGGCGCGCGTGCCTCGCAGATCGGCTTCCTCGACCAGGAACTGCACGGCACCCGCACCCTCGCCGCCGAAGGCTATGTGCCACGCAACCGCCTGCTGGAGCTGGAACGCAGCCATGCCGACCTGTCCGCAGGCCAGGCCGAGAACCTCAACAACATCGCCCGGGTGCGCAGCCAGACCAGCGAGATCCGCCTGCGCATCCTGCAGCGCCAGCACGACTACCGCAAAGAGGTGCAATCGCAGCTGACCGACACCGCCAAGGAGAGCACCACCCTGGCCGACCGCCTGCGCGCGCTGGACTACGAAGTGGCGCACACGGTGATCCGCTCGCCGATCGACGGCATGGTCCAGGCCCTGAGCATCGCCACGGTCGGCGGGATCATCCAGCCCGGCGCCAAGATCATGGAGGTGGTGCCGCTCGACGAGCCGCTGCAGGTGGACGCGATGATCCCGGTGCAGGCCATCGACAAGATGGTCCCGGGGCTTGATGTGGACCTGTCCTTCCCGGCGTTCAACCACGCCCAGACCCCCAACATCCCCGGGCGGGTCAAGACCGTCTCGGCCGACCGGCTGATGGACGAAGAGAGCAAGCAGCCGTTCTACCTGGCCCAGGTGGAGGTGACCCCGGCCGGCATGGCCCTGCTGGGCAGCAACCACATCCGCCCCGGCATGCCGGCCAGCGTCACCATCAAGACCGGCGAGCGCAACCTGCTGAGCTACCTGCTCAAGCCGATGATCGAGCGCGTCGACAGCGCCTTCAAGGAGCAATGAGATGAACCGTCATTGCCTGTGCCTGTGCCTGCTGGGCCTGGCCCTGCCTGCCGGCGCCATGGACCTCAAGCAAGCCTGGGACCTGCTGCAGTACCAGGGCCCGGTGTACCGCGCCGCCGTGCATGAACAAGAGGCCGGCGCCGAAAACCGCGCCATCGGCCGCGCCGGCCTGCTGCCGCAGATCAACGCCTCGGCCTACACCAACAAGGTCAACGGCAACCAACGGCAGAACGGCATCAACAACGACCTCGACTACAACTCCACGGGCGCCAACCTGCGCCTGCGCCAACCGCTGTTCAACAAACAGAAGTTGGCCGAGTACCACCAGGGCCAGCAGCGTGCCGACTACAGCGTGGCGGTGTTCGATGCCAAGAGCCAGGACGCCGCGGTGCGCCTGGCCGAGAGCTACTTCAACGTGCTGCTGGCCAGCGAGACCATCACCCTGGCCCACGCCAAGCTGAGCGCCTTCGAAGAGCAGCTGGCCTCGGCAAAACGGCGCATGGAGCTGGGCGACGGGACCATCACCGACATCGACGAGTCGGCTGCGCGCCGCGACCTTGCCGAGGCCGAGCTGATCGAGGCGCAGGACAACCTGGTCAACGCCCGCCGCCAGCTCGCCGAGTACATCGGTGAAACCCCTGACTCGCTGACCACCCTGCAACCGGGCTTCGCCACCCCGCCGCTGCTGCCGAGCAACCTGCAGGACTGGCTGGTCAAGGCCCAGGCCGACAGCCCGCTGATCCATGCGCGCCGCCACAGCCAGGCAATCGCCGAGGAAGAAGTGAAACGGGCCAAGGCCGGCCACTGGCCGACCCTGGACTTCGTCGCCGGCTACACCGCCGGCGAAAGCCAGTCGCTTTCAGAGCTGAACCAGCGCAACCACTACAGCTCGATCGGCCTGGAAATCAACATCCCGTTGTACAGCGGCGGCGGCGTCAGCGCCCTCAGCCGCCAGGCAAGCGCCAACAGCGCCAAGGCCCAGGACGAACTCGACGCCACCCGCCAGGAAGTCATCACCGGCACCACCCGGGAGTTTCGCGGCGTGCAGAGCGGCGCCCTGCGCATCCGCGCGCTGGAGAAAGCCGTGGTGTCCAACGAACGCTCATTGCTGTCGACCCGCAAGGGCTTCAAGGAGGGGGGCATCAGCACCAACTCGGATGTGCTCAATGCCGAGGAGCTGCTGTTCGTGGCCAGGCATGACCTGTTCGAGGCCAAGTTGCGCTACCTGATGTCGCGGCTGCGCCTGGCTTCGTCGGTGGGGAGCCTGGGGGATGATGATATCGACCAGATCAATGATTACCTGGGGCCGGAGTTGTTGGTGAGCAAGTGATATCGCTGGGGCTGCTTTGCAGCCCCGGCGATTTGAGCCGGTCACAACGTCGTCGGCACCCCACGCTGATCCAGCTCGAACACCTTGCTCCGGCGCAGGCACTCGCGCAGCCAGCGCTCGGCTTTACCGGGCCGGCGGCGACGGTGCCACAGCAGGTCCACACCCACCAGCCAGTCGGTATGCGGGTAGGCCTGCAACTGCAGCTCCACCAGCTCGCCGGCCGCCAGCTCGCGCTGCACCAGCTGGCGCGGCAGGGTCGCCCAACCCAGGCCGGCACGCACCATCTCCACCAGCGCCAGGTAACTCTCCGCCTGCCACACCTGGGCGGCACGCAGGTACTCGCTGCTCGGCAGCTTCTGCGCATGGGCATAGAACGCCAGGCGCCGGTGCGCGTGCAAGTCGGCAAAGCTCACCCGCTCAAGCTGCGCCAGCGGGAAACCGGCCTGGCACACGTGGGCCATGATCAGCTTGCCCAGCTGCTGGAACTCCAGCTCCTGGGGGTATTCGGGTTGTGAAAAGGCCACGCCGATATCGGCTTCGCCCTTGAGCACCATCTCGCTGACATCGCCATGCATCGGGTGGCGGATCAGCAGGTCGACATAGGGGAAGGCCTGGTCGAACTCGCGCAGCATCGGGATCAGCGGCGCATAGGGCACTTCGATGGCCAGGGTCAACGACGGCTCGACCTGCTCGGCCAGGCTGTCGGCGCTGCCCTCCAGGGCCAGGCAGCGCTCCAGCACGGCCTCGGCCTGCAGCAGCAGCTTGTGCCCGACCGGGGTCAGCGACGGCACCCGGGTGGAGCGGTCGAACAACTCCACCCCCAGGTCGGTCTCCAGGTTGGCGATCGCCGCGCTGACGGTCGATTGCGTGCGCCCCAGGCGCCGCGCCGCCGCCGAGAACGAGCCGGCCTGCACGGCGGCGACGAAGACCTGCAACTGCTCCAGCGAAAAACGCATCGCACCCTCTCCCGTTGTTTGAACCATCGACTGTAGCGATGGTTACTAATTTGTTCCATCGCTTATTCCGTACGACTATCTCCCCCGACATCAGCCAGCTGCCCTCGACCCACTGTGCTGCGTGTCACTCCGGGCGCCCGCATAACAACAACAGCCGCACCTTCAGGAGATCCATGACATGAGCCTTTCCCGCGTCCACCCCGTGGACGAGATCCTGCCCTTGCGGCAGCTGTTCACCTTTGGTTTGCAACATGTGCTGGTGATGTATGCCGGGGCCGTGGCGGTGCCGTTGATCCTGGGCAGCGCCCTGGGCCTGACCCAGGCGCAGATCGTCACCCTGATCAACGCCAACCTGCTCACCTCCGGCATCGCCACGCTGATCCAGACCCTCGGCTTCTGGCGCTTCGGCGCCCGCCTGCCGATGATCCAGGGCTGCTCGTTCATCGCCCTGGCGCCGATGATCATGATCGGCAAGCAGTTCGGCCTGCAGGAGGTGTTCGGCGCAGTGATCGCCGCCGGCGCCATCACCATCGGCCTGGCGCCGGTGTTCAGCCGCCTGCTGCGGTTCTTCCCGCCGGTAGTGATCGGCAGCCTGATCACCATCATCGGCATCTCGCTGATGCCGGCCGCGGCCATCTGGCTGGGCGGCGGCAACCCCGATGCGCAGGACTTCGGCAAGCCGGCCAACCTGCTGCTGGGCCTGGCCACGGTGGCCATCACCCTGGTGATCTATGCGCGCTTCTCGGGCTTTATCGGCAACCTCGCCGTGCTGATCGGCCTGGTGGCCGGCAGCCTGCTGGCGGCGGCGTTCGGCATGACCCACTTCGGCCAGGTGAGCGCCGCCAGCTGGTTCGAGCTGAGCCCGCCGATGGCCTTCGGGGTGCCGCAGTTCTCGCTCACGCCGATTTTGATCATGGTGCTGGCGATGCTGGTGATCATGGCCGAGACCACCGGCAACTGCCTGGCCATCGGCAAGCTGGTGGGCAAGCCGACCGACCAGCGCACCCTGGGCGATGCGTTTCGCGCCGACGGCCTGTCGACCCTGCTGGGCGGTGCCTTCAACAGCTTCCCGTACAACGCCTTCACCCAGAACACCGGGCTGATCGCCCTGTCCAGCGTCAAGAGCCGCTACGTGGTGGCCGCCGCCGGGGCCATCATGGTGCTGATGGGGCTGTTCCCCAAGCTTGGCGCGCTGATTGCCGCGGTGCCCACCCCGGTGCTGGGCGGCTGCGCCATCGTGATGTTCGGCATGACCACCGTGGCCGGTATCCAGGAGCTGTCGCGGGTGCGTTTCGAAGGGACCCGCAACGGCATCATCGTCGCCGTGTCGGTGAGCGTCGGCGTGCTGCCGATGTCGTTCCCGGCGCTGTTCGAACACGCCAGCGGGCCGCTGCGGCTGGTGCTGGAGAGCGGCATCTTCCTCGGCGCGATCACCGCCATTCTGCTCAATGTGCTGCTTAACAACGAGCAGCAAAGCGAAAGCTTCGCCGAACAACAAGACATCAGTCATTGAGTCCGATCGCGGATCAAGACCCTGTGGGAGCCGGCTTGCCGGCGATCACCGGCGAAGCCGGTGCCCAACACCGCGCCGCCTGCATCGCCGGCAAGCCGGCTCCCACAAGGAAGGTGTCGCGGTTACCAACGATGTGCCCTCTTTTCTTCTGCCACTGCCAAGGAATCACCATGAACCACTTCAACAAACTCACCCCCGCCACCCTGTCCGAGCAGGATCTGGACCTGCTGCGCCAGTCGATCCGCCTGTCCGAGGAATCCCGTGAGCGGGGCCGGCACCCGTTCGCCGCGCTGGTTGCCGACGCCCAGGGCCGGGTGATCGCCAGTGCCGGCAACAACTCGATGCCGCCCGAGGGCGACCCCACCCAGCACGCCGAACTGGTGGCCGCCGCCCGCGCCGCGCGGCTGCTGACGCCTGAGGAGCTGGCCAGCTGCACCCTGTACACCAGCGCCGAACCCTGCTGCATGTGCGCCGGCGCCGTGTACTGGACCGGCATTGGCCGGGTGGTCTACGCGCTGTCCGAACATGCCCTGCTCGGCCTGACCGGCTCGCACCCAGAGAACCCGACCTTCGCCCTGCCCTGCCGCGAGGTGTTCGCCCGTGGCCAGCGCCAGGTCGAAGTGCACGGCCCATTGCTGGAGCAGGAAGCAGCCCAAGCCCACCACGGGTTCTGGGCATGAACGGCGGGGTTTCGGTGCATGTCGTCGACATCGCCACGGGCCGCGTGGCCCAGGGCCTGGCGCTGAGCATCCAGCGCCAGGACGGCGAATGCCTGCTGCGCGGGCGCATCGATGAACGTGGGCTGCTGCCTGGCCTGGAGGCCCTTGCCGAGCGCTTTGCCAACGGGGTCTACGAGGCCCGCCTGGAAGTGGCCGACTACTACCGCGAAGCCGGCACGCCCCTGCCCACCACGCCGTTTCTCGATGTGCTGGTGTACCGCTTCGGCATCGGCGACCCGGCCCAGCACTATCACCTGCCGTTCAAGCTGACCGCCTGGGGCGTTTCCTGCTTCCGCGGCGGCGCCTGAGCTACCCGTTTCCCCACCACCGCATCACGCGGCACCGCTTCGGGCGGTGCCGTGCCTCCGGCTGCCCGAACAACAACAACAACAACAACAACAACAACAACAACAACAACAACAACAACAACAACAACAACAACAACAACAACAACAACAACAACAACAACAACAACAACAACAACAATCAGCACAAGGAACCGACCATGTCACCGCTTCGCCGTTGCACGCTGGCCACGCTGCTCGCCACCACCCTCGCCCCTGCGGCCCAGGCCGAGCTGCTCTGGCACAACGAGAGCCTCAGCTATTTGTGGGGGCGCAACTTTCGCGTCAACCCGGACACCCAGCAGACCTTCACCTTGGAGCACGCCAGCGGCTGGAGCTGGGGTGATCTGTTCTTGTTCGTCGACCAGATCAACTACCAGGGCCGCGAGGACTACAACCAGGGGCGCAGTACTTACTACGGCGAGCTGCAACCGCGCCTGTCGCTGGGCAAGCTGAGCGGCCACAAGATGGCCTTCGGCCCGGTCAAGGATGTGCTGCTGGCCGCCTCCTACGAGTTCGGCGAAGGCGACACGGAAAGCTACCTGCTGGGCCCTGGCTTCGACCTGGCCATCCCCGGCTTCGACTATTTCCAGCTCAACGTCTATTACCGCAAGCCCGATGGCCACCGGGTGCGCGCTGGTGCCTGGCAGGTGACGCCGGCCTGGTCCTACACCCTGCCGCTGGGGCGCTCGGACCTGTTGATCGACGGCTATATCGACTGGGTGGTGAACAACCGCGACGCCAGCGACGGGCGTCGCGGCCAGGCCGACTACCACGCCAACCTGCACATCAACCCGCAGGTCAAATACGACCTGGGCAAGGCGCTGGGGCATGAGCCCAAGCACCTGTATGTCGGCATCGAGTACGACTATTGGTCGGACAAGTACGGCATCCAGGACAGCAAGGGCTTCAGGACCGACCAGAACACGGTGAGTGCGCTGGTGAAGTATCACTTCTGAGGGGGAAACCAGCGCCGTTGCGCCCTGCGAGGCGCGCAACGGCCACTCAGGTCACTCGCCGCTGACCAGTTGCCGCGCCAGCTGGTTGTGGCGCTCCAGCACCAACGGCAAATCAACGGTGGTGATACGGCCGTCCTTCACCACCACCCGGCCATTGATCACGCTGGTATCGACGTGGGTCGGGGTGCAGAACACCAGCGCCGCCAACGGGTCATGCAGCGCGCCGGCGTAGGCCACATGGCCCAGGCTGAAGGCGACGAAGTCAGCGACCATGCCCGGGGCCAGGGCGCCGATATCGTTACGGTTGAGCACCTTGGCGCCGCCCAGGGTGGCGATCTCCAGCGCTTCGCGCGCGGTCATGGCATCGGGGCCGAAACCGACCCGCTGCAGCAGCAGCGCCTGGCGCACCTCGCCGATCATGCTGGCGCCGTCGTTGGAGGCCGAACCATCCACACCCAGGCCCACCGGCACGCCGTGGTCGCGCATCTTGCGGATCGGCGCGATACCCGAGGCCAGGCGCATGTTCGAGCAGGGGCAGTGGGCCACACCGGTGCCGGTGCGGGCGAACAGCTCGATGCCGTGCTGGTCGAGCTGTACGCAGTGGGCGTGCCAGACATCGTGGCCGACCCAGCCGAGGTCTTCGGCGTACTCGGCGGGGGTCATGCCGAACTTCTCGCGGCTGTAGGCGATGTCGTTGACGTTCTCGGCCAGGTGGGTGTGCAGCGACACGCCATACTCGCGCGCCAGCACCGCGGCTTCACGCATCAGGTCGCGGCTCACCGAGAACGGCGAGCACGGCGCCACCACCACACGGCGCATCGAACCATGGCTGGCATCGTGGTAGTCCTCGATCAGGCGCTGGGACTCCTTGAGGATGTCGCTCTCCTTCTCCACCACCGAGTCCGGCGGCAGGCCGCCCTGGCTGCGGCCCACGCTCATGCTGCCGCGCGCGGCGTGGAAGCGCATGCCGATTTCCTCGGCAGCGTGGATGCTGTCGTCGAGCTTGCAGCCGTTGGGGTAGATGTACAGGTGATCGCTGGAGGTGGTGCAGCCCGACAGGATCAGCTCGGCCATGGCGGTCTGGGTCGACACCGCGATCATTTCCGGGGTCAGCCGCGCCCAGATCGGGTACAGGTTGGTCAGCCAGTTGAACAGCTCGCCGTCCTGGGCTGCCGGCACCACGCGGGTGAGGCTCTGGTACATGTGGTGGTGGGTGTTGACCAGGCCGGGGATGACCACCTTGCCGGCCATGTCCAGCACCACATCGGCGGTTTGCGGCAGCGTGTCGCTGGGGCCGACCTGCCTGATGATGTTGTCTTCGATGTACAGGCCGCCGCGTTTGATTTCACGGCGCTGGCCGTCCATCGTCACCAGTAGTTCGGCGTTCTTGACCAGCATTGTCTTGGGCATGGGTGTTCCTCTCCCGCAAGGGGGTCGCATTCAACAGGATGTGTGCACAGGCCACCGTCGGGCGACCTGGATGGAGCGTTCAGTGCAACTGCGCAGGCAGTGTCGAGATGAACAGGAGGCGATACCGTGCCGCGGCTGAGCCCGGACGTGCCAAAGCATGGGCCATGAGCCCTGACAGGCATGGACGGGTTTCAGGCGTGATGGGTATGGCAGCGAGTCCGTCGCTCGTGGGAGCGCTGAAGCGTGCATCAGCGTTGAACGGGATTCGCGCAAGAGGCTCGTAGGGTTCGAGCAGCGTTGGGTGTTGCATGATGGGTGACCGTCGCAATACGCAGTGGCGGTTGCCGCTGTCGTAGGCGTCGGCCAATGTAAGCAGAATTAGCGATTACTGTATACAAAAAAGACTGTCATTGTCGGCGCTATGCTGGAAAGTACATAGCGAAATCTTGACACTGCAGTCGGATTTTTCATCATCACGGAGAACGTTATGAAAGTCAGTGCCCGCAATGTGTTCAAAGGAAAGATCCGTGACGTGCGCGAAGGCGCCGTCAACAGTGAGGTCACCCTCGAGCTGACCGGCGGTGAAACGCTGGTGGCGGTGGTCACCGTCGAGAGCGTCAACAGCCTGGGCCTCAAGCCAGGCGCCGAAGCCATTGCGCTGATCAAGGCACCCTGGGTGATGCTGATGACCGAGGCCAGCGACATTCGCCTGTCCGCCCGCAATTGCCTGAATGGCAAAGTAGTGAAAGTCACCGACGGTTCGGTCAACGCCGAAGTGACGCTGGAACTCGCCGGCGGCACCCAGGTTCATGCCATCGTCACCCGCGATGCCGTGCAGGAGCTGGGCTTGGCCCCAGGCGTCCAGGCGACCGCCGTCATCAAGGCCTCGCACATCATCCTCGGCGTACCGGCCTGATGATCCCGGCCAGGGCACCGCTCGGCGCCCTGGCCGGCCCGGCACGTCACCTGCCCATGAACGACAGGTGCTGCTGCGCGCCCGTCCATTTCGTCCGCCACTACTGGTGACAGCCGCCCGCCACTGTGTATGCTGGCCGGCGCCGCGAACCGTTGCCTGGCCCTGCCCCGCTGCCAACCGGGCCACTCGCCGCCGCCCTTCGCGATCAGGCCACGATCGAGCCCACCGTAGCGGACTCCCAGCCCCATGCCCGTTGACCTGCAAGCACTCTACCCCAAGCTGATCCACCTGATGCTGGACACCGTGTTCGTGGTCGACCGGGACAACACCATCGTGTTCGTCAGCAATGCCTGCGAAACCTTGCTGGGCTATCGCGCCGACGAACTCACCGGCACCCCGATCACCCGCTACATGCACCCGGACGACCTGGAGGCGACCCGCGCCTCGATCATCCGCATCATGAACGGCCAGGCCCATTTCGATTTCCGTAACCGCTACATCCGCAAGGATGGCGCGGTGGTGCACATCTTGTGGGCGGCGTTCTGGTCCGACGAGGTGGGTGCGCGGATCGGCGTGGCGCGCAACGTGACCGCCCTGACCCAGGCCGAGCAGGAGCTGCGCTTCCTCGCCCATCACGACCCGCTGACCCGGCTGTGCAACCGCTCGCTGTTCAACGACCGCCTGGCTACGGCGCTGCACCAGCAGCGCCCACTGGCGTTGCTGTTCCTGGATATCAACGACTTCAAGGGCATCAACGATGTACACGGGCATGCGGCGGGCGACCGCGTGCTGTGCACGATAGCCCGGCGCCTGGAAGCCTGCGTGGCGGCCACCGACACGGTGGCGCGCATGGGCGGCGACGAGTTCACCGTGTTGCTGCCGGATATCTCGTCGCCCGCTGCGGTTGCCGAGCAGATCGCGCAGATCCTTGCCGCCATGGCCGAGCCGCTGGGCCCGGAGTTCGGCGATATCGGCATGCCCAGCTGCAGCATCGGCGTGGCCTGCTACCCCGAAGACGGCGAGGACGCCGACACCCTGCTCAGCCGCGCCGACGACGACATGTACCAGCAGAAACGCCGGCGCCGCGCGGCGGGCTGAGGCAAGGGCACCGCTGGGTTCACACGCTGCGGGTCAAACCACCATCGACCTTGATGTTCTGCCCGGTGATGTAGGCCGCGCCGTCACTGGCCAGGAAGGCAATGGTGGCGGCGATTTCCTCGCTGGTGCCGTAGCGCTTCATCGGCACCATGTCGCGGCGCTGCTCGGTTTTCGGCAGGCTGTCGATCCAGCCCGGCAGCACGTTGTTGATGCGCACGTTGTCGGCCGCGTAGGTGTCGGCGAAGACCTTGCTGAACGCCGCCAGCCCCGAGCGGAACACCGCCGAGGTGGGGAACATGTCGCTGGGTTCGAAGGCCCAGGCGGTGGAGATATTGATGATCACCCCGCCCTGCTGGCGCTGCATGATCGGCGTCACCAGCCGCGCCGGGCGGATCACGTTGAGCAGGTACACCTCCATGCCCTTGTGCCAGTCGTCGTCGCTGATCTCCAGGATCGGTGCACGCGGGCCGTGGCCGGCGCTGTTGACCAGCACATCCACCCGGCCCCACTTGGCCATGACCGCGTCGACCAGGCGCTGCAGGTCTTCGACAGACTGGTTGCTGCCGGTCACGCCGATACCGCCCAGCTCTTCGGCCAGCGCCTCGCCCTTGCCCGACGACGACAGGATGCCGACCTTGAAGCCGTCGGCGGCCAGGCGCCGGGCCGCGGCCGCGCCCATGCCGCTGCCACCGGCGGTGATGATTGCCACTTTCTGTACTGACATGCTGCCTCCTGGATTGAACAAAAACATGAAGGTTTGAGGGCGCCAGGCTTGCATGGCCTGCGCTGGCGTCTTCGCCTGTAGGAGCGGCCTTGTGCCGCGAAAGGGCTGCGCAGCAGCCCCGGCGATTTCAGCATTTGCGCTCAAATCCTGGGGCCGCTCTGCGGCCCGTTCGCGGCACAAGGCCGCTCCTACAGGGACCGAGTGACGCCGGGGAACCTGTGCAAGACAGTAGCCCCCATGACACCCACTCACCCTAGCAGCCATCACGCCTTCGAGGGAGGCAGCCAGGCGCTGCACAGACAGTAGCTCAGCTATCGCCTGCCCGCTGTTTCAGCCACGCCTTGACCACTGCCAGCGCAGCAGGCTGCTGCGCCTTGCGCGGCCACACCAGGTAGAACGCTTTATCCAGCCGTAGCTGCTGGGGGAACACCTGCTCCAGCCTGCCGGCGGCGATATCGTCCTGGACGAAGGCGTGGCTGGCCAGGGCGATGCCCTGCCCGCCCGCCGCCGCTTCGATGGCCAGCGAGGTCTGGTTGAAGCGCAGGTTGCGCGCCGTCCCCGGCCCCTGCCCGGGGAACAGCGCCGCCGTGAACGCGGGCCAGAAGTCATGGGCATCGTGAAGCGCAACAAACGCCTGTAGCGCCGCAAAGTTTTGCGGCGCGCCCTTCTCCGCCAGCAGCTGTGGGCTGGCCACCGCCACCAGCCTCTGCTCCATCAGCAGTTCGGCATTGAGCCCCGCGCCGAACGGTGGCTGGCCATAGCGCACGGCCAGGTCGACGCCATCGGTTTGGAAGTGCGAGAGCCGGTCGCTGGCCAACAGGCGCAGGTCGATGTCCGGGTTGCTCTCGGCAAAATCGCCGAGCCTGGGGATCAGCCATTTCGCGGCGAAGCTCGGTGTCACGCTGACCGTGAGCTGCGAAGGCTGCGGGCGCAGCAGCCGGGTCGCCTCGTCGATCATCGCCAATGCGCCACGCACGCTGGTGCTGTAGGCGCGCCCGGCGTCGGTGAGGCCCAGGCCACGGGGCAGGCGCTCGAACAGGCGGATGTTCAGGCTGGCCTCCAGGCCACGGATCTGCTGGGCCACTGCCGCCTGGGTGACGCCCAGCTCCTCGGCGGCGAGGCGGAAGTTCAGGTGGCGGGCGACCACCTCGAACATGCGCAGGGCGTTGAGTGAAGGCAGCGAGGGGAACGCGGCGGGCATGGCGGTAGGAATTCTATTGGCTACGGAGTGCAGGCCAGTGTGCCAAGGGTTTCCGGCCTTGGCTATAAAAGCGACCGTGCCCAGAACTTTTTCCGTTTTGCCGGTCTATCTGCACAAGCCGCAAGCGAAACGCTGACGCGGTCGGCTGGCCACACCTTCAACTGTCCTTCAGAGGCTGTCTTCACCCATGAAACTACCTACCCCACGCATGCTGCTCCTTGGCCTGTTCGCCCTTGTGGCAGTGGGCTCGGCGAACGCTTCGCCAATGAAGACTTCCAGCCCTGTGCCTGTCACCGAAGCGGTGACTGCCCAGGCCCCGGCGGCCGCCAACCCGTGGCCGAGCCTGGCCAGCATGGTCGCCGAGCAGCCCGCGACGCTGCTGGCCCATGACGACCGCTACTACCGTGATGACCGCTGGCATGACCGCCGCGAAGACTGGCGCCGCGAGCAATGGCGCAAGGAGCAGTGGCGCCGTGAGCAATACCGCCGCGAAATGGAACGGCGGCACAACTGGGAGCGCTATCACGACCGCGCCCGCCAGGACCGCTACTACGATGACCGTCGCTACTATCGCCGCTGACCGACCTGCCCCACCCCATCCATGGGCGCGGGCAGGTGCAACACCACCTGCGCCTCCTTGACCACATCCAACCGCAACAGGGTCGAAGCCCCCAGCCCGTCGAGCAACTGGCTCAACGGGCCGCCGTGGCGCACCAGTTTCACGCCCCGGGGTAGCAGGCGCTGGGCGAAGGACAGCGGATTGGTCAACACCTGGGTCTGCTGCCATTGCCCGTCGACCTGGTGGACCATGGTCGTCGTGCCCATCCTCGATTGCGACGCCACCGAGCGCAACACGGGCAACGGCGCTTGCAGGCTCAAGTCCGGCCTGCCGTCGGCAGCGGCGATCCGCGCCTGCACGCGGGTGCCGATATCCACTTCGATCGCTGCGCGCCACTTGGGCAACTGATAGCCCAGCACCCCACGCACCCGGGCGATCTCGGTGTTGACCGGCAGCGCCAGCACATGTGCGAAGAAGCTGCGCCGCCGCATCGCATCCAGCAACTCCAGCGCCTGGGACCCTCGGGCGCCAGGGCGGCGCACGACGATGGCCACGGACACCTCGTCGTAGGGGTCGTTATCGCACACCGCATAGGTAAAGAAATTCAGCGCCACCAAGCCGTACCCCGGGAACGGGCTCAAGGGTTCGAGGGCCACCGGCAGGCTCGCCCGCAGGCGCCCAAGGGGGGCCAGGTACAGCAGCTGGATGCTGCCGGAGCGGTAGTAGAAATTCGGCGCCCAGACCGGCCCGACCCTCGATGCCACAAGCTGCTTGGGGATGCGCCGGAAGAACGCGATGTCGCCGGCGGCCGGGTCGCGTGCGACCTGGTCAAGGTCCGGGTTCATGCGGAAGCGGTCGTAATAACCCCCTTCCAGCACCTCGACCTGCTGCGTGCCGAACTCGACCTGGGTGTATCGCCTTTGCATAGCTGCTTGCCCTTTCTCGATGAATGACCCGCCGGATAGCCCGGGGGACGGGCTGATAGCCAGCCCGTGTCGGCCACCTTAAGGTTCAACTCAACTTCAAGGTCAAGCGTTCATCCAAGACTCATTTCGTAACCCTCTGAGCCTTGGCTTCGCCTGCGCTTTCCTCGCGCAGGCGCTCCAGCACCCGCTGGGTATTGTCATCGCAGGGCATGCCCTCGGGCCGGTTCTCGATGCTGTCGATGGCGATCAACAGCTGCGCCCTGCTCTGCGCCAGGCGCTGCTGCATGGCCTCGATCTCGGCCACCTTGCGCTTGAGACCGTCGAGCAGGCCGTCTTTGCGCCAGGCATTGGGCCCCACCGGCAGCAGGTGGCGAATCTCCTCCAGTGAAAAGCCCGCGCGCTGGGCACCGGTGATGATCTCCAGGACCCACACCGCCTCTGGCCCGTAGTCGCGGTAACCATTGGCCCGGCGCTCGACCGCCTTGATCAGCCCGCTGGCCTCGTAGAAGCGAATACGTGACGCCGCCAGGCCGCTGCGCTTGGCCAGTTCACCGATTTTCATCACACACCTCGCTGCTTGGGTTCAACGGACGATGGCATCGCCCGAGGCACGTTATCCCACAAAAACTGTTGACCTTAAAGTTGCCTTTAAGCTTAAGGTCAAGCCACTCCCCCCACGAGGCCCCTGCAATGAACGTGTTTGCCCCGCTCACCCTGCCCAATGGTTCGCTGGTGCCGAACCGTATCGCCAAGGCCGCCATGGAAGAAAACATGGCTCAGGTCGACCAGGCTCCCTCCAAGCGCCTGATGCGCCTGTACCAGGCCTGGGCCGACGGTGGCGCCGGCCTGCTGATCACCGGCAACGTGATGATCGACAGCCGCGCCATGACCGGCCCCGGCGGCGTGGTGCTGGAGAACGACGCGCAACTGGAGCCTTTCAAACGCTGGGCGCGGATCGGCCGCTCGCGGGGCGCGCAGTTCTGGCTACAGATCAACCACCCGGGGCGGCAGATGCAGGCCAACCTCGGCCAGCAGACCTGGGCACCCTCGGCCGTGCCGCTGGAGCTGGGCAGCATGTCCAGACACTTCGCCGCCCCACGGGCGATGACCGCGCCCATCATCGCCGAGGTGATCGCCCGCTTCGCCCGTACCGCGCAACTGGCCGAACAGGCCGGTTTCACCGGCGTCGAGATCCACGCCGCCCACGGCTACCTGCTCAGCCAGTTCCTCTCCCCGCTGAGCAACACCCGCACCGATGAATGGGGCGGCCCGCTGGAAAACCGCGCACGCCTGTTGCTGGAGGTGGTGAAGGCGGTGCGCAAAGTGGTATCGCCCGGCTTCGCGGTAGCGGTCAAGCTCAACTCCGCCGACTTCCAGCGCGGCGGCTTCAGCGCCGAAGACGCACGCCAGGTGGTGGCGCTGCTCAACGGCCAGGGCGTCGACCTGATCGAGCTGTCCGGCGGCAGCTACGAAGCCCCGGCCATGCAAGGCGACGCCCGCGACGGGCGCACCCTCGCCCGCGAGGCCTACTTCCTCGACTTCGCCCGCGACATCCGCCAGGTCGCGCAGATGCCGCTGATGGTCACCGGCGGCATACGCCGCCTGCCCGTCGCCGAAGAGGTGGTGGCCAGTGGCGTGGAGATGGTCGGCATCGGCTCGGCGCTGGCCATCGCCCCGAGCCTGCCCAACGACTGGCAGCAGGGCCTCGACCCGGCACCGCAGCTGCGGCCGATCACCTGGAAGAACAAGGCATTGGCCTCGCTGGCCAACATGGCGGCAGTGAAGTTCCAGCTGCGCCGCCTGAGCCTTGGGCGGGCGCCGGATCCACAGGTGTCGCCGTTGCGGGCGCTGGTGCTGCAGCAATTGGCCAATGCGCTGCGCACGCGGCAGTATCGGCGCTGGATGCGAGCGGTGAGCAAGCATGAGGGGTACCCGGGGACGGTTTGAGTGCTCACCCTGGAACAGCGTTGCACCCTACCGGCGAATACTGTTCACTCCCTGCAACACGCCATTGCCGCAGCCGGGATCATCCTGCGCGCAGGCTGGCCACTGCATAGGGACATGACATGCGCACACGAACACTCCTCGCGGCAATCGGCACCGCATTTTCGATTTCGGCGGCATCAGCCACGCAACCGGCACCCGGCATCCAGCCGCGCATTTCGGTGGCCGTCGAAGGCGCAGGGCCAGACGTCATCTTGATTCCAGGCCTGGCCTCGTCCCGCGAAGTCTGGGCTGATTTGGCCGCCAAGTTGCGCCAGCACCACCGCCTGCATCTTGTGCAAGCTGCAGGCTTCGCCGGCTCACCCGCCGTTCCCAGCGTGGACGGCCAGGTAGCCGCACCCTTGGCCGAGGCCGTCGCCAACTACATTCGCAACGAACGCATCGAAGCACCGGCTGTGATCGGTCACTCGCTGGGCGGCGAGGTGGCGCTGATGCTCGGCGCGCGGCATCCCGATCAGGTGGGTCGCCTGATGGTCGTGGATGCGCTGCCCTTCTACACCTTGCTGATCGACCCCAGCGCGACCCGCGAGACGGCCGGGCCACAAGCCGCCGCGCTACGCGAAGCGATGCTGGCGGCGCCGGTGGAACAGGCTGAAACCCTGCAAAGCGCCACCGTCGCTCGCCTGGTCAAGACTGAAGGGGCCAGGCCTGCTGTGATCGCGGCGGCGCTCCACTCGGATCGAACGACTGTGGCCAATGCCGTGCATGAACTGATGACCACCGACTTGCGAGCGGAACTTGATCAGATCCAGGCACCGATGAAGGTCGTCTATGCCTATGACCCCCTCTATGGCGTACCCGCTTCCAATGTTGATGCCCTGTTCGGTACAGCCTATGCCTCGGCAGCGAATGTCAGCTTCAAGCGTATCGACGGCAGCTTTCATTTCATCATGCTGGACCAGCCGGAGGTGTTTGCCGGGGCTGTAATGGAGTTTCTGGCGCAGTGAGGCTGTGGCCACGGCTACGGCAAGGGGTAAATACAGGGGCTTTGGCTACTCGATCAGCTCGACGTAATCAGACTCCCCTCCTCCCGTGGCACCGGCTAACCAACCCCAGACGAAGTGCAGGGTCGTGCGGCCTGCTGGATCAACGCCCACCGTGCCTCGGGACCAGCCGGCCAGCAGCTCACCTTCGGTGGTCAGGCACTGGAACAGAAGCGCGATGATATCGGGGCCCGTTACGCGACCTACCTGGTTGCCCGTACGGATCCGCCCGCCTTGGTAGGTGCTGTTGATGGCGCCTTCGTCGACCGAATAATGGAAGACCGTGCCGGCACCCGATAGCCCTTGTGTGTTGCTGGCTACCGAGAACCGACGGTTGTTCAGGCGTGCTTCGATCCAGGAAACATCAGCGTCCGGTTTTGACGTGTCGTGCATGGCGAGATCCATTTCAGAAACGCCTACCTTAGCCCAGGCGACGTTGAGTGCTCTAGCTGAAGCTTGCTTTCGCGGCACAAGGCCGCTCCTACCCCGACCGCGCCAGCCACTGACAACAGGCCCCACACGGACACAGTGTAGGAGCGGCCTCGTGCCGCGATGGGCCGCCAAGCGGCCCCCTAAACAGCATGACAGCAATGGGTATGCGTTTCGTCAGGCTGTGGGCTGCGACACCGCATTGACCCCCGCAAGCGTCGCAAAGGAAATGTCCTTTGCCGTGAGCAGAAAATCACTCATGTAAGGCACTTCGAGCATGTCAGTGCGCACCGCCGCGAACAGCGTGGCATGCAAGCCGCGCTCGCCCAGGCGCTTGGCAATGACGTAACCACGGGAGCTGTACTCATGCACCGCCCAGTTGGGCAGGCAGCAAACGCCACGGCCGCTGGCCACCAGCTGCATCATCATCACGGTCATTTCTGCGGTGCGCACCTGGGCCGGCTCGAGGTCGGCCGGGTCGAAGAAGCGGGTGAAGATGTCCAGGCGGTTACGCTCGATCGGGTAAGTGATCAGGGTCTGGCTGGCGATGTCGGCAGGTTGCACATACGGCTTTTCGCGCAGGGCATGATGCTTGTCGATGGCCAGCAGTGCCTCGTAGCCAAACAGCGGCACGTAGGTGATACCTGGGAGGTCCACCGGGTCGGAGGTGACCACGAGGTCGAGGTCCCCCCGCTCCAGGGCCGGCAGCGGTGCGAACGACAACCCCGACGCCAGGTCCAGCTCAACCTCTGGCCAGGCGCTGCGGAACTCGTCCAGTGAAGGCATCAGCCACTGGTAGCAGCTGTGGCATTCGATCGCGATGAACAAGCGGTCGGCCGTGCCGCCAGCCAGCTTGCTCAGGTTGCGCTCGGTGGTGCGGATCAGTGGCAGCACCTGGTCAGCCAGTTGCAGCAGCTTGAGGCCGGCGGTGGTGAAGCGCACCGGCTTGGATTTGCGCACGAACACCGGCATGCCCAGGCGATTTTCCAGCTCGCGGAACTGGTGCGACAGTGCCGACTGTGTGAGGTGCAGGCGCTCGGCAGCCTCGGGCAGGCTGTCCGTTTCGCGCAGGGCGTTGAGTGTACGCAGGTGTCTCAAGTCGATCATGAGCAGAAGGCAAACCCTCAAGCCGCGCTGGGCGCTGCGAGGTTGCAATAGTTTCCTTTGAAGTACAGCAAGGGTTGCGCAGCCGTGGAGTCATGCAGCCGCAAGGCTTTCACTTCACCGATCACGATCAGGTGATCACCGGCCGCGTGCTCGGCGTGGATCTGGCAATCAAGCCAGTGCAGGCTGCCGGCAATCACCGGGTTACCCAACGGCGACGCCTGCCACTCCACGCCATGCCACTTGTCCGTGCCTTTGCGGGCGAACTGGTTGGACAGCCCGACTTGCTCCTGCGAGAGGATATTGACCGCGAAGCGACCTGCCTGGCGAATGCCGGGATAGCTGGCCGAGCTGGACATCACGCTGAAGGACACCAGTGGCGGGCTCATCGACACGCTGTGGAACGACTGGCAGGTGAAGCCAATCGGCACGCCATCGATGAGTGAGGTGATCACCGTGATCCCGGATGCATAGTGCCCGAGCGCTTCACGAAAACTCACGGGTTCGATAGCCGTAGTGGAAAGTGACATGGTGGGTCCTGACCTTTGGCAGCCTTTAACGGGCCGCGAGTTCTCTGCGCACGATGTCTGCGCCTGCACTCAAGGCACTCAGCTTGCCGCGGGCTACCTGACGCGGTAAGGGCGCCATGCCACAGTTGGTGCACGGGTACAGTTTGTCGGCATCCACGAATTGCAGTGCCTTGCGCAGGGTATTGGCGACTTCCTCGGGTGTTTCAATGGCGTGGTTCGCCACGTCAATGGCACCCACCATCACTTTTTTACCGCGGATGAGTTCAATCAGGTCCATGGGCACATGGGAGTTGTGGCATTCCAGCGAGATGATATCGATGCTGGACTTTTGCAGTTTGGGGAAAGCTTCTTCATATTGCCGCCACTCCGCCCCCAGGGTCTTTTTCCAGTCGGTATTGGCTTTGATACCGTAGCCGTAGCAAATATGGACGGCCGTTTCACACTTGAGGCCCTCAATGGCCCGTTCCAAGGTGGCTACCCCCCAGTCATTCACCTCGTCGAAGAACACATTGAATGCCGGTTCATCGAACTGAATGATGTCGACACCGGCAGCCTCCAGTTCCCTGGCTTCCTGGTTGAGAATCTTGGCAAATTCCCAGGCCAGTTTTTCGCGGCTTTTATAGTGGCTGTCATACAGCGTATCGATCATGGTCATGGGGCCTGGCAGCGCCCACTTAATCGGCTGGTTGGTTTGCTGACGCAAGAACTTGGCATCTTCAACGAACACCGGCTTTTGCCGCGCAACCGCACCCACCACCGTCGGTACGCTGGCATCATAGCGATCACGGATCCTGACGGTTTCACGCTTCTCGAAATCAACGCCGCTGAGGTGCTCGATAAAGGTAGTTACAAAGTGTTGGCGCGTTTGCTCGCCATCACTGACGATATCGATGCCGGCGTGCTGCTGCTCCTGCAATGACAAGCGCAAGGCATCCTGCTTGCCTTCGACCAATGCCTGATCGTGCAACTTCCAAGGTGACCAAAGTGTCTCGGGTTGAGCCAGCCAGGAGGGTTTAGGCAAACTACCGGCCGTCGACGTGGGTAACGGTTTTTTCATGAACAAATGACCTTGTTTATCCGGTTGATCAGGCAGCGTAGTGGGCGGACCACTGCGCGAGCATCGCGTGGTGAGGTTTGATGAAGTGCTCTTCGACATACCGCCCCTGCTCGATGGCCAGGCGGCTGCGCTCCTCTCGGTCATAGACGATGCGGGTCAGCGAATAGTCCTCGTGCTGGAGGCTGGGCTGGTAGGTTTTGCCTGCAACCGAATTCGCATTGTAAATTTCGGGCCGGTAGATTTTCTGGAAGGTGTCCATCGTGCTGATGGTGCTGATCAACTCGAGGTTGCTGTAGTCACCGAGCAAATCGCCGGCAAAATAGAACGCCAACGGCGCCACACTGTTCGGCGGCATGAAGTAACGCACCTTCAGGCCCATTTTTGCGAAGTAGTCATCCGTCAATGAATATTCATTCTGTTGATATTCAAAGCCCAGCACCGGGTGCTGGTTTTCGGTGCGATGGTAGGTTTTGCTGCTGGAAACACTCAGGCAGATCACGGGCGGCTTGCCGAAGTGTTCCTGATAAGCGCTTGAACTCACGAAACGCTTGAACAGCTTGCCATGCAGCTCGCCAAAGTGTTCTGGCGTACTGAACGTCGACTGACCTTTATTGTGCCCCAGGAGCAACACGCTAAAATCGTAATCACGCACGTAGGAAGAAAAGTTATTCCCCACCATGCCGGCGATGCGTTCGCCGGTTTTTCGATCGACGATCTGTGTTTTCAATAGTTCGATCAGCGGCAGGCCGCTGTCGCTGCTGCCAGCAGCGATCGTCATCTCGACCGAAATAATTTCAAGCTCGACGCTGTAACGATCCCCTTCGGGATTATCCCAGTGCGCCAAGGCATTGAAGCGGTTATCAATCATCCTCAAGGTATTGCGCAAATTCTGCTGGCGACTCGCCCCCCTCGCCAAGTTGGCGAAGTTGGTCGTGATGCGGGTATTTTCAGCGGGATGATAATGTTCATCGAAGCCGATGCGCTTGATGGAAAATTCGAAATCCGTGCTCGTCATGTTTGGGGCCCCACTCGAATATTCATAGTCACTACAATTGATATGTATTTTATGTGGCGGTGCTGAACGAGTGGAACTGAATTGAATTCACAAACCCTTTAGTCATGTTCATAACCGGTGCGCTGACAACGCGAACGCAGTGTGCAGCCCCGCGAGTGGCAACCGCCTGAGCGAGCCTGGGCAAGCTCAATGCGAGCAATGGGGTAGCGAAGCGCGGCAGCATGGGGCAACTCCTGTCGAACAGTGCGCGGCACAGGCGCACGGACAGGCATCACCAAGCCCCGTGCAGGCACGGGACAGCACCCTGGGCAGGGCAAAGGATGGCCATCCCGGACACCCCGCCGGTTGGTGAATGTTTGCCGGCAGGTCTCCTGACTGGTGCGTCATGGCCTGGCTCCAACCTTCCCGGATCTTGTCCAGTGGCGTTTCAGGAGCAGGCTCGGCACCTACAGTTGCGGGGGCAGTTCCGTTTGGCTCACGTGCTGGCGAGCGACGGATTCCCTATTAATTCCGTGATGGAAACCGGCGGGCGGCATGGTAGAGCATCAGGCTGGCGAGGGAAAGACGGCGTTGGGGCAAAAACGCTTCGCGCCCTCCTGCGTTCTTGTCGCCACTCAATCCGCCACATATGATACT
Organism: Pseudomonas parasichuanensis; assembly: GCF_021601385.1. GTDB lineage: Bacteria > Pseudomonadota > Gammaproteobacteria > Pseudomonadales > Pseudomonadaceae > Aquipseudomonas > Aquipseudomonas parasichuanensis. The sequence goes on along the minus strand of NZ_BQHO01000010.1, from coordinate 89,172 downwards.
AAGTCTCATTTGCATAAGTCTGTGACCACCCATGGCCTCCGTCGACACCGCTCAGCTGACTGCTCTGTACGAACAGCAACACCGCTGGTTGCGTAGCTGGCTGTATCGGCAGTTGAGCTGCCCACACCGCGCCGCGGATATGATGCAGGACACGTTCATGCGCCTGCTGGCCAGCAACGAGGCACTTGAAGTCCGCCAGCCGCGACCGTTTCTGGCCAAGGTGGCGCGCAGCGTCCTGTCCAATCACTACCGCCGCGCACGTTTGGAAAAAGCCTATCTGGAGGCGCTGCAGCGCGAAGACGAAAGCGTGCTGCCGGATCTGGCGACCCAATTGATCATTTTCGAAACGTTGGTTCGGCTCGACCAGGCACTCTGCGAGTTGGATATCGCCGTCAAGCAAGCCTTCCTCTGGTCGCAACTCGATGGCCTGAGCCACGGGGAAATTGCCGAGCGCCTGGGCATTTCGATCGCCACCGTCAAACGCCATATCGTCAAGGCGGGTGCGAAGTGCATGCTGGTGACGGAAGCACTCTGATGGCCCTCAGCACAAACGCCCGGACACGAGAACCCTCGCCATCACCGAAAATGTGTGAGGAGGCGATGGCGTGGTGGCTCGACATGCAGGAAGCCAGTTTCGACTCACCAGCACAGGCCGCTCTCACAGCCTGGCGCAAGGCACACCCCCTGCATGAGGTGGCCTGGGGCAAGGCCTTGGCGCTGGGGGAGCAGCTCGATTCATTGCGCACCCACGGCGACCCAGACCTTGCCCGTCAGGCCCTGCTGCTTGCCCCTCAGGAAGGCTTGAGCAGAAGACGGGCAATCAAGGGCCTGGCCTTGCTGCTGAGCGCCAGCGCGGGTGCATGGATGGCCCGGGACAGCGAGATGGTGGCGCGCATCAGCGCCGATTACGCCACGGGCGTTGGCGAGCAGCGACGTATCGCGCTGGCCAGCGACTTGTCGATTGAACTCAATACCCGCAGCGCGATGAATGCTCGCCAGGCAGATCATCGCTGGCACCTGCGGTTGCGCAGCGGCGAGGTATTGATCGATACGGCTTCCAATCAAACGCTGTTCATCGAGACCGCCCAGGTTCGGGCGCAGGCGGCTTCGGCGCATTTCACGGTGCGCCAGTTCGACAATGGCTCAACCCACTTGGCGGTCTATCGGGGTTCGCTTCAGGTAAACCCGGCACAAGCCCGCACGGGGGCTTCCCTGCAAGCCGGGCAGCAGGCCCGTTTCGGGCCGCTCGGAATGCTCGACCAGGGCGCACTGCAAGCCTACGCGCCGGCCTGGGCCGAAGGCATGATCGTCGCCAACGGCCAGCCACTCCAGGCGTTCCTCGATGAACTGGGTCGCTATCGCCATGGGCACCTTGGGTGCGATGCCGCCTTGGCCAACCTGCAGGTATGGGGCAGCTACCCGCTGGCAGACAGCGATCGAATCATCGATGCCGTTGCCCAGACGCTGAAACTGGATGTGCAACGTTTCACTCGGCTGTGGGTCAACCTGCGCCCCTTGCCGGCCAACGTTTGAATTTTTTTCGCCGTCGATGAGCCGTTCTGCTTTCTGGTGAGACTCATAGAGCAAACATCAAGATCATCGGGGCCACCACATGCAAGACCGCAGCATTGCGCTATCCCACCCAACCTCGCTACTGACCGCCCTCGGCTGCGCCGCAGCGGTCCTTGCCGCCAGCGCCTCCCCCGTGTGGGCGGCCGCCGAACAGAACGTGCAGCGCTTCGACATCCCTGCGGCGCCATTGGGCACTGCGCTCACCCGCCTGGGCCAGCAGGCTCACTTGTTGCTGTCGTTCCCCGATGAATTGATCACCGGGCAAAGCAGCCAAGGGCTGCAGGGTGACTTCACCGTCGACGAGGCGCTGCGGGCGCTGCTTGCGGGTAGCCAACTGGTTGCAGTCCGCCAGCCGGATGGGCGCTACGTCATTGAGCGGGCGCAGGTTTCAGGCGCCCTGGAGCTGCAGAGCATTTCGATTTCCGGCAAGGCGCCCGGCTCGACCACCGAGGGCACCGGGCTCTATACCACCTACTCGTCCAGCAGCTCGACCCGCCTGAACCTGACCCCCAAGGAAACCCCGCAGTCGCTGACCGTCATGACCCGCCAGCGCCTGGATGACCAGCGCCTGACCAACCTCAGCGACACCCTCGATGCCACCCCCGGCATCATCGTGCTGCGCGATGGCCAGGGTGCGGAATCCGACGGCTACTTCTCGCGCGGGTTCGAGATCCAGAACTTCGAAATTGACGGTGTGCCCACCGTCAAGCGCATGGACAACTACACCCAGAGCATGGCCATGTATGACCGCGTGGAAGTGGTACGCGGGGCAACCGGCCTGATCAGCGGCCTGGGCAGCCCTTCAGCGACCATCAACCTGATCCGCAAGCGCCCCACCGCCGAGGGCCAGGCCAGCGTCAGCGCCGAGGCCGGTAACTGGGATCGCTATGGCACCGGTTTCGATGTATCCGGCCCGCTGACCGAAACCGGCAACGTGCGCGGTCGGCTGGTCGCCGACTTCAAGACCGAGCAGTCCTGGATCGACCGTTACAAGCAGGACTCGCAACTGATCTACGGCATCACCGAATTCGACCTGACTGAGGACACCCTGCTGACCATGGGTTTCAGTTACCAGCGCACCGATGTCGATGCCCCCATGCGCTCCGGCCTGCCCACCCGTTTCACCGACGGCTCGCGCGCCAACCTCAAGCGCTCGCTCAATTCGGCGCAAACCTGGTCCTACAACGACCATGAGCAAACCAGCTTTTTCACCTCGATCGAACAGCAGTTCGCCAATGGCTGGAGCGGCAAGGTCGAACTCACCCACACCGAGAACAAATTCGACGAGGTGTTCAACTACGTCAACGGCGGCCTCAACCCGGACGGCAGTGGCACCACTCAGTTGCCCGTGCGCTTCTCGGGCATCCCGCGCCAGAACAACATCGATGCCTACCTGACCGGCCCGTTCAGCGTGCTGGGCCGCGAGCACGAAGTGATCGCTGGCGTGACCTTGTCCCACTATTACGAGAGCGTGCCCAGTTACGGCGGCTGGAAATACGACTATTCAGGCTCGCCCGCGGGCGCCATCGACAACCTGTTCAACTGGAATGGCGGCTCGGCGAAACCGCAATTCAATGTCACCGGCAAATCCACCACCGACGAAACCCAGTACGCCGCCTACCTGGCCACACGCCTGCACGCCACCGATGACTTGAGCATCTTGTTGGGCAGCCGCGTGGTCGACTGGCATCGCGATATCGAAGACAAACCCTATGACGCTGCGCACACCAAGACCAAGGAATCGGAAACCGGCGTCTACATTCCGTATGCCGGCGTGGTGTACGACGTCAACGACACCTGGTCGCTGTATGCCAGCTATACGAAAATCTTCAACCCGCAGTCATCCTGGGTTCGCGACATCAACAACAAACCGCTGGACCCTATGGAAGGCACCGGCTATGAAGTCGGCATCAAGGGCAGCCACTTCGACGGCAAGCTGAACTCCAGCGTCGCGCTGTTCAAGATCGAGCAGGACAACCTGGCGATCTGGATCGACACCCCGGGCGGCAACACTTACAAGTCCGAACAAGGCACCACCACCAAAGGTGTCGAATTCACCCTGGACGGCGAACTGGCCGAGGGCTGGCAGGCATCCGCAGGTTACGCCTACGCGGTCAGCACCGACGCAGACGATCAGCGCATCGTCACCACGTTGCCGCGCCACAGCCTCAAGACCTTCACCAGCTATCGCCTGCCAGGGATTCTGGACAAGGTCACCCTTGGCGGCGGTGTGAACTGGCAGAGCAAAACCGGTGCCGACCTGCACACCTTCACCCAGGGCAGCTACGCCGTTACCAACCTGTTGGCGCGCTACGACTTCAACCAGCACCTGAGTGCGTCGATCAACCTGAACAACGTGTTCGACCGCGAATACCTCAGCTATGCCGGCGACCACGGCATGTACGGCGCGCCTCGCAACATCATGACGGGGATCAAGTACAACTTCTGAGCCGCGTAGGCGCTGGTGCGGTCACTGGGTTCATCAATATCAAAGACCGTCGCGAAACCTGTGGGAGCGGGCTTGCCCGCGAACACGGGCGAAGCCCGTGCCATCCAGCGCGTTGCCTGCTTCGCGGCGGTTCGGTACCCCGACAAACCCGCTCCCACAAGCTCCCTGCCGACCGCGTTGGGCTGGAAGGAGACTGTGTCGATCGACGGTAATCGACCCGTAGTGGCCAGTCGTATGTATACCTGAGGCTAGACACCGGTGATCGCTTCTTGCATTGGCCGTACGTGGGTGGTTGACTCATGAATACCAAGGACAATCACGCTGATCACTTCGGCGTTAAGACGGGCCAATGACCATTGAACATGATGTGGAAATCTTGAGCGCACTCACTCGAATCATGCACGATTCTGCGGGTGGTCAGTACGACGAAATGCGGTGTGAATTTGAATATGAAGACTACGAGGATGGCTGGTCTGTAGGCTCAAAATTTTCATTCGTGCGGGGCGATATCTCCCATAGCGAGTTGTTGGACGACCCGGGCGGTACTACAAATGACCTCGTACGTGAGCTCCACAAAAAGATGAAGATGCACACCGGTGGCGATTGGCAAAAGCTGATACTTTTCATCGACAACAATGGCAAGGCAAACGCAAAATTTGTCTATTAATAACCGGTGTACATGTGGCGATAACTGACTGAGTTCAGCATCAACACATTCAAGCTTGCCAAGACCTTCGGCGCTTTCGTTTTCCATGCGGGAGCCTCTGGTGGTCCTTCACTTCTGGTCGCCGATAAACCAGCAACCAGCAGCATCACGTCATGTTCGCATTCGGCACGGGCCTCAGGGAGCGGATAGAACCGCCTCCTAAGGCTGCATTCCTCATGCGGATCGCAAAGCCCTTCGCCTAGTGCAGCGTGGATACCTGCCGGTGTACGTTCAATTGCACCTGCGCCAGCGCCGACTCCAACAGCGAGCGGGTAGCATCAAGCTCGTGCACCACGGTCAGCAGCATCATAGTGGCGGGTGATTTGGGCAGTGTGCTGAAGGCATGGAGGGCGACGGCCAGGGTGTCTTCGAGGGCGTAAGGGGAGTCGGCGATTTGGGGTGGATCGGGGACGATCTTGAGCATGGTGAATCCTCTTTTGCATCGGATTTAAGCCACCACGCCACCCTTGCAATGAATGGGGTGGCGGCTACGTACGGGTCTGCAAGACCGGTGCAAAAGAGAAAACCGGCAGGCCCAAGGGCCTCCCGTACGCAGCCGCCATAACGCATCGATCAGGGCAGGCTGATCCATCGGCAGTGCTTCAAATTTGCTGACGGACTTGCAGGTCCGGCCGTTGGTTTCGCAACGGCCCGGCGAGAGTAGTCGCCACTGCCTGGGTGCAAAAGCGGGCTAAGGATGCTTCGGAAATGGACTACCTGAAATAGGGAAACTCCGATTCAGTCCTGTAGGACGCAACAGTGCGTCAGTCACTTAGCTGCCGGGCACTCAATCCACGATGAACAGCTTGGCCCCGATGGATGTGGATGACCGATGCGCCTCGGCGTTGTCGGCAACCTGATAGCTCATGCCAGCCTTCAACGTAAAGCGCCTGCCATCGTCCAGTTCGGTGTCCAGCTGGCCCTCCAGGCACAGCAGGATATGGCCCTTGCTGCACCAATGATCGGCCACGTAGCCAGCGCTGTACTCCACCTGGCGCACGCGGATGCTGCCGAACTGGCAGGTGCGCCAGTACGCAGTGCCCACCTCGCCGGGGTGGGCGACAGGTTCGATCTGCGACCAGTCGGTGGTACCAAAGGGGATGGCGGTCAGCTGCATGTTCGACTCCTATGGATGAGAGGCTCGAACTTACCGCCGCGCCGTACTCATCGATAGATACAGACCGGCCGCATTTGCTTCATACAGCCGACGAGCGCTGCGGCCCCAGCGCCTGCCCCTGCCTCGCCTGAAACACCCAATACAACACCCCACCCAGCACCAGCCCGGCGATCCAGCTGATATCCACGCCCAGCCACCGGGCGATATCCCCTTCGTAGAACGACAGCTTCATGAACGGCACCGTGCCCAGCACCGAGGCGGCGTACACGCCCAGGGTCACCTTGTTCCAGCGCCCGTAGCACCCACCCGCATCATAGAAATCGTCGACGTGGTAGGCGCCGCGGCGCACCAGGTAGTAGTCCACCAGGTTGATCGCGCTCCAGGGGATCAGCAGGTACAGCTGGCCGATCAGGATGTCGGCGAAGAAGGTGTCGAAGTGGTGCTGGGTGCCCATGGCGATCAGGCAGGCGAGCCCCGCGAGCACCGCCATCACCAGGGCCTTGGTGGCCGGGCGCACCCGTTGCAACTTGGCGAAGCCGCTGTAGATGGTGGTGGTCGACATGTAGGCGCTGTACAGGCACAGCACGTTGTACTGCACCACGCCGAGCACGATCACCACCAGCGCCACCTGGGCCCAGGGGCCGAACAGGCTGGCGATGGCGTTCCCGGGGTCCAGCTTCAGGACGCCGGGCAACACGGCCGCCAGCAGCGCGCCGAGGGCCATCATGCCCAGCGAGCCGAGGGCGCAGCCGAAGTAGGTGGTCCAGAAGGTGTCGCGGGTGCGCACATTGGCCGGCAGGTAGCGCGAGTAGTCGGCGACGTAAGGGCCGTAGCCGAGGGTCCAGGAGGCGGCCTGGGCGATCACCAGGTTGAACAGCGGCATGGAGAAGCCACCGCCTGCGGTGGCGAAGCTTGTGGGGGCGTCGGCGTGCAGCAGGATCAGCAGCAAGGCCGTGCCGAACACCAGGCTGGAGAGCAGGGTCATCCAGGCGCCGAGGCGGTGGATGAGCTCGTAGCCGACGGCGCCGATGGCGAAGGTGGCGACGCTTATCAGAGCGATGGCCTGGTTGTCGCTGACCGGCAGCAGGGCCTTGAGGCTGTCGCGCATCAGTACGCCGCTGGCAGCCATGAACAGCACGGCGGCGGTGACCATCACCAGCAGTGGGACGGCGGCGCCGAGCACACCGAACTGGGCGCGGCTCTGGATCATCTGCGGCACGCCCAGCTGCGGGCCCTGGGCGGAGTGGGCGGCCATGAACACGGTGCCGACCAGGCTGCCGAGCAGCAGCGCCAGCAGGGTCCAGCCCAGGCTCAGGCCGGAGGCCACACCCAGGGTGCCGATCATCAGGGCGGTGACTTGCAGGTTGGCGCTGAACCAGACGGTGAACAGCCGGCGGGGGGTGCCGTAGCGTTCGGCGTGGGGGACGAATTCGATGCTGCGTTGTTCGAGTTTCACCGTTGGGGCCCTCGTTGTTGTTATTGGGGTCCGTGCTTGGACTGAGAATGCCGGGGCCGCTTTGCGGCCCATTCGCTGGCAAGCCAGCTCCCACAGGTTCTGTGCATGTCTTGAGCACGGCGCCGGTCCCTGTGGGAGCTGGCTTGCCAGCGATCAAGGGCGCAGCCCTTGCCACCCTAGCGGCTGAGCGCAGTCTGGAACGCCGCAAACCCAGGCTTCCCATCAACCGTCTCAACCCCCTCGAACCACCCTTTCACCTGCTCGGGGTTCTGCTTCAGCCAGGCCAGCGCAGCATCTTTCGGCGCCACCCGCTCCAGGATCGGCACCATCAGGTGGCTCACCTGGTCGCTCCTGAACGACAGGTTATGCAGCAACCGCCCAACGTTCGGGCAACGCTCGCCGTACCCTTGCGCGGTCATCACCGACACGGTGGCGGCCCCCTCATCCGGCCCGAACACATCCTCGCTGCCGGTGAGGTAGACCATGTCCAACTGCAGGTTCATCGGGTGTGGCTTCCAGCCGAAGAACACCACCCATTCGTTGCGGCTCACGGCGCGCTTGACGGCGGTGAGCATGCCGGCCTCGCTCGACTCCATCAGGGTGAAACCCTTGAGGCCGAACTGGTCGCTGTCGATCATCTTCGCGGTGATGCGGTTGGAGCCGCTGCCGGGCTCGATCACGTAGATCCTGCTGCCGAGCTTGTCCTTGAACCTGGCGATGTCGGCGAAGGTGCGCAGGCCGGCATCGAAGGCGTAGCGCGGCACGGCGAATGTGGACTGGGCATCCGGCAAGGCCGCCGGCTCGATCACCTGGATGCGCTGCTTGTGCACGTAAGGCTCGGCCACCGGGCGCATGGTCGGCTGCCAGTAGCCGAGGAAGGTGTCGAGTTTGTTGTCGGCCAGGCCCGCCAGGATGATCTGCTGCGAGGCTGTGGTGAGCTTGACCTGGTAGCCCAGCGACTCCAGGGCGATCTGCGCCATGGCGCTGGTGGCGACGGTGTCCGACCAGTTGGTGGAGCCGAGCTTGACCTGGGTGCAGGCGGCGGGCTCGGCGGCCCAGCTGGCACTGCACAGCAGCGCGGCGGCGATACAGGCCCCTGCCCTCAGGCCTTTCACGACCGAGCGGCTCATTGCATCACCTCCCCTTTGACCGCGGCCAGCCCGGGCTGGCCGTCCCAGGTGGTCACCCCTTCCAGCCAGGCATCGAGCACCTCGGGGTGCTGTTTGAGCCAGGCCCTGGCGGCGGCTTCGGGCTCGTGCTTGTCGTAAAGGATGCCGCCCATGATGTGGTTCTCCATGTCCAGGGTGAAGCTCAGGTTCCTGAGCAACTGGCCGACGTTGCCGCACTCATCCACGTAGCCCTTGCGGGTGCTGGTGTAGACGGTGGCGTCGCCGAAGTCGGGGCCGAAGTAGTGGTCGCCGCCGGTGAGGAATTTCATTTTGAAGCGGGTGTTCATCGGATGCGGCTCCCAGCCCAGGTAAAGGATCGCCTGGTTGCGCCGCTGCGCCCGCTCCACCTGCGCGAGCATGCCCGACTCACTGGAAGCGACCACGTTGAAGCCGGCGTCCTTGAGGCCGAAGGCGTTGTCGGCGATGGCCTTGAGCACGGCGTTGTTGCCACCGTCACCGGGCTCCAGGCCGTAGACCTTGCCGCCCAGCTCGGTCTTGAAACGGGCGATGTCGGCGAAGTCCTTGAGCCCCCGGTCCCACAGGGTTTGCGGCACCGCGAGGGTGTACTTGGCGTGCCGCAGGTTGACCCGCACGATGTCGATGCTGCGGGCGTCGCGGTAGGGTTTGAGGTCGGGCGCCATGGTCGGCAGCCAGGTGCCGAGGAACACGTCCATGCTCTTGCCTTCGGACAGCGCCTTGAAGGTCAGCGGCACGCCCACCAGGGTCGACTTGGTTTCATAGCCGAGGCTTTTGAGCAGCGTGGTGGCGATGGCGGTGGTGCTCTGGATATCGGTCCAGCCGGGGTCGGACATCCGCACCAGGCGGCATTGCGGCGGTTCGGCGGCGAAGCTGTGGGCGGACAACGCCAAGGTGGTACACAGCACGGCGCGACGGGCGATGTTCATGACGCATGTTCCTCTTTGTGGCAGCTGTGGGGAGCGGCAGTTTTGTTGTTATGCAGAGGCGAAGCGGTCTTGTTGTTATGGGTTGCTCAACGGCGGATACCGATCACCCGGCCGCAATAGCCCGGGCGCGGCAAGCGCCGGTGGGCCTCGAACAGCTCGCCGATATGCGCCTCGACGGCACCGGCGAACTTGGCTGCGCGGCCGGCCTGGGTGTTGATGTTCATCAGCAGCTGTTCACTCACCGCCAACAGTTCGCCATCGGCAGGCCGGTACAGGTGGTGCACCAGGTGCAGGCGCTTGCTGTCGTGGTCGATCAGATGGGTGAACACTTGCACCTGTTCGTGCAGCTTGGTTTCGCTCAGGTAGTTGATATGCGCTTCGAGGGTGTACAGGGTGTGGCCGTAAAGCGCACGGCCGTCGGCATCCAGGCCGATGCGGTCCATCAGCGCGTCGGTGGCATGGCTGAACAGCAGCAGGTAGAAGGCATCGCGCAGATGGCCGTTGTAGTCGATCCAGTCTTCGCGGATGGGCGTCTGGTAGGTCAGCAGCAGGTCGTTCACGGGGTGGTCCTTGCATGTCAGAGGTCGAGTACCAGCGTGTCGGACAGCGCCCGGGACACGCAGATCATCATCACGTCGTTGGCCTTGCGTTCGGCCGGGCTCAGCACGCTGTCGCGGTGCTCGGGGGTGCCGTCCAGCACGCAGATTTCGCAGGAGGCGCAGGTGCCTTCGCGGCACGAGCTTTCCACCCGCAGGCCGTGGGCTTCGAGCACCTGCAGGATGCTGCGGTCCGCCGGCACCTCCAGGCGCTGGCCGCTACGCGCCAACTGCACGGTGAAGGCCTTGTTGCTGGCCGGGCCATTCTGCGCCTTGGGGGTGAACCATTCGAAGTGCACCTGTACCTCGGGAAAACCCCTGGCGGCGGCCTCGACGGCGAGCATCAACGGCGTCGGGCCACAGGTGTAGAAATGCACGTTCGGCGCCTGGCGATTGATCGCCGAGGCGATATCGAACAGCCCGCCGGCCTCGTCGTCGGCGTGCAACGTGACCTTGTCACCGAAGCCGCGCAGCGCCTCGAGGAACGCCGCACGCTGGCGGCTGCGCACCAGGTAGAACAAATGCCAGGGCCGCTGGTTGGCCTCGCACCACTGGATCATCGACCAGATCGGCGTGATGCCGATGCCCCCGGCAAAGAACACGAAGCCGGCGGCGTCCTGCTCCATGGCGAAGTTGTTGCGCGGCGGGCTGACCCGCAGCGTGTCGCCCACCCGCAGCGACTGGTGCACATGCCGCGAGCCGCCACGGCTGGTCGGCGACAGGCCGACGCCAACGCAGTAACGGTGGCGTTCACGGGGGTCGTTGCACAGCGAATACTGGCGCACGATGGCGCCGGGCAGGTGCAGTTCGATATGCGCACCGGCGCTGAAAGCAGGCAGCATGGCGCCGTCGGGCGCACGCAGCTCGATGACCATCACGCCTTTGGCCTCGGCGATCAGGTCGGTTATCTGGAGCGTCAGGGCTTCATCAGGCATGGCAAATCTCCCATAGAACAACCGCTCACTCATTGATTTGGCCGCCCCCTGTAGGAGCGGCCTTGTGCCGCGAATGGGCCGCAACGCGGCCCCAACATTAAGTGTCGACGCATGAATCGCCGGGGCATGGCCGGCAATCAACGGCGGCGCAGCGGCGCGGTCGCTTTCAACATGTGGGTAATCAGTGCGTCGCGCTGGCTGGCAAGCGCCGACCAGCTGGCGTCGCCGGCCTCTTCATGCACACCGGCCACCAGCTGCGCCGCCGTCTCGGTATCCAGCCGTGGGTCGCCCAGGTCGTCCCACCAGCCATGGAAGCTCTCGGTGTACTTCTGGCAGAACGAGGTCAGGCCTTCCGCCCCACCGCCGAGGTGGAACAACATCGTCGGCCCCATGGCCGCCCAGCGCAGGCCGGGGCCGGCCCACACCGCCTTGTCCACGTCCTCGACACTGGCCACGCCGCTCTTCACCAGGTGAATGGCTTCGCGCCACAGCGCCGCCTGCAAGCGGTTGGCCACGTGGCCGCGCACTTCGCGGTTGACGCGGATGGTCACCTTGCCCACCAGCGCATAGAAACGCTCGGCCCGCTCGACCACACCGGCGGCGGTCTTGTCGTTGCCCATCACTTCCACCAAGGGGATCAGGTGCGGCGGGTTGAACGGGTGGCCGAGGATGAAGTGCGACGGGTTCTGCCAGCCCGCCTGCATCTCGCCCAGGCGCAGGCCGGAGGCCGACGAGGCGACGATGGCGCCGGGCTTGAGCGCGGCCTCCAGCCTGGCGAACAGCTCATGCTTGATGGCGATGCGCTCGGGCACGCTCTCCTGGACGAAGTCGGCGTGCTGCACCGCGCCGGCCACATCGTCATGGAAGCTCAGCAGCCCCGGCTCGCCCTCGGCCAGCCCCAGTTCGCGCAGGGTCGGCCAGGCATTGTCGATGTAGGCACGTACGTCGGCCTGCATCGTTGGCGACGGGTCGTACACCGCCACGTTGCGGCCAGAGGCCAGGAACAGCGCGGCCCAGCTGGCGCCGATGACACCCGCGCCGATCACCGCGACATTTTCAAATTCACGCATCAAGAGCACCTCGGTTGTAGTGGGGAAAACAGATCAGCCGTGCGCCAGCATGACGTGGCGCACACTGGTGTAGGCGTCGAGTGCGAACACCGACATGTCGCAACCGTGGCCCGAGCCTTTCATCGCCGCCCAGGGCATTTCCGGGGTGGCCACGCCGTGGGTGTTGACCCAGGTGAAGCCGTAGCGCAGCTGGCTGCTGGCGGCCATGGCGCGGCCGCTGTCGCGGGTCCAGATCGACGAAGCCAGGCCGTAGCGGGTGGCATTGGCGATGGCAATCGGGTCTTGATCGGGGGTGAAGCGCGATACCGTCAGCACCGGCCCGAACATTTCCTCGGTGGCGATCTCGGCGCGGTGGTCGACGTCGGCCACCACCGTGGGCCGGTAGAAGAAACCAGCACCCTGCCCGGCCACGCCGCCGGTCACCACTTCGGCATAACCACGCGCGCGGTCGACGAAGCCCGCCACGCGCTGGCGGTGCTGCGCGGTGACCAGCGGGCCCATCTCGGTACCCGCCGCCCGTGGCGCCCCCACCTGGATCGACGCCGCCGCCTCGGCCAGGGCGCTCACCACGCGGTCGTAGACCTTGCTGGCGACGATCAGCCGGCACGGTTGCGCGCAGTCCTGCCCGGCATTGAAGAACGCCGTGGCACGCAAGGTGGCGACCAGCTTGTCGATATCGGCATCATCAAAGACGATCACCGGCGCCTTGCCGCCCAGCTCCACGTGCACCTGGCGCATCTGGCTGGCCGCCGCACGCATGGCGGCGCTGCCGGTGCCCGGCGAGCCGGTGATGCTGACCGCCTCGATGCCTGCGGCATTGATCAGCCGGTCGCCGGTTACGCTGCCCACGCCGTGGACGATATTGATCACGCCCTTGGGCACCACGTCGGCCAGCAACTGCGCCAGGCGCAGGGTCGACAGCGGCGTTACCTCCGACGGTTTGAGCACCACGCTGCATCCGGCGGCCAAGGGCGCGGCGAGCTTCCAGGCGGCCATCATCAGCGGGTAGTTCCATGGCGCGATGGCGGCCACCGGGCCGATCGGGTCGCGGCGGATCAGGCTGGTGTGCCCCGCTACGTATTCGCCCGCCGCCACCCCGGCCAGGGTCCGTGCGGCCCCAGCGAAGAAACGCAACGTATCGAGGGTCAACGGCATCTCGTCATCCAGTGCCGAGGGCCAGGGCTTGCCAACGTTCTGGCTTTCCAGCGCGGCCAGCTCTTCGGCATGGGCCTCGACCACGCCCGCGATGTCCAGCAACAGGCCGGCGCGCTGGGCCGGGGTGGTTTTCGAGTAGCTGGCGAACGCCTGCTGCGCGCTGCGCACCGCCAGGTCCAGCTGGGCGTCATCGGCCTGATGGACGCTGACGATCGCCTCGCCCGTCGAGGGGTCGATTACCGGCAAGGCTTCGCCTGCGCCCTCGACCAGCTCGCCATCGATCAACAGTCTGGTGTGCATGGCACGCCCTCCTTACAGGGTGATCCTGTCGCGGCCCTTGAGCCCCAGGCGTGCCCGGGCTTCGCTGGGCGTCGCCACCTTCAGGCCGAGGTTCTCGACGATCGCGCGGATCTTCAGCACTTGCTCGGCGTTGCTCTTGGCCTTTTCGCCGGCGCCAATGAACAGGCTGTCCTCCAGGCCCACCCGCACGTTGCCGCCGAGCATCGCCGCCTGGGTGGCGAAGGCCATCTGGTTTTTCCCGGCGGCCAGCACCGACCATTCGTAGTCCTTGCCGAACAGCTTCTGCGCCACGGTGTGCATGTGCATGAGGTTGTCGAGGTCGGCACCGACCCCGCCGAGCACGCCGAACACGATCTGGATCAGGAACGGTGGCTTGACCCAGCCCTGCTCGATGATCCACGCCAGGTTGTACAGGTGGCCAAGGTCGTAGCACTCGAACTCGAAGCGCGTGCCATGGCCCTCGCCCAGCTCCTTCACGATGTATTCGATGTCGGCGAAGGTGTTGCGGAAGATGAAATCGCGAGTGCTGTCGAGGAACGCCGGCTCCCAGTCGTGCTTCCAGTGGCTGTACTTGGCCTTCATCGGGAAGATGCCGAAGTTCATCGAGCCGACGTTCAGCGAGGCCATTTCCGGGCTCACCGCCAGCGCCGCACGCAGGCGCTCTTCACGGGTCATGCCCAGGCCGCCGCCGGTGGACACGTTGAGCACCGCGTCGCTCTGGCGGTGGATCTGGCCCATGAAGTCCTGGAACAGCTCGGGGCGCGGGTCGGGCTTGCCGGTCTCGGGGTTGCGGGCGTGCAGGTGGATGATCGAAGCGCCCGCCGCGGCCGCCTCAATCGATGAGTCGGCGATTTCCTGCGGGGTGATCGGCAGGTATTCGGACATGGTCGGAGTGTGTACGCCACCGGTGGTGGCGCAGGTGATGATCACGGATTTGGGCATGGCAAGGCTCACGGATTGAGATTTTGGAGGCCGATGTCGAGGGTCAGGGCTTCAGGCAGCGGGCATAGGCGTCCAGCACCAGGCCGTGGAAGTGGTGCAGCGCATGCTCGGACTTGCCCGAGCCGTTGGGGTCGGTGACGATGCGGCCCTGCTCGAACGCCGGGGTCTGCATGCCGCGCTGGACGTTCTCCACCAGCGAGATGTCTTCCACCTGCAGCACTTCGTCGAGGTAGCGGATGGCTTCTTTTTCCATGGCATCCGGCTCGGGCGTTTCGAGGAAGAAGTCGTAGGTTTCCAGGGTGCGGTCCGGGCCCACCGGCACGATGTTGAGCACGATCATCGAGCTGCGCCCGGGGTAGCGCATCAGGCAGGTGGTGGGCCACAGCCACCACACCGCATGGGTGCGCACGCTGGCCTGGGACACGTCGTAGGCCGAGTTCTGGCCCTTGCCGGCGTCGGCCATGTGGCTGGAGTAGATGCCGTGGGTCTTGACCTTGTAGGTGTCCATGTCCACCAGGGTGCAGAAGTCCTTGTGCGCGGTCGGGCAGTGGTAGCACTCGAGGAAGTTGTCGACCACGTTCTTCCAGTTGGACTTGATCTCGTAGGTGAGGCGGTGGCCGAAGGTGAGTTTGTCGATGTCCGGCGCCCATTGCAGGATCTCGTTGGCCAGCTCGCCAGACTGTTCGCGCAGCGGTGCGGCGGCCGGGTCGAGGTTGACGTAGACGAAGCCGCAGAATTCCTCGACCTGCACTGGGCTCAGGTGAATCTGCTCCTTGTCGAAGTCCTTCAGGCCGCCGACATGGGGCGCGGCGACCAGGCTGCCGTTGAGGCCGTAGCACCAGGAGTGGTAGGGGCAGGCGATGCGCCTGGTCTTGCCCTCGCCCTGCAGCACCGGGTGGGCGCGGTGCTTGCACACGTTGTAGAAGGCGCGCAGCACGCCTTCCTGGTCGCGGACCACGGCGATCGGCTGGCCGGCGATGTCCACGGTGGTGTAGCTGCCCGGCTCGCGCACCTTCTCCACATGGCACACCCACTGCCAGCTCTTGGCGATGATCGCCTGCTGGTCGAGGCGGAACCACTCCGGTTGCACGTAGGCGTCGGCACGCAGCGACTGGGAGACCAGCGGGTCTGGATCGTAACCCTGCTTGATCGCTTCGAATTGGCGGGGATGCAGCAACTCAGACATATCAACGGCCCTTTTATTGTTACGGGCAAGGGGTGTTTGCCCGTTCTGTGGGGTTGATAGTGGTCCGTGGCCGAGGGATTAAATGTGCAAAATACGCCGTGTTTTATTCTGCATTGGCCATTGTCGTTTTTAGGTATGCAGGCGTTGGAAGCGACTGGTTTGTGTGGCCTGCACCGGCCTCATCGCCGGCAAGCCGGCTCCCACAGGTCCCGCGCCTGCCTTGGGAAGGACAGTGTCCATGTGGGAGCTGGCTTGCCAGCGATGAGGCCGGTGCAGGTTACCGACGGGCCACCCCGCGCTGATGCATCGGCCAGGCCCGGTAATCGAACGGCACCCTGCCCTCCTGCCGGTCCTGGCGCGGGGTCAGGCCGAAGCGCTCGCGGTAGATCCGGCAGAAATGCGACTGGTTGGGAAACCCCGACGCCACCCCGACCTTGGTCAGCGCCAGGTCGGTCTGGGTCACCAACCCGCGCGCCCGGTCCAGGCGGATATCGCGGTAGTACAACGCCGGGCTCTTGTGCACCACCTGGCGGAACAACCGGTCCAGCTGGCGCTGGGAGATGCCGACTCGCTCGCACAGTTCGGGAATGCCGATCACCTCCTCCAGGTGCCCCTCCATCAGCTTGATCGCCTGGCGCACCACCAGCGGGATGGTATGCCCCAACGGCTGCTGGGCCTCGGGGTTCTGCTGGCTGCTGCCCGGCCGGAACTGCTGGTGAAACACATAGCGCGCCGCCTCGTTGGCCAGGGTCTCGCCGTGCAGGTTGCGGATCAGCTGCAACGCCGTGTCGGTGGCCGCCGCACCGCCGCAGCAGGTGATGCGCTGCTGGTCGAACACGTACAGGTCCTCGACGATGGTGACCTCGGGGTACAGCTCCAGCAGCGCGTCGATGTGCTCGTAGTGCGCAGTGGCGCGCCGGCCTGCCAGCAGCCCGGCCTCGGCCAGCAGGAAGGTGCCGGTGTCCAGCCCGCCCAGCAGGCAACCCTTGCTCGCCCAGGTTCGCAGCACGCCCTGCAGGTGGCTGCTGTGGTGCTGCTCCGGGGCCCAGCTGCTGGAGAGCATCACCAGGTCCCACGGCTCGTCACGCAGGTTGGCCAGCGACTGGGTGAACAGGTCCATGCCGTTGGAGGCGCGGATGCCGCCGCCCTCGACCGAGGCGAACGCCCAGTGGAAGCGTGCCTCGCCGCTGAGGTAGTTGGCGGCGCGGAATGGGTCGACAAAGGCCGTGGTGGCGGCGGCATTGAAGTGGGGGAAGACGATGACCAGGAAGTTGAACACGGCGGTCTCGCTCAGCGGCTGGGTGGGCTGATCATACGGCAGTGAAATGCCCTGTGCTGGTGTGGGGGCGACAGGGTTGGTCCTGGGCAAGCCTCCTGGACTGGGCTGGTGCCGGTCAATGCACGAATACACTGTCACCAATGCCTGTTTTGCGGGCCAAAGCGCCTGTTAAGCGAGAGACAGGCATTTTCAGTGTCCCTACTCTGCTCGAACAGCCCAGGCTGTGCCCGTCCGCCTTAATCTTCACTGTCGAGCACTTATCCATGACCACTGAACAGACCACCCCCGATCACGGCGCTTTCAGCGAGCCGATCTGCGCCACAACACAGCAGCCCACCGGCCTGTTGATCCCGATCGTGGGGGCAGCAGCCTTCGCCCATCTGCTCAACGACTTGATTCAAGCCGTGCTGCCCTCGGTCTACCCGATGCTGAAAAGCGACTTTTCCCTGAGCTTCGCGCAAATCGGCTGGATCGCGCTGGTGTACCAGGTCACCGCTTCCTTGCTGCAGCCCTGGGTCGGGATGTACACCGACAAGCACCCAAAGCCTTACCTCTTGCCCTCGGGCATGGTGATCACCTTGATCGGCATCGCCTTGCTGGCGGTGGCCAGCAGCTATGGGATGTTGCTTGTGGCGTCCGCCGTGGTGGGGGTGGGTTCGGCCACCTTCCACCCGGAAGCCTCCAGGGTGGCCCGGCTGGCGTCGGGTGGCCGGTTCGGCACAGCGCAGTCCACCTTTCAGGTGGGCGGCAATACCGGCTCGGCGATCGGCCCGCTGCTGGCGGCCGCCATCGTCATTCCCTACGGGCAGCACGCGATTGCCTGGTTCATGCTGGCAGCGGCGTTGGCGGTGTGGATTCTGCTGCGGGTGACGGGCTGGACCGTACGCCACGGCCAGGCGCAGCTCAACAGCCTCAAACGCCACCAGCCGGCAGGGCTGGACAGGGGCGCCATGATCCGTGCCGTGGTGGTGATTGCCTTGTTGATGTTCGCCAAGTTCGTCTACATCACCGCCTTCACCAACTACTTCACGTTCTACCTGATCGAGCGCTTCGGTATTTCGGTTCAACAAAGCCAGTTGTACCTGTTCGTCTTCCTTGCCTCGGTCGCGCTGGGTACATTCGCAGGTGGCCCGGTGGGTGACCGCATCGGGCGCAAAGCGGTGATCTGGGTGTCGTTCCTCGGGGTGGCGCCGTTCGCCCTGGCGCTGCCCTATGCAGGGCTTGCCGGGACGGCGCTGCTGGCGGTGGCGATAGGCCTGGTCATGTCTTCGGCCTTTGCGGCACTGGTGGTGTATGCGCAGGAAGCGGTGCCCGGGCGCGTGGGCATGGTCTCTGGCGTGATGTTCGGGCTGATGTTCGGCATCGGCGGCATCGGCGCTGCCGGCCTGGGCGTACTGGCCGACCGTTACGGTATCGTCTGGGTCTACCAGCTGGTGTCGTTCCTGCCGTTGCTGGGGCTGGTCACAGCCTTGCTGCCCAAGACCAACCCGCAGGCCACAGCGCCGGCCCGCTGCTGCTGAACAACAGGGCGGCTATTGCGGCCGCCTCGCCGAGTCGGCTAGAAACGCCCCTGCACCGTCTTACGCGGTCAAGGCGACCATCAACGGAAAAGAGGCCAACGTGCTCAAGTCGCTGGATGAATTCTTGAAGGAAGTCGATCGCTGGACCTGGGCCATCACCAGCAGTGCAACCGACTACCCTGACGGCTGGTTCATTGCCCCCCACTCGCACGCCAAGCATCAGCTGATCCATGCCATCGAAGGGGTGATGACCGTGCAGGCCGAGGACGCACGCTGGACGGTGCCACCCAGCCGCGGGATCTGGATGCCGCAAGGCCGAATCCATGCGATTCAATGCATGGGCCCGGTCAAGATGCGCAGCATCTTTGTCCAGCCCGACAGCGCGCCGGGGCTGCCGAGCCAATGCAAGGCCATCAGCATTTCACCACTGCTGAGCGAACTGATAAAAGCGTCGGTGAATATCGCCCACCCTTTCGATGCCGACTCACGGGAGGCGAGGATCATGCGCCTGATCCTCGATGAAGTGAGCATCCTGCCGACGCTGCCACTGAGCTTGTCGCACCCCACCGATGAACGCCTGAAGACCATCTGCGCGGCGCTGCAAGCCCACCCCGGCGACACCTCCACCGTCGCCGACTGGAGCAGGCGCCTTGGCGTGGATGAGAAGACCATCCAGCGCCTGTTCCACAAGCAACTGGGCATGACCTTCGGGCAATGGCGGCAACAAGCGAGGCTGCTGCTGGCGCTTGAGCGCATCGCCCAGGGCGAGAAGATCATCGATGTCGCAGGCGTGCTGGGCTATGACAGCCCCAGTGCCTTTGCCAGCATGTTCAAGAAGCAGTTCGGCACCACGCCGAGCCGTTTCTTCAGCTAACCGCAGTCATCCTGAACGCCCCATAGGCCGGGGTCAGCGGGTGTCCTTCTCCAGCGACTTCCACAGCTCAAGCATCGTCTGGTTGGTATTGCCGATGGAGCGGAACGACCAGATCTCAAGCTCCGCGGACCATTCAGGCCCGCCTGCGCGCACCAGTTTGCCCGCGGCCATTTCCTCTTCCACCGCCGACTCTGGCACCCAGGTGATGCCATAGCCTTCGCGCGCCATGCGCAACAGGTGCATGGCCATGTCGGCTTCATAGAAACGGTTGAGCCCGGGCTGGCGTTGTTCCGCCTGGATAATCACGTCGACCACACGCCCGAGGAACGAGGTTGCGGTGTACGCAAGGTACGGAATGGGTTGGTCGGGAATACCTGGCAGCTCGAACAACGGCCGGCCTTCGGCGTCGGGGGCCGAGACCGGAAAGAACGCATCGGAGCCCAGGCGCAGGCCGATGAACTTGTCCGGGTCGAGCACGATCGGCGCGCGCGGGTGGCTGTAGCCGATCATCAGGTCGCAGCCCCCCTCCGCCAGGGCAATCACCGCCTCCTGCACGTTGGCAGCCAGCACCCGGGCATTGAAATAGCCGTAGCGCCGCTGAAAGCCGGAGAACCATTTGGGCACGAAGGTCATCGACAGCGTGTGGCCGGCGATCACCTGGATCGAACGCCCGGGCATGCGCTCGCCACGGCGCAAGGACGAGCGCAGGTCCATGAAAGCCGACAGGGCTTCGCGCCCTTCGCTGCAGAAGATCTGGCCGGCCTTGGTCAATTGCACCGGGTAGGTACCGCGGTCGACCAGGTCGACGCCC
Source organism: Pseudomonas parasichuanensis (assembly GCF_021601385.1). Lineage (GTDB taxonomy): Bacteria > Pseudomonadota > Gammaproteobacteria > Pseudomonadales > Pseudomonadaceae > Aquipseudomonas > Aquipseudomonas parasichuanensis. Next base: position 69,130 of record NZ_BQHO01000010.1, on the reverse strand, counting down.
ACCCACTCCTCGAGTGATTTGATCCGCCGTGACAGCGCTGACTGGGTGATGCAGCGGATCTCGGCAGCGCGGGAGAAGTTCTTGGTTTCGGCGACCGCTAGCAGGTCATCTATCCACTTGGTTTGCATGGCAGGCTCGGGTAGGTGTTCGACGGTGGCTCGATTGGCAACAGCCTCTGAAAGCTTTGCACTGTTCAAAGCACCGCTCCAGGCCAAGGTCGAACAGAGCGTTACAACCCAACATGGAGATACAGAACATTGCCTGCATGATGCATGGTTTTAGACGCTATTGAACGCAATTCAATAACTATGAAATTAACGCATAAAACTATCGCGCTTCCTCATCAACTCATCAAAGCGCTCGGCGTAGTCTGAGCTCGTTGGCCAAAACGAAGTCGCCATCAACACCCGCCGCAGCCATCAAAGCCTGCCTGAGCGCCCATCGCTGACTGACCCAACACCTGGCCCAGCGCTGCAGTGACAGCGCGGGACGAGCTTCGACGCGCCCACCAAAAACAACGAGGTCGAGATGAACAACAAGAAACTACCCAAATACATCGCCGTGGCAATCCTGCTTGGCATCGTCGTCGGTTGGGGCTGCAACACGTTTGCAGCCAGCCCCGAGTCGGCAAAAGAAATCGCCGGCTACTTCAGCCTGGTCACCGACATTTTCCTGCGCATGATCAAGATGATCATCGCGCCCTTGGTGTTCGCCACCCTGGTGGCCGGCATCAGCAGCCTGGGCAGCTCCGGCTCGGTAGGCCGCATCGGCCTGCGCTCGATGATCTGGTTCGTCAGTGCCTCGGTGTTCTCGCTGGCCCTGGGCATGTTGCTGGTCAATGTCTTCCAGCCCGGGGCCGACCTCAACCTGAGTGTCCAGCAGGCCCAGGCGGCCGGTGCGGTGACCGTCAACGCGGGCGATTTCAGCCTCAAGACCTTCATCAGCCATGTGTTCCCGCGCAGCATTGCCGAAGCCATGGCCAACAACGAGATCCTGCAGATCGTGGTGTTCTCGCTGTTCTTCGGCCTGGCACTGGCCTACGTGAAGAAGCAGGGCAACGAACGCATCGGCGGACTGGTCGACGACCTGGCCAAGGTGATGTTCCGCATCACCGACTACGTGATGATGTTCGCCCCTGTCGGTGTGTTCGCCGCCCTCGCCGCCGCGGTGACCACCCAAGGCATTGGCCTGCTGTTCGATTACGGCAAGCTGATCGGCCAGTTCTACATCGGCATCCTGCTGCTGTGGGCGGCGCTGTTCGCGGTCGGCTACGCGTTCCTCGGCCGCCCGGTGTTCACGCTCGGCAAGCTGATCCGTGAACCGGTATTGCTGGCGTTTTCCACAGCCAGCAGTGAGTCGGCCTACCCCAAGACCATCGATGCGCTGGAGAAATTCGGTGCACCTAAACGCGTCTCCAGCTTCGTCCTGCCCCTGGGGTACTCCTTCAACCTGGACGGCTCGATGATGTATCAGGCCTTCGCCATCATGTTCATCGCCCAGGCCTACAACGTCGACCTGTCGTTTACCCAGCAACTGCTGATCCTGCTGACCCTGATGATCACCAGCAAGGGCATGGCCGGCGTTGCCCGCGCTTCGGTCGTGGTGGTCGCGGCCACCCTGCCCATGTTCCACCTGCCGGAAGCGGGCCTGCTGTTGATCCTGGCCATCGATCAGTTCCTCGACATGGGCCGCACCGCCACCAACGTGGTGGGCAACAGCATTGCCACGGCGGTGATTGCCAACCTGGAGAGCAAGCACGGCGACACCCCTCAAGCGCACACCGCCGGCATTCACCCACAGAACGCCTGATCCGCCACTCGCTCCCCTTCACTGCCTGGTTGAACTGAACATGAAACCTTCGAGAAAAAATCACCCCGCGCGCACGCTTGGCATCATTGGCGGCCTGGGTTCGCTGGCGGGAGGGGACTTGTTCTACAAGTTGCTCAAAAGCGAGCCTGTGCTGGCGGACCTGGGGCGCTATCACTTGCTGTTCGAGCAACACCCCTTCAAGGACCTGTCGCTGCCACTGTGCAGCGACGCCAGCATGACCTCGCGCAAGCTCTATGTGTTTCAGACCTGCCAGGGCTTCGCCGACAGCAATGCGGATGCCGTCCTGATTCCGTGCTTCGCCAGCCACACCTTCCTGGATGAGCTGAAAGCGGAACTGGACATCCCGGTTGTCGACCTGATGGCTGCGCTTAAGCAGCACCTGGCCCAAATGGCTGAGCCGGGGGCCCGCCTTGGCGTGCTGGCCTCGGACTACGTTCGCGCTGCGGGCCTGTTCGAGCAGCACTTCGGTGCTGACTTTGAGCTGGTCTATCCATCGCCGGCGAACCAGACAGTGCTGATGGAAGCTGTATACGGCCCCGCAGGCATCAAGGCTGGCCACCTCGACGGGGTTGCGTTGGAGCGGCTGCATCAAGTCTGTCTGGACCTGAACAGCCAAGGGGCGCAACTGCTGCTGCCGGGCATGACCGAGATTTCCCTGGTGGCGGCGGACCTGCATCGACGCGGCATTCGCTGCATAGACGTGAACCGGGTGTATGCCGATTACGCGACGGCCAGTGAATCAGCACGCGTCACCGCGCCGTTCAAACTGGGCATCGTCGGCGGGGTCGGCCCGGCGGCGACCGTCGATTTCATGGGCAAGGTGGTCAAGAACACGCCAGCGGGTAGAGACCAGGAACACATCAAGATGGTGGTCGAGCAGAACCCGCAGATCCCCGACCGAACGGCCAACCTGCTGCGAAAGGAAATGGACCCTACGGTGGCAATGTACGCGACCTGCAAGCGCCTGGAGTGCGAAGGCGCCAAGGCCATCGCCATTCCCTGCAACACCGCGCATGCCTATGTCGAGCGCATCCAGGGGCACCTGCAGATCCCGATCATCAACATGCTGACAGAGACCATCGCGTTCATTCATCAGGCGTACGGAGCCGCCAGGCAGGTCGGTTTGCTGGCGACTTCCGGCACCCTGCAAAGCCGGGTGTACCACGCGGCTGCAGAGCGGTCCGGCTTGAGCCTGATGGTGCCTGATGAGGCTGCGCAGGCGCTGGTGATGCGCTCGATTTATGGTGAGCGTGGTGTGAAAGCCGGATACACCACAGGCCAGTGCAAGGACGATCTGCTGACGGCCGCAGCACATCTGGTGGACAGAGGCGCCACGGTGCTGATCCTCGGCTGCACGGAGCTGCCGCTGATGTTTCCCCTGGCCGATGACTGTCTGATCGGTACCGCCCGTGTGGCCTTGGTCGACCCCACGAACGTGCTCGCGCAACGTTGCGTTGCCCTGGCACAGGCCTAGCGCACTCACCGGGCTACAACCCACCCTCTCGCCCCGCCTGGAACAGGTGCTCGAACCCTCGCAGGGTGCTGTCGACGAACCGTGCATCGGTGGTGGAGTCCGGCAACTGCAGCACCCCATGAATCACCAGCGACGCCAGCCCATGGGTATAGGACCAACCCGCCAACGCCGCCCGGCGCACCTCGGCGCTGGCCACATCCTGCCCGAGGATCTCGGCAATGATGCGCTTGAGTTCACCGAACGCCTCGTCACGCGCGGTGCAGTACTCGAAGGGCATATCGCAGCTGGCCAGCTCCGGGCCGAGCATCAGTTGGTACAGCGCCGGGTTGGCGCGGGCGAAGCTGAAATAGGCCAGGCTGGCGTCGCGCAGCTTGTCGATGCCCGCGTTGCCGCGGTCGGCGCCACGCAGCGCTACGGCCAGCTCGCGAAAGCCCTGCGCCGCCAGTTGCCCGACCAGCTCGGCGCGGTTGGCGTAGTGGTGGTAGGCGGCCGTGGCGCTCACCCCTACCCGCTCGGACACGGCGCGCAGCGACAGCTTGGTCGGCCCCACTTCTTCGAGCATGTCCCGCGCGGCGCTGAGCAATTGGGGGGCAAGGTTGCCGACGTGGTAGGTGCTGCGGGTCTTGGTCATGTGCGATGAGGCCTTGATTACGGGGTGCGAAGCGCCTCGATCTTAACACCCGGAAATATCTTGACGCTGATAAGATCAAATCTTAGCATCGCTAACATCCTGTGCTTTCCAGGTGTTTTTTTAACCAAATCTTATCAGTGATAAGTTCGAGGTGATGATGAAGCACTACGATGCGGTGGTGATCGGCGCGGGCAACGCCGGGCTGACAGCGGCGGCCGCGCTGCAGCGCGGTGGCTGCCGGACCTTGCTGGTGGAGCGCCACAACATTCCGGGCGGCTGCGCGACGTCCTTCGTGCGCGGCAACTTCGAGTTCGAGGTGGCGCTGCACCAGCTCAGCGGGCTGGGTACCGAGGACAAGCCGTTCGTGATGCGCCCGTTCTTCGACAAGCTCGGCGTGCTCGACAAGGTCGAGTTCATCCAGGAACACGCCCTTTACCGGCTGGTGGTGCCCGGTGAGCTGGATGTCACCCTGCCGGCCAGCTGGTCGGGGATTCGCCGCCTGCTGCAAGGCCTGTACCCGGCAGAGCACGAGGCCATCGAGCGCTTCATGCTGGTGTGTGAAAAGGTCACCCTGGAAAGCTTCATGACCCTGCCCAAGGCCAAGCGCGCCAACAGCGAAGCAATGCTCCAGTCACTGTGCCCCTACTACGTCGAATACGGATTTCGCCCGGCGCGGGAGGTGCTGGACGAATTCTTCAGCGACGCCAAGCTGAAGAACATCCTGGCCACCTACTGGCTGTACCTGGGCGTGGCACCGAGCATGCTGCCGTTCGCCGACCTGGCCACCATGCTGTACGCCTATGCGGTGTTCAAACCCTGGCATATCAAGGGCGGCTCCCAGGCGATGTCCAGCGCGCTGGTGGAGTCGTTCCTCGAGGCCGGCGGCGAGGTGCGCTTCAACTGCGGCGTGGAAAAGATCCACACCGACAACGGGCGGGTCTGTGCCGTCAGCCTGGAGGGTGGCGAAACCATCGCCTGCAAGGCCGTGGTGTCCAACGCCAGCCCGCTGATCACCTTCAACGAGCTGCTCGACCTTGAGCAGCCGCCGCTGCCCATTCAGCAGGACTTCAAGTCACGGCGCATGGGCACCTCGGCCTTCGTCATCTACCTCGGGTTGGACTGCACGCCCGAGGAGCTGGGGGTTACGACCGCGTCCAGTTTCATCTACCAGACCCTCGACGAAGAGCAGATCCACGCCCGCATGGGCAGCCTGGAGCCGCCGCTTGGCGGCATGCTCACCTGCTACAACCTGGAAGACCCGAGCGCCGCGCCAGCGGGCAAGAGCCAGGTGGTGCTGGTGTGCCTGCAATACGGTGATGTCTGGAAAACAGTGACGCCGGAGCGCTACGCGCAGACCAAATACGCCTTCGCCGAGCAACTGATCGCATTGATCGAGCAGGTCTACCCGAAGGTCCGCCAGCACATCGAGGAAGTCGAGGTGGCCACGCCGCTGACCATGATGCGCTACCTCAACACCCCGGGCGGCGCCATCTACGGCTTCCAGCAGAGCGCCCAGGACTCGGCGCTGCTGCGCGAGCGCCTGGACGCGGTGCCGGGGCTGTACATGGCCGGAGCCTGGATGACCATGGGCGGCTTCCAGCCGACCTACATGGCGGGCGAGTCCACGGCCAGGGCCGTGCTCAAACAATTGAAAGCCAATGAGGTGGAACATGCCTGAGCACAACGCATTGAACCTGATCGCCGGCTACAGCGCCGCGGCCGCCGCCAAGCTGGCACTCGAACAAAGCGGCAGCGATTTTCTCGAAGTGCGCGGCGAAGTCGGCAACGCCGTGGTGCAGTTGCACCCCAAGCGCCTGGCGCTGGAAGTGGCCGAGATCATCGAGGACACCCCCAGCACCCGCACCCTGCGCCTGGTGGCAGTCGATGGCCAGGCCCTGCCGCCGTTCCAGGCCGGGCAGTACATCAACCTGTTCGTCGAGATCGACGGGGTGCACACCGCCCGCCCCTACGCCCTGTCATCGCCGCCCTCCCAGCGCGGTTACTACGACCTGACCGTGAAGCGGGCCAAGGGCGGCTTCGTGTCCAGCTACCTGCTCGACCGGGTGACGGTGGGCCAGCCGCTGACCAGCTCGGGGCCGATGGGCACCTTCCACCACAACCCGCTGTTTCATGGTGACGACCTGGTGTTCCTGGCCGGTGGCTCCGGCGTGGCGCCTGCGCGCAGCATCCTCCTGGATATCCTGGCGCGCGACCTGCCACAGCGCTTGCAGCTGATCCATGTGAACAGCCATCTGGACGATGTGATTTATGCCGAGCAGCTACGCGCGCTGGCAGCGCGGCATCCGCAGTTCACCCTGACCGAAGTGATCTCCCGCCCGCCCGCTGGCTACAGCGGACACAGCGGCCGCTTGAATGTGGACCTGCTACGCGAGCAGTTGGGCGCGGTCGGCGACAAGATGTTCTATATCTGCGGCCCGACGCCATTCAACGACAACTGCGTGGCCCTGCTGAGCGAGCTGGGCGTGGCCCGCAGGCGTATCCGCGTCGAGGCCAATGGCGCGCCCAAGGCGCCGAACCAGCAGCCCGGCTGGCCCGACGGTGTGGCCTTGGAGGATGAAGTGCAGATCACCGTGCGCGGGCGCGGCAGCTTCCGCAGCCAGGTGGGTGAGCCGCTGCTCAACGCCCTGGAGCGCAATGGCTATTTCGCCGAGAACGCCTGCCGCTCGGGGGAATGCAGCCTGTGCCGGGTCAAGCTGGTGGCCGGCAGTGTGTTCAACCCGCAAGAGGCGCACCTGCGCAAATCCGACCGTGACTTTGGCTGGATTTACGCCTGCGTGGCGTTCCCGACCGGGGATATCGAAGTGCTGCTGTAAGCGGGCACCCGGTTCAGCGCGACTCGACGGCAAGTTGCCCTTCGATCCATTCGACGAAAAAAGCCCGCATCGGCAAGCTGCGCCCGCACCAGGGCGATGCCCTGGCCACTGGCGGCGGCGCGCAGCAACAGCAGGTCCTCGTCAAAGCTCTGCCCGCGGCGGCTACGGGGGTCGGGCTCGACGCCGTGGGCCTGCAACCACAGCGCCCAGTCGGCGCGCTCGGCGTGCTGCAACAGCGGGTAGTGCAGGCAATCTTCAGGGGCGTGCAATACCGGTCCGTTGGCGAGCAGCGCGGGGCTGGCAACCGGCAGCAACACGGGCGCCAGCAGTGCTTTCGACACCAGCCCCGGGTAGTCGCCCAGGCCATGGCGCAGGGACCGCCCGGTGGAGCTCCCCGCCTACGGGTTGGACCATGGCAGCCGTGGCGAGCGCTTCGCGCAAAGCGTGGACTACAAGCCGGCTCGACGATACGGCTGACAACACATGCCTTGCGGATCTCTCGTTATCTGCCGTATCGGCTTGAACCTACCGAAGCGGCGACCAACAGAGAACGGCCAAACTCCGAGCATCGATTAAGCTAGCAAAGACATCGGTCTCACTGGCAAGGAGATTGAGCCATGGAGTCAGCATTGGGCCTGGTAGTTGTTTTGTTTTTTGCATGGGTGATCTGGCTATACCACTTGAAGCTGTCTCAGCAAGCGCGGCGCCGCAGGGAGGTGCTTTACGAAGCCTTCGAGGCCACCATGAAAGAACACCGAGTCAAATCGTTCGAGATCCTGATGGAGCGTATTAAGATTCGAGAAAAGTTTCACAGCGATGAGCTTTATCGAATACTACTGATCGACCCTGGTAGTTATTTCCTTTATTACGATGGACGTAGTGGCAGCATAATGTTCCTACCGATAAGCAAGGCGCGAGCGATGCTGGCCATGGAAGGAAAGGCAAGTATCCGAGCATGAGGCTCGCGGCGCCCCATTACCCTTTTGTAATGGCCGCTGTGGGTCGACACCGGACCGCCCCTCGCTTGGCATCTAGACTGCATACTGCAAGCGTCGCCGTTTCAGTTTTGGAATTGATTCCTACCCTATTCTTCGGCGTTTTGCACACCAACCTGCCGTCCTGGCCGGCGCAATCAGTCAGTGAGTGGCGTAGCCAGATTCGCCAGCTTGAGCAGACTCAGGACGTATTCCCATGCCACTCTGAACTAAGCTGGGCGTTACAGCGATGGTATGACGACTGCGTCCTGATGGACTACGACGCGGCCAGCGGTACCGGCCGCCTCGTCATCGTCGACTGGTACGCGCCGGTTCCTGGAACTGTCATTGAACTGCAGATCGGTAGTCCCCCAGAAGATCTGGTCGATCCGGACAATTAGGAAAGGCTCGACTAGTTGTGAACATCAAAAGCTCAATCTGAGCTTTTCCATAATCCGCCTACCTGTTACATCACTTGAGCGATTCGAGGCCTTGAGCGCCTGCTGTAGACAACGCACCAAACAGCGCGCGGCCGGGTCCAGCGTCTGGTCGCGCAACTGGATCACGCTAATGTCGCCCTCCTCCAAGGACTCCTCAAGTTCCAACGCTTGCGCCTTGCTACGCAGCGGCTCACACAGAAGCATGGGTTCAGGCGAAAATCCAAGCATTCCACCATCTACGATCAGGCTACTGAGCATAGCGCTGGATTGGGCGCAAACGATTCGTCCTGGCTCAATGCTCAACCCATGACGCCCGAACAGTTGATGCATCAACGCTTGTTGCCCAGCTTGGGTAAAATTCATCACCCAGTCCTGCTCAAGTAGCTGACCCAACGACCGAGCACCCAGCATAGGGTGATCGATACGCGCCAACACCCGCATGGGGTAGTGGGCCAAAACCTCATGACTGAACTCCTGGCTCGACAACCCGCCGGCAGGTCCCAGGGCGAACTGCATTTGGCCGCTGCGCAGCAATGCCAGGCTGACCGCCTGCAGGCCTTCGTAAAGCTCCAGTTGCACCCCCGGCATCTGCTGGCGGAAGGCTTGCAGAGCCGTACCCAACAAGGTCTGCCCGAACCAGGGCGTAATGCCCACGCACAGGCGGGTCGGTGCTTCGCCGCGCAGGCTGGCCAAGTCGCGCTGGGCCTTCTCCAGTTGGCTGGCGATCTGCCGGGCATGAGGTAAAAGCGTCAGCCCGCCAAAGGTCAGGCGCGCACCACCGGCGTGGCGGGACAACAAGGGTAGTCCTTGCTCCTCCTCCAGCTCGCGCAGGGCACGTGTGATGGCAGCCTGGGACAATTCCAGGGCCCGGGCTGCCGAGCGGATGCCGCCGTGGTCGGCCACGGCGATCAGGGCCTGTAGTTGGTGCAGCTTCACGAAGAGTCTCCTGCCTGAACACCAAGGGTCGTCATGACAACATTTTTGCGGCTTATGCCTAGCCGCCGATGGCGCTAGGTTAGAGCACGAGGCCAAGGCCGCCAACGGGCCGCGCAGTGTCGCCTCGCGAACCAGGAAATAACAACATGCACTCCACCTGCATCGCCCCCGGCATCGCTGCCATCACCCCGGCCATGATCGAGATACGCCGGGCCATCCATCAACAGCCCGAATTGGGTTTTGAAGAGTTCGCCACCAGCGCCCGGGTGGTCAGCCACTTGCGTGAATGGGGCTACGAGGTCCACCAAGGCCTGGCCGGTACTGCCGTGGTCGGCACCTTGCGCAATGGCAAAGGCCCCACCCTGGGCATGCGCGCCGAGCTGGACGCTTTGCCCATCGCGGAACAGAGCGGCCGTCCCTGGGCCAGCACGGTGCCGGGCAAGATGCACGCCTGTGGCCATGATGGGCACACGGCGATGCTCCTGGCCGCCGCCTGCGAGCTGGCCCGCGAGCGCCACTGGCGCGGCACCCTGCATCTGTTCTTCCAGCCCGCCGAGGAAGGCCACGGCGGTTCCGGGGCCAAGCGCATGCTCGACGAGGGCGTGTTCGAGCGCTTCCCATGCGACGCGGTATACGCTCTGCACAACTCCCCCGGCATGCCGCTGGGCCAGTTCGGCGTGCTCGCCGGCCCACGCATGGCCTCCACCGACAGCGTGACCATCGTCATCCATGGCAACGGCGGTCACGGCGCGATGCCTGACCGGGCGATCGACCCGGTGGTGGTGGGCGCCTCGCTGGTGCTGGCGTTGCAGACCATCGTCTCGCGCAACGTGCCGCCCAGCGAAACCGCGATCATCACCGTGGGCGCCTTCCTGGCCGGCGATGCCGCCAATGTCATCCCTGGCCAGGCCGAGCTGCGCCTGAGCGTGCGGGCGCTGGACCCCACGGTGCGCGGCCTGCTGCGCCAGCGCATCCAAGCCTTGGCCCAGCACCACGCGCAAAGCTACGGGGCCGCCGCCGAAGTGAGTTTCGGCGAAGGCTACCCGGTGCTGGTCAACGCCCCCCAGGCCAGCCAGTTGGCCGAACAGGTGCTGCGCGACTGGCTTGGCGACGAAGGCCTGGCGCAGGGCCAGAAACCGATCTGCGCCAGCGACGACTTTGCCTTCTGGCTCGAACAGGTGCCTGGCTGCTACCTGCTGATCGGCAACGGCGAAGGCAGCGGCAGCTGTGAAGTGCACAACCCTGGCTACGACTTCAACGACCTGGCACTGCCCTTGGGCGCAACCTTCTGGGTGCGGCTGGCGCGGCGCTTCCTGGCCTGACGGCCACAGCAAGAGAGCAACGACGATGACAACAAAAACAACAGACTTCGCCATCGACACCAGCGCCCCACAGCCCAGCAAGCGCCGCGCGATCGCCGCGATCTGCGTGGGCAATGCCCTGGAGTTCTATGACTTTCTGGTCTACAGCCTGCTGGCCACACTCATGGCCAGGCTGTTCTTCCCCTTCAGCGACCACCCGCTGGTCCCACTGATGCTATCGCTGGCCGTGTTCGGCACTGGCTTCGTGATGCGGCCGCTGGGTGGTCTGGTGATCGGCCTGTATGCCGACCGCGTCGGGCGCAAGGCAGCCATGCGCCTGACCCTGTGGCTGATGGCGTTCGGCTCGCTGCTGTTCACCATCGCCCCCACCTATGCCCAGGCCGGCCTGCTAGGCCCGGCCGTGGTGATCGCCGCGCGCCTGCTGCAGGGCTTTGCCGTGGGGGGTCAGATCGGCACCTCGACCACCATGCTCATGGAGTACGCCGACAAGCATTCGCGTGGCTACTACTGCAGTTGGCAAACCTTCAGCCAGAGCCTGGGCATTTGCATCGGCGCGTTGATGGTCACCCTGCTGAGCAACCTGCTCAGCCACGAGTCCATGGACAGCTGGGGCTGGCGGCTGATCTTCGCCATGGGCCTGCTCGCCATACCGGTCAGCGAATACATTCGCCATCGCCTGGAAGAAACCCACGCCCATCGCCAGGCTTCGCGTAGCCGCCCGCCGGTGTCCCAGGGCAAGCAACTGGCCCTGTTGCTTCAACACCCGCGCTCGATGCTGGCAGGCGTGCTGCTGGTGATCGGTGCCACCGTGCCGATCTACACCATCCAGTTCTACCTGGCCAACCATGCCATCGGCGTACTCGGCATGCCCCTGGCCAGTGGCACCTGGGCGGCGATCGTGGCCTGCCTGCCACCGCTGCTACTGTCGGCCCATGCTGGCCGGCTGAGCGACCGCATCGGCCGACGCAAGGCGATCTTCTGGCCACTGCCGATCCTGCTGCTGGCGATCTACCCGGCGTTCCTGCTTCTCAACCAACACCCCAGCCTGCCGGTGCTGTTGGCCGTGGTGTTCATGCTGAGCATCCCGCTTACCTATACCATCGTGCCCAACCTGGCAATCCTGCCGGAGCTGTTCCCCACCCGCATCCGCGCCTGCGGCATGTCGTTGGCGTACTGCGTCGGCGTGGCCCTGTTCGGCGGTTTCGCCCAGCTGTTCGCCGCAGGCCTAGTCAGCCTCACCGGCAACACCAACGCCCCGGCGTTCTACATCATTACGGCGATCCTGCTGTCGCTGGTTGGTCTGAAACTGGCCCCGGAAACCGCCGGCAAAGACCTCGATTGACCCCCGGCTCAGGGATGAGCCCTCCCCTTTCCTCATACCCACAGGCCTTGCGCCTGCGATAACCGGCTGCGCCTAGAACAAGAAAAACAGGTGAACCTCCATGCTCCATCGCCACGCCACACTGCTGTGCACCGCCCTGCTGGCCACCGACGCCCTGGCCGAACCTCAGGGCCTCGTCGAAGACAGCCAACTGGAGCTACGCAACCGCAACTTCTATTTCAACCGCGACTTTCGCAATGGCGCCAGCAACAGCCAGGGCGACAATGCCGCGCGCCCTGCCAGCGAGCGCAAGGGCTACCGCGAGGAATGGGCCCACGGCGTGATGCTCGGCCTCACCTCCGGCTACAGCCAGGGCGCACTGGGCCTGGGGCTCGATGCCCATGCACAGCTCGGCCTCAAACTCGACAGCGGTCCGGGGCGCACCGGTACCCTGCTGTTGCCGGTCAGCCATAACCGCCAGCGCAACGCCGAGGTAGCGAACGACTACAGCCACGTTGGGGGTGCGCTTAAGGCGCGAGCATTCGCCAGCGAGGTGAAATGGGGCGAGATGCGCATCTCGACCCCAGTGTTCACCACCGCCGACAGCCGCCTGCTGCCAGAGATGGCCACCGGGCTGTACCTGCGCAACGATGCTCTGGGTGGTTTGCTGCTCGAAGCAGGACACTTCACGGCCTACCGCGACTTCACCTCCAGCAATGGCGACGACAGCCTGCGAACCCGATACTCCGACGTAGCGGTGAGCAGCCTGGACTTCCTCGGTGCCACCTACCAAGTCAACAAGACCCTCAGCGTCAAGCTGTTCCACGCCCGCGCCGAGGACAACTGGCTGCAGAACTACCTGAACATTAACCAGGACATCCCCTTCTCTCCGGCCAGCGGCCTGAACTTAGACCTGCACCTGTACCGTAGCGACGACACCGGCCGCGCCCTCTCCGGCCGGGTGGACAACACCAGCTGGAGCCTGGCCGGCGCTTGGCGCCACGGCGCTCACCGCATCACCCTGGCCTACCAGCAGATCGACGGCGACACACCTTTCGACTATGTCGGTGGCCTATCCATCGACCTGGCCAACTCGGTGCAGATATCCGACTTCAACGCCCCCGGGATGACGTCCCGCCAGGCGCGGTACGACCTCAACATGGCGGCATACGGCATCCCCGGCCTAAGCTTGATGGCCCGCTACGTCTCCGGCAGCAGCGCCAGTGATGCGCAGTGGCGCCCTGAGCGGCACTATGCGGGCGGCCCGCTCTCAAGCTACGGCCAGTACGATGGCGCCCGCTGGCACGAGCTGGATCTGGAATTGCGTTACGTGGTGCAACACGGGCCAGCCCAGGACCTCTCGGTGCGCACGCGGTTAGCCAACTATCGCGGCAACCAAGAGGCGCAGGTGGACCTGCCGGACATCAATGAAGTGCGGCTCATCGTCGAATATCCACTGAAGTTTTAAGTTATGGAACCTGATGCTCAGGCTGCCCCAAAGACACAGGGAAAAATCATAGTATTCTGAGCGTCCGATTTGGGTCGATATTAGTCCACGCCCGGCAGCTAACGATCCTAAGCAGACGTCCAGGTTAATCCCGCCCCTACAGGTTCAGCGGCAGCTCAGGGTCGAGAACGGTCAATGTCGAGTGACCGCCTTCGAACCATGGCAGACGTATATATAAGGCTGCATCCAACCCGGGCGAACCCTCCTGGCCAGTAGATCGGCATCAGCCAGGCTGTCCCAGCAGGCCGGAAACTGAGAGCGAAGCTAGAGCATGACAATTGGCCGTCAAGATGACCTCGCCTATTCCATTCTGCTGATCACCCCCTTCCTTTTATACGCAAGCATGGGCACGGATCCTGTTCATACAGGCACCTGGTATCTGCTGGTGACACCTGTAGTGACGCTCCTGCCGGGCTTGATCCTGCGCGCCCCCGCGTTGTTCCTCACGGGAACGACAGCAGCCGTGCTAGCGAGCCTTTCGTGCTACCTGAGCATCATCTTCAACCAGGCTCGCACCGATGGGCTGCTTGCACTTGGGCACCTGTTTTCCATGCCCGGCATCTTGCTGGGCACGGGGCTGTCTGCCTGGCTATTGAGGTTTCGCGTGAACGCAAGCTTGCCATGGCTTGTTGCAGGCATTGCATTTCTGGGGGCAACCCTTGGCTTCATGATCGTCCAGATGGTCGTGTGCACTACTGTGATGTATTGCAGTGCCCTGTCTTTTGGCGTTTGGGGATGAAGGAGTGGCACGTCTGTTCCTGTTCTTGGGTCGCATTGCGAGTCATTGCACCTACACCTGAAGATGCCATAGGCTGCCTCCTCATCAATCGATGCTACTGGCGCTGGGTAAACGATGATCGACTTACAAGGATGTGCAACGCTCTCCGGTCTGGCGTGCCTGCCTGTCGGGCCCTCTGATGTAGAAATGATCTGCTCGCACCGCCAGGAAATGTTTCTTGAGGCGGGTGGGGATCCTGAACAACTCCGGCTCATGACTCAGCACTTTCGCCCATGGCTGCAGGAACGGCTTGGTGACGGTCGGTACTACGGATTCAAGCTCCTGGATGGCGACCAACCGGTCGCTGCCATTGGCCTGATGAGCATTGACTGGCCGCCCCATCCCTCGCACCCAACCCTGGACAAGCGTGGCTACGTGTTGAACGTGTTCGTCCAGCCGGCCTACCGTCGCCGGGGGCTGGCTTCGGCCTTGATGCAGGCTGCCGACGCCGAGTTCGCCCGCCGTGGCATCACCTTCGCGGTCTTGCACGCCACCGAGACAGGCAAACCGGTCTATGCGCAAGGCGGTTGGGCCGGAACGGCGGAAATGGCCAAATCCATTACGTGATCGTGAACGCCGTTACCAGAAGCGCCAACTCAGCCTGGCTCGTATTCTGGGCTATCCGCGGCAAACGGCGAAAAACAGGGTTGCCAACGATTGTTGGCGAACTGCCATCATCCGATAGGCATAATGCAGCTATCTTTTAGCCTCTTGGACCAGTCGCTGCCCGATGAATACCCTGCTCGTCATCCTCCTCGCCACCCTGCCCAGCCTGGCGCTGCTATGGGTGCTGCACCGCCAGCGCCAGCAGCAGCGCAGCCTGCTGGCGGCGTTGGACGTGGGCATGGTGCAACTGGCCCGTGATGGCCGTGTTTGCTGGCACAACTCGGCCGCAGCCGAACTGCTCGGCTGTGCCAACACGCCCCTGCTGGGCCTGCACCTGCGCGAACGCCTGCCGCAGTTGGCCACGCCTGCCGGCGCGGTGCAGGTCACAGGCGACGATGGCCAGCCACGCGCGCTGCACATCAGCCAGCAAGGCGCGGCCAATGCCAGGCACTGGCTGATGATCCGTCCGCTGCTGGTCGAGGCCGAACGCTTCCAGCGCAGCCAGTATTTCGCCCGTATCGGTACCTGGGACTGGGACATCGACACCAACCGCCTGTACTGGTCCGATGCCATCTACGGCATGTTCGGCTATTCGGTCGCGGCCGTGACACCCAGCTACGAACTGTTCTGCAACGCGGTCCATCCGGACGATCGCGCCCATGTGCGCGCCGGCGAATTGCGCTGTATCGAAACCGGCGAGAACCACGACGAAGAATACCGGGTGGTGTGGCCAGACGGCACGCTGCACTGGCTGCGCGAGACCGGCAATGTGGTCAAGGACGAACGTGGCACGCCCATCAAGATGATGGGCGTGGTGCGTGATATCACCGAGGAGAAAGCCTGGGCCAACCAGCTGCACCGACTCGCCCACCATGACCCGCTGACCGGCCTGCCCAACCGCCTGGTGTTCGAGGAACGCCTGGAGAGCGCCCTGGCCTTGGCGCGGCGCAACCACAGCCGTGTTGCCCTGGTGTTCATTGACCTCAACGATTTCAAGGCGATCAACGACAGCCTTGGCCACGCGGCGGGCGATCAGGTGCTACAGACCACCGCGGCCCGCCTGCACGAGGCACTGCGCAACTCGGACAGCGTGGCGCGCCTGGGTGGCGATGAGTTCGTCACCGTGCTGGAAGGCCTGTCGGCCGAGCGCACCCCCGAGGATGAGGCCCGGGTGATCGCGCAGCGGCTGCTGTTGCCGCTGGACGCCCCCATCCGCCTGGGCGACACGTTGCAGCGGGTCGGCGTCAGCCTGGGCATCGCCCTGTTCCCCGATCACGGGCAGACCCGCGACCAGCTGATCCATGCTGCCGACCTGGCGATGTACGAAGCCAAGCGCAGCGGCAACAATCAATACCGCCTGGGCCAGGCGCAGGCGCTGCATGTGCGCAATGGCTGAACCAGACAGCGACGCACTGGCCACACGAAGCGGCTCGAATATCAAAACCTTCAACAGGAGCGTTTCACAAAGATAATCTCGGGATCGCCCTCATCCAGGTTCTCGACATAACCGCTCTTGATGAAACCGAACGTTCCGAGCAGTTTCTGCATCGGTTCATTGGAGGCATTGGTCGAGGTGAACAACTTTGCGGCCCCGCACTGAGACGCCAAGGCACGGAGGATTGAGGAACCGACGCCGTGACGGCGCTGTGAGTCCCTTACCATGATGAGCGGGATGAACGCCTGACCAAAGAACGAAAAATCAAGCACACCATACCCCAGCAACATTGACGCATCGCGAGCGTCCACTGCCACCCAGCACTGGCCGGCCATTACTGCTTGCACAATGAACGCTCGGCGCCCTGGATCCCGGTTGGCGATTGCATCCAGATCAACCAACCTATCAATATCGCCGCTGGAGGCGAGCCTTACATTTAACTGGGCAGTCATGGTTACACCGCGAGGTGGGCTGGACATCCTAGTGTAATTGTCTGGGCGAAGCCCAGGCGCGGACCTCGAAGGGTCTGCGCCATCCCTGCTCCCGTCAGAAACTGCCTTTGAGCGTCAGCATGAAGTTGCGCGGCTCACCGTAGTAGTTGCCCCAGCCAGTGGCCCCCACCGTCGAGTAGTAGCGCTTGTCCAGCAGGTTGTTGCCGTTCAACGCCAGGCTCCAGTGCTCGTCCAGGCGATACTGCACGCGACCACTCCACAGGGTGTAGCCCGCCTGCTCGATCTTCAGGTTACCCTGGCGGCGGAAGTTGTCGCTCTGGCTGGAAACCCCGGCACCCAAGGTCCAGCGCTCGAGCGCGCCCGCGAGCTGGTAGTCGCCCCAGACTTTGAGCATGTGCCGCGGAATGAAGCTGGAGGTGAACGTCAGCTCGGTCGGGTCGGTCGCGTTGATAGTCTCCAGGTACTTGGTCTGGGTGTAGGTATAACCCGCCAGCACTTGCAGGCGATCGATCGGCGAGCCGCTGATTTCGGCCTCGAAGCCCTGGGCGCGGACCTTGCCGCTGTCGGTGTAGCAGTAACCGTCGCTCGAACCGCCGCAGACACCCACGTAGTCGGTTTCGGCACGGTGGTCTTCGAGGGTGCGGAAGAGGTTGAACGCCGTATTGAGGTTACCGTCGAACAGCTCGCCCTTGATGCCCAGCTCATAGCTACCGCCGGTCTTGGGCTGCAGCGACTGCCCATTGGCGGTGCTCAAGTTGCCTTGTGGCTGGAAGATCTGCGCATAGCTGGCGTAGGCCGTCCATTGCTCGTTCAGGTCGTAGAGCAAGGCGCCGAAGGGCGTGACTTCACCGTTTTCCTTGCTGCGGATGTGCTCCCAGGTATTCCAGCGCTGTGTGTAGGAATCGCGGTCGTTGCGGTACCAGCTGACTCGGCTGCCCAGCACCAGGGTAAGGGGTTCGGCCAGCTTCAGCCGCAGGTTGGCATAGGTGCCCCACTGGCGGGTGGTGGAATCGGTCGGGAACGGGCCGCCGCGAAGGGTGCCCGTGGCGTAGTCGCCCTTCGTTGGGCGTGGGAAGTCGTCCGATGGGGCGAACGGGTTTTGCTTGCCGCTCAAGGCCAGCAGTGCGAAGTAGTCGTGGTTGTCCTGGCGGCTGGCGTTGGCGCCGACAATCAGTTCGTGTTCGAGGCCGAACGCCTCGAATTTGCCATCGATGTAGGTATCGAAGCCGTAGTCGGTCTGGTCGTAATCGAAGCGGCCCGAGTAGCGCCCCATCGCCCCAGTGGTGGCGCCGACGGGTATCGAGCCCTCGGCGTAGCCGTACTCGATGTTCTGATTGTTGTGGGTGTAGACCGACGCGAAGTTCAGTGACCAGTCATCGTTGAAGCGATGCTTGAGGTCGGCGAAGCCAGTGATGCGCTCGCTTTGCAGGTCATTCCAACTGGCACCCAGGCAGGTCGAGCGGGACAGCTTGAGGTCGCTGCCATCGGCATAGCGCGGCAGCCCGTGGTAGCACGGCGAGGCATCGACGTCCTCGTAGGCCAGGCCCACGCCCAGGGTGGTGTCGGGCGTCATGTCCCAGTCCAGGGCGCCGTACAGCACCTGGTCCTGGCGCTTGGCGTCGTCGTAGAAGTACTGGCGATCCTGCAGGGTCGCCACGGCTCGGCCGCGCACCGTGCCTGACTCGTTGAGCGGGCCGCCCACATCCACCTGGCCACGGTAGTTGTCCCAGGTACCGGCGGACAGGGTCAGCGTGGTATGGGCCTTGTCCTGGCCGCGCTTGCGCACGAAGTTGACGCCGCCGGCGGAGGAGCCGGAGCCCTTCATCATGCCGGCTGCACCCTTGAGGATCTCGACGCGGTCGTAGAAAGCCATGTCGCTGGAAAAGCTGTTGGCCTGCACATAGTTGCCGCCCACATCCAGTGGCACGCCGTCGTACTGGTACTGGCCATCGAGGTTGAAGCCACGAGAGTAGAAGTACTTGCCGCCCATGGGCGAGTCATAGACGGTGATGCCTGGCGTCTTGTCCAGCACCTGCTCCAGGGTATTGAGGTTCTGGTCGTCGAGCATCTTGCGGGTCATGACAGTGACCGATTGCGGCGTCTGCTTGAGTGTGTGCACGCCTTTGCCAATGGTCACTGCGCGCGCCGCGTAGGACTGCGTACCCTCACTGGTGGCATCGAGACGGTTGGCGTCGATCGTCAATGGGCCCAACTCCATTGCCGTGCCGTTGTTGGCCGGGATCAGCACATAACCGCCGTTGCCCTGGCGCTGGGCTTGCAGCCCGCTGCTGGCGAGCAGACGCAGCAAACCTTCCTCGACGCTGTAGCTGCCGTCGAGCCCGGCAGTGCTGAGGTGGCGCAGCTGCTCGGTGTCGAACGAGATGGTCACGCCCGCCTGTACGCCGAACTGGGTGATGGCGCTGCCCAGGGGGCCTGCGGCGATGTGGTAGGTATTCTGGCTGCTGGCCATGGCGTGGGCAGACGCAAGTAGCGCCCCCGGCACGCTGACGAGTGAAAGGCTGAGGGCGCACAGGCGGATGGCCTGACGCAGGCGGGTGGGTTGGCAAACGGGCATTGGGTGATCCTTGCGTGTCATGGCGGAAAGTCGCTGTCGTCGCGGCTTGTGTCATGGACGGACGAGAATCGAAATCAGCAAGATTAAGGAAAACTTTTTTTGCTCAGGGCTCAGGCAGGCTCCACGCTCACCCAGTAGCGACTCAGGTAGCGCACCCTCACTGGCAGGGATTTGGGCAGGTTGGCCAAGGCGACATCGGTGTCGTCGATGCGGAACGACCCGGAAATACTCAGGCCGTGTATGGCCGGAGCGCAGCGCAACACCCCGGCCCGATAGCGCCCCAGTTCATCGATGAAGTCGCCCAGGCGCCAATCGTTCACGCTCAACATCCCCTGGACCCAGGCCGTCGAATCTGCGGGCAGGGCCTGGGCGCTGGCGATGCTGTCGCGGTCAAAGCCCACCTGCTGCCCGGCGTCCAGGCGCAGCACCTGGTCGAGGTGGTGCAGCGGACGTATCTCGACGGCCGACTGCAACACACCAACCCGCGTCTGCTTCGGTAGCTGGCGCACGCTGAACCTTGTGCCCAACGCCCGTACACTGCCGTTGTCGGTGTGCACGATGAACGGGCGCCGGGCAGGGTCGCTGGCGGTGCTGACCAGGATCTCACCCCGGTAAAGGTGGACAGCCCGAACCTGCGCGTCGAAACGCACATCCAACGCGGTGTCGACGTTCAGCTCCAGCTGCGAGCCATCGTCCAGGCGCAGCGAGCGCCGCTCGCCGGTACCGGTGCGCCGCTGGGCGAGCAGGGCCTGGTAAGGCACCTGCTCGCTGGCCAGCCAGGTACCGCCCCCGACGGCCAGCAGCATGCCCAGTACCTTGAGCACTTCGCGGCGCTGAGCCTGGGCCGCGCCCAGGCTCGACAGCGCGGCCTGGCGCGGCACACTCGCCCATTGCCGCTGGAGTTTCTCCACCCGCGCCCAGGCTTCGGCATGCGCCGGGTCGGCGGCCAGCCACGCCTGCCAGGCCTGGGTTTGCGCTACGTCCTCATGGGCATCATTGAGCTGCACATACCAGGTCGCGGCAGCTTCGAGAGTCTTCAGATCCACAGCCCGGCGCCTCAGCTCTCGACCACGAGCAGGCAACGGGTCATCGCCCGGATCAGGTGGTTCTTCACTGTCGTGACCGATACCTCGAAGCGTTCAGCGACCGCCGCGTAGGTCAGCCCTTCCAGTTGCACCGCAAGGAAGATATCGCGGGTTCTGGGGCCGAGCTCATCAAGCAGTGCATCGACCGCTACCAGCATCTCGATGATTGACAGGCGGATCTCCGGCGACACTTCGACCGGCTCGGGTCGCAGGGCCAACGCCTGCAGGTAGGCCTGCTCGATGGTCCGGCGCCGAACCTTGTCGATCAGCAGTGCCCGGGCGATGGCGCTGAGGTAGCTGCGCGGCTCCCGGATGGGCAACTGGTTACGGGCGGTCATGACCCGCAGGAAGGTGTCGTGGGCCAGGTCGGACGCATCGGCGGCATTGCCCAGGCGGGTGCGCAACCAGCTTTTCAACCAGCCGTTGTTTTCGCTGTACAGCTGGTGAAGCGCCAAACGGTCGAACGTCGACATAGAGCGGGACCCAGGATGTAAATGGTAATTGCTCGCATTGTCTCGATGTGGCGGAATGAATGCAAGGTCCGGGTCTGCTGGCTTGGGGTTGTGCAGGTCCGTCAGGTTCGCTACAGGCCTTGGGAGAATTCAACCTGCTCCCAGCTGGCGCGGGCAAGTGCATAGCACGTCCACAGCCTGGGCGCGTTTGAAAGGTTCAACTGCGCGTCGTGCAGGTACCTGGCACCCAATTTCATCGTGGCCTTTTGCGAGCGAATGTTTGTCGGTGCGATATGGAAAAACACGGTGTCATACCGTTTCAACGCATGCTCGAGCATCAAGCGCTTGAGCTCACGATTGCTGCCCCCCAGTGCGCCCCCACCAAAAAAGTAAAGCCAATGGCGATGCTGTCGGGCTGGTCTGGCGGGGTGTAGTAACTCGACCCATCGATCACCCTTTCCTGCTGGACGTCAAAGACCGCAAACGCCTTTCCGGTAGCCCGCAATGTCGCGATAGGGTTCGAACACCTCGCGCTTGTAGCGGTCGCTGGACGGGTGGCCTCCCCAGATCTCAGGGTCGCTTGCCGCCACAAGCATCGCTTCGAAGTGATGCTCGGTGAGGGGTTCAAGCCTGAGCGAGGGTCCTGACAGGACGGGTTGGCAATCAACGTCCTTTTGCGGCATGGCCTGTGCTTTCTCATCAGTGAATGGCTCGAGTCTACATGCTTGACGCGTGCAAGAAAGGTCCAATCGTGGCGCCTTGCTTGGTGCCCTCTTTTGGCCCATGCCCCCACCCGCTACCCTGCGTTTGCCCGACTGGAAAACCGCTGCGCCGTATGACCAACAGCTGCAGGGTAATGTGCGCAAGCGCATCGCCGAAGTGCTGCAAGCATCGGCCGAGTGATCACATCACCCATACCTGTAGCCCACGCCCAGAAAAACAATGCAGCACCCGCCTGCTGCTTTTTCTATCATGGCGGCCTCTTACTCTTTACCCGAGACCGCCATGACCCTCCCCGCCTTCCGCACCGCCAACCCCGCCGACGTCGACCGCTGCTTCGAGATCGAAATCAGCGCCTACGAAGGTGACGAAGCTGCGACCCGCGAGAAGATCGCCACCCGCATCGCCCAGTACCCGCAAGGCTTCCTGATCATGGAGCTGGCGGGTGAAGTGATCGGCTTCATCAACTGTGGCTGCGCCCACCAGGTGGTGATGTCCGACGAGGCGTTCAAGGAGCTGGTGGGCCATGACAGCGCTGCGCCCAACGCCGTGATCATGTCGGTGGTGATCGACCCGGCCCACCAGGGCAAAGGCTACGCCAGCCTGATGATGCGCACCTTCGTCGAGCGTATGCAGGCAATGGGCAAGCGCACCCTCCACCTGATGTGCAAGGAGCGCCATGTCGAGCTGTATGCGCGCATGGGCTATCGCTACGTCAAGCCTTCGGCCTCCGACCACGGTGGCATGGCCTGGCACGAGATGGTGATGGTGCTGCCGGGCTGAGGCGCATCAGCGGGCTTGTGTCAGGCGGATGATCTGCCGCGCAATGAATGCCCCGGTCAGGATGACCCCGAGCAAACGCAGCGTCTGCATGGCCAGCACCAGCCCGACATCGGAATGGGTTTCCACCGCAATGATGGCCATGGCGTCCAGCCCGCCCGGGCTGGTGGCCAGGTACATCGACAGAAAATCACTGCCGGTGGCCCGCGCCAGCAACCAGGCGCAGGCGGCGCACAGCACAATCAGCACCACGGCGCCGAGGATCATGGTCGGCAACTGCCTGCACACGTAGCGCAGGGTCTGCCGGTCGAAGCGCAAGCCGATGTAGCAGCCGATCGCACCGTAGGCGAAGGCGAGCAAGGCCTCGGGCATATGGATGTCGAGCATTCCGGCAAGCTGCAGGCCACCACCGATGACCAGCGGCAGCATCAGTGCCCCTGCCGGCACCCGCGCACCCAGGGTGATCCCGACCATGATCACACCCAGCCCCAGCGCCACGTCCGCCCACTGCGTGTCCTGAACGTCGGATGAGGTGACCGGCGCCAGCTCCGCGCCGATGCCCGCGCCAAGCCAGTGGCTGACCATCGAGCCGATCATCACCACGCACACCACCCGCACGTACTGCATGGTCGCCACTACCCGTGGGTCGGCGCCGTGTTCTTCGGACATCGCCACCATCGCCGACGCCGCCCCCGGCGCAGTGCCCCAGGCCGCGGTGCTGCCTGGGATGCCGCCAAAGCGCACGGTGCCCAGCCCTACCAGGGCACTGATCAGCACGGTGAGCACGGTGGCGAACAGCATCAGTTGCCATGACTGCGCCAAGGCTGCCAGTACCGACCAGGTCATCGAGTGGGCCACCAGCAACCCGACACAGCCCTGGCCGAAGCGGAACACCTGCTTGTGCAAGCGGATGCTCGCGCCGCTCATGCCGAAGCCGATCGCCACCAGCATCGGCCCGAGGAACAGCCCGGCGGGCACAGCCAAGTGATGCAGCCCCTGCCCTGCCCCTGCGGCGAGCAGGACCAGCAAGAGCCATTGCAAAGAAATGGTGGTAGGCAAGGTCGAAATCCCCCGTACAGAGCGGCCGCGAGTGCGAACCGTGAGGAAATTATCGACGCCATGATTCATCAGGTCTATTTTCTACTTTCGATGAATCGATAACTGAAATTCATGAATCATGGACCTACGCGACCTGACCTACTTCGAGACCATCGCCGAGCTCGGCCACCTCGGGCGTGCGGCTGAAAAGCTCAACCGCAGCCAGCCCGCCCTGAGCAAGAGCATCCAGCGCCTGGAGGAATCACTGGGCACACGGCTGTTCCAGCGCGACGGCCGGCGCATCAAGCTGACCGATGTCGGCGCGCTGCTATTGGCACGGGGCAAGGAGTTGCGCCTGAGCATCAGCGAAACCGAGCGCGAAGTGCGCGATTTCGCCAGCGGCCTGACCGGCAACATTCGCCTGGGCTGTGCGGCGAGCATGGCCGAGCACCTGCTGCCGCAACTGGTGGCCAGCCTGCTGGAGCGCGCCCCCGACCTCACCCTGAGCCTGACCATCGGCCAGGACGACGTGCTGCGCGAGTCGCTGCGCGCCGGCCGGCTGGACGCCATCATCTGCCCGCTGATCGTCGAAGACCCGCAGTTCATCGCCCACCCGCTGATCCAGGACGAAGCCGTGGTGGTGGCCAGCGCCGACCACCCGATCTTCAGCCAGCCTTACACACTCAAGGACCTGTGCCAGTACCGCTGGGTGCTGGCAGGGCCGACGGTCACGGCCAGGCGCTGGATCGACAACGCTTTTCTTTCGCGCCAGTTGCCAGCGCCGGTGGCGCAGATCGAAACCAACTCGATCTCGCTGCTGCCACGGCTGATCGCCCGCACGCGGCTGCTGAGCTTCCTGGCCCGGGAAACCTTGGAGCACGGCCAGGGCATGGCGCAACTGCGCGAGGTGCGGCTGGCCGAAACCACCATGAGTCGCACGGTGGCCTTGCTGACCCGTGCCGAGGGCTACATGCCGCCGGCGGCGCAGATGATGGTGGCGCTGCTAAAGGGCAGCTCGTTGCAACTGGCGTTGTAGTTAGCACGCAAAAATGCCCGGAGTTCGGCTCCGGGCATCAGGTCAAACGCTATCGGCAGGGCTTAGAAACTCGCCTTCACCGACACCATGAAGTTGCGCGGCTCACCGTAATAGTTGCCGAAGGTTTCGGTACCGATGGTGCTGTAGTAACGCTTGTCGAACAGGTTGTTGCCGTTGAGCGCCACCGACCAGGTGTCGTCGATGCGGTAGCCGATGCGGCCGTTCCAGATGGCATAACCGGCCTGGATGATTTTTTCGCCACTGGCCGGCGACACCCGGTAGTTATCGCTTTGCGCGCTGACCCCGGCACCCACGCTGAATTTCTCCAGCGCCCCGTTCAGGGCGTACTCACCCCACATGCGCAGCACATGCCGCGGCACATAGCTGTTGAACGCCGCGCCGTTCAGGCTGCTGTCGATATCGTCGAGGGTCTTGGTCTGGGTGTAGGTGTAGCCGGCGAGCAGTTGCAGGCGTTCGGTGACTTCGCCGCTGATCTCGGCCTCGAAGCCTTGCGCGCGAACCCTGCCGGCGTTGACGTAGCAATAGCCATCGGAGGACGGGCAGGACAAGTTGTAGTCGGTCTGCGCCTGGTCTTTCTGGATGGTGCGGAACAGGTTGAAGGCGCTGTTGAGCCGACCATCGAACCAGGCGCCCTTGATCCCCAGCTCATAGCTTTGCCCCACCAAAGGCTTGAGTGCCGAACCGTCTTCGGAGCGGTAGTTGCCTTGCGGGGTGAAGATGTCCGAATAGCTGGCGTAGGCGGTGAGGTTGTCATTGAGGTCCAGTAGCACGCCGGCAAAGGGCGTGACCTGCCCGGTCTCCTTGCTGCGCGAATGCTCTGAGGTGCCCGTGTTGATGAAGTCGGAGTCGGTCTGGGCGCTGTACCAGCTCACCCGGCCACCCATGACCAGGGTCAGCGGGTCGGCCAGTTTCAGGCGCAGGGTCGAGTACATCCCCTTCTGCTTGATGACCGACTTGACCGGCCCGCCACGGGACGAATTCCTGATGAAGTAGCTGTCGTCCGGCTCGGGTATGAACTTGTTCGGGTTGAACACATTCTGGCGCTGCGGCAAGAACGCCACCGAGTAGAAGTCATCCTTGTTGGAACGGCTGGCGTTCATGCCCAGCACCAGTTCGTGGCGCTGGCCGAAGGCGTCGAACTTGCCATCCACGTAGGCGTCCAGGCCGTAATCGACCTGGTCGTAGTCGTACAGGCTGCCGAGCACGCCGGTGGTGTTGACGCCGGGCGTCACGGCACCCGAGGCGAAGGCGTACTTGATGTCCTGGGTGTTCTTTGTGTAGACGCTGGCGACCTTGAGGCGCCAGTCGTCATTGAACGGGTGGGTAAGGTCGCTGAACACCGTGGTGCGCTGGCTGCGCCAGGTGTTCCACGAGGGGTCCAGGCAGGTCGAGCGGCTGAGCTTGAGGTCGCTGCGGTCGCGGTAGCGCGGCATGCCGCCCCAGCAGGGGTTGGCGTCGACGTCTTCATAGGCGACGCCCAGCCCGACCGTGGTGTCGGGGCTCAGGTCGGCGTCGAGGGCGCCGTAGTACACCTGGTCCTTGCGGCTGGCATCGTCCACCGAGTAATGCCGGCTCTGTTCGGCGACCACGGCGCGGCCACGCAAGGTGCCGCTGGCATTGAGTGGGCCGCCGGTGTCCACCTGGCCGCGGTAGTTGTCCCAGCTGCCACCGGAGAGGGTGATATCGGTATGCGCCTCGGCCTGGCCGCGCTTGCGCACAAAGTTCACCCCGCCGGCAGTGCCGCCTGAGCCCTTCATCATGCCGGCGGCGCCACGCAGCACCTCGACGCGGTCGTAGTAGGCCATGTCGCTGCTGAAGCTGTCGGCCTGCACGTAGAGGTTGCCCATGTCCAGCGGCACACCGTCGTACTGGTACTGGCCCGACATGCGAAAGCCGCGCGAATAGAAGTATTTGCCGCCCATGGTCGAGTCGTAGACGGTGATGCCCGGGGTCTTTTCCATGACCTGGTCGATGGTGTTGAGGTTCTGGTCATCGAGCATCTTGCGGGTCATCACGGTGACCGACTGCGGGGTCTCCTTGAGCGAGTGTTCTCCCTTGCCGATGGTCACCGCGCCGGTGGTGTACGAACCGCTGTTCTCGGTGGTGGCACCGAGCAGCTGGCCGTTGACGGTGGTGGCGCCCAGTTCCAGCGCCGCGCCGCTGGAAGGGGCGGCGCGCAGCACATAGGTACCATTGGCCTGGGGTTCGGCCTGCAGGCCACTGCCGCCGAGGATGCGCGCAAAGCCTTCACTGACGCCGAAGGAGCCCTTGAGCCCGGGCGACTGCAGGCCATCGGTTTGCCGCGCATCGAAGGAAATCGCCGCACCGGCGGCGCTGGCGAACTGGCTGAGCACTTCGGTCAGGCTGCCGCCAGCAATGTCGAAGGCCTTGACCGCGCTCTGGCGCGAAACCGCCCCCTGTGCCGCTAACGTTGCCGTGGACCAGACGCTGGAAACGCTTACCGCCAACAACCCCACCTTTACCGCCGTCGCCAGACGCCCCGCCTTGAATACCGCAGACATGCCTATCCTCCCCCAAAACAACGATCAATTAAGCGCATTGAGGGATGAGCCGAACGATGCGGATAAAAAGTGCAAAGCCGTAGAAAGAATTTTTACGTCACTGACGCGATGCATCGGCAGGCGGCGAAACGTTCACCCAATAGCGGCTGTAACGCGCCACCCGCAGCGCGAAGCCGCTTTCCAGCGCGGCCAGCGCCAGGTCGGTGTCATCGATGGGGAACGCCCCGGACACCTTCAATTGGGCGATACGCGGGTCACAGCGCAACACGCCTGTGCGATAGCGGGCCAACTCTGCCAGCAGGTCGATCAACGGGCGGTCCAGGGCAATGATGCTGCCGTGTTGCCAGGCGCCCACGCTGGCATCGTTGCGCCGTACCGCATCCACTGCACGGCCATTGAAATTCACCGATTGCCCAGCCTCGACACGCACCGTCGAGGCGCCGCTGGCCGAGCGCACTTCTACCGC
This sequence comes from Pseudomonas parasichuanensis, assembly GCF_021601385.1. GTDB lineage: Bacteria > Pseudomonadota > Gammaproteobacteria > Pseudomonadales > Pseudomonadaceae > Aquipseudomonas > Aquipseudomonas parasichuanensis. Next base: position 41,895 of record NZ_BQHO01000010.1, on the reverse strand, counting down.
TTTCTCCAGTACCGCGACCTCGCCACCGGCCCCTTCGCTGCGAACGATGAAGCGCGTGCCCAGCGCCAGGACTTCGCCATGTCGGGTGAGCAACTTGAACGGCCGGCGGGCCGGGTCGGCAGCGGTGCTTACCAGAATCTCGCCCGACAACAGCTCAAGCACACGTTGCTGGCCGTCGTAGCGCAGATTGACCGAGGTGTCGGTGTTGAGCAGCAGCGTGCCGCCGTCGGCCAGGCGGAATTCGCGGCGCTCACCGACTGCGGTACGGTAATCGGCCAGCAGTTGCTGCGAAGTGTCGCTGCGCCAGCTCAGCCAGCCCAGCGAGGCCGCCGGCACCAGCAGCGCCAAGCTGCGCAACAGCTGGCGCCGGGACGGATCGACGCCGCGCAAGGCCGGTGCAGCCAGCGCGCCGGGCACGCTGGCCAGCTGCTCGCCTACCGCCGCCATGCGCTGCCACGCCTGCTGGTGCACAGGGTCAGCAACCAGCCAGGCGTTGAAGGCGCCGCGCTCGGCGTCGGTCGCGACACCCGACTGCAGTCGCGCGTACCACTGCGCGGCGGCACTGATCGCCTTGCGCTCGGCAGCCGAAAGGCTCATGCCAGCTGCAACTCGATCTGCATCAGGCAGCAATGCTCCATGGCCTTGGCCATATGGTTGTTGACCGTGCGCAGGCCGATGCCCAGGCGCTCGGCGATCTGCGGGTAAGTCAGGCCGTCGAACTGCGAGAGGATGAACACCTGCCGCACCTTCGGCCCCAGACCTTGCAGCATGCGGTCGATTTCCACCAGGGCCTGCAGCCAGATCGCCTGCTCTTCGAGCGACGGCTGTTGCGCTTCAGGCAGGCTGGCCAACGTGTCCAGGTAGGCCTGCTCCAATGAGCGGCGACGGAACAGGTCGATCAGCAAGCCTTTGGCGATCATCGACAGGTAGGCGCGCGGTTCGCGAACCTCCAGCGCGCTGCGGGCCTTGAGCACCCGCACAAAGGTGTCCTGGGCCAGGTCCGCCGCATCGCAGGAGTTACCCAGGCGCTTGCGCAGCCAGCCTTTGAGCCAACCGTGATGGTCGCAGTACAGGTCGTTGACGGCGCTATGCAGGGACAGATCGTTGGCGGACATGGCAATAGAACAGTTCGCGAGTGGTAATGACTCTTATTGTCATGTGCGCGAGCAGCTGTTGCCAATAGCCATGGGCGCCTGCACCTTCGGGGTCGATCGCGCAGAGGCGTGTTACGGGGAGGGTTCAGGCCTGCGTCGATACAGTTAGCCAGCAGGCCTGCTGCTCAGCTTTCAGCGGTGGTAGCGGCCTCGGCACCTGCCTCGGCAGCCAGCTTCGCCCGGTCGGCCTTGCAGATGTATTTGGGCTTGCGCGGCGCCAGCTTGGCGCTGGCCTTTTTCGCGTGGGCTTTGAGGAGCTGCTTGATCTTCTTTTGGCGGTTCATTGGGTTGTCCGGGTCTGTCAGGCTGATGACGCAGGCGCCATCATACCCGGCGCGGGGCAACGTCGGCGACGGCAAGCGCTGCACGGCAATGCTGCTAGATCGGTGACAACGCGATACCCTTCCCCACCACACAGAAGCTTGAAGATTTGATACCGGGAGTATGGGATGCAAAAGCTGTTGTTACCGATCGCCATCTTCGTGAGTGTGATCGGCGTGGGCAAAGTGTGCGAACACTACGGTATGGACCCGACGCTGAAAATCGGCTTGCTGTGCCTGGTGGCAGCAGCGATACAGATTGGGTTTAGCCGATACCAGCGGTCGCGTCAGCGCGACACGAATGCCTGATTCAGGCTTATGAACTGAACGCTCGGCGGGCCTGATTCAACGTGAGGCGTGCGACAACTCAAGGACGACCCGCGCGACCATCTCTTGGGGACTGCTTGTGCCGTCAAGGCGCAACAGCGCAGCCGTTTGCGCCGAGAGCCAGCGCTCATGCCACGCCCGATTGCGCCCTGAGAAGTCCGGGTTGTCATACTGCGAGGCCCACGCCTTGAAGGCCACATGGATCTCGTGCATGTCACCGCCTGGCGCGATCCGATCGCCAAAGCGCTCTTTTTCACGTGCGGCCAGCCGTTCGAGGCGAACGGGCGTTGCGGTGTCTACGAACACAATCAGATCGACTTGAGCAAGCAGCGCCTCGCCCCACACCATGCACGATCCGGTCAACACCCAATCGTCGTCACCCAGTGCTTGCTGGATCAACGGCACGCGCTCATTGACCTCGCGTTGGGTGGTGAAAGGCGGGTTGGTCGGCATCCAGAAAAAATCATCGACATCGGCGTGCCGTGCACCGAGTTGCAGCGCCAGGTTCTGACCCAAGGTGGTCACCCCGGCACACGAGGCACCTGTAATGTAGGTCCGCACTGTTTCCTCCATGAATTCATGCTGTTTTCGGGGGCGTCAGGATACAGCACGCCAAAAGGCTTTTGACATTGACGTTCACGACGCCTATTCGCGGCTCAAGCCATGCGTACAGATCAAGCTGTGGCTGCTGAGCAGTGCCCCGAGGCTTCCCTTCGGTCAGGCGGTCATGGCAGATCGCCTTGCGGGGGCTATCGTTGCCTGGCTGGGCAACGACTATCAACCGAGGGCGGTGCCATGAACACCAGTGATCTGCTCGAACAGTTACTCCGGGCCGGACAACGCTCGCAAGCGCAACAAGGGAGCGGCGGCACTTCATCGCAAGACAGCCTGGGCAGCTTGGGTGGCTTGCTTGGCGGCCTGCTTGGCGGCGGCAGTACGTCGGCTGGCGGTGGCGGCCTTGGTGGTTTGCTCGGTGGCCTGTTGGGCGGTGGCGGCAGCGCTGGCCAGGCGCGCTCCGCGGGTGGCCCAAATTACGCGGCCCTGGCATCGTTGGGCATGATGGCGTTCCAGGCCTATCAAAGCTGGCAGCGCAGCCAGGCGGCAGCCCCGCAACAGGCGCTGCGTACGGTCGATCAATTGGCCGGCCCCGAGGCCGAGGATCACAGCCATGCCATCCTGCGCGCGCTGATTGCGGCCGCCAAGGCGGACGGCCGCATCGACGAACACGAAGAACAGTTGATCTACGCCGAAATCAAACGCCAGACCAGCGACCCGCAACTGCAGCAATGGCTGGACGAGGAAGTCAGCAAGCCACTCGATGCTGCCGACGTGGCGCAGTCAGCCCGGGACCCGGCCATGGCCGCGGAAATGTACCTGGCCAGCGTGATGCTGGTGGATGACCAGCAGGACGCCGAGCGTGCCTACCTTGACGAGCTGGCCAGTGCACTGCAACTCGATCCGACCTTGCAGCTGCACCTGGAACAGCAGGCCAAGGGAGGCGCCTGACCCGGCGGTGATGCCTGCGCGCTTCATTAGTCTGAAGCCGCGCAGGCAAGCACCCACCGCAGCGGTCACCCACTTACAACGCCTTCATTTCTGCGATGTCACGCACCACCTGGTCGGCAGAATGATCGAACATCGCCTGCTCCTGTGCATCCAGGGGCAGCTCGATCACGCGCTCAATCCCTGCTCCTGCCAGCACACAGGGCACCCCCATCGCGATATCCTTTCGCCCGTACTCGCCGTCGAGGATCGCCACCGTCGGCAAAATCCGGTTTCGCCCGTTGGCGATGGCATCGACCATCTGCGCAATGGCCACGCCGGGGGCATCGCAGGCGCTGCCGAGTTTCTTCAGGCCCAGAATCTCACCGCCCCCCTGGCGCGTGCGCTGCACGATCCGCTCGATCTGCTCAGCGGACAGGAACTGGGACAACGGCACCGAACCGACCGCACAGTAGCGCATCAGCGGCACCATGCTGTCGCCATGCCCGCCCAGCACCAACGCTGTAATGTCGCGAGCGGAAAACCCGGTTTCCTCGGCGATGAAACACTTCATGCGCGCGGTATCCAGCACCCCGGCCTGGCCGAACACTTTGTCGCGCCCCAGGCCACTCTTGGACCAGGCCCGATAGGTCAGCACGTCCACCGGGTTCGACACCACCAGCAGCGTCGCCGCCGGAGCATGCTGCCTGATATCCCGCAGGATGCTGTCGAGAATCGGCAGGTTGATGCTCAACACATCCTGACGCGATTGCCCTGGCTTGCGCGGCACGCCTGCGGTAATCACCACCAGCTCGGAGCCCTGGAGCATTTCGGCATTGCACCCACCAAGGACCCGGGTATCGGACCCTGACTCGATGGCCGCCTGCCAGACGTCCAGCGCCTTGCCCTGCGCCAGCTCGCCCTGCACATCGATCAACATCAACTCGCGGCACAACTCTTCCCGGGCGATGACCTGAGCCGCCGCCTCGCCCACCATGCCGGCACCTACAATCGAAAGCTTGTTCATCTACCACCTCCCGCGGCGCGTGAAACCCGCAACGCGCCCGCCTGTACAGGGAAGTATTGACCCCAGGCGCCAAAGGGCCACTCGAAGGGGGGATGAAAGGCGCTCTATTGGCCCACCTGGGCCTCGAAGGGCAGCTGACGACGCGTAGCCGCCAGTGAAAGAAGACTGGTGTGGGAGTGGGTTTAGCCGCGAAGCAGGCGCCGCGGTGTATGGCACCGGCTATGCCTTCGACCCATGGCAAACACTTGCCAGGGCCAACTGACGATCAACATCCCCTGCTGCATGACGATTTGAATCTGCTAACTTGAACGACCAGTCCCAGGGCAGCAGTCCCAATCATTTTTGTCATTTGCCAGGACTTGATACAGGGTCCATACCCATGACATCTCTGCCAAAGGAGTCACCGCATGTCGAAGCTGTATCCCAGTATTGATCCCGAGGGGCTGGTCGAGTATTCGGTGGTCTACACCGACCGCTCGCTCAATCACATGTCGCAGGCCTTTCAAGGCGTGATGAAGAACATCTCCAAGACCCTGAAACAGGTCTACAACGCCCAGGCGGTTGCGGTAGTGCCGGGCAGCGGTACATTCGGCATGGAATCGGTAGCGCGACAGTTTGCCACCGGCCAGCAATGCCTGGTGATCCGCAATGGCTGGTTCAGTTACCGCTGGAGCCAGATCCTCGAGGCGGGCAATATTCCGGCGGCCACCACGGTACTCAAAGCCCGACCGGTCGACACGGGTCGCCAGGCAGCCTACGCACCCCCGCCTCTGCAGGAAGTGCTGGCGGCCATTGAGGCGCACAAGCCGCAGATAGTCTTCGCCCCCCACGTTGAAACCTCATCCGGGATTATCCTGCCCGACGATTACCTGCGCGCCGTCGGCGACGCCGTGCATGCGGTAGGCGGCCTGTTCGTGCTGGACTGCATTGCCTCGGGCACGCTTTGGGTTGATATGCACAAGTGCGCAGTCGACCTGCTGATCAGCGCGCCGCAGAAAGGCTGGAGCGCCTCCCCGTGCTGCGCCTTGGTGATGCTCAGTGCCTTGGCCCTCGAGCGCATTGAGCACACGCAAAGCAGCAGCTTTGCCTGCGACCTGAAAAAGTGGCTGCAGATCATGCAGGCCTACGAACAGGGCGGGCATGCCTACCATGCGACCATGCCCAGCGATTCTCTGGCGCGCTTCAATGACGTGATGAACGAGATGCAGGCTTACGGCTTCGACAAACTGCGCGACGAACAGTGGGATCTGGGTGATCGGGTGCGCGCCATGTTGACCGGCAAGGGCATCAAAAGCGTGGCCGCAGCCGGGTTTCAGGCCCCTGGCGTGGTGGTGAGCTACACCGATGATGCCAACATCAAGAACGGTAAGAAATTTGCCGAGCACGGCCTGCAGATAGCCGCCGGCGTGCCGTTGCAATGTGACGAACCGGCCGACTTCCAGACCTTCCGTATCGGCCTGTTCGGGCTCGAAAAACTGCACAATATCGAGCGCACGGTCAGCACCCTGGAGCAGGTGCTGGGCGAAGTGATGGTGAACTAGGCCTTGTACGAAAAGTGCCTGCGCGACGATTCTGCTTTGCATCCATTGCAGCCCGCGCTCGGCACCTGGCTGCCAGAACACCTATCAGCACACATTTGTTTTCAAGCAGTGCATCCACAACGGCACCTGGCGGGTAGTAGTCATTGGGCGGCCACTGGCTGCCCAGCCTAATGTCCTGTCAGGAGCATTGCCGATGAACATCAAATCCTCCGCCTGCCTGCTTGCCTGCAGCCTCGCCCTGGCGCTGCAGCCCGCCCACGCCCAGTCTGCGTTGCCGGATGCCGTCAAGGTCCCGGACGGCCACAGCGTCATGCTCGAAACCGTCGGGGTGGGCGAGATCACCTACGAATGCCGCGACAAGGCCAACAGCCCCGGCCAGACCGAATGGACCTTCGTCGGCCCCAAGGCAGTGCTCAATGACCGCGCGGGCAAACAAGTGGGCGACTACTTCGGCCCACCCGCCACCTGGCAGGCCAAGGATGGCTCGAAAGTCACCGGCACCCAGCTGGCGGTGGCGCCTGCAGACAAAGGCGCCCTGCCCTACCAGCTGGTCAAGGCCAACCCGGCCGAAGGCAAAGGCGCCATGCAGGGGGTCAGCTATATCCAGCGCCTGGCCACCCGCGGTGGCGTGGCGCCGGCCAGCGACTGCACCGCGCAGAACAAAGGGGCCAAGCAGGTGGTTCAGTATCAGGCCGATTATGTGTTCTGGACGGCCAAGTGACGGACGCTTGAGCAGACACCCTGCCATCGATCATCTACGCTCGTTGGCAAGCCCCGGCCGGATGGCCGGGGTACCTTGCCTGCCCCAAGGAAGCCGCACACGTTGAACTCCCCCGTCGCCCCCTTCGACTTCCACCGCTGCCTGCTGGCCTGTGCCCAGGGCGACCGTCAGGCCTTGCAGGCGCTCTACGATCACGAAGGCGCACGTTTGCTCGGGGTTGCCCGGCGCATCGCGCGCGACGACGCAACCGCCGAAGACATCGTCCACGATGCAATCATTCGTATCTGGACCCGCTCCGCCAGCTTCGACCCCGCGCGCGGCTCGGCCCGTGGCTGGATCTACAGCATCACCCGCCACCTGGCGTTGAACGCGATCCGCGATACCCGCCGTGAAAGCCTGCTGGATGAGGCCGGCATCGAGGCGGCAGCCACACTGCACGGGGGGCTCGATGACATTGACCAGTGGTCAGGCTCGGCGAAGATCTACCGTTGCCTCGAACAACTGCAACCCGCACCGCAGCGCTGCATCCTGCATGCCTATGTGGACGGCTGCAGCCACGCCGAGATCGCCGGCCTGCTGGGTGCGCCACTGGGCACCGTCAAGGCCTGGATCAAGCGCAGCCTCAAGGCGTTGCGGGAGTGCCTGGAATGAAGCCGGATTCTGCCGAAGAGCTGGACAGCCTTGCCGGGGAGTATGTGCTTGGGACCTTGTCGCCGGAGCTTCACGCCGCGATGGCCGAGCGCCTGAACACCGACCCTTCCCTGCGCGCCGCCGTGGACGCCTGGGAAGCACGCTTGCTGGAGCTGACCGCGCTCGCGCCTGCGCAGCCACCGAGTGCCCGCCTGTGGGGCCGTATCCAGCGCAGCCTTGATGAGCTGGCCGCGCCGCCCATAAACGCGCAACTGCGTTGGTGGCAGCGTCTCGGCCTGTGGCAAGGGCTGAGCGTCGCAGGGCTTGCTGCATGCTTGTTACTGGCATTTACCTTGCTGACGGCGCCCCCGCCCACAACCACTTACCTGGTGGTACTGGTGGCGCCGAGCAGCCAGGCGCCTGGCTGGGTGGTGCAGGCCAGCGACAGCCGCATGATCGAGCTGATCCCGCTTGGCCAGGATGCGGTTCCTGAAGGCATGGCGCTGCAGTTCTGGACCAAGGGCGAGCAGTGGCGCGCACCGGTTTCACTGGGCCTGGTCAAGCCGGGCGAATCTTACCGCGTGCCGCTGCAGAGCCTGCCACCGCTGGAAGCCAACCAGCTGTTCGAGCTGACACTGGAGAAAGCCGGCGGCTCGCCTACCGGGCTGCCGACCGGGCCGGTGAAGTTCATTGGGCGGGCGGTGAAAGTCATTTAAACGGGGGGAATGCGCTGTCCGCCTTGTTGGCATGACGCGGTAGCGAGGTGGACATTGCTGACCCCTTACCGGACTTGAGACATGCACCAAGGCAGGCGCCGCCTCTGTCACAGGATTGCCGCAGCCGAAACAGACTGTGGGAGCTGCGGTTCGCCGCTGCGACTTGCCAGCGATGCGCCGCGCGGGCGGCGCTCGATCTTGAGGGCGCTGCAAGGCTTTGGCCTGGCACTTGGTGGCCTAGATGCGATCCCAAGGCAGGCACTTGGCCGCCACACCGTGGGCCATGGTAAATCAGGATTGGGTGGAGGCCACAAGGTGCAGGTCGGAAGATGGGATGAGGGCGACCCGATATTCGCCGATGTTTTTGCAGCGCCTATCAGATCGAGCGCCGCCCGCGCGGCGCATCGCCGGCAAGCCGGCTCCCACACCTGTTTCGGGCCAGTCACTCCTGTGCTTTCACCGCTGTCCGCCTTGGTGGCATGACGCGGTATCACAGTGGGCGTTGCCGGCCCCTCACTGGACTCAGGACATGCACCAGGGCAGACGCCCGCCTCACACTCCCTGCCGGCGCATGGCCAAAATCGCCGCGCCAAAACCAATGAAGGTCGTCCCCACCACCCGGCTCACCCAGCGCGACAGCGCCGGCCGGGTCAGCACGCCTTTGGCCCGGGCGGCGAGCGCGGCGTACAGGCTCAGCGACGTCAGCGACAACGCCATGAAGATCGTGGTGAGGATCAGGAACTGCGGCAGCAACGCGGCGCCCTGGTCGATGAACTGCGGGAACAAGGCAGTGAAGAACATCGTCGCCTTGGGATTGGTCACCGCCGTGAGGAAGGCCGACTTGTACAGCTTCCAGGGCGTGGGGCTGGCCTTCTTTGCCCCCTCCTCGATGCCTTCCACCAACATCGCGCTTTTCTTCAACAGCTGTTTGGCTCCCAGGTAGAACAGGTAGCCGGCACCGAGGATCTTCACCGCGTTGAACAGCCACTCGGAGCTGGCCAGCAAGGCCCCCAGGCCCAGCATCGCCGCCGCCGACAGGCAGAACAGGCCGCTGGCGTTGCCCACCGACGACCACACCGCGCTGCGTTGCCCATGGGCCAGGCTGTTATTGATCGCCATCAGCGTCGCGGGGCCAGGGCTGGCAATGGCGATCGCGGCGACCAGGGTGAAGGCAAGAATCGAGTGGGCTTCCATTTTCAAGGACTCTGCGGGGGTGGAAGCAGCAGCTTACAGAAGCTTTCGCGCAAACGCTCGGGGCCCGTGCTAGAGCGTGCCAAGCCGTGTGTGCTCCAGTTGCGTCTCAAACCACTGCAGCACCGCCTTGCAGGCCGGGTGCGCCACCCCGCTGTCGCGCAGCCACAGGGCATAGACACCGCCGGTGCGTAGCGGCTCGCCGAACGGCACGATCAGGTCGCCCCGGGCCAGGGCATCGTGCGCGAGCATCCGGTCGCTCATGGCCACGCCAAGGCCACGGGCTGCAGCATCCAGGGCCAGGTCATCGAGGTTGAACATCAGGTGCTGATAGGCCCGTTCGGGCTGGCCCTGATGCGCCTGCAGCCACAGGTTCCACTCGTGGCGCGCGGTCGAGCCGTGAATCAGTGCGTGCCCCGCCAATGCCTCCAGCGAACCGGGCGGTGGCTGGCCGTCACCGAGCACAGGCGCGCAGACCGGCAGCAGGTACTCGTCGAACAACAGCGTCAACGGGCGCTCGTCGAGCCCCTCGCGCAGGTACAGCACATAGGCATCGCAATCACCGCTGGTGTCCACCACCTCGCCGCTGACGGTCTCGATGGACAAGCTCAGCGCCGGGTTGAGTGCATAGAAACTGCTCAGGCGCGGCAGCAGCCAGCGCACCGCCAGCGAGACGAAAATACGAATGCGAAACGGCCGGTCCATCGGCGGCGGTGACAGGCGCTGTGCCAGGGCTCGCAGCGCGGCCATCGACTCGCTCGCCACCGCATACACATCGCGCCCCTGGTCGGTAAGCGCCACCTTGCGGCTGGTGCGCTCGAACAGCGCCACGCCGTAGTGCTCCTCCAGCTGCTGGATCTGCCGGCTGATCGCGCTCTGGGTCAGGTGCAACTGCCGGGCGGCCTCGGTAAAGCTGCTGCAGTCCGCCACCTGGATCAGCGCCTGAAGCGCTTGCAGCGAGGGGACGCGAAAAATTCTATCCATGCGTTTTGAGAATGGCTGAATGAAATATTAGCGTTAGAAACACACCCGTAGCCCTCGTAGATTAGGCCCAACAGGCGCACCCAGGTACTACACCGATAAACCGTGCGCATTGATTGTGGAGGAGCTGATGGCAATCGACAACCGCTGTGGATGGATCGCACTGGCCGGTGAATCCGCCGCGCGTCCACGCCTGAACGGCAACCACACCGCCGACTGGCTGATCATCGGTGGCGGCATCACCGGCCTGGCGGCGGCGCATACCCTGGCCGCCCGATTCCCCGGGCAACGTGTCGTGCTGCTCGATCGGCAACGGGTGGCCCAGGGCGCTTCGGCGCGCAACTCGGGCTTCGCCGTCAGCCATGAGAAGCCTGGGTACAACGAGCTGCTGGGTAACCCAGGCTTCGCCGATTTCGCCGTGGCCTCGCGCATCGGTGTGGCGGCAGGCCAGGAAGTACGCCTGCGCATCAAAGAACTGGGCCTCGCCTGCGAATACGACGACACCGGCTACCACTTCGCGGTAAGCCAACCGGCGCACCTGCAACAGGTCGATGCCATGCTCAGGACCCTCGAAGCGGTCGGGGCCAGCGCCTGCTACCTGGAAGGCGAGGCACTGCAGCAGCGCCTGGGCAGCAGCTTCTACAACCGCGCCATCCACTGCGCCGGCGGCAACGCCCTGCTGCAACCGGCCACGTATGTGCGGGGGCTGGCAGACCAGTTGCCCAAGGCCGTGCAGGTGTACGAAAACAGCGCGGTGCTCAGCCTGCGCCGCGGCGAGCACGGCTGGCAGGCCCGCACCGAGGCCGGCCAGGTCAGCGCCACCCGCGTGCTGGCGTGTGTCGGCGCCTTCCTGCCCCGCGTGGGGGTGCACCACAGCGGCACCTTCCCCCTGGAGTTGAGCGCCAGCATCACCCGGCCCCTGACCGAGGAACACTGGCAACAGCGGTTCGGCGAACGGTCCTGGGGCGTGCTGTCGAGCCTGCCGGGCGGCGCCACCCTGCGCCTGCTGCCGGGCCGGCGCCTGCTGATCCGCAACACCGTCGAATACCGCTGCCGCGACCTCAGCCCGGCACAGCTGCAGGCCCGCCAGCACGAACACCTGGTCGGGCTGCAAAAGCGCTTCCCGGGGCTGAACGCCCAAGACCTCGAATACACCTGGACCGGCCACCTGAGCGGCACCCGCTCCGGCGAACCCTGTTTCGCCAGGGTCGACGAGGGGCTGTACGCGGTCGCCGGCTGCAACGGCTCGGGGGTCGCCCGCGGCACCCTGTGGGGCCGGCTGCTGGTCGAGATGGCCACGGGCGACACCTCGCCGCTGCTCACCGACGTATTGGCCCAGGCCCGCCCCGGCTACCTGCCGCCACGGCCCCTGTTCGACATCGGTGCTTCCTTGCGCATGGCCTGGGAAGTGCGCCGGGCACGCCTGGAACGTTGATAAACCCAAGCGCTTGCGCACAATCACAACAAGAGAGGGCAAGATGATCAGACCCACCTGCATGGCCATCGCATCCACCGCACTGCTGAGCCTCGCCGCCCAGGCAGCCGAGTCGGTCAATATCGCCAACTGGAGCAGCTACATCGCCGACGACACCCTGGCGGTGTTCACCCAGCGCACCGGCATCCAGACCACCTACGACCTGATCGACAGCAACGAAACCACCGAAGCCAAACTGATGACCGGCGGCAGTGGCTATGACCTGGTCAGCCCGTCAAACCACTTCCTGCCTCGGCTGATCAAGGCCGGCGCCATCCAGGAGCTGGATCGCAGCAAGCTGCCCAACTGGAACAACCTCGACCCCAAGCTGATGAAGCTGCTCGAAGCCAGCGACCCCGGCAATCGCCATGCAATCCCGTACATGTGGGTAACCACCGGCATCGGCTACAACGTCGACAAGATCAAGGCGATCTTCGGCAGCACCGACGTCACCGACTCCTGGCAGCTGCTGTTCAACCCGGAAAACATCAAGAAGCTCAGCGCCTGCGGCGTGGCCTTCCTCGACAACCCCACGCAGATCCTGCCGATCACCCTCAAGGTGCTGGGCCTGGACCCGCACAGCCAACGCCCTGAAGACTTCAAGAAAGCCGAGGCGGCGCTGCTGGCGATCCGCCCGTCGATCAGTTATTTCCACCAGTCCAAATACGTCAGCGACCTGGCCAACGGCAATATCTGCGTGGCCATCGGCTTCAGCGGTGATGTGCTGCAGGCCATGAGCAGCGCGCAACAGGCCAACAACGGTGTGCACCTGGGCTACAGCATCCCGCGTGAAGGCTCGACGGTCGCCGTCGACATGGTGGTGATCCCCAAGGCGGCGCCGCACCTGGATGCCGCCTACGCCTACCTGAACTACCTGCTCGACCCGCAGGTGATGGCGCATATCAGCAACGCGGTGAAGTACCCCAATGGCAACGCGGCCTCGTTGCCCTACGTGGACCCGGCACTGCGCGACAACCCGGCGGTGTACCCACCGCAGGCGGTGCTCGATACGCTGTTCCCGATCCAGACCCTGTCACCGGCGGGCATGCGCTTGAGCACGCGGTTGTGGACACGGATGGTCAGCGGCAAGTGAGCGCAATGGCAGGCTACTGCGGCCCTACCCGCCGCACGAACTGCTGCTCGATGACCGTCGCCCCCCACTGATCGCCGGGCGCCTCGTGGGTGAGCTCGAAGCCCAACGACTCATACAGGCGCCGCGCCGCGTCCAGCCCCTTGAATGTCCAGAGCTCGATGGCCGAGAACCGCTGCTGGTCGCAGAACGTCACGGCCTCGTGGAGCAAGCGGCGGCCCACGCCAGCACCTCGGCAGCCGTCGTCCAGGATGAACCAGCGCAGGTGGGCGGCGTTGTCGCCATGGCCCTGCCCATCGATGGCCACCGAACCGACGATGCGCTCGCCTTGGCTGGCCACCCAGATACCATTGCGCGGATCGTCCAGGCGCCCGATGAACTCGGCCACGCCAGTGGCGACCTGGCGTTCGAAGTACGGCCCGAAGCCTGAGTGTCGGGCATAGAACACCGCATGCATTTCTGCCATGCGGCCGATCAGGCCGGGGCGGTAACCGCAACTGATCTGGATCGCGCCAGCTGGTTTTATCTCGGTGCCCAGGCGATGGGCCTGCAGCGCCTGGGCATAGGCTTGCAGCCCTTGCGCCACGCCCTGCTGTTGCGCGGTATCGAGTGCGGCAAGCGCGGTGCTGACCTGGGCCTGGCCAAAGGCATGGATCGCCTCGACCGTGCGCTGGCCCTTGGCGGTCAAGGTGAGGCGTTTGGTGCGGCCATCCGCTTCGCCAGCGGCTTCTTCGACCTCCTCGGCATCGATCAACCTGGCGACCATGCGGCTGACGCTGGACTTCTCCAGGCCCAACAGCTGCACCAACTGCGCAGCCGTCAACGCGCCACAGTTGCCCAGCTCCAGCAAGGCATGCACCGCCGAGGGCGAATGAGCAGTGCCCGCCAGGGTGTTGCCCATGAAGCCCAGCTCGCGAACCATGGTGCGTGAAGCGCTACGGATCTGCTCCACCAGTGAAGGGTCGATGTTCATCTGTCAGCCTCGCCCGCAATTAGTTGCAACATACAACCATGTACCGGAAGTGCTGTCCAGCTTGCCTGCTCGTCAACCCCCTGCGTCAGGCACAGACCTGCTGGTTGCGCCCAGCGCCCTTGGCGCCATACAGCGCCTGGTCAGCCGCATCGAGCAAAGCCTGGCCGCCTTGCAGTTGCGCCCCCGGCACCGAGGCAATGCCGATGCTCACGGTAACCTGCCCAAAGGGGCTGGTGCGGTGCACCATGTTTCGCTGGCTCAACCGCTCCAGCACATGCCGCGCCACCGCCTCCGCTCCATCGCGCTCGGTGTTGGCCAGGATGACGGCGATTTCCTCACCGCCATAGCGCGCCACCAGGTCGCCGGCGCGCCGCACGCAAGCCTGCAGCACGTGGCTGACTTCGCGCAGGCAGGCGTCGCCGGCAACGTGCCCGTAGGTGTCGTTGTACAGCTTGAAGTAATCGATATCGATCATCAGCAACGCAAGGCTCGTGCCCTGGCGCTGGGCGCGCTGCACTTCCAGTGCCAGGGTTTCATCGAAACAGCGGCGGTTGGCAAGGCCGGTCAGGGCATCGTTCATCGCCAGGCGTTCGAGCTGCTGATTGGAGTCCAGCAACTGTTGCTGGGTGACCCGTAGCTCCCCCTCCACGGCGGTCCTGCGGCGGATATCGCGGATCAGCATCCAGCCGATGGCGCCCGTCAGGCCCAGCAGGCCGGCCACCACCAGCAGCGACACCAGCGCCTCGAGCTTCCATGCCGCCAGCACTTCGTGCTTGCCCACCGCGACCGTGGTCACCAGCCCCAGCCGCTCATTCTTGCGAAAGGCATATACCCGCTCGACACCGTCGAGGCTTGAAGTGAACGACGCGGTCCCCACGGACTGGTCCACCAGGTACTTGGTATAGATCGGCGACTTGGAGAAGTTGCGCCCCATGTCCTGCTCACGGAAGGGATAGCGCACCAGCATCGAGCCGTCGGTATAGGACAGGCCAATCGCGCCCTCCTGCCCGACATCGATCTGGCCGAAGAGCCGCAGGAAGTTCTCGACCCCCAGCGTCACGGCCACCACCCCGGCGAACGTGCCATCGGCGTCATTGAAACGGCGGCTGATGGTGATCACCCACTCCTGGTTGGAGCGGCTGCGAATCGGCAGGCCGATGAACGGCTCGCGGGAAGCGTCGTTGCGGTGATGGATGAAGTAAGCCCGGTCACTGCTGTTGGCACCTGACGGGATCGGCTGGTAGGACGACATCAACCAGCGGCCTTGATTGTCGTAGATGGTGACACCGCTGAGCTGTGGCATCAGCGGCTGCTGACGGCTCACCAGGGTTCTCAACCGCTCGATCTGCGCCGGGCCGCTGCCTTCTGTCTCCAGGCGCTCCACCAGGCCAAGCAGCAGCAGCGAGCTCTGGCGCACGATGCCTTCGGAATAGGTCGAGAGGGCCTGGGTCAGGTTCAGGCCGTGGACGTTCACCTCTTCCAGCGCACGCTCCCGGGAAGCCATGACTTTCCACAGGGTCAGCGATGCCAGCGAACAACCAATAACCAGTAGCAAGAGCACAACGAGGTGGATGTCACGCTTCACGTCAGTACCTGATGGAGATTCCGGATTCTCAAGCTGGCTGCCATTGGGCAGAAGGCGCATTCCTGGCCGTGGGCAAGGATACAAGGAGTCGAGTAATGGTGCAGTAACCACAGACACTGCAAGGGGAAAACGTTTGCTGGTCGCGACGCATTTTGCCGCAGTGTCGGCGCTTGGCAGGCGACGACACGCGGCGCTACGCACTCAGGTGTTCATCGCTGCCACACCTGCCCCGCCTCACTCACCACCCAGGGCGCCTGGCCGGCAGCGATCCGCACCCCACCCACCCAGCGCTCGGCCGGCTGTTGGTCGAGCCAGTTGGCCTGCCTGCCCAGTACCTGCTCGCCCAAGGCGGTAAGCCGTAACGAACGTTGTTGCCAGCTGTCGCCCTCGCCTTCTAGCAACAACGGCCGTGGGCTGTCGATCAACGGGCGCAGCAGCACGGCGAACATCATGTCACCCAGGTACGGCAGCGGCTCCTCGTGCGCCATCAGCTCGGCGAACACCCGCGCCGCCGGCTGCTCGCCCAGGCGCGCGAGGATGCGCAGGGTCAGGCGCTCGGTCAGGCTCAGGCCATCCTCGGCGCCGGGCAGTTCCTGCAGCTGGCGCGCCAGCGCACCCTGCAACAACGGCAGGGCCGCATGCGGGCGGCTGGCAAGCTGCGCCCAGGCACGCGGGTCCGCTGCGGTGTAGGCGGCCCAGGCCTGGCGCGCCAGGGCCAGGGCATCGTCGCCAAGGGCGCGGCGTTGCGGCCACAGCCAGGCCAGTACATCAGGGGCCAGTTGGCCGATGCCGATGAAACGCTGCACACCGGGCACCTGGCAGGTCTCGATCAGTTCCAGCCGGCGCGGTAGACACGGCAGGCTGGCCAGTACGCGGATCAGGAACAACTGGTCGTAGGCGTCCGCCTCGCACCAGAGCACCAGTTCGCTGTCGCTGTTCAGCTGCGCCAATGCTGCGCGCTGCCTGGCCTGGCGCTGCTCGATGTCGTGCACCGGGAGCTTGAATGCCTGCAGTACATACTCGGTACGTACCTGCCAGTACGCAGCCTCCGGCAACGCCGGCACCGGCCCCATGACCATGGGGTCGTCGAACATGTGAAAGGCACCGGTAAGCCCGGCAATGCGCAGGCTGTGCTCGATATCGTTGCCGCAGCGCCAATGCTGCACCTGCGCCTCGCCATCGGTGGCAAAGCCGGGGTGGCGTGCGGCGAACTCGACGGCATCGGCATGGGCCTTGAGCTTTGGCCAACTGGGGAAACCGGCTTCGCGGGCCACCAGCCACTGGGTGTCGGCCAGCCGGTAATCAGGCCTGGGCAGGCCGAGGGCGCGCAGTTGGGCGCGGGTTTCGTCGTCCAGGGTTTTCAGCAGGCGCTTGGCGCGCTTGCGCAAGGCGGGCAGGTCGATCAGGCCGTGATGGCGGGATGCATGAATGGCGGGCATGCCAACTCCTTGTGGGGCTCGGTCCGCCGACAAGCCGGGAGCTGGGATGTAATGAAAGCGTGCAGTGCCTGGGCAACCCCTTCGCGCGGACCGCGGGCGCAGCGAACGCCTGGGGCGAGACTGTAGCGCCTGGCTGCGCTTGACGCAATCGATGTGCTCCGACGCCTCTGGCCTGCGTCTATCAGGACTTCCCGCAAGCGCTGCCCTTTCGCCCCAGGTCCCCCGATGCAAGCACTTCTGCAAGAGATCCTCGACCACGTCCGCCCCCTGCTCGAGCAAGGCCAGGTGGCGCAATACATTCCCGCCCTCGCCCAGGTCGAACCACGCCAGTTGGGCATTGCCGTGCAGAGCCTCGACGGCCAGTTGCACTGCGCGGGTGACGCGCAAACGCCGTTCTCGATCCAGAGCATCTCCAAGGTGTTCAGCCTGGTCCAGGCCATCAACCACAGCGGCGAAGGCATCTGGTCGCGCCTCGGCTACGAGCCGTCGGGGCAGGCGTTCAACTCGCTGGTGCAGCTGGAGGTGGAAAAGGGCCGCCCGCGCAACCCGTTCATCAACGCCGGCGCCCTGGTGATCTGCGACATCAACCAGTCACGCTACGCCACCCCGACCCTGTCGATGCGCGACTTCGTCCGCCGCCTGGCCGCCAACCCGAAGATCGTCAGCGACAGCGTGGTGGCCGAGTCGGAGTACCAGCACCGCGCGCGCAACGCGGCCATGGCCTACCTGATGCAGGCCTTCGGCAACTTCCACAACGATGTCGACGCGGTGCTGCGCAGCTATTTCCACCACTGCGCGCTGTCGATGAGCTGCGCCGACGTGGCCCGTGGCTTCGCCTTCCTGGCCAACAACGGTTACTGCCCCAACAGCGGCGAGCAGGTGCTGAGCGCGCGCCAGGCGCAGCAGGTGAACGCGATCATGGCCACCAGCGGGCTGTATGACGAGGCCGGCAACTTTGCCTACCGGGTGGGCTTGCCCGGCAAGAGCGGCGTGGGCGGCGGCATCGTCGCGGTGGTACCGGGGCGCTACAGCATCTGCGTGTGGTCGCCGGCGCTCAATGCCGCGGGCAATTCGCTGGCGGGGTTGCGGGCGCTGGAGTTGTTGAGCGAGCGGATTACCGGGTCGGTGTTTTCGGCGGTTCCCTGAGCAGCTTGGGCTGCCGACCTGAAAGAGTGCAACTCGGTGCAAATCACCGCTGGGCACAACAGTGGAACCGTCGCTGTGTTGTCATTACACCCTCAGGATTATCCAAAAACATTGTAGTCATGGTACTTATTGAGGCGAGTACGCATGCCGTCACGATCAAGGAATTCGCATGAAATTCAATAAAAATTCTGCGCACGGAAAGGCTGGAGAACATTTTTTCGCCTATTGGATTGCCCGCCATTTCAAGTGGCCCTGCAGGCTGCTCGACATCGATGTCGGCATTGATGCACAAATAGAAATATTCGATGACGAGCAGCATTCGACCGGCGACTTCCTGGGAGTCCAGATCAAGACGACAGAAGATGACAAGCCCAACGTACCCGTTGACCTGAAAAATCTCGAGTACTGGTCCACTATCGAGGACACTGTGCTGCTGGTGTCTATCTGCCTGGGCACAGACACCCCCGTTCTCTACTGGAAAGTCATCAATGATGCGGCCATCGAAACCTATATAGCGGCTGCGAGACAAAACGACAGTAAGACCACTACCATCACATTCGACACGTCAAACGTATTGACCGAACCCTGCAAGAGCGCTATTCGCCAGCTCCCCTATAGAGGGAAAATAGCCACCTTGAACACTATGATCGACGCGCTTATAGAGATCACCACAAGGGTCAACAAAATCTTCCCTGTCAATAATCCTTGGCTTTTCTCGATTACCGAGACAGAAAACTTCGACTTGCTCTCCATTGATTTTCACCTGCGCGACTTCGATCGTGCCTGCAAAAAATGGGACGATATTGAAGATATTCTGAGCGTGCTGCCGAAGATTGAAAAGCATGCTCCCAATCTCAAAGAGGCCAGAAACGAACTCAACGCGGCGACACTCAACATGGCAGTATTCATCGCCGATCTTCATAGTGTCGAAGTCGGCTTCCACACCGAGAGACGCCAAGCCTGGGTACACAGCGGGACGCATAGCGTATTGATCAAGCTGTTCGACGAACATTATCCAAACTGGTAGGTGGATGACAGTGTTAGCCCCTCCAAGGCCCTGTAACGGCTGGGTGTCGCGTGAAGCTGACCGTATGAGGGCGCGCGGCCTTCAGCTTGCCGCCTTCAAGCGACATGCCCGACTCAACTATCTCAGGTAGTGCCGGCCAACCGAACATTTGACCCCGTTGCCGAGCCGATTCAACTCGGCAACGACCTGCACACCTCCCTTCATCTCCCCTCGGTGGCTGAATCCCAGCGCAAAATATGGGTGTCACTAGCAAGGGCCATTAAGCCATCATTCGCTAAACAACGACCCTCAAGGAGTTTCACATCATGAATGGACACATGCCCAGCGGACTGCTCCACGCCGCGTCAGACTCCACACGCCACCTCAAGCCACCCAGCACATGGCAGGAGTTCCAGTCATTCTGTGCGGACGCGTTCCCTCTTGTGCAGGAAAAATTCAGCACCGGCCGGCAACAGGGCATCAACTACTGGGCGTCGTCGGGCTACGGAAAGAACGGCGATAGACAACACGGCGTGGATATCTTCGATCACTTTTCGCCGACCACTATGCAGTGTAAGCGGGTCGAAAAGTTCGGCGTCGACGATCTGATGAAAGAGCTCAAGGCGCTGGCAGGCTACCAAAGTCCACTGTGTGCTCACTTCATTGTCACGTCGCTGGAGGAAACAACCCGGGCGGTGATCGATCACGTCGCAAATCACAACCGCTCCTTAGACATTGATGCGCAAGCCGGGCTGCCAGCGCCCTCATTGCCAATCATCCGATTACCCAAGCTGTACGTGTTGAACTGGCCAGAGATCAAGGCGATTCTTGGTACTGACTACTTCTTGGCCTTGAAATGGGGCTTTCATCCCGTCCACCCTCACTATCCCAACCTCAATCGCATCAATCTCAGCACGCTGAAAGGCGCCGCCAACTCAATGGGCAGTTCACTGCCACCAGGGGGTGGCGGTAAAAACCCCAGGGTGCTGGAAGCTATCTACATCCTGACATGGCCATTAGATGTCGACGCCATCGAAGCACTCGGCGAAAGCGACAAAATTGCATCTTCTACGATCAACGGCATGTGGGACTTCCTGACAGGTGTCATCCAAGCACGGGATATGGGACGCAAGGTCAACTCTACCCTGGCAGATTGCGAGAGCCTGGACGGAGTCAGGAGACACGAAGGGCTTAGAACGCTCGACGACATTGTCATTTTCCTTGCACGCATTGAAGCTTACAAGTACTTAAATCGCCTCGCGCAGATGGTTAAACGCTTGGTGCGCCTGCTTGATCAGGAGCATCATTTCATCTTTGGGACAAGAGATTACGAGCATGAGGGGATGCCCTACCCGGACACGGACGAAAGCATCCGATACTACAACTTCACCGACATCGATTCAGCATCACCGCCTTGGTATCTTTCAAGACAGTACGTGCAACAGAGCGCCCAATTCATCGCCCAGGAAATTCGCAAAGTTAGGGTAAATATTGCGCCACCGGACGGTCGCAGTTGACAGCGTCATATCGGGAAGGCACCTGCCTGCACGAGCATCGCCACCAGGTGCTCCGGCCACACGATCTGACTGGTGAGCCGCAGCTCCTCGGCTGACCACCAGCGATGATCGGCGATCACCTCGCACTCATTTGCCGTCCACTCGGCGTTGGACAGCACCTGTTGCGCTATCTGCACAACGAAGTAGCGCTCCACCGACAGCACTTCTTCACCGCTGGGCAGTACCAGCGGGAAGCGCCGCTCGGCGATGGACTCATCCACCGCCTCGATGACGATGCCGGTCTCTTCGCGCAGCTCGCGAATGGCCGCCGCCTCGAAGCACTCGCCCGCCTCCAAGCCACCGCCCGGCGTTGCCCAATAGTCATCGCCGGCCAATGCGCCCTGGGTGTGCACGAACCTGAACAACAGCACCCGTTGCTCCGGGTTGATGACCAGCAGCCGTGCCGATTCGCGCTCGCGCATGTGCATATCCTTTCGCGTGTGGGAACAGGCCCGGTGTTAGCGCCCAGGCCAAAAAGTGCGCCATCATACGCGAGCGCCGCTGCGGCGGTATCACTGGCCTGCAACACGGCCCCCTTCAAAAGGAATGCCCATGCTCCGCCTGGACTGGCTCGAAAACCACATGCAGCACAGCGACACCCTGGCACGCTGGCTGCACCAACAGTTCCACTACGAATTCACCGACCTGCCCCTGCCCGACTGGCAACGGCTGTTCGCCGAAGGCCAGCACAATGGCCAATGGCGCTGCCTGATCGCCCTCGACGGCGATCAATTGATGGGCAGCGCCGCGCTGGCCGCTGACGACCTGCCCGAACGCCCCGAACTCGGTCCTTGGCTGGCCTGCGTGTTCGTCACCCCGGAGGCGCGTGGCCAGGGCCTGGCCGAAAGGCTGATCGACGGCATCTGCGAGCAGGCACGTATGACCGGCGTACCGACCTTGTACCTGCATACCCACGACCAGCAGGCGTACTACGCCAAGCGCGGCTGGAAACCGCTGGAGCGCTTCGAAGCCTGGGGCGAGGAACATAGCTTGATGGCACGCGAGTTGGGGTGACGCACGCCGGCAAGGCCGCGCGGGTTCAAGCAACGGTTGGCCAGCACATCTGGCCCGTATTACCCCGCGCGGAATTATTTAGCGCGCCGGCGTATCAGATGCCTTAGACCCCCTGGCCAGCCATGGCCATACCGTCAACCGCTCTGCCACAAGGACCCCGGCCCATGAACCCGAGCAGCAACCCCGTCCAACCGATCGGCCTGAACGACATCACCATCGTCGACGATGCCAAGATGCGCAAGGCGATCACCGCCGCCGCCCTGGGCAATGCCATGGAATGGTTCGATTTCGGCGTCTATGGCTTCGTCGCCTACGCCCTGGGCAAGGTGTTCTTCCCCAATGCCAGCCCCAGCGTGCAAATGATCGCGGCGCTGGCGACCTTCTCGGTGCCGTTCCTGATCCGCCCGCTGGGCGGGCTGTTCTTCGGCGCCCTGGGCGACCGCTATGGGCGCCAGAAGGTGCTGGCCGCGACCATCGTGATCATGTCGCTGAGCACTTTCGCCATCGGCCTGATCCCCTCCTACGCCAGCATCGGCATCTGGGCGCCGATCCTGCTGTTACTGGCGAAGATGGCCCAGGGGTTCTCGGTGGGCGGTGAATACACCGGCGCATCGATCTTCGTCGCCGAATACGCCCCGGACCGCAAGCGCGGCTTCCTCGGCAGCTGGCTGGACTTCGGTTCAATTGCCGGCTTTGTGCTGGGCGCCGGGGTGGTGGTGCTGATCTCCACGGTGCTCGGTGAACAGCAGTTCCTCGACTGGGGCTGGCGCCTGCCGTTCTTCCTGGCCCTGCCGCTGGGCCTGATCGGCCTGTACCTGCGCCATGCGCTGGAAGAAACGCCGGCCTTCCAGCAACACGTCGACAGCCTCGAACAAGGCGACCGCGAGGGCCTGGCCAGCGGCCCGAAAGTGTCGTTCAAGGAGGTTGCCACCCAGCACTGGCGCAGCTTGCTGACCTGCATAGGCGTGGTGATTGCCACCAACGTCACCTACTACATGCTGCTCACCTACATGCCCAGCTACCTTTCACACAACCTGCATTACAGCGAGGACCACGGGGTACTGATCATCATCGCGATCATGGTCGGCATGCTGTTCGTGCAGCCGATCATCGGCTTGCTCAGCGACAAGTGGGGGCGCAAGCCGTTCATCATCGTCGGCAGCGTCGGCCTGTTCCTGTTCGCCATCCCGGCGTTCATGCTGATCACCAGCGGCAAGCTGGCGGTGATCTTCGCGGGCCTGTTGATCCTGGCCGTGCTGCTGAATTTCTTCATCGGCGTGATGGCCTCGACCCTGCCGGCGATGTTCCCCACCCATATCCGCTACAGCGCCCTGGCCAGCGCCTTCAATATCTCGGTGCTGATCGCAGGCCTTACCCCGACCATCGCCGCCTGGCTGGTGGAGAGCACCGACAACCTGTACATGCCGGCCTATTACCTGATGGTCATCGCCCTGATCGGCCTTTTCACCGGCCTGACCATGAAGGAAACCGCCAACCGCCCGCTGCGCGGCGCAGCGCCGGCGGCGTCGGACCTGGCCGAGGCGCGCGAACTGTTGCAGGAGCATCACGACAATATCGAGCAGAAAATCGAAGACATCGACGCACAGATCGCCGAGCTTGAAGCCAAGCGCAACACCCTGGCCCAGCAGCATCCACGCATCGACTGAAGGGCGCCATGCCACTGGTAAGCCACCCCCGGCAAAGCGGCGGCGCAGCAGCTAATCTGAACATTCGATCAACGGGCGAGCGCACCTGAGGAGCTCGCCAGGCACCCTCGACTTCAGGACGATTACACATGCCCAACAGCCGACCAGAACCCCCGGCACTCCCCACTTTAGGCGGCGCGCTGCTGGACAGTGAGTTGCGCCTGCGGGCGCTGGTGACCGCGAGCAGCACCGCGATCTACCGCATGAGCCCTGACTGGCAGGTAATGTACGAACTCAGCGGCGAGGGTTTTTTGCAAGACTCCCGGCAACCCAACCCGCAGTGGCTCGAAAGCTATATCGCCCCGCAAGACCGGCCCAAGGTGCTTGCCGCCATCGCCGACGCGGTGGCCGACCGGGCCATCTTCGAACTGGAACACCGCGTGCAGCTGTCGGACGGTCGCTTTGGCTGGACCTTGTCGCGGGCCATGCCGATCTTCGACGACAACGGCGCGATCGTCGAATGGTTCGGCGCTGCGGTGGACGTGACCCAGCAGCACGAGATGATGGCCCGCCTGCGCGAGAGCGAAGCGGCGTTCAAGACCATCGCCGACACCGTGCCGCAATTGGTCTGGGTGACCGACCAGAATGGGCGCTTCGAGTTTTTCAACCAGCGCTGGCACGACTATTTCGGCGAAACCGGCCAACAAGGGGCCTTCCACTGGTACGCCGAAACCTGCGTGCACCCCGACGACATCGCCGCCGTCGAGCAGGGCTTTGCCCAGGCCCGCGCCAGCGGCCAGGTGTTCGAGAGCGAACACCGCCTGCGCCACCACGATGGCAGCTACCGCTGGTTCATGGTGCGCGCCCAGCCCTACCGCGACCCCGAGAGCGGCACCCTGCTGCGCTGGTACGGCACCGCGGTGGACGTGCACGACCGCCATGGCGCCGAGCAACAACTGCGCAGCTTCAACGAAGCGCTGGAAGTGCAGGTGCAGACGGGCTCACGCGAGCTGCAGGCGGCCGAAGCGCAGATGCGCCAGATGCAGAAGCTCGAAGCCATCGGCCAGCTCACTGGCGGTGTGGCCCACGACTTCAACAACCTGCTCACGGTGATCCGCAACGCCGCCGAGCTGATGCGCCGCAAGCCGCTGCCCGCCGAACGCCAGCAGCGTTACCTGGACGCCATCCTCGACACCACCGACCGCGCCGCCAAGCTCACCAGCCAACTGCTGGCCTTCGCCCGCCGCCAGGCACTGCACCCGGAAGTGTTCCCGGTGCTGCATCAGGTCGAACAGATCGCCGAAATGCTGCGCAGCATCGTCGGTGCGCACATGCAGGTGCTGGTGCAGGGCCCCGCGCAGCCCTGCTACATCGAGGCGGACCTGAACCAGTTCGAAACCGCCCTGGTCAACCTGGTGGTCAATGCCCGCGATGCCATGCAGGGGCAAGGCACCATCAACATCACCCTCGACATCACCGATGGCCAGGTCAACATCGCCGTGACCGACCACGGCCACGGCATCGCCGCCGCCGACCTGGAGCGGATCTTCGACCCGTTCTACACCACCAAGGAAGTCGGCAAGGGCACCGGCCTTGGGCTGTCCCAGGTGTACGGCTTCGTGCACCAGTCCGGTGGCGCGATCAGCGTGCAGAGCACGCCGGGCAAGGCCACGACCTTCAATGTGTCACTGCCGGCGGTGGCTGCCCCTGCACCCGACCTGGCAGTGCTGCCCGGCGCTAACGTAGCGCAACCCAAGGGCCGCATCCTGGTGGTCGAGGACAACCTGCAGGTGCGTGAATTCACCGCCACCCTGCTGGCTGACATGGGCTACGCCACCTGCCTGGCCCACGACAGCGTCAGCGCCCTGGCGCTGCTGGAGGCTGGCCAGCCGCGCATCGACCTGGTGCTGTCGGATGTGGTCATGCCTGGGGTCAGCGGTATCGAGCTTGCCCGCACCATCAAGCGGCGCTGGCCCGACATCCCGCTGGTGCTGACCAGCGGCTACAGCCAGCTGCTGGCAGAGGATGCGCAGCCCGGCGTGGAGGTGCTGAACAAACCGTACTCGGTCGATCAGTTGCTGCGTGCGTTCGAGGCCGCGATCAAGCCGGCCTGAACGGGCCACATGGGCCGCTCCTACAGGTTGCGTGCGAACCCTGTGGGGCTTGCCGCACTAGCGCAATCCGCTGGAATGCTTGCCTGATCCTCTGAACCTGCAGGCCCATGGATGGGCAACCCGACGCGCCAGGACTAGAGTTCGCTGAGGTTCGACAACTGTTGCCCACAGAGGCAGCGCCTCGCTGCGCCGCCCTGCCCATAACGATACGCCATCAACCGATGATCAGCACGATGAGCCATGGAGCCCACCATCATGGAACTACGAATCAACCAGAAGACCTACCAGGTTGACGCCGAAGCCGACACCCCGTTGCTGTGGGTGATCCGTGACGATCTTGGCCTGACCGGCACCAAGTACGGCTGCGGCCTGGCCCAGTGCGGCGCCTGTTCGGTGCTGGTGGACGGCAACGTGGTGCGCGCCTGCGTGACGCCGGTGGCCGGGGTGGTGGGCCGCGAGGTGACCACCATCGAGGCGATCGAAGCCGACGCCATCGGCAAGCGGGTGGTGGCGGCCTGGGTCGAGCACCAGGTGGCGCAGTGCGGTTATTGCCAGTCCGGCCAGGTGATGGCCGCCACCGCGCTGCTCAAGCACACCGCCAAACCCAGCGATGCACAGATCGACGCGGCGATGGTCAACCTGTGCCGCTGCGGCACCTACAACGCCATCCATGCCGCCGTGCATGCACTGGCCCAAGGGGAGAACGCCTGATGAGCACGCGCATCGACACCCCCGAGGACCTGCTCAAGCTGCCCGTGGGCGAAACCGTCAACCTGTCGCGCCGGCGCTTCCTCGCGGGCACCGCCGTGGGCGCCCTGGTGCTGGGCTTCGGCCTGCCGCTGGGGACGCCACGGGTACAGGCCGCGGCGGCAACTGCCCAGCGCGGCACCCAGGTGCCGGCGTTCCTGGAAATACGCCCGGACGGCACCGTCCGCCTGCTCAGCCCGTTCATGGAAGGCGGCCAGGGCACCTTCACGGCCATGGCGCAGATTGTCGGCGAAGAGCTGGACGCTGACCCGGCCAGCTTCGTGGTCGACAGCGCCCCGCCCGGCGAGGCCTACGTGGTGATGGAAAACGGCATGCGCATTACCGGTGGCAGCATGTCGGTGCGCATGAGCTACCCGACCATGCGCCGCCTCGGTGCGCTGGCCCGGGCCATGCTGATGCAGGCCGCCGCCGAGCAGTGGGGGGTGCCGGTGAGCGAACTGAGCACCGAACCGGGCAAGGTGATCCATGCGGCCTCGGGCCGTTCGCTGGCCTACGGTGAACTGGCCAGCCGCGCCATGGACCTGCCGGTGCCGGACCCAGCCGGCATCACCCTGCGCGACCCCAGCCAGTTCCGCTGGATCGGCAAGCCGGTAGCGCGCCTGGATGCCTACGACAAGTCCACCGGCAAGGCCGTCTACAGCATCGACGTCAAGCTCGACGGCATGCTCCACGCCGCCGTGCAGCATGCGCCGCGCCTGGGCATGACGGTGGGCAGCCTGCGCAACGAAGACCAGGTCAAAACCATGAAGGGCGTGCACTCGGTGCATCAGCTGCCCGGTGCGGTGGCGGTGGTCGCCGAACGCTGGTGGCACGCCAAACGTGCGGTCGAAGCCTTGCAGGTGGACTGGAAGGAGCCCGGCGCCGACAGCAAGGTGCGGCCGATGCCGGCGGACTTTTCCAGCGCCGCCTGGCTCGAACACCTGGCCAGCCAGCCCGGCACACCCCGCGACGACGAGCATGAAGGCGATGTGGCCGCCGCCCTGGCCAGTGCCAAGAGCACGCTCGAGGCCAGCTACCACAACCAGTACCTCAACCACGCCCAGCTCGAGCCACCCTCCGCCACTGCGCGGTTCAACCCCGACGGCACGCTGGAGGTGTGGCTGCCCAACCAGGCGCCGGACATGTTCCGTGACGACATCGCCAAACGCACCGGCCTGGACCCTGCGCAGGTCACCCTGCATTCACCGTTGCTGGGCGGGTTCTTCGGCCGGCATTTCCTCTACGACTCAGCCAACCCCTACCCCCAGGCCATCGCCCTGGCCAAGGCGGTCGGGCGCCCGGTGAAACTGATCTGGACCCGTGAGGAAGAATTCCTGCGCGATGTGCTGCGCCCGGTGGCTGCGGTCAAGTTCTGCGCCGGGCTGGACGCCGAAGGCTTCCCGGTGGCCATCGAGGCCGTCAGCGCCACCGAAGGCCCGACCGAAGCCCTGGCCGGCCAGCAGGGCGAAAAACTCGACCCCACCGCCCTCGAAGGGTTGTCGGGCAAGGCCTACGCCATCGCCAACAAGCGCATTGCGCAGGTCTATGTGAAAGGCCCGGCCATGCTCGGCTACTGGCGCTCGGTGGGCAATTCGCTGAACGACTTCTTCTATGAAGCCTTCCTCGATGAACTGGCCGACAAGGGCGGCCACGACCCGTTCGAGCTGCGCCTGCACCTGCTGCGCGACAACCAGCGCCTGACCCATCTGCTGCAAGCGGTGGGCGAGCTGTCCGGCGGCTGGAAACGCGGGCCGTTCACCGCCGAAGACGGCAGCAAGCGCGCCCGGGGCGTGGCCATGGCCTCGCCGTTCGGCTCGGAGGCGGCGGTGATCGCCGAGGTGTCGATCGACGGCGGCCAGGTGAAGGTGCACGACATCTGGCAGGCCATCGACCCGGGCAGCATCGTCAACCCGGCGATCATCGAGGCCCAGGTCAACGGCGCGGTGGCGCTGGGGCTGTCGCAGGCGCTGGTGGAGGAAGCGGTGTGGCTTAACGGCATGCCGAAGGCGCGCAACTACGACCTGTACCCGATCCTGCCGCCGTCGCGCATGGCCCGGGTGCATGTGCGCATCGTCGAGAGCGGCGCGAAGATGGGCGGCATTGGCGAACCGCCATTGCCGGCGGTGGCGCCTGCGGTGGCCAACGCGGTGGCACGGTTGACCGGCCAGCGCATCCGCAGCCTGCCCCTTAGCCACTACAGCTTCAGCTGACCCGACAGGACCGCCCATGAACAACCGTCGCTTCGCAACAACCGCGGGCTGGCTGGCCCTGCCGTGCCTGGTCGCGGCAGGCCTGCTGGCCTGGTACGTCACCCGCGAGCCTGCCTCGCCCTTCACAGCCGACACCCCGGTGGGCGCGGCGCTGGTCAGCCGTGGCGAATACATTGCCCGGCTCAGCGACTGCGTGGCCTGCCACAGCCTGCCCGGCCAGGCGCCGTTCGCCGGTGGGCTTGAGATGGCCACGCCCTTGGGGGCGATCCATGCCACCAACATCACCCCCGACCGCGAGCACGGCATCGGCGGCTACGGCCTGGCCGACTTCGACCGCGCCGTGCGCCACGGCGTCGCCCCGGGCGGGCGCCGGCTGTACCCGGCCATGCCCTACCCGTCCTACGCCAAGCTCAGCGATGACGACCTGCGCGCGCTGTATGCGTTCTTCATGCAGGGCGTGCAGCCGGCGAACCAGGCCAACATCCCCAGCAGCATCCCCTGGCCGTTGAACCTGCGTTGGCCGATCGCCCTGTGGAATGGCCTGTTCGCGCCGAACACGCCCTATGCACAGAAACCCGGGCAGGATGCGCTGTGGAACCGTGGCGCCTACATCGTCCAGGGCCCCGGCCACTGCGGCAGTTGCCACACTCCGCGGGGCGTGGCGTTCAACGAGAAGGCGCTGGACGAGGCTGGCGTGCCCTTTCTCGCCGGTGCCCTGCTCGACGGCTGGTACGCGCCCAGCCTGCGCCAGGACCCTAACACCGGGCTGGCCCGCTGGAGCGAGGCGCAGATCGTGCAGTTCCTCAAGACCGGGCGCAACCAGCACGCGGTGGTATACGGCTCGATGACCGAGGCGTTCAACAACTCCACGCAGTTCATGGCCGACGATGACCTGGCCGCCATTGCCCGCTACCTGAAATCGCTGCCGGGCGACCCGCAGCGCGACGGCGCGCCCTGGCAGTACCAGGCCGTGTCCGCCGCCAGCAACCTGGAGGCGCCCGGTGCGCATACCTACGTGACCCGCTGCGCCAGCTGCCATGGCCTGGATGGCCAGGGCCAGGCCGAGTGGATGCCGCCGCTGGCGGGCGCCACCTCGATGCTGGCCAGCGAAAACGCCTCGGCGATCAACATCACCCTCAACGGCTCGCAGCGCATCGTCGCCGCCGGGGTGCCGGATGCCTACCGCATGCCGGCGTTTCGCGAGCAGCTGTCGGACCGCGAGATTGCCGAGGTGTTGAGTTTTGCCCGCGGCACCTGGGGCAACCATGGCGCTGCGGTGGATGCGCAGGCGGTGGGCAAGCTGCGCGGGCACACCGACCCGGCCAGCAGCAGCCCGATCATCTTGCACATGCGCTGATGGCACGGCTGAAATGGCCTCTGTGGGAGCGGGTTTACCCGCGAAGGCGTCGGTGGGGCTAACGCAGCATTCGCGGGTGAACCCGCTCCCACAGGGCACGCACCAGGCCGCAATCGTGGTGCACCAGATAACGAGGTCACAACACATCCATGGAAAGCATCGACCTGCTGGTCCTGCGCACCGCCCACGACTGGCTCAAGGCCAATCACCGCGTGCTGCTCGCCACCGTGGCCCGCACCTGGGGCTCGTCGCCGCGCCCGGTGGGCTCGATGATGGCCCTGCGCGGCGATGGCCGGGTGGTTGGCAGCGTCTCCGGCGGCTGCATCGAAGACGACCTGATCCAGCGCTACACCAGCGCCCACGGCGGCCCCGGGCTGCCCGACGGCGCCCCCGAGATGGTCCGCTATGGCATCAGCGCCGACGAGGCGCACCGCTTTGGCCTGCCCTGCGGCGGCACGTTGGAGCTGATCCTCGAGTTCAACCCCGAGCCACAGCTGTTGCAGCGGTTGCTCGAACAACTCGACAGCGGCCAACTGGTACGCCGCGACCTTGCCCTGGACGATGGCAGCGTTACCCTCCAGGCCACCGCCACCCCGGCACAGTTCAGTTTCGACGGCCAGCACATGCGCAACATCCTCGGCCCCGGCTACCGCATGCTGCTGATCGGCGCCGGCGCGCTGGCCGAATACCTGGCGACCATGGCCCTGTTCAACGGCTTCCGGGTGGCGGTGTGCGACCCGCGCCCGGAGTACCTGGCCAGCTGGGCGGTGGCCGGCGTCGAGCACCTCGCAGGCATGCCGGACGACGTGGTGCGCGCCTTCCGGGCCGACTTGCGCACCTGCATCATCGCCGTCAGCCACGACCCCAGGCTCGACGACCTGGCCCTGCTCGAAGCCCTGCACAGCCCGGCGTTCTACGTCGGCGCCATCGGTTCGCGGCGCAACAGCCAGCTGCGTCGCGAACGGCTGATCGAGCATTTTGGCGAGACCGAGCAATCGCTTGAACGCCTGCACGGGCCGATCGGCATTTACATCGGCAGCAAGACCCCGGCGGAGATCGCGGTCAGCGTGATGGCCGAGGTACTGGCGGCGAAGAATGCGGTGGCGTTGCCCAGCGCGGTCACTGTCGTCATGGCCAAAGGTGATCGCGAAACGCCGGCACCTGCGGCCTGAGGCGGTCACCTCAGGCGCATTACCTGCACCCGCGACACAAGGTCGCTCACACGCCAGCCAACCTGTGACTATGCTTGAACCTCGCATGCCACTCACCGGTAACGACCACAAGGAAGACAGGCCAATGAATCCAACCCGCACCCTCGCCCGCGCCGTTGCGCTCGCCTCGCTGGTGTCCGTCGCCAGTTTCACCGCCCACGCCGCCGAATTGCCCATCGCCAGTGAAGCGCTGGAAAGCCATGTCAGTACCCAGGTGACCGCCATCGACCAGGCCAACCGCCAGGTCACGGTCAAGGGCCCCCACGACAAGGACGTGACCTTCCAGCTCACGGAAAAGGCCAAGGCCCTGCCCAACCTCAAGGTTGGCGACAAGGTCGACATCTACGTGACCCGTGCCGTCGCCTACGTGCTCAACACCAACGTCGGCGGCGCACCGAAAGCTTCGGAAGAGGCCGGCACCATTCGCGCCACCAAGGACAACCCCAACCCGGGCGGCGAAGCCTTCCGCCAGGTGAAGGTCACCTCGCAGATCAAGAAGATCGACCTCAAGACCCACGAAGTCACCCTGCTGCCGCCCGAAGGCAAGCTGCAGGTGGTCAAGGTCGAGAACCCCGATCTGCAGGCACGCATGAAGAACCTCAAGGTCGACCAGACGGTGGACGCCATCTACACCGAAGTGCTGCGCATCGAAACTTCGCGGTGATCCGGTAAAACCTTTTGCCCGGCCTGCGCATCGAACATCAGGTGACCCCTCACCTTGCCAGGAGCTACCCATGACGATGCGCACGGCTTTGCTGCTGTCCTGCCTGACCCTCGCAGTGGCCGGCTGCTCCAGCTCAAAGGAGCAGCACCTGCCGCCCCCCACGACCCAGCAAGTCGACCTGCAACGCTACCAGGGCACCTGGTACGAACTGGCGCGGCTGCCGATGTTCTTCCAGCGCAACTGCGTGCAGTCCGAGGCGCGCTATGGGCTGCGCGAGGATGGCCAGATCGACGTCGACAACCGTTGCAAGGAACAGGACGGCCAGTGGAACAGCGCCCACGGTATCGCCCAGGCGCAGGTGCCCGGGCGCACCGACAAGCTCTGGGTGCGTTTCGACAACTGGTTCAGCCGCCTCGCGCCCGACCTGACCAAGGGCGAGTACTGGGTGCTGTACCACGACCCGGACTACCGCGTGGCACTGGTCGGCCACCCCAACCGCGAATACCTGTGGCTGCTGTCGCGCAGCCCGACGGTCAGCAGCCAGACCCGCGAGCAGTTGCTGCAACGGGCGCGCGAGCAGGGCTACCCCACCGATCAGCTGATCTGGCGCCAGGCTGACACGCCGTAACGCCCATCGACGCCCGCCGCCGCCCCCTGTAAGGTGAGCCTCCCCGGCTCACCCAAAGGATTGCGTGCAATGATCACCTGCCACCTCAAGTACATCATCGACCCGTATCAGATCCCTGCTTTCGAGGCCTACGGCAAGTTGTGGATCGGCCTGGTCAACCGCATGGGCGGCACGCACCACGGCTACTTCCTGCCCAGCGAAGGCGCCAACAACGTCGCCTACGCCTTGTTCAGCTTCCCAAGCCTCGCCGCCTACGAGCAGTACCGCACGGCGTCGGAAAGCGATCCCGAGTGCATCGCCGCCTTCGCCCTGGCCACCGAGCAGCGCTTCATCCTCAGCTACGAACGCAGCTTCCTGCGGCCCGTGCACGGCTGAGCTTCGGCAACTGGCGTCGCGTCTGTCGTGGTTGCGCCGGGCAGGCCGCGACGCTAGCCTTGCGCCCCGCCAAATGACCCTCCCAAAGCAAGGAACGCAACGTGAAGAATCTCGCAAGAACAGTGGGTATGGCTGGCCTGGGCCTGTTGCTCGGCTGCACGCCAGGCCAACGCCTGGCGTTCGATGTGCCATATGGTCGGTACCACAACTTCCTGCGTGAATACGTGGGCGACCGCGGCCAACTGACCTGCCAGGTGAGCATCGAGGAAAACCACACCGGCGACAAATGGGTGCCCTCGGTGATCCTCGCTGCCGCCCAGGACGAGCGCGAGGACTACACCCTGTTCCTGTCCAGCTCACCGCAGGTCAACGGCAGCGATCAACGTACGTTCCACCTGCGCACTTTCGTCAACGACACTGCCGTCATCAGCGATCACTTCCTCACCGTGCCCAATCGCAATGACCAGTACGGCCTGCGCCTGGCCTGGCATGCCGATGGCTCGATCAGCTACCAGGTCGACAACGGCGATGGCTGGACGCCCAAGGCGACGGTGCAGAGCCCCGGGTTCAAGGTGCGCCATGTCAGCGCCCATGCCAGTGGGGTCAAAGGGGTCGCGCACTGCGTGCTCAGTGACAGCGATGTGTAAAGGGGGCAGCCCGGTCAGGCGTCGGGCTGCTGCCATGCCTGCAGTGCCGCGATGAACACGTCCAGCGGCACACGTACAGCAGGCTGGTCCTTGTCGTCATGGCGCTCGATCAGCACGTGCTCGTCTTCGAACGTCACCCGGTAATCATCGCTTCTGTAGGGGTCCACCAGCCTGTTGTTACGGGTAGCCAGCGCCTCTACCAGGATGTGCTGGCGCTCGGTGGCAGTGAATGCTTCACCGAGCCAGCGCAGCAGGCCGGCGTCATGGGATTGGGGATTGGCGGCGTGACGGGGCATGGCAGGCTCCTTCTGTCATCGAAACGGCAAAAGGGCCTGCACGGCCCTTTTCCCTGGCCTCGGGATCAGTAGGCAGGATAGGCCGTTTTCCTCACCTTGCCACCCGTTCGGATAGCTTGCGGTCGAGGCGCTTCAGGCTGCCTGCTGCAGCCGCGCGATCTGCGTATGAGCTAACGATCGCAAAGCAAGGTTTGTGACGTAATGCGTCACACTTCTCGACACCGCAGATCATCCTTCGGTGCAACTGGCTTGTGTTGCTTGCACTGTACTCATCGCCTGCAGGCCGGCTCCCGCTCGATGGACTTGCACGTCCGCTCCTACAGAAAGCTGTTGCTCCCACAGGGCAGACGCCAACAGGCACACCCTGGAAGCCAGCCTACACTGCCACCTCCAACCCCACTTTCACCTTGTCCAGCACGATCAGCGTGCGGTAGGTCTGGATATCTTGGTTGTCGGCAAAATGCTGCCTGACCAGCTTTTCGAAATGCGCGACGTTGCGCGCGAGCATGACAATGATGAACGACACCCCGCCACTGACGAAGTAACACTGCTGTACCTCGGGCACGCCGGCGAAGTAACGCTTGGCGCGGTCCATCACCAGCGAACGGTCGTCGCACAGGCGCGACTCGACGATGGCGGTGAGCTCCTGGCCCAGCGCCTCCGGGGCGATGACGGCGGTATTGGCCAGAATCACCCCGCTGGCTTCGAGCTGGGTGATGCGGCGCTGCACGGCGGGGGTCGACAGGCCGATGGCCTCGGCGATCACCCGCTGCGACGTCTTGTTGTCCTGTTGCAGCATGCGCAGGATCGCCTGGTCGAAGCTGTCGAGCGGGCGCTTGGGCAAATCATTCATGTTCTGGGTCCGAATAAAGCAATTCACTCATCCTGCGGCGCGTTATACAGCCAATGCTTCACGGCCTGCACAGTAAAATCCTGCCACGAATCTGCGTGGAGGTCGCTGTGCGCCAAGCCAACCCGGGGGCATTCACCCCCATCTTTGCTGCCCTGCTGGGCCTGGTGTCGGTGCAATCGGGCGCCGCCGTGGGCAAGGCCATCTTCCCCCTGGTGGGGCCGGAAGGCGTGGCTGCGCTGCGCCTGGGCCTCTCGGCGGTGATTCTACTGGCAGTGTTGCGCCCGTGGCGCATCTGGCGCCAGGCCAACCTGCGCGACCTGGTCGGCTACGGGCTGATGATGGGCTTGATGAACCTGTTGATCTACCGGGCGTTCCTGTACATCCCGGTGGGCATCGCGGTATCGATTGAAGTGATCGGCCCACTGGGCGTCGCCTTGTTGAGCTCGCGGCGGCGCATCGACTTGTTGTGGATCGCCCTGTCGGCGTTCGGCCTGGTGCTGCTGCCCTGGGGGGCCGGTGCAGACGGGCTGGACCTGCGCGGCGTGGCCTATGCCCTGGCCGCCGCGCTGGCCTGGGGCCTGTATGTGACCCTGGGCACGCGGGTGGCGGTGCACGGGCGCCAGGCAGTGGCCAGCGGCATGCTGGTGGCGGCGATGCTGGGCGTACCGCTGGGCACGTTGCAGGCCGGCAGCCAGTTATTGCAACCCACGGTACTGGCCGTGGGGCTGGCGGTGGCATTGCTGTCCAGCACCCTGCCCTTCCTGCTGGACATGTTCGCCATGCGCCATTTGCCGCCGAGCGTGTTCGGTGTGCTGCTCAGCGCCTCGCCGGCCGCCGGGGCGATTGCCGGCTGGCTGGTGCTGGGCGAGACATTGAGCCTGCTGCAATGTGCGGGGATCGCGGCGATTGCGGCCGCTTGTGCGGGAGCCGCGTTGGTAGGCCGGGCAAGGTAGCAAGGGCGCTTTGCCAATGGCAGTGACTTTGCTGTTCTGACCTCCTCGCCAACCAGCCGGCTCCAACTTGCTCGCTCGCCCCCTGTAGGAGCGGCCTTGTGCCGCGAAAGGGCTGCACAGCAGCCCCGGCGATTGTTGCGTCAATGCTGAAATCCAGGGGCCGCGCTGCGGCCCTTTCGCGGCACAAGGCCGCTCCTACAGTTAAAGCGCAGGCCTTGGTTACAGCAATGACTTACACATGAACACCCGCGCAAACCCATCCTGCGCAGCCCGATGCGTTTCGTGATAACCCAGCCGGGCATAGATTGCGATGTTCTCGGTCATCCGCTCGTGGGTGTAGAGCCGGATGGCCTCACAGCCTGCAGCGCGGGCATGTGCCTCGCAGAAGTCCATCAGCATCCGCCCGATGCCCTGCCCTTTGCATGCAGGCAATACAGCGACGTTCACCAACAGCAACTCGCCCCCCTCCTGCCGCATGACCAGTAGCCCGACGATGCGCGAGGCCAGGGTGGCAACGAACACATCGTCCTCACGCACGACTTGCTGATAATCATCGAGCATCGGCGCCGGTTTGCGACCAATCCTGGCGATGTAAGGGCTGTAGGCTTTACTGACCAACGCCGCGATGACGTCGGCATCCTCGATGGCGGCCCTGCGCAGGGTGATTGAGCTCATTGCGCCACCGTCGGCCACAGCACCGCTTGTGCAGCGATCACGTGCCCCAGGCTGGCATCGAAGGTGACGCTGGGTGAACCGTGCAGTCGGTAGCCCAAGGCGAGCAGCTGTGAAATGCGCTGGCAGAAGCTGGCGTCGTCCTTGCCGGTGATCAGGCGGTAGACCGGCAGGTTGTCGGGAGGTAGCGAGGTCATTGAGCAGTCCTTTTTCGATGCGGGCATGTATGGGCGCGGGGTCGGCCATCATGTCATGGCGCTCTGGCGCCCGTCTTGGGATTGAGTCAGGGCCACCAGGTGCAGGGCGTCAGGTTTGCAGCGTTCTCATGATTGGGGAGTGTCAGTTTTTTGTGTTCGGGCCGGTAATGGCTTCGGCTTGGTTTTGATATATGTATGCGCACTCAGCGACGATGGCGACTTATAGTCACCTTTCCGCCCTTACGGCGGCCTACTTTTTTCTTGGCTCGCCGCCCGCGGAAAAAGTAGGCAAAACCGCCTGCTCCCATCATACGGCCCCTGCGCTGCGCTCCGGGGTCCCCTCGACTCCGGTGCCTTCCGGGCCCGCGCGGCCTCCTGAAGTCGCAATTTGTGTTGCCTGGACTATTGCGCGCTTAGAAGCAAAAGCAAAAACAGATCAAGAGCAGAAATGCTGTTATCTAAGTTTGTCTGTTGTTTATGTGTTGCTTGTTCGGGCCCTATCGCCGGCAAGCCGGCTCCCACAGGTACGGCGCAAGCCTGAAGTTTTCGCATTACCCTGTGGGAGCTGGCTTGCCAGCGATTGCAATCCAGAGTTCCCACTTAATCCAACTAGCGACAGCTAACGCCAGCCCAGGCGCCGCCCCTAACTTCGCGACTTCAGGACGCCGGAGCGAAGGGACCCGCAGCGCAGCGGAGGGCCGTATGAATGGAGCGAGCGGTTTTTGCTTACTTTTTTCCAAGAAAAAAAGCAAGCCGCCGTAAGGGCGGAAAGGTGACTACGCGTCGACATCGCAAATGAATGAACATACAAAATTAAAAACAACCAACAACAACTTCTCAACTTAGCAACTGAGCAACAGGCCAACCGCAAAATATCCAACAGCAAAATAACGCCATCAGATCGATGTCACAGCCATCACCCCCCCCGCCCTATCCCGCACCGGACACCGCGCCCGGTGCAAATTCAACGCTGTATTGATAATCCCGATATGGCTGAACGCCTGCGGAAAATTCCCCAGCATCCGCTTACCCGCCGGGTCGTACTGCTCGGCCAGCAATCCGACGTCATTGCACAACCCGGTCAGCCGCTCATACAGCGCTTGTGCATCTTCCTGGCGCCCCAGCAGCACATACACATCCGCCAACCAGAACGAACACACCAGGAACGTGCCCTCCCCCGGCGTCA
Source organism: Pseudomonas parasichuanensis (assembly GCF_021601385.1). Lineage (GTDB taxonomy): Bacteria > Pseudomonadota > Gammaproteobacteria > Pseudomonadales > Pseudomonadaceae > Aquipseudomonas > Aquipseudomonas parasichuanensis. Next base: position 4,766 of record NZ_BQHO01000010.1, on the reverse strand, counting down.
GGCCATCGCTGCAGCTGTCGCTGTCATAGCGCAGCAGCAGACCGTTGCGCAGCAGGCGCTGTTCGACCTGCTCAAGGGTGCGCAGAAAGCGCGGATCATCCGGCGGCAGAAAACCGGTCAGGGCAACCTGCAGCAGGCTGGCGTCCAGCTCGCTTGAGCCATAGGCCTGAACGAAGTGCTGCCCGGAAGGATCCAGGCCACGAGCGCAGACCTCAGCGCGGATCTCATCGGCAACGCGCCGGTAGTGCCGGCCTCGCTCGCGGTCTTCCTCGGTGGTCTGCGCCAGGCTGGCGGCGCGGTCGAAGGCGACCCATGCCATGACCTTGGAATGCACGAAGTGCTGGCGGCCGCCGCGCACTTCCCACAGCCCTTCGTCGGGCTCGCGCCAGATGCTTTCCACATAGGGCAGGATCAGCCGGGCAATGGCGGAGCTGCGCGGATGACGCGGCAGGCCGCCCTTGATGGCCTGGGTCATGGCGTCGGCGAGTTCGCCATAGATATCCAGCTGGCGCTGCTCGGAAGCGGCATTGCCGACGCGCACCGGCTGGGAGTGCTCGTAGCCGGCCAGCCAGGGCAAGGTGAACTCGGGCAGGTCGCGCTCCCCCGCCAGGCCGTACATGATCTGCATCTGCTCGGGATTGCCGGCCACCGAACGCAGCAACCATTCGCGCCAGGCCTGGGCTTCGTCGAAGTAGCCGAGGTTCATCAGGGCCAGCAAGGTCATGGTGGCGTCACGCAGCCAGCAGTAGCGGTAGTCCCAATTACGTTCACCCCCCACCCGTTCGGGCAGCGAGGTGGTGACGGCGGCGACCATGCCGCCGGTGGGCGCGTAGGTCATGGCCTTGAGTGTCAGCAGCGAGCGGCGCACCAAATGGGTGTAAGGGCCAACGTCGGGGCAGCGGGCGGCAAAGGCCTGCCATTGGGCGATGGTCTGTTCCAGGTCATCATCGACATCGCAACCGGGCTGAACGGGCAGGTGCGAGGGCTGGTGGCAAAGGCTGAACACCTGGCGCTCGCCGGTGCGCACGCGAAAACGGGCGACGCTGTGGTGGTCCTGGCCATGGGTTTCGACGCTGCTGCGCAGTATCAGCCGGTCGGGGCCGGCCACCGCGCTGAGGGTCAGCGGGTCGAGCTTTTCCACCCAGGGCACGCTGCGGCCGTAGTCGAAACGCAGCACCAGGTCCATCTCGAACGCGGTTTCGCCGGCCAGGCCCTCGACGATGCGCACGATGGCGTTGCTGCCCCCCAGGGGCATGCAGTCAAGCACACGGGCGCGGCCGCTGGCGGTGGTCCAATGGGTTTCCAGCACCAGGGTGTCATCGAGGTAGCGGCGCGTGCAGTGTTCGACCGGGTCACTGGGGGCGATGCGCCAGCGGCCGTTTTCTTCGTTGCCCAGCAATGCCGCGAACACGGCCGGGGCGTCGAAGCGTGGCAGGCACAGCCAGTCGATGGCGCCGTCGCGGCTGACCAGGGCGGCGCTGCGGCAGTTGCCGATGAGGGCGTAGTCTTCGATGGGGGCAGGCATCCGGGCTCCTTGGTCGGGTGGGTCTGAGGTTGGATGCCTGGGAGGCGGTGGTCGTTCCGCCGAAATATAGGCTGACGCGATCTCTGTAGGAGCGTGCAATCAACCCAAGTTGTGCCACTCGCGCTTGTCCCGCGTCAGCAGCTCATTACCAGCCTCCGGGCCATCCTCCCCGGCTGCATACCCATGCACCTCGCCCGCCTCGCTTGCCCAGGCATCGAGAAACGGCTGCACCGCGCGCCAGCCGTTCTCGATGTTGTCGGCGCGCTGGAACAGGGTCTGGTCACCAGTCAGGCAGTCGTAGATCAACGTCTCGTAACCGGTCGCCGGGGTCATCTTGAAGAAGTCTTTGTAGGCGAACCCCAGCTCGACGTTTTCCATCACCAGCTCCGGCCCTGGCCGCTTGGCCTGCAGGTCGAACCACATGCCCTCGTTGGGCTGGATCTGGATTTTCAGGTAGTTGGGCTTGGGCCGTTCCAGCTCGCTTTCGCGGAACTGCGCATAGGGCGCGGGCTTGAAGCAGATGGCGATCTCGGTGTCGCGCACGCTCATGCGCTTGCCGGTGCGCAGGTAGAACGGCACGCCGGCCCAGCGCCAGTTGTCGATCATCACCTTGAGGGCGACGTAGGTCTCGGTCTGGCTGTCTTTGGCAACATTAGGCTCGTCGCGGTAACCGGCCAGCGGCTTGCGCCCCTGTTTGCCGGGGGTGTACTGGCCGCGCACCGAGTTCTTCAGCGCCATCCTCGCCGTCCACGGGCGGATGGCGCCGATCACCTTGGCCTTCTCGCCACGCACCGCATCGGCGCCAAAGGCGGCCGGCGGCTCCATGGCGACCATCGCCAGCAACTGGAACAGGTGGTTGGGCACCATGTCGCGCAAGGCGCCGGTGCTGTCATAGAAGGCGCCGCGGGTCTCGACGCCGACGGTTTCGGCGGCGGTGATCTGCACGTGGTCGATGTAATGGTTGTTCCAGAACGACTCGAACAGGCCGTTGGAAAAACGGCTGACCAGGATGTTCTGCACCGTCTCCTTGCCCAGGTAATGGTCGATGCGGTAGATCTGCCGCTCGTTCATCACCTTGAGCAGGCGGGCGTTCAGCGCTTCGGCGCTGGCCAGGTCAGTGCCGAAGGGCTTCTCCACCACCACCCGCCGAAAGCCCCCGGCGGACTCGTCGAGCAGGCCGGCATCGCCCAGGCGCTGGGCCACTTCCGGGAAGAAGCGCGGCGAGGTGGCCAGGTAGAAGATGGCGTTGCCGTGGCTGGTCTTGTCGATGCGTTTGGCCAGCGCCTGGTAAGTCGCCGGGTCGAGGAAGTCGCCGGTCTGGTAGTCCAGGCGCTTGGCCAGGCGCGCCCAGAGCTTGTCGTCCAGGCAGCGCTCGCTGCCTTCGCGGCCCTGGTCACGCTCCAGCATGAAAGCATGCAGGCGCTCGGCGAAGGCTTCGGCGGTGGCGGCGTTGTGATCGACCCCGACAATGCGCAGGTTGCGGTCCAGCAGGCCATCACGGCTGAGGTTGTACAGCGCCGGCATCAGCAGGCGCTTGACCAGGTCGCCGTTGGCGCCGAACAGGAACAGGGTGCAGGGTGGAGCGGCAGGGATGCTTGGTTTGGTCATTCGCCTTTCTTCTCGACGTGGCCACCGAAGCCCAGGCGCATGGCCGAGAGCACCTTGTCACCGTAGGTGCCCTGCTGCTGGCGCGAGCGAAAGCGGGCGAACAGCGCGCTGGACAGCACCGGCACCGGCACCGCCTGCTCCACGGCGGCATCGATGGTCCAGCGCCCTTCGCCGCTGTCAGACACCGAACCGCTGAAGGCGGACAACTGTGGGTCGGCGACCAGGGCGTCGGCGGTCAGGTCCAGCAGCCAGGAGGTGACCACGCTGCCACGGCGCCACACCTCGGCGATCTCGGTCAGGTTGAGGTCGAAGCGCTGGTCTTCGGGCAGTTCGTCGCCGCCCTTGCTGCGCAGCAGGTCGAAACCTTCGGCGTAGGCCTGCATCAGGCCGTATTCGATGCCGTTGTGCACCATTTTCACGTAGTGCCCGGCACCGGGTGGGCCGGCGTGGATGTAGCCGTGCTCGGCGCGCTCGTGCTCACCGCTGCGGCCGTGGGTGCGGGGGATGTCGCCGACGCCGGGGGCCAGGGCCTTGAACAGCGGTTCCAGGCGTTCGAATACTGCCTTCTCGCCACCGATCATCATGCAGTAGCCACGGTCCAGGCCCCACACGCCGCCGGAGGTACCCACGTCCAGGTAATGCAGGCCATGCTTGGCCAGTTCGGCCGCGCGGCGCATGTCGTCTTTATAGAACGTGTTGCCGCCGTCGATGATCGCATCGCCCGGCTCCAACAGCTCGGCCAGCTGGGCGATGGTCTGTTCGGTGGGCTCGCCCGCCGGCAGCATCACCCACACCGCGCGCGGCGCCTTGAGCTTCTGCACCAGCGCACCCAGGTCGTGGGCCCCTTGCGCACCCTCGCCTTCCAGCCCGGTGATTGCTTCACGGTTGCGGTCATGCACCACGGTGCGGTGGCCGGCGCGCATCAGCCGCCTTGCGATATTGCCGCCCATGCGGCCCAGCCCGACGATTCCCAGTTGCATGTGGTGACGCTCCCGTTAGAAATGGATTACAGCCGTTAAGGATTTCAGATTAGTCCAGCGTACCCGCCGAGGGTTCACCGACGAACGGCGAGACCACGATAAACAAAAAAGTTCCCATGGCCAGGGAAAGAATTCAGAATGCGCGCCGCGTGAAGCGACTACGCTTTGATTTGTCACCAGCCAGCCCTGCGAGGTGTGCTCATGGGTACCCTGATGCCTGCCACTCCCACCCAGACCCTCTACGTGTCCATGCGCCGTGATGAACTGCGCCAATTGAAGGACGAACGTGACCAGTTGCGCCAGCAAGTGGCGCAGTTGAACCAACTGCTGGAGCAGGCCCGCCTGCAAGGCAAGCCCGCCAGCCTCTGAGTCACCGCCCCTGCGCAGGGAGCCGCCCGGCTCCCGCCCTGCCTGTTTTCACCCCTGCCCCACCTGCCGACCCGGCACGTCCCTACCTGTACAAATTTTGTAACACCCGCCAACGTTTGCGGGGACGAACGGTCACCATAAAAATGACCAGCAAGTCACAAGAATGTCGTTTCGTCCCCTACACTCCAGATTCGGCCCGCGTTTTGCTCGGAAAAAGTGACGTAAAAAAGTCGAACTTTCCGAAATGCGGGCAGGTCAGGAGCTAAGTAGGCCAACGCAAAGGG
>NZ_BQHO01000009.1 GCF_021601385.1 Pseudomonas parasichuanensis | reverse complement strand
ACTCAGTAGTGAAACGATGCATCGCCGATGGTAGTGTGGGGTTTCCCCATGTGAGAGTAGGTCATCGTCAAGATTCATTTCGCAAAACCCCTATCTGCGCATGCAGGTAGGGGTTTTGTCTTTTCCGCTGGCACAAAAAGCGGGTAAGGAGCACTTGTAGGAGCGGGCTTGCCCCGAGATGACACTGCCCCAGGCAGTGAGGTTGGCTGGACTGACTTCATCGCGGGGCAAGCCGCTCCCACGTTCTATCTGTAAGGCGTTGGAGTTGCGTATGGTAGCGATGGCCCGTAAGGCGTCCAGGAGCCTCATACGGGGCCGTTTAGCGCTTCAACCACCCTGAGTGGCAGTGTTGCCCTGACAGAACAACTGCGGGGCAAGCTGGCTGCTACGCGTGCATAGGGGCACGCATAGCGCCATAAACGAAGCCGGTAACGCCGGCAGTCTTGTCGTTCAGGGCGGGGACAATCTTCAACATGGTGTAATCCTTACTGAAGAGCTATCCACCATTGCTGTCAAACAAGAGGGTGGCAGTGGTACGTGGGTTGACAGACCGGTCAGTAAGGGAAACCCGGCCCACCCGAAAGTGCTCCGCGTACAGCCGCCATGAAAGGCGAAGCCATGCGAGTTTATTACTGAGTCAGCCTGTCAAGGCTGATCGTTGATTTAGCAACGACCGGCCGAGACTAGAACTCGACCCAGACCACCGCAATGGCTTGAAAGGGGTTAGGAGTATGTTTGGGAAATGGACTACAGGGAATGGGGAAAGTCTTAAATGAATCGGAGCCTGTAGGAGCGGCCTTGTGCCGCGAAAGGGCTGCGCAGCGGCCCCAGGGAACTCAGATATGCCACAAGGTCCCCGGGGCTGCTTTGCAGCCCTTTTGCGGCACAAGGTTGCTCCTACAGAGGCAGTGCCTGCGAGGTGAACCACACCAAATGCGCAGTTCCAGGAAGCCCGCCAGCGTTTCCACTAGCAGCGCATAGCTGGCGCTGTCGATATGAGCGCCAGCAGCAGGCGGCCCCCCGGCCCCCTTGCGCCGAATCGGCGTGACCTTACTCATGGCCACCCCCTTGGCGATCAGCACCAGCGAAGGCCCGGCAGACCTGGCCATTGTTCACCGCGTGCCAGTAGGTCAGATCGTCCAGCGATTCGACGAGGCAGGCCGTCACTACGGCCTCAGCACTACGCAAAACTACACGCCCACACTCGGCGTCGGCCTGGCTCAAGAACGGCCCCAGCAAGGCCCGTTCGGCCTTCGGATGGCTCACGTAAAACAGCTCGGTGGCTTTCTTCGGGCAAGCCGATCCCGTCAGCGCTTGCGCACTGTTTTGAAGTTTCATCGTCTTTATCCTTAGGCTATTGGCTTACGCCGGGATGCCTAGATCGGTTGCAAGGGCGCAAAAATCGCGATGGGCCATCCGAGCAATGATATTGATTGCAGACTGAATGCCAGCTTCGCCACGATCATCAATCTGGGCAGGCGGCACAGCGTCCCCAGGGGCGCCCTTGTGCCCGCCGTTGTTGAGCAGTACCTCGGCCAGAATGCCAATCGCATCTAGCGATTCCTCTACGCGCTTAGCTGCCAACAGTTGGTTGATGGTGCTGGCTTCAGCCTTGGTGCTCACAGATCTCCGGGCACAAAAAAGCCCGCACGATGGCGGGCCAGAAATGAAAAACCCCGCTCAGGATGGCGGGGTTATAAGTGTCGGTGGGTATTTCTCAGACGAAAAAAAACCGGCCTCAAGGCCGGTCGCCATTCTGTCTGATGCAGTTACCACACACTAGGGCCAAAATACTATATCCCAATCATTCTTGGCAATACCCCATTCTTCCCGTACGGCATTTTAGTGCTCGTCACGGGTGGATACGCCCAACCTGCGCCTGGCAGGTTCGACAAATCCTAAAGGTTGAGCCGGTTGAGTCTTTGATTCTGCTAGATTCTTTGGCCGTGGTGGGCTTCCGGCAGTAATTGCATTTCATTTTGCGGCCCGCGCTTGATCGGCTGGAAAGGTTATCGGGGCGGCAGTCGAAGTAATTGCCGTTGACTGGCTCTACTCGCTTTCCTCTGGTGCGCTTTCCATTGGCGATTAGGTCTGCGAGCGGATAGCTATCCAGTTCGTAGTCCCCGGCCAGTTCAAGAACCGTTGGCGGCCTTGGGTCGTATTTAGCCTTGCACAGAATATCGGCAATCCCTTCTAGCCACTCCCGGCGATCAATGGAGTCAACGTCTTCCGCTACGTACTCTTTGACCTTGCTGGGTAGTGCTGAAAAAACAGCATCTGGTGGCGGATGGTGGCGCCCGCGATGTCCTGCATTCACTGTTACGCGTATGCCGAGTCGGTCAGTTGGGTCGGCGCACATGACGTGCCACTGCTCTGGTGCTTTCTCTCCGTTCGGGTATCGCCCCGTTCTGTTGAGATAGATCCATTGCCCCTGGAAATCAAAGAAGCCAAAGAGCATTAGGCTCAAAAGCCGACTTACAGGTGGACCGTTAAAGGATACGTCTCGAATGTCACCGCGCTTTGTAATTTCCCTAGTGGTGTATTCCTGTCTGGCGTGTGAAGGCGCAGCTAACAAATTGCTTGGAGAGGGGTAGGGGAATGCTGTATCCAGCCCCCTGATGAAGCTGGATTCGTCCTCCAATGTATTGAGGCTGTGCCCTTGCGATCCAAATAGCTTCCACCAGCGGTGAGCAGCCCAGCGCCTAAGCTCGTCTTTCAAATGTCCGCTGATTCGATCATCGATTAGAGCCAGATCGCTAGCGTCAAGGCGATGAACCTCTTTGGCCTTTTTTTCGCGCTGCTTACGTTCCTTTTCCCATTCGGACCAGTCGTGAGTCATGACTTTGCCCGCCTGATAGTCGCCACGTTCGCGCCAGCGCACAGGGCGTCTATCGAGTCGGCCCACGCTTGCATCATTTCCCGGCGTTGCTCCAGGTAGTGCGCATGGTTGTACGTGTCGCGGATCGAGTCTTGATCGCCGTGGGCCAGTTGCCGCTCAATCCAATCGCGGTTGTAACCCCGGCTGTTGAGACTGGTGCTCAGCAGGTGGCGGAAGCCGTGGCCAGTCTGGCGCCCCTCATAACCCATCGAGGAAAGCGCCTTGTTGACCGTGTTCTCACTCATTGGCCTGGCCCGGTCATTGCGCCCAGGGAAGGCGAGGGGATACGTGCCGGTCAACTTATGCAGGGTGCGCAGCAGTACCACTGCCTGGCGTGGAAGCGGGACAACGTGAGGGCGCCTTGCCTTCATCCGTGCTGCTGGGATAGTCCAGGTCGCGGCATCCAGGTCGAACTCATCCCAGGGCGCCAGTCGTAGTTCACCGGGGCGCACCGCTGTCAGCAGTAGCAGGCGAATTGCGATCTTGCTGGTGATATCGCACTGAGCCGCCTCCAGCTTCTCCAGCAGTTCGGGTAGTTCGGCTTCCGATACGTGCGGGTGATGGCGAGTGCGCGGGGCGTGGGCGGCTACTACGTCCAGGTCGGTGGCGGGATTGCCTGGCACCACGCCCTTAGCCAGGCCGAAGCGGAATATCTGGCTCAGCCATTGGCGAACCTTGCGGGCGACGTTAAATGCCTCGCGCCGCTCGATCTTGCGCACCAGGTCTACCAGTTCAGGGCGCTGTACCTCGGCAGCAGGCCGCTTACCAATCACCGGGAAAATGTCCGACTCCAGGTACTGCAATGCCTTCGACGCGGTGGCCGGTGCCCATCGCGGGTGGTTGTAGGCGTACCACTCCCGAGCCAGTGACTCGACCGTCAGGGCCTGGATCGCAGCCGCCACCTTTTCCTGCTGTTTATAGGCGCTTGGGTCTACGCCCTGCGCCAGCAGCTTCTGTGCGGCATCACGGCGTTCGCGGGCATTGGCGAGCGTGACCGAGGGATAAGCGCCCACGGCCAGCATCTTCGCCTTGCCTTCAAATCGGTAGCGGACGCGCCACAGCTTGCTGCCGGTCGTCGTGACCTCAAGGCATAAGCCGTGAGCGTCAGCCAGGCGGTACAGCTTATCGCGGGGTTTGGCGGTGCGGATGGCAGTGTCGGTGAGCGCCACGGCGATACCCTTGTAGTTCACTGAGCACGCTGGAATGCGGTCAGTGTGTGAGTAGATTTCTGGACCGAACTCGGTCTACTCACAAATCTACTCACATAACTTTGGGCTTACAAGGGAACCACTGGGAACGATAGACACAAAAAAACCGGCTCAGTGGCCGGTTTCTCTGGTGTTCCGGGTCTGGTAGGGACCGCTTGGAACTATATGATGGTGCCCCGAGGGAGACTCGAACTCCCACTCCTTTCGAAAACGGATTTTGAATCCGCCGCGTCTACCAATTCCGCCATCAGGGCTTGTCGCGGCGCAGTATAGAGAGGCGCATGAGGTCGGTCAATCGTCTTTCATGGTCAATTTTCATGCATTGGGCTAAACTTCCCGGCCCTGTCGAACCGAACATCATCATGCGCGTCGCCGATTTTTCTTTCGAACTCCCAGACTCCCTCATCGCCCGCCACCCGTTGGCCGAGCGTCACGGCAGCCGCCTGCTCGTGCTCGACGGCCAAAGCGGCGCGCTGGCCCACCAGCAGTTCCCCGACCTGCTCGACTACCTGCGCCCCGGCGACCTGATGGTGTTCAACAACACCCGGGTGATTCCTGCACGGCTGTTCGGCCAGAAAGCCTCCGGCGGCAAGCTGGAAGTGCTGGTCGAGCGAGTGCTGGACAGCCACCGCGTGCTGGCCCATGTGCGCGCCAGCAAGGCGCCTAAAGAGGGCACGGTGATCCTCATCGATGGCGGTGGCGAGGCCGAGATGGTCGCGCGCCACGAGACGCTGTTCGAGCTGCGCTTCACCGAAGAGGTGCTGCCACTGCTCGAACGTGTCGGCCACATGCCGCTGCCGCCCTACATCGACCGCCCGGACGAAGGCTCAGACCGTGAGCGCTACCAGACGGTCTATGCCGAGCGTGCAGGCGCCGTGGCCGCACCGACGGCCGGGCTGCACTTCGACGAGGCGCTGCTGGAGAAGATCGCCGCCAAGGGTGTCGAGCGTGCCTTCGTCACCCTGCACGTGGGCGCTGGCACCTTCCAGCCGGTGCGGGTCGACAAGATCGAAGACCACCACATGCACAAAGAGTGGCTTGAAGTGAGCCAGGACGTGGTCGACGCCGTAGAGGCCTGCCGCGCCCGTGGCGGCCGCGTGATCGCGGTAGGCACCACCAGCGTGCGTTCACTGGAAAGCGCGGCGCGCGATGGCGTGCTCAAGGCGTTCAGCGGCGATACCGACATCTTCATCTTCCCGGGCCGGCCGTTCCATGTGGTCGACTGCCTGGTGACCAACTTCCACCTGCCGGAGTCCACGCTGCTGATGCTGGTCTCGGCCTTTGCCGGTTACCCCGAGACCATGGCTGCCTATGCGGCGGCGGTCGAAAACGGTTACCGCTTCTTCAGTTACGGTGATGCCATGTTCATCACCCGCAATCCGGCGCCACGCGGCCCAGAGGATCAAGCATGAGTCGCACCTGTCGAATGTCGTTCGAACTGCTGGCCACCGACGGCAAGGCCCGTCGCGGTCGGCTGACCTTCCCCCGTGGCACTGTCGAGACCCCGGCGTTCATGCCGGTGGGCACCTATGGCACGGTCAAGGGCATGTTGCCGCGCGACATCGAGGCCATCGGCGCCGAGATCATCCTCGGCAATACCTTCCACCTGTGGCTGCGCCCAGGCACCGAGGTGATCAAGAAGCACAACGGCCTGCACGACTTCATGCAGTGGAAGGGCCCTATCCTCACCGACTCCGGTGGTTTCCAGGTGTTCAGCCTGGGCGCCATGCGCAAGATCAAGGAGGAGGGCGTAACCTTCGCCTCGCCCGTTGACGGTTCCAAGGTGTTCATGGGCCCGGAAGAGTCCATGCAGGTGCAGCGCGACCTGGGCTCGGACATCGTGATGATTTTCGACGAGTGCACGCCGTACCCGGCCGAGCACGACGTGGCGCGCACCTCGATGGAGCTGTCGCTGCGTTGGGCCCAGCGTTCGAAGAACGCCCACGCCGACAACACCGCGGCGCTGTTCGGCATCGTTCAGGGTGGCATGTACCAGGACCTGCGCATGCGCTCGCTGGAAGGCCTGGACAACATCGGCTTCGACGGCCTGGCCATCGGCGGCCTGTCGGTGGGCGAGCCCAAGCACGAGATGATCAAGGTACTGGACTACCTGCCAGGCCAAATGCCGGCTGACAAACCTCGTTACCTTATGGGGGTAGGCAAGCCGGAGGATCTTGTAGAGGGTGTGCGCCGCGGCGTCGACATGTTCGACTGCGTGATGCCCACGCGCAATGCGCGCAATGGCCATCTGTTCATCGACACCGGGGTGATCAAGATCCGCAACGCGTTCCATCGCCATGATGAATCGCCGCTGGATCCGACCTGCGATTGCTATACCTGCACCAACTTCTCCCGCGCTTACCTGCACCACCTGGACAAGTGCGGCGAAATGTTGAGCAGCATGCTGAATACCATCCACAACTTGCGCCATTACCAGCGCTTGATGGCCGGTTTACGCGAGGCTATTCAACAGGGTAAATTGGCCGCCTTTGTCGACGCCTTCTACGCCAAACGCGGGCTCCCCGTGCCGCCTTTGGACTGACTGTTTGCATCCATTATTAGAAAATTTGCATTAGGAGTGCACAATGAGCTTCTTGATTCCCGCCGCCTACGCGGACGCTGCAGCCCCTGCCGCCGGCCCAGCCGGTACCGGCTTCGAGTGGATCTTCCTGGTCGGCTTCCTGGTCATCTTCTACCTGATGATCTGGCGCCCGCAGGCCAAGCGCGCCAAAGAGCAGAAGAACCTGCTGAGCAACTTGCAGAAAGGTGACGAAGTTGTCACCAACGGCGGCATCGCCGGCAAGATCGTCAAGGTTTCCGATGATTTCGTGGTCCTGGAAGTGTCCGACACCGTCGAGCTGAAGTTCCAGAAGGGCGCGATTGCCGCGACCCTGCCAAAAGGTACGCTCAAGGCTATCTGAGTTACCGGTTTCATTTTTCCAGTCGGGGCGCGCAAAGCGCCCCGCGTCTTGAACGGGCGGCGTGATGCTGAACAAATACCCTCTGTGGAAATACCTGCTGATCGTGGTGGTACTGGCGATCGGTTTTATTTATTCCGCACCCAACCTCTACCCGGATGATCCGGCGGTGCAGATCAGCGGCGCCAGCTCCGCGCTGCATGTCAGCCAGGCTGACCTCGATCGCGTCACCAAGGCGCTGACCGATGCCGGCATCACGGTAAAAGGCGGCAACCTGGGCGAGAAGGGCAGTGCGCTGGTGCGCCTGACCAACCAGGAAGACCAGCTGCCAGCCAAGGATGTGGCGCGCAAGGCCCTCGGCGATGACTATGTCGTGGCGCTTAACCTGGCCCAGACCACCCCGCAGTGGCTGCGCAACCTGGGTGCCAGCCCGATGAAGCTGGGCCTGGACCTGTCCGGTGGTGTGCACTTCCTGCTGGAAGTGGACATGGACAAGGCCATGACTGCCCGCATGAAAGTCTACGAAGGCGAGGTCAAGACCTTGCTGCGCAAAGAGCGCGTCCGCTACCGCAGCCTGCCTCAGCAGGATGGCGGCATCATGCTGGGCTTCGCCGACGACGCTACCCGCGAACAGGCCCGCAGCCTGATCCGCAAGAATTTCAATGATTTCGAACTGACCACCACCGAGCGCAACGAGCTCGCCGTGCTGCGCCTGGCACTGACCCAGGCCAAGGTCGCCGAAATCCGCGAATACTCCATCAAGCAGAACCTGACCACCGTTCGCAACCGTGTGAACGAGCTGGGCGTGGCCGAGCCGCTGGTACAGCGCCAGGGCGCCAACCGCATCGTGGTCGAGCTGCCGGGTGTGCAGGACACCGCCGAAGCCAAGCGTATACTCGGCAAGACCGCCAACCTGGAGTTCCGCTTCGGTGCCGAGCCGGGTGCTTCCAAAGCCACCACCGAGGTGTTCGAGTTCCGCGAAGGCGGCCGTTCGGCCCCGGTCGAGCGCGGCCTGATCATCACCGGTGACCAGGTCACCGACGCCCAGGCCAGCTTCGACGAGCACGGTCGCCCGCAGGTGAACATCCGCCTCGACGGCCACGGCGGCGAGCTGATGAGCCGCGCCACCCGCTCCAACGTCGGGCGCAGCATGGCGGTGATCTTCATCGAGCAGAAGCCGATCACCCACTACGAGAAGCAGACGGTCAACGGCGTCGAGAAGGACGTTGCGGTCCAGAGCTTCAAGGAAGAGAAGAAGATCATCAGCCTGGCGACCATCCAGTCGCCACTGGGCAGCCAGTTCCGCATCACCGGCCTGAACGGCCAGGGTGAATCGTCCGAACTGGCCCTGCTGCTGCGTGCCGGTGGTCTGGCTGCGCCGATGTACTTCGCCGAAGAACGTACCATTGGCCCGAGCCTGGGTGCCGACAACATCACCAAGGGTATCGATGCATCCCTGTGGGGCATGCTGTTCGTATCGCTGTTCATCATTGCCATCTACCGTGGCTTCGGCGTGATCGCCACTGTCGCCCTGGCGGGCAACATGGTGCTGCTGCTGGCATTGATGTCGTTGCTGGGCGCCACGCTGACCCTGCCGGGTATCGCCGGTATCGTGCTGACCATGGGTATGGCGGTCGACGCCAACGTGCTGATCTTCTCGCGTATCCGCGAGGAGCTCAAAGCGGGCATGTCGGTGCAGCGTGCCATCCACGAAGGCTTCAACCGTGCGTACACCGCGATCATCGACGCCAACCTGACCAGCCTGCTGGTGGGCGGCATCCTGTTCGCCATGGGTACCGGCCCGGTCAAGGGCTTCGCGGTCACCATGTCCCTCGGGATTTTCACCTCGATGTTCACCGCCGTCATGGTGACCCGCGCCATGGTCAACCTGACCTGTGGCGGGCGTGACATCAAGAAGCTGTGGGTTTGAGGGAGCTGCGATGAAAACCATCAACTTCATGGGCGTGCGCAATGTCGCGTTCGCCATTACCGTGCTCCTCACCGTACTGGCGTTGTTCAGCTGGTGGCAGAAGGGTCTGAACTTCGGCCTGGACTTCACCGGCGGTACGCTGATCGAGCTGACCTACGAGCGCCCTGCGGACCTCAAGGCCGTACGTGCCGAGCTGGTCGAGTCGGGCTTCCACGAGGCTGTGGTGCAGAGCTTCGGCGCCACCACCGACCTATTGGTGCGCATGCCGGGCGATGACCCGCTGCTGGGCAACAAAGTCGCGGCGGCGCTGCAGAAGGCCGGCGGTGATAACCCGGCAACCCTCAAGCGTGTCGAGTTCGTTGGCCCGCAGGTGGGTGAAGAGCTGCGCGACCAGGGTGGCATGGGCATGCTCCTGGCCCTGGGCGGCATCCTCATCTACCTGGCGTTCCGCTTCCAGTGGAAGTTCGCCGTTGGCGCCATCGTCTCGCTGATCCACGACGTGGTGGTGACCCTGGGTATCCTGTCGTTCTTCCAGATCACCTTCGACCTGACGGTGCTGGCGGCGGTACTGGCGATCATCGGTTACTCGCTCAACGACACCATCGTCGTGTTCGACCGGGTGCGTGAGAACTTCCGGGTGATGCGCAAGGCCTCGCTGATCGAGAACATCAACGTCTCGACCACCCAGACCCTGCTGCGCACCATCGCCACCTCGGTGTCGACCTTGCTGGCCATCGCGGCGCTGCTGTTCTTCGGTGGTGACAACCTGTTCGGCTTCTCCCTGGCGCTGTTCATCGGCGTCATGGCGGGTACCTACTCGTCGATCTACATCGCCAACGTGGTGCTGATCTGGCTGAACCTGAACAGTGAAGACCTGATCCCGCCGGCCAAGAACGAGGGCGTGGACGAGCGTCCGTAAACGATCGTTCAGCGCCGTTCGGCGTAATCAAAGGCGCGAGTGTTGAACTCGCGCCTTTTTTTTTGCTCCAAGGCTGGGAGAAAGCGGGCTGGAACCCGCAAGGAAGATCAGGAGGTTCAGGTGAATAAATCAATGCTGGTGGGTGCGGTACTGGGTGCTGTCGGTGTGACTGCCGGAGGTGCTGTAGCGACCTACAGCTTGGTGAACAAAGGGCCTGACTACGCCCAAGTCACCGACGTGCAGCCAATCAAGCAGCAGGTGAAGACACCGCGCGAGGTGTGCAAAGAGGTTGCCGTGACGCGTCAGGCGCCGGTCAAGGACCAGCACCAGATCGCCGGTACTGTGGTGGGCGCCATTGCCGGTGGCCTGCTGGGTAACCAGATCGGCGGTGGTACCGGCAAGAAGATCGCTACGGTCGCCGGTGCTGTAGGTGGTGGTTACGCGGGCAACAAGACCCAGGAATACATGCAGGAGCGTGACACCACCACGACCATGCAGACCCGTTGCAGTACGGTCAACGACATCAGCGAGAAGGTGGTGGGCTACAACGTCACCTATTCCCTCGGTGACCAGGTAGGCAAGGTGAAGATGAATCATGAGCCGGGCTCGACCATTCCTGTGGACAAGAACGGCAAGTTGATCCTGAGCGAAAATCAGGCGGGGCAGTGAGCCTTGGTTAGTGCGCGGTCTGCTTTTCTGTAGGAGCGGCCTTGTGCCGCGAAAGGGCTGCGCAGCAGCCCCGAGGTGTATATGCGATCCTGGGGCCGCTTCGCGCCCCTTTCGCGGCACAAGGCCGCTCCTACAGCAAGCGCGCGTGAGCGTGGAGTCTGGAAATACAGACACAAAAAAACGCCCCGAGGGGCGTTTTTTGTGCTCGCAATCGTCGCTTAGCGCTTCATGCTCTCTGGCAGGTGCGGCTGGATAGCAGTCAGCACGGCCTTGAAGCACTTGATATTGCCGGCAACGATATGGCCCTTCTCGAGGAAGTCATGGCCACCGTTGAAGTCGCTCACCAGGCCGCCCGCTTCCTGGATCAGCAGCACGCCTGCAGCCATGTCCCACTCGGACAGGCCCGACTCCCAGAAGGCATCGAAGCGGCCGGCGGCCACATAGGCGAGGTCCAGGCTGGCGGAGCCGGCGCGGCGGATGCCGGCAGTCTGGCCGGTCAGGGCGCGGAACATGCCCAGGTAGTTGTCCAGGTCGGCCAGCTGGTTGTCACGGAACGGGAAGCCGGTGCCCAGCAGGGCGCCTTCCAGGCTGGTGCGCGAGCTGACGCGCAGGCGACGACCATTGATCTGGGCGCCACGGCCACGGCTGGCGGTGAATTCTTCCTGGCGAACCGGGTCAAGGACCACGGCGTGCTCCAGGCGGCCGCGGTATTTGCAGGCGATGCTGACGGCGAAGTGGGGGATGCCGCGCAGGAAGTTGGTGGTGCCGTCCAGTGGATCGATGATCCACAGGTAGTCCTTGCCTTCTTCGCCGGTGCCGGCGTGCAGGCCAGTCTCTTCGCCCTGGATCGAGTGGTTCGGGTAGGCCTTGCGCAGGGCCTCGACGATGACCTTCTCGGCGGCGCGATCTACCTCGGACACATAGTCCTTGGCCTGTTTTTCGTCGACTTTGATGCTGTCCAGGCGTTCGATGGAGCGGAAAATCAGTTCACTGGCGCTGCGAGCGGCGCGCAGGGCGATATTCAGCATAGGCTGCATGGGAAGGTCACCTGGAGATGTTAAAGAAGAAAGCCGCACATTCTAGCAGAAATCTTTGACGGAAGAAGTGTCACATTTGCTTTCATAGCGTTACGCTGGTCGGTTCTGTAAGATCGAAACCTTCTTCATCCGCGTCTGTGAGCACAACACCTTGCTGCAAAATATTCGTGTTGTTCTGGTCAATACCAGCCACCCCGGCAACATCGGCGGCGCTGCGCGTGCCATGAAAAACATGGGCCTGGCGCGTCTGGTGCTGGTGCAGCCAAAAGAATTCCCGGCCGTCGAAGCCTCGGCGCGCGCCTCGGGTGCCGACGATGTGCTCGACAATGCCCTGGTGGTCGACAGCCTCGAGCAGGCGCTGGTCGGCTGCAACCTGGTGATGGGCACCAGCGCCCGCGAGCGCAGCATCCCCTGGCCGCTGATCGGCCCGCGGGAATGCGGCACCAAGGCGGTGGAGCATGCCCTGGCCGGCGAGGAAATCGCCCTGGTGTTCGGTCGCGAACATGCCGGCCTGACCAACGAAGAACTGCAGCGATGTCACTTCCACGTACACATTCCCTCCAATCCCGACTTCAGTTCGCTGAATCTGGCTGCCGCCGTCCAGGTGCTCTCCTACGAGGTGCGCATGGCCTCGTTGGCGGTGCCGGGCGTGGCGCCCAAGGTCGAGAAGGCGGACGCCAGCGAGCTGGCGACCATGGACGAAATGGAGCTGTTCTATGACCACCTGGAAAAAACCCTGGTGGACATCGGCTTCCTCGACCCCGCCAAGCCCAAGCACCTGATGCCGCGCTTGCGCAGGCTTTATGGGCGCAGCTCGGTCGAGCGTACGGAAATGAGCATTTTGCGCGGCATCCTCACCGAGACCCAGAAAGTCGTCCGGGGCGAGCCGCATAAACGGAAGGACTGAACGATGTTCGAGCGTCTGCGTGAAGATATTCAAAGTGTTTTCCATCGTGACCCGGCGGCGCGCAACGCCTTCGAGGTGCTGACCTGCTACCCGGGCATGCACGCCATCTGGCTGCACCGCCTCGGCAATGCCCTGTGGAAGCGCGATTTCAAATGGCTGGCGCGCCTGGTGTCGAACTTCGGGCGCTGGATGACCGGTATCGAGATCCACCCCGGTGCAACCATCGGCCGACGCTTCTTCATTGACCATGGCATGGGCATCGTCATTGGCGAGACCGCCGAGATCGGTGACGACGTGACGCTGTACCAGGGTGTAACCCTGGGCGGCACCAGCTGGAATAAAGGCAAGCGCCATCCGACCCTGGAGAACGGCGTGGTGGTGGGGGCGGGCGCCAAGGTGCTGGGGCCGTTCACGGTTGGTGCCGGGGCCAAGATCGGCTCCAACGCCGTGGTCACCAAGGCCGTGCCGGCCGGCGCCACGGCGGTGGGTATCCCGGGGCGCATCATCGTCAAGAGCGAGGACGATGCCGTGGAAGCCAAGCGCAAGGCCATGGCCGAGAAGATCGGTTTCGACGCCTATGGTGTCAGCGGCGACATGCCTGACCCGGTGGCCCGGGCGATCGGCCAGATGCTCGACCACCTGCAGGCAGTCGACGAACGCCTGGAGGGGATGTGTGGCGCCCTGACCAAAATGGGCAGTGACTACTGTGCCAAGGAGCTGCCGGCACTGCCCGCCGATGACTTCGCCGAGGCCTGTGCAGAGCTGAAGCAGGGCGACACTCAGCCGCATTGATTCCGTCAGCCCGACACAAGGGGCGTGTGCTCGCGCCCCTCGTCTGCTACACTCGCGCCCGCCTCCCGCATGCATACCCGACTAAAGCACTAGGTCTAATAGTTGACTTAAATGCTCGGGAATCGCATACTCGCACACATTCTGTAACTCCCGTGGTAACCATACGCCATGCGACTGACCACCAAAGGCCGATACGCCGTGACCGCCATGCTTGACCTGGCGTTGCACGCGCAGCATGGGCCGGTGTCACTGGCCGATATTTCCGAGCGCCAGGGCATTTCCCTTTCTTATCTGGAGCAGCTGTTCGCCAAGCTGCGCCGCAGTAGCCTGGTATCCAGCGTTCGCGGCCCGGGCGGCGGCTACCAGCTGTCGCGCGGCATGGAAACCATCCAGGTGGCCCAGGTCATCGATGCGGTGAATGAATCGGTCGATGCCACCCGCTGCCAGGGTTTGGGCGACTGCCATGCCGGTGATACCTGCCTGACTCACCACCTGTGGTGCGACCTGAGCCAGCAGATCCATGAATTCCTCAGTGGCATCAGCCTGGCCGACCTCGTCAAGCGCCGTGAGGTGCAAGAAGTCGCCCAGCGCCAGGACCTGCGCCGTGTTGCAGGCCGTACCGCCATGCTGGACAAGATTGAGACGTCCGCCGTCGACTGAAATTCAGCGCCGAGCGACGCCAACGCCTGATAGGAGATACTCAATGAAGTTGCCGATCTACCTCGATTACTCCGCGACCACCCCGGTCGATCCACGTGTCGCCCAGAAAATGGCCGAATGCCTGCTGGTGGACGGGAACTTCGGTAACCCGGCCTCGCGCTCCCACGTGTTTGGCTGGAAGGCCGAAGAAGCGGTCGAGAATGGCCGTCGCCAGGTGGCCGAGCTGATCAACGCCGACCCGCGCGAGATCGTCTGGACCAGCGGTGCCACCGAGTCCGACAACCTCGCCCTCAAAGGCGTGGCGCACTTCTATCAGACCAAGGGCAAGCACATCATCACCTCCAAGATCGAGCACAAGGCGGTCCTGGACACCGCTCGCCAGCTCGAGCGTGAAGGGTTCGAAGTCACCTACCTCGAGCCAGGCGAAGACGGCATCGTCACCCCGGCCATGGTTGAAGCGGCCCTGCGCGACGACACCATCCTGGTTTCGCTGATGCACGTGAACAACGAAGTCGGCTCGATCAACGACATCGCCGCCATCGGCGAACTGACCCGCTCGCGCGGCGTGCTGTTCCATGTCGACGCCGCCCAGTCGGCCGGCAAGGTCGAGATCGATGTGCAAAAGCTGAAAGTCGACCTGATGTCGTTCTCGGCGCACAAGGTCTACGGCCCCAAAGGCATCGGCGCGCTGTACGTCAGCCGCAAGCCGCGCGTGCGCCTGGAAGCCATCATCCACGGCGGTGGCCATGAGCGCGGCATGCGTTCGGGCACCCTGCCGACCCACCAGATCGTCGGCATGGGCGAAGCCTTCGCCATTGCCAAGCAGGAAATGGCCAGCGAGAACGCACGCATCAAGGCCCTGAGCGACCGCTTCTTCAAGCAGGTCTCGGACCTTGAAGAGCTGTATGTCAACGGCAGCCAGACCGCCCGCGTACCGCACAACCTGAACCTGAGCTTCAACTACGTCGAAGGCGAGTCGCTGCTGATGTCGCTCAAGGACATCGCCGTTTCGTCCGGTTCGGCCTGCACCTCCGCTTCGCTCGAGCCGTCCTACGTCCTGCGCGCCCTGGGCCGCAACGACGAACTGGCACACAGCTCGATCCGCTTCTCTTTCGGCCGCTTCACCAGCGAAGAAGAAGTCGACTACGCCGCGCAGAAAGTATGCGAGGCCGTCAACAAACTGCGTGAGCTGTCGCCCCTTTGGGACATGTACAAAGACGGCGTCGACATCTCCAAGATCGAGTGGGCCGCCCACTAAGCAGTCGCCGGCAAGAGCGGCTCCCTGATGAGGAAGGAATTGCACCATGGCATACAGTGAAAAGGTCATCGACCACTACGAAAACCCACGCAACGTCGGCAAGATGAATGCCGAGGATCCGGATGTCGGTACCGGCATGGTCGGCGCTCCAGCGTGCGGCGACGTGATGCGTCTGCAGATCAAGGTCAACGAGCAGGGCATCATCGAAGACGCCAAGTTCAAGACCTACGGCTGCGGTTCGGCCATCGCCTCCAGCTCCCTCGCCACCGAGTGGATGAAGGGCAAGACCCTGGACGAAGCCGAAACCATCAAGAACACCCAGCTGGCTGAAGAGCTGGCACTGCCGCCGGTCAAGATCCACTGCTCCGTGCTCGCCGAAGATGCCATCAAGGCAGCCGTTCGCGATTACAAGCAGAAGAAAGGCCTGGTCTAAGTCGCCTGTTGCAAGCTAAGGAGTTCCGATGGCCATCAGCATGACAGAAGCCGCCGCCAACCACATTCGCCGCTCCCTCGACGGGCGCGGCAAAGGTGAAGGCATTCGCCTGGGCGTGCGCACCACCGGTTGCTCGGGCCTGGCCTACGTGCTGGAGTTCGTTGACGAACTGGCCGAAGAAGACCAGGTGTTCGAGAACCACGGCGTAAAGGTCATCATCGACCCGAAAAGCCTGGTGTACCTCGACGGCACCGAGCTGGACTTCGTCAAGGAAGGGTTGAACGAAGGTTTCAAGTTCAACAACCCCAACGTGCGCGGTGAATGTGGCTGCGGCGAAAGCTTCAACGTTTGAGGCTGGCCGTGGGTACTCTTTGTCATTACGCACTGTTTGACCTGCAACCGAGCTTTCGCCTGGACCTCGACAAACTGGCCACTCGCTACCGCGAGCTGGCCCGCGAGGTCCATCCGGACCGCTTCGCCGATGCCTCCGAGCGCGAACAGCGCGTTGCCCTGGAAAAGTCGGCGGCACTGAACGACGCCTACCAGACCTTGCGCAGCGCACCACGCCGTGCCCGGTACCTGCTGGCCATCGGTGGCCATGAAGTGCCCCAGGAAGTCACCGTGCACGACCCGGCCTTCCTGCTGCAGCAGATGCAGTGGCGCGAAGAGCTCGAAGAACTGCAGGACGAAGCCGACCTCGACGGCGTGGCCGTGTTCAAGAAGCGGCTCAAGGCTGCGCAGGACACGCTGAACGAGGATTTCGCCGCCTGCTGGGATGTTGCTGCCGAGCGTGACCAGGCCGAGCGCCTGATGCGCCGCATGCAGTTCCTCGACAAGCTCGCCCAAGAAGTGCGCCAACTCGAAGAGCGCCTCGACGATTAACCCCGGCGTTACCCGTGATGACGCCTAAGGTACTCAGATAAGCATGGCCCTACTGCAGATCGCCGAACCCGGTCAGAGCCCCCAGCCGCACCAGCGCCGCCTGGCGGTGGGCATCGACCTGGGCACCACCAATTCTCTCGTCGCCGCCGTGCGCAGCGGGCGCAGCGAACCGCTGCCCGATGCCCAGGGCCGGGTCATCCTGCCCTCCGCAGTGCGCTACCTGGAAAACGGTATCGACGTCGGTCTGAGCGCGCGCGAGGCGGCGCCCAGCGACCCGCTCAACACCATCGTCTCGGTCAAGCGCCTGATGGGGCGCGGCCTGGCCGACGTCAAGCAACTCGGCGAGCAACTGCCGTACCGCTTTGTCGGTGGTGAATCGCACATGCCGTTCATCGACACCGTCCAGGGGCCGAAGAGCCCGGTGGAAGTGTCGGCCGACATCCTCAAGGTGCTGCGTTCGCGTGCCGAAGAGACCCTCGGCGGTGAGCTGGTCGGCGCGGTGATCACTGTTCCTGCGTATTTCGACGACGCCCAGCGCCAGGCCACCAAGGACGCCGCCAAGCTCGCCGGCCTCAACGTGCTGCGCCTGCTCAACGAGCCGACCGCTGCTGCCGTGGCCTATGGCCTGGACCAGAACGCCGAAGGCGTCGTGGCGATCTTCGACCTGGGTGGCGGCACCTTCGACATCTCCATCCTGCGCCTGACCGCCGGCGTCTTCGAGGTGCTGGCCACCGGCGGCGACACCGCCCTGGGTGGTGATGACTTCGACCACGCCATTGCCGGCTGGATCATCGAGCAGGCCGGCCTCTCCGCCGATCTCGATCCCGCGACCCAGCGCTTGCTGCTGCAAACCGCCTGTGCGGCCAAGGAAGCCTTGACCGATGCCGACGTGGTCAGCGTGCAGCATGGTGCCTGGCAGGGCGAGCTGACCCGCACCGGTTTCGACGCCATGATCGAGCCGATGATTGCCCGCAGCCTCAAGGCCTGCCGCCGCGCCGTGCGCGACAGCGGTATCGAGCTGGAGGAGGTGGGTGCGGTGGTGATGGTCGGCGGCTCTACCCGCGTGCCGCGTGTGCGCGACGCCGTGGGTACGCTGTTTGGCCGGACCCCGCTGACCTCCATCGACCCGGACCAGGTGGTCGCCATTGGTGCTGCCATCCAGGCCGACACCCTGGCCGGCAACCGCCGCGAAGGGGGCGAGCTGCTGCTGCTCGACGTCATCCCGCTGTCGCTCGGCCTTGAGACCATGGGCGGGCTGATGGAAAAGGTGATCCCGCGCAACACCACCATTCCGGTGGCCCGCGCCCAGGAGTTCACTACCTATAAAGACGGCCAGTCGGCCATGATGATCCACGTGCTGCAAGGCGAGCGCGAGCTGATCAGCGACTGCCGCTCGCTGGCGCGCTTCGAGCTGCGCGGCATCCCGGCCATGGTCGCTGGTGCCGCGAAGATCCGCGTGACCTTCCAGGTCGACGCCGATGGCCTGCTCAGTGTCGCCGCGCGCGAGCTGGGTTCGGGCGTGGAGTCGAGCATCCAGGTCAAGCCATCCTATGGCCTGACCGATGGCGAAATCGCCCGCATGCTCAAGGACTCCTTCGAGCACGCAGGCTCCGACAAGCAGGCGCGCCAGCTGCGCGAGCACCAGGTCGACGGCGAGCGCCTGCTCGAGGCGGTACAGGGCGCCCTGGACGCCGATGGCGAGCGCCTGCTCAGCAGCGACGAGCGCGACGCCATTGCATTCCAGATGCAGGAACTACGTGATTTGCTGAGCGGCACCGATGGCGCTGCCATCGAGCAACAGACCAAGCGTCTGTCGCAGGTGACCGATGCATTTGCCGCCCGTCGCCTTGATTCGACGGTCAAAGCCGCACTGGCCGGGCGCAACCTGAATGAGATCGAGGAGTAACCGATGCCGCTGGTGACATTCCTGCCGCATGAAAAATTCTGCCCCGAGGGGCTGACCGTGGAAGTGCCGGCCGGGACCAATATCCTGGAACTGGCCCACGACCATCACATCGAGATGGAAAGCGCCTGCGGCGGCGTCAAGGCCTGCACCACCTGCCACTGCATCGTGCGCAAGGGCTTCGACTCGCTTGAAGAGGCTGATGAGCTCGAAGAAGACATGCTGGACAAGGCGTGGGGCCTGGAAGCGCAATCGCGCCTGGGCTGCCAGGTGGTGGTGGCCGATGAAGACCTCACCATCGAAATCCCCAAATACTCGCTCAACCACGCCGCCGAAGCGCCGCACTGAGGTTTGCCCCATGAGCCTGAAATGGATTGATGTACTTGAGATCGCCATCCAGCTTGCAGAAAGCAAGCCCGACGTCGATCCTCGTTACGTGAATTTCGTCGATCTGCACCGCTGGGTGCTGGCCTTGCCAGAATTCAGCGACGATCCGTCACGCGGCGGTGAGAAAGTGCTCGAGGCCATCCAGGCGGCCTGGATCGACGAAGCCGACTAAGCGCACGCTGCAGGTTAGGCAATCCCCTGGAACCCGCGTATAATTCGCGGGTTTAATTTTTCGCAACACTCATATTTCTGGAGTTCTCCATGGCTGTTCAACGTACTTTCTCGATCATCAAGCCTGACGCCGTCGCCAAAAACGTCATCGGCAAGATCACCACTCGCTTCGAAGAAGCCGGCCTGAAAATCGTTGCCTCGAAAATCAAGCAACTGTCCAAAGCCGAAGCCGAAGGCTTCTACGCCGAGCACAGCGCTCGTGGCTTCTTCGGTGACCTGGTTGCCTTCATGACTTCCGGTCCGGTCGTTGTCCAGGTTCTGGAAGGCGAGAACGCCATCGCTCTGAACCGTGAGCTGATGGGCGCCACCAACCCTAAAGAAGCTGCTGCCGGCACCATCCGCGCCGACTTCGCCGAGTCGATCGACGCCAACGCCGTTCACGGTTCGGACTCCGAAGCCGCTGCCGCTCGCGAAATCGCTTACTTCTTCGCAGCTACCGAGGTAACCACTCGCTAAGCGAAAGCTTACGGGTGAGGGTGAATCCATGACGACATCTACTGGCAAGATCAACCTGCTGGGGCTGACCCTGGCGGAAATGGAACAGTTCTTCGACTCAATCGGGGAGAAGCGCTTCCGCGCCGGGCAGGTGATGAAATGGATTCACCATTTTGGCGTCGATGATTTCGCCGCCATGACCAATGTCGGCAAGGTCTTGCGCGAAAAGCTCGAGGCCGTTGCCGAGATTCGGGGCCCGGAAGTGGTCAGCGAAGACATTTCCGCCGACGGTACCCGCAAGTGGGTGGTCCGCGTTGCCTCTGGCAGCTGCGTCGAGACCGTCTACATCCCTACCGACGATCGCGGTACGCTCTGCGTGTCGTCGCAAGCCGGCTGCGCCCTGGACTGCAGTTTCTGCTCCACCGGCAAGCAAGGCTTCAACAGCAACCTCACCGCCGCCGAAGTGATCGGCCAGGTGTGGCTTGCCAACAAATCCTTCGGGACCGTTCCGGCCAAGATCGACCGCGCTATCACCAACGTGGTCATGATGGGCATGGGCGAACCCCTGCTGAATTTCGACAATGTCATCGCCGCCATGAAGATCATGATGGAAGATCTGGGCTATGGCATTTCCAAGCGCCGCGTGACGCTTTCCACGTCGGGCGTGGTGCCGATGATCGACGAGCTGGCCAAGCACATCGACGTGTCGCTGGCCTTGTCGCTGCACGCCCCCAACGACGAGCTGCGCAACCAGCTGGTACCGATCAACAAGAAGTACCCGCTGAAGATGCTGCTGGAGTCGTGCATGGGCTACATGTCCACCCTCGGCGGCAAGCGCGTGCTGACGATCGAGTACACCCTGCTCAAGGACGTCAACGACCAGCCCGAGCACGCCGCCCAGATGATCGAGCTGTTGCGCGACGTGCCGTGCAAGATCAACCTGATCCCGTTCAACCCCTTCCCGCATTCGGGCTACGAGCGGCCGAGCAACAATGCCATCCGCCGCTTCCAGGACCTGTTGCACCACGGTGGCTTCAACGTCACCACCCGCACCACCCGCGGTGACGACATCGATGCCGCTTGCGGGCAGCTGGTCGGCCAGGTCAACGACCGTACCCGCCGCAGCGAGCGCTACATCGCCGTGCGCCAGCTGGCTGCCGACGAGTCGCAAGACACCGCCGCGCGCCACTGACGAGCACTCGCCCCATGACCCTGCGCGCCGCGCTGTCGATCCTCACGCTTGCGCTGCTGGCTGGCTGCGTTTCCAGCGGTGGTGGCGACCCCCTGGCCAGCCGCCAGGGGCGTGACGAGGCTGTGCGGGCCTATGTGCAGCTGGGATTGGGGTATTTGCAACAAGGTTTGACCGGGCAGGCCAAGGCACCCTTGGCCAAGGCTCTGGCGCTGGACAGCACGGATGCCGACGCCAATGCGGCGCTGGCGCTGGTGTATCAGGCCGAGGCTGAGCCGGAACTGGCAGGCCGGCACTTCCGTAAAGCGCTGGCAGCGCGCCCGGATGACACGCGAATCCGCAACAACTACGGCAGTTTCCTATATGCTCAGGGCCGTTTTGCCGACGCCGAGGCAATGTTTCGCCAGGCGGCCGCCGATACCCTGTACCCTGAGCGTTCGCGGGTGTACGAGAACCTCGGCCTGACCGCACGCAAGCTGGGGCAGGGCGAGCAGGCCCGTGAATACCTGGAAAAGGCACTGCGCCTCGATCAGCGGCAACCGAAGGCGTTGCTTGAAATGGCTGAGTTGTCCTACGAAAACAGGCATTATGTGCCGGCCCGGGACTACTACGATCGTTTCAGCCAGTTGAGCGACCAGAACCCCCGCAGCCTGTTGCTGGGCAGCCGCCTGGCCCGCGCCCTTGACCAGCAGGGTGATGCGGCCCGGCTGGGCCAGCAATTACAACGACTTTATCCCGGTACGCCGGAATATCAGCAATACCTGTCGGAGCAACGATGAAAGCCGCGCAAACAGAAGTAGCAGCGACTCGCCAGAACCCCGGTGACGTTTTGCGCCAGGCCCGCGAACAGCGGGAGTGGAGCCAGGCTGAGGTCGCGCAAAAGCTCAATCTCACGGTATCTTCGCTGAACAACCTGGAAACCGGCGCCTTCGACAAGCTGCCCGGGCACACCTTTGCCCGTGGTTACATCCGCGCCTATGCCAAGCTGATGGGCATGGACCAGGCACCGCTGGTGCAGGCGTTCGACAACATCACCGGCACCCACGCCCAAGGCAGTGACGTGCACGCACTCGGTCGTATCGAGGAGCCGGTCCGTCTGTCGCACAACATCATGCGCGTGGTCAGCCTGCTGCTGCTGGTGGCCGTGGTCGGTGGTGGCTTTTTCTGGTGGCAGGACCAGGGCAGCCTGCGCGGCAAGGACCTGGCCAAGATCGCCCTGGAGCACGTCGAGGTCGAGAGCGCCGACGGCACTACCCAGATTCATCCGCTGGACGAGCCGGAAGACCAGGCTGTCAGCGAAGCCCAGCAACCTGCCAGCGAAGCGCTGCCATTGGAACCAGTGGCCAGCGAACAAGCCCCTGCAGCGGCTGTTGAAACCCCGGCACCGGTAGTGGCTGTGGCACCGTCCAGCAGCGTAGCGGCGCCAGCGCCAAGCGTCGCCCCTGCACCGGTCGCCCCGGTCGCCCAGCCTGCACCTGCCAGCCCCGTGGCCGCCGCTCCGGCTCCCGTCGCCCCGGCGGCAGCGGTTCCGGCGCCAGTGCCGGCCGGCAGCGCCAGCGTACACATCCAGTTCACCGCCGATTGCTGGACCCAGGTCTCCGACGGCAACGGTAAGGTGCTGTTCAGCGCCATCAAGCGCAAGGGCGACAGCCTGGAACTGACCGGCAAGCCACCGTTCGCGGTACGCCTCGGGTTCGCCCGTGGCGCCCAGGTGAGCTACAACGGCCAGGCGGTCGATGTCGCCCCGTTCACCAGTGGCGAAACCGCTCGCCTGAAGTTGGGACAGTAAGTCATGCACGGCGAATCTCCGATCAAACGTCGCGAATCCCGCAAAATCTGGGTCGGCAATGTACCGGTGGGCGGCGATGCGCCCATCGCGGTGCAGAGCATGACCAACACCGACACCAACGATGTCGCCGCCACCGTGGGGCAGATCCAGCGCCTGGTCGATGCCGGCGTCGACATCGTGCGTGTCTCGGTACCGGACATGGACGCCGCCGAGGCGTTCGGCAAGATCAAGAAGCTGGTCAGCGTGCCGCTGGTCGCCGATATCCACTTCGACTACAAGATCGCCCTGCGCGTGGCCGAACTGGGTGTTGACTGCCTGCGCATCAACCCGGGCAACATCGGCCGCGAAGACCGTGTGCGCGCGGTGGTCGATGCCGCCCGTGACCGTGGCATCCCGATCCGCATCGGCGTCAACGCCGGCTCGCTCGAAAAAGACCTGCAGAAGAAGTACGGCGAACCGACCCCGGCCGCGCTGGTGGAGTCGGCGCTGCGCCATGTCGAGCACCTCGACCGCCTGGATTTCCAGGACTTCAAGGTCAGCGTCAAGGCCTCCGACGTGTTCATGGCCGTCGAGGCCTACCGCCTGCTGGCCAAGCAGATCATCCAGCCACTGCACTTAGGCATTACCGAAGCCGGTGGCCTGCGTTCGGGGACGGTGAAATCCGCCGTCGGCCTCGGTATGCTGCTGGCCGAAGGTATCGGCGACACCATCCGCATTTCGCTGGCCGCCGACCCGGTCGAAGAAGTGAAGGTCGGCTACGACATCCTCAAGTCGCTGCACCTGCGTTCCCGTGGCATCAACTTCATCGCCTGCCCGAGCTGCTCGCGGCAGAACTTCGATGTGGTCAAGACCATGAACGAGCTGGAAGGGCGCCTGGAAGACCTGCTGGTGCCGCTGGACGTGGCGGTGATCGGTTGCGTGGTCAACGGCCCGGGTGAAGCCAAGGAGGCGCACGTCGGCCTCACCGGCGGCACACCGAACCTGATCTACATCGATGGCAAGCCATCGCAGAAGCTGAACAACGACAACCTGGTCGATGAGCTGGAAAAACTCATCCGCCAGAAAGCGGCCGAGAAGGCCGAGGCCGACGCGGCGCTGATCGCCCGTGGCTGATACACAGAATTCGTAAGGACTACTCGTGAGCAAATCGCTGCAAGCCATCCGTGGCATGAACGACATCCTGCCCGACCAGTCGCCGCTGTGGCGCTACTTCGAGGGCACCGTGGCCGGCCTGCTGGACAGCTACGGCTACAGCCAGATCCGCACGCCGATCGTCGAGTTCACCGAGCTGTTCAAGCGCTCGATCGGTGAAGTCACCGATATCGTCGAAAAAGAGATGTACACCTTCGACGACCGCAACGGCGATTCGCTCACCCTGCGCCCTGAAGGCACCGCCGCCTGCGTGCGCGCGGTACTCGAGCACGGCATCACCGGCAACGGCCAGGTGCAGAAGCTCTGGTACATCGGCCAGATGTTCCGCCACGAGCGCCCGCAGAAGGGCCGCTATCGCCAGTTCCACCAGATCGGCGTGGAGGTGTTCAACCTCGACGGCCCGGACGTCGATGCCGAGCTGATCATGCTGACCTGGCGCCTGTGGGGCCTGCTGGGCATCCAGGACGCCGTGGAGCTGCAGCTCAACAGCCTGGGCACCAGCGAAGCCCGCGCGCGCTACCGCGATGCGCTGGTCGAGTTCCTGTCCGCGCGCCTCGAGCAACTGGACGAAGACAGCCAGCGTCGCCTCAAGAGCAACCCGCTGCGCATCCTCGACAGCAAGGATGCCAACACCCAGGCGGTGCTGGTCGGCGCGCCGAAGCTGGAAGACTACCTGGACGAAGAATCCCGCGTGCACTTCGAGGGGCTCAAGGCCCGTCTCGACGCCGCTGGCATCCCGTTCGTGATCAACACCAAGCTGGTGCGTGGCCTGGACTACTACAGCAAGACCGTGTTCGAGTGGGTCACCGACAAGCTCGGTGCCCAGGGCACCGTCTGCGCCGGTGGCCGCTATGACGGCCTGGTCGAGCAGATGGGCGGCAAACCGACCCCGGGCGTCGGTTTCGCCATGGGCATCGAGCGCCTGATCCTGCTGCTGGAAACGCTAGGCAAGGTGCCCGAGTCGATCAGCCGCACCATCGACGTCTACCTGTGCGCCTTCGGCGAGCAGGCAGAGCTGGCCGGCCTGCGCCTGAGCGAGCAGCTGCGCGACCGTCTGCCGGGCCTGCGCCTGGCGGTCAACGCCGGTGCCGGCAGCTTCAAGAGCCAGTTCAAGAAGGCCGACAAGAGCGGCGCGCTGTTCGCCCTGATCCTCGGCGACGACGAGTTGGCCAAGCAAGAGATTGGCCTGAAGCCCCTGCGTGGCCAGGGCGAACAACAGAACATTGCCTGGGATGCTCTTGCCGAGCACCTGGAAACCGCGATCGCCCAGGCGTAACGCGGTTCAACAACGAATAGGCGAAAAGGAGTATTGGGGTGTCGAGTACCGATGATGACGACCTGGCTGGGGTCAAGGACTGGTGGAACCGCAACGGCAAGCCGCTGCTGACCGGCGCGCTGCTGGCCGGCGTGGTGGTGATGGGCTGGCAGACCTGGCACAAATACCAGGCCAACCAGTCCCAAGGCGCCTCGGCGCTGTACCAGGCCCTGCTGGAAACCTCGCTGACGCCGTCCGGCCAGCCGGATGCGAGCAAGGTCGCCGAGCTGTCCGGCAAGCTCAAGAGCGAGTTTGGCGGTAGCGCCTACGCCCAGTACGGCAGCCTGTTCGTGGCCAAGGTCGCGGTCGAGAGCGGCAAGCTGGACGACGCCGCCACCGAGCTCAAGGCCGTGATGGACAAGCCGGCTGACGCCACCCTGGGCGAAATCGCCCGTCAGCGCCTGGCCCGCGTGCTCGCGGCGCAGGACAAGGCCGAAGACGCCCTGAAACTGCTCGACGGCGATGCCGACAAAGCCTTCCTGGCCAGCCGCGAGGAGCTCAAGGGCGACCTGCTGGTGCAGCTGGGCCGTGCTGACGACGCCCACGGTGCCTACGAAAAAGCCAAGGCCGCGCTGTCTGACGACGCCGCGATCGGTGGCCTGCAACTGAAGCTGGATGACCTGGCCAAAGGGGACGCCTGAAGTGAAGGGTTGGAAACAAGCAGCAGTGCTCACCCTCGCCGTGCTGGCAGCGGGTTGCAGCAGCAACAGCAAGAAGGAACTGCCCCCGGCCGAGCTGACCAAGTTCACCGAGGAAGTGGTGCTGAAGAAGCAGTGGAGCCGCTCGATCGGTGACGGCCAGGGTGAGACGTACAACACCCTGGTACCGGCCATCGAGAACGACCGCATCTACGCTGCCGACGTCACCGGTGAAGTCTTCGCACTCGACCGCCTCAACGGCGACGTGGTGTGGAAGAAGGACCTCGAGCTGCCGGTTTCCGGCGCGGTTGGCGTGGGTTACGGCCTGGTCATGCTGGGTACGCTCAAGGGTGAGGTGATTGCCCTGGATTCGAGCACCGGCGAGGAGCGCTGGCGTTCGCGCGTCACCAGCGAAGTACTGGCACCGCCCGCCAACAACGGCGACGTGGTGGTGGTGCAGACCCAGGACGACCGCCTGATCGGCCTCGACGCCGCCACCGGCGACCGTCGCTGGATCTACGAAAACACTCCAGCGGTGCTCACCCTGCGTGGCACCGGCGCGCCGATCGTCACCAACCGCCTGGCCGTCGCCGGCCTGTCCACCGGCAAGGTGGTGGCGGTGGACATCAACAACGGCGTACCGGTGTGGGAAAGCCGCGTGGCCATCCCGCAAGGCCGCTCCGAGCTGGACCGTGTGGTGGACATCGACGGCGGCCTGCTGCTGTCTGGTGGCACCCTGTACGTCAGCACCTACCAGGGCCGCGTCGCCGGCCTGGACCTGGAAAGCGGCCGTGTGCTGTGGCAGCGTGATGCCTCCAGCTACGTGGGTGTTGCCCAGGGCTTCGGCAACGTCTACGTGAGCCTGGCTTCGGGCACCGTCGAAGGTGTCGACGAGCGTTCCTCCAGCGCCTTGTGGAGCAACGACAGCATGGCCCGCCGCCAGCTGTCGGCGCCGGAAGTGTTCTCCAGCTACGTGGCGGTGGGTGACTTCGAGGGTTACCTGCACCTGCTGAGCCAGGTCGATGGCCGCTTCGTCGGCCGTGAGCGTATCGACAGCGATGGCCTGCGCGCCCGCCCACTTGTGGTCGGCGACACCATCTACGTCTTCGGCAACAGCGGCAAGCTCGAGGCACTGACCATCCGCTGAAGCTATGCTTGAGCCCGTTCGCGGGCTCAGGTAGCGGCGTAGGAAACGCCGCCCGAACTCCGGCCGCTGCCTTGCAGCGGCCTTTGCATTTTCAAGAATTCAAGAGTGGAGAGCCGCATGGTTCCCGTAATCGCCCTGGTGGGCCGGCCGAACGTCGGCAAATCCACCATGTTCAACCGCCTGACCAAGACCCGCGATGCCATCGTCGGTGACCTGTCGGGCCTGACCCGTGACCGCCAGTACGGCGATGCCAGCTGGCAGGGTCGTTCCTACATCCTGATCGACACCGGCGGTATCACCGGTGACGAAGTGGGCATGGACGAGAAGATGGCCGAGCAGTCGCTGATGGCCATCGAAGAAGCCGACTACGTGCTGTTCCTGGTCGACGCCCGCGCCGGCATGACCGCCGCCGACCAGATGATCGCCGACCACCTGCGCAAGCGGAACAAGTCGGCCGTGCTGGTGGCCAACAAGATCGACAACATCGATCCCGACATCGCCCGCGCCGAGTTCTCGCCGCTGGGCATGGGCAACGCCGTTCCGGTGGCCGGCTCCCAGGGTCGTGGTATCAACGCCCTGATGGAAGCGCTGCTCGGCCACATCCCGCGCGATGCCGAAGAGGAAGCCCTCGACCTGGACGTCGCCGAAGGCGAAGAGGCCGTGCGCATTCCCGGCCCAAGCGAGAAAGACGGCATCAAGATCGCCATCATCGGCCGCCCGAACGTGGGCAAGTCGACCCTGGTCAACCGCATGCTCGGCGAAGAGCGCGTGGTGGTGTACGACCAGCCGGGCACTACCCGCGACAGTATCTACATCCCGTTCGAGCGCGATGGCGAGAAGTACACCTTCATCGACACGGCCGGGGTGCGCAAGCGCGGCAAGATCCACGAGGAAGTCGAGAAGTTCTCGGTGGTGAAGACCCTGCAGGCGATCAAGGACGCCAACGTGGTGGTCTTTGTCATGGACGCCCGCGAAGGCGTGGTCGACCACGACCTCAACCTGCTGGGCTTCGCTCTTGAGGCTGGCCGGGCCATCGTCATCGCACTGAACAAGTGGGACGGCATGGAAGCGGGCGAGCGCGACTACGTGAAGACCGAGCTGGAGCGCCGGCTGTTCTTCGTCGATTTCTGCGACATCCACTTCATCTCTGCCCTGCATGGCACCGGCGTTGGCCACCTGTACAAGTCGATACAGGCCGCGTTCAAGTCGGCGGTCACCCGCTGGCCGACCAGCCGCCTGACGCAGATTCTCGAAGACGCCATCAGCGTGCACCAGCCGCCGCTGGTCAACGGCCGCCGTATCAAGCTGCGCTATGCCCACCTCGGTGGTGCCAACCCGCCGCTGATCGTGATCCACGGCAACCAGACCGAGAAGGTGCCCAACTCCTACTCGCGTTACCTGGAGAACACCTACCGCCGTGTGCTCAAGCTGGTCGGTACGCCGATCCGCATCGAGTACAAGGGCGGTGAGAACCCGTACGAGGGCAACAAGAACACCCTCACCGATCGCCAGGTCAACAAGAAGCGCCGCCTGATGTCGCACCACAAGAAGGCCGAGAAGAAGCGCCGCGACAAGCGCTGATTCCGTGCTGGCTTCATCGCCGGCAAGCCAGCTCCCACAGGGTATGCGTAAGCCACACTACCTGTGGGAGCCGGCTTGCCGGCGATAGGGCCCTTTGATCCACCGCAATCCCCCTATTGTTTCAACCTTTTTCCTGACTGCTTGATCCGCTATGCTCGGGCTCCACCCCGTGCCGGACAAACCCCAGGAAAGAGGGCTCCATGATCCGCAGCAAACTGCCGAACGTCGGCACGACCATCTTCACCACCATGTCGCAACTCGCGATGCAGACCGGTGCGCTCAACCTGTCCCAGGGCTTCCCTGACTTCAACGGCCCCCAGGCCCTGCTCGATGCCGTTGGCCGTCATGTGGCCGCCGGGCATAACCAGTATTCGCCGATGACCGGCCTGCCCGCCTTGCGCCAGCAAGTGGCGGCCAAGATCGCCCGGCTTTACGGGGCGCAGGTGGATGCCGACCAGGAAGTGACCATCACCCCCGGCGCCACCGAAGCGATCTTCTGCGCCATCCAGGCCGTGATCCACCCCGGCGACGAGGTGATCGTCTTCGACCCGTGCTACGACAGCTACGAACCCTCGGTGGAGCTGGCCGGTGGCCGCTGCGTGCACGTGCCGCTCGTTGACGGCAGTTTCAGCATCGACTGGCAGAAGTTCAGCGACGCCCTCAGCCCGCGCACGCGCATGGTCATCCTCAACTCGCCGCACAACCCCAGCGGCGCGCTGATCAGCCGCGACGACCTGGACCAGCTGGCCGCGCTGATCGGCAACCGCGACATCTACCTGGTCAGCGACGAAGTCTATGAGCACCTGATCTACGACGGTGTGCGCCACGCCAGCGTGCTGGCCCACGAGCAGCTCTACAGCAAGGCCTTCGTCATCAGCTCGTTTGGCAAGACTTACCACGTCACCGGCTGGAAGACCGGCTATGTGGTCGCACCGCCAGCGCTCAGCGCCGAGCTGCGCAAGGTCCACCAGTACGTCAATTTCTGCGGTGTCACGCCCTTGCAGTGCGCCCTGGCCGACTTCATGGCCGAGCACCCGGAGCACATCGACGAGCTGCCGGCCTTCTACCAGGCCAAGCGCGACCTGTTCTGCGACCTGTTGCAGGCCTCACGCTTCAGCTTCACGCGCACCCCGGGCACCTATTTCCAACTGGTGGACTATTCGCAGATCCGCCCCGACCTGAGCGACGTCGACATGGCCCTGTGGCTGACCCGCGAACACGGCGTGGCCAGCATCCCGGTGTCGGTGTTCTACCAGCAACCCATCCCCGAGCAACGCCTGGTGCGCCTGTGCTTTGCCAAACGCGAGGAGACGCTGCGACAGGCGGCGGAAAGACTATGCGCGATCTGAGTGAACTGCCGAACCTGAAAATCGCCCTGGTGCAGACCACCCTGGCCTGGCACGACCGCGAAGCCAACTACGCCCATTTCGAGGAACTGATTGGCCAGGCCGGTGAAGTCGACCTGGTGATCCTGCCGGAGATGTTCACCACCGGTTTTTCGATGGAGTCCGAAAGCCTGGCAGAGCCGGAGAACGGCCCGACCTACAAATGGCTCAAGGCCCAGGCGAAGAAGCACAATGCGGTGATCACCGGCAGTGTGATCATCCAGGCCGCCGATGGCAGCCACCGCAACCGCCTGCTGTGGGCGCGGCCCGACGGCGAGATTTTGCACTACGACAAGCGCCACCTGTTCCGCATGGCCGGCGAACACAAGCACTACACCCCTGGCGAGCGCCAGGTGCAGTTCGAACTCAAGGGGTGGCGCATTCGCCCGCTGATCTGCTACGACCTGCGTTTCCCGGTGTGGAGCCGCGACGCCCAGGACACCGACCTGCTGCTGTACACCGCCAACTGGCCCGCGGCGCGGCGCACCCACTGGAACCGGCTGCTGCCGGCGCGGGGGATCGAGAACCTGTGCTTCGTGGCGGCGGTGAACCGGGTGGGCACCGATGGCAAGGGCTTTGCCTACTCCGGCGACAGCCAGGTGCTGGACTTCCAGGGCGAGAGCCTGTTGAGTGCCGGTGAGGCCGACGGGGTGTTCACCGTGGTTTTGAGAGCAGCAGAGTTGGCCGCGTATCGCGCGCGATTCCCGGCCAACCTGGATGCCGATACCTTCGAATTGCACTGACCCGACACCGGCCCCTGTAGGAGCGGCCTTGTGCCGCGAAAGGCCGCTCCTACAGGCTGATCAGTACACATCCCGCCGATAGCGACCATCCTCGATCAGCTGCTGCACCCGCACCTCACCGAGCATCCCCTGCAGCGCCGCATCAACGCCCGCAGCCATGCCGTGCAAACTGCCGCACACATACACACAGGCGCCATCGTCGATCCAGCGCTTGAACTCGGCGCCCTGTTGCAGCAGCACATCCTGCACATAGACCTTCTCGGCCTGGTCCCGTGAAAACGCCAGGTCCAGTCGCTGCAGGTCGCCCTTGGCCAACCAACCTTGCAGCTCTTCGCCACACAGCAGGTCGTGGGCCCGGTTGCGCTCGCCAAACAGCAACCAGTTGCGTTGTTCGCCGTTGGCAATGCGCGCCCGTAGCAGGCTGCGCAAGCCGGCCAGGCCGGTGCCGTTGCCGATCAGCACCATCGGCGCTGCGGTCTCGGGCAAGTGGAAGCCGCTGTTGCGCCGCAGGCGCGCGCTGAGCGTGCCGTGCAGCGCCAGGTACTCGGTCAGCCAGCCGGAACCCAGGCCCAGGTGGCCGTCGGGGTGGCGTTCCTGGCGCACGATCAGTTCCAGCTCGCCATCGCTGGCGATGGAAGCGATCGAGTACTCACGGGCACTCAGCGGGATCAGCGCATCGACCAGCGCCTGGGCGTGCAGGCCCACCAGGTGCTCGCGGCTCCGTGGCAGTTGGCGGCTGGCCAGGGCCTGGACGAGGGTTTCCTGCAGACCCTCCACTTGTACCGGGCTTTGCGGGTCAAGGCCCAGCCCTGCCAGCAAGGCATCGATGCGCGGTTGGCCGTTGCACGGCAACACCTCAACCAGATCACCGGCCTCCCAGTGCGCCGGTACCTCGGGTTGCAGACCCAACAGGTACACCGGAGCGCCCTGGCTGCCAGGGTTGAGCAGCACGCGGCGGTTCAGGCGCCAGTTGCCGTAGCTCGGCGGCTGCCAGGCGGCCACCGGGTGCGCGCCGGTCAGCTGGGCGAGCTCTTGCTGCCACAGTTGCAGTGCGGCGGGGTCGGCATTGTCCACTTCGACCGGGCTGAAGGCGCTGCTGGCGCCACGCTCGCCGAGCCAG
Organism: Pseudomonas parasichuanensis; assembly: GCF_021601385.1. Classification (GTDB taxonomy): domain Bacteria; phylum Pseudomonadota; class Gammaproteobacteria; order Pseudomonadales; family Pseudomonadaceae; genus Aquipseudomonas; species Aquipseudomonas parasichuanensis. The sequence continues at coordinate 141,283 of NZ_BQHO01000009.1, read as the reverse complement.
GCCTGCAGCCGTCGGGCAAAACCGCAGAAGTGCGGGTACTGCCGGTCGCCCAAGGCCAGCAGCGCGTAATCCAGGTGTTCCAGCGCCCAGGGCTTGCCGATCACCTTGCGCTCGAAGGCGCGGGCGCTGTCCGGCGCTTCGCCGTCGCCGAAGGTGCTCACCACGAACAGTGCGCGGTTGGCCTGGCGCAGCTCGGCTTCGCCCAGTTCGGCCAGCGGCCGCACCTGCACCGCCAGCCCGGCGGCCTGCAACTGGCCGGCGCTCTGCCAGGCCAGTTGTTCGGCGAAGCCGCTCTGGCTGGCGAACCCGATCAGCCAGCTGTCGCCGTTGCTGCTACTTGTCGACACGGCACTGCGGGCGGCACGTACCTGGCGCTTCTTGCGCCGGCGGTCGAGGTACAGCAGCCAGCCGGTGACGAAGAACAGCGGCATGGTTAGGCTGGCCACGGTGACGATGATCCGCCCCGGCAAGCCGAAGTAGCTGCCCACGTGCAGGGCGTAGACGCTCTGCAGCAGCTGGGCCTTGAACGAGCTGTCGCTGTAGCGCTGGTGGCGCTTGACCTGGCCGGTGGCCGGGTCGAGGGTGAGGGTGTTGAAGGCGCGCTCGTGGTCGGCGCCTTGCAACAGGTAGAACAGGGTGGCTGGCTGGCCACCAGCGGGCGGCAGCCGCAGGTTGTAGGTGGACAGGCCGGGGCCTGCCGCCTGCTTGAGGTTGGCCCAGATGGCATCGTAGTCCACCACCAGTGGCGGGGCGTTCTTGTCGACCTTGGGCGGGCCATGGCGGCCACCGCCGCCTTGCGCGCGCTTTTGCTCACCGGCCGCCGGTGGGTCGGCCAGCAGCTTGTTCAGGCCTGCGCGGTACCACTCGTAGGACCAGAACAGGCCGGTCAGGGCGAACAGCAGGTAGAACACCAGGCACCAGGTGCCGAACACGGCATGCAGGTCCCAGTTGAATGCACGGCCCTTCTTGGCCCAGTCCAGGGTCAGCCAGGTCCGCCAGTTGAGGGCTTTGCGCGGCCAGCGCAGGTACAGGCCGGACAGGCAGAAGAAGATCAGCATCAGGGTGCAGGCGCCGGTGATCTGCCGGCCGGTGTCGCCTACCGCCAGGAAGCGGTGCAGCTGCAACACGAAGTTGAAGAAACCCAGCCCGCTCACTTCACCCTTGAGCTCGCCGGTGTAGGGGTCGGCATAGCGCAATTCGCCACGGCGTTCACCGGGCGCGGGGGTGAAGAAGATCCGCGCGGCATTGCCCTCGCGGGTGTCGACCCACAGCATCGAGACCTTGTCGCCTTGCGCGGCTTCGACCCGGCGCACCAGCTCGGCCGGTGGCAACACGCCTTCCTGGCGAACTTCGACATTGAGTACGTCGGCGTTGAACGCCCGCAGCAATTCTTCCTGGAACGACCAGATGGCCCCGGTGATGCCCATCAGCGCGAGCACCAGGCCGGCGGTGATGCCGAACAACCAGTGCACCTGGAACAGCGTCTTCTTCAACACATCGATCACCTTGTCTGGCCGCCTACCGCGCGGCGTGCATTATGCCTTGATACGCAAAAGCCCCGTTCAAGCAACTGAACGGGGCGGCGATGGGGCGTTGTGTCTTCTGTGCTGGCCTCTTCGCGGGTAAACCCGCTCCCACAGGTACTGCGGCGCCCTCGGGCCCGGTGGCATACCTGTAGGAGCGGGTTTACCCGCGAAAGGGCCAGCGCAGAAACGACCCTCTCAGCGGGTAGCCCCGCGCTCACATCAGAAGTGCACGCTGGTGGTCAGCAATGCGGTCCGGCCCGCCGCCTGGTTGGCGAAGTGGGTGGAGAACGCTTTGTCGTAGTAGACCTCGTTGGTGAGGTTCTGCACGTTCAGCTGCAGGTCGACGTTCTTGGTCAGCTTGTAGGCGGCCATGGCGTCGTAACGTACGTAGCTGTCGACCATGGTGGTGTTGGCCACGTTGCCGAACACGTCATCGACGTAGAAGGCGCCGCCGCCGACGGTGAACTTGGGCGTGACCTGGTAGGTGGTCCACAGGCTGGCGCTGTTGTTCGGGGTGTTCGGCAACTGGTTGCCGTCGTTGGCCTTGCCCAGCGGGCCGCCGTCGATCTGGCGGGCCTGCATGTAGGTGTAGCCAGCAAACACCTGCCACTTGTTGGTCAGCTTGCCGCTGGCCGACAGCTCGATACCCTGCACGCGGGTTTCGCCGACGTTCTCGTAGCTGGTGGTGCCGACCTGCACACGGGCGTTTTCTTTCTCGGTGCGGAACAGCGCGGCGGTCAGGGACAGGCGCTCTTCGAGCAGGTCCCACTTGGTGCCGATTTCATAGTTGGTGGTTTCTTCCGGCTCCATGTCGCTGGAGAGCAGGTTGCCGGAGCGGTCGGTGGTGTTGCCCAGCGGGTTGGCTTCCATGCCCTCGTTGAGCAGTGCGCCTGGTGGCGTTGCAGAGGTCGCGTAGGAGACATAGATGCTGCCGTTGTCGGCCGGTTTCCACACCAGGCCCAGTTGGCCGGTGATGAACTCGCTGGTGTCCTTGCCCTTGGCGGCGACACCCTTGGTGTTCACCGTGGTGCTGCCATTGGCGTTGTAGCCGCGGTACTGGGTATCGAAGTGGTCGTAGCGCAGGCCCATGTTCAGCAGCCAGGCCGGGCTCAGCTCAAGGGTGTCGAACACGTACAGGGCACGGGTGTTGCTCTTGGTGTCGGTGCCGGCGTAGTTGCGCGAGATGGCGCCGTTCCACGGATCATCCGGGTTCGGGTTGCCCAGCGAGGTGCAGTTGTAGCCACTGCCTGGGCCGATCAGGCCCGGGGTGCAGGTGGTGGCGGTTGCGCCCTTGGTATTGGTATCGACGTTGTAGCTTTCGCGCTTGCTCTCTTCGCGGCTCAGTTCAATGCCGGTAGAGAAGCTGTTCTTCAGGCCGCCCAGGTAGAACTCACCGAACAGGTCGGTCTGGTTGGTGGTGGTGGCGGTGTTGCCCACGCGGGTGTTGGCACGGCGCCAGACGCTGCCATTGTTGACGTTACGCTGGCTGTCGTCCGGCTGGGTGAGGATGTAGTCCTGCATGCTGTTGCCGTGGCGCAGGGTGTTCTTGATGGTCAGCGCGTCGGTCAGGTCGTGCTCGATGGCGAAGGTGGCGATGTCCACGCGCGACTTGCGGAAGTCGCGGTCGGTCAGGCCATAGAAGTTGTCGCTGTCGCCACCGTCATACGGCTTGCTCGGGTGCGCCGAGGTGCGTGCGCTGCTGCCGCCGGCCGGAATGGTGTAGGGAATGCCCGAATCCGGCAGGTCGTCGCTTTCCAGGTGGTAGTAGTCGAGGTTGACGCGGGTTGCCGTGCCCAGGCCGAAGGCCAGCGACGGGGCGATGCCCCAACGGTCGTAGTTGACCTTGTCACGGCCGGCGACATTGCTTTCGTGGGTCATCAGGTTCAGGCGCCCGGCAATGCTGTCGCTGAACTGGTAGTTGCCGTCGAAGGTGTAGCGCTGGGTCTGGTCGCTGCCCCAGGTCCAGGCGCCGTCCAGCGAGTTGCCCAGGTGCGCGCGCTTGCTCACCAGGTTGATGGTGCCGCCCGCTGCGCCGCGGCCGCCGATGGCCGAGTTCGGGCCCTTGGCCACTTCCACCGACTCGATGGCGAAGATCTCGCGGGTTTGCGCGCCAGTGTCACGCACGCCGTCCAGGTAGGTGTCGCCCTGGGCATCGAAGCCACGAATGAACGGGCGGTCGCCTTGCGGGTTGCCGCCTTCGCCGGCACCGAAGGTGATGCCGGGCACGGTGCGCAGGGCATCCTGCAGGTTCAGGGCGTTGGTGTCCTTGATCACTTGCTGCGGGATCACGGTGACCGAACGTGGCGTGTCCACCAGGGGCGCGGTGTACTTCTGCGAAGAGGCTTTCTCGACCTTGTACTCGGTGTTCGCCTGTTCGGCCTTGCCGTTGACGCTGGTGGCGTCGAGGGTGATGGCGTTGTTGGCGGCCGGGTCGGCAGCGTAAGCGGAAGTGGCGGTGATCGCCAGGCCGATGGCCGAGGCGAGCAAGCGTGGTGAACTGACAGCGGTTGGCACGTGGCGCATTGTTATTGACCTTCCCCAAGGTATCGAAGGCCGCGGATGTTAATGTAAGCGAATGTAAGGAACAATTGAGAAGCGTTACCATTCGCCAGGAATTTACATTCTTTACATTTTCACCTTACGGTTTTTAGGGGTTCGTACGTCGATTGGTCAGAAAGGGGGTTGTGAAGGGTAAAAGGGAATCAATATCATTGGCGCCCCATACCTGTGCCAGGTGCCACCGCCATGCTGCTTCACATTCCCGGGCTGTTCGACGCCGATGAAATCTCGCGTATCCGCCAGGCCCTGGAGCAGGCTGACTGGGCAGATGGCAAGGTCACGGCGGGCTACCAGTCGGCCAAGGCCAAGCACAACCTGCAGCTGGCCGAAGGCAATCCGCTGGCCAAGGAGATCGGCAGCGCGCTGATCGAGCGGCTGTGGCGCAACCCGCTGTTCATGTCGGCGGCGCTGCCGCACAAGGTGTTCCCGCCGCTGGTCAACTGTTACCAGCAAGGGGGCAATTTCGATTACCACATCGACAATGCCCTGCGCCAACCCAAGGGCAGCCCGGAGCGGGTGCGCACTGACCTGTCCTCGACGCTGTTCCTCAGCGACCCGGACAGCTACGACGGTGGCGAGCTGGTGATCCAGGACACCTACGGTGTACAGCAGGTCAAGCTGGCGGCCGGCGACATGGTGCTGTACCCCGGCACCAGCCTGCACAAGGTCAACCCGGTCACCCGTGGCGCCCGATATGCAGCGTTCTTCTGGACCCAGAGCCTGGTGCGCGATGACGGCCAGCGCACGCTGTTGTTCGAGATGGACAACGCCATCCGCCATCTCACCGCCGATGTGCCGGACCACCCATCGCTGCTGCAACTGACGGGCACCTACCACAACCTGCTGCGCCGTTGGGCCGAGGTCTGAACCGTGTCCTATCAGTTGCGTCGTGAACAGCTGGTGGACCTGGCCGGCCTGCAGGCCATGCTCGAGCACAGCCCGGGCCAGGCCGCCCAGGCCATCCTCGCGGCAGCGGGGCAGGGCGTGGTCGAGGCGCAGTTGCTGCTGGGGCAGATCCTGCTCGACGGGCGTGGCATCGAGCAGGATGCCGAGGTGGCCCGGCGCTGGTTCCAGATTGCCGCCCAAGGCGGCAATGGCATGGCCCACAACATGCTCGGGCGCTGCCTGGAGCATGGCTGGGGCGGCGCGGTGAACCTGGCCCAGGCGGCCATTCACTACGCGCAGGCCGCCGACACCGGGCTGGACTGGGGCATGTACAACCTGGGCAACCTGTTGAGTACTGGCCGTGGGGTGCCGCAGAACCAGGCCCAGGCACTGGCCTGCTACGAGAAGGCTGCGCAGCTGGGTCATGCCAAGTCGATGAACCTGTACGGCCGTTACCTGGAGCAGGGTATCGCCACCGCCGCCAGCCCGGCCCGCGCCGTGCGCTGGTATCGCCGCTCGGCCGAGGCGGGCGATTTCCGTGGCATGTTCAGCCTGGCCATGGTGCTTGTCGAGCGCGGTGAGGTGGCCGAAGCGCTGACCTGGCTCGGGCACGCGAGGACGTCGGGCAACGTGAATTTTCTGCGTAGCAGCGTGCGCACATTGTCGGGCGCCGGGGAAGTGCTGGCAGGGGCTGCTGCGGACTATTGCGCTGAGCTCGAGCGGCGGGTCTTGGCCGGCGGAAAATCTACCTGATTAGGCCAGCACGGTGCCCTCGGCGGCTGAGCTGTGGCTTCGAGCGTGAGCAAGATTTCCCGCTTATCCCGCTGCAGTCTACTCACAATGATGTGTGCTCATTTGCAAACCCCGAGGTAAATATGAGCACCTACAATCAAGCCGCTTCATTCATTGCCGAGCTGTCCTGTGTGATCACCGAAGGTGTAGGCACGCTGACCGCAGGTAAGCTCAAACCGGCAAAGGCCAGTGTTGCTTACCATGGGTACGTCGATGTCAGCCGCGTCGCGGAAGTTCATGTGTGCGAAGGTGCCAGAGAGCTGCTCGACGAGCGCTTCTGGTTTGGTTGCTTCAACAGCGGAGAGCCGGAGCGTTACGACGTGCGTTGCTGGGCACCAGGCAAGCCTCATCATGGCAAACGCCTGACCGTAGCCAGCGATGGCGGGCTGAGTGTCGTACCCGCCGCCGCAGTGTCCTGCGAATGGCTATTGAGCTGGGGTGGCCAGCCGTTCCAACGTCGTCATGTCAGCGAAATGGGGGGGCCGGCGTGGGGCTTCGCAATGTCGCATGTCAATGGCGCAAGCTTGTGCCATGAAGCGTCGACCAGAGTCCGAGCGGGCTGGCAGTGCAGGGCGCACACGCGCAAGGGTGCACCGCTGGAGCTGAGAATCCAGATTCACCAGGCCGGGATTGCGCAGTTGTGATGGGGCTCGCCTGATGAAAAAAGGACGCTTCGTGTCGAAGCGTCCTTGCGGGCATTACAGGTAGTAGGCCTTCAGCGGCGGGAAACCGTTGAATTCCACCGCGCTGTAGCTGGTGGTGTAGGCACCGGTGGACAGCCAGTACAGGCGGTCGCCGATGGCCAGGTTCAGCGGCAGGCCGTACTTGTAGTTCTCGTACATGATGTCGGCGCTGTCGCAGGTCGGGCCGGCGATGACCACTTCTTCGGTCTCGCCTTTCTTCTCGGTCCAGATCGGGAACTTGATGGCTTCGTCCATGGTTTCGATCAGGCCGGAGAACTTGCCCACGTCGGTGTAGATCCAGCGCTCGACCGCGGTGCGCGACTTGCGTGCCACCAGCACCACTTCGCTGACCAGGATGCCGGCGTTGGCGATCAGCGAACGGCCTGGCTCGAGGATGATTTCCGGCAGGTCGTCACCGAAGTCTTCTTTCAGGAAGCGGATGATCTCTTCGGCGTAGGTCTCGAGGCTGTTGGTGCGGGTGATGTAGTTGGCCGGGAAGCCGCCACCCATGTTGATCAGCTTCAGCTCGATGCCGTCTTCTTCCTTCAGGCGCTCGAAGATCACCTTGACCTTGGCGATGGCGGCGTCCCACACGCTGATGTCGCGCTGCTGCGAGCCAACGTGGAAGGAGATGCCATAAGGCACCAGGCCCAGGTCGCGGGCGAGGATCAGCAGGTCCATGGCCATGTCGGTCTGGCAGCCGAACTTGCGCGACAGCGGCCAGTCGGCGGTGGTGGAGCCTTCGGTGAGGATACGCACGTAGACTTTCGAGCCCGGTGCGGCCTTGGCGATGTTGCGCAGGTCGGCTTCGGAGTCGGTGGCGAACAGGCGCACGCCTTTCTCGAAGAAGTAGCGGATGTCCTTGGATTTCTTGATGGTGTTGCCGTAGCTGATGCGGTCAGGGCTGACGCCACGGCCAAGCACTTTGTCCAGCTCGTAGATCGAGGCGATGTCGAAGCTCGAACCTTTCTCTTTGAGCAGGTCGATGATCTCGACGGCCGGGTTGGCCTTGACCGCGTAGTAGACCTTGGCGAATTCGAACCCGGCGCGCAGGTCGTCGTAGGCCTGGCTGATCATCTGGGTGTCGATGAGTACGAATGGGGTTTCCTGCTTGTCGGCGAACGCCTTCATTTTCTGGAAGGTGTCACGCGCGAAATAGTCTTCGACCTGGATCGACATGCTCAAGGGCTCCATGGGCAAACTGAAAAAATAAGTGGCTGCAAACTGAACGTCCTCCGTATCCCCACTTTGGTTCGCCTACTTCCCAAGGCATGTCGCCGAAAGCAAAAAGGTCAACCGTGCCAGGGTGGGGCTGCGGGTGACCTTGCTGTCTCGTCGTCAGTACTTGAGCCGGATGGATCGTTTCCAGCATGGACGTTCGGCGCGCACTTTAGGGCGTGATTCCAGCAAGATCAACAGGCAATCCCGGTGGGTTCGCCGTGGATCGACGAGCAGTTACCTGAATAACCGACTCGTGTGACCGGCAGATGTTCCCCGGGATGTTTGAAGCGTTAAATATTGTGGAATAGACCGGGTTGGCCCCTTCGCGGGTGAACCCGTTCCCACAGGGATTGCGCATTTCCTGTGGGAGCGGGTTCACCCGCGAAGAGGGCTGAGGTGTTCATATTTATGGCCACACAACCCTGGTACTCCCGTGCATGAAATCCGTCATAAATTTTTTGTTACCGACTGGCGGAATTGCCGCTTTTGATGAGAAACATTACTATTCGCACCCTTATCTGCCTGCCTGATGACCCCTACCGTGTCCGGACACAAAGGCTTCCTCGACCACTATCACGAGCTGATCGGCACCTGGACGCGCAAGTTGCGCAGTCGTCAGCAGGCCGAGGACCTCACCCATGATGCCTTCGTGCGGGTTCTGGAAAATCCGCGCGATCAGGTCGAGCAGCCACGCGCCTACCTGCACCAGACCGCCCGCAACATCGCTGTCGATGGTTATCGCCGCGAAGACCGGCGCCAGGCCCTGGTGCTGGAAGGTTTCGACGACGAAGCGGCGGCGGGGGATGACCCGGAAGCCTACGTGCATGCCCTGGAGCTGGCCGACAGCGTCGAACGGGCGCTGGCCGAACTGCCGCTCAACTGCCGGCAGGTGTTCGTCTGGCAGAAGCTCGAAGGCCTGAGCCAGGCCGAGATCGCCGAGCGCATGGGCTTGAGCAAGAACATGGTCGAAAAGTATATGATCCGCACGCTCCGACATCTGCGTGAGCACCTGGATGTGTCGGCCAGATGAGTCAGGAGACCCCATTGATGAAACAGCACGCGTTCGACCCCGTCGGTGAACAGGCGGCGGCCTGGTTCGCCCGGGTTCAGGACGCACCGAACGACGCCGAGCTCCTGGCTGCCCTGCAGCAGTGGCTGCAAGCAGATACGCGGCATCGCGAGGAATACCAACAGCTCACCGCGTTGTGGCGCGCCGCCGACTTGATTCCGCGGCAACGCCTGGAAGCGCTCTGCACGCCTGAGCCGGTGCGCCAGTTGCCGCGCCGACGGGTGCTGCGCCAGGCGCTGGCGGCCGGCGTGGCGATCGCTGCACTTGGTCTGGGCTGGAGCGGCTGGCACTACCAGCGGCTCAATCATCAGGACGCGCTGCAAACGGCCCTGGGCGAGCGCCGCCAGGTCGAGTTGCCAGACGGTTCACACCTGGAGCTCAACAGCGGCACACAGCTGAACGTGGACTTTTCCCCGGGCCGGCGCCATGTGCGGCTGAGCCAGGGCGAGGCGATGTTCATCGTTGCCCACGACAGCAGCCGCCCCTTTGTGGTCAGCACTGCCCAGGGTGAGGTGACGGTTACCGGCACGCGCTTCGACGTGCGCCAGGACCCGGGCAGCACCCGCGTGGCAGTGGAGCAGGGCTCGGTGCGGGTGCAAGGCGCAGGTAATGGGCTGGCGCAGTTGGGGGCCGGCCAGGGTTCGCATATCGATGCCCACGGCAAGGTCGCCGCGCCCTATGCCATCGACGTCGATTCGCTCACCGCCTGGCGCCAGGGCAAGCTGGTATTCGACAACGCACCGCTTGGCGAAGTGGTCGTCGAAGTGTCGCGCTACCGTGCCCAACCGCTACGGGTTGCCCCCGGCAAAGTGGCCAGCCTGCGCCTGTCGAGCAGCTTCAGCACGGACGACCCCGATGCTCTGCTGCGCGCCTTGCCGAGCATTCTGCCGGTGGCGATCCGGCAGCATGCCGATGGCTCCAGCGAAATAATTGCAAAATAGATTCAGGTTTTTTTTCGGCCGTTCGTCTTCCCCGCCAGCTGCAACTGCCAAGCATTTACATTTGCATGCAGTTGGCGTTTATCCCGACCTTTCAGGATTTCTCGAAGACGTGAACAACAACAAGCCCCTTCTCCAGCTGCGTCGCCTGGCGCTGGCCCTGGTGGTCAGTGCCGCTGCCGCCAACAGCTACGCCGACAGCATTCAGATCCAGGCCCAGCCGCTGGCTGCCGCCCTCAAGCAACTGGGCCAGCAGACCCACCTGCAACTGTTCTTCAGCCCGGAGCTGGTGGCCGGCAAGCAGGCCCCGGCGGTGTCCGGCAACCTGGCGCCGGAGCAAGCGCTGCAGCAGCTGTTGCAAGGCAGCGGCCTGACCTATGAGCAATCGGCCGACACCGTGGTGGTGAAGCCAGCTCAGGCGGCCGGTACGATCACCAGCGGCAGCCTGGAGCTGGCGCCCACCGATGTGAAAGTGGTCGGTGACTGGCTGGGCGATGCCCAGCAGAGCGTGGTGCAGAACCACCCCGGCGCACGCACCGTGGTACGCCGCGAGGCCATGCAGGAAAAGGGCACGATGAATGTGCGCGATGCCCTGCGGGGTATCCCCGGGGTGCAAGTGCAGGACTCCAACGGCACCGGCGGCAGCGACCTGTCGCTGAACGTCGGCGTGCGCGGCCTTACCTCGCGGCTGTCGCCGCGCTCCACCGTGCTGATCGACGGCATTCCGGCCGCCTTCGCCCCCTATGGCCAGCCGCAGCTGTCGATGGCGCCGATCTCCTCGGGCAACCTCGACAGCATCGATGTGGTGCGCGGTGCAGGCTCCGTGCGCTATGGCCCGCAGAACGTCGGTGGGGTGATCAACTTCGTCACCCGGGCCATCCCTGAAAAAGCCAGCGGCGAGTTGTCCACCACCCTGGAGACGTCGCGCGATGGCGGCTGGAAGCACACCGAATCGGCTTTCGTCGGTGGCACCGCCGATAACGGCATGGGCGTGGCGCTGCTGTACACCGGGGTGAACGGCAACGGCTACCGTGAAAGCAACAACGGCAACGACATCGACGATGTGATGCTCAAGACCCACTGGGCACCGACCGACGTCGACGAGTTCTGGCTCAACTTCCACTACTACGACGGCCGCGCCGACATGCCCGGTGGCCTGACCCAGGCCCAGTACGACCAGAACCCCTTCCAGTCGGTGCGTGACTACGACTACTTCAGTGGCCGGCGCAAGGACGTGTCGTTCAAGTGGCAGCGCCAGCTCGACGACGCCACCCAGTTCGAAGTACTGACCTACTACACCGACAGTTTCCGCGGCAGCGCCATTGCCGCACGTGACCAGAAGACCCTGTCGTCGTACCCGCGCAACTACCACACCTTCGCCATCGAACCCCGCCTGTCGCGGGTATTCTTCGCCGGCCCCACCACCCAGGAAGTCAGCGTCGGCTACCGCTACCTCAAGGAAGCGATGCGCGAGCAATCCACCCGCCTGGCGCTGATCGACAACGTGCCGACCGTCACCCCGACCTCCGACGGCCACGTGTTCCAGGACCGCAGCGGCGGCACCGAGGCCAGTGCCTACTACATCGACGACAAGATCGACGTGGGCAACTGGACCATCACCCCGGGCATCCGCTTCGAGCACATCAACACTGACTGGCGCGAGCGCCCGGTGCTCGACGCCAACCGCCGCCCGGTGGCGGAAAAGAACCGCAGCATCACCAGCAACGAGCCGCTGCCGGCCTTGAGCGTGATGTATCACCTGTCGGATGCCTGGAAACTGTTCGCCAACTACGAGACCTCGTTCGGCAGCCTGCAGTACTTCCAGCTGGGCCAGGGTGGCACCGGCGACAGCACCGCCAACGGCCTGGAGCCGGAGAAGGCCAAGACCTACGAAGTAGGAACGCGCTATGACGATGGTGGCTTTGCCGGCGAGCTGACGGCGTTCTACATCGACTTCGACGACGAGCTGCAGTACATCAGCAACGACGTTGGCTGGACCAACCTGGGGGCCACCAAGCACCAGGGCATCGAGGCTTCGGCGCGCTATGACCTGGCCGGCATCGACCCGCGCCTGGAAGGGCTGTCGGTGAATGCCGGGTACACCTACACCCGCGCCACCTACGAAGGCGAGATCCCGGGCTTCAAGGGCCGCGACCTGCCGTTCTACTCGCGCCAGGTGGCCACGGCCGGGGTGCGCTACGAAGTCAATCGCTGGACCTGGAACCTGGACGCCTATGCCCAATCCAAGCAGCGCGCGCCGGGCACCGGGATGAACGCAAACGGCAGTTTCACCGGCAACTACATCACCGAGCCGAGCGCCGATGGGCAGTATGGCGATATTCCGGGGTACGTGACCTGGCATGCGCGGGGCGGCTATGCCTTCGGGCCGCAGCTGTCGAACCTGAAGCTGGCGGCGGGGGTGAAGAACCTCTTCGACAAGCAGTACTTCACCCGCTCCAGCGACAACAACTCGGGGATCTATGTGGGTGAGCCGCGCACCTTCTATGTGCAGGCCAGTGTAGGGTTCTGAATTCGACATCGCTGGGACCGCTTTGCGGTCCTATCGCGGCACAAGGCCGCTCCTACAGGGGAACGCAATCCCCTGTAGGAGCGGCCTTGTGCCGCGATAGGGGCGCGAAGCGCACCCGGCTTTTTATCAGGAAACCACCGCCTCGGCCGGCGAAACAATGCAGGTTGTAGCCCCCCGCGACCTGCCCGAACTCAGGTACGCGGCAATCGACTCCTGCGTCACCTCGCCCAGAAACACCTGCTCGGCATCCAGCACCGGCAACCACGCCCGGTTGAATTCGTACATCCGCGACAACAGGATGCGCAGGTGCTCATCAAACGAGGCCGTGGCATTGAACGGCCGCAGGAAGTCGCCACAGGTCCCTTGCTGGCGATGCATATCGCGTCGACGCACATAGCCCAGCGCCTTGTTCTGCCTGTCGGTCACTACCACATAACGGCGGTCATGCTCGTCGAGCAATTCCAGGGCATCGTTCACCGGCGTTTCTGGACTGACCGACGGCGCGTTGTCCGCCGCATCTTCGGCGCGCACCAGCAGCAGGCGCTTGAGGGTGCTGTCCTGGCCGACGAAGTTGCTGACGAAATCGTCCACCGGGTGCGCCAGCAAGGTGTCCGGATGATCCAGCTGCAACAGCTTGCCGGCGCGGAAGATGGCGATCTTGTCGCCCAGCTTGATCGCCTCATCAATGTCGTGGCTGACCATGATCACGGTCTTGTTCAGCGCCCGCTGCATCTCGAAGAACTCGTGCTGGATCATCTCGCGGTTGATCGGGTCGACCGCACCGAACGGCTCATCCATCAACAGCACCGGCGCCTCGGCGGCCAAGGCGCGGATCACCCCGATGCGCTGCTGCTGGCCACCGGACAGCTCGCGCGGGTAGCGCTGCAGGTACTGCTTGGGCTCGAGCTTGATCATGCTCATCAGTTCGCGGGCGCGGTCGTGGCATTTCTGTTTGTCCCAGCCAAGCAGGCGCGGCACCACGGTGATGTTCTCCTCGATGGTCATGTTGGGGAACAGGCCGATCTGCTGGATCACGTAGCCGATATGGCGGCGCAGGGTCACCTCGTCCAGCCCGCTGGTGTCCTCGCCATTGATGAATACCTGGCCCGAGGTGGGGGTGATCAGGCGGTTGATCATTTTCAGGGTGGTGCTCTTGCCGCAGCCCGAAGGGCCGAGGAACACGCAGATCTCGCCTTCGTTGACGGTGAGGCTGACCGCGTCGACGGCTTTGACCTCCTTGCCGTTGGCGTGGAAGGTCTTGCTGAGGTTCTTCAGTTCGATCATGGGCGCAGTCCTTCTGGAGTCAGGGCACGTTGCAGGGTTTGCAGGAGCAGGTCGGCGATGATCGCCAGCAGGCTGACCAGCACGGCGCCGACCAGCAGCATCGACATGTCGCTGCGGCTGATGGAGGTGAGGATGAGCACACCCAGGCCGCCGGCGCCGATGGTGGCGGCGATGGTCATCACGCCGATGTTCATCACCACGGCGGTGCGCACGCCGGCGAGGATCACCGGCACGGCGATGGGCAGCTCGACCATGCGCAGGCGCTGGCCGAAGGTCATGCCGATACCGCGTGCGGCTTCACGGATGCCCGGCTCGACATTGGTCAGGGCCAGGTAGGTGTTGCGCAGGATCGGCAGCAGTGAATAAAGGAACACTGCGGTGATGGCCGGCAGCGGGCCGAGGCCTTGGCCGAATTTCGAGTAGAACGGCAGCAGCAGGCCGAACAGGGCAATCGACGGAATGGTCAGCAGCACCGTGGCACTGGCCTGCAGCGGGCCGGCCAGTGACGGGAAGCGGGTCATCAGGATGCCCAGCGGCACGCCGACGAGGATCGCCAGGCCCACCGCGATGCCGACCAGGGTGATGTGCTGCCCGGTCAGTTGCAGGACCTGGGCCCAGTCCAGGTGGGCGAAGGTGTCGAGCAGGTTCATGGGGTGACCTCGCTGAGTGGGTGCGCTTGCAAAAAGGCAGCGGCGACCACGGCCGGGCTCTGGTGCTCGACATCGACCTTGGCGTTGAGCTGGCGCATGGTCTCGTCATCCAGCTGTTCGGCCAGCGGCTTGAGCAGCGCGGCCAGTTGCGGATGAGCATCGAGCACGGCCTGGCGCAGCACCGGGGCGGCGGTGTAGTCGGGGAAGTAGTGCTTGTCGTCTTCGAGCAGCTTGAGGTTGAACGCGTTCAGGCGCCCGTCGGTGGTGTAGACCAGGCCGGCGAACACCTGGTCGTTGCGCATCGCGGTGTACACCAGGCCGCCATCCATCTGGCGGATATTGCGCCGGTCCAGCGGCAGGCCGTACGTCTCGCGCAGGCCGACCAGGCCATCGGGGCGGTTGGCGAACTCGGTGTCCAGCGCTACCAGGTGCAGACGTTGGTGCTCGTCGTGCAGTACCTGGTTGAGGTCGCTGATGGTGTTGACCTGCGGATAGGCCTCGGCCACCTGCTTGGGCAGGCCCAGGGCATAGGTGTTGCTGAACTTCGACGGGGTCAGCCAGACCAGGCCCTTTTTGGCGTCGAGTGCTTTCACCCGGGCGTAGGTGGCGTCTGCGTTGGGCATGCGCTCGTCGATATGGTTGTAGGACACCAGCGACACGCCGGTGTATTCCCACATCAGGTCGAGCTGGCCGGTCTCCTGTGCCTGGCGCGCGATGTTGCTGCCAAGGCCGGTGGTCACCCGTACCTCGAAGCCGTTGGCACGCAGGTATTGGGCGGTGATTTCGGCGAGCACGGTCTGTTCGGTGAACATCCGCGCGCCGACGTGGATCAGCGGTTTTTCCGCTGCCTGGGCAAATCCTGCGCAAAGCAGGGCCGCGCCCAGCAGCAAGGCGATTGTCTTGTTCATGGGTTCCCTTGTTCTAGTGGGCCAGGCCACGTTCCAGCCAGCGCTTGCTGGAGGCACTCACCAGCGCGTCGAGCGCCAGGGCCAGCAGTGCGGTGCAGGCGGCGCCGAGCAACAGCTGCGGCTGGTTGTTCAGGGCGATGCCGGGGAAGATCAGGCTGCCCAGGCTGTTGGCGCCAATCAGGAACGCCAGCGGCGCGGTGCCCACGTTCAACGCCAGGGCCACCCGCACACCGCCGACGATGATCGGCACGGCATTGGGCAGTTCCACTTGCCACAGCTGCTGGCGCGGGGTCATGCCGATGCCGGTGGCGGCTTCCTTGAGCGAGGCAGGGACGTTTTTCAGGCCCTCGTAGGTGTTGCGCACGATGGGCAGGAGGGAGGCGAGGAACAGCGCGAAGATCGCAGGGCCTGCGCCGATGCCCAGAACGCTCAGGGCGATGGCCAGGACGGCCAGAGGGGGGATGGTGTTGCCAATGTTGAAGAACTGCATGAAGCGTTCGGCTTTGTCGACCCGCTGCGGTCGACTCAGGGCAATGCCGGCGGGGATGCCCACGGCCAACGCCGCCGCCATCGAAGCCAGCACCAGGACCAGGTGCGCTTGCAGGTAGAAACCCAGATCGTCGCGGTAGCGGGCGATCGTGTCGATGCCGATCCAGTGGACCAGCAGGGCCAGGATGACGAGCACGGCGGCCCATCCCAACAGCCCTTTTCCGTAGCGTGCAGCCACAGGTGGACTCCTTTTTGTCGTCGGCGACCGCACTCCCGTGTGGCCGGCCATTCCTGGCGGCGGGCGGTGTGGTCGCGAGTAGCAGCGTGATGCGTGGCATCAGGCCATGAGCCGAACCCCGTCAGGTCCGAAATGCAGGTGAAACCAGCCCTGAAGCGAAGCGGCTTGCAGGGGAGTGGACGTCTCCGTGGGCGTAAAGGTTCCCATCTGAGGCGGCATTTGGCCAGTGTTAATCACTGGGAGTTAGCGAAAAATGCAAGAAAAAACAGCGTATTGAATCGCTGCAGGCGTTGAAGTAACTGCCTTGTAGCCTTTTGTCGTGATAAAGCAATTGTCTGCTGCATTTGTTGTGGCTGTACCGGCCCTTTCGCGGTCAAGTCGCATCGGCGCACGGCCGCTCCCACAGGTACTGTATGGGGTTTAGGGTGGTGGAGATCCTTGTGGGAGCGGGCTTGCCCGCGAAGAGGCCGGGCCTGCAACCACTCATTCTGCCGATTTTGGTCTCGCCCCAACTTCAGGTATGATACCGCCCCATTTTTAATCCCCCAGTCAGGCGATTTCCCATGACCAACCAGGCCGCCGAAGTCGCGAAGCGCCGCACTTTCGCCATTATTTCCCACCCCGACGCCGGTAAGACCACCATCACCGAGAAGCTCCTGCTGATGGGCAAGGCGATCTCCGTCGCGGGCACCGTGAAGTCGCGCAAGTCCGACCGCCACGCCACCTCCGACTGGATGGAAATGGAGAAGCAGCGCGGCATCTCCATCACTACCTCGGTGATGCAGTTCCCCTACCGCGAGCACATGATCAACCTGCTCGACACCCCCGGCCACGAAGACTTCTCGGAAGACACCTACCGCACCCTGACCGCGGTGGACTCGGCGCTGATGGTGCTCGACGGCGGTAAAGGTGTAGAGCCGCGCACCATCGCCCTGATGGACGTCTGCCGCCTGCGCGACACGCCCATCGTCAGCTTCATCAACAAACTCGACCGTGATATCCGCGACCCGATCGAACTGCTCGACGAAATCGAGGCGGTATTGAAGATCAAGGCCGCGCCGATCACCTGGCCGATCGGTTGCTACCGCGACTTCAAGGGCGTGTACCACCTGGCGGGCGACTACATCATCGTCTACACCCCGGGCCACGGCCACGAGCGTACCGCGGTGAAGATCATCGAAAAGCTCGACTCCGATGAAGCCCGCGCGCACCTGGGTGACGAATACGAGCGCTTCCTCGAGCAACTGGAGCTGGTGCAGGGCGCCTGCCACGAGTTCGACCAGGACGAGTTCATCAGCGGCCAGCTCACCCCGGTGTTCTTCGGTACCGCCTTGGGCAACTTCGGTGTCGACCATGTGCTCGACGCGGTGGTCGACTGGGCACCGCGCCCGCTGCCTCGGGTCGCTCACGAGCGTACCGTGGAGCCGGTGGAAGAGAAGTTCTCGGGCTTCGTGTTCAAGATTCAGGCGAACATGGACCCAAAACACCGCGACCGTATCGCCTTCATGCGCATCTGCTCGGGCAAGTACGAGAAGGGCATGAAGATGCGCCACGTGCGCACCGGCAAGGACCTGCGCATCGGCGATGCGCTGACCTTCTTCTCCTCTGAGCGCGAACAGCTCGAAGAGGCCTTCGCCGGCGACATCATCGGCCTGCACAACCACGGCACCATCCAGATCGGCGACACCTTCACCGAAGGCGAGGCGCTGGGCTTCACCGGTATCCCGCACTTCGCCCCGGAGCTGTTCCGCCGCGTGCGCCTGAAGGACCCGCTGAAATCCAAGCAGCTGCGCCAGGGCCTGCAGCAGCTGGCCGAAGAGGGCGCCACCCAGGTGTTCTTCCCCGAGCGCAGCAACGACATCATCCTCGGTGCGGTCGGTGTGCTGCAGTTCGACGTGGTCGCCAGCCGCCTGAAGGAAGAGTACAAGGTCGAGTGCGCCTACGAGCCCATCACCGTGTGGTCGGCGCGCTGGATCAGCTGCGATGACAAGAAGAAGCTCGAAGACTTCCAGAACAAGGCCATGGAGAACCTGGCCATCGACGGCGGCGGCCACCTGACCTACCTGGCGCCGACCCGGGTCAACCTGTCGCTGATGGAAGAGCGCTGGCCGGATGTGAAGTTCCGCGCTACCCGCGAGCATCACTGATATTTCAGCGCCTTCACCCAATCCTGTGGGAGCGGGTTTACCCGCGAATGCGATGTTGAATTCACCGACGCATTCGCGGGTAAACCCGCTCCCACAGGGACCGCGTGAGACTTAATTACCTGCCTTGATGCTGGTCCAGATCCGTGTCCTGATGCGGTCGATCTTCGCCGGCATCGCCTCCAGGGCATACAGCTTGCCCATCACATCCTCGCTCGGGTAGATCATCGTGTTGGCTTTCATGGCCGGGTCCACCTGCGTATCGGCCTGCTGGTTGCCATTGGCGTACTGCACGAAATTGCTGATGCCCGCCATCACCTCAGGCTGCAGCAGGTAGTTCATGTAGGCGTAGCCCGCCTTTTCGTCCGGGGCATCGGCCGGCATGGCCACCATGTCGAACCACATCGGCGCGCCTTCCTTGGGGATCGAATACCCCACCTTCACCCCGTTCTTCGCCTCTTCCGCGCGGTTCTTCGCCTGCAGCACGTCCCCCGAGAAGCCCACCACCACGCATACATCGCCATTGGCCAGGTCGCCGGTGTACTTCGATGAATGGAAGTAGCTGATGTACGGGCGCACCTTCATCAGCAACGCCTTGGCCTTGTCGTAGTCGGCGGGGTTCTGGCTGTGCTGGGGCAGGCCGAGGTAATGCAGGGCGATCGGCAGCAGTTCGGGGCCGTTGTCCAGCACCGCCACGCCGCAGCTTTTCAGCTTGCCGATGTACTCGGGCTTGAAGATCAGGTCCCAGGAATCGACCGGCGCGTTGTCGCCCAGCACCGCCTTGACCTTGTCGATGTTGTAGCCGATGCCGGTGCTGCCCCACAGGTACGGGAAGCCGTACTGGTTGCCCGGGTCGTTGACCTCCAGGGCCTTGAGCAGCACCGGGTTGAGGTTCTTCCAGTTGGGCAGCTGCGACTTGTCGAGCTTCTTCAGGGCCTTGCCCTGGATCTGCCTGGCCATGAAGTGGTTGGAGGGGAACACCACGTCGTAGCCGGAGTTGCCGGTCATCAGCTTGCCGTCGAGGGTTTCGTTGCTGTCGAACACGTCGTAGGTCGGCACGATGCCGCTGGCTTGCTGGAAGTTCTTCAGGGTGTCGGGGGCGATGTAGCTCGACCAGTTGTAGATCTTCACCGAGTCGGTGGCACTGGCCACGCCGGCGGCCAGCATCAGGGGAGCGAGAAGGAGCGTGCGCATGTCGGGTTTACCTTGCTTTGTCTGTTGTTATCGAAGGCAGGCGATCAGCGGATCAGAAGATGAGGACGTAGGTCTTGCGCACGGTCTCCTGGATGTCCCAGGTGCCGAGGCTGTTGGCCGGTAGCATCAGGGCGTCTCCGGCTTCTATGGTCAGGGGCTCGCCACCGTCGGGGGTGAAGGTGCAGCGGCCCTTGATGAAATGGCAGAACTCCTGTTGCACGATCTGCCGCCGCCAGCGCCCGGGGGTGCATTCCCAGATGCCGGTCTCGACCCCGTCGCTGCGTTCGACGGCGGTGACTGAGGCGATGGAGACCGGCTCGCCAAGGGGCACGGCGACCGGGTTGGAGCTGTCCAGGATGGCGCTGTCGGTGTGCTTGAACTGGGTGATGCTCATGACCGGTGGATCCTGTTGTGGTGGAGGGAGAAGTCAGTGCATGAAGCCTTCCATGAAGTCGGCCAGCCCGCTGGCCAGGCGACGCCGCCAGGGGGCGCTGGCCGGGCTGGCGAGGGTCCGGTCCTCGTGGACGAAACTCTGGATGATCGCGTTGTAGCCCAGCCAGCGGCACGGCTCGGGCGGCCAGCTGGCCAGGCTGGCCAGCGGGCGGTTGTCGTGTACCCAGGGCTGGGCGGTGAGGGCGTTGTGCTGGCCGAGGATCAGCGCGGCCAGGGTGCGCCCGCCGAGGTTGGTGGCCCCGACGCCTTCGCCGCCGTAGCCGCCGGACAGGGCGATGCCACGCTGGCGGTCGCAGAGCATGTGCGGCCTGAAGCGTCGGGCCATGCCCAGGTTGCCGCCCCAGGAATGGGTGATGCGCACGTGCTTGAGTTGCGGGAACAGTTCGCCGAACAGGTAGCGGCGCAGCTCGACCTCGCTGTCGGTGAGGGTGAAGTCTTCACGCAGCCGGCCGCCGAAGCGGTAGCCACCGCGGGCGCCGAATACCAGGCGGTTGTCGGCGCTGCGCTGGCCGTAGGTGACCTGGCGGCTGTTTTCGCTGAAGGCCTGGCCCTGGCTGAGGCCGATCTGTTCCCAGGTCGATTCCGGCAGGGGTTCGGTGGCCACCAGCAGGCTCTGCACGGGCAGTTGATGGCGCCCGAGCGGCGGCAGGCTGGCGGCATAGCCTTCCACCGCCGGCACCACCCAGTGGCTGCGAATACGCGCCAGTGGTGTGCGGACTTCACCGGTATGCCAGTCGATGGCCGGAGTGTTTTCGTAGATGGCTACGCCCAGGTTTTCCACAGCTCGGGCCAGCCCCCGCACCAGCTTGGCCGGCTGGATGGTCGCGGTGTGCGGGCTGAAGATCGCGCCGTAGGGGTTGCTGATGCGCAGGTGGGCATCCAGCTGCTCGGGGCGCAGCCAGTGGTAATCGGCCTCGGTCATGCCCTGGCGGTACAGGTCGTCCAGCCAGGCGCGCAGGCTGCGTTCCTGTTCCGGGTAGCGGGCCGCGCAGTAGAGTACGCCGCCCTTGCGGTAGTCGCAGTCGATGCCTTCGCGCTGCAGCACGCTGTGCACTTCGTCGGGGACGCCGTGCAGCAGGTCGATGCTGGCGCGGCGCTGTTGTGGTGACAGGCTGGCCAGCAGGCGGTCTTCACCCAGCAGGTTGCCCATCAGCCAGCCGCCATTGCGCCCGGAGGCGCCAAAGCCGGCGATGTTGGCCTCGATCACCGCGATGTTCAGCTGCGGGGCCTGGCGCTTGAGGTAATAGGCGGTCCACAGGCCGGTGTAGCCAGCGCCGATGATGCACACATCGACGTCCAGGTCTTCGCGCAGTGCCGGGCGTGCGCACAGCGGCTCGTCAAGCTGGTCCATCCACAGGCTGATCGTGCGCAGGGGTTGCATCGGGTCGGGCTCCACATCCGTCTTGGTCTGTGGGCGATCCTATTAGCGTGGTGCGATGGCTGTCTTACGTGCGTGCACGCAGGGAAATTTGCTTGAGGTAGGCCTTGGGCGACAACCCGGTGTGTTCGCGGAAGCACTTGTAGAACGCCGACAACGAGTTGAACCCGGCATTGAATGCCAGACGGTCGATCGGGGCCTCGGCGCTGCCGTTGTCCAGGCTGGCCATCAGGTGCTGCAGGCGCGCCTGGTTGACGTAGCGGTAGAAGCTTTGGCCCAGCACCTGGTTCAGCAGGTAGGAAATCTGGTTGCGGCTGTAGCCGCTTTCGTCGGCCACCTGCTGCAGGTCCAGCTCGGGGTCCAGGTAGGGGCGCTGGTGATCGAAGTAGTGCTCCAGGTCCTGGGCCATGGTCGACAGCTGGCGCGGCGACAGGCCCAGGCGGCTGGTGGCCGGGCGTGGGCCGCCCGCCTGGTTGCCCTTGGCGTGCTGGCGCACCAGCGTTGCGTACTCGTTGATGCGCCAGATCAGCCCATCCTTGACGGTGATCGCCTCGCTGGACTGGAACGCCACCAGCCCTTCGCCGCCTTGCACCGTGACCTGGTACTGGATGAACGCAGTACAGCCGTCAACGCGGATACGGTCGCTGTGGACGATGTCTTCGCCGGCCTCATGGGGCAGGCAGGCGCGCACATAGTCGCGCAGCTCGTCAAAGCCGAGCACGCGGTTCTGGAAGAAGTCGTGGTACTGGATATCCGGGTGGTACAGCGCCATCACCCCGTCCAGGTCGCGATGCTTCCAGCACAGGTGGTAGCGCATGACAGTGTCGGCGGTGAGCGGGGTTTGCCCGGGGCCGTCGGGGAGGGTGGTCGAAGTCATGGGAGCGATAGTGCATTGGCCCGCTGGCGGGTGACAAGGCCAGGCATTGCAGAACGCCTCGGGGATGGGCGGTGATCCGGCATTTTGCACGGTGGCCCAACGGGGCTTAACGGCTAAGGCCTTGTTTCATATGGATGTCATTTTTTGACACAACTGGCATGAGCGCTGCACGGACCTTGGTAGATCACGAACGAGGAGAAGCATCATGCGCTCGATACTGTTGTGGATGATTGGTGTGCCGATTCCGGTGATCATCCTGATCTGGTTCTTTATGCATTGAGATCCCCGGGGCCGCTTCGCGGCCCTTTCGCGGCACTAGGCCGCTCCTACAAGGGACTGCGATCACCTGTAGGAGCGGCCTAGTGCCGCGAAAGGGCTGCCAAGCAGCCCCAGCAATCTAAAGGTTAAAGAAACTGCTCGGCGTAGTGGCAGGCCACCTGGCGGGTACCCACCTGCCTTAGCGCCGGTACCTCCTTGGCGCAACGCTCGGTCGCATACGGGCAACGCTTGTGGAACGCGCAGCCATCCGGCGGGTTCAGCGGGTTAGGCAGCTCACCGGCGATGCGGATCTTCGGCTTCAGCGGGTCCGGATGGATCGCCGGCGTCGCCGACAGCAGCGCTTGTGTATACGGATGCAGGGGTTTTTCGTAGATATCCTCCTTCGGCCCCATCTCCGCCGGCCGGCCCAGGTACATCACCAGCACCTGATCAGCCACATGGCGCACCACCGCGAGGTTGTGCGAGATGAACACGTAGGCGGTGTTGAACTCCTTCTGCAGATCCATGAACAGGTTCAGCACCTGGGCCTGGATCGACACATCGAGCGCCGAGGTCGGCTCATCCGCCACCAGCACCTTGGGCTGCAGCATCATCGCCCGGGCCAGGGCGATGCGCTGGCGCTGGCCACCAGAGAACATGTGCGGGTAGCGCTGGTAGTGCTCGGGGCGCAGGCCCACCTGCTCCATCATCTTCTGCACTTTCTCGCGGCGCTCGGCCTTGCTCAGCGAGGTGTTGATCAGCAGTGGCTCGGCCAGCTGGTCGCCGATCTTCTGCCGTGGGTTGAGCGAGGCGTAGGGGCTCTGGAACACCATCTGCACATCGCGGCGCAATTGCTTGCGCTGGTCCTTGCCGGCGCCTTTGACTTCAGTGCCGGCGATCTGCAGCGAGCCGGACGACGGCTCCTCGATCAAGGTCAAGGCGCGGGCCAGGGTGGACTTGCCGCAGCCAGACTCGCCGACCACGGCCAGGGTCTTGCCGGCCTCAAGCTCGAATGACACGCCATTGAGCGCACGCACCAGGGCGTGGCCTTTGAACAGGCCGCGGGACACTTCGTAATGACGGGTCAGCTCACGGGCTGAAAGAACGACGGCCATCACGCCACCTCCTGGTTGAGCGGGTAGAAGCAACGCACCAGGCTATGGGCCTGTGGGTCGAGGGCGGGGCGCTGCCGGCGGCAGTTGTCCTGCACATAGGGGCAGCGAGGCGACAGCAGGCAGCCCTGCGGGCGGTCGTAGCGGCCGGGGACGATGCCGGGCAGGGTGGCCAGGCGTTCGGCGCCGATGCTGTGCTCGGGGATGGCCGCCAGCAGCGCTTCGCTGTAAGGGTGGGCGGGGATGTCGAACAGCTCTGGCACATGGCCGACCTCGACGGCCTGGCCGGCATACATCACGCACACGCGCTTGGCAGTCTCGGCGACCACGGCCAGGTCGTGGGTGATCAGGATCAGCGCCATGTTGCGCTCTTTCTGCAGGTTGACCAGCAGCTCCATGATCTGCGCCTGGATGGTCACATCCAGTGCAGTGGTCGGTTCGTCGGCGATCAGCAGCTTGGGTTCACCGGCGATGGCCATGGCGATCGCCACCCGCTGGCTCATGCCACCCGACAGTTGGTGCGGGTAGGCGTCCAGGCGGCTTTCGGCGCCCGGGATCTCGACTTTTTTAAGCAGCTCCAGGGCCCGCTGGCGCGCAGCCTTGCCCTTGAGCCCGAGGTGCTGGCGCAGCACTTCCTCGATCTGGTAGCCCACGGTGTAGCTGGGGTTGAGCGCGGTCATCGGGTCCTGGAAGACCATGGCGATGTCCTTGCCCACCACCTTGCGCCGTTGCCGGCCGCTGAGCTTGAGCATGTCGGTGCCGTCGAAGGTGAGGGCATCGGCGGTGATGCGCCCAGGGGCGTCGATCAGGCCCATCAGGGCCATCATGGTGACGGACTTGCCGGAGCCGGACTCGCCGACGATGGCGAGGATCTCGCCGGCGTCCACGTTCAGGTCCAGGCCGTCCACCACCGGTACCGCATTGGCGTCGCCGAAGCGCACGTTCAGGTTGTTGATCTGCAACAGTGACATGGCGTTCTCCTCAGGCGGCGTTCTTGAGTTTCGGGTCCAGCGCATCGCGCAGGCCGTCGCCCATCAGGTTGATTGCCAGCACGCTGAGCAGGATGGTCAGGCCGGGCAGGCTCACCACCCACCAGGCCCGCTCGATGTAGTCGCGCGCCGAGGCCAGCATGGTGCCCCACTCGGGAGTGGGCGGCTGAACGCCGAGGCCGAGGAAGCCCAGGGCGGCGGCATCGAGGATCGCCGAGGAGAAACTCAGGGTGGCCTGCACGATCAGCGGCGCCATGCAGTTGGGCAGCACGGTGACGAACATCAGCCGTGGCAGGCTGGCGCCGGCCAGGCGGGCGGCGGTCACGTAGTCACGGTTCAGCTCGCCCATCACCGCGGCGCGGGTCAGGCGCACGTAGGACGGCAGCGAGACGATGGCGATGGCGATCACTGTGTTGATCAGGCCTGGGCCGAGGATGGCGACGATGGCCACGGCCAGCAGCAGCGAGGGCAGGGCGAGCATGACGTCCATCAGGCGCATGATCGACGGGCCGAGGATCTGCGGGAAGAACCCGGCCAACAGGCCCAGCAGGATGCCGGGGATCAGCGACATCACCACCGACGACAGGCCGATCAGCAGCGAAAGGCGTGCGCCCTGGATCAGGCGCGAAAGCAGGTCGCGGCCCAGCTCGTCGGTGCCGAGGATGAACTGCCAGGTGCCGCCTTCGAGCCACACCGGTGGCGTGAGCAGGAAGTCGCGGTACTGCTCGCTGGGGTTGTGCGGTGCCACCCAGGGGGCGAACAGTGCGCAGAACACCACCAGGGTCATGAAGGCCAGGCCGGCCACCGCGCCTTTGTTGCGCGAGAAGGCCTGCCAGAATTCCTTGTAGGGCGAGGGGTAGAGCAAGCTGTGGTCAACCGCGGCTGGCGGGGTGACGGATTTCGGAATTGGGCTGGTCATGACGAAGTCCTCAGCGCTGATGGCGGATGCGTGGGTTGACCAGGCCGTAGAGGATGTCCACGACGAAGTTGACCAGAATCACCAGGCAGGCGATCAACAGAATGCCGTTCTGCACCACAGGGTAGTCACGGGCGCCGATGGCTTCGATCAGCCATTTGCCGATGCCCGGCCAGGAGAAGATGGTTTCGGTGAGCACGGCGCCGGCCAGCAGCGTGCCGACCTGCAGGCCGAACACGGTGAGCACCGGGATCAGGGCGTTGCGCAGGCCGTGGATGAATACCACGCGGGCGGGCGACAGGCCTTTGGCGCGTGCGGTACGGATGTAGTCTTCGCGCAGTACCTCGAGCATCGACGAACGGGTCATGCGGGCGATCACCGCCAGCGGAATGGTCCCCAGCACAATGGCCGGCAGGATCAGGTGCATTACCGCATCCTTGAACGCCCCTTCTTCGTCGCTGAGCAGGGTGTCGATGAGCATGAAACCGGTCTTGGGTTCGATGTCGTAGAGCAGGTCGATGCGACCGGAAACTGGCGTCCAGCCCAGGCTCACGGAGAAGAACATGATGAGAATCAGGCCCCACCAGAAGATCGGCATGGAGTAGCCGGCCAGGGAGATGCCCATGACGCCGTGGTCGAACAGCGAGCCTCGCTTGAGTGCGGCGATCACCCCGGCCAGCAAGCCGATGATGCCGGCGAACAGCAGGGCGGCAAAGGCCAGTTCGAGAGTCGCCGGGAACAGCGTGGTGAACTCGTGCCAGACGCTTTCGCGGGTGCGCAGCGACTCACCGAGATCGCCCTGGGCGAGCTTGCCGACGTAGTCCAGGTACTGCACCGGAAGTGGTTTGTTCAGGCCGAGGCGCTCCATGGCCTGGGCGTGCATTTCGGGGTCGACCCTGCGTTCACCCATCATCACTTCGACAGGGTCGCCGGGGATCAGGCGTATGAGCGCGAAGGTCAGCAGGGTGATACCGAAGAAGGTCGGGATCAACAGGCCCAGGCGCCGGGCAATGAAACTCAACATGTTTGGGGTACCTCATCAGCCACTAAGGGCACAGCCGCCGGCTACCTTGCAGATTGCCGGCGGTCGTTGTTGTTCTACTTCACCTTGGTGGTGGCGAAGTTATTGTTGGTCAGTGGGTTGATCACGTAGCCCTCGACGTTCTCGCGCATCGCGGTGAACATCTTTGGGTGGGCCATGCTGATCCACGGTTGGTCCTCATCGTACACCGCCAGCGCTTCGCTATAGAGCTTGGCGCGTTCGTCGTTGTCGATGGCTTCGCGGGCGCGGGTGATCAACTGCTGGAACTTGGGGTTGCACCAGCGCGCATAGTTTTCGCCGGATTTGGCCGCATCGCAGCTGAGCAGCGGGCTGAGGAAGTTGTCCGGGTCGCCGTTGTCACCGGCCCAGCCGGTTGATACGAGGTCGGCCTCGCCGTTCTTGGCCCGGCGCAACATTTCGGCCCATTCCATCACGCGAATATCGAGCTTGATGCCGACCTTGGCCAGGTCGGCCTGCAGCATTTCCGCGGACAGGCGTGGGTTGGGGTTGGTCGCGCCACCACCATTGCGGGTGAACAGGGTGATCACGGTGCCGTCCGGTACGCCGGCTTCCTTGAGCAGGGCGCGAGCCTTGTCCAGGTCGTGGGGCGGGTTCTGGTTGGCACTGTTGTAGCCGAGCATGGTGGGAGGGTACGGGTTGACCCCTACCATCGCGTTGCCCTTGCCGAACAACTGGTCGACGTGGGTCTGGCGGTCGAAGGCCATGTTGATCGCCTTGCGCACGCGTACGTCGCTCAGGTACTTGTGCTCGGTGTTCATCGCGATGTAGCCGGTGACCAGCGCTTCGATCTCGGCGACCTTGAGTTTCGGGTCGGCCTTGATCGAGGACACGTCGTCAGGTTTGGGGTACAGCGCCACCTGGCACTCGTTGGCACGCAGTTTCTGCAGGCGGACATTGCTGTCGCTGGCGATGGCGAAGATCAGCGCGTCGGCCGGTGGCTTGCCACGGAAGTAGTCCGGGTTGGGTTTGAAGCGAACCTGCGCATCCTTGTTGTAGCGCTGGAATATGAAGGCTCCGGTACCGATAGGCTTGCTGTTGAGGTCGCCGGTTTTACCGGCCTTGAGCAACTGGTCGCCGTATTCGGCGGAGTAGATCGAGGTGAAGGCCATGCCCAGGTCATGCAGGAACGGGGCTTCCGGACGGGTCAGGGTGATCACCACGGTGTGGTCGTCGGTCTTCTCCACCGACTTGAGCAGGTCCTTGAAGGCCATGCTCTCGAAATAGGGGTAGCCGACGCTGCTCTTGTCGTGCCACGGGTGGTCTGGCCTGAGCTGGCGGTTCAGGCTCCACAGCACGTCGTCGGCGTTGAAGTCACGGGTGGGGGTGAAGTAGTCGGTGGTGTGGAACTTCACGCCTTCACGCAGGTGGAAGGTGTAGACCAGACCGTCCGGGCTGATGTCCCAGTGGGTGGCCAGGGCCGGCTCGATATCCGTGGTGCCGGGCTTGAAGTCGACCAGGCGGTTGAACACGGTTTCGGCCGAGGCGTCGGCGGTGACGGCGGTGGTGTACTGGACAATGTCGAAGCCCTCGGGGCTGGCCTCGGTGCACACCACCAGCGGCTTGGCCACAACGGTGGAGGCCGCGCCCAGGATGACCGCTGCCAGGGCAGCGCGTAGCGGTAACGATTTCATGAAACCTCCCTGCAGTGCTATTCCAGCGTAGCCGCCACGGCCCGTGGGGAGTCGGGCCGTGGCGCCAGCGGTCAGAGGATGTTGAACGGAATGGTGGTGACCAGGCGGAACTCGTCGAGGCTGCCATCGCCCTGGGCCTTGCTGGCGCGGTGGGCGGTGTAGGTGGCGCGGATGCTGGTGTCCTTCAGTGGGCCGCTCTGCACTGCGTAGCTGGTGCCGAAGCCCCACTCGTAGTGCGTTTCGCCATCGAGGCCTTTGACGTTGTAGGCGGTGCCCTGGTAGTGGGTGCCGTCGATGCCCCAGCCGCGGGCGTTGTACAGGTTGAACTTGAGCCCCGGTACGCCGTAGGGCGCCATGTTCAGCACATAGCTGATCTGCAGCGATTTCTCGTTGGGGCCGTTGAAGTCCGACAGCAGCGAGTTGGCCAGGTAGATGCCGTTGGTTTCATGCAGGTAGTCGAAGTACTCGTTGCCATTCACCTGCTGCCAGGACGCGCTCAGGGTATGAGCCTGGTGGGTCAGGCCGAACGACAGGCTGTAGGTGTCGTTGTCGATCTCGCCCATCTTCTTGCTGCCGGCGTCGACGGTCTTGTAGTAGTTCAGCCCGGTGGTCAGGCTCAGCACCGCGCTGTCGCCCAGCACATGGTTGGCGCCGAAGTAGTACTGGTTCCAGAAGTCGTCGACCTTGGTCGCGTACAGGCTGGTGCTCAGGCTCTTGAGCGGCTGGTAGTTGATGCCGGCGGTGCTGGCGCGGTCGGTTTCGACACCGGTGCTGCCGTACTCGCTGCGGAACTTGCTCAGGCTCTGTTCGGTACGCGGCGAGACGCGGTCGAAGGTGCCCAGGTCGAACGACAGGTTGTCGAACTCGGCGCTGTGCAGGAACGCACCCTGGAAGCTTGATGGCAGGGCACGGTTGCCGATGTAGGCGATCATCGGGGTGTCGACCGACTGGCGGCCCACGGTGAGGGTGGTGTTGGACACCCGCGCCTTGACGTTGCCCAGGCCCATCTTGCTCCACTGGCCGATCACATCGCCGTCGCTGTGGGTGAGCGTGCGGTTGTTGGGCCCGGCTACGGCGGCGCGGCCGCGTTCAAGGGCAATGGCGTTGTAGGCGGCGGCCTCGACGGCGAAGCCCACGGTGCCTTCGGTAAAGCCCGAACTGTAGTTGAGGATGGTGCCTTGCAGCCAGTTGTTGCGGCTGTGGGTGTCGTGGCGGCTGCCGTCGCTCTTGGAGTAGGACCACAGTGGGGCGCGGGTGGCGCGTTCGTGGGCATACCAGTTGCGGGTGCTGCCGGACAGGCTCTGGCCTTCGATGAAGCCCTTGGCCTCGGCTTGTTCACTACTGGACTTGAGCGTGGTTGGGACAAAGTCCTGGCTCATCGGTTCGGCCTGGGCCAGGGCGCAGAAGGCGCCGACGGACAAGGCCAGTGCGGTTTTCATGGTGTGTTTCAAGTGCAAAGCTCCCTTTCTATTCTTTTAGTTATCACCCGGGCCTTGTGGGCCGGGCCTGCAACGGTGACGCGGTACTGCAGGTATTCACCTGGGGTCGCCAGGTAAATCCGGGCTGCACGCGGCCGCGGGAGTGGGGTGCACTCCCGGCCAGACGATGCAGGGGTCAATCGATACTGACGCCGGAGAAAACGTTGCGTCCGAAGGGGCTGACCTTGAAATCCTTGACGTTGCTGCTCAGGGGCTGATTGACCGTGGAGTGGGCCACGGGCGTGATCGGTACCTGCTGCTTGAGGCGTTGCTGGGCTTGCTGGTAGAGGGCGCTGCGTTGTTCGCGGTCGGTGACCTGCTTGGCTTGCTTGACCAGGGCGTCGTACTGCGTGTCGCACCACAGCGAGTAGTTGTTGCTGCCGATGGCGTCGCAGCTGTAGAGGGTGCCCAGCCAGTTGTCGGGGTCGCCGTTGTCGCCGGTCCAGCCGATCAGGGCGATATCGTGTTCACCGCTTTTCATGCGCTTGAGGTATTCACCCCACTCGTAGCTGACGATGCGCACCTTGAAACCGA
Organism: Pseudomonas parasichuanensis; assembly: GCF_021601385.1. Classification (GTDB taxonomy): domain Bacteria; phylum Pseudomonadota; class Gammaproteobacteria; order Pseudomonadales; family Pseudomonadaceae; genus Aquipseudomonas; species Aquipseudomonas parasichuanensis. Next base: position 111,484 of record NZ_BQHO01000009.1, on the reverse strand, counting down.
GCTTGCTCCAGTCGGCCTGGAGCATTTCGGCCATGAGCTTGGCGTTGGGGTTGTAGGGACGCTGCACGGGCATGGCCCAGAGGGTGATCTCGGTGCCTTCCTTGACCCCGGCCTGCTTGAGCAGGGCCTTGGCCTTTTGCGGGTCGAACGGTGCGTCCATGAGGGATTCGTCGTAGGACCACTGGGTGGGCGGCATGGCGTTGACCGCACGTTGCCCGGCGTCCTGGTAGACGGCCTGGATGATTGCCTGCTTGTTCACCGCCATGTCCATGGCCTGGCGTACTTCGAGGCGGTCGAAGGGCGGGTGCTGGGTGTTGTAGGCGATGTAGCCGAGGTTGAAGCCAGGCTGCTGCAGCACCTGCAGCTTGCCATCCTGCCTGAGTGCGGGCAGGTCGGCCGGGCGCGGGTGCAGGGTGATCTGGCATTCGTTGCGGCGCAGCTTCTGGATACGTACCGACGGGTCGATGTTGATGGAGAACACCAGGTTGTCGAGCTTCACCTGATCGGGCGCCCAATAGTCCTTGTTGCCCTTGTAGCGGATCTGCGCATCCTTCTGGTAGCGCTGGAACACGAACGGGCCGGTGCCGATCGGTTTCTGGTTGATGTCGCTCGGCCTGCCCTCGGCCAGCAGGTGTTCGGCGTATTCGGCGGAAAGGATCGCGGCGAACGCCATGGCGAGGTTCTGGATGAACGCGGCATCGACCTTGTTGAGGGTGAACACCACGGTCAGCGGTGCGGTCTTCTCGACCTTGGCGATGTTCTTGTCCAGCCCCATGCTGACGAAGTAGGGGAATTCGGTGGGGTAGGCCTTACGGAAAGGTTGTTCCCTGTCGAGCATGCGGTTGAAGGTGAACAGCACGTCGTCGGCGTTTAAATCGCGGGTGGGCTTGAAGGCCTTGTTACCGTGGAACTTCACCCCGGGCCGCAGGTGGAAGGTGTAGCGCAGGCCGTCGTCGGAGACCTGCCAGTCGGTGGCCAGGGCAGGATGCACGGCGGTGCCGCCGCGCTCGAACTCGACCAGGCGGTTGTAGATCGGTTCGGCGGCATCGTTGTCGGTGGCCGAGGTGTACTGGGCGGTGTCGAAGCCTGCCGGGCTGCCTTCGGAGCAGAACACCAGGTTGTTGGCCAGTGTCAACGGCGCGTGGCTCAGCAGGCCGAGTGCAAAGAGGGTGGAGCACAGCGTGGTAGTGCGCATGGCAATTCCTTTGTCCTGGTCTTTTCTGGCCGCGACAGGCAAAGCGCGGCGATGACATCCCGGCCCTGACGATAGAGTCGTCAAGGCGTGGGAGCCATGGTTCAGAAACTGATATGGGAGCGGGAGCATTCCGGCGACTGCGCTAGAAAAGTCCTACGCAACGCCCGGTCATGTAGTCGCCCCGCCGCAGACCTTGCGGACGGGGCGGTCATGGCCGTTACTTGTCCACGCTTACCCCATAGAAGGAGTTCAGGCCGAAGGGGCTGATCTTGAAGTCCTTCACGGACGTGCTCATGGGCTGATACACGGTGGAGTGGGCGATCGGGGTGATCGGCACCTGTTCCTTGAGGATGTGTTGCGCCTGCTTGTACAGCTCGGTGCGCTTGGCCTGGTCGGGGGTGGCCTTGGCCTGCTTGATCAGGTCGTCGTACGGCTTGTAGCACCACTTGGAGAAGTTGTTGCCGTCCATGGCGTCGCAGCCATAGAGGGTGCCCAGCCAGTTGTCCGGGTCACCGTTGTCGCCGCTCCAGCCAATCAGCATGGCACCCTGCTCGCCGCCCTTGGAGCGCTTGATGTACTCACCCCATTCGTAGCTGACGATCTTGGCCTTGATGCCGATCTTGGCCCAGTCGGATTGCAGCATCTCGGCCATCAGCTTGGCGTTGGGGTTGTAGGGGCGTTGCACCGGCATGGCCCACAGGGTGATCTCGGTGCCTTCCTTGATGCCGGCCTCCTTGAGCAGCTGCTTGGCCTTTTCGGGGTCGTACTTGGCATCCTTGATGGTGGTGTCATAGGACCACTGCGTTGGCGGCATGGCGTTGACCGCCAGCTGGCCGGCGCCCTGATAGACCGACTCGATGATCTGCTGCTTGTTCACCGCCATGTCCAGGGCTTCGCGCACCTTGAGTTGCGACAGCGGGTTGGGCTCGTTGCTGCCCTTGATCTTGTCCATCACGTTGTAGGCGATGTAGCCGAGGTTGAAGCCGGCCTGGTCGGGCATCTTCAGCTTCGGGTCCTGCTTCAACGGCTGGATATCGGCCGGGCGGGGGAACAGGGTGACCTGGCACTCGTTCTTCTTGAGCTTCTGCATGCGTACCGAGGCGTCGGTGCTGATGGCGAAGATCAGGTTGTCGATCTTCACGTCCTCGGGCTTCCAGTAGTCCTTGTTGCCCTTGTAGCGGATCTGCGCGTCCTTCTGGTACTTGCTGAACACGAACGGGCCGGTGCCGATGGGCTTCTGGTTGATATCGGCGGGCTTGCCTTGCTTGAGCAGCTGGTCGGCGTACTCGGCCGACTGGATCGAGGCGAAGCTCATGGCCAGGTTCTGGATGAACGCGGCGTCGACTTCGTTGAGGGTGAACTTCACGGTGTGGTCATCGACCTTCTCGACCTTGGCGATGTTCTTGTCCATGCCCATGTCGGTGAAGTACGGGAATTCAGTGGGGTAGGCCTTGCGGAACGGCTGGTCCTTGTCGAGCATGCGGTTGAAGGTGAACAGCACGTCGTCGGCGTTGAATTCGCGGGTCGGCTTGAAGTAGTCGGTGGTGTGGAACTTGACGCCTTCGCGCAGGTGGAAGACGTAGCTCTTGCCGTCGTCGGAAACATCCCACTTGGTGGCCAGGCCCGGAATCACCGCGGTGCCGCCACGCTCGAATTGCGTAAGCCGGTTGAAGATGGTTTCGGCGGAGGCGTCGAAGTCGGTTCCGGTGGTGTACTGGCCAGGGTCGAAACCGGCCGGGCTGCCTTCGGAGCAGAACACCAGGTTGGTCGCGGCGAGGGCGGAAGGAGCGCCGGCTAGCAAGCCTGCGCCGACCAGGAACGGAATGACTGCGTGTTTAAGCATGGTGGCCTCATTGTTGTCATTTTTTGAGTGAGGCGGCCTCGTGAGCCGACCTGCGGATACTTATGCAGGGGCTATTCCCAATGCAACACTCAGCAGAGTGGTTGGCGGCAAAACGTGGGACGGTCGTACATGGATGTCGCATTCATATAAGTTTGGCGAATGTTGATCGTTTGCGCGGTCTAAAAGGGCAAGAATTTCAAGATGTTTCGCACTTTTGGTGACAAGCGGATGCACCTGACTGGTGCGTAGGAATAGTCGGAAAGTGCTGTCCGTGGCGGATTTCATCGCCACGGACATCCACTTGGAGGGCTCAGGGCACCTGGACTTCGATCAGGCCATCGGCGCTCATGCTGACTTCGCTGGTACCGGCTTCGATATCCGGCGCTGGCGCCGCGGCTTCATCGGCCGCCTTGGCCATCATCGCCATCGGTGCGCTACGCAGGTACGGGCGTGGGTAGCCGCTGCTGTTGAGGTTCAGGCTGACCACCTTGTAGCCCTTGCCGCCGAGCGCTTCGGTGGCCAGCTGGGCACGGGCCTTGAACGCGGCCACGGCATCCTTGAGCAGCTCGTCTTCGCTGGTCTTGCGGGTGGCCGGGGCGATGGAGAAGTCCATGCCGCCCATCTTCAGGTCCTGCAGCAGTTCGCCGGTGAGCTTGGACAGGGCCGGGAAATCGGCACTTTCCAGGCGCAGCTCGGCGCGCTCACGCCAGCCGGTGATCTTCTGGCCCTTGGTGTCGTAGATCGGGTAGCTGTTGCGGCTGCCCTGGCTGATCTTCACGTCCTTCACGTCACGGGCCTGCTGCACGGCCTTGTTCATGGTTTCGGTGATCTGCTTGGCGAGCTTGCCCGGGTCGCTGTTCTGCGCTTCGCTGTACAGCGTCACGACCATCAGGTCGCGGGCGACTTCCTTGCTGACTTCGGCGCGCAGCGACACCTGGTTGTAGCGGGGCTCGTCGGCGGCCACGGCAGGCAGGCTGGCAAGCAGGCCGCAGGACAGGGCGAAGGCGGCTCCGCGACGGGAAATGTGCATGTGTAGCTCCTTGGCAATGAAAAGCGTGGCTGGAACGTTCGTGCCACGCATGGCCGATCAGACCGGGGACAGTGTAGTGGGTTCAAAAATGCCATCATGAATCTGTGACAAAGTGTGGCGCTTTGCCGCATCGCTGCAGCGAGGCGCCTGGCTTCGGTATACTCCAGCCGATTTTCCTGGAGCCTCATCGGGAGAGCTCATGCTCGCCGCCGCACATCCGCTGTCCGCTACACGCCAGAACCTCTGGCGCCTGACCTTCATCCGCATCCTCGTCCTGGCTGCCCAGGCCGGTTCCGTGGGCGTGGCCTACTGGACCGAGTTGCTGCCGCTGCCATGGTTCTCGCTGGTGGTCACCCTGGCCCTGTCGTCGCTGCTGTGCGCGTTCACCGCCGTGCGCTTGCGCCTGTCGCTGCCGGTCACCGAACTCGAGTACGCGCTGCAGCTGGCCTGCGACCTGCTGATCCACAGCGCGCTGCTGTACTACTCCGGTGGTTCGACCAACCCCTTCGTCTCTTATTACCTGGTACCGCTGGCGATCGCCGCCGTGACGCTACCGTGGATCTACTCGCTGGTGCTGTCGGGCATTGCCCTGGTGGCCTACAGCCTGCTGTTGGTGCAGTTCTACCCGCTGGAGACGTTGCCGCAGTCGCGCGACACCATGCAGGTCTACGGCATGTGGCTGAGCATCGCCCTGGCCGCCGCGGTGATCACCTTCTTCGCCGCACGCATGGCCGAGGAGTTGCGCCGCCAGGAGCACCTGCGCGCCGAGCGCCGTGAAGAGAGCCTGCGCGACGAACAACTACTGGCGGTGGCCACTCAGGCCGCCGGCGCAGCCCATGAGCTGGGCACGCCGCTGGCGACCATGAGCGTGCTGCTCAACGAGATGCGCCAGGACCACACCGATCCGCTGCTGCAGGAAGACCTGCAGATCCTTCAGGACCAGGTCAAGCTGTGCAAGGAGACGCTGCAGCAACTGGTGCGCGCCGCCGAGGCCAACCGCCGTCTGGCCATCGTCGAGCAGGACGTCACGGCCTGGCTCGACGAAGCGCTCAACCGCTGGCACCTGATGCGCCCGGAAGCCAGCTACCGTTTCCAGCGCCTGCGTGATGGCCAGGTACCACGGCTGGCGCCGCCGCCCGACCTGACCCAGGCCCTTTTGAACCTGCTGAACAATGCCGCCGATGCCTGCCCGGACGACCTGGAGGTGCGCCTGGACTGGGACGCCCAGGACATCGTCATCAGCATCCGCGACCATGGCCCCGGCATGCCGCCGGCCATTGCCGAAGCGATCGGCAAACCCTTTATTACCACCAAGGGCAAAGGCTTCGGCCTGGGCCTGTTCTTGAGCAAGGCCAGCGTGACGCGTGCGGGCGGTTCGGTGAAACTCTATAGTCATGAGCAGGGTGGCACCCTGACCGAATTGCGCCTGCCCCATGGCAAGCGAGGAGATGAATGATGAGCGAAGAAATCCAGGTCGAAGGCGAAGAACTGCCGCACCTGCTGCTGGTGGATGACGATGCCACCTTTACCCGGGTCATGGCGCGGGCCATGAGCCGCCGCGGTTTCCGCGTGAGTACCGCAAGCTCTGCCGAGGAGGGCCTGAAGCTGGCCGAGCAGGACCTGCCGGACTACGCCACGCTGGACCTGAAGATGGAAGGCGATTCGGGCCTGGTGCTGCTGCCCAAGCTGCTGGAGCTGGACCCGGAGATGCGCGTGGTGATCCTGACCGGTTACTCGAGCATCGCCACTGCGGTCGAAGCGGTAAAGCGCGGTGCCTGCAACTACCTGTGCAAGCCTGCCGACGCCGACGATGTGCTGGCTGCGCTGCTGTCGGAGCATACCGACCTGGATACCCTGGTGCCGGAAAACCCGATGTCGGTGGATCGCCTGCAGTGGGAGCACATCCAGCGCGTGCTGGGCGAGCACGAAGGCAATATCTCCGCCACCGCGCGGGCGCTGGGCATGCACCGGCGCACCTTGCAGCGCAAACTGCAGAAGCGCCCGGTCCGGCGATGACAGGGCATCAGAGGTATCGCGGGGCAAGTCGCGGCCGTACGCCGCTGCGACTTGCCCCGCGATCGTTCTACAAGGCTCTTACCCCCGAGCGGTCAACCCGCAGCGCCAGTTGCCCTGCACCAGCAGGCGCCTCGAACGTCACCAGCCCTCCCGTCGGCACCTTGGCCCGGCCAATGACCTTGCCATCACGCAGCAACTCCAGCGGCATGCCTGCCAGCGACTGACCCGAAGCCAGCTCCAGTTTGATCCTGATGTTCATCGGTGACCTCCTTGTCACGCATTGCGATCGATGTAAGTGGTTGCCACGCCGTCCAGGCTGGCGATCAGCTCCGGCGAGCCGCCGCGGAACTGGCGGAACAGGTTGCGCCCGCGCTGCTTACCGTCCAGTGGCACCTGTACGGTCGGGTGGAACTGTTTGCCCAGTTCGGCATAGGCGCTCCACGGCCCGATATAGGACTCGTTGAACTGCTCGCTCACGCTGAAGGCGTAACGCACCGAGTTGCCCCGCTGCCAGTTGAGGCCATCCGGCTCGGTGCTCTGCCAGCCGATGATGGCCGGTGATGCGCCCGGTGCCGCGATGAAACCGGTGGGCGTATTGGGCTTGTAGTCCTTGAGCAGCAGGTAGGTGCTCCAGCCCCACCAGTCGGCGATGCGCTCACGGTCGTTGAGGTTGTTGACGTCCTTGCGCCGCAACACGGTCTTGCCGTCCTGAAAATACAGCGGGGCAAAGTTGCCCGGCACCAGGTCCTGTTCGGCGGCGTGCAGATCCGGCGCCAGGCGCAGGGCTGCATAGTCCTTGGCCAGCGGCAGGCGGCCATCGACGAAGGCCTGGAACACCTCGTCGGCCGAGCGCTGCACGGCCCGGCCGACCTGGCGACGGTTGGCCACATCGACGCTGTCGAAGTAGCGCTTGTCGCCATAGGCGCGCCATTGCTCGCCTTCGGCGTTGCGCACCAGCAGGCCGTACTTGCTGTCTTCGTCGTGCATGAAGCGCGAAATCAGCGAGCCGACATCGCTCGGGGTGACGCTGTCGGCCAGTGCCTTGCGCGGCACCCGCACATGGCCGGCAGAGAACAGGTCGGTGAGGAAGTGATCGGCAAAGGCATTCATGGCGTAGGCCAGTTGCAGGTCACGTTCTTCACCGCTGGCATGGGCCTTCACGGCCTGCTGCAAGGCGGCGGCGTGGCCGGCCTGGTAGGCCAGCAATGCCCAGGGGCCGAAATGGTCCCAGTTGCTGGCGGCCAGCTTCAGGTAGCGGCCAAGCGGGAACAGGTCGGAAGCGAAACTGCCGCCGCCGGTGATGCGGTTCCAGCGCGCCGACAGGCTGTCGCCCAGGGCGTCGTAGGCTTCATGGGGCTGGCGGCCATCCTTGATGGCCTGGTTGGCGGCGGCGATTTCTTCCTGCATCACGGCAAGGATCTGCCCGGCCTCTTCCTTGGCCGCCGGCAGGCGGGCCAGGGAGTCGAAGGCCTGAGTGAAGCGTGTGATGCGTTCGGCTTCGCTGGCGCCATCGGCGATGGGCCGTTCGGGTACGCCATAGAAGTCGCCGCCCAGGGCGATGACCTGGCCGTAGGTCAGGCTCAGGCCGTTGGGCAGCGGCAGGGGCGACTGGTGGGCGGGGATGCCTGGCTGGCCAGCTTCATAACGCAGCAGGGTGTTGTCACCGATGGCGGTGTGCTCACCGCCTTCGAAGAACAGCTCGGGTTTGCCTTTGGGCGCTTGGCCTGTGCCTTGTGGCACGGCGAAGCGATGGTACTTGAGGGTGTGGTGGCCGTGCATGACCAGCATCAGTTGGCTGTCCTGGCCGGGGAGGGCGATACCCTGCGGGTCGAACAGTTGATCGAGGTCGGCAACGACCTGTTTGGCCTGGGCTTGGTTGGCCACGGGCGCGGTTTGCATTCCTGACATGATCAGCTCCTTGCGATGTCGGGATAATCCATTTTTAACTGTATGCATATACAGTATTTACCATCATATTCGGGAAATTTCCTACGTCAAGCTCAGTTTGTGTCGCCAACTGGCACCTTCGGTGGGCGCAAGGCCCTGGCACTGACGTATGATTAGCCCCCTAACGGCAACTCCCAGGATCAGGCTGCATGCTCGCCCTTCTTATCCAGACACTGAACATCACGGCGCCCGTGTTCGCCATGCTGTTCATGGGCGTGCTGCTCAAGCGCATCCGCGTGATCGACGACAACTTCAGCAAGGTCGCGTCATCGCTGGTGTTCAACGTGTGCATGCCGGCGCTGCTGTTCCTGGGCATCTACCACGCCGACCTGGCCACGGCGGTCAAGCCTGGGGTCATCCTCTACTTCATCGTTGCCACACTGGTGGGGTTCGGCCTGGCCTGGGGCCTGGCGATCTGGCGCTGCCCGCTGGCGGACCGCGGCATCTACACCCAGGGCGCATTTCGCGGCAACAATGGCGTGATCGGCCTGGCGCTGGCCGCCAGCCTGTATGGCGACTACGGCATCTCCCTCGGCGCGGTGCTGGCCGGGCTGGTCATCCTCATGTACAACTCGCTGTCGGCGGTGGTGCTGGCGGTGTACAGCCCGGACCTGAAGTCCGACCCGTGGAGCATCTGCAAGAGCATCCTCAGCAACCCGTTGATCATCAGCGTGCTGGTCGCAACGCCCATGGCCTATGGCCAGGTGCCGCTGCCCAACTGGCTGCTGACGTCTGCCGACTACCTGGCGCAGATGACCCTGCCGCTGGCGCTGATCTGCATCGGTGGCACCTTGTCGCTGGCGGCGCTGCGCGACAGTGGCAGGTTGGCGTTCGATGTGAGCCTGGTGAAGATGGTCTGGCTGCCGCTGCTGGGTACCCTGGGCGCCTGGCTGTGCGGTTTGCGCGGGGCCGAGCTGGGCATCCTGTTCCTCTACATCGGCAGCCCCACCGCAGCAGCGAGCTATGTAATGGCGCGGGCGGCCAACGGCAATCACGAACTGGCGGCCTCGATCATCGTGATCACTACACTGATGGCGGCCATCACGACCAATATCGGCATTTTCGTCTTGCAGTGGGGCGGCTGGATCTAGCGCTTCACTGCACATAAAACCAACAACACGGCCTCACCTAAAGGACACTTCATGCAAGACCAGAGCACGCCCGAGCGCTTGCAGCGCGGGCTGAAGAATCGCCATATCCAGCTGATTGCGCTGGGCGGTGCCATCGGCACCGGGCTGTTCCTGGGCATCGCCCAGACCATCCAGCTGGCCGGCCCCTCCGTGCTGCTGGGTTATGCCGTCGCCGGCCTGATGGCCTTCCTGATCATGCGCCAGCTTGGCGAGATGGTGGTCGAGGAGCCGGTGGCCGGCAGCTTCAGCCACTTCGCCCACCATTACTGGAGCGAGTTCGCAGGCTTCGTCTCGGGCTGGAACTACTGGGTGGTGTACGTGCTGGTCGGCATGGCCGAGCTCACTGCCGTGGGTATCTACGTGCAGTACTGGTGGCCGGACTTCCCCACCTGGGCCACGGCGGCGATCTTCTTCGTGGCCATCAACGCTATCAACCTGACCCAGGTGAAGGTGTATGGCGAGATGGAGTTCTGGTTCGCCCTGATCAAGGTGGTGGCCATCGTCAGCATGATCGGCTTTGGCGCCTGGCTGCTGGGCAGCGGCCACGGCGGGCCGGATGCCAGCGTCGCCAACCTGTGGCAATACGGTGGCTTCTTCCCCAATGGCGTGACCGGGCTGATCATGGCGCTGGCGGTGATCATGTTCTCCTTCGGCGGCCTGGAACTGGTCGGCATCACTGCCGCCGAAGCCGAAAACCCGCGCCAGAGCATCCCCAAAGCCACCAACCAGGTGGTGTATCGCATCCTGATCTTCTACATCGGTGCCCTGGCGGTGCTGCTGTCGCTGTACCCGTGGCAGAAGGTGGTGCAGGGCGGCAGCCCGTTCGTGATGATCTTCCACGAGCTGGACAGTGACCTGGTGGCGACCATCCTCAACGTGGTGGTGCTGACCGCCGCGCTGTCGGTGTACAACAGCTGTGTCTATGCCAACAGCCGCATGCTGTTCGGCCTGGCCTCCCAGGGTGATGCGCCGCGCCAGCTGCTCAAGGTCAGCCGCCGTGGCGTGCCGCTCACCGCATTGGGTGTGTCGGCGTTCGCCACGGGGATGTGCGTGCTGATCAACTACCTGATGCCCGGTGAAGCCTTCGGCCTGCTGATGGCCCTGGCCGTTTCGGCGCTGGTGATCAACTGGGCGAGCATCAGCATCACCCACCTGAAGTTCCGCAAGGCCAAGCTGGCCGCCGGCATCTCGCCGTTCTACCGCAGCTGGGGGCACCCGGTGAGCAACTACCTGTGCCTGGCGTTCATCGTGCTGATTCTGGTGGTGATGTACCTGACGCCACCGATCCGTATCTCGGTGATGCTGATCCCGGCGTGGATCCTGGTGCTGTGGGTGGCGTTCCGCATGAAGAAGGCCCGTCAGGCCAAGGCCTGACCTCACGTACCGCGTTGCTTGCTTCGCGGGTAAACCCGCTCCCACAGGGATGTGCAAAGCCTGTGGGAGCGGGTTTACCCGCGAAGAGGGCTATGGGTCCTCAGCTCTGGTAGCTGTCGATCACTTCCTGCGCCGCCCGGAATGCATCAATGGCCGCCGGCACGCCGGCATACACTGCGCAATGCAGTAACGCCTCGCGAATTTCCTCCACCGTGCAGCCATTGTTCAACGCCCCACGCACATGCCCTTTGAGCTCCTGCGGGCACTTGAGCGCGGTCAGTGTGGCCAGGGTGATCAGGCTGCGGGTTTTCAGCGGTAGCCCTTCACGTGTCCACACGCCACCCCAGGCATGTTCGTTGACGAAGTCCTGCAGCGGTTGGGTGAACTCGGTCGCATTGCCCAGGGCGCGGTCGACGAAGGCGTCGCCCATTACCTGGCGGCGAATGCTTTCGCCGGTCTGTTTCGCATCAGCCATGTTGTTTTCCTTAGTGTTGGCGGCGCCATGCGCGTAGCGTCGTATACAGCAACACGACGCCGAGCGCTGGCAGAACGTAGAACAGCATCAGGTTTTCCAGGCGCCCGGCCAAGGGCAGCCCGGTGGTGAAGGTCACCACGTGCAGGCCGTAGGCCAGGTACAGGCAGAGGAACACCAGGCCCTCGGCGCGGGTCACCCGAAAGCCCGAATAGAACACCGGCAGGCACAGCGCCGCGACGCCGAGCATCACCGGCAGGTCGAAGTCCAGGGCGTTGGGCGAAATCGACAGCGGTTCGGGCGCAACCACGGCAGTCAGCCCCAGCACCGCCAGCAGGTTGAACAGGTTGCTGCCGATCACCGTGCCCACCGCAACGTCGCGCTCGCCACGCAGTGCGGCAATCAGGGCGGCGGCCAACTCCGGCAGTGAAGTGCACACCGCGACCACGGTCAGGCCGATGACCCGTTCGGACAGCCCCAGGTCGGTGGCGACCTCGACGGCGGCCTGCAGCAGCAGGTGCCCAGCCAGGCTCAGCAGGCCGAGGCCCAGGAAGACCTGCAGCAATACGCCGCTCCAGAAGCGTCCGGCGCCTGGGGCCGGCGTATTGGCTGCCGGATAGGTGCGCGCATGGTGGCGCGACTGGTGCCAGAGCATCAGCAGGTAGCCGAGCAGGCCGAGCAACAACAGCGCACCTTCGACGCGGCCCAGCAGCCCATTGCCGGCCAGCAAATACACCAGGCCGCTGGCGGCGATCATCAAGGGAATGTCCAGGCGCACCAGCTGGCGCGACACGCGCAGCGGAATGATCAGCGCGGCCAGGCCGAGAATCACCAGCACGTTGAAGATATTGCTGCCGATTACGCTGCCCACTGCAACGTCAGGCGCGCCTTGATAGGCAGCCTGCAGGCTCACGGTGAGTTGCGGCGCGGTGCTGCCGAACGCCACCAGGCTCAGGCCGATGATCAGCGGGCGCACATGCAGCCGGGTGGCCAGGCGCAGCGCCGCGCGTACCAGCAGCTCGGCGCCGAGGATCAGCAGCAACAAGCCCAGGCCCAGTTGCAGCAGGCTGAAGGTGGGGAGGGTGGCCAGGTCGAAAATGGCGAGGGCTCCAGTCAGGTCAATCGCTCAGACCTTGTACCCGGACTCGCGCCGTTCCGCTACGGAGCATGCCGATTTTTTCCGCCGCGGCGCGTGACAGGTCGATCAGCCGGCCGCGTGTGTGCGGGCCGCGATCGTTGATGCGTACCACCACGCTGCGCTGGTTGGCGAGGTTGGTCACCAGCACCCGGCTGCCGAAGGGCAGGCTGCGGTGGGCGGCGGTGAGGCCGTGCTGGTTGAAGGGCTCGCCACTGGCGGTGCGTTTGCCGTGGTGGCGGCTGCCGTAATAGGAGGCGGTGCCGGTTTCGTTGTAACCGCGGGGGTCGATGTCGTGGCTGGCGCAGCCGGCCAGCAGGGAGAAGAGGGTGAGGGTGGTGAGGGATCGCTTCAGCAAATGGGATGCTCCGCTGTTGAGGCCGCTTTGCGGCCCTTTCGCGGCACGAGGCCGCTCCTACAGGGAAATGTGTAGCCTGTAGAAGCGGCCTTGTGCCGCGAACGAGGGCGAAGCCCTCGCCGCGCTTTCAGGTCACCCTTCGAGCTTGGCTTTGAGCAATTGGTTCACTTGCCCCGGGTTTGCCTTGCCCTTCGAGGCCTTCATCGCCTGGCCGACGAAGAAGCCGAACATCTTGCCGCGCTTGGCCTCATCGGCGGCGCGGTACTGTTCGACCTGTTCAGCGTTGGCGGCCAGCATCTCGTCGAGCACCTTCTCGATGGCGCCGGTGTCGGTCACCTGCTTGAGACCGTTGGCTTCGATCACCTCGTCGGCATTGCCTTCGCCTGCAGCCATCTTCTCGAACACGGTCTTGGCGATCTTGCCGCTGATGGTGTTGTCACGGATGCGCAGCAGCATGCCGCCCAGTTGCTCGGCGCTGACCGGCGACTGGTCGATCTCCAGGCCCAGCTTGTTCAGCAGGCTGCCCAGCTCGACCATGACCCAGTTGGCGGCCAGCTTGGCGTCGCCGCCAATCTTCACCACCTGCTCGAAGTAATCGGCCTGCTCGCGGCTGGAGGCCAGCACGTTGGCGTCGTAGGCCGACAGGCCGTACTGGCTCTGGAAGCGCTCGACCTTTTGCGGTGGCAGCTCCGGCAGGCCGGCGCGCACGCTGTCGAGGAACGCGGGCTCGATGACCACCGGCAGCAGGTCCGGGTCGGGGAAGTAACGGTAGTCGTTGGCTTCCTCCTTGCTGCGCATGGAGCGGGTCTCGTCCTTGTTCGGGTCGTACAGGCGGGTTTCCTGCACCACCTTGCCGCCGTCTTCGATCAGGTCGATCTGGCGCTGGATTTCGCTGTTGATCGCGCGCTCGATGAAGCGGAACGAGTTGACGTTCTTGATCTCGCAGCGGGTGCCGAACTCAACCTGGCCTTTCGGCCGGATCGACACGTTGCAGTCGCAGCGCAGCGAGCCTTCGGCCATGTTGCCGTCGCAGATGCCCAGGTAGCGCACCAGGGCATGGATTGCCTTGACGTAGGCCACGGCCTCTTTGGCGCTGCGCATGTCCGGCTCGGAGACGATCTCCAGCAGCGGCGTGCCGGCGCGGTTCAGGTCGATGCCGGTGGCGCCGTTGAAGTCTTCGTGCAGGCTTTTGCCGGCGTCTTCTTCAAGGTGTGCGCGGGTCACGCCAATGCGTTTGACGGTGCCGTCTTCCAGGGCGATGTCGAGGTGGCCCTTGCCGACGATCGGCAGGTCCATCTGGCTGATCTGGTAGCCCTTGGGCAGGTCAGGGTAGAAGTAGTTCTTGCGCGCGAACACGTTGCGCGGGCCGATTTCGGCATCGATCGCCAGGCCGAACATGCACGCCATGCGCACGGCTTCCTGGTTGAGCACCGGCAGTACGCCGGGCATGCCCAGATCGACCAGGCTGGCCTGGGTGTTCGGCTCGGAACCGAAGGTGGTGGCGCTGCCGGAGAAAATCTTCGACTGGGTGGCAAGCTGGGTATGAATTTCCAGCCCGATCACAACTTCCCATTGCATGTGTGAATTCCTCAGAAGCCGTTGGGGGCGCGGGTGTGCCAGTCGGTGACTTGCTGGTAACGGTGCGCGATGTTGAGCAGGCGGCCTTCCTGGAAATACGGGGCCAGCAGCTGCACGCCCACCGGCAGGCCATCGACGAAGCCGGCCGGCATCGACAGGCCCGGCAGGCCCGCGAGGTTGGCGGTGATGGTGTAGAAGTCTTCCAGGTAGGCGGCGACCGGGTCGTTGCTCTTGGCGCCGAGCTTCCAGGCCGGGTTTGGCGTGGTCGGGCCGAGGATCACGTCGACGTCGTGGAAGGCGGCCACGAAGTCGTTCTTGATCAGGCGGCGGATCTGCTGCGCCTTGACGTAGTAGGCATCGTAGTAGCCGGCCGACAGGGCGTAGGTGCCGACCATGATCCGGCGCTGCACTTCGGTGCCGAAGCCTTCACCGCGCGAGCGCTTGTACAGGTCGGTGAGGTCCTTGGGGTTTTCGCAGCGGTAGCCGAAGCGCACGCCGTCGAAACGCGACAGGTTGGAGGACGCTTCCGCCGGGGCGATCACGTAGTACGCCGGGATGGCGTGCTGCATGTTCGGCAGGCTGACGTGCTTGACCACGGCACCGAGCTTTTCCAGCTCCTTGACGCTGGCGTGTACCAGCTCGGCGATGCGCGGGTCGAGGCCGGCACCGAAGTATTCCTTCGGCACGCCGATGCGCAGGCCTTGCAGCGAGCCGTTCAGGTTGGCGCTGAAATCTGGCACAGGCTCGTCGACCGAGGTCGAGTCCTTGGCGTCGAAACCGGCCATGCCCTGCAGCAGCAGGGCGCAGTCTTCGGCGGTGCGGGCCAGTGGGCCGCCCTGGTCGAGGCTGGAGGCATAGGCAATCATGCCCCAGCGCGAAACACGGCCGTAGGTCGGCTTGAGGCCGGTCAGGTTGGTGAAGGCCGCCGGCTGGCGGATCGATCCACCGGTGTCGGTGCCGGTGGTGGCCGGCAGCAGGCGCGCGGCCACGGCCGCGGCGGAGCCGCCGGACGAACCGCCAGGCACGTGTTCCAGGTTCCACGGGTTCTTCACCGCGCCGTAGTGGCTGGACTCGTTGGCCGAGCCCATGGCGAACTCGTCCATGTTGGTCTTGCCCAGGGTGACCATGCCGGCTGCGGCCAGCTTGGCGACCACGGTGGCGTCATACGGGGCGGTGAAGTTGTCGAGCATCTTCGAACCGCAGCTGGTGCGGGTGCCGTTGGTGCAGAACAGGTCCTTGTGGGCGATCGGCGCGCCCAGCAGTGCACCGGTTTCACCGGCGGCGCGGCGGGCGTCGGCGGCGCGCGCCTGCTCCAGGGCCTTTTCTTCGGTGACGGTGATGAAGCTGTTGAGCTGCGGGTCGAGCTGCTTGATGCGCGACAGCAGCGCGCCGGTCAGTTCTGCCGAGGAGAACGACTTGTCAGCGAGGCCGCGGGCGATCTCGGCCAGAGTGAATTGATGCATGGCAGGCGCTATCCCTTAATCGATGACTTTCGGAACCAGGTACAGACCGTTCTCGGTCGACGGGGCGACGGCTTGATACTGGTCGCGCTGATTGCTCTCGGTGACCTGGTCGGGACGCAGGCGCTGGGTGGTTTCCAGCGGGTGGGCGAGGGGTTCGATGCCAGTGGTGTCGACGGCTTGCATCTGGTCGACCAGCCCGAGAATGCTGTTCAAGGCGTCGGTAATGCGTGGCAGCTCGCCTTCATTCAGGCCCAGGCGGGCCAGATGGGCGATCTTTTCCACGTCGGAGCGTTGCAGCGCCATGGGGATCTCCAGGGGGAACGATGAACGGAATTGTCCGCTAACAAAATGAGGAACATGTCAGGATTCTGGCGGTCAAAGGGCCGCGATCATCGGTAGGCATGCTCGGAAAAACAGCCAATTTAACATATTGGCTCCTTGCCCAAAATCCCTGCCATTGTTAGAGTTTGCCGCACTTTTTTACCCACGCTTTCCCCAGGGTCACTTTCCCATGTTCAAGAAACTGCGTGGCATGTTTTCCAGCGATCTGTCTATCGACCTGGGTACTGCCAACACCCTTATTTACGTGCGTGAGCGCGGTATCGTCCTGAATGAGCCCTCGGTTGTTGCCATCCGTACCCACGGCAACCAGAAAAGCGTCGTCGCTGTCGGTACCGAAGCCAAGCGCATGCTGGGCCGTACGCCCGGTAACATCGCGGCCATTCGTCCGATGAAAGATGGCGTCATCGCCGACTTCAGCGTTTGTGAAAAAATGTTGCAGTATTTCATCAACAAGGTTCACGAAAACAGCTTCCTGCAGCCCAGCCCTCGCGTGCTGATCTGCGTGCCGTGCAAGTCGACCCAGGTAGAGCGCCGCGCCATTCGCGAGTCGGCCCTGGGTGCCGGTGCCCGTGAAGTGTTCCTGATCGAAGAACCGATGGCCGCTGCCATCGGTGCCGGCCTGCCGGTCGAAGAAGCCCGCGGTTCGATGGTCGTCGATATTGGTGGTGGTACCACCGAAATCGCCCTGATCTCGCTCAACGGCGTGGTCTATGCCGAGTCCGTGCGTGTTGGCGGTGACCGTTTCGACGAAGCCATCGTCACCTATGTGCGCCGTAACTACGGCAGCCTGATCGGCGAATCCACCGCCGAGCGCATCAAGCAGGAAATCGGCACCGCCTACCCAGGCGGCGAAGTGCGCGAAGTCGACGTCCGTGGCCGTAACCTGGCCGAGGGCGTGCCACGTGCCTTCACCCTGAACTCCAACGAAGTGCTCGAAGCCCTGCAAGAGTCGCTGGCGACCATCGTCCAGGCGGTCAAGAGCGCCCTGGAACAGTCGCCACCGGAGCTGGCCTCGGACATCGCCGAGCGTGGCCTGGTGCTGACCGGTGGTGGCGCCCTGCTGCGCGACCTGGACAAGCTGCTGGCCCAGGAAACCGGCCTGCCGGTGATCGTCGCCGAAGACCCGCTGACTTGCGTCGCCCGCGGCGGTGGCCGTGCGCTGGAAATGATGGACAAGCACGCGATGGACCTGCTCTCCAGCGAGTGAGCCCTGACGCTGCTGTCACATCAACCCGGTTTACAGGTAGCACGCGCAGTGCTACCTGTATGCGCTGGGTTGGCGCCTGCAAGGGCGCCGTTTTCGTCAATCCGCAAGCAGGCCGGTGCGTTGCCCCATGTTCAGTGACCTCCTGAGCCGTCCGCGAGGAACGGCCCATTAAACCGCTTTTCTCCAAAGGCCCCTCGCTGGGCGTGCGCCTGCTCGTGCTGGTGGTGATGTCCGTCGCGCTGATGGTGGTCGACTCGCGTTTCGACCTGCTCAAGCCCGTGCGCAGCCAGATGGGCCTGGTGTTGATGGAATCCTACTGGATCACCGACCTGCCGCAGCGTATGTGGCAGGGTGTGGCCGGCCAGTTTGGCAGCCGCACCGAGCTGATTGCCGAGAACGAGAAACTCAAGACCGAAGCCTTGCTGCTGCAGGGGCGCTTGCAGAAGCTGGCGGCCCTGACCGAGCAGAACGTGCGCCTGCGTGAGCTGCTCAATTCCTCGGCGCTGGTCAACGAGAAGGTCGAGGTTGCCGAGCTGATCGGTGTCGACCCCAACCCGTTCACCCACCGCATCCTGATCAACAAGGGCGAGCGTGACGGCGTGTTCCTCGGCCAGCCGGTGCTCGATGCCCGTGGCCTGATGGGCCAGGTGGTCGAGCTGATGCCGTACACCTCGCGGGTGCTGCTGCTCACCGATACCACCCATAGCATTCCGGTGCAGGTCAATCGCAATGGCCTGCGCGCCATCGCCAGCGGTACTGGCAACCCGGAACGCCTGGAACTGCGCCATGTGGCCGACACCGCCGACGTCAAGGAAGGCGACCTGCTGGTCAGCTCCGGCATGGGCCAGCGCTTCCCAGCGGGCTACCCGGTGGCCACGGTCAACGAAGTGATCCACGATTCCGGCCAGCCGTTCGCCATCGTCCGCGCCATCCCGACCGCCGCGCTCAACCGCAGCCGCTACATGCTGCTGGTGTTCAGTGATCGGCGTACCCCGGAAGAGCGTGCAACGGAAGCGGCGATTGCCCAGGAAGAAGCCGACCGCCAGGGCGCCAACCATGGCCAGGCCCCTGTGGCCCCGACAACGCCACCGGCGGCCAATGCCACGCAGCCTGCGCCAGCTGCCGCCCCGGCACCTGCCGCAAACGCTACGGCCCCGGCTCACCCGGCCGCAGCGCCCGCTCAACCCCGGAGGCAATAATGGCCAGCACCCGTAGCAGAAACGGCTGGGCCATCTGGCTGACCTTTGCCGTCGGCCTGTTGCTCAGCGTCTCGCCGATGCCGCAGTTCATGGAAGTATTCCGGCCCATGTGGCTGGCGTTGCTCCTGGCGTTCTGGACCCTCACCGTGCCCACCAAGGTCGGCATGACCACCGCCTTCGTGCTGGGCCTGGCAGAAGACGTGCTGTACGGCACGTTGCTGGGGCAGAACGCACTTATCCTGACCCTCATCACGTTCCTCGTACTGTCGCTGCAGCAGCGCCTGCGCATGTTCCCCATGTGGCAGCAGAGCCTGGTGATCCTGGTGATCTTCGGCATCGCCCAGCTGATCCAGCTGTGGCTCAGCGCCCTGACCGGCAACCGCCTGCCAACGCTGGCGCTGGTCTGGTCGGCGGTGATCAGTGCCTTGCTCTGGCCGTGGGTCAGCTTCGCCCTGCGCGGTTTGCGCGTGCGTTTGCACATTCATTGATGTAGCGCTGCCACTGACAGGGAGATGTCCACATGCCTCACCTTTACCTGGCCTCCGGCTCGCCGCGCCGCCGTGAACTGCTGACACAGATCGGCGTGCCGTTCACGGTCGTCAGTGCCCCCATCGATGAAACCCCACTTCCCGGCGAAGCCCCGGCCGCTTATGTCGAGCGCCTGGCCCAGGCCAAGGCGGTGGCCGGTTTCGGCCACACCGACGGTAACGGCGTGGTGCTGGGGGCGGACACCACGGTGGTGCTCGATGGTGAGATTCTTGGCAAGCCGCAAGATCGAGAAGATTTTTTGGCCATGCTCGGCGACCTGTCCAAGCGCGAGCACCAGGTGCTCACCGCCGTGGCCCTGACCGATGGCCAACGCAGTGTCAGCCGCTGCGTCAGCACCAGCGTGCGCTTTCGCGCCATCTCCTTCGAAGAAGCCCTGCGCTATTGGGAAAGCGGCGAGCCGCATGACAAGGCCGGGGGCTATGCCATCCAGGGCCTGGGTGCGGTGTTCGTCAGCGGTATCGAAGGCAGCTATTCGGCCGTGGTCGGCCTGCCCCTGAGCGAGACCGCCGAGCTGCTGGAGCAATTCGCCATTGCTGTCTGGCAGCCGCATGAGGGTTCGACACCGCGCTAGCCAGCCACACCGCAGCGATCCATCATTACCGAAAACCTTGACGAGAGCCTGCCATGAGTGAAGAGATCCTGATCAACATCACCCCGATGGAGTCACGCGTGGCAGTGGTGGAGAACGGTGTCCTGCAGGAGGTGCACGTAGAGCGCACCCAGCGCCGCGGCATCGTCGGCAATATCTATAAAGGCAAGGTGGTACGGGTGTTGCCGGGCATGCAGGCGGCGTTCGTCGATATCGGCCTGGAGCGGGCCGCGTTCATCCATGCCTCGGAGATTTCCCTGCGCGAAGGCTCGGCGGTAGAGACCATCACTGCGCTGGTGCATGAAGGGCAGGCACTGGTGGTGCAAGTGACCAAGGACCCCATCGGCTCAAAGGGCGCACGCCTGACCACCCAGCTGTCGATCCCGTCGCGCTACCTGGTGTACATGCCACGCAGCAGCCATGTCGGTATCTCGCTGAAGATCGAGGAAGAAGCCGAGCGTGAGCGCCTTAAACAGGTGGTCACCGATTGCATGGCCCAGGAAGAAATGAAGGACGCCGGCGGGTTCATCCTGCGCACCGCCGCCGAAGGTGCGCGCGCCGAGGACATTCTCCAGGACATCCGCTACCTGCGCCGCCTGTGGGAGCAGATCGGTTCGCAGATCAAGACCTGTGGCGCCCCCACGGTGATCTATGAAGACCTGGGCCTGGCGCTGCGTACGTTGCGCGACCTGGTCAACGCCAAGATCGAGAAGATCCGCATCGATTCGCGGGAAACCTTCCAGAAGACCACGCAGTTCGTCGGCGAGCTGATGCCGGAGATCGCCGACCGCCTCGAGCACTACCCGGGCGAGCGGCCGATTTTCGACCTGTATGGCGTCGAGGATGAAATCCAGCGTGCCCTGGAGCGCAAGGTGCCGCTCAAGTCCGGTGGTTACCTGGTGGTTGACCCGGCGGAAGCCATGACCACCATCGACGTCAACACCGGCGCCTTCGTTGGCCATCGCAACCTCGAAGAGACGATTTTCAAGACCAACCTCGAAGCGGCCACGGCCATTGCCCGCCAGCTACGCCTGCGCAACATCGGCGGGATCATCATCATCGACTTCATCGACATGGAAGACGAAGAACACCAGCGCCAGGTATTGCGAACGCTGGAAAAGCAGCTGGAGCGCGACCACGCCAAGACCAACATCATCGGCATCACCGAGTTGGGCCTGGTGCAGATGACCCGCAAGCGCACCCGCGAGAGCCTCGAACAGGTGCTGTGCGAGCCGTGCGCTGCCTGCCAGGGGCGCGGCAAGCTGAAGACGCCCGAGACCATCTGCTACGAGATCTTCCGCGAGATTCTTCGCGAAGCCCGTGCCTACCAGGCCGAGGGCTATCGGGTACTGGCCAACCAGAAGGTGGTCGACCGGCTGTTGGACGAAGAGTCGGGTAATGTCGCGGAACTCGAGGCCTTCATCGGGCGAACCATCCGCTTCCAGGTCGAGTCCATGTATTCCCAGGAACAATACGATGTGGTGCTGCTCTGACCGTCACTGAACGCAGCTGCCCCAGGGACGGGCTGGCAAAGCGCTATTCACCGGCCATAGTTAGTGGACGACTTGGAGGGCCTTGGCCATGGAGCGTCTGACCCGCGTTCTGGGCGCCTTGACCCGCTGGGGGTTGGCAATTTGCGCCCTGCTGGCGGTGCTGGTGGCGCTGTATGTCAGCCTCGGCCGGCAACTGATACCGTTGGTCGCCGAATACCGTGTGGATGCCGAGCTCAAGGCCGAACAGGCCTTGGGCCTGCCTGTGCATGTGGGTGCGCTGGAAGGCCGTTGGAGCGGCTTGGCCCCGGTGCTGCGGGTGCGCGATCTGCAATTGGGTGAAGGCGCTGGCGCCTTGCGCCTGGACGACGTCAAGCTGGTGCCGGACCTGTGGGCCAGCCTCAAGGCGCGCGAACTGCGCCTGGCGCGCATCCAGCTCGGTGGTTTGCAGTTGATCCTGCGCGAAAACCAGCAGGGCGCCTGGGCCCTGGAGGGCTTGCCGCACAAGGACGATGCGCCACTCGACCCGGCGGATGCGCTCAAGCGCCTGCGCCAGTTGGGCCGGATCGACCTGTTCGACAGCCAGGTCACCCTGCACCCCTGGCAGCGCGAACCGCTCACCCTCACCTATGTCAGCCTCGGCCTGCAGGCCGGTGCCTCGCGCCAGCGCCTGGACCTGCGCGCCACCTTGCCCGATGGCCAGCCGCTGGCCGTTAGCCTGCGCAGCCGGGCCTCCGCCAAGGCCTGGCGCGATGGCCAGGTCGAAGCCTACCTCAGCCTGCCGCAGAGTGACTGGGCGCGGTGGCTGCCGCCGCAACTGCTGGGCCAGTGGCAAGCCGATACCCTGCGGGCTGGGGGGGAGTTCTGGGTCGACTGGAGCAAGGGCCAGTTGCAACACGCCGTGGTGCGCCTCAATGCACCGCAACTCAAGGGGGCCTACAGCGAGCGTAAGGCGGTCGCCCTCGACAACGTGGCGTTGTCGGCCTGGTTCCAGCGCCGCAACGACGGTTTCGACGTTGCTGTGGATTCGCTTGCCGCGAACATGGGCAAGACCCGTTGGGAGTCCCACCTGCAGTTGGCGCAGCGCACAGGGCAGACCCCGGCCGAGGAGTCCTGGCAGGTCCAGGCCGATCGCCTCGACCTGACACCGCTGACGCCGCTGATCGACGCCCTGGCGCCGCTACCGGACAACCTCAGGACCGTGGTCGATGCCCTCAAGGTCACCGGTGCCTTGCGCAATGTACGCCTGGACATCCGCCCCAAGGCCGAAGGCGACCAGCGTGTGCAGTTCGCCGCCAACCTGGAGAAGGTTGGTTTTGACGCCTATCACGGAGCACCTGCGGCGGGTAATGTCAGCGGCGCCATCAGCGGTGACCTGGGCCAGGGTGAGCTACGCCTGGATACCGAGGCGTTCATGCTGCACCTGTACCCGATCTTCGCCAAACCCTGGCACTACCAGCAGGCCAACGCCCGCCTGACCTGGAAACTCGACAAGGAAGGCTTCACGCTGATCGCCCCCTACATCAAGGTGCTGGGCGAGGAAGGCAAGATCGCGGCCGATTTCCTGATCCGGCTGCTGTTCGAAGAGGGCCGTGAGGACTACATGGACCTGCGTGTCGGCATGACCGAGGGTGATGGCCGCTACACCGCCAAGTACCTGCCCGAGGTGCTCAGCCCGGCACTCGACGAATGGCTGCGCAGTGCCATCGTCAAGGGCAACGTCGACGAAGGCTACTTCCAGTACCAGGGCTCGCTCAACCATGGCGCGCCGCCACATGCCCGCGACATCAGCCTGTTCTTCAAGGTGCATGACGCAGCCCTGGACTTCCAGCCGGGCTGGCCGCAGGTGCAGCAGGTGGACGGCGAGGTGTTCATCGAAGACAGCGGTGTTCGCGTCAATGCCCAGCGCGGCATGTTGCTGGACACCAAGGTCAGTGATGTGCGCGTCAATATTCCCCACGTCGACGCGGGGCAGCACAGCCACCTTTACCTGGATGGCGACTTCGACGGCAGCCTCGGCGACGGCCTGAAAATTCTCAAGGACGCACCCATAGGCACGGGGGCGATCTTCGCCGGCTGGGAAGGCGAGGGGCCGCTCAAGGGAAAGGTCAAGCTGGACATTCCCCTGGAACATGGCCAGCGGCCCAAGGTGCTGGTGGACTTCGCAACCGCCAACGCCACGCTGAAGGTGGCGCCACCAGCCCTGGAGCTGAGCCGCCTCAAAGGCGATTTCAGCTTCGATTACGACAAGGGGCTGAGCGGCAAGGACATCGCCCTGCAGGCATTCGGCAAACCGGTCACGGCGCAGATCGCCGCGGAAGGCAAGAATGGCCAGATCCAGAGCCGCATCACCGCCAGCGGCCAGGTGGGCCTCAAGGCGCTGACCGACTGGTTGCAGTTCCAGCAGGCGCTGCCCGCGTCGGGTGACCTGCCGTATCAGTTGCAATTGATGCTGGGCAGCCAGGATAACCGGCTGAGCGTCAACTCTTCGCTCAAGGGCCTGGCCATCGACCTGCCGGCGCCCTTCGGCAAGGCCGCCGCGGATACCCGCGACAGCCGCTTCAGCCTGACATTGCAAGGCCCGGAGCGGCGCATCGACGCGGCTTATGCAGACCTGGCCCGCTTTGCCTACGTGGCGCCTGCCGACAAGCTCACTCAGGGCCGCGGCGAGTTGTTGCTGGGCAGCGGCGAGGCCAGCCCGCCCAGTGGCCAGGGCTTGCGTGTGCGCGGGCGGCTCGAAGCGCTGGACCTGGCCCCCTGGCAGGCGCAGATGTCGCGCCTGGCCGGGCAGGACCCGGGCGGCAGTGCACGGCAGAACCTGCAGAGCGTCGACCTGAGTATCGGCCAGCTCAAGGCGTTCGGCATGGACCTCAACCAGGCCGTGGTGCGCCTGGCGCGCGGAGGCCCGGCCTGGGACCTGCGCCTGGACAGCAAGGAAGTGATTGGCAATGCACGCATTCCCGATGCCAAGGGCGTGCCGCTGAACATCCGCCTGCAGTCACTGCGCCTGCCGCCCGCCGACCCGAACGAGGCCCAGCCGGAGAACGCCCCGGACCCGCTGGCCAGCGTCGACCCGCGCAATGTGCCGCCGCTGGACCTGACCATCGACAAGCTGTACCGGGGCGACGACCTGTTCGGCAGCGCCACCCTGAAACTGCGCCAGGCGCCCCGTGGTATCGCCCTCAGCGACGTCGATCTGGACCTCAAGGGCCTGCACATCGATGGCAGTGGCGGTTGGGAGGGTGAGCCCGGCCGCACGTCGAGCTGGTACAAGGGCCGCCTGGACGGCAAGGACCTGGGCGATGTGCTCAAGGCCTGGGGCTTCGCCCCCACCGTGACCAGCCGCGACTTCCGCATGGACGTGGACGGCCGCTGGCCCGGTTCGCCGGCCTGGGTGAGCCTCAATCGCTATTCGGGCAGCCTCGACGCGGCGCTGCGTTCTGGCCAGTTCGTCGAAGTCGAAGGCAGTGCCCAGGCCCTGCGGGTGTTCGGCCTGCTCAACTTCAACTCGATTGGCCGGCGCCTGCGCCTGGACTTCTCCGACCTGTTCAGCAAAGGCCTGGCCTATGACCGGGTGAAAGGCCTGCTGGTGGCGAGCGAGGGGGTGTACGTGACCCGCGAGCCGATCACCGTCACTGGCCCGTCGAGCAACTTCGAGCTCGATGGCACCCTGGACCTGGCGCGCGACCGGGTCGACGCCAACCTGATGGTGACGCTACCGGTGACCAACAACCTGCCGCTGGCCGCGCTGATCATCGGTGCGCCGGCGGTGGGCGGGGCGCTGTTCCTGGTCGATCGCCTGATCGGCGACCGTGTGGCGCGTTTCGCCAGCGTGCATTACCGCGTCGAGGGCCCGGTGAAAGAGCCTAAAATCACCTTTGTGAAACCTTTTGATAAATAACCCGGGGTTGCAATGAAGTCAGCGGTGATCCAGATGGTCAGCCAGGACGATGTGCTGGCCAACCTGCAACGGGCCGGTGCGCTGCTCGAGCAGGCGGCTGCGGGCGGTGCGCGGCTGGCGGTGCTGCCGGAGAACTTCGCGGCCATGGGCCGGCGCGACGCCGCCGCCATCGGGCGGGCCGAAGCCCTGGGCGAGGGCCCGATCCTGCCGTGGTTGAAACGCACGGCCCGCGACCTCAAGTTATGGATTGTCGCCGGCACACTGCCGCTGCCACCGGTCGGCCAGCCCGAGGCAAAATCCCACGCCTGCTCGCTGCTGATCGATGAGCACGGCGAGATCGCCGCGCGCTACGACAAGCTGCACCTTTTCGATGTGGATGTGGCCGACAACCGTGGCCGCTACCGCGAGTCGGACGACTACGCCCATGGCAGCCAGGTGGTGGTGGCCGACACGCCAGTGGGGCGGCTGGGGTTGTCGGTGTGCTACGACCTGCGCTTTCCCGAGCTGTACAGCGCCCTGCGCGCTGCCGGCGCCGAGCTGATCAGTGCGCCAGCGGCGTTCACCGCGGTGACCGGCGCGGCGCACTGGGAAGTGCTGATTCGTGCGCGGGCCATCGAGACCCAGTGCTATGTACTGGCCGCCGCCCAGGGCGGCATGCATCCAGGGCCGCGGGAAACCCACGGCCAGGCGGCGATCGTCGACCCTTGGGGGCGAATCGTCGCGCAACAGGCGCGCGGCGAAGCGGTATTGCTGGCTACGCGCGACAGCGAAGAACAGGCGTCCATACGGGCGCGCATGCCGGTGGTTACCCACCGGCGCTTTTTCCCGCAGGACGCCTTGCGGCCTGCGCACACCTCGGAGTGACTATGAGCCAGATGTTATCCACCGTCAGTGAGCAGCTCCTGGCCCCGGGCGGATTGACCCTCGACAGCCTGCAGACGGTGCTGGGTGAGTTGGCGGGCCCCGGTATCGATGCGGCAGACCTGTATTTCCAGGGCCAGATCTCGGAAACCTGGGCGCTGGAAGACGGCATCGTCAAAGAAGGCAGCTTCAACCTCGACCAGGGCGTGGGCGTACGTGCCCAGTCCGGTGAAAAAACCGGTTTCGCCTACAGCAACGCGATCAACCTTGAAGCCCTGACTTCTGCCGCCCGCGCCGCCCGTTCGATCTCCCGCGCCGGGCAGAACGGCAAGGTGCAGGCGTTCCGCAGCCAGGACGTGACCGCGCTGTACGCACAGGACAACCCTTTGGACGTGCTCAGCCGCGCCGAGAAAGTCGAGCTGCTCAAGCGCGTCGATGCCGCCACCCGTGCGCTCGATCCGCGGATCCAGCAGGTCAGCGTGAGCATGGCCGGGGTGTGGGAGCGCATCCTGATCGCCGCCGCCGATGGCAGCCTGGCGGCCGACATTCGGCCGCTGGTGCGTTTCAACGTCAGCGTGATCGTCGAGCAGAACGGCCGTCGCGAGCGCGGCGGGCAGGGCGGTGGCGGGCGTACCGACTACCGCTATTTCACCGAAGAGCGGGTGATGGGTTATGCCCGCGAGGCACTGCGCCAGGCGTTGGTCAACCTCGAAGCGATCCCTGCGCCGGCGGGTACCCTGCCAGTGGTGCTGGGCTCGGGCTGGTCCGGCGTGCTGCTGCACGAAGCGGTCGGCCATGGCCTGGAAGGCGACTTCAACCGCAAGGGCAGCTCGGCGTTCAGCGGGCGCATCGGTGAGAAGGTGGCGTCGAGCCTGTGCACCATCGTCGATGATGGCACCCTGGAAGGGCGCCGCGGTTCGCTGAGCGTCGACGACGAAGGCACCCCCACCGAGTGCACCACGCTGATCGAGAACGGCATCCTCAAGGGCTACATGCAGGACAAGCTCAACGCCCGCCTGATGGGCATGGCGGTGACCGGTAACGGCCGTCGCGAATCCTACGCCCACCTGCCGATGCCGCGCATGACCAACACCTACATGCGTGCCGGCGACAGCGACCCGCAGGAGATCATCGCCTCGGTGAAGAAGGGCATCTATTGCGCCAACCTTGGCGGTGGCCAGGTGGACATCACCAGTGGCAAGTTCGTGTTCTCCACCAGCGAGGCCTACCTGATCGAGGACGGCAAGATTACCGCGCCGGTCAAGGGCGCCACGCTGATCGGCAATGGCCCGGAGGCGATGAGCCGGGTGTCGATGGTCGGTAATGACCTGGCGCTGGACAGCGGTGTGGGGACGTGCGGGAAGGATGGGCAGTCGGTGCCGGTGGGCGTTGGCCAGCCGACCTTGAAGCTGGATGCCATTACCGTGGGCGGTACTGGGGCTTGAGGGCTTTGGGGACCGCTTTGCGGTCCTTTCGCGGCACAAGGCCGCTCCTACAGTTGTACGCGTTCCCTGTAGGAGCGGCCTTGTGCCGCGATAGGCTGCGCAGCAGCCCCAAAAAAGGAGGCTCAGCGCAGGCCGCGCTGGGTCTCGTCGAGCTCGCGGATGTACTTGAACACTTTACGCATGGCAGCAGGCGGCTTGTTCCGCGCCTTTTCGTGCTGGGCGTGACGGATCAGCGAGCGCAGTTGCTGGCGGTCGGTGTCGGGGTACTCGTTGACGAAGCGCTCGAGGTCCTCGTCGTTACCGTCGATCAGGCGGTCGCGCCAGCGCTCCAGGTTATGGAAGCGCTCGTTGTACTGACGGGTCGAGCTGTCGATCTGGTCGAGCACGGCATGGATGGCGTCCAGGTCCTGCACGCGCATCAGCTTGCCGACGAACGACATGTGGCGTTTACGGGCACCGTGCGCCACGTGCTTGCTGGCCTCGGCCAGCGCCTTGCGCAGCTCGTCGGTCAGCGGCAGGCGCGCCAGGGTGTCGGCCTTGAGGGTGGTGAGGCGCTCACCGAGTTCGACCAGCGCATGCAGCTCGCGCTTGATCTGGGTTTTGCTTTTTTCGCCATCGAAGGCGTCGTCGTAAGAATCAACCATGGGGGCCGTCCGCAAGAAATCGCCGCCATGATAACCAGTCGGGGGCCGCTTGTCCGGCCCGGTCGTAGAATGACCCAAGCCGTACGCAGAATTTTCAGTGGAGAGAACCATGAGTGCAGTCCAGAGCGTAGGCCCCAAGGACCTGCCGGCGTTGCAGGAACAGGTCGAAGCGATCGTCGCCGAAGCGCGCCGCCAGGGCGCCAGCGCCTGCGAAGTGGCGGTGTCGCTGGAGCAGGGCCTGTCCACCAGTGTGCGCCAGCGCGAAGTCGAGACCGTCGAGTTCAACCGCGACCAGGGCTTCGGCATCACCCTCTACGTTGGCCAGCGCAAGGGCTCGGCCAGCACCTCGGCCAGCGGCCCTGAGGCGATCCGCGAGACGGTCGCGGCGGCACTGGCCATCGCCAAGCATACGTCCGAAGACGATTGCTCGGGCCTGGCCGATGCGGCGCTGATGGCCCGCGAGATGCCCGACCTCGATCTGTACCACGACTGGGACATCGAGCCGGAAAAAGCCATCGAGATGGCGTTGGCCTGCGAGGCTGCCGCCTTCGATGCTGACCCGCGCATCCTCAATGCCGATGGCACCACCCTCAATACCCACCAGGGCGTGCGGGTGTACGGTAACAGCCATGGCTTTATCGGCGGCTATGCCTCCACCCGCCACAGCCTGAGCTGCGTGATGATCGCCGAGGGTGGCGGGCAGATGCAGCGTGACTACTGGTACGACGTCAATCGCCAGGGCCAGCTGCTGGCCGACCCGCGCAGCATTGGCCAGCGTGCCGCGCAGCGCGCCGCCAGCCGCCTGGGGGCCCGACCGGTGCCAACCTGCGAAGTGCCGGTGCTGTTCAGCGCCGAGCTGGCGGGCGGGCTGTTCGGCAGCTTCCTGTCGGCGATCTCCGGCGGCAACCTGTACCGTAAGTCGTCGTTCCTCGAAGGCACCCTCGGCCAGCGGCTGTTCCCTACCTGGCTGACCCTGGATGAGCGCCCGCACCTGCCCCGAGCGCTGGGCAGCGCCTCGTTTGACGGTGACGGCCTGGCCACCTACGCCAAGCCGTTCGTCGACAAGGGGGAGCTGGTGTCGTACATCCTCGGCACCTATTCCGGACGCAAGCTGGGGCTGCCGAGTACCGCCAACTCCGGCGGCGTGCACAACCTGTTCGTCACCCATGGGGTCGAGGACCAGGCGGCGTTGATCCGCCGCATGGGGCGCGGCCTGCTGGTCACCGAGCTGATGGGGCATGGCCTGAACATGGTCACCGGGGATTATTCCCGTGGTGCGGCGGGCTTCTGGGTAGAGAACGGCGAGATCCAGCATGCGGTGCAGGAAGTGACCATCGCCGGCAATATGAAAGACATGTTCCAGCAAATCGTGGCGATTGGCAGCGATATTGAAACGCGTAGCAATATCCACAGTGGCTCTGTGCTGATCGAGCGGATGACCGTGGCGGGTAGCTGACCTGCCGCTCCCACGCGGCTGATTGCAAAGCCAGATAAAAGACCCGGCCATCGTGTCGGGTTTTTATTTGCCTTTCGGCTACCTTGAATTGATTCTATTTATCAATTAATAATGAATATCATTACCCAGTCACCCGGCGATGATCTTCATGAAAACCGTCCTCCACGAACTGCCCTACCTGGAAAACTGGCGCTGGCTCAGCCGGCGTATTCGTTGCGCCCTGGAGCCCGACGAGCCACGCCTGATCGAGCACTACCTGGCCGAAGGCCGTTACCTGGTGTGCTGCACCGAGACCTCGCCATGGACGGTGGCAATGACGTCTTTCCGCCTGCTGCTGGATACCGCCTGCGACCGCATGCTGCCCTGGCACTGGCGCTGCCTGTGCCTCGACCAGGCGTGGCGGCCGTTGCTCGACCTGCGCAACCTCGACCGCCAGGCGCATAACGAGCGCTGGCAACCCTTTGCGATGCAACTGGCCACCTGTGTGCTGTTGCCGTCGATTTCTCCCGAAGAACTGATGCAAGGACTTGAAGATGAGTGATACCCGTATCGAGCGTGACAGCATGGGTGAACTGCAGGTGCCGGCCCAGGCCCTGTACGGCGCCCAGACCCAACGCGCGGTCGACAACTTCCCGGTCAGCGGCAAGCCGATGCCGGCCCAGTTCATCCGTGCCCTGCTGCTGGCCAAGGCGGCCGCGGCCAAGGCCAACGTCGAACTGCAGCAGCTGAGCCCGGAGCAAGGGGGGGCGATCGTCAAGGCCGTGGAGCAGCTGCTGGCCGAGGATTTCATCCAGCATTTCCCGGTGGATGTGTTCCAGACCGGCTCCGGCACCAGTTCGAACATGAACGCCAACGAGGTGATCGCCACCCTGGCCAGCCGTGTGCTCGGCGAGCAGGTCAACGCCAACGATCACGTCAACTGCGGCCAGAGCAGCAACGACATCATCCCTACCACCATTCACGTCAGCGCCGCCCTGGCCCTGCATGAGCAGCTGCTGCCGGCCCTGCGCCACCTGGTCCAGGTGATCGAGGCCAAAGCCGTCGAAGTGCACAAGTACGTCAAGACCGGCCGCACCCACCTGATGGATGCCATGCCGGTGCGCATGAGCCAGGTGCTCGAGGGCTGGGCGGCGCAGATCAAAGGGGCCCAGGCCCATGTCGAGGCCACGCTGCCAAGCGTGCAGGCGCTGGCCCAGGGTGGCACCGCCGTTGGCACCGGGATCAATGCCCACCCGCAGTTCGCGGCTGGCTTCGCTCGCCAGTTGAGCGGCCTTACCCAGGTCGAGTTCACCCCAGGCCAGAACCTGTTCGCCCTGATCGGTTCCCAGGACACCGCCGTGGCGTTGTCCGGCCAGCTCAAGACCACCGCCGTGGCGCTGATGAAGATCGCCAACGACTTGCGCTGGATGAACTCCGGCCCGCTGGCCGGCCTCGGTGAAATCGAGCTGCAGGGCCTGCAGCCGGGTTCGTCGATCATGCCGGGCAAGGTCAACCCGGTGATCCCGGAGGCCACCGCGATGGTCGCGGCGCAAGTGATCGGCAACGACGCCACCATTGCCGTGGCCGGGCAGTCGGGCAACTTCGAGCTCAATGTGATGCTGCCGGTGATCGCCCGCAACCTGCTGGAAAGCATCGAGCTGATGGCCAACGTCAGCCGCCTGCTGGCCGACAAGGCTATCGCGACGTTCAAGGTCAATGAAGGCAAGCTCAAGGAAGCGTTGTCGCGCAACCCGATCCTGGTCACCGCGTTGAACCCGATCATCGGTTACCTCAAGGCTGCCGAAATCGCCAAGACCGCCTACAAGCAGGGGCGCCCGGTGATCGACGTGGCGCTGGAGCACACCGACCTGTCCCGCGACCAGCTCGAAGCACTGCTGGACCCGGAAAAACTCACCGCCGGCGGCATCTGAGCCAAGGCTGCCCAGGAGGCACGTCATGCAGCACTGGAGACGCACCACGCAAAACGCCAATCGCCTGTTCGACCAGGGCGAGCTGGTCGATGCCCGGGAACACTACCTGCAGGCGCTGGCCCTGGCCCAGGTGCTGTTCGAGCGCTGGCATGACGTCGATGAGGCGGTGGCCGCGCTGGTCATCGCCCATCACAACCTGGCCGACCTGCACCTGCGGCTTAACCAGCCGCACGAAAGCGCCGACTACCTGTGCGCTGCGCACCAGGCATTGCTCCAGGCCAGCCAGGAGCAACGCCTGCCACAGGCGCTGCGCGATGCCGCGTTGCGCCACAGCGCGCGCACCTACACCGAATTGCTGAGCTTCATCGCCGAATACGGCCAGTACCCGCGCACCGAGCGCCTGCTCAATCGCCAGGCGCCGGCTACCAGCGAACTGGTCGCGCAAACGGACCTCACGCTTCGTACACCTGCTCACGGAATCCACTGACATGCCCCATACCTTGCCTGCACTGCCTTATGCCTACGATGCGCTGGAGCCGCACATCGATACTCAGACCATGGAGATCCACCACAGCAAGCACCACCAGACCTACATCAACAACCTCAATGCCGCCATCGAAGGCACCGAGTGGGCCGAATGGCCGGTGGAACAGCTGGTGGGCGCGGTCAAGCAGTTGCCCGAGCAGCTGCAAGGGGCAGTGATCAACCAGGGCGGCGGTCATGCCAACCACACGCTGTTCTGGACCGTCATGTCGCCCAAGGGCGGTGGCGAACCCCAGGGTGAGGTGGCCAAGGCCATTGATGCCCAGTTGGGTGGTTTCGCGGCATTCAAGGACGCCTTCACCAAGGCTGCGCTGAGCCGCTTCGGCAGTGGCTGGGCCTGGCTCAGCGTCACGCCGGCGAAAACACTGGTGGTGGAAAGCAGCGGCAACCAGGACAGCCCGCTGATGCACGGCAACACGCCGATCCTGGGGCTCGACGTGTGGGAGCATGCCTACTACCTGAAGTACCAGAACCGTCGCCCCGAATACATTGGTGCTTTCTACAATGTGGTCGACTGGGCCGAAGTGGAACGCCGCTACCTTGAAACCCTGAAGTGAGTCGAACCGGTATGCGCTCCGAGGTGATGTCTGTCAGCAGTGTGCGCCTGTTCCGCCTGGCGCTTGGGACCTTGCTGTTGCTGGTTGGCACCGCGCTGCTGGTGGCGCGCGGCATCGCCTGGCTGGACCTGGAACCGCGCATGCTGCGCGCCCTGGAGGGCGGTGCATTGTGCGCACTAGGCACGGCATTGGGCGCGGTACCGGTGTTGGTGATTCGCAACATGCCGGTGGCGCTGGCCGATACCTTGCTCGGCTTTGGCGCCGGGGTAATGCTGGCCGCCACCGCGTTCTCGCTGATCATCCCGGGGCTGGAGGCGGCCCAGGCCATCGGCTACAGCCCCTGGGGCGCCGGTGGCTTGATCAGCGGCGGCCTGCTGTTCGGCGCGTTGTGCCTGTTTCTGGTCGACCTCAGGGTTTCCGGGGCGTCTCCCGAAGCGCTGGTCGGTACCGGGCAGCAGCCAGTGATCGCTGCGCGGATCTGGCTGTTCGTCATTGCCATCATCGCCCACAACATTCCCGAAGGCATGGCCATTGGCGTGTCTGCCGGGGGCGGCATGGCCGATGCCGACAGCCTGGCCATGGGCATTGCCCTTCAGGATGTGCCAGAAGGCTTGGTGATTGCGCTGGTGTTGGCGGGCGCCGGGATGCCGCGCTTCAAGGCGTTCCTGATCGGTGCCGCGTCCGGGCTGGTCGAGCCCTTGGCGGCGGTGATCTGCGCCTGGTTGGTGAACATTGCCGAACTGCTGTTGCCGTTGGGCCTGGCCTGCGCGGCGGGGGCGATGTTGCTGGTGGTGACCCAGGAGATCATTCCCGAGTCACGCAGCAATGGGCATCATCGCCTGGCGAGCCTGGGGCTGTGCGTGGGCTTCTGCCTGATGATGGTGATGGATACGGCGATGTCCTGAGTGTCAGGCGAAAATCACTTCCACCCGGCCTTCGCGCCGGGTCTGGGGGGCTTCCTTGATCACGATCTGCACGTCCCGGCCCAGGCGGGCGAGGCAGTCAATCATCTTGCTTTCGCTGATGCCACGGAATTTGCCGCGGGTCAGGGCGGAGACCTTGGGTTGGCTCAGGCCAAGCAGCTCTGCAGCCTGCAGTTGAGTGAGCTGGCGTGCCTTGATGATGCTGCAGATCTTGCTGGCCAGGCGGGCCTTGACCAGCATCTCGCTGGCGTCGGCGCTGTGCAGGTCGGCATAGACGTTATCTGTGCCTTCTTCGATTTCAATCATGTGTTATCCCCTTCGAGTGAGCCTGTGCCAGCTTCAAGCGGGCATGGATCAAATCCACGTCATGCTTTGAGGTTTTGATGCCGCTGCGGGACTTCTTCTGGAAACAGTGCAGCACGTAAACCGCTTCGACCAGGCTGATGGTGTAGACCGCACGATAGGTGTCGCCGTGATGGTCTTCGACCACCTCGAGCACACCGCCGCCTGAAAACCCCTTAAGCACCTTTGCCTGGCAGTGCTTGCCGCCTTCCTGAGCCTGATACAGAGCAAAACCGAAAACATCCTGGTCATCAGCTGGGAGTGCCTGGATATCCTTTCGGGAGCTGCCAACCCAGAACAGGCGTTTGAAATTCTTGATCGCTTCCATGAGATCGCCTCGAATCTATACCCATATTGGTATAGAGACAATCGCAGGATCTCACACGCCGACAATTGGTAGCGAATGTTACGCGGGGAGAATTACTCGCCTTCGTCGAAGAAGTTGTTGATCAGCGCCACCAGCGCTTCAAGGGCGTCGTTGTCCTGCTCGCCTTCGGTGAGCAGATGCACCTGGGTGCCCTTGCCGGCGGCGAGCATCATCACCGCCATGATGCTCTTGCCGTCCACCAGTTTGTCCGGTGCGCGGCCGACCCGTACCTGGCAGGGGAAGCGCCCGGCCACGCCGACGAACTTGGCTGCCGCCCGGGCATGCAGGCCCAGCTTGTTGATGATGGTGATTTCGCGGGCGGGCATCGTGGGGCGGATCCTGTGGGCTAGAGGTCGCGGTGGCGAACCTGGACGTTTTTCAGGGATTGCTGGAGCACCTGGCCGAGCCGTTCGGTGATGTACACCGAGCGGTGGTGGCCGCCAGTGCAGCCGATGGCGATGGTGACGTAAGCACGGTTGCTGGCGGCGAAGCGAGGCAGCCATTTGAGCAGGTAGCTGGAGATGTCCTGGAACATCTCGTCGACGTCCGGCTGGGCGGCCAGGTAGTCGATCACCGGCTGTTCGAGCCCGGAGTGATCACGAAGTTCCGGTTTCCAGTAGGGGTTGGGCAGGCAGCGCACGTCGAACACCAGGTCGGCATCCACCGGCATGCCACGCTTGAAACCGAAGGATTCGACCAGGAAGGCGGTGCCAGGCTCCGGCTGGTTGAGCAGGCGCAGCTTGATCGAGTCACGCAGCTGGTAAAGATTCAGGCGGGTGGTGTCGATCTTCAGGTCAGCCAGGTCGGCGATGGGGCCCAGCAGCTCGCTTTCCACCCGGATGGCCTCGGCCAGCGAACGGTTGGCGTTGGTCAGCGGGTGGCGGCGACGGGTTTCGGAAAAGCGTTTGAGCAGTGTTTCTTCGTCAGCGTCCAGATACAGGACATCGCACTGGATATGCCGGGCACGTGCCTCTTCCAGCAGTTCCGGGAAGCGTGTCAGGTGGCTGGGCAGGTTGCGCGCATCGATGGAAACAGCCACTTTGGGCTGTTGCAACTCGGTGTTGATCAGCGCGTTTTCCGCCAGCTGCGGCAACAACCCGGCAGGCAGGTTGTCGATGCAGTAGTAGCCGTTGTCTTCTAGCACGTCGAGGGCGGTGCTCTTACCCGAGCCGGAGCGGCCGCTGACGATGATCAGGCGCATGTTCAGGCCTCGTTCTGGACGTCCAGGACCACCTGGTAGAGCGCTTCGTTGCTGCTGGCAGCACGCAGGCGCTTACGCACATCCTCGCGATCGAGCATGCTGGCGATCTGGCGCAGCAATTCAAGGTGCGCATCGGTCGCGGCTTCAGGGACCAGCAGGACGAACAGCAGGTCCACGGGCGCGCCATCGATGGCGTCGTAGTCGATGGGGGCTTCCAGGTGCAGCAGGGCACTGACGGGCGCTGTGCAGCCCTCGAGCCTGCAGTGGGGAATGGCGATGCCATTGCCAAAACCGGTGGAGCCGAGTTTCTCGCGGGCAATCAGCTTCTCGAAGACGTCTTGCATCTCGAGCTCTGGGATTTGCTCGGCAATTACAGTGGCGACCTTTTCGAGGGCGCGCTTCTTACTGCCGCCCGGCACGTTCACAAGGGAACGGCCGGGGGTCAGGATGGTTTCAAGTCGGATCATGGATGAGGGGGATCAGCGGGCGGCTGCGCCTTGCAGCAGGCTTTGCTGTTTTTCCTTGTGTTTTTTCAGTTGGCGGTCGAGCTTGTCGGCAAGCGCGTCGATCGCAGCATACATGTCTTGGTGTTCGGCATTGGCAACGACTTCGCCACCGGGTATCTGGAGCGTGGCTTCAACCTTCTGCTGCAGCTTCTCGACTTTCATGATCACCGTCACGTTGGTGATCTTGTCGAAATGACCCTCCAGTCGGGCGAGCTTCTCGAGCACGTAATCGCGCAGTGGTTGGGTGACTTCTACATGCTGTCCACTGATGTTGACTTGCATACAGCTTCTCCTTTGTTGCCCGTGCATAAAGAGGCAGGTATTGCACCTGCCACTGAAACGCTATGGCTTGCCCAGGGGCTACATCAGTCGCTTGCGCTCACTCGAAGGCGCTATGCCCAACGATTCGCGGTACTTGGCGACGGTGCGACGGGCTACCTGGATGCCTTGTGCCTCCAGTAAACCAGCGATCTTACTGTCACTCAATGGCTTTTTCTGATTTTCCGCCGCGACCAGCTTCTTGATGATTGCGCGGATTGCCGTGGACGAGCATTCGCCGCCTTCGGAGGTGCTCACGTGGCTCGAGAAAAAGTATTTCAGCTCGTAGATGCCACGCGGGGTGTGCATGTATTTCTGGGTGGTGACCCGGGAAATGGTCGACTCATGCATGCCCACCGCCTCGGCGATGTCGTGCAGCACCAATGGCTTCATGGCTTCGTCACCGTGGTCCAGGAAGCCACGCTGGTGTTCGACGATCTGGGTCGCCACTTTCATCAGGGTTTCGTTGCGGCTTTGCAGGCTCTTGATGAACCAGCGCGCTTCCTGCAACTGGTTGCGCATGAAGGTGTTGTCGGCGCTGGTGTCGGCACGGCGCACGAAGCCTGCGTACTGCGGGTTGACCCGCAGGCGCGGTACGGCTTCCTGATTGAGCTCGACCAGCCAGCGCTCGCTGTCCTTGCGCACGATAACGTCAGGCACGACATATTCGGGTTCGCTCGACTCGATCTGTGAGCCAGGGCGTGGGTTGAGCGTCTGCACCAGCTCGATGACCTGGCGCAGTTCGTCTTCCTTGAGCTTCATGCGGCGCATCAGCTGGCTGTAGTCACGGCTGCCGAGCAGGTCGATATAGTCGTTGACCAGGCGCTGGGCTTCGCTCATCCACGGCGTCGAGGCTGGCAGCTGGCGCAGTTGCAAGAGCAGGCATTCGCCCAGCGTGCGGGCGCCGATGCCGGCGGGTTCGAACTGCTGGATGCGGTGCAGCACGGCCTCTACCTCGTCCAGCTCGATATCGAGCTCGGGGTCGAAGCCGGCGCAGATTTCCTCGAGGGTGTCTTCCAGGTAGCCCTGGCCGTTGATGCTGTCGATCAGGGTGACGGCAATCAACCGGTCGGTGTCGGACATCGGCGCGAGGTTGAGCTGCCAGAGCAGGTGGCTCTGCAGGCTCTCGCCCACGGAGGTGCGGGTGGTGAAGTCCCACTCGTCATCATCGTTGCTGGGCAGGCTGCTGGCGCTGGTCTGGTAGATGTCTTCCCAGGCGGTGTCGACAGGCAGTTCGTTGGGAATGCGCTCGGCCCACTCGCCTTCTTCCAGGGTCTCGGTGTTGCCAGTGGTTTCCTGGAAGCTGGTGTCCTGGGCTTCGGCGACCGGTTTGCTCTCGGCGTTGTCCGCCATCGGGTCGCTGTTGTCGAAGTCGTCGCCGTCTTCCTGGCGTTCGAGCATCGGATTGGATTCCAGCGCCTCCTGGATTTCCTGCTGTAGGTCCAGGGTGGAAAGCTGAAGCAGACGAATGGCCTGTTGCAACTGCGGGGTCATCGTCAGTTGCTGGCCCATTTTTAGGACGAGCGATGGTTTCATGGCAGGGGCTTAATACCTTGTTAGCCGGCGCACATGCGCCATCTACTACCTGTAGGGCGCTGGGCGCCGATTTTAAGCAAGTTCTTATGCAACTCGTATGCCTGAAATTCTAGCGCTTGCCTAGAGCACAGTAACACTTAAGCCCTGATCGGGCCGGTGCGCCAGTGCTCCAGGCGGGCCCTGGATCAGAGGCGGAACTCGTGACCCAGGTAGACCTCCTTGACCAACTGGTTGGCCAGGATGGTCTCGGCATCGCCCTCGGCGATCAGTTGACCATCGTTGACGATGTAGGCCGTTTCACAAATATCGAGCGTCTCGCGAACGTTGTGGTCGGTGATCAGCACGCCGATCCCCTTGTTCTTGAGGTGGTGGATGATCTGCTTGATGTCGCCCACCGAGATCGGGTCGACGCCCGCGAACGGTTCGTCCAGCAGGATGAACTTGGGCGCGGTGGCCAGGGCGCGGGCGATCTCCACACGGCGGCGTTCACCACCGGAGAGGCTCATGCCGAGGTTGTCGCGGATGTGGCTGATGTGGAACTCCTGCAGCAGGCTTTCCAGCTCCTTGCGGCGGCCGTCGCGGTCGAGGTCCTTGCGGGTCTCGAGGATGGCCATGATGTTGTCGGCCACCGACAGCTTGCGGAAGATCGAGGCTTCCTGCGGCAGGTAGCCGATGCCGGCCTGGGCGCGGCCATGCATGGGCTGGTGGCTGACATCAAGGCTGTCGATCAGTACCCGGCCCTGATCGGCCTGGACCAGGCCGACGATCATGTAGAAGCAGGTGGTCTTGCCGGCACCGTTGGGGCCGAGCAAACCGACGATCTGGCCGCTGTCGATGGACAGGCTGACGTCGCGAACGACTTGTCGGCCCTTGTAGCTCTTGGCCAGGTGCTGGGCTTTGAGGGTTGCCATTTACTCGGCCTTTTTCTTCGGTTGAATGACCATGTCGATACGCTGACGTGGTGCAGTCACATTGCCGCCGCGGCCGGCGGTCGCCACCTGGGTCTTGGTGTTGTAGACGATCTTCTCGCCTTCGGTGGTGTTGCCTTCGTTCTCGACCTTGGCGCGGTCGGTCAGAATGACCAGTTCTTTTTGCGCCTGGTACTGGATGGTCACGGCCCAGCCTTTCATCTTGTCCGGCTTGGCGGCGCTCTGTTGCTGTTCGAAGTAGGCCAGGTTGCCCACCGAGGTGACCACGTCGATGTCGCCGTTGGCGGCGCGGGTCATGGTCACGGTGTTGCCTTTGATCATCATCGAACCCTGGGTGATGATCACGTCGCCGGTGTAGGTGGCCACGCCCTGCTTGTCGTCCAGGTGCGCGTTGTCGGCCTGGATGCGGATTGGCTGGTCACGGTCGTTCGGCAGGGCGAAGGCGCTCGCGCTTCCCAGTGCTACGCCCAGGCTGAGCAGAAGGGGGATGGTTTTAACGAGCCTCATACTGTCCTCTTACGTTAGAGAGCAGGTCCACCCTGCCTTCTTTCAAATACGCTTTCATTCCTTTGCCCGTAGTCGTGCCACCGGCGCCGTCGATTCTAACGGCTTGCTCGGTCTGCGCATATTGCTTCTGCGGGAACACGGTCATGCGTGTGCTGGTAATGATGGTTTCACGTTGCTTTTCGTCGGTGCGGGCAACCCGCACATTGTCGATCAGTTCAACTTCGGTGCCGTCCGGGTTGACCTCGGCGCGCGCGCTCTGCACATGCCAGGGGTACTCGGTACCACGGTACATGTGCAGGTCGGGGGTGGTCACCAGGGTGACTTCGCTGGCCTTCAGGTGCTCGACCTTGTCCGCGGTCATTTCGTATTGCAGCTTGCCGTCAGGCAAAAACTGCACGCTGTGGGCGTTGATCGCGTAGTAGTCGATGGCGCTCTCGTCGGTCTGGGCGACCGGCTTGTCGAGGAAGCTCTCGGGGCTGATGTTCCAGTAGCCCACGGCCACCAGCACGGCGGCTATCACGCCAAGCAGCGCGAAATTTCGGATCTTCTTGCTGAACATGGTGGGCCTTACAGATAGTGGGCGTTGGCAGCGTCCAGGGTGCCCTGGGCCTGCATGATCAGTTCGCAGAACTCACGGGCGGCACCTTCGCCACCGCGTGCCTGGGTGACGCCATGGGCGTGCTGGCGAACGAACGGTGCGGCATTGTGTACCGCCATGCCCAGGCCTACCCGGCGAATCACCGGCAGGTCGGGCAGGTCGTCACCCAGATAGGCGACCTGTTCGTAGCTTAGATTGAGTTCGGCAAGCAGGCCGTCCAGCACCACCAGTTTGTCCTCGCGGCCCTGGAACAGGTGCGGAATGCCGAGGTTCTTCGCCCGGCGCTCGACCACCGGGGTCTTGCGCCCGCTGATGATCGCCGTGGTGACGCCAGCGGCCA
This sequence comes from Pseudomonas parasichuanensis, assembly GCF_021601385.1. GTDB lineage: Bacteria > Pseudomonadota > Gammaproteobacteria > Pseudomonadales > Pseudomonadaceae > Aquipseudomonas > Aquipseudomonas parasichuanensis. The sequence continues at coordinate 71,683 of NZ_BQHO01000009.1, read as the reverse complement.
TGAGCATCTTGATGCCGTGGCCGTCGAGGGTGTTGAAGGTCTTGAACTCGCTGCCGTCTTCGAGGAAGTACAGGCGGCCATCGGTGAGCACGCCGTCGACGTCGAACACCGCCAGTTTGATGGCCTTGGCGCGTTGCATGAGGTCCTGGTTCATTTACATCACTCCGGCGCGCAGCAGGTCGTGCATGTTCAGGGCGCCGGTCGGCCGGTCGCTCTGATCGACAACGACCAGTGCGCTGATCTTGTGGTCTTCCATGATCTTGAGGGCCTCGGCGGCGAGCATCTCGGCGCGCGCGGTCTTGCCATGCACGGTCATGACTTCATCGATGAGGGTCTTGTGCACGTCGATATTGCGATCGAGGCTGCGGCGCAGGTCGCCGTCGGTGAAGATCCCGGCCAGCGTGCCGTCCTGCTCCAGCACCACGGTCATGCCCAGGCCCTTGCGTGACATTTCGATCAGCGCGTCTTTAAGCAGGGTGCCGCGCTGCACCTGGGGCAGTTCGTCGCCGGCATGCATCACGTTCTCGACCTTCAGCAACAAGCGGCGGCCCAGTGCCCCGCCAGGGTGGGAGAAGGCGAAGTCTTCGGCGGTGAAACCGCGTGCTTCGAGCAGGGCGATGGCCAGTGCATCACCCAGGGCCAGCGAGGCGGTGGTGGAAGAGGTCGGCGCCAGGTTGAGCGGGCAGGCCTCCTGGGCGACGCTGGCGTCCAGATTGACCTCGGCGGCCTGCGCCAGCGGCGAGTCCGGATTGCCGGTCAGGCTGATCATCTGGATGCCCAGGCGCTTGATCAGCGGCAGCAGGGTAACGATTTCGGCGGTGCTGCCCGAGTTGGACAGGGCCAGGATGACATCGTCGCGGGTGATCATGCCCATGTCGCCATGGCTGGCTTCGGCCGGGTGCACGAAAAATGCCGGCGTGCCGGTGCTGGCAAGGGTGGCGGCGATCTTGTTGCCGATATGCCCGGACTTGCCCATGCCGACCACGACCACGCGGCCCTTGCTCGCCAGGATCAGCTCGCAGGCCTTGACGAAATCACCGTCGATGCGGGCCAGCAGTGCCTGCACTGCCTCGAGTTCCAGGCGCAAAGTGCGCTGGGCGGATTGGATCAGCTCGCTGGATTGGCTCATGTCGAAAACGCAATGCCTGATGAAAAGGCGGCGATTATAGCCGCAATGTGTGAAAGGCTCATCCATTCGATTGTCGTAAGAAGCGACTGCAAGGCTGTCGTCTACCTGAACAGCCCTATTCGCGGCCTTGGGGACGTACCGTCTGCGGTGCTATAGTTCGCCGCTGTTCGGCCCGCCAGGGACCAGTGTGCCTTCAAGATGAGGGCAGGCGTCCATGAAGACGAGGCTGCATTGCAAGGAGTCTAGATGAGTGTGGATAGCGCCTGCGCGGTCGAGCTGAAGGGCGTCACCTTCAAGCGTGGTTCGCGCAGCATTTTCAGCAACGTGGACATACGCATTCCCCGCGGCAAGGTCACCGGCATCATGGGGCCATCGGGGTGCGGCAAGACGACATTGCTGCGCCTGATGGGCGCACAGTTGCGCCCGTCCAGCGGGGAAGTCTGGGTCAATGGCCAGAATCTGCCTGCGCTGTCACGGGGCGACCTGTTCGATGCGCGCAAGCAGATGGGTGTGCTGTTCCAGAGTGGCGCCCTGTTCACCGACCTTGATGTCTTCGAGAACGTTGCCTTCCCGCTGCGCGTGCACACCGAGCTGCCGGACGACCTTATTCGTGACATCGTCCTGATGAAATTGCAGGCCGTGGGCCTGCGCGGTGCCATCGACCTGATGCCCGACGAGCTCTCCGGCGGCATGAAGCGCCGCGTGGCGCTGGCCCGGGCGATTGCCCTCGACCCACAGATCCTCATGTACGACGAGCCGTTCGTCGGGCAGGACCCGATCGCCATGGGTGTGCTGGTGCGCCTGATCCGCCTGCTCAACGACGCCCTGGGCATCACCAGCATCGTGGTTTCGCACGACCTGGCGGAAACCGCCAGCATTGCCGACTACATCTATGTCGTGGGCGATGGTCAGGTGCTGGGGCAGGGTACGCCTGCCGAGCTCATGGGCTCGGACAACCCGCGTATCCGCCAGTTCATGAAGGGCGATCCGGACGGCCCGGTACCCTTCCACTTCCCTGCGCCCGATTACCGCGCCGATTTGCTGGGGGCGCGTTGATGCGCAAGAAATCCTTACTCGAACGTATCCGTCTGTTCGGCCGTTCGGCCATCGATGTGCTGGCCGTGCTGGGCCGCTCCTGCCTGTTCCTCGGCCACGCGCTGAGCGGTCGGGGCGGTGTCGGCGGCGGCTTCCAGTTGCTGGTCAAGCAGCTTTATTCGGTGGGTGTGCTGTCGCTGGCGATCATCGTCGTGTCCGGGGTGTTCATCGGCATGGTGCTGGCGCTGCAGGGCTACAGCATCCTCGCCCGCTATGGCTCGGAGCAGGCAGTGGGACAGATGGTTGCCCTGACCCTGCTGCGCGAGCTCGGCCCGGTGGTGACTGGCCTGCTGTTCGCCGGCCGCGCGGGTTCCGCGCTGACGGCCGAAATCGGCAACATGAAATCCACCGAGCAGTTGTCGAGCCTGGAAATGATCGGTGTCGACCCGCTCAAGTACATCGTCGCCCCGCGCCTGTGGGCCGGCTTCATCTCGCTGCCGCTGCTGGCGCTGATCTTCAGCGTGGTGGGCATCTGGGGTGGTTCGTGGGTGGCGGTCGACTGGCTGGGCGTCTACGAAGGCTCGTTCTGGGCCAACATGCAGAACAGCGTTTCTTTCACCGACGACGTGATCAACGGGCTGATCAAGAGCCTGGTGTTTGCCTTCGTCGTCACCTGGATCGCCGTATTCCAGGGGTATGACTGCGAGCCCACCTCAGAAGGGATCAGCCGTGCCACTACCAAGACCGTGGTCTATGCCTCGTTGGCAGTCCTGGGTCTGGACTTTATTCTGACCGCCTTGATGTTTGGAGATTTCTGATGCAAAACCGCACCCTGGAAATCGGTGTCGGCCTGTTCCTCCTGGCCGGGGTTCTGGCGCTGCTGCTGCTGGCCCTGCGTGTCAGCGGGCTGTCGGCCAGCCCGAGCAGCGACACGTACAAAGTTTATGCGTACTTCGACAATATCGCCGGTTTGACGGTCAGAGCTAAAGTGACCATGGCCGGCGTGACCATCGGCAAGGTCACGGCTATCGATCTGGACCGCGATTCGTATACCGGTCGGGTCACGTTGCAGCTGGACAAGAACGTCGACAACCTGCCGACCGACTCCACTGCCTCGATCCTGACCGCCGGCCTGCTGGGCGAGAAGTACATTGGCATCAGCGTGGGCGGCGAAGACGCGGTTCTGAAAGACGGCAGCACCATCCACGACACCCAGTCGGCGTTGGTGCTGGAAGACCTGATCGGCAAGTTCCTGCTCAATACGGTGGGCAAGGAACCCAAAGAAGCGCAACCGGCTAATTAAGGAGTTTCCATGATTTCGATCCTGCGACGTGGCCTGCTGGTTCTGCTGGCGGCCGTTCCCCTGTTGGCCATGGCGGCGCCGGGGCAGTCCGCCCGTGATGTCATCCAGGGCACCACGACCCAGCTGCTGAGCGACCTCAAGGCCAACAAGGCGCAGTACAAGGCCAACCCTGAGGCGTTCTACGCCGCACTCAACAGCAACCTTGGCCCGGTGGTCGATGCCGACGGCATCTCCAAGAGCATCATGACCGTCAAGTATTCGCGCAAGGCCACCCCGGAGCAGATGCAGCGCTTCCAGGAGAACTTCAAGCGCAGCCTGATGCAGTTCTATGGCAACGCCTTGCTCGAGTACAACAACCAGGGCATCACCGTCGACCCGGCCAAGGCCGAGGACGGCGATCGCACCAGCGTCGGCATGAAAATCACCGGCAACAACGGTGCGGTCTATCCGGTGCAGTACACCATGCAGAAGCTCGATGGCGAGTGGAAAGTGCGCAACGTCATCGTCAACGGCATCAACATCGGCAAGTTGTTCCGCGACCAGTTCGCCGACGCCATGCAGCGCAACGGCAACAGCCTGGACAAGACCATCGACGGCTGGGCCGGCGAGGTGGCCAAGGCCAAGGAAGCCGCCGACAACTCGCCGGATAAGGAAGTCAAATGAGCGATGCCGTCGTGAGCATGCCCGAGCCCGGCGTGGTTTGCCTGGCCGGGGTGCTCGACTACCGCAGCGGTCCGGCCCTGCGCAAGCAGGGCAAGGCATTGATCGCCGCCAGTGGCGAGCCACGGCTGGTGATCGACTGCAGTGCGGTGGTCAAGTCGAGCAGCGTTGGCCTGGCCCTGCTGCTGGCCTTCATGCGTGATGCCCAGGCGGCTGGCAAGGCCTGCGAATTGCGCGGCATGCCAGCCGACATGCGGGAAATTGCCGGGGTCTATGACCTCGATGAAGTGCTGGCCGGTTGATGGCTTGCACGAAGGTGAAGGCCCCTCGGTCAGCGAGCCCCGTCATGGGCTTCGCAGGCGAGGGGCTTTTTTGTATGATGGCCGACCCGCGCGCGTTGGGCGCCGATCGAGGTTGAGCATGCAGGCCGTAGAAGTCAAAAGCTTTCTGGAAGAGAAATTGCCGGGATCCCGGGTCGAAGTTGAAGGCGAAGGCTGCAACTTCCAGTTGAACGTGATCAGCGACGAGCTGGCCGGCCTGAGCCCGGTCAAGCGTCAGCAGGCGATCTATGCTCACCTCAATCCGTGGATCGCCAACGGCGCCATTCACGCGGTAACCATGAAATTCTTCAGCAGCGCAGCCTGGGCTGAGCGCACCTGAGCCAACTTGGCGGCGAGACACAAATGGACAAACTGATTATCACTGGCGGCCCACGCCTCGATGGCGAAATCCGCATCTCCGGTGCCAAGAACGCGGCCCTGCCGATTCTGGCGGCGACCCTGCTGGCCGACGGCCCGGTCACCGTTGGCAACCTGCCACACCTGCACGACATCACCACCATGATCGAGCTGTTCGGTCGCATGGGCATCGAGCCTGTGATCGACGAAAAGCTGGCCGTGGAGATCGACCCGCGCACCATCAAGACCCTGGTTGCGCCGTACGAGCTGGTCAAGACCATGCGTGCCTCGATCCTGGTGCTCGGCCCGATGGTCGCCCGTTTCGGTGAGGCCGAAGTGGCCCTGCCTGGCGGCTGTGCCATCGGCTCGCGCCCGGTTGACCTGCACATCCGCGGCCTGGAAGCCATGGGCGCGAAGATCGAGGTCGAAGGCGGCTACATCAAGGCCAAGGCGCCCGAGGGCGGCCTGCGCGGTGCGCACTTCTTCTTCGATACCGTCAGCGTGACCGGTACCGAGAACATCATGATGGCCGCAGCACTGGCCAAAGGGCGCAGCGTACTGCAAAACGCCGCTCGCGAGCCTGAAGTGGTCGACCTGGCCAACTTCATCAACGCCATGGGCGGCAAGGTTCAAGGCGCGGGTACCGACACCATCACCATCGATGGCGTCGAGCGCCTGCACTCGGCCAGCTACCGCGTCATGCCCGACCGCATCGAGACCGGTACCTACCTGGTCGCCGCCGCCGTGACCGGCGGTCGCGTCAAGGTCAAGGACACCGATCCGACCATCCTTGAAGCCGTGCTGGAAAAACTCAAGGAAGCTGGTGCCGACATCACCACTGGTGAAGACTGGATCGAGCTGGACATGCACGGCAAGCGTCCCAAGGCCGTCAACCTGCGTACCGCTCCGTACCCGGCGTTCCCGACCGACATGCAGGCGCAGTTCATTTCGCTCAACGCCATCGCCGAAGGCACTGGCGCAGTGATCGAGACCATCTTCGAAAACCGCTTCATGCACGTCTACGAGATGCACCGCATGGGCGCGCAGATCCAGGTCGAAGGCAACACCGCCATCGTCACTGGCGTCAAGGCGCTCAAGGGTGCTCCGGTGATGGCCACCGACCTGCGCGCTTCCGCCAGCCTGGTGCTGTCGGCGCTGGTCGCCGAGGGTGACACCCTGATCGACCGCATCTACCACATCGACCGTGGTTACGAGTGCATCGAAGAAAAACTGCAGATGCTGGGCGCGAAGATCCGTCGCGTACCGGGCTAACAGCCCGCAGGCGCACGGAGGCGCCTACCGAATCGAATACCGGCCAGGCTCATCGCCTGGCCGGCTGTAGCCGCTTAAGGACCGACGTTTCCCATGTTGACCATCGCGCTATCCAAAGGCCGTATTCTCGACGATACCCTGCCACTGCTGGCCGAGGCCGGTATCGTGCCGACCGAGAACCCGGACAAGAGCCGCAAGCTGATCATCCCCACCACGCAGGACGACGTGCGCCTGCTCATCGTGCGGGCCACCGACGTGCCGACCTATGTCGAGCATGGCGCCGCCGACCTCGGTGTAGCCGGCAAGGACGTGCTGATGGAATACGGCGGCCAGGGCCTGTACGAGCCACTGGACCTGCAGATTGCCCAATGCAAGCTGATGACCGCTGGCGTCACCGGCGCACCTGAGCCCAAAGGCCGTCTGCGCGTGGCGACCAAGTTCGTCAACGTGGCCAAGCGTTATTACGCCGAACAGGGCCGCCAGGTCGACATCATCAAGCTGTACGGCTCCATGGAGCTGGCCCCGCTGATCAACCTCGCCGACAAGATCATCGACGTGGTCGACACCGGCAACACCCTGCGTGCCAACGGCCTGGAGCCTCAGGACCTGATCGCCACGATCAGCTCGCGCCTGGTGGTCAACAAGGCCTCCATGAAAATGCAGCACGCCCGCATTCAAAGCCTGATCGACACCCTGCGCAACGCCGTCGAATCGCGACACCGCGGCTGACTTCTGCGCGCGACCTTCGCTGTCGCGCCCGTCTATCCGCGTCATAGCCTTCTTTCTCAGGTGCCCGCGCGGATGGACTGGTAGCCTTGGGCGCCTGAGCATTCGCTAATAAAACGAGGCCCTCGCCATGACCGTGTCCACTGCAATTGCCCGTCTCAACGCCGCTGACCAGGATTTCGCCCGACATCTGGATCATCTGCTGAGCTGGGAAAGTGTGTCCGATGACGCGGTCAACCAGCGCGTGCTCGACATCATCAAGGCCGTGCGCGAGCGCGGTGACGCGGCACTGGTTGAATTCACCCAGCGCTTCGACGGCGTCGACGCCAAGACCATCGATGACCTGATCCTCGACCGTGCCCGCCTGGAGCTGGCGCTGACCCGCATCACCCCAGTGCAGCGTGAAGCGCTGGAGAAAGCCGCCAACCGCGTGCGTATGTACCACGAGCGACAGAAGCAGGACTCCTGGCAGTACACCGAAGCCGACGGCACCGTGCTCGGCCAGAAAGTCACCCCGCTGGACCGTGCTGGTCTGTATGTGCCGGGCGGCAAGGCGTCGTACCCCTCGTCGGTGCTGATGAACGCGATTCCAGCCAAGGTCGCCGGTGTCGCTGAAGTGGTGATGGTGGTGCCGACCCCGCGTGGCGAGGTCAATGAGCTGGTGCTGGCCGCCGCCTGCATTGCCGGCGTTGACCGCGTGTTCACCGTGGGTGGCGCCCAAGCCGTTGCCGCCCTGGCCTATGGCACCGAGAGCGTGCCGCAGGTGGACAAGATCGTCGGCCCGGGCAACATCTACGTGGCCACCGCCAAGCGCCACGTGTTCGGCCAGGTCGGTATCGACATGATCGCCGGCCCGTCGGAGATCCTGGTGGTGTGCGATGGCCAGACCGACCCGGACTGGATCGCCATGGACCTGTTCTCCCAGGCCGAGCACGACGAAGATGCCCAGGCCATCCTGGTCAGCCCGGATGCCGAGTTCCTCGATCGCGTTGCCGCCAGCATCGACAAGTTGCTGCCGACCATGGAGCGCGCCGAGATCATCGAAAAGTCGATCAACGGCCGTGGCGCGCTGATCCAGGTGCGCGACATGCAACAGGCCATCGAAGTGGCCAACCGCATCGCCCCCGAGCACCTGGAGTTGTCGGTGGCCGACCCGCAGGCCTGGTTGCCGCAGATCCGCCATGCCGGCGCGATCTTCATGGGCCGCCACACCAGCGAGGCGCTGGGCGACTACTGCGCCGGCCCCAACCACGTACTGCCGACCTCCGGCACCGCGCGCTTCTCTTCGCCACTGGGCGTGTATGACTTCCAGAAGCGCTCGTCGATCATCTTCTGTTCCGAAGAGGGCGCGTCCGAGCTTGGTCACACCGCCTCCGTACTGGCCCGTGGCGAGTCGTTGACCGCCCACGCCCGCAGCGCCGAATACCGCATCCTCACCGAGAAGGGGAATTGAGCATGAGTCGTTTCTGGAGTCCCTTCGTCAAGGACTTGGTGCCTTACGTGCCGGGCGAGCAGCCCAAGCTGGCCAAGCTGGTCAAGCTCAACACCAACGAGAACCCCTATGGCCCTTCGCCCAAGGCGCTGGAGGCCATGCGTGGCGAGCTGAATGACAGCCTGCGCCTGTACCCGGACCCGAATAGTGACCGGCTCAAGCAGGCGGTGGCCGAGTATTACGGCGTCACCCCGGCGCAGGTGTTCGTCGGCAACGGATCGGACGAGGTGCTGGCGCACATCTTCCACGGCCTGTTCCAGCACGATGCACCGTTGCTGTTCCCGGACGTCAGCTACAGCTTCTACCCGGTGTATTGCGGCCTGTACGGCATCCCGTACGAGCCGGTGGCGCTGGACGAGCAGTTCCAGATTCGCGTTTCGGACTACAACAAGCCAAACGCCGGGATCATCTTCCCCAACCCGAATGCGCCGACCGGTTGCCTGCTGCCGCTCGAGGCCGTGGAGCAGCTGCTGAAGGCCAACCGTGATTCGGTGGTGGTGGTGGACGAGGCGTACATCGACTTCGGTGGCGAGACGGCTATCAGCCTGGTCGACCGCTACGACAACCTGCTGGTGACCCAGACCCTGTCCAAGTCGCGCTCGCTGGCTGGCCTGCGGGTTGGCCTGGCGGTGGGGCATCCGGACCTGATCGAGGCGCTGGAGCGGATCAAGAACAGCTTCAACTCCTACCCGTTGGACCGTGCCGCGATTGTCGGGGCAGCGGTGGCGTTCGAGGATCGTGCTTACTTTGACGAGACGTGCCGCAAGGTGATCGACAGCCGTGAGGTGTTGGTTTCGGCGTTGCAGGCGCGGGGGTTCGAGGTGTTGCCTTCGGCGGCGAACTTCATCTTTGCCCGGCATCCGCAGCAGGATGCGGCGGGGATTGCGGCGCGGCTGCGGGAGCAGGGGGTTATTGTGCGGCACTTCAAGCAGGAGCGGATTGCGCAGTTCTTGCGGATTACGGTTGGGACGCCGGAGATGAATCAGGCGTTGCTTGATGCGCTTGATTGATTTGGGTTGCTGTTGATATTGGGGCGAGTTGGGGGTGTTGGTTATCTCCTGATTCGCCCTTTGTTGTTGTTGTTGTTGTTGTTGTTGTTGTTGTTGTTGTTGTTGTTGTTTTGAAAGTTTTATGCGCATTCATTTGCGATGTCGACGCGAAGTCACCTTTCCGCCCTTACGGCGGCTTACTTTTTTTCTTGGAAAAAAGTAAGCAAAAACCGCTCGCTCCCATCATACGGCCCCTGCGCTGCGCTCCGGGGTCCCTTCGCTCCGGCGTCCTCCGGGCCCGCGCGGCCTCCGACTTGCTGCGCAAGTCTACATCTCGCGCCTTCGGCTACGCCGAAGGGTGCTGCGCACCAGGGCCCTCCAGACGCCTGCGCTCAGCCTCCTGAAGTCGCGAAGTTAGGGGCGGCGCCTAGGCTGGCTTTAGCTGTCGCTAGTTGGGTTAAGTGGGAACTCTGGATTGCAATCGCTGGCAAGCCAGCTCCCACAGGGTAGTGCGAAAACTTCAGGCTTGCGCTGTACCTGTGGGAGCCGGCTTGCCGGCGATAGGGCCAGAACAAACAACACATCAACAACAGTCAAACTTAAATAGCAATATTACTGCTGTTGATCTGCTCTTGATCTGTTTTTGCTTTTGCTTCTAAGCGCGCAATAGTCCAGGCAACACAAATTGCGACTTCAGGAGGCCGCGCGGGCCCGGAAGGCGCCGGAGTCGAGGGGACCCCGGAGCGCAGCGCAGGGGCCGTATGATGGGAGCAGGCGGCTTTGGTTACTTTGGCCAAGACCAAGGTAAGCCGCCGTAAGGGCGGAAAGGTGACTATAAGTCGACATCGCCGCCGAATGCGCATACATCTATCAAAACCAACACCCTGAAACCCGAACCCGCACCCGAACCCCAAACCTTGCCACCCCCACCCCAACCCGCTATCGTCCCACTACCCAAAAATTCATCCGATGACTGGACGTCCCCAGGTGACCCCCCTGATCAAACGCTCCCTGGTCGAACAAGCCGTCGACCAGCTCCGCGACCGCATCGCCCAAGGCACCTGGGCAATCGGCCAGCGCCTGCCCACCGAGCCCGAGCTGGCCAGCGACCTAGGCATCAGCCGCAACACCGTACGCGAAGCCATGCGCGTCCTGGCCTTCAGCGGCCTGGTCGAGATCCGCCAGGGCGACGGCAGTTACCTGCGCACCGCCCAGGACCCCCTGCAAGCCGTGCAGGCCATGGCCCGTTGCACCGTCGAACACGCCCGCGAAACCCGCCATATCCTTGAAGCCGAGGCCATCGGCCTGGCGGCTCTGCGCCGCACCGAACAGGACCTGCGTGAGCTGCGCGAAGCCCTGCAGCACAGCGCGGCGCACTTCCAGGGTGACGTGGACGCCTACGTCGAATGCGATATCAACTTCCACCAGCGCCTGGTGGATGCCGCCCACAACCCGGCACTCAGCGAACTCTACCGCTACTTTTCCGGCGTCGCGGCCGCCGCCCTGCAGCACAACATGACCACCGTCCCCCGTTGCCAGGCGGTGTTCGACCTGCATGGGCAGATCCTCGACGCCCTCGAACAACGCGACCCGGACCTGGCCAAGCGCCTGAGCCGAACCCTTATCGAATCCTGACCGGGAGACGGCCATGGCCGAACCTATGACCCGCGACATCAATCCCCGCGAGGCGGAGCTCGACGAACTGTTGATCGACGCCGAGGCTGACGACGAGCAAGTGCAGCAACAGCCGGTGCTGCTGCGCCGGCCCTGGCTGCTGTTGCTGGGCCTGGTGCTGGTGGCGCTCAACTTGCGCCCGGCCCTGTCGAGCATGGCACCGGCACTGGGCCAGGTTTCCCAAAGCCTGGGCCTGAACGCCTCGCAGGCGGGCTTGCTGACCACCTTGCCGGTGCTGTGCCTGGGGTTGTTCGCACCCCTGGCGCCGATCCTGGCGCGGCGCTTTGGCAGCGAGCGGGTGATCCTCGGGATTCTCCTCACCCTGGCCCTGGGCATCCTGGTGCGCAGCGCACTGGGCGTGACGGGGGTGTTCCTCGGCAGCCTGATGGCGGGGGCCAGCATTGGCATCATCGGCGTGCTGCTGCCAGGTATCGTCAAGCGCGACTTCCCACAGCATGCCGGCACCCTGACCGGGGTCTACACCATGGCCTTGTGCCTCGGGGCGGCGCTGGCCGCCGGCGCAACCGTGCCGCTGAGCCAGCACTTCGATGACAGCTGGGCGCTGGGCCTGGGCTTCTGGATGCTGCCGGCGCTGGTGGCGATGCTGGTATGGCTGCCCCAGGCCCGCCAGGGCCATGGCCTGCACAAGGTGGCGTATCGGGTGCGTGGGCTGTGGCGTGATCCGCTGGCCTGGCAGGTGACGCTGTACATGGGCTTGCAGTCGTCGCTGGCCTACATCGTCTTCGGCTGGCTGCCCTCGATCCTGGTGGGCCGCGGCCTCAGCCCGACCGAGGCAGGCCTGGTGCTGTCGGGTTCGGTGCTGGTGCAGCTGATCAGCTCACTGAGCGCGCCGTGGCTGGCAACCCGTGGCAAGGACCAGCGCCTGGCCATCGTGGTGGTGATGCTGGTGACCCTGGCCGGCCTGTTCGGCTGCCTCTACGCGCCAATCGACGGGCTGTGGGGCTGGGCAGTACTGCTGGGGCTGGGGCAAGGCGGTACCTTTGCCCTGGCCTTGACCCTGATCGTGTTGCGCTCGAAAGATGCGCACGTGGCTGCCAACCTGTCGAGCATGGCCCAAGGGGTGGGGTACACCCTGGCATCCACCGGGCCCTTCGCCGTCGGCCTGGTGCATGACCTGACCGGGGGCTGGGATGCGCTGGGCTGGATCTTCGCGGTACTGGGCGTGGGCGCCATCGCGTTCGGCCTGGGCGCCGGGCGGGCCTTGCATGTGCAGGTCAGCAGCGAGCGGGTGTAGACCACGCCGCCCGTGATCATCATTCACGGCGCGAATGGGCATGGTGCTGGTGGTGGCCAGGCAGTATCGTGCGGGTTCCGTAAATGCGCAGGATCACCCCATGAGCGACGCCAACAGCGCCCTGATCACCCGTTTCTACCAGGCCTTCCAGCGCCTGGATGCCGAGGCCATGGTGGCCTGCTACAGCGATGACATCGCGTTCAGCGACCCGGTGTTCGGCACTCTGCGCGGCCAGGATGCCGGCGATATGTGGCGCATGCTCACCCGCCGTGCCAAAGACTTCACCCTGACATTCGACAACGTTCGCGGCGATGCAAGCGGTGGCGCTGCGCACTGGGTGGCGACCTACCTGTTCAGCCAGACCGGGCGGGTGGTGGTCAACGATATCCAGGCGCGTTTCGTGATCCGTGACGGGCTGATCTGCCAGCACGACGACAGCTTCGACCTGTGGCGCTGGTCGCGCCAGGCGTTGGGCATGCCGGGGGTGTTGCTGGGCTGGTCGCCCATGCTGCAGAACAAGGTTCGCCAGCAGGCGTTCAAAGGGTTGCGGGCGTTCCAGCAGGCGCGTTGAGCGGGTAAGCTGGCGGCCATCTTCAGCTGAATCGAATCGAGCCGTGAGCGAGACACCTTCCACCGCCGAGTACAAACCCTGGTACGTCTACCTTGTACGGGCAGCCAATGGTTCGCTGTACTGCGGCATCAGCGATGATCCGCAGCGGCGTTTCATCAAGCACCAGAAGGGGCAGGGCGCACGTTACTTCAAGACCAGCCCGGCGCAGGCGCTGGTGTATGTGGAGCAGTGGCCCGACAAAGGCGAGGCGCTGCGCCAGGAGCGGCTGGTGAAGAAGCTGCGCAAGCAGGCCAAGGAGGCGCTGGTGGCCTCCTATTGCGAAACCACAACCCTCTGAATTGTGGGAGCGGGTTTACCCGCGAACACCGGCACAGCCGGTGCCATCCACCCTGTGCCCTGCTTCGCGGCGGCTCGGCGCACCGATGAACCCGCTCTCACAGGTCAGTCGCCTCAGTCCTTGCGCCGCTTCAGCTGATCCACCAGCTGTGTCGGCAGCCCCTTGATCACCAGCGTCCCCGCTTCCTCGTCATACTCGATCTTCGAGCCCAGCAGGTGCGACTCGAAGCTGATCGACAGCCCTTCGGCGCGCCCGGTGAAACGGCGGAACTGATTGAGTGTGCGTTTATCGGCGGGGATTTCCGGCGACAGGCCGTAGTCACTGTTGCGGATGTGATCGAAGAACGCCTGCGGGCGGTCCTCGTCGATCAGGCTGGACAGTTCTTCGAGCCCCATCGGCTCGCCCATCTTGGTCTGCGAGGTGGCGTAGTCGACCAGGGTCTGGGTCTTTTCCCGGGCGGACTCTTCCGGCAGGTCTTCCTTTTCGACGAAATCGCTGAAGGCCTTGAGCAGGGTGCGGGTCTCGCCCGGGCCGTCGACGCCTTCCTGGCAGCCGATGAAATCACGGAAGTAATCCGAGACTTTCTTGCCGTTCTTGCCCTTGATGAACGAGATGTACTGCTTCGAGTTCTGGTTGTTCTTCCACTCGGACAGGTTGACCCGTGCCGCCAGGTGCAGCTGGCCAAGGTCCAGATGGCGCGATGGGGTTACGTCGAGTTCGGCGTTCACCGCCACGCCTTCGCTGTGATGCAGCAGGGCGATTGCCAGGTACTCGGTCATGCCTTGCTGGTAATGGGCGAACAAGACGTGGCCGCCGGTGGACAGGTTGGACTCTTCCATCAGCTTCTGCAGGTGCTCGACGGCGATGCGGCTGAAGCTGGTGAAGTCCTTTTCCTGTTCCAGGTACTGCTTGAGCCAGCCGCTGAACGGGTAGGCGCCGGACTCGCCATGGAACAAGCCCCAGGCTTTGCCTTGCTTGGCGTTGTAGTTGTCGTTGAGGTCGGCCAGCAGGTTTTCGATGGCGTCCGAGGCTGCCAGTTCGCTGTCGCGCGCATGCAGTACAGCGGGGCTGCCATCGGGCTTCTTGTCGATCAGGTGAACGATGCAATGACGGATTGGCATGGAATTCTCTGTGATGGAAGCGGGGGCGAGGCCGCGCTGCAAAGTCGCTCAGTTTACCTCAGGGTGAGGGCGATGCAGTGGCCAGATGTTGGCAGAAATGGCGGTTGTTCGTTTTTTGTTCATTTTTGTGCGTGTTTTCCTTACAGCCCCGAAAAACCTGCACAAAATCAGTGTCGACAGCGGATATTTATCGATTCCTGTGGTAGCTTTGCGCGGTCTTGCGCCCCCCGAGTGGCGCATTGCTGGCAGCTTGCTGGCGGGGTGTCGAACCAAACGCCGATTTGCGCATCTACATACGCGATCGACGCGGCCTCTGGATTGTCCCGGGCTGGCCCGACCACCGACCAAGCACGCTGCACAACCTCTGATTTGATAGGGAAGGAACACCACCATGGCACTGACCAAAGACCAACTGATTGCCGATATCGCTGAAGCCATCGACGCGCCGAAAACCACCGCGCGCAACGCCCTGGAGCAGCTGGGCCAGATCGTCGCCGACCAACTGGAAAACGGCGCCGAAATCACCCTGCCAGGCATCGGCAAGCTGAAAGTCTCCGAGCGTCCTGCCCGTACCGGCCGCAACCCTTCGACTGGCGCTGCCATCGAAATCGCTGCCAAGAAAGTCGTCAAGTTCGTTCCGGCCAAGTCCCTGAACGACGCCATCAACAAGTAATTGTTGCTGCGTTGACGAGACCGCGCCCGGCTTGCCCGGGCGCGGTTTTTTTATGCCTTTGATTTGCCGCCGGCCTGCCAGCTTTGGCGCGCCCCATCGTCGTGGAAGCTCCAGGCGACCATACGACTCTGTTTCTGCCCCTGGCCCATCTCGACGATGCGCACGGCCTTTACGCCGGCCTTCTTCAGCGCTGCCTCGATGCCCGGCAGGTTGCTGGCCTTGGACACCAGGCTGGTGAACCACAGCACTTGCGCTGCGTACTGCACGCTTTCACCGATCAGTTGGCTGACGAAACGAATCTCGCCGCCTTCGCACCACAGTTCGTTGTTCTGCCCGCCAAAGTTCAGTACTGGCAGCTTGCGCTTGGGGTCCTGCTTGCCAAGGTTTTTCCATTTGCGCTGGCTGCCACGGGTGGCTTCTTCGCGCGATGCATGGAAGGGTGGGTTGCACAGGGTCACGTCGAAGCGTTCATCCTCCTGCAGCAGGCCGCTGAGGATGTGGTTGCGTTGTGGCTGGTGGCGCAGGCTGATGGCCTTGTCCAGCTGGTTGGCCTGGACGATGGCCTTGGCCGAGGCCAGCGCGACGCTGTCGATCTCCGAGCCAACGAAGCGCCAGCGGTAGTCGCTGTGGCCCAGCAGCGGGTAGATGCAGTTGGCGCCGACACCGATATCCAGTGCGCGTACGTTGGCGCCCCGGGGTACTTCACCGGCGTTGTCCTCAGCCAGCAGGTCGGCCAGCACATGGATGTAGTCGGCGCGGCCCGGGATCGGCGGGCACAGGTAGTCGGCCGGGATGTCCCAGTGCTGGATGCCGTATTGAGCCTTGAGCAGCGCACGGTTGAACACCCGCACGGCTTCGGGGTTGGCGAAGTCGATGCTGGGCTTGCCGTAGGGGTTGGTGATGGTGAAGCGGGCCAGGTCCGGGTGGGCCTTGATCAGTGCCGGGAAGTCATAGCGGCCCTGGTGGCGGTTGCGGGGGTGCAGGGTGGGTTTCTGGGTCATCGTGGTGTCCTGAAAAGCATCGCCGGCAAGCCGGCTCCCACAGGTACAGCACATCCTGTGGGAGCCGGCTTGCCGGCGATGGGCTGCAAGGCAGCCCCGAAGGCTTCACTGAATGTTACAGCGCAGCAATCCGCGCATGCTGTTCGGTGAAGTTGGCCAGGGCCTGCTCCGACTCGGCCAGCTTGGCGCGTTCTTTCTCGATCACCGCAGGCGGGGCCTTGTCGACGAAGGCGGCGTTGGACAGCTTGCCACCCACGCGCTGGACTTCGCCCTGCAGGCGCTGGATTTCCTTGTTCAGGCGCGCAAGCTCGGCGTCCTTGTCGATCAGGCCGGCCATCGGCACCAGCACTTGCAGGTCACCCACCAGCGCGGTGGCCGACAGCGGTGCTTCGTCCGCCTCGCCCAGTACGGTGAACGACTCGACCTTGGCCAGCTTCTTCAGCAGGGCTTCGTTTTCCTGCAGGCGGCGCTGGTCGTCGGCGTTGGCGTTCTTGAGGAACAGTGGCAGCGGCTTGCCCGGGCCGATGTTCATCTCGGCGCGGATGTTGCGCAGGCCGACCATCAGTTCCTTGAGCCATTCGATGTCGCCTTCGGCGGCGGCGTCGATGCGGCTCTCGTTCGCTTCAGGCCACGGCTGCAGCATGATGGTCTTGCCGTCGATGCCGTCGATGCCGTCGATGCCGGCCAGCGGCGCGATGCGCTGCCAGATTTCTTCGGTGATGAACGGCATGAACGGGTGGGCCAGGCGCAGCGCCACTTCCAGCACGCGCACCAGGGTGCGGCGGGTGCCGCGGGCACGCTCGACGGGGGCGTTCTCGTCCCACAGCACCGGCTTGGACAGCTCCAGGTACCAGTCGCAGTACTGGTTCCAGATGAACTCGTACAGCGCCTGGCTGGCCAGGTCGAAGCGGAACTGCTCGAGCTGGCGGGTCACTTCGGCTTCGGTGCGCTGCAACTGCGAGATGATCCAGCGGTCGGCCAGCGACAGTTCGTAGGCCTCGCCGTTCTGGCCGCAGTCCTCGCCCTTGTCCAGCACGTAGCGCGCGGCGTTCCAGATCTTGTTGCAGAAGTTGCGGTAGCCTTCGACGCGGCCCATGTCGAACTTGATGTCACGGCCGGTGGAGGCCAGCGAGCAGAAGGTGAAGCGCAGTGCGTCGGTGCCGTAGCTGGCGATACCTTCGGGGAACTCGGCCTTGGTCTGCTTGGCGATCTTCTCGGCCAGCTTGGGCTGCATCATGCCGCTGGTGCGTTTTTCCAGCAGGGCGTCGAGGGTGATGCCGTCGACGATGTCCAGCGGGTCCAGCACGTTGCCCTTGGACTTGGACATCTTCTGGCCCTGGCCATCGCGCACCAGGCCGTGCACGTACACGGTCTTGAACGGGACCTGCGGGGTGCCATCGTCGTTCTTGATCAGGTGCATGGTCAGCATGATCATGCGCGCAACCCAGAAGAAGATGATGTCGAAGCCGGTCACCAGCACATCGGTGCTGTGGAACTTCTTGAGGAATTCGGTCTGTTCCGGCCAGCCCAGGGTGGAGAAGGTCCACAGGCCCGAGCTGAACCAGGTGTCGAGCACGTCGTCGTCCTGGCGCAGGTTCACATCGCTGCCCAGGTTGTGCTTGGCGCGCACTTCGGCCTCGTCGCGGCCGACATAGACCTGGCCGGCCTCGTCGTACCAGGCCGGGATGCGGTGGCCCCACCACAGCTGGCGGCTGATGCACCAGTCCTGGATGTCACGCATCCAGGAGAAGTACATGTTCTCGTACTGTTTCGGCACGAACTGGATGCGGCCGTCTTCCACGGCGGCGATGGCAGGCTCGGCCAGCGGCTTGGTGGACACGTACCACTGGTCGGTCAGCCACGGCTCGATGACGGTGCCGGAGCGGTCGCCCTTCGGTACTTTCAGGGCGTGGTCGTCGATGCTGACCAGCAGGCCCTGGGCGTCGAGGTCGGCCACGATCTGCTTGCGCGCGACGAAGCGGTCGAGGGTGGCGTACTGGGCCGGCAGGCTGGTATCGATCTGCTCGTTGACGCTGCCGTCGAGGTTGAACGCCTGGGCACTGGCCAGCACCATCGCGTTCTTGTCGAAGATGTTCAGCAGCGGCAGGTTGTGGCGCTTGCCGACTTCGTAGTCGTTGAAGTCGTGGGCCGGGGTGATTTTCACGCAGCCGGTGCCGAACTCGGGGTCGCAGTAGTCATCGGCGATGATCGGGATCAGGCGGCCGACCAGCGGCAGCTTGACGAACTTGCCGATCAGCGCCTGGTAGCGCTCGTCGTTCGGGTTGACGGCCACGGCGGCGTCACCCAGCAGGGTCTCCGGACGGGTGGTGGCGACCACCAGGTAGTCCTTGCCTTCGGCAGTCTTGGCGCCATCGGCCAGCGGGTAGCGCAGGTTCCACAGGTGGCCCTTCTCGTCGTGGTTTTCCACTTCGAGGTCGGAGATCGCCGTGTGCAGCTTGGTGTCCCAGTTGACCAGGCGCTTGCCGCGGTAGATCAGGCCGTCTTCATGCAGGCGTACGAAGGCTTCCTTGACCGCGTCCGACAGGCCGTCGTCCATGGTGAAGCGCTCGCGGCTCCAGTCCACCGACGAGCCCAGGCGGCGGATCTGGCGGCTGATGTTGCCACCGGACTGATCCTTCCACTCCCAGACTTTCTCCAGGAACTTGTCACGGCCCAGGTCGTGGCGGTTCTGGCCCTTGGCTTCCAGCTGGCGCTCAACGAGCATCTGCGTGGCGATACCGGCGTGGTCTGTGCCTGGCTGCCACAGGGTGTCGCGGCCCTGCATGCGGCGAAAGCGAATCAGGGCATCCATGATCGCGTTGTTGAAGCCATGACCCATGTGCAGGCTGCCGGTGACGTTCGGCGGCGGGATCATGATGGTGTAGGACTCGCCTGCACCTTGTGGGGCGAAATAGTTCTCGGACTCCCAGGTGTTGTACCAGGAAGTTTCGATGGCGTGCGGCTGGTAGGTCTTGTCCATGCGCGGCGGGACCCTATGGCATTTGTTCAGGAAAGCCGGGAAGTATAACGAAGCTGCGAGCTTCAAGCGACAAGCTGCAAAGGGAGATGGCGGCGCCAGGTGATGATCGTTCGAGTTCGCACGGGTGGTTGGCTGTACCGGCCCTTTCGCGGGTTTACCCGCGAAGGGGGCGCCGCGAAAGGCCCGACCTACTCGGAGCGCTTGAGCAAGCGCTCCAGGCGCGCATCGAGGCGGCGCTTGATCTCGGTCTCGATGTGCGGGGTGAAGTCGTTGATCACGTCCTGCATGATCTGCGCGGCGGCGGCACGCAGCTCGGCGTCCAGGTGCAGCAGGGTGTCCTGGCGGCGGGTCTGGGCATCCTCTTCGGGCGCAGGTGCGGGTGCCGGTGCGGCGACCGGCGGTGTGCCGGCCGGTTCGTCGAGCAACAACGGAATCTGCTCCACCGTTTCGGTCAGCAGCGGCGGTTGCAGGTCGGCGTCACCCAGCAGCTCGCGGATCGATTCGAGATCGTCGAGCAGGTGGGCGGAATGGGTGAGGGAGTTCAGCTGCTTGTCCATCGTCGTCAGAGTCGCTGTAAGCGGTGGTCTTGCAGAGCATAGCCCTGTTCGCGGTAGAAACGGAATCGTTCGCGGGCAGCCTGGCGTATCTCCGGCGCCTCGACGACGATCTCGGCGACGCGCTCGAACTGTTTGACGAACCCGGGCACATCGCCGCCCAGGTTGATCAGCAGGTCGCGGTGCTCGCCGGCATCGCTGCCGATGCCCAGCGCCACGCGGGCGTCCTGGTGCAGTTCGGCGTGGTCGTGGGGCACGAAGGCCTCACCCTTGAACTGCCACAGGCGCAGGTCAAGCGCGTTGCGTTGCGCCTCGTCCTGACAGTGCAGGTAGACCCGGTGGCCCAGGCGCCAGGCCTTCTCGCACAGCTTGCAGGCAAAATCCAGCCGCGCCGACAGCGAGTCGGTGGGCAGGATATAGAAGTCGACTTTGCTCATGGTTCGTTTCGCCAGCCCGTGGCGCCGTCAGGCGCCACGGGCCGTACGCCATCAGGCGCCAGCGCGGTCCAGCAGGTACTGGGTCAGCAGCGGCACCGGGCGGCCCGAGGCGCCCTTGTCCTTGCCACCGCTGATCCAGGCGGTACCGGCGATGTCCAGGTGCGCCCAGTTGTACGCCTTGGCGAAGCGCGACAGGAAGCAGCCGGCGGTGATGGTGCCAGCCTTGGGGCCGCCGATATTGGCGATGTCGGCGAACGGGCTGTCCAGCTGCTCCTGGTACTCGTCGAACAGCGGCAGCTGCCAGGCACGGTCGTCGGCGCGTTTGCCGGCGTCCAGCAGTTGGCCGATCAGTTCGTCGTTGTTGCCCATCAGGCCGGAGGTGTGGCTGCCCAGGGCGACGATGCAGGCGCCGGTCAGGGTGGCCAGGTCGATCACCGCCTGGGGCTTGAAGCGCTCGGCGTAGGTGAGGGTGTCGCACAGCACCAGGCGGCCTTCGGCGTCGGTGTTGAGGATCTCGACGGTCTGGCCGCTCATGGTGGTGACGATGTCACCCGGGCGGGTGGCGCCGCCGCTCGGCATGTTCTCGGCGCAGGCCAGCAGGCACACCAGGTTGATCGGCAACTGCAGTTCCAGCACGGCCTTGAGCGTGCCGAACACGCTGGCGGCGCCGCACATGTCGTACTTCATCTCGTCCATGCCGGCGCCAGGCTTGAGGCTGATGCCGCCAGTGTCGAAGGTGATGCCCTTGCCGACCAGTACGAACGGTTTCTCGCTCTTCTTGCCACCCTGGTACTGCATGACGATCAGGCGTGGCGGCTGGTCGCTGCCCTGGCCCACGGCATAGAACGCGCCCATGCCCAGGTCCTTGATCTTCTTCTCGTCCAGCACCTCGACCTTGAGGCCCTTGTGCGCCTTGCCCAGCTCCTTGGCCTGTTCGGCGAGGAAGCTTGGGTGGCAGATGTTCGGCGGCAGGTTGCCCAGGTCGCGGGTGAAGGTCATGCCGCTGGCGATGGCGGTGGCGTGCTTGACGGCACGCTCCACCTCGCCCTGGCCGGCCTTGTCGGCCAGCAGGGTGACTTTCTTCAGGGCGCGGGGTTCGGCTTTCTGGCTCTTGAAACGGTCGAACACGTAGGTGCCGTCGAGCAGGGTTTCGGCCAGCAGGCGGTATTTGCCGTAGTGGCCGTCACGGGCGGTCACGGCGATGTCGTCCAGGGCCAGCACCGCATCGGCGCCACCGAGGCCCTTCAGCACGCCGGCAACACTGGCGACCAGCTTGCGCCAGGCGCGGTCACCCAGCGCCTCGTCCTTGCCGCTGCCCACCAGCAGCACGCGCTCGGCCTTGAGGCCGGGCAGGCTGTGCAGCAGCAGGGTCTGGCCCGGTTTACCGGCCAGGTCGCCGCGCTTGAGCAGTGCGCTGATGGCACCGTCGGTGGCCTGGTCGACGGCCTTGGCGATGTTGCCGAGCTTGCGCCCTTCACCGACTGGCACCACCAGGGTGGCGGTCTTGACGGATGCGGCGGCTACGCTTTTTACAACCAGTTCCATGTCTGGATCCCCGAATGGTCTGTGAGTGGGCGCTGTCTTTCGCAGGCGCTCGGAATACGGGGCTGGCGGCCTTTGGCGGCCAGCGGAAAAGCTGCCAGTTTGAGCCTGCGGCAACCTCGATGACAACCCCGTTATGCACTGTCATGCGCGGCCAAGTGACAGGCGCCGCCAATCACAGGATAATGCGCGCACTTTACATGGAGGTTCGCCTTGGCGAGCCGGCATTGGTCCTGGCTGTTGCGAATCCTTCGTATGGCTGTCCGCCCCTGACAACCCAGGAGTGTCTGGTTTGATCGTCTTTCGTTATCTGTCCCGCGAGGTCTTGCTGACCTTGAGCGCCGTCAGCGCCGTGCTGCTGGTGATCATCATGAGCGGGCGCTTCATCAAGTACCTGGCTCAGGCCGCCCAGGGCGTGCTCGACCCGAGCGTGCTGTTCCTGATCATGGGCTTCCGCCTGCCGGGCTTCCTGCAGCTGATCCTGCCTCTGGGCCTGTTCCTCGGCATCCTGCTTGCCTACGGCCGGCTCTACCTGGAAAGCGAGATGACCGTGCTCTCGGCCACGGGCATGAGCCAGCAACGCCTGCTGGCGATGACCATGGTGCCGGCGGCGCTGGTCGCCCTGCTGGTGGCCTGGCTGAGCCTGAGCCTGGCGCCGCTTGGCGTGGCCCAGGTACAGAAGATCATTGCCCAGCAGGATGCGCTGACCGAGTTCGACACCTTGGTGCCGGGCCGTTTCCAGACTTTGCGTGACGGCACCCGGGTGACCTACACCGAGCAGCTGTCCGACGACCGTATCAACCTGGCCGGGGTGTTCATCTCCGAGAAACGCTTCAACCAGGACAAGACCAAGGACCGTGCACCTTCTGTGCTGGTGGCCGAGAAGGGCCACCAGGAAGTGCAGGCCGACGGCAACCGTTACCTGGTGCTGGAGAACGGCTACCGCTATGACGGCAACCCCGGCCAGGCCGACTACCGTGCGATCAAGTACGACACCTACGGCGTGCTGTTGCCCAAGCCCGAAGTCGCCGAGGACGTGACCGAGCGCGAAGCGATCCCGACCTCCCAGTTGATCGGTCAGGCCGGTACGCGTGAGCGCGCGGAGCTGCAGTGGCGCCTGTCGCTGCCGCTGCTGGTGTTCGTCGTGACCCTGCTGGCGGTACCGCTGTCCCGCGTCAACCCACGCCAGGGCCGCTTCCTCAAGCTGCTGCCGGCGATTCTTCTGTACATGGCCTATCTGACGATGCTGATTTCCGTGCGTGGCGCCCTCGAGAAGGGCAAGTTGCCCATTTCGCTGGGTATCTGGTGGGTCCATGGCCTGTTCCTGCTCATCGGCCTGGGGCTGATGTACTGGGAGCCGCTGCGCCTCAAACGCGCCGCGCGCCGTGCGGAGGTGGCCCGTGGCTAAACTCGACCGTTACATCGGCCAGAGCGTGCTACTGGCCATTCTCGCCGTGCTGGGCATCATCCTCGGGCTGGCCTCGCTGTTCGCCTTCATCGATGAGATGAGCGACCTCAGCGATACCTACACGGTGCTGGACGCCAGCAGCTTCGTCCTGCTGACCGCGCCGCGTCGGCTCTACGACATGCTGCCGATGGCGGCGCTGATCGGCTGCCTGATCGGCCTGGGTAGCCTGGCCAGCAGCAGCGAACTGACCATCATGCGTGCCGCAGGCGTGTCCATCGGCCGTATCGTCTGGGCGGTCATGAAGCCCATGCTGGTGCTGATGCTGGTGGGCGTGTTGATTGGCGAATACGTCGCCCCGGCCACCGAGAACAAGGCCCAGGCCGACCGCTCGCTGGCCCAGGGTGGTGGCGAGGCGCAAAGCTCCAAGCGCGGCATGTGGCATCGCCAGGGCGAGGAGTTCGTGCACATCAACTCGGTGCAGCCCAACGGCCTGCTGCTGGGCGTCACCCGTTACCGCTTCGACGACCAGCGCAAGATTCTCACCTCGAGCTTTGCGCGCAAGGCCCAGTACAACGAAAACCACTGGATGCTGAGCGATGTGAGCACTACCTATTTCCGGGGCGATCACACCGAAGTGGTGAAGAACGCCCAGGAGCCTTGGGATGTCTCGGTTACCCCCGAGCTGCTCAACACCGTGGTGCTGGCGCCGGAGTCGCTATCGATCACCGGCCTGTGGGACTACATCCACTACCTCTCCGACCAGGGCCTGAACAATGCTCGCTACTGGCTGGCGTTCTGGACCAAGGTGCTGCAACCGGCGGTAACGGCAGCGCTGGTGCTGATGGCGATCTCCTTCATCTTCGGTCCGCTGCGTTCGGTCACCCTCGGACAGCGCGTGTTCACCGGTGTGCTGGTGGGCTTCGTGTTCCGTATTGCCGGCGACCTGCTGGGCCCATCGAGCCAGGTGTTCGGTTTCCCGCCGCTGCTGGCGGTACTGATCCCGGCTGGGGTCTGTGCCCTGGCCGGTGTGTGGATGCTGCGGCGAGCCGGTTGATGGCGTGACAGCAATGAAAAAGCCGACCCTTGGGTCGGCTTTTTTGTGGGTGCGGGAGTGGGGCGTTACTTCTGGCGTTTTGGCAATCGAACCAGTTGGGTGTCGGAGTAGATGTCGTGCCAGCTGCGCTTGCGCTTGTCGAACAGTGACCAGATGAAGCCCAGCCCCAGGCACAGCCATGAAGCGATCGACACCACAAAACGCAGCAACGCCTGCCACAGGCTGATGGCGCTGCCATCGGCATTCTGCACGCGCAGGCCCCATACCTGCATGCCGAGGGTCTGGCCCCCATGGGTCCAGAACTTGGCGAAGAAGCCGAACAGCGCGAACACCAGGAGGGTCGACAGCAGCGGGTCGCCGTCCAGGGCGCCCGCTTCGGTCAACTCACGCATGCGTGCTTCGCCGATGATCGCCATCTGGATCATCTTGTAGGCACCGGCGGTCACGATCAGCAGGGCGGTGCACAGCAGGGAGTCGTAGAACATCGCTGCCAATCGGCGACCCAGGCCGACGGGAGGGAAGTCACCCTGGGGGTTGAGCAAAGGCTTGGACATGCATGACGGCTCCAGATGGCAAAGGCCCATTCTAGGGAATTGCAGGCACAAAAAAGCCCCTGTGCGTCAACACAGGGGCTCTTTTTGACAGAAGATCAGCCTTCTGTCTGAACCTCGTCAGCCTGCATGCCTTTCTGGCCTTGCACGGCAACGAAAGTCACTTTCTGGCCTTCCTTCAGGCTCTTGAAGCCGTTGCCCTGGATGGCGCGGAAGTGTACGAACAGATCCGGACCGCTTTCAGGGGTGATGAAACCGAAACCTTTTTCGTCATTGAACCACTTGACGGTACCGCTCTGACGTTCAGCCATTGTCTTATTTCCTATGAAACTAAAATTTTGATGACAGTTTCTTTCACACGTTATGTACGTGAAAGAGTACTGGGCTGGGTTGCAGGAAAGTAAGAGACGTCGAACGGGTTGTAGCAAATTGCAGCTACTGGCCCAGGTCACGAACTGTTGCGACCCATGCAAACACAGTGCACTGACTCTACGCCAACTGCCGAACGAAAAACAAGCCCTGCGCCGGGGTGAAAATCAGGCTTTTCCGAAGCCTCGAGGGATTTGCCCGAAGCGGCATGGCGCCTGGCCTGGCGCTATGTTCAGAAGTTATTGGGCAGGTTCGAAAACGAATATGCCGAACCTGCCCAAAGCGTTCAATCAACCGCGGTAGTAACGCTGTGTCACGAAAGGCATTTTGCTGACTTTAAGGGCAACTTGCTTGCCGCGCACGACAGCGAACAGCGCGGTGTCCAGTGCCGCATGTTCGGTATCGACATAGCCCATCGCGACCGGTGCGCCGAGCGTCGGGCCGAAACCACCGCTGCAAACCTGGCCGACAATCTTGCCGCTGCCGTCGACAATCTCGGCACCCTCGCGCACCGGGGTGCGTTCCTGCGGCAGCAGGCCTACGCGCTTGCGTGCAACGCCTTGTTGCTGCTGGGCGAATACGGCCGCGGCGCCGGGGAAGCCACCGGCACGTGCGCCGTCGGCACGGCGCACCTTGGAGATCGCCCACAGCAGGCTGGCCTCGATTGGCGTGGTGGCGGTATTCATGTCGTGGCCGTACAGGCACAGGCCAGCTTCCAGGCGCAGCGAGTCGCGGGCACCCAGGCCGATTGGCTGTACTTCAGGCTCGGCCAGCAGGCGACGGGCCAGGGCTTCGGCGGCATCGGCCGGCACCGAGATCTCGTAGCCGTCTTCACCGGTGTAGCCCGAGCGGCTGACGAAGCAGTCGCTGCCGAGCAAGGTGACCGGGCGGAACTGCATGAAGGTCATGCCGGCCACTTCCGGCGCCAGGCGCTCCAGCACCTTGACCGCCGCCGGGCCTTGCAGGGCCAGCAGCGCGCGCTCCTCGAACAGCGGCTGGATCTCGCACTGGGCGCCGATGTGCTGGCGCAGGTGGGCCAGGTCCTGGTCCTTGCAGGCGGCGTTGACCACCAGGAACAGGGTGTCGTCACCCAGGTTGGCGACCATCAGGTCGTCGAGGATGCCGCCTTGTTCGTTGGTGAACATGGCGTAGCGCTGCATGCCCACCGGCAGGTCGATGATGTCCACTGGCACCAGGGTTTCCAGGGCGCGGGCCGCATCGCTGCCGCGCAGGACGATCTGGCCCATGTGCGAGACGTCGAACAGACCGGCCTGCTCGCGGGTGTGCAGGTGCTCCTTGAGTACCCCCAGCGGGTACTGCACCGGCATGTCGTAGCCGGCGAACGGCACCATGCGCGCGCCCAGTTCGAGATGCAGGGCGTGCAGTGGGGTCTTGAGCAGAGTTTCGGACATCGGTGACTCCTTGGTTTTTGTTCGGGTCAACATTCGATGATGTTGACGGCCAGACCGCCGCGGGCGGTCTCCTTGTATTTGCTTTTCATGTCGGCGCCGGTCTGGCGCATGGTGCGGATGACCTTGTCGAGCGAGACGTAGTGTTGCCCGTCGCCGCGCAGGGCCATGCGCACCGCATTGATCGCCTTCACCGAGCCCATGGCGTTGCGCTCGATGCAGGGCACCTGGACCAGCCCGCCGATGGGGTCGCAGGTCAGGCCCAGGTTGTGTTCCATGCCGATCTCGGCAGCGTTTTCGACCTGCTGCGGGGTCCCCCCCATCACCTCGCACAAGGCCCCGGCGGCCATCGAGCAGGCCACGCCGACCTCGCCCTGGCAGCCCACCTCGGCCCCGGAAATCGACGCGTTCTCCTTGTACAGAATGCCGATCGCCGCTGCGGTGAGCAGGAAACGCACCACCCCGTCCTCGTTGGCGCCGGGGACGAAACGCATGTAGTAGTGCAGTACCGCCGGGACGATACCTGCCGCACCGTTGGTGGGCGCGGTGACCACGCGTCCGCCGTGGGCATTTTCCTCGTTCACTGCCAGGGCATAGAGATTGACCCAGTCGAGTACCGACAGGGCGTCGCGCAGGCTGGCTTCCGGGTGCTGGCTGAGCTGGCGGTACAGCGCCGGGGCGCGGCGCTTGACCTTCAGCCCTCCCGGCAGGATGCCCTCGTGGCGGCAACCGGCCTCGACGCAGTCCTGCATCACCTGCCAGATGCGCAACAGCCCGGCGCGGGTTTCGGCCTCGGGGCGCCAAGCCGCTTCGTTGGCCAGCATCACCTGGCTGAACGAAAACTGTTGCGCGGTGCAATGGGCGAGCAATTGTTTGCCGGTCTTGAACGGGTAGGGCAGCACGGTGCTGTCCTCGACGATGCGGTCATGGCCGGCGGCCTCTTCATCGACCACGAAACCGCCACCCACCGAGTAGTACTCGCGGCTGCGGATCTGCAACCCGGCCGCATCGAAGGCACGGAAGATCATGCCATTGGGGTGGTAGGCCAACGGCTTGCGGATCATTGCCAGGTGCTGTTTTTCGACGAATTCGATGCCGTGCTCGCCTAGCAGGCGCAGGTGTCCGCTGTCGCGGATCGCCTGCAGGCGGGCGGGGATGTTTTCGGTATCGACGGTGTCCGGGTGCTCGCCTTCCAACCCGAGCAGCACGGCCTTGTCGCTGCCGTGGCCCTTGCCGGTGGCACCGAGCGAGCCATACAGCTCGGCCTTGACGCTGACCGTGCTGGCCAGCAGGCCGTCACGGCGCAGGCCTTCGGCAAAGCGTGCAGCGGCGCGCATCGGGCCGACGGTGTGCGAGCTGGAGGGGCCGATGCCGATCTTGAACAGGTCGAAGACGCTCAGGGACATGCTGACCTCCTAACCGGCTCTACAGGTTGACGGTGAGCCTGTGGGAGCGGGTTTACCCGCGAAGACGTCGTTGCATACACAACCGCATTCGCGGGTAAACCCGCTCCCACAGGGGGCGCGGCCCGCCTCACGGGGAGTGGGCGGGCTTGAGCGCTATCAGACGTCCTGATAGCTCTCGATCGACGGGCAGGCGCAGACCAGGTTGCGGTCGCCGAACACGTTGTCGACGCGGCCGACCGGTGGCCAGTACTTGCTTTCCACCAGGCTCGGCAGCGGGTACACCGCCTGCTCGCGGCTGTAGCCGTGGGTCCATTCGCCGGCCAACTCCGCCGCGGTGTGCGGGGCGTTCTTCAGCGGGTTGTCATCCTTGTCCAGGCTGCCGTTCTCCACCGCGCGGATCTCTTCGCGGATCTGGATCATGGCGTTGCAGAAGCGGTCCAGTTCCTCTTTCGACTCGCTCTCGGTCGGCTCGATCATCAGCGTGCCGGCCACCGGGAACGACATGGTCGGGGCGTGGAAGCCGAAGTCGATCAGGCGCTTGGCCACGTCGTCGACGCTGATGCCGCTGGTGTCCTTGAGCGGGCGCAGGTCAAGGATGCACTCGTGCGCCACCAGGCCGTTGCCGCCGGTGTACAGCACAGGATAGTGCTCTTCCAGGCGACGGGCGATGTAGTTGGCGTTGAGGATCGCCATCTGCGAGGCGCGCTTGAGACCGGCGCCACCCATCATGCGAATGTACATCCAGGTGATCGGCAGGATACTCGCGCTGCCGAACGGTGCGGCACATACCGCGCCAGCGGTGTTTTCCAGCTGGGCGTGGCCCGGCAGGAACGGCGCAAGGTGCGACTTGACGCCGATCGGGCCGACGCCCGGGCCGCCGCCGCCGTGGGGGATGCAGAAGGTCTTGTGCAGGTTCAGGTGCGACACGTCGCCGCCGAACTTGCCCGGGGCGCACAGGCCGACCATGGCATTCATGTTGGCGCCGTCGATGTACACCTGGCCGCCGTTGTCGTGGATGATCGCGCAGATCTCGCCGATGGCCTCTTCGAACACACCATGGGTCGAGGGGTAGGTGATCATGATCGCGGCCAGACGCTCGCGGTGTTCCAGGGCCTTGGCGCGCAGGTCGTCGATGTCGACGTTGCCGCGGGCGTCACAGGCGGTCACCACCACGCGCATGCCGGCCATGTGGGCAGTGGCCGGGTTGGTGCCGTGGGCCGAGGACGGGATCAGGCAGATATCGCGGTGGCTGTCGCCACGGCTGCGGTGGTAGGCGCGGATCGCCAGCAGGCCCGCGTATTCGCCTTGCGAGCCGGCGTTGGGTTGCAGCGACACGGCGTCGTAGCCGGTGGCGGCGCAGAGCATGGCTTCGAGCTCAGTGGTCATCTGCAGATAGCCCTGGCTTTGCGCGGCCGGGGCGAATGGGTGCAGGTTGCCGAACTCGGCCCAGGTCACCGGGATCATCTCGCTGGCGGCGTTGAGCTTCATGGTGCACGAGCCCAGCGGGATCATGGTGCGGTCCAGCGCCAGGTCCTTGTCGGCCAGGCGGCGCAGGTAGCGCATCAGCTCGGTTTCGCTGTGGTAGCGGTTGAATACCGGGTGTTCAAGGATGGCCGACTGACGCAGCAGGCCGACCGGCAGGCGCCCGACAACGGTGTCGGCCAGGGCGGCGAAGACGGGGGTAGCCTGGCCTTCGGCGAACAGCTGCCACAGGGCTTCGACATC
This sequence comes from Pseudomonas parasichuanensis, assembly GCF_021601385.1. Lineage (GTDB taxonomy): Bacteria > Pseudomonadota > Gammaproteobacteria > Pseudomonadales > Pseudomonadaceae > Aquipseudomonas > Aquipseudomonas parasichuanensis. The sequence goes on along the minus strand of NZ_BQHO01000009.1, from coordinate 42,333 downwards.
GGCCTGGCTGCTGGTTTCATCCAGCGACAGGCCCAGGTGCGCGGCGTCGATCTGGCGCAGGTTGATGCCTTGGGCGCGGGCCTTGTCGTGCAGGGCTGCGGTAGCGGTACCGGTGTTCAGCGTGACGGTATCGAAGAACTCGCGGGTGAGCACTTTAACGCCCAGTTTCACCAGGCCAGTGGCCAGGATCGCGGTCAGGGCGTGGGTGCGTTCGGCGATGCGCTTGAGGCCCTCAGGGCCGTGGTACACGGCGTACATGCTGGCGATGTTGGCCAGCAGTACCTGGGCGGTGCAGATGTTGCTGGTGGCCTTCTCGCGGCGGATGTGCTGTTCGCGGGTCTGCATGGCCAGGCGCAGGGCGCTCTTGCCGAAGCGGTCGATCGACACGCCGACCAGGCGGCCCGGCATGTCGCGCTTGAACGCGTCGCGGGTGGCGAAGTAGGCCGCGTGCGGGCCACCGAAGCCCAGCGGCACACCGAAGCGCTGGGCGCTGCCGATGGCCACGTCGGCCTCGAATTCACCGGGCGGGGTCAGCAGGGTCAGGGCCAGCAGGTCGGCGGCCACGGCCACCAGGGCGCCAGCAGCGTGGAAGCGCTCGACCACCGCGCGGTAGTCGAACACGTCGCCGTTGCTGGCCGGGTACTGCAGCAGGGCGCCGAAGTAGGCGCTGGTGTCGCTCAGTTCACGCTCGTCGCCCACCACCACTTCGATGCCCAGCGGTTCGGCGCGGGTGCGCAGCACGTCGAGGGTTTGCGGGTGGCAGTGCAGCGAGGCGAAGAAGGCATGGCTGGCCTTGTTCTTCGACAGGCGTTTGCAGAAGGTCATGGCCTCGGCGGCGGCGGTGGCTTCGTCCAGCAGGGAGGCGTTGGCGATCGGCAGGCCGGTGAGGTCGCTGATCAGGGTCTGGAAGTTCAGCAGCGCTTCCAGGCGGCCCTGGGAGATCTCCGGCTGGTAAGGGGTGTAGGCGGTGTACCAGGCCGGGTTTTCCAGCAGGTTGCGCAGGATCGGCGCCGGCGTGTGGGTGTTGTAGTAGCCCTGGCCGATGTAGCTCTTGAACAGCTGGTTCTTGCCGGCGATGGCTTTCAGTGCGGCGAGGGCGTCGGCCTCGCTCTGGCCGTCTTCGCTGCCCAGCACGCTGGTGCCCTTGATGCTGTCGGGGATGACTGCGGCGGTCATGGCCTCCAGCGAGTCGAAACCGAGGGTGCTGAGCATGGCCTGCTCGTCAGCGGCGCGCGGGCCGATGTGACGGGCGATGAATTCGTTGGCAGTGCCGAGGTTGATGGTCATGGCAGGTTCCTCAGGCGTCGTCGTTGGCTTTGATCAGGCGGTCGTAGGCGTCCTGGTCGAGCAGGGCGGCCACTTGGTTCATGTCGGCGGGGATGAAGCGGAAGAACCAGCCTTCGCCCAGCGGGTCTTCGTTGACCAGCTCGGGGCTGTCGTTGAGGCCATCGTTGACCGCGACCACTTCACCGCTCAGGGGCATGTACACGCCGCTGGCCGCCTTGACCGACTCAACGGTGGAGGCTTCGGCGCCTTTGTCGTACTGCTGCAGTTCCGGCAGTTGCACGTAGACCACGTCGCCCAGTGCGTTCTGGGCGTAGGCGGTGATGCCCACGGTGACGCTGCCGTCGGCTTCGACGCGCAGCCATTCGTGATCTTCGGTGAAACGCAACTCGCTCATGGGAATTCCTCGGGAAGCAGGGGCGTTGGGCGCGGTAGACCCGCGCTCTTAAGGTTGGAATTTCCCTAGCAATAATGCGGCCAGCCCTGATAATTCCTTTTGAATCAACTAGTTATGTATTTTTCGAAAAAATGTTGTGACTGTTGTGGAACGAAATCGATACACAAAGATTCGCTTTGCAAAGCGTTGTGGGATCAAGCCCTTGCGTAGACGTATCCGAATGCGTGTGTATCGATTTGCGTACGGTGTATCGATTTCAATACGACTTGTTGCGTTCAGTTCGCGCCAAACAATGGCAACGCCAGGTACAGCTTGATCACGATGACATTGATGATGTCGATGAAGAACGCCCCAACCATCGGTACCACCAGGAATGCAATGTGCGAAGGCCCGTAGCGTTGGGTGACGGCTTGCATGTTGGCAATAGCGGTTGGTGTGGCGCCCAGCCCGAAGCCACAATGCCCGGCTGCCAGCACCGCCGCATCGTAGTTGCGCCCCATGACCCGGAAGGTCACGAAAATCGCGAACAGCGCCATGACCAATGTCTGCATTGCCAGTAGCACCAGGAACGGCAATGCCAGGGACGCCAGGTCCCACAGTTTCAAGGACATCAGGGCGATCGCCAGGAACAGCGACAGGCTGACATTGCCCAGCACCGAAACTTCCCGCTCGAATACCTGGTAGACGCCCAATACCGACAGTACGTTGCGCAGCAGCACCCCCACGAACAGCACGCAGACGAAGGTTGGCAATTCGAACGCGGTGCCCAGCAATGCGCCATTGAGCAGTGAACCGGCCAATAGACTTACGGCGATCAAGGCAATGGTTTCAATCAGCGAAAAGGGCGTGATCAAACGCTCTTTGTTGGGTTGCTCGAAACCTTTTGGCAGCCCAGGCATGCCCTGTTCGACGCCCGGTGTCTTTATGCGTTTGATCAGCAGGCGTGCGACAGGGCCGCCGATCAGGCCGCCCAGCACCAGACCAAATGTTGCGCAGGCCATGGCCAGTTCGGTGGCCGATGCCAGGCCGAACTGTTCTGTGAAGGTGGCGCCCCAGGCCGCACTGGTGCCGTGGCCGCCCGACAGGGAGATCGAGCCGGCCAGCAGGCCCATCAACGGATCCAGGCCCAACAGCTTGGCCAGCCCGATGCCCATGGCGTTCTGCACCAGCAACAGCCCGACGACGACCAGCAGGAAGGTTGCGACGACGCGGCCGCCCTTCTTCAAGCTGGCAATATCGGCGTTAAGGCCAATGGTGGCGAAGAACGCCAGCATCAAGGGTGATTGCAATGAAGTATCGAACTGGACCTGAATATCGAGTTTGCGCAGCGCCAGCAGGGCAAGGGCAACGATCAAGCCACCGGCGACCGGTTCGGGGATGTTGTAAGTTCGCAAAAAGCCGATGCGTTTGACCAGGCCGCGCCCCAGCAGCAATACCAGTGAAGCGGCCACGAGTGTTCCGTAAAAATCGAGTTCAAGCATTCAACGTACCCTTCGTCATGGTGTAGAGGCCCAATTGAGGCGCCTCCCGAACAGAGTCGAGATGGTACGTGGCAATATTTCGAAAGTATTAGTTAGCCCGTAGGGTAACTCTGAAGAGTAAGTAAGGCTTTTCACTGGTTTGAGATGAGCGCGGATCAAATGGATCCGCGCGGCAACGATCAGCCTTTGTTTGGAATACCGTACTTGCGCAAGCGCTGGGCAATCGCCGTATGCGAGGTTTGCAGGCGCCCCGCCAGTTGCCGCGTCGAGGGGTAGCTGGCGTACAGGCGCTGCAACAGTTCGCGCTCGAAATCGCCAACGGCCTGGTCCAGGCTCGCCACTTCGCCGTCCTGCCCGCGCGCCACCGAGGTGCCGGCGATGTCCAGGTCGCCGATATCCACCAGGTTGCTTTCGCAGATGGCCGCGGCGCGGAAGATCACGTTCTGCAGCTGGCGCACGTTGCCCGGCCAGGGGTTGGCCAGCAGCGCCGCATGGGTAGCAGGCGCCAGCCGGCACGCGGGCCGCTGGATCTGGGTGCAGGCCTGCTGCATGAAGTAATGCGCCAGCAGCAGGATGTCCTGGCCGCGCTCGCGCAGCGGCGGCACTTGCAGGTTGAGCACGTTGAGGCGATAGAACAGGTCTTCGCGGAAGGTCCCTTCGCTGACCATCTGCTCAAGGTTGCGGTGGGTGGCGCTGATGATGCGTACATCCACCTTCACTTCGCGGTCGCCACCGACCCGGCGGAAACTGCCATCGCTGAGAAAGCGCAGCAGCTTGGCCTGCAGGTACGGCGACATCTCGCCGATCTCGTCGAGGAACACCGTGCCCTGGTTGGCCAGTTCCATCAGCCCCGGCTTGCCGCCGCGCTGGGCGCCGGTGAAGGCGCCCGGGGCATAGCCGAACAGCTCGCTCTCGGCCAGGCTCTCGGGCAGTGCGGCGCAGTTGAGGGCCAGGAAAGGCGCGCTATGGCGGCTGCTGATGGCGTGGCAGGCGCGGGCCACCAGCTCTTTGCCGGTGCCGGTTTCGCCGTGCACCAGCAAGGGGGCGTCGAGGGCCGCCACGCGCAGGGCGCGGGCCTTGAGGGTGCGGATGGCCGGCGAGTCGCCGAGCATGGCGTCGAAGCCCTCGGCGTGATCGTGGTGCAGCGCCGACAGCCGCTCGCCCATGCGGTTGGGCGGGTACAGGGTGAGCAGCCCGCCGGCATTGGTGATCGGCGTGGCGTCGAGCAGCAGGCTCTGGCCATTGAGCTGCATCTCGCGCATGGGCAGGTGGAAATTGTTGTCCAGCAGCGCCTGGAGCAGCTCGGCGTCGCCGAACAACTCGGCCAATGAGCGCCCGGCCGACTCGCGCCCGCACAAGGCGATCAGCGCCGGGTTGGCCAGCAGCACCTTGCCGGCGCTGTCCACGGCCAGCACCGGGTCGCTCATGGCGGCGAGCAGGGCGTCGAGCTGCAGGTGGCGGCGTTGGCCGGGGAGAATGTCGACCACTTGCACCGACTGCACGCCACGCACCTCGAACAGGGCGTCGTGCAGCTCTTCGAGCACGGCGGGGCTGAGGGTCGGGGCGTCGATGTAGACGTTCGGCGGGACCATCTCAACGGCATCGAGGTTGAGGTTGCGGGCACCGAGCAGGGCCAGGACTTCCTGGGTGATGCCGACGCGGTCGATGAAGCTGACGTGGATGCGCATGGGATTGAGGCTATGGCCGGGGAGGACGCCAGTATGCCTTGGGGGAAAGGCCTAGCCCAGTATCGCGGGGCGCTGTGCGCCCTTTCGCTGGCAAGCCAGCTCCCACAGGAGCGCCTGAGCCCTCGACATGCGCTGTACCTTGTGGGAGCCGGCTTGCCGGCGATGAGGGCATGACGGGTAACGCGTCACTCGAGGTGTTCAGGCTTGATCGGATCGCCCGACTTGACATCCAGCTTGGTGCGAATGTCTTCGAACATCGCGTCATACAGTTTGTGCGGCGAGCCCAGGGTCTCGAATTTCTTGGGCGGCGCCAGGTAGGCCTGGGCCTTGCGCGTAGTGACGCTGAGGAAGCTGGGCAGCACCTGGTCCTTGGCCAGGAAGAACTTCTCGTCGACCGGCTTGCCCTCGATGCTGCCGTGCAGGCGGAACTCGATGCCTCTGCCTTCCTTGGGGTCCTGGGCCACTTCGTAGTTGATGTTCAGGTCATAGCTGTGGTCGTTGGTGTTCAGCGCGGTGCGCTCGATATGAACATGACCGGGTTGGTACTGGGCCATGGTGGAATCCTCCGGAAGGTTGAAAACGGCGGGCGACGGGCGCCCGCCAACTGCATTCAACGGTAGCTGATACCCGGCTTGGCGGTGGAAACCCGTGTGCCGGCAGTGCCCTTGACGATGTCCTCGATGTTTTCCAGCGAGCTGATCACCGCGACCTTGCCGGTGTGCCGGGCGAAGTCGCAGGCGGCCTGAACCTTGGGCCCCATGGAGCCTGCGGCGAAGCCGAGTTTCTCGAGTTCGTCGGGGTGGGCCTGGGCAATGGCTTTCTGGCTGGGCTTGCCGTAGTCAATGTAGGCCGCATCGACGTCGGTGGCGATGATCAGAAGGTCGGCTTCCAATTGCTCGGCCAACAGTGCCGAGCACAGGTCCTTGTCGATCACCGCCTCGACGCCCTTGAGCTTGCGGTTTTCGTCGTACATCGTGGGGATGCCGCCGCCACCGGCGCAGATCACGATGCTGCTCTTTTCCAGCAGCCACTTGATCGGGCGGATCTCGAAGATGCGCTTGGGTTTGGGGCTGGCCACCACGCGGCGGTACTTGTCGCCGTCGGGCTTGACCACCCAGCCTTTTTCCTTGGCCAGGCGCTCGGCTTCTTCCTTGGCATACACAGGGCCGATGAACTTGGTCGGGTCCTTGAAGGCCGGGTCCTTGGCGTCCACTTCAACCTGGGTGAGCAGGGTGGCGAACGGCACCTCGAAGGCCAGCAGGTTGCCCAGCTCCTGTTCGATCATGTAGCCGATCATGCCTTCGGTCTCGGCGCCGAGCACATCCAGCGGGTAGGCTTCGTCCGGCTTGTACGACAGGCTTTGCAGCGACAGCAGGCCCACCTGCGGGCCGTTGCCGTGGGCGATGACCAGTTCGTTGCCGGGGTGGATCTTGGCGATCTGTTCGGTGGCGGTGCGGATATTGGCGCGCTGGTTGTCAGCGGTCATCGGCTCGCCACGGCGCAGCAGGGCGTTGCCGCCCAATGCAACAACGATACGCATGGGGAATGTCCTTTACGGAAATAGGGGGGGCGTCCCGAACCATTGTGGGAGCCGGCTTGCCGGCGATCACCGGCGAAGCCGGTGCCATGCACCGTGTTGCCCGCATCGCCGGCAAGCCGGCTCCCACAGAGTCCAGGTTGCTGTCAGAGATCAGCCAGGGTCGACACCAGGATCGCCTTGATCGTGTGCATGCGGTTCTCCGCCTGCTCGAAGGCGATGCACGCCGGCGACTCGAACACGTCATCGGTCACTTCGATGCCGTTGGCCAGGTGCGGGTACTGTTCGGCGATCTGCTTGCCGACCTTGGTGTCGGAGTTGTGGAACGCCGGCAGGCAGTGCATGAACTTGGTGCGCGGGTTGCCAGTGGCTTTCATCAGCTCCTTGTTCACTTGGTAGGGCAGCAGTTGCTGGATGCGTTCGCCCCAGGCTTCGACCGGCTCGCCCATCGATACCCAGACGTCGGTGTGCACGAAGTCCACGCCCTTGACCGCGGCTTTCGGGTCTTCGGTGAGGGTGATGCGGGCACCGCTTTCTTCTGCGTATTTCTTGCAACGCTCGACCAGGTCGTCATGGGGCCACAGCGCCTTGGGTGCGGCGATGCGCACGTCCATGCCGAGCTTGGCGCCGATCAGCAGCAGCGAGTTGCCCATGTTGTTGCGAGCGTCGCCCAGGTAGGCGTAGCTGATGTCGTGCAGCGGCTTGTCGCTGTTTTCACGCATGGTCAGCACGTCGGCGATCATCTGGGTCGGGTGGTATTCGTCGGTCAGGCCGTTGAACACCGGCACGCCGGCGAACTTGGCCAGCTCTTCGACGATTTCCTGCTTGAAGCCACGGTACTCGATGGCGTCGTACATGCGCCCGAGCACGCGGGCGGTGTCCTTCATGCTCTCCTTGTGGCCGATCTGCGAGGAATTGGGGTCGATGTAGGTGACGTTGGCGCCCTGGTCGTAGGCGGCGACTTCGAAGGCGCAGCGGGTGCGGGTCGAAGTCTTCTCGAAGATCAGGGCGATGTTGTTGCCCTTCAGGTGCTGCTGCTCGGTGCCGGTGTACTTGGCGCGCTTGAGGTCGCGGGACAGGTCCAGCAGGTAGCGCAGTTCGCGGGTGGTGTGGTGCTCGAGGCTGAGCAGGTTGCGGTTATGGATGTTGAACGCCATGACGGTTCTCCTTGAGTTCGGTAGGTAGCCCGGCCGCCACTTCGTGGGTACGGCCGGGTGCAATGGGCGTTAGTAATCGATAGGGTCGCGGACGATCGGGCAGGTCATGCAGTGGCCGCCGCCACGGCCCCGGCCCAGCTCGCCGGCGCTGATGGTGATGACCTCGATGCCGGCCTTGCGCAGCAGGGTGTTGGTGTAGGTGTTGCGGTCGTAGCCGATGACCACGCCGGGCTCCACGGCCACCACGTTGTTGCCGTCATCCCACTGTTCGCGCTCGGCGGCGAAGCTGTTGCCGCCGGTCTCGACCACGCGCAGCTTTTTGAGGTTGAGCGATTCGGCTACCACCTCGATGAAGGATTTGTCCTCGCGTCGCACATCCATGCCATACGGCTTGCTGGAGTCGGGGCGAATGACGAATGGAACGATTTCCTTGACCACCTCGGGGAAGACCGTGACCAGGTCGCGATCGCAGAAGCTGAACACGGTATCCAGGTGCATGGCGGCGCGAGATTTCGGAAGCCCGGCCACTACCACCTTTTCCACTGCGCCTTTGGCAAACAGCGATTGCGCCAGCTGGCCGATGGCCTGGCGCGAGCTGCGCTCGCCCATGCCGATCAATACGACGCCATTGCCAATCGGCATCACATCGCCGCCTTCGAGGGTGGCCTTGCCGTGGTCCTTGTCCGGGTCGCCGTACCAGACTTCGAAGTCGGCGTTGGTGAACTCGGGGTGGAACTTGTAGATGGCGCTGGCCAGCAAGGTTTCCTGGCGTCGCGCCGGCCAGTACATCGGGTTTAGCGTAACGCCGCCATAGATCCAGCAAGTGGTGTCACGGGTGAACTGGGTGTTGGGCAGCGGGTCGAGCAGGAAGCTGGAGTGGCCCAGGTAGTCGCGGTACATCTTGATTACGCTGGCGCCTTCGCTATCGGGCAGGTCTTCACCGGCTACGCCGCCTATCAGGAATTCGGCCAACTTGCGTGGTTCCAGGCCTTCGAGCCAGCTGCGGACCTCGTTTTTCAGGCCAATGCCAACCGTGTCATCGGTGATTTTGCGATCGAGGATCCACTTCAGTGCTTCGGGGTTCTGCACGGTCTCGGTCAGCAGGTTGTGCATTTCCAGTACTTCGATGCCGCGTTCACGCATCTTGGTGACGAAGTCGAAGTGGTCGCGTTTGGCCTGGTTGACCCAGATAACGTCGTCGAACAGCAGTTCGTCGCAGTTGCTCGGGGTCAGGCGCTGGTGCGCCAGGCCTGGCGAGCAAACCATCACTTTGCGCAGTTTGCCGGCTTCGGAGTGGACGCCGTATTTCTGTTTTTCAGTGGACATGGTTCATTCCTCCAGTAAAGCGAATACAGGTGTTCAAAGGGTCAGGAAACCGTCGTACAAGCCGTAGGCCGCCACCACGGCGCCCACCACCACGGCGGCGAAGATCAGTTTTTCGATGCTGGTGAAGATCGGCTGGCCCACCTCGCGCTTGGCCTTGGCGAACAGGATCGCGCCAGGGGCGTACAGCAGGGCCGAGAGCAGCAGGTACTTCACGCCGCCGGCATACAGCAGCCAGATCGCGTAGATCAGGGCGATGCCGCCGATGATCAGGTCTTTCTTGCGTTCGGCCAGCGCCTGCTCGTAGGTCTCGCTACGCCAGGCCAGCAGGAAGGCGTAGGCCGCCGACCACAGGTAGGGCACCAGGATCATCGAAGTGGCCAGGTAGATCAGCGACAGGTAGGTGCTGTTGGAGAACAGCGTGATCACCAGGAATATCTGCACCATGGCGTTGGTCAGCCACAGGGCGTTGGCCGGCACCTGGTTGGCGTTCTCGCGGCGCAGGAACTCCGGCATGGTGTGGTCCTTGGCGGCGGCGAACATGATCTCGGCGCACAGCAGCACCCACGACAGCAGCGCCCCCAGCAGCGAGATGATCAGGCCGACGCTGATCAGCACCGCGCCCCAATGGCCGACCACGTGTTCAAGCACGGCAGCCATGGACGGGTTCTGCAGCTTGGCCAGTTCCGGCTGGGTCATCACCCCCAGTGACAGCACGTTGACCAGCACCAGGAACAGCAGCACGGTGACGAAGCCGATGACCGTGGCCTTGCCCACGTCGGAGCGTTTTTCGGCGCGGGAGGAGAAGATGCTCGCGCCCTCGATGCCGATGAACACCCACACGGTGACCAGCATCATGTTGCGCACCTGGTTCATCACGCTGCCCAGCTCCGGCGTACCGACCGCCCAGATATCAGCGGTGAAGATGTCGAGCCGGAAGGCGAACAGGCAGATCAGCGCGAACAGCGCCAGCGGCACGACCTTGGCCACGGTGGTGACCAGGTTGATGAACGCCGCTTCCTTGATGCCGCGCAGTACCAGGAAGTGCACGGCCCACAGCAGGATCGAGGCGCCGATCACTGCCGCCGGGGTGTTGCCTTCGCCGAAGATCGGGAAGAAGTACCCCAGGGTACTGAACAGCAGCACGAAGTAACCGACGTTGCCCAGCCAGGCACTGATCCAGTAGCCCCAGGCGGACGAAAAACCCATGTAGTCGCCGAACCCGGCCTTGGCGTAGGCGTACACACCGCCGTCAAGGTCCGGTTTGCGATTGGCCAGGGTCTGGAACACAAAGGCGAGGGTGAGCATGCCCACCGCGGTGATGGCCCAGCCGATCAGCACGGCACCTACGCCGGCGCTGGCGGCCATGTTTTGCGGCAGCGAGAAGATCCCGCCACCAATCATCGAGCCGACGACAAGTGCAACAAGCGCACCCAACTTTAGTTTTGCGGGAGAATCAGACATTTAACGACTCCGTACCAGGAGAAAGTTGACCTCAGAATAATTCTGACGCCTGGGCCATTAGCTGATTTAGATCAGTTCATGCCGACATGAAGGGTTGAAAAGACCCTTCATGTACCTCCTGGAGGATGCCGACAGCTCTGCTGCAGGCCTTGTGCGCTGGCACCTCCGTGTCCTTCTAGAGCAAACGCTCCGTTTTGCCTGCGCTATGAAGCTAGCCGTTTCTGGATATTTCGCAAATTTTTCACAAGATTGGATGGTGGCGATGAGCCATGCGCGAGAAAGTCCTTTCAAATGCTGTGCGTCACGCGTGTTTAGTTAGACAAAGGAGTTATGAGTGAACTAGCTTTAATGTCCTGCATTAATATAAATATGCTGTAACATTTATATGCGTTAGATCGAAATTTCATGCGCCGCACGGGCCAGAGGGGAGAAGCGCCATGAGCGAACCGGGACAGAAGCTGCGCCTAGGCGCCCTGATTGCGCTGGTGGTCGGCTCGATGATTGGCGGGGGGATTTTCTCGCTGCCGCAGAACATGGCCGCCCGCGCCGACGTCGGCGCCGTGCTGATCGGCTGGAGCATCACCGCGGTGGGCATGCTGGCACTGGCCTTCGTGTTCCAGACCCTGGCCAACCGCAAGCCGGAACTGGACTCGGGGGTGTACGCCTATGCCAAGGCCGGCTTCGGCAACTACATGGGCTTTTCGTCTGCCTGGGGCTACTGGATCAGCGCCTGGCTGGGCAACGTCGGCTACTTCGTGCTGCTGTTCAGCACCCTGGGTTTCTATTTCCCGGCGTTTGGTGAGGGCAATACGCCGTTGGCAATCGGTTGCGCCTCGCTGTTGCTGTGGGCGGTGCATTTTCTGGTGCTGCGCGGCATCAAGGAGGCGGCGTTCATCAACCAGGTGACCACCGTGGCCAAGGTGGTGCCGCTGCTGATGTTCATCGTGATTGCCGCGTTCGCCTTTCGCGCCGATATCTTTACCCGCGACATCTGGGGCTTGAGCAACCCCAAGTTCGGCAGCGTGCTGGAGCAGGTGCGCAACATGATGCTGGTGACGGTGTTCGTGTTCATCGGTATCGAGGGCGCCAGCGTGTATTCCGGCCGTGCCGAGCGCCGCTCGGACGTGGGCAAGGCCACGGTGCTGGGCTTTCTCGGAGTGCTGGCGCTGCTGGTGCTGGTCAACGTGCTGTCGCTGGGGGTGATGACCCAACCGGAGCTGGCAGGCTTGCAGAACCCGTCGCTGGCCTCGGTGCTGGAGCACATCGTCGGGCCGTGGGGGGCGTTGCTGATCAGCATCGGTCTGGCGGTGTCGCTGCTGGGCGCGTTGTTGTCCTGGGCGCTGCTGTGCGCCGAGATCCTGTTCGCCACTGCCCGTGACAAGACCATGCCGCGCTTCCTGGCCCGGGAAAACGCCAATCACGTGCCGGCCAATGCGCTGTGGCTGACCAACGTGATGATCCAGGGTTTCCTGTTGATCACGCTGTTCTCGGCGGGGACCTACACCAGCCTGATCTACCTGGCGTCATCGATGATCCTGGTGCCGTACTTCTGGTCGGCGGCCTACGCGGTGTTGCTGGCGCTGCGTGGCGACAGCTATCAGGGCCAGCCCAGCGTGCGCCGCAAGGACCTGCTGGTGGCGCTGGTCGCCTTGCTGTACGCGGTCTGGCTGCTGTATGCCGGGGGGCTCAAGTATGTGCTGCTGTCAGCGCTGCTGTATGCGCCGGGGGTGATCCTGTTCGCCCGGGCCAGGCGCGAGCAGGGGCAGGCGCTGTTCACCTCGTGGGAGAAACTGATTTTCGCGGGGGTGCTGGCGGGGGCGGGGCTGGCGGCGTATGCGCTGTATTCGGGGCTGTTGAGTCTGTGAACGGCGCAATCGCCGGATAACGGGCTCTCTGTAGGAGCGGCACAAGGCCGCTCCTACAGGGGCACGCGTTGAAGCCTCACCACTGAGCAGTGGCCGACCCCAGCTCGCAGCTACCCCGCGCCCAGCCCATCACTGCCGTGCCCACCTGCAGCGGCCCTTTGATCCGCTGCGCCGCGCCCCAGGGCGTGTGCTCGATCTGCGGCTCGAGATCCGCCTTCGTCTCGGCTGCCAGCGGCAGGTCTTCCTCCACCGTCCCGCGTTCAACCAGCAGTTTCGCGGTACGCGCCAGCGACAACCGCGCCTGGCAGCCCTGGCCGCTGCGCAAACGCTCGGTCAGCGCGCGGATCGCCTCTGCCGCCATCAGGTAGCCGGTGGCATGGTCCAGCGCCTGCACCGGCAGTGGCACAGGCCGATCCGCTTGCTGCCAGCGCATGCCTTCTTGAGCGATACCGGTGCTCATCTGCACCAGGCTGTCGAAGCCGCGACGGTCCTGCCAGGGGCCATCCCAGCCATAGGCGTTAAGGCTTATATCGATCAGGCCGGGGTTGAGCTGGCGCCGCCGTTCGGCACCCAGGCCCAGGCGTTCGAGCGCATCGGCGCGGTAACCGTGGACCAGGATATCGGCCTCGCCGAGCAGGCGTTCGAATCGCTGGCGATCAGCCTGTGCCCGCAAATCCAGCCGTGCGCAGCGCTTGCCCAGGGTGACTTCAGCTGCCAGCGACGGCTCATCCCAGCCCGGTGGGTCGAGGCGCAGTACCTCGGCGCCGAATGCGGCCAGCAAGCGGGTGGCGACGGGGCCGGCGATGATACGGGTGAGGTCGAGCACCTTCACCCCGGCCAGCGGCCTGGCCGCATTGCCTTGCCAGGCTTGCGCCGGCCCGGCGAAGGCCTGGCGCAGGATCAGCGATTGCCGGTTGACCGCCTGGCCCTGCGGGTGGGCACACCACTGCGGCCAACTGCGCATTCGCGCCGCACAGCCACCGGCTGCGACCACGGCGGCTTCAAGGGCATCGCCTTCCCAGGTGGCCACCTCGTGGGCGACGCTGGCACGTTCGGCGTGGCTGCCGAGCACCTGCAAGGCAGCGGCACGATGGTGCGGGGCATTGGTGTGCAGGCGGATCCAGCCATCGCGGGTCGGGTAGTCGCCGGCGATGGCATCCCATAACGGCGGGAGTTGCCAGCCGTGGGGGCGCAGGCTGGTGCCGAACCAGAACGAGGCCAGGCGACGGTCGATCCGCACCGCTGGGCAAGTGCCCACCTGGCTTTCCAGCAGCCTGGCCAGGGCCAGGCCGCAGGCGGCAATGCTGGCGCTGGCCAGTTCGCTCACGGCGAAGGTCGAGGGCAGGGCGCCGACCCCTTGCCAGCGCGCGGCGGTGGGGGCGAGGCTCAGGGACTGGGCGATGGTGTCGAGCAATGGCTGCATGCAGGGTCCTCCTTGCTGGGCCCTATTGCAGTACATCCGCCCGTGCGGTGCAAACCCCTCAGCGTTGCAGCTCGACAGAACCCGGCGTGGTCGGCCGCTCCGGGCGCGACCAGATCCACAGGTTGCCCAGGCTCATGCCGGCGATGGCCAGGTACACCGGCCAGTGGTGTTCGAGAAAAGTCAGCATCAGCCCCGCGCACAGCAGCATGCTCACGGTCGCGCTGACCTTGGCGCGACGCTGGATCACCTTGCCATTGCGCCAGTTGAACAGGATCGGCCCGAACAGCCGGTGGTTCTCCAGCCAGGCGGACAGCCGCGGCGAACTGCGGGTGGCGGCCCAGGCGGCGAGCAGGATGAATTCGGTGGTGGGCAGGCCGGGGATGACGATGGCGACCAGGCCTACTCCCAGGCTGACATAAGCCAGGAGCGCGTAGAGCAGGCGGGACACTTTGGAGCGGGCGAGTCGGGTCATGGTCTCACTACAGCGGTGCGGCCGCCCGCAGGCGGCCGGGTGAAGCGTGTCAGGCCAGCGCGGCGTCGGTGGCGTAGGCATGCTTGAGCAGCTCGGTGAAGCGCTCGAAGGCGGCGACCGCGCCACGTTCGGCGGCGGCGTCTTCCTCGGGCGACAGGGCCTGGCTGTCGAGAATGCGGGTGAACTGCTTCCAGCCTTCGGCGCGGCCGCCTTCCGGCTCGCCCAGGTGACGGGCACCAAAGCTGTCGGACAACTCCAGCGCCACGGCACGCTTGATCAGGAATGCGGCGCCCAGTTTGGAGCCTTCGGAGACGAAGATCCAGCCCAGGGCTTCACCCAGGCTCGGGTTCTGCAGCGCACCGGCGACGGGGGCCGGCACGTCGGTGTCGAGGTCGGCGAGGTCCAGGCGTGCCTGTTCGGCGCGGCAGCGCGCCGCCAGGTCAGGGACGATGGCGATCAGTTGCGGGTCGTTGTACAGGGCCTGCAGCTCCGACTGGAACAGGTACTGGGCGACCACGAAGCGGGCAAAGCTCTCGCGGCTGTCGAACGGCTTGTGCGACTTGACCAGGGCGTCCAGCTCGGTGTGCGGGGCGTGGGTGACCTGGTTCAGGCGCTGGGAGCGCAGGGCGGCGCGTTCGGAAGAGGTGGACATCGGGGGCATCCTTGGGAAATGGGCTGTCTAGTGACAAGACGAAACAGAAGACGGGCGACAGTAAAAAAACCTCACCTGGGAAGTTGAATCATTTACCGGGCGCGCAATGGGTGTCGCCCCCATCGCCGGCAAGCCGGCTCCCACAGGCACAGCTCCTGTGGGAGCCGGCTTGCCGGCGATGGGGTACACCCTGCCGGGATCAGATATCCCACACCAGGTTGATGGCAAAGTTACGACCCGGCGCGGTCAGGCGGTCAAGGTTGGCCGGCTGGGTGACGGCGGCTTCGCCGACACCGTTGCTGCCGACCATGGCGTACTTGCGCACGTCGTCCCACTGCCAGTACTTCTTGTCGGTGAGGTTGTACAGGCCGCCGTTGACGGTCAGGTCGTCGCTGATGCGATAGAAGCCGGTCAGGTCGAGCACGCCGTAGCCCGGGGTGCGGAAGCGCGAGCTGGAGCCGTCCGGGGCGAAGAACTTGGTGTCGTCGACGCGGTTCTTGCGCTTGACCAGGGTCCAGCTGAGCTGGGTGCCGTAGTCCGCTTGCTCATAGCCGAGGCCAAACACGCCGGTCAGCGGGTTGATGCTGTTGAGCGGTTGGCCGCTGTCGTCATCACGACCGTAGAGGTAGGCGATCGAGCCGACGGTATACAGGCCCTCAGGCGCGCCGAAGTGGTCGAGGTTCAGGCGGCCTTTGACCTCGGTGCCCTTGATGGTGGCGTGCTTGATGTTGTTGGCCTGGAACGAAGTACCGAGGCTGGCCGACTGCACGGCCTCTTCGTTGATGAAGTCGCGGTACTTGTTGTAGAACACCGCCACATCGAAGTTGCCGGCGTCGAAGTTGCCGCGCAGGCCGGTTTCGTAGCTCTTGCTCTTCTCCGGCTCCAGCCCTGGGTTGGGCTCGACCACATAGCCGCCAGCGACGTTCTCGAAGCGCCCCCAGATGGCTTTGGCGCTTGGCGTGCGGAAACCTTCGGCGTACTGGCCGTACCAGGTGTAGTTGTCGTTGAAGGCGTAGGTGATGCCGAACTTGGGCGATACGCGGTGCCATTTGCGCTCGGAATCGTCGACCTTGCCCGGGGTCGCGCTGGTGCCCTGCACGGCACGCAGGTACTCGGTGGTCATCTTCGGGTCGATACGGGTGTAGTCGTAGCGGGCGCCCGGCAGGAAGGTCCAGTCGTTCCAGCGGATTTCGTCCTGGACGAACAGGCTGTAGGTGTCGATGGTCGGATCGGGGAAGTCGCTGACCAGCACCTGGCCGTCGCCCGGGCTGTTCTGGCCGATGGCCCGGCAGCTGCCGCCGATGGCCACGCAGGTGCCGCTGCCGCTGCGCGAGCCGGTGACCTTCTCGTGCTTGAAGGTGGTGCCATAGGTCAGCAGGTGGTCGGTGGCGCCGATGCTGAAGGCCTTGTCGAGCTGGCCGTCGAATACCCACTGGCGGTCTTTGTAGGTGGTGTCGCGTTCACGCAGCACGGTACGGCTGAACGGGAAATAGATTTCCGACGTTTGCTGGTCGGTCTTGGCGATCTGGTAGTTCAGGCTCCACTTCGCGTGGTCGGCGACCAGCGAGTCCAGGCCGAACTCATGCTCGATGCCGAAACGTTCGCGGGTAACGGTATCGTTGCCGCTGCGGCTGCGGTACATGCCCAATGGCGCGCCGTTGTTGAACGGCCCGCCGATGGCGCTGAGGATGTTCTGGTCGCGATCGTCCTTGTAGCGCTCGTAGGTCAGCCCGAAGCGGGCATCGTCGGCGTAGTTCCAGCCCAGCTTGGCCAGTACGTTGGTGGTGCGCACATCCTCGGGGTTGGCTTCGGTGCGCGACAGGCCGGTGCCGCCGTGTTCGCCATAGGACTCGGTCTCGTGGCCGTTGCGCTGGCTCAGGTGCAGCAGGCCGTCGAAGTCGCCGTGGCGGCCGGCCACGGTGGCGGAGGTCAGCCAGCTTTCGTCGGCCGAGCTGTAGCCGGTCTTCAGGCGCGCGCCGACGTCCTTGCCAGGCTTGATGATGTCCGCGGGGTCGAGGGTGTAGTAGCTCACCGCGCCGCCGATGGCGTTGCTGCCGTACAGCACCGAGGCCGGGCCGCGCAGGATCTCGACGCGCTTGACGATTTCCGGGTCGACGTAATTGCGCTGGGTCTGGGCATAAGGGCCGTAGAAGAAGCTGTCGGGGATGGACACGCCGTCCACCTGGGTCAGCACGCGGTCGCCGTCGATGCCGCGAATGTTGTAGCCGTTCAGGCCGCTGCGCTGACCGGTGCCGGACACCGACACGCCTGGCTCATAGCGCACCAGGTCCTTGATGTTGTTGACGTTCTGGCGGTCCAGCTGTTCGCGGGTCTGCACGCTGACGGTGCTGGGCACCTGGCTGACATCCTGGGCGCTGCGGGTGGCGCTCACGGTCACTTGCTGCAGGGCGATGGCGTTGCCGGCGGCCTGGCGCTCGAGCACCACGTTGCCGTTGCCGATCTTGCGGTAAGCCAGGCCGGTGCCGCGCAGCAGGCGTTGCAGGGCCGCCTCGGCGGGCAACGAGCCCTGTACTCCAGGCGAGGCTACGCCCTCAGCCAGCTCCGCGCTGAAACCCACCTGCCAGCCGGTGACCTGGCTGAACGCATTGATGGCCTCGACCAGGGGCTGCTGGTTAATGGCGAAGCGGTAGTCGCCCATGCGCGGGCTGCTGGCCTGGGCAGGCTCCACGGCCAGCGCCGGCAGGCTGCAGGCGCCGCTGGCGAGCAGGGCCAGGGTCAGCAGCGACAGTTGCCCGCAGCGGCGGGGTGAGGAAGATGGGCGAGTTTGACCTGAGGACATCGAGAGCGCTCCCTGTCGCGCGAGGGTTATAGGCAGTAGCTGTTCTCGTTTTCGAACGAGAATCAATCGTATTGGCTATAACGAGACGGGCGAGGCGGGGCGATCGCGTAAAAAAACTTTCAGGTCAGTTGAGAATCACCACGGCGGGGTATTCGTACAGCCGGGCCGAGGTGATGTGGGCCAGTGCACGCAGGGTTTCCAGCGGTTGGTCGAGGCGGTAGTTGCCGGTGACCGCGACCTGCTCCAGTTGCGCATTGCGGCTGATGATCAAGCCTGGGTAGTAGCGACGAACCTCCGCCAGCACCTGGCTTAGCGGGCAGTTCTCGAACACCAGGCGGCCTTCGATCCAGGCCAGGTCTTTTTGCATGTCGGCGCGCTGGCGCTGGCCAAAGCCCTGAGGGCCGACGCTGATGCTGTCGCCGGCGCTGAGGCGGATGCGCTGCTCGCTGGCGGCTTGCAGGTCGACATCGCCACGCTGCACGCGCACTTGCGCCTGGCCATCCAGGTAGCGCACGGCAAAGTCGGTATCGCGCACGCTGGCTCGCAGCGGGCCTGCCTGCACTTCCAGCGGTGCCTGGCTGCCGGCCGGCACCTGGAAGTAGGCCTCGCCCTGCAGCAGGCGGGCAACCTGCCGCCCTTCTCGGCTGTCGCTGGCAAAGGCCGAGTTGGTGTTGAGCAGCACCTTGGCGCCGTCATCGAGCTGCAGGCGCTGGCGCTCGCCGACCACGGTGAGGTGGTCGGCCTGCAGGCGCACCGGCAGATTGCCGAAGGTGAACAGCCCGACCAGCAACACGGCGGCAGTGGCCAACGGCTTCCAGTGGCTGCGCAGGCGCCCGCCGAAGGAGCGTTTGCGCTGTTGCTGCAGTTGGCCGGCGGCCTGGCGCAATGGCGCTCCGTTCCAGAGCGCTTCGGCCTCGACATAGGCCTCGGCGTTTTCAGGTTCGGCGCCCAGCCAGTGCTCGAAGGCCTGAGTGTCGTGTTCATCGGCGCACTGCAAACGGATCAGCCAGTCCATCGCTTCCTCGCGGGCACGGGCGCGGGCATCAGGCTCGGCAGGTGTCGGGCGAGGGGTGGGCTGGTCGGTCACGGAGGGTCCTTGCGGGGGCTTTTTTGCGCATGATCGGCGCAGGCCCGGCGCATGGCAAGGGCTTTGCGCAAGTGCGCGGCGAGTGGTCGCGTTACTGGTGCCGTGCGGCGACGCCCATGCAGATGGCCATGATCAGTTTCAGTTCCTTCTGCACCGTGCTGGCCGACACGTTCAACTGCTCGGCGATCTCGAGGTAGCTGGCGCCATGCAGGCGGCTCTGGATGAAAATGCGCTGCTGGCGCTCGGTCAGCTGGCCAAGGCTGAGACTCAGGTGCTTGAGCAATTGCTCGGCATGGGCGGCATCCTCGCTGCTGCCGGCGGGCGCGGCGACGTTGTGCAGCACTTGTTCGGGCACGTCGTCGACCAGGGTACGAGCCTGGACCCGGCGGGCGCGCAGGTGGTCCAGGGCGAGGTTGCGCGCGGTCTGGAACACGAAGGGCTCAAGGTGATCGATCGGCCGCTCGCCCAGGGCGCGGGTAACCCGCAGGTAGGTTTCCTGCAGCAGGTCCTCGGCGGTGCTGGGGTTGCCGACCATGCGCTGCAAGGTGCGCAGCAGGCTGAGGCGCTGGGTGAGGAAGACTGAATTGAACCGGGATTGACTCACGGGGGGACCTGGCCACTGTGGGGTGAATGATAATGCTTATCATCCGTGCGGCAGGTCAAGTGTTGAAATGTCACGAACAGGTAAAGATTGCGCTTTACGCGGGTCCTGTAGCGGCCTTGCCGGGGCGCCGGACCGGCCGGAAAGGGCTGCAGAGCAGCCCCAGCAATCTGGTGACCTGCACAGATCCTGGGGCCGCTTCGCGCCCCTGTTCGCGGCACGAGGCCGCTCCTACAGGGATCGCGTAAGTAGTTACTTGGCGCTGAACAGCGCCAGGCAGTTGTCCAGCATGCGGTTGGAGAACGCCCACTCGTTGTCGTACCAGGCCAGCACCTTGAGCATGCGGCCATTGGCGCGGGTGTGGTTGGCGTCGAAGATCGACGACAGTGGGTTGTGGTTGAAGTCGCAGGACACCAGCGGCAGCGCGTTGTAGCCCAGCACCCGCGAATGGCGGCTGGCCTCGAGGAACAGCTGGTTGACCTCTTCGCTGGTGGTTTCACGCTGCAGGTTGACCGTGAGGTCGACCAGCGACACGTTGATCACCGGCACCCTCACCGCCATGCCGGTGAGCTTGCCGGCCAGTTCCGGCAGCACCAGGCCCACCGCCTCGGCGGCGCCGGTCTTGCTCGGGATCATCGACTGGGTGGCCGAGCGTGCGCGGTACGGATCGGCGTGGTACACATCGGTGAGCACCTGGTCATTGGTGTAGGCGTGGATGGTGGTCATCAGCCCCTGCTCGATACCGAACTCGCGGTGCAGCACCTGGGCCACGGGGGCCAGGCAGTTGGTGGTGCACGACGCATTGGAAATGATCTGGTGCGAGGCGCGCAGTACGTCGTGGTTGACCCCGTACACCACGGTGGCGTCGGCGCCCTTGGCCGGTGCGCTGATGATCACCTTGCCAGCGCCGGCGGCCAGGTGCGCGGCGGCCTTGGCGCGCTCGGTGAACAGCCCGGTGCATTCGAACACCACGTCGATGGCCAGGGCTTTCCAGGGCAGCTCGGCGGGGTTGCGGATGGCGCTGACGGCAATGCGGTCGCCGTTGACGGTGAGGCTCTCGTGGTCGGCCTCCACCTTTGCATCGAAATGGCCGTGAACGCTGTCGTACTTGAGCAGGTGGGCGTTCATCGCGCTGTCGCCCAGGTCGTTGATGGCGACGACCTGCAGGTCCTGACGGTAGCCGTGCGTGTAGAGTGCGCGCAGGACGTTGCGTCCGATGCGGCCGAATCCGTTGATGGCGATGCGTAGGGTCATGGCGTTACCTCTGGCAGTCGGGTGAAGCCTGTGGCAAAAAGGCAGCTTCACTGAAACGGTTTTGTTATTGGAATTACAAGATTATTCACTGCGTGATAGAAAACAAGCCTTTTTAGTGGCAGTATTTTGTTAAATCTACAACGAGTGGCCGGGCAGGCCGCTCCACGAATGTGCCGGGTACCTTTACTGCAAGCCTAGGCCGCAATCGTTTGGAGGGAAAATGCCCGTCGAAGCCGCCCTTACCGTTAGCCTGGAGTCCAGTACATGCACCCGCGCATCCTTGAGGTCACCGCACGGCTGATCGAACGCAGCCGTCCCACCCGTGAACGCTACCTTGAGCTGATCCGCGGCGCGGCCAGTGACGGACCGATGCGCGCCAGCCTGCAATGCGCCAACTTCGCCCATGGCGTGGCCGGCTGCGGGGCCGACGACAAGCAGACCTTGCGCCTGATGAACGCCGCCAACGTGGCCATCGTCTCGTCATATAACGACATGCTCTCGGCCCACCAGCCGTACCTGCACTTCCCCGAGCAGATCAAGCAGGCCCTGCGCGAGGTCGGCTCGGTCGGCCAGTTCGCTGGCGGTGTGCCGGCCATGTGCGATGGCGTCACCCAGGGCGAGCCGGGCATGGAGCTGGCCATCGCCAGCCGCGAAGTGATCGCCATGTCCACCGCCATCGCCCTGTCCCACAACATGTTCGACGCCGCCCTGATGCTGGGCATCTGCGACAAGATCGTCCCCGGGCTGATGATGGGGGCGCTGCGCTTCGGCCACCTGCCGACCGTTTTCGTCCCCGGCGGGCCGATGGTCTCGGGCATCTCCAACAAGCAGAAAGCCGACGTGCGCCAGCGCTACGCCGAGGGCAAGGCCACCCGCGAAGAGCTGCTCGAATCGGAAATGAACAGCTACCACGGCCCCGGCACCTGCACTTTCTACGGCACCGCCAACACCAACCAGCTGGTGATGGAAGTGATGGGCATGCACCTGCCCGGCGCCTCGTTCGTCAACCCCTACACGCCCCTGCGTGATGCCCTTACCGCCGAGGCGGCGCGCCAGGTCACGCGCATGACCAAGGCCGGTGGCAACTTCATGCCGATCGGCGAAATCGTCGACGAGAAGGCGCTGGTCAACTCGATTGTCGCCCTGCACGCCACCGGCGGCTCGACCAATCACACCCTGCACATCCCGGCCATCGCCCAGGCCGCTGGTATCCAGCTGACCTGGCAGGACATGGCCGACCTGTCCGAGGTGGTGCCGACCCTGTCCCACGTGTATCCGAACGGCAAAGCCGACATCAACCATTTCCAGGCTGCTGGCGGCATGGCCTTCCTCATCCGCGAACTGCTCGATGCCGGGCTGCTGCACGAGGACGTCAACACCGTGGCCGGCCCCGGGCTACGTCGCTACACCCAGGAGCCGTTCCTCGACGACGGCCAGCTGGTCTGGCGCGAAGGCCCGCAGCAGAGCCTCGACGAGAGCATACTGCGCCCGGTGGCGCGGCCGTTCTCGGCCGAGGGCGGCCTGCGGGTGATGGAAGGCAACCTGGGCCGTGGGGTGATGAAAGTCTCCGCCGTGGCCCCCGAACACCAGGTGGTGGAGGCCCCGGCGCGGGTATTCCACGACCAGCAGGCGCTGGCCGATGCGTTCAAGGCCGGCGAGCTGGAACGCGACTTCGTCGCCGTGGTGCGCTTCCAGGGCCCGCGCTGCAACGGCATGCCCGAGCTGCACAAGTTGACGCCGTTCCTCGGCGTGCTGCAGGACCGTGGCTTCAAGGTGGCGCTGGTCACCGACGGGCGTATGTCCGGCGCCTCGGGCAAGATCCCGGCGGCCATCCATGTGTGCCCGGAGGCCTTCGACGGCGGCCCGCTGGCGCGGGTGCGCGATGGTGATATCGTGCGGGTCGACGGTGTCGAGGGCACGCTGCGGATCATGGTTTCGGCCGAGGAACTGGCCAGCCGCGAGCTGCCCGAGCCGCCCCAGGGCAACGACCTGGGTTGCGGCCGCGAACTGTTCGGCTTCATGCGCGTGGCGTTCAGCTCGGCAGAGAAGGGCGCCAGTGCCTTCACCTCTGGCCTGGAGAATCTCAAGTGAACGAGCTGCTGGTTGGCGACATTGGTGGTACCAACGCACGTTTTGCCCTGTGGCGCGACAACCAGCTGCACGCGGTCCAGGTGCTGGCTGCGGCCGACTACACCAGCCCCGAACAGGCGATCGAGGCCTACCTGGGCGAGCAGGGCATCGCCCGTGGTGGCCTGGCGGCGGTATGCCTGTCCGTGGCCGGACCGGTGGATGGCGATGAGTTTCGCTTCACCAACAACCACTGGCGCCTGAGCCGGCAAGCGTTTTGCCAGACCTTGCAGGTCGGGCGGCTGCAATTGATCAACGACTTCTCGGCCATGGCGCTGGGCATGACCCGCCTGCGCGAAGGCGACTATCGAGACGTCTGTGCGGGCCAGGCCGACCCTTCGCGCCCGGCGCTGGTGATCGGCCCGGGCACCGGCCTGGGAGTGGGCAGCCTGCTGCGTCACGGCGAGCAGTGGCTGGCGCTGCCGGGCGAGGGTGGCCATGTCGACCTGCCGGTGGGCAATGCCCGCGAGGCGGCGATCCATCAGGAAATTCATCGGCAGATCGGCCATGTCAGTGCCGAGACCGTGCTCAGTGGCGGTGGCCTGGTGCGCTTGTACCAGGCCATGTGTGCGCTCGATGGCGACACGCCGAAGCACAAGACCCCGGCGCAGATCACCGATGCGGCGCTGGCCAGCGAGCCACGGGCGCTGGCGGTGGTCGAGCAGTTCTGCCGATTCCTCGGCCGGGTGGCGGGCAACAATGTGCTCACCCTGGGCGCGCGGGGTGGCGTGTATATCGTCGGCGGGGTGATCCCGCGCTTTGCCGAGCTGTTCCTGCGCAGTGGCTTTGCCACGAGTTTTGCCGACAAGGGCTGCATGAGCGGGTATTTCGCCGGGGTGCCGGTGTGGCTGGTGACCGCGGAGTTTTCCGGGTTGCTGGGGGCGGGGGTGGCGCTGCAGCAAGCGTTGGGTAGCTGAAGCACAAGGTGATTGCTGTGGGAGCGGGTTTACCCGCGAATGCGGCGGCTGCCTTACCGACGCTTTCGCGGGTGAACCCGCTCCCACAGGATCCAAATAGCAGGCAGAAGATCTGCGCATACAAGAGGACGGACCATGATGACCACTGCCGGCAAATCGATCCTGATGGTCGACGACGACCAGGACATTCGCGAGCTGCTGCAAACCTACCTCAGCCGTGCCGGTTTCCAGGTGCAGGCCGAGCCTGACGGGCAGTCCTTTCGCCGGGCACTGGACGCCAACCCCTGCGACCTGGTGATCCTCGATGTGATGCTGCCCGACGAAGACGGCTTCAGCCTGTGCCGCTGGGTACGCCAGCACCCCCGGCTGTCACGGGTACCGATCATCATGCTCACCGCCAGCTCCGACGAGGCCGACCGGGTCATCGGCCTGGAGCTGGGCGCCGACGACTACCTGGGCAAACCCTTCAGCCCGCGCGAGTTGCAGGCGCGAATCAAGGCCCTGCTGCGCCGCGCCGACTTCGGCCAGGCCGCATCGACCAGCGCCGTGCTTGCGTTCGACGACTGGCGCCTGGACACGGTCAGCCATCGCCTGTTCCACCGCGATGGTGAAGAAGTGATCCTCTCCGGCGCCGACTTCGCCCTGCTCAAGCTGTTCCTCGACCACCCCCAGCAGATTCTCGACCGCGACACCATCGGCAATGCCACCCGTGGGCGCGAGCCAATGCCCCTGGACCGCATCGTCGACATGGGCGTCAGCCGCCTGCGCCAGCGCCTGCGCGACACCGAAAAACCACCCCGGCTGATCCGCACCGTGCGTGGCAGCGGCTACTTGCTGGCGGCCCATGTCAGCCCGGCTTGACGAGCGGCGCTGGCGCCTGCTGCCACGTTCGTTGCTGGGGCGCATGCTGCTGCTCACCTTGCTGGTGGTGGTGCTGGCCCAGGGGCTGTCCAGCCTGATCTGGGTCGCCCAGCTGCGCGCCAGCCAGTTGCAGGGCCTGCGGGCCAGCGCCAGCAGCCTGGCCCATTCGATGAGCGCCAGCGTCAGCTACTTCCGTTCGCTGCCGGTGGCCTACCGGCCAATGGTGCTCGACCAGTTGCGCAGCATGGGCGGCACGCGCTTTTTCGTGTCGCTCAACGTCAAGCCGCTGGACATGCCGGTGTTGCCCATCACCCCGCGCAAGCAGGCGGTGATCGAGGTGTTCCAGCAGGTGCTGCACGAACGCCTCGGGCAGCAGATGGACATTTCGGTGGAGTTCGTCAGCCCCGACGACCTGCGCATTTTCAACAGCGGCCTGAAGCTCGATGAGCTGCCGCGTTCGTGGGCGCATTACTCGCTGACCCTCGAACCGCTCAACCCGCCGGTGCTGGTCACCCAGATCCGCCTGGGCGAGGGCGAGTGGCTGTATATCGCCTCGCTGCTGCCCGAGCCCTACACCAGCCTTGAAGCCGAACGCCTGCCCCGCCAGCAGATCGGTTTCATCGCCCTGACCACCGCCCTGTTGCTGCTGTTCATCGGCTTGCTGGTGCACTGGCAGAGCCGGCCGCTCAAGCGCCTGGCACGGGCCGCGCGGGAGCTGTCGCTGGGCGCCGACGTGGCACCGGTGGCCGAAGGCGGCGGCAGTGAAGTGGTGGAAGTGGGGCGGGCATTCAACAATATGCGCGAGCGCATCAGCCGCTACCTGACCGAGCGCTCGCAATTGTTCAGCGCCATCTCCCACGACCTGCGCACACCGATCACCCGCCTGCGGCTGCGGGTCGAGCTGCTGGACGACGAGGCCTTGCAGGCCAAGTTCAGCCGTGACCTCGATGAGCTGGAGCTGCTGGTCAAGGGGGCGCTGCAATGCGTGAAGGACACCGACATCCACGAGAACATCGAGCCGATCGACCTCAACCAGGTGCTGGAGCTGCTGGCCGAGCCTTATCTGCGCGATGGCCGCATCACCCTCGAAGGCCGGGCGCTGGCGCCGTATCCGGGCAAGTCGCTGGCCCTGCGCCGCTGCATCGGCAACCTGATCGACAACGCCATCAAGTACGGCGAGCGGGCGCAGCTGCGCATCATCGACAGTGCCGAGAGCTTCGTGCTGCAGGTCGATGATCAGGGGCCGGGGGTGCCGGAGCAGCGTTTGGAGCAGGTGTTCGAGCCGCACTTCCGCCTGGCCGGGCAGCAGCAGGGGTATGGGCTGGGGCTGGGGATTGCGCGCAACATCGCCCATAGCCATGGCGGTGAGGTGAGTTTGCTGAACCTGCGCGAGGGTGGGTTGCGGGTGACGCTGTACCTGCCGCGCACACCCGATTGAGATGCCCCCTGTAGGAGCGGCCTTGTGCCGCGAAAGGGCCGCTCCTACACAAAAAGCGATGTCACCAGGTGGTGACAATCCGGCGAGCCTTCGTGACATGCCACCCAGGACGGCTGGCTAGAATCGGCTGACAACTACAAGGAAGACGCCAATGACCCGCAGCTGGCTCGATTCCCCCGTACACCACGCCTGGCTTACCAGCGAGGCCCTGCGCCTGCTCGATTTCGCCAAGGCCGCACGCCTGCCCCAGGGCTTCGGCAACCTCGATGACAATGGCCGCCTGCCGCGCGGCGCCCTCGCTGAAACCCTGAATACCACCCGCATGACCCACAGCTTTGCCCTGGCCCATCTGCAGGGCGTGCCGGGCTGCCTGCACCTGGTCGAGCATGGCGTCGCCGCCCTGCAGGGCCCGCTGTGCGATGCCGATTGCGGCGGTTGGTTCGCTCACCCTGAAGGCCAGGGTGGCAGCGACAAGGCCGCCTACCTGCACGCCTTCGTCGCCCTGGCCGCCAGTTCGGCAGTGGTGGCGGGCGTTGCCGCCGCACCCCGCTTGCTGGAGCAAGCGATCGATGTCATCGAGGCCCGCTTCTGGCGTGAGGAGGAGGGCGCCTTATGCGAATCCTTCACCCGCGACTGGCAGCAGCCCGAAGCCTACCGTGGTGCCAACAGCAACATGCATGGCGTCGAGGCATTCCTCGCCCTGGCCGATGTGACGGGCCATACGCGATGGCTGGACCGCGCCCTGCGCATCGTCGAGCGGCTGATCATTGGCCAGGCTGCCAGCGACGGGTTTCGCGTCACCGAGCATTTCGACGCCCACTGGCAGGCGCTGCCGGACTACAACCGCGACAACCCCGGCGACGGCTTTCGCCCTTATGGCGCCACCCCCGGCCATGCCTTCGAGTGGGCGCGCCTGTTGCTGCATCTGGAAGCGGCCCGGCAGCGCGCCGAGTTGCCGGTGCCGAGGGCATTGTTGACGGCAGCCAAAGGCCTGTTCGACAACGCCTGCCGCCACGCCTGGCACGCCGACGGCGCCCCGGGCCTGGTCTACACCCTGGACTGGCGCGACCGCCCGGTGGTGCGCGAGCGCCTGCACTGGGTGCATGCCGAGGCCAGCGCCACCGCCGCCGCCTTGCTGCGGCGCACCGGCGAGCGGCAGTACGAGCAGTGGTACCGCGGCTTCTGGGACTTCATCGCCACGCATTTCATCGACCGCGTGCACGGCAGTTGGCACCACGAGCTGGACCCGAGCAACCAGCCCAGCGCACGCATCTGGGGCGGCAAGCCCGATCTCTACCACGCGCTGCAGGCCCTGTTGCTGCCGCGCCTGCCGCTGGCGCCGAGCCTGGCTACTGCGCTGGCTTTGTAACCAAACGCTGACATTCGCGCATCCGTTCGTTACCTGGCGCCGGGTGCGAGGTCCTTACACTCACTGCAAAGCAAGCGAAAGCCTTGCCACGCATAACAACAAGAAAGGTATTCCCCATGCATTCGACGCTTCGTCTCGCCGCCGCGATCTCGCTCGCCTCCCTCTACTCCCTCAGCAGCCATGCCGCCGATGCCAAAGGCAGCGTGGAAGTCGTCCATTGGTGGACTTCCGGCGGTGAAAAGGCCGCCGTGGATGTGCTCAAGGCCCAGGTCGAAAAAGACGGTTTCACCTGGAAGGACGGCGCGGTTGCCGGCGGCGGTGGTGCCACCGCCATGACCGTGCTCAAGAGCCGCGCAGTGGCCGGCAACCCGCCGGGCGTGGCGCAGATCAAGGGGCCGGATATCCAGGATTGGGCGTCCACGGGTTTGCTCGATACCGATGTACTGAAGGACGTTGCCAAGCAAGAGCAGTGGGACAACCTGCTCGACAAGAAAGTCGCCGACACCGTGAAGTACGAAGGTGACTATGTGGCCGTACCGGTGAACATCCACCGCATCAACTGGCTGTGGATCAACCCCGAGGTGTTCAAGAAGGCCGGCATCGACAAGGCGCCGACCACCCTCGACGAATTCTACGCGGCAGGCGACAAGCTCAAGGCCGCCGGTTTCATCCCGCTCGCCCACGGTGGCCAGCCATGGCAGGACAGCACGGTGTTCGAAAGCGTGGTGCTCTCGGTGATGGGCGTGGATGGCTACAAGAAGGCCCTGGTCGACCTCGACGAAGAAGCCCTGACCGGCCCCGAGATGGTCAAGGCGCTGACCGAGCTGAAGAAGGTTGCCACCTACATGGACCCCGACGGCAAGGGCCAGGACTGGAACCTGGAAGCCGCCAAGGTGATCAACGGCAAGGCCGGCATGCAGATCATGGGTGACTGGGCCAAGAGCGAGTGGACCCTGGCCAGGAAAACCGCCGGCAAGGACTATCAGTGCGTAGCGTTCCCCGGCACCGACAAGGCCTTCCTCTACAACATCGATTCGCTGGTGGTGTTCAAGCAGAAGGATAAAGGCACCGCGGCGGGCCAGCAGGACATCGCCCGCAAGGTGCTGGGCGAGGACTTCCAGAAGGTGTTCAGCACCAACAAGGGCTCGATCCCGGTACGCAACGACATGCTCGCCGACATGGGCAAGTACGGCTTCGACGCCTGCGCCCAGACCTCGGCCAAGGACTTCCTGGCCGACGCCAAGAGCGGCGGGCTGCAGCCGAGCATGGCGCACAACATGGCCACCACGCTGGCCGTGCAGGGCGCGTTCTTCGATGTGGTGACCAACTACATCAACGACCCCAAGGCTGACCCGGCCGATGCGGCGAAGAAGCTGAACGCGGCAGTCAAAGCGGCCAAGTAAGGATCTGACGGCCCTATCGCCGGCAAGCCGGCTCCCACAGGTACACCCATCAGTCTCAGGGCGCCTGTACCTGTGGGAGCTGGCTTGCCAGCGATGAGGCCAGTGCAGGCAACCTCGCATCGAGAATCCAGACCATGACCACTGCAACCGCCCGCCTGCGGGCCTCACCCCTGGACGCGCTTCAGCGCTGGCTGCCAAAACTGGTGCTGGCACCGAGCATGTTCATCATCCTGGTGGGGTTCTACGGCTACATCCTGTGGACCTTCGTCCTCTCGTTCACCACCTCGACCTTCCTGCCCACCTACAAATGGGCCGGGCTTGCGCAGTACGCACGGCTTTTCGACAACGACCGCTGGTGGGTAGCCAGCAAGAACCTGCTGCTGTTTGGCGGCCTGTTCATCGCCATCACCCTGGCCATCGGTGTGTTCCTGGCCGTGCTGCTGGACCAGCGCATTCGCCGCGAAGGCTTTATCCGCACCATCTACCTGTACCCCATGGCGCTGTCGATGATCGTCACCGGCACCGCCTGGAAGTGGCTGCTCAACCCCGGCATGGGCCTGGACAAGCTGCTGCGCGACTGGGGCTGGGAGGGCTTTCGGCTGGACTGGCTGATCGACCCGGACCGGGTGGTGTACTGCCTGGTGATCGCTGCGGTGTGGCAGGCCTCGGGCTTCATCATGGCGATGTTCCTCGCCGGCCTGCGCGGGGTCGACCAGTCGATCATCCGCGCCGCGCAACTGGATGGCGCCAGCCTGCCGCGCATCTACTGGACGGTAGTGCTGCCCAGCCTGCGCCCGGTGTTCTTCAGTTCGCTGATGATCCTGGCGCACATCGCCATCAAGAGCTTCGACCTGGTCGCAGCCATGACCGCCGGCGGCCCCGGCTACTCCTCCGACCTGCCGGCGATGTTCATGTACGCCTTCACCTTCAGCCGCGGGCAGATGGGCATGGGCTCGGCCAGCGCCATCCTGATGCTCGGCGCCATCCTGGCGATCATCGTCCCCTACCTGTATTCGGAGCTGCGGGGTAAACGCCATGACTAGCCCTGTCGATAAACCCACATTGAGCTTCAGCCGCATTGCCATCCATGCCGTGCTGCTGCTCGCCGTGCTGCTGTACCTGGTGCCGCTGGTGGTGATGCTGCTGACCAGCTTCAAGACCCCCGAAGACATCAGCACCGGCAACCTGCTGAGCTGGCCCACGGTGTTCACCGGCATCGGCTGGGCCAAGGCCTGGGCCACGGTCAACGGCTACTTCGTCAACTCGATCCTGATCACCGTGCCGGCGGTGCTGATCTCCACCACCATCGGCGCGCTCAACGGCTACGTGCTGTCGATGTGGCGCTTCCGTGGCTCGCAGCTGTTCTTCGGGTTGCTGCTGTTCGGCTGCTTCCTGCCGTTCCAGACCGTGCTGCTGCCGGCCTCGTTCACCCTCGGCAAGCTCGGCCTGGCCAGCACCACCAGCGGCCTGGTGCTGGTGCACGTGGTGTACGGGCTGGCCTTCACCACGCTGTTCTTCCGCAACTACTACGTGAGCATCCCGGATGCGCTGGTGAAGGCCGCGCGCCTGGATGGCGCCGGGTTCTTCACCATCTTCGGGCGGATCATCCTGCCGATGTCGACACCGATCATCATGGTCTGCCTGATCTGGCAGTTCACCCAGATCTGGAACGACTTCCTGTTCGGCGTGGTGTTCTCCAGCGGCGACTCGCAGCCGATCACCGTGGCCCTCAACAACCTGGTCAACACCAGCACCGGGGCCAAGGAATACAACGTCGACATGGCCGCGGCGATGATCGCCGGGCTGCCGACGCTGCTGGTCTACGTGATTGCGGGCAAGTATTTCGTGCGCGGGCTGACCGCCGGCGCGGTTAAGGGGTAAGTCATGGCAACGCTCGAACTTCGCAACGTGAACAAGACCTACGGCGCCGGTTTGCCGGATACGCTCAAGGACATCCAGCTGGCGATCAAGGACGGCGAGTTCCTGATCCTGGTCGGCCCCTCGGGCTGCGGCAAGTCCACCTTGATGAACTGCATCGCTGGCCTTGAGAACATCAGTGGCGGGGCGATCCTGATCGACGACGAGGACGTCAGCGGCATGAGCCCGAAGGATCGCGACATCGCCATGGTGTTCCAGTCCTACGCGCTGTACCCGACCATGAACGTGCGCGACAACATCGCGTTCGGGCTGAAGATCCGCAAGCTGCCCCAGGCGGCCATCGACGAGGAGGTGGCGCGGGTCGCCAAGCTGTTGCAGATCGAGCACTTGCTGGGCCGCAAGCCCGGCCAGCTGTCCGGCGGCCAGCAGCAGCGCGTGGCCATGGGCCGGGCGCTGGCGCGGCGGCCGAAGATCTACCTGTTCGACGAACCGCTGTCGAACCTCGACGCCAAGCTGCGGGTAGAGATGCGCACCGAGATCAAGCTGATGCACCAGCGCCTGAAGACCACCACGGTGTACGTCACCCACGACCAGATCGAGGCCATGACCCTGGGTGACAAGGTGGCGGTGATGAAGGACGGGCTGATCCAGCAGTTCGGCACGCCGCAGCAGATCTACAACGACCCGGCCAACCTGTTCGTCGCCAGCTTCATTGGCTCGCCCCCGATGAACTTCATCCCGGTGCGCCTGAGCCGCCAGGACGGCCGGGTGCTGGCGCTGCTCGACAGTGGCCAGGCGCGCTGCGAGCTGCCGCTGGGGGTGGACGCCGATGTGCTGGACGGGCGCGAGGTCATCCTGGGTGTACGCCCGGAGCAGATTTGCCTGGGGGGCGCTGAGGGCAACGGCCTGCCGGGCATCCGCGCCGAAGTGCAGGTGACCGAGCCCACCGGGCCGGACCTGCTGGTGTTCGTCACCCTCAACCAGACCAAGGTCTGCTGCCGCCTGGCGCCGGATGTGGCGTGCCGGGTGGGCGACAGCCTGAACCTGCAGTTCGACCCGGCGCGGGTGCTGCTGTTCGACGCCGCCAGCGGCGAGCGGCTGGACCTGGCTGCTACCGCGGTGAAGGACAACGTGACGCGTTTCAAAGGTCGTTAAACCGTTCTGTTAATAACAAGAAAAGAGGACGCAAAGGGATGGAACAGCGCAATCGCATCAGGACATTGGGCTCGCTGGCACTGCTGGCCATGGTCGGCAGCAGCGGGGCCCAGGCTGCCGAGGCTTTCTCGTCGGAATCGAAATGGATGACCGGCGACTGGGGCGGCACCCGCACCGAGCTGCTGGACAAAGGCTATGACTTCACCCTCGACTACGTCGGCGAGGTGGCCGGCAACCTGCACGGTGGCTACAACGACGACAAGACTGCGCGCTACAGCGACCAGTTCGCCCTCGGCGCGCACCTGGACCTGGAGAAGATCTTCGGCTGGCACGATGCCGAGTTCAAACTGGCGATCACCGAACGCAGTGGGCGCAACCTGTCCAACGACCGCATCAGCGACCCACGCGCCGGGCAGTTCAGCTCGGTGCAGGAAGTCTGGGGCCGTGGCCAGACCTGGCGCCTGACGCAGATGTGGGTCAAGCAGAAGTACTTCGACGGGGCGCTGGACGTGAAAGTTGGCCGCTTCGGCGAAGGCGAGGACTTCAACAGCTTCCCCTGCGACTTCCAGAACCTGGCGTTCTGCGGCTCGCAGGTGGGCAACTGGGTGGGTGGCATCTGGTACAACTGGCCGGTCAGCCAGTGGGCGCTGCGGGTGAAATACAACATCACCCCGGAATTCTTCGTCCAGGTCGGTGCCTACGAGCAGAACCCCTCGAACCTGGAAACCGGCAACGGCTTCAAGCTCAGCGGCAGCGGCACCAAGGGCGCGATCCTGCCGGTGGAAGCGGTGTGGTCGCCCAAGGTCAACGGCCTGCCGGGCGAGTACCGCCTGGGCTACTACTACAGCACCGCCAAGGCCGACGACGTGTATGACGACATCAACGGCAACCCGCAGGCATTGACCAAGCAGGACTTCAAGTCGCACTCCAGCAAGCATGGCTGGTGGGTGGTGGCGCAGCAACAGGTGACCGCCCACGCCAGCGACGCCAGCCGTGGCCTGAGCCTGTTCGCCAACTTCACCGTGCACGACAAGGCCACCAACGTGGTCGACAACTACCAGCAGGTCGGCCTGGTGTACAAAGGCGCCTTCGATGCCAGGCCCAAGGACGATATCGGTTTCGGCGTGGCGCGCATCCACGTCAACGACGATGTGAAGAAACGCGCCGAGCTGCTCAACGCCCAGTCCGGTATCAATGACTACGACAACCCAGGCTTCGTGCCGCTGCAGCGCACCGAGTACAACGCCGAGCTCTACTACGGCTTCCACGTCACCAACTGGCTGACGGTGCGACCGAACCTGCAGTACATCAAGAGCCCGGGCGCGGTGGACGAGGTGGATAACGCGCTGGTCGCGGGGTTGAAGATTCAGTCGTCATTCTGAGACGAATTGTTGTAAATTTACGCCATCCATTTTCGGCCCTCCGCTAACCACTGGTCTGCAGTGGTTAGCGGGTACGGGCCGAGACAGCGCTATCTCGAACAACAAAAGAGCTTGGAACCATGGCCGAACATCCGCTACATCGCTTCTTCACCTCGCAACGGCCGAGGCCGACCTTCGAGTGGGAGCGTTACCAGCAGCGCGATGTGCTGATCATCGACCACCCGCGCTGCCAGGCGGTGTTCAGCCGCCAGGGCGGGCAATTGCTGCATTTCCAGCCGACCGGTGAAAAGCCCTGGCTGTGGTGCGCCGAACAGTGGCCGCAGGTTGGCGCCATCCGCGGTGGCGTGCCGGTGTGCTGGCCCTGGTATGGCCGCCACCCCAGCGAGGACCTGTGGCCGGCCCATGGCTGGGCGCGGTTGCTGGACTGGAAGCTGGTGGACAGCCGCGAGGACGAGGAGGGCGTGACCTTGAAGTGGCGCCTGGACCTGTGCGACTGGCAGGTCGACCTGCATGCGCGCCTGGGCGCCAGCATGGAACTGAGCCTGAGCACCGAGCACCAGGACAGCGAACCCTGCCAGTTGAGCCATGCGCTGCTGGCTTACTGGCGGATCAGTGACGTGTCGAAGATAGCGCTGTCTGGGCTTGAGGACATCGAAGGCTACGACCGCCTCAACCGCCAGGCTTGCCGTGAGGACGGCGCGTTGACACTCAAGGGCGGCTGCCAGAAGGTCTATCCCGGCACGCCCAGGGTGCAGTTGCAGGACCCGGCCTGGCAGCGCGAGTTGTGCATCGACACCGGCGACAGCGATGACACCGTGGTCTGGCACCCGGGCAACCGCCCGCTGATGGGCGTGAGCGGGCGCGAGTGCCAGGGTTTCGTCTGCGTCGAGGCGGCCAGTGGCAGCGACGAAGGGCTGAGCCTGATGCCGGGCGAGCGTGCGCACCTGCGGCTGCAGGCGCACCGCCTCAGTTGAGGTCGTCGTCCTCGATCGGGTAGCGGCTGGCGTTGAGGCTTTCCTTGATCTTGCGCAGGTGCGGCTGGAAGTCCACGCCGCGGCGCAGGGTCATGCCGGTGGCGAGCACGTCGAGCACGGTGAGCTGGATGATCCGCGAGGTCATCGGCATATAGATGTCGGTGTCCTCCGGCAGCGGAATGTGCAGGCTCAAGCTGCAGGCCTGGGCCAGTGGCGAGCCGGCGGCGGTCAGGCCGAGCACCGAGGCGCCGTTTTCCCGCGCCACGCGCGCCACCTCGACCAGCTCACGGGTGCGCCCGGTGTAGGAGATGATCACGAACAGGTCGCCGGTGTGGGCCACCGACGCCAGCATGCGCTGCATCAGCACATCGGCATGGGCCGACACGGCCAGGTTGAAGCGGAAGAACTTGTGCTGCGCATCGAGGGCCACCGGGGCGGAAGCGCCGAGGCCGAAGAAGTGGATCTGCCGGGCCTGGATCATCATGTCCACGGCGCGGCTGACCTGCTGCGGGTCGAGTTGCTGGCAGGCGCTGTCGAGCGAGGCGATGGCGCTGCCGAAGATTTTCTGGGTGTAGGCCGCCGGGTCGTCGTCGGCCTCCACCGCGCGGCTCACATAGGCCGCGCCGCTGGCCAGGCTCTGCGCCAGTTGCAGCTTGAGTTCGGGGTAGCCGTTGACGCCGAACGAGCGGCAGAAGCGGTTGACGGTCGGTTCGCTGACCGAGGCCGCCTGGGCCAGTGCGGCAATGCTGAAGCGGGTGGCTTGTTGCGGGTTGAGCAGGATGACTTCGGCGACTTTGCGTTCGGCCTTGTTCAACTCGTCCAGGCGGCCCTGGATCTGTTCCAGGAGGTTGCGCACGCGGTCCATGGGGTGTCCTTGGTCGGCTCTAGGTGACAGCCGGCTGGCGGGGCAGCAGGCTTTTTGCAGTGTTGTGTATCCTACTGGCGGTGAGATTGTCACACCACTGGGTTGTAATAGATGTGGATAATGTTGTGGTTTTTACTACATTAGGCCTTGAAAACCCGCTTTGAAAGCGGTATTCCTAGCTCAACTTTAATAAAAGAACCAACATCATGGCTGCGATCAGTGTCGAACCTTGCACCTTTGCCCTGTTTGGCGCCCTGGGCGACCTGGCATTGCGCAAGCTGTTTCCCGCGCTCTACCAGCTCGACCGTGCCAACCTGCTGCACCCGGACACCCGGCTGCTGGCCCTGGCCCGTGAGCCGGGCACCGCGCAGGAGCACCTGGGCACCATCGAGGCGCACCTGCGCCGCCATGTCCCCGACGCGGACATCGACGCCGTTGCCCTGGGTCGCTTCCTCGAGCGCCTGAACTACCTGCATGTGGACTTCGTCCAGCCCGAGGACTACCAGGCGCTGGTCGATCAGGCGCCAGGCGAGCTGCCACTGATTGCCTACTTCGCCACGGCCGCCGCAGTCTACGGCGCGATCTGCGAGAACCTCGACAAGGCCGGCCTGGCGCCACGCACCCGGGTGGTGCTGGAAAAGCCCATCGGCCACGACCTGGAGTCGTCGCGCCGGGTCAACGACGCCGTGGCACGTTTCTTCCCGGAAAACCGTGTCTACCGCATCGACCACTACCTGGGCAAGGAGACGGTGCAGAACCTGATCGCCCTGCGCTTCGCCAACAGCCTGTTCGAAACCCAGTGGAACCAGAACTCCATCTCCCACGTGGAGATCACCGTCGCCGAAAAGGTCGGCATCGAAGGCCGCTGGGGCTACTTCGACAAGGCCGGCCAGCTGCGCGACATGATCCAGAACCACCTGTTGCAGCTGCTCTGCCTGATCGCCATGGACCCGCCCAGCGACCTGTCCGCCGACAGTATCCGCGACGAGAAGGTCAAGGTGCTCAAGGCCCTGGCGCCAATCACCGGTGAAGGCCTGAGCACCCGCGTGGTGCGTGGCCAGTACATCGCCGGCTACAGCGACGGCAAGCCGGTGCCGGGTTACCTGGAAGAAGACAACGCCAATGCCCAGAGCGACACCGAAACCTTCGTCGCCCTGCGCGCCGATATCCGCAACTGGCGCTGGTCGGGCGTGCCGTTCTACCTGCGCACCGGCAAGCGCATGCCCGGCAAGCTGTCGCAGATCGTCATCCACTTCAAGGAGACGCCGCACTACATCTTCGCCCCGGAACAGCGCCTGCAGATCGGCAACAAGCTGATCATCCGCCTGCAACCGGACGAAGGCATCTCGCTGCGGGTGATGACCAAGGAGCAGGGCCTGGACAAAGGCATGCAACTGCGCAGCGGCCCGTTGCAACTGAATTTCTCCGACACCTGGCGCAGCGCACGGATTCCCGACGCCTACGAGCGCTTGCTGCTGGAAGTGATGCGCGGCAACCAGAACCTGTTCGTGCGCAAGGACGAAATCGAATACGCCTGGAAATGGTGCGACCAGCTGATCGCCGGCTGGAAGACCAGCGGCGATGCGCCCAAGCCCTACGCGGCCGGTTCCTGGGGGCCAATGAGCTCGATTGCACTGATTACACGTGATGGGAGGGCCTGGTATGGCGATATCTGAACTGCAACTGCCGGCGAGCGTGAAGGCGCATGCGTTGGCCGATTCGAACACCCTGGCGGCGACCCTGGCCCATGACGTGGCCGAGCGCCTGCGCCAGGCCATCGCCAGCAAGGGCCAGGCCTGCGTGGTGTTGTCCGGCGGGCGCAGCCCGGTGCCGTTCCTCGAGCAGCTGGCCGCTCAAGCGCTGGACTGGTCGAAGGTGACCGTGAGCCTGGCCGACGAGCGCTGGGTGCCGGTGGAGCATACCGACAGCAACGCCGGCTTGCTGGCCCGCCACCTGCTCAAGGGCGCGGCGGCCAAGGCACGCTTCGTCGGCCTTTACCAGGCGGCCGCCAATCTGGAAGCCGCTGCCGACCAGGCCGACCAGGTGCTGGCCGACTTGCCGCCGATCGATGTACTGGTGCTGGGCATGGGCGACGATGGCCACACCGCCTCGCTGTTCCCGGCCAGCCCCAACCTGCGCCAGGGCCTGGCCAAGGTGGGTGAGCGCCGCTGCCTGCCGATGCTGGCGCCCAGCGTGCCGCACCAGCGCCTGAGCATGACCCGCGC
This sequence comes from Pseudomonas parasichuanensis, assembly GCF_021601385.1. Lineage (GTDB taxonomy): Bacteria > Pseudomonadota > Gammaproteobacteria > Pseudomonadales > Pseudomonadaceae > Aquipseudomonas > Aquipseudomonas parasichuanensis. Next base: position 5,254 of record NZ_BQHO01000009.1, on the reverse strand, counting down.
GCTGCTGGGCAGTGCCGGCTTCACCGCCTTGTCCGTGCAAGGCCCGGGCAAACTCGCTACCCTGCGCGCCGCGCTGGCGGGCAACGACCTTACCGAAATGCCGATTCGCGCCTTTCTTCACGACCCCCTGAGCATCTACTGGTGCCCATGAGCCAAGGATCCACAGTCATGACCACCCTCGAACGCCCACAGCCTTTGCTCTCGATGGCTGAGAAAGCCGAACGCATCGACGCAATCTGCGCCAAGGCACGCATCCTGCCGGTGATCACCATCGCCCGCGAGCAGGACATCCTGCCGCTGGCCGACGCCCTGGCCGCCGGTGGCATCCGTACCCTGGAAGTGACCCTGCGCTCGGCGCTGGGCCTCAAGGCCATTCAGGTGCTGCGTGAGCAGCGCCCGGAGCTGTGCGTGGGTGCCGGCACCGTGCTCGACCGCAGCATGTTCGCCGCGGTCGAGGCCGCAGGCGCGCAATTCGTCGTCACCCCGGGCATCACCCAGGACATTCTCGAAGCCGGCGTGCAGAGCGACATCCCGCTGTTGCCCGGCATCAGCACGCCGTCCGAGATCATGATGGGCTACGCCCTGGGCTACCGCCGCTTCAAGCTGTTCCCGGCCGAGATCAGCGGCGGCGTGGCGGCGATCAAGGCCTTCGGTGGCCCGTTCGGCGATATCCGCTTCTGCCCTACGGGCGGGGTGAACCCGGCCAACGTGCGCAACTACATGGCACTGCCGAATGTGATGTGCGTGGGCGGCACCTGGATGCTCGACAGCAGCTGGATCAAGAACGGCGACTGGGCGCGTATCGAGGCGTGCAGCGCCGAGGCGATGGCGCTGCTGGACTGACCGATTTCGTTGTGTGCTACACGGCTTGTGGGGCGCTTGGTCGGCGCCCCTTTTTTTTGCCTGTGCGGGCCCCATCGCGTACGGGCATAAAAAAGCCCGCATCACAGATGCGGGCTCTTGACCGATAGGCTATTGCTTACGCCGCCTTGGCCTCTTGCTGGCTCAGGGAGCGGTTCAGCGCACTGAACAGCGCCTTGAAGCTGGCGGTGGTGATGTTCTCGTCGATGCCCACGCCGTGCACCGGGCGGCCACCGGCCACGCGCAGCTCGATGTACGCAGCTGCCTTGGCGTTGGTGCCGGCGCCAATGGCGTGCTCGTTGTAGTCCATGATCTCCACGTTGACCGGCAAGCCGGCAACCAAGGCTTCCAGGGCGCCGTTGCCCTTGCCGTGCCAGTGCAGGGTGGACTCGCCTTCACCGGAGACTTCCACTTGCACGTGGCTGCTGCCGTTCTCTTCCTGCAGGCGGTGGCTGACCAGTGCATACGGCGCGTTGGCCTGCAGGTATTCCTTCTGCAGCAGTTTGTAAATCTGCTGGGCGGTCATTTCCAGGCCCAGGCGGTCGGTTTCACCCTGTACCACCTGGCTGAACTCGATCTGCATGCGGCGCGGCAGGCTGATGCCGTATTCCTGCTCGAGCAGGTAGGTGATGCCGCCTTTGCCCGACTGGCTGTTGACGCGGATCACCGCCTCGTAGCTGCGGCCGATGTCGGCCGGGTCGATCGGCAGGTACGGCACTTCCCACAATTCGCCTTCCTGCTGCTTGGCGAAGCCCTTGCGGATGGCATCCTGGTGCGAGCCGGAGAAGGCGGTGTGGACCAGGTCGCCGACGTAGGGGTGACGTGGGTGCACCGGCAGCTGGTTGCACTCCTCGACGACCTTGCGCACGCCGTCGATGTCGGAGAAGTCCAGTTGCGGGTCGATGCCCTGGGTGTAGAGGTTCAATGCCAGGGTCACCAGGTCGACGTTACCGGTGCGCTCGCCGTTGCCGAACAGGCAGCCTTCGGCGCGGTCGGCGCCGGCCATCAGGCCCAGCTCGGTGGCGGCGATGCCGGTGCCACGGTCGTTGTGGCAGTGCAGGCTGATGATCACGCTGTCGCGGCGGCTGACATTGCGGCAGAACCATTCGATCTGGTCGGCGTAGATGTTCGGCGTGGCGACTTCGACGGTGGCCGGCAGGTTGAGGATGACCTTGTGCTCAGGGGTCGGGTTCCACACCTCGATTACCGCGTCGCACACCTCTTTGGCGAACTCCAGCTCGGTGGCGCTGAAGGTTTCTGGCGAGTACTGGAAGGTCCAGTGGGTTTCCGGCTGCTGGGCGGCGTACTTGACGAACAGCTTGGCAGCGTTGACCGCAATGTCCTTGACGCCTTGCTTGTCCTGGTTGAAGACGATGCGGCGGAACGCCGGGCAAGTGGCGTTGTACAGGTGGACGATGGCCTTCTTGGCGCCGCGCAGGGATTCGAAGGTACGGGCGATCAGGTCTTCACGGGCCTGGGTGAGCACCTGGATGGTGGTGTCGTCCGGGATGTGGCCGTCTTCGATCAGGGTGCGCACGAAGTCGAAGTCGGTTTGCGAGGCGGATGGGAACGACGCCTCGATTTCCTTCACGCCGACCTGCACCAGGGTCTTCCAGAAACGCAGCTTCTTCTCCGAATCCATCGGCTCGATCAGCGACTGGTTGCCATCACGCAGGTCGGAACTGCACCAGATCGGCGCCTGGGTGATGGTTTTCGACGGCCAGGTGCGGTCGGGCAGGTCGATGGTCGGGAAGGCGCGATATTTCTTCGAAGGGTCTTTGAGCATGGTCATGGAAGCAATCCTTTTATGTGCGGCCGAAATCGGGCCTGCCAAACGATAACGAGATGAAAAGGCGAGGCGATGCGATTCAGCCTGGTAGTCGTGCGCTGACCAGGCAGAGGCTGCGGTGTTGTCGGAGCAGGATGAGGGTGCTGAAGGTTTTCATGTGCTCAACCCTAACCAGTGGGGTGGGGGATGGCAAGGCTTCAGAAAAAATTGAGAGGAATGCTTAAAAAAAGCAGTTGTTCGAGATTTTGTGGCTGAAATTTTGAGGAATGGTTGAAAACTTTGCGGTGTATTTTGGGATGGCGCAAGACGGGTGAGTTGATGCCAGCCATGCTGGCCCTTTCGCGGGCTTGCCCGCGAAGAGGGCGGCTCGGTCTCAGGGCTGGAACGCACCAATGAAGATCGCCGGGTCCACCCGCGCATCGTTGAGGCTGACGTTCCAGTGCATGTGCGGCCCGGTGGCGCGCCCGGTCGAGCCTACCCGCCCGACCACCTCGCCACGGCGCAGCACCTGGCCTGGCTGCACGTCAATCTTGGACATGTGGCAGAACATGCTGATGAAGCCCTGGCCATGGTCGACGAACACCGTGCGGCCATTGAAGAAGTAATCGCCCACCAGGATCACCTTGCCATTGGCCGGGGTCTTGATCGGCGTGCCGGCGGGCACGGCGAAGTCCAGCCCGGCGTGGGGGTTGCGCTCTTCGCCATTGAAGAAGCGGCGCACGCCGAACTTGCTCGACAGCGGGCCATTGACCGGCTTGTCGAGGATCAGGTTGCTCGGCAGCGTGGGGCTGAAGCTGCGGTAGGCCTTCACTTGCTCGGCCAGTTCGCGGTCGATGCGCTTGAGGTCGTCGGGCTCGGGGTTGACCTGGCGTTTGTTCTTCAGGGTGATGTGCTGTTCGGGGTACTTCTTGCTGCCGACGGTGAAGGGCAGGGTGCGGCCGCCCTGGGTGAGTACGGCGTTGCCGGGCTTTTGCGTCAGCGGGATGCCGACGATGGCCAGCCAGGTGTCCTGCTCCTTGACCACCAGCACCGGCTTGCCATCGAAGCGGGCGCTCGGGGCGCTGGCCGAAGGGCCGAGGTCGACCACCGCGACGCCGCCGGGCACCGGCTTGTCGAGGGTGCGGGTGATGTAGCTGGCCTGGGCAGCGGTGACCGGCAGCAGCAGGAACAGGGCGAGCAGGGGGGCGAACAGGCGGGGCATGTGTCAGTCCAGTAGCGAAAGGGTGACCGGAGTCTGGTGGTTGTCCTCGACCCGCACCTTGAGTTCGCCTTCATTGAGGCGTGCGGTCAGGCGCTGGCCGTTGTGGGTCTGGGCGGCGCTGCGGATGGCCTGGCCGCGTTCGTCGAGCAGGATGCTGTAGCCGCGGGCCAGGGTCGCCAGCGGGCTGACCACCTGCAGGGTCTGCAGTTGTGCCTGGAAGCGCTGGCGGCGGTCCTTGAGCACTTCGCGCATGGCCCGCGGCAGGCGTTCGCCAAGGCTGTCCAGGCGTTGCTTGAGCAGCTTCAGCGCGCGGCCGGGGTGTTGCGCGGCCAGGCGGGTATCGAGACGGCCCAGGCGCTCATGGCGGCGTTGCAGGCTGAGCATGAAGGCGCGGCGCATGCGCATGTCCAGGTCATCCAGGCGCTGGGCCTGCTGGCGCAAGCGCTCGCCTGGGTGGCGCAGGCGCCGGGCCAGGCCATCGACGCGCAGGCGATCGTGGGCCAGGCGATTCTGGATGCGCAGCAACAGGCGCCGCTGCAGGCTGTCGAGGCGCTGTTGCAGGCCGCTGCTGTCGGGGGCGAGCAGTTCGGCGGCGGCCGACGGGGTGGGTGCGCGCACGTCGGCGACGAAGTCGCTGATCGACACGTCGGTCTCGTGGCCCACGGCGCTGACGATGGGCGTTACGCAGGCTGCCACGGCGCGGGCCACGGCTTCTTCGTTGAAGCACCAGAGGTCTTCCAGCGAGCCGCCGCCACGGGCCAGGATCAGCGCATCGAAGCCCTGGCGGTCGGCCAGCTGCAGGGCACGGACGATCTGCGCGATGGCCTCGCGGCCCTGTACGGCGGTGGGGATCAGGTTCAGCTCGACCTGTGGCGCGCGGCGGCCGAACACGCTGATGATGTCGCGGATCACCGCGCCGGTGGGCGAGGTGATGATGCCGATGCGCTGCGGGTGCGCCGGCAGCGGCTGCTTGCGCTCGGTGCTGAACAGGCCTTCGGCGCCGAGTTTTTCCTTCAGGGCCTCGAAGGCCAGGCGCAGGGCGCCGTCACCGGCCGGTTCGACGGTGTCGAGGATAAGCTGGTAGTCGCCACGGCCTTCGAACAGCGAGACCTTGCCGCGCACCTTGACCGCCAGGCCGTCGCGCAGTGCCTGGCGCACGCGCAGGGCGTTCTGGCGGAACAGTGCGCAGCGGATTTGCGCGCCGTTGTCCTTGAGGGTGAAGTACAGGTGCCCGGAGGCTGGGCGGGCCAGGTTGGAGATTTCGCCTTCCACCCAGACGCTGCGGAACACGTCTTCCAGCAGCACCCGGGCGCGGCCGTTGAGTTGGCTGACGGTGAGGACCTCGCGGTCCAGGCCGAGTCGTTCGAAGGGGTCTTTGATCATGGGGGGCATGATAAGGGGGA
>NZ_BQHO01000008.1 GCF_021601385.1 Pseudomonas parasichuanensis | reverse complement strand
GTGGCATGGCCAAGGAACCACGAATCGCGGTGCTGCGCCTGCTTGGCCGGGGCCTCAGCCGCCTGCAGGCGCAGCACCGCGATTCGTGGTTCCTTGGCCATGCCACCGGCCAGCGCACCGGCCATGCCGACGGTTTGCGTGACGGCTACGAGCGTGGGCGTTCGGACGGCTACGAAGCGGGGCGTCAGGTCCTGGTGATTCGCGATATGCGCCCGGACACCGCTGCGGTGCCCGGCCAGGACGACAAGCTGTTCGACGACTGGCGCCTGCCACTGACCGCCGAGCTGAAAAAACGCTTCAGGGCTGACGTGGCCCAACGCCTGCCGGCCGAGGCACAGCCCAGCGCCGCGCAGTGGAAGCTGATCCTCAGCGACACGCCGTCGACCTGCGTGGTGGCCGGTGCCGGTGCCGGCAAGTCGACCTCGCTGGTGCTGCGCATCCTGTTGCTGCGCCATTACCTGGGCTTCGAGCTCGACGCCATGACCGTGGTGACCTTCACCCGTGAGTCGCGCAAGGATTTCATCCAGCGCCTGCTGCAGGTGTTCGCGCTGTGGCAGATCGAGCTGTCGCCGGCCCAGGGCCGTGAGCTGGTACGCACCTTCCACTCGCGCATCCTGCCGCTGGTGCGCAGCCTGCCGGGGTTTTCTCAGGTACGTGCCTTCGAAACCCTCGGCAACGAGATGCCTGCTGGCGGGGAGGCGAATGCCGACAGCAACCCCTTCGACCTGCGCCTGAATGACGCCCAGCGTCAGCAACTGAACCTGTCCTATCGGGACCTGCTGGCAGAGAGCCCACGTTTCGCTGCCTTGGTCGGCCAACTGCGCCAGGAGGCGCTGCTGCTCAAGCCACTGGACCCGGATCACCCGGATGTGCAGAAGCGCGTTCAGGTTACCCAGCTGGCCGCACAACGCGACGAAGAATTGTGCGACGTGATCGAGGACCTGTGGTTCGCGGCCGGCGCCTGGCCGATCAAAGGCATCGAGCCGTGCCGCGACACAGTGCAGATCCGTGGCAGCCGTTTCCACGTACACGGTCGCCTCGAGGGGCTGGACGCCTGGGTGGTACTGGGCTTCGACCCCAGCGAAAGCGCCCAGTACCAGCGCCCAGGCGCCAAGCTTGCGGTGCGTGCGGAGTGGGCGGTCAAGCGCACGCTGTTCCAGGCGTTCAGCGACAAACCGGTGATCTGGCTGAACAACTATGCATCGGCCAGGCGCCTGGCGGCCTCGTTGGCAGGGGATGCCGTGGCCGGCCCTGGCTTTGAATACAAGGTCAAGGGTGAGCTGGCACCGGCGCCGCTGCTCGACGCCTTCGTCACTGCGGCCAGTTTCATCGAGAACCTTGGCCTCGACGTGAGCGCCGCAGTGGCCGCCATGAGTTTCCCGCCCGGTGATAGCGATGGCCCGTTCTTCGAGGCGCTGGCCCTGTTCTGGAAAGCTTTTGAAACCCAGCTGATGGCCCAGTCACCGCCGGTGATGACCTACAACCGCATGTTCGCCCTGTTCGGCGAGAACAACCCGGAAAACCTGCAGCTGTTGCCCGACCCTTTGCTGCGGCCGCTGGCACATCTGATGATCGACGAGTTTCAGGATGTCTCGCCGCAGATTGTCAGTTGGCTGCGCGCCTGCCTTGCGGAAATCCGCCGCCGTGGGCCCGCCATGAACCCTGGCCGGGTGGCGCAGCATTCGTCGCTGATGTGCGTGGGGGACGACTGGCAGTCGATCTACGGCTGGCGGGGCAGTTCGCCCAAGTACTTCATGGAGTTCACCAAGGTCTTCCCATCACCTGCCAACACCCGGGTAATGTTGGTGGAGAACTACCGCAGCCAGCAGCACATCATCGACGCCGCCGAGCACCTGGTGAAGGGCACGCCGACCATAAGCGGCAAGAAAGCCAAGGCCAGCGGGCAGGCGGCCGTGCTGCCATTGGCGCCCGTACGGGTGTTCGAACGTGACGAGGCCGCGCTGGCGCAGACCTTGATCGAACACTATGAGCAGGGTGAAACAGTGATGATGCTGTTTCGAAAAAGTAGCGATAAGTTATTGATTGAGCAGCATTTAGCTTCTGTACTTAAAGTAGATTCTAGCTTGCCTTCCGGGCAGCGCAGGCTCAAGCAACTGACCTACCACAGCGCCAAGGGCTTACAGGCCGACGCGGTGTTCATGCTCGGCGACTGCCAATACCTGACCAGCTCGCCCTACAAGAACCAGGTGTACCGCCTGGCGGGGCTGGGCAAGCCGGGCGATGCCCAGGCCTTCGATACCGCTCAGCAGGAAGAGGTTCAGCGGTTGGCCTACGTGGCCGTCACGCGGGCAGTCAGCCACTGCTACTGGCATGTGGAAAAGCCCAACGGCGAAGCCGTGAATCAGCCGCGCGCGTCGAGCCAGGTACAGGGGCGGCAGGCCTTCTTCGAAGACCTGCGCGGTCAGTGAGGCGTCAGGCGTCGCTGTCCAGAGGACGGGTCAGTTCCAGGTACAGGGCGTCTTCGTCATCCTCAAGCCCCAAGGCCATGCGGTTCATCCCGGCGACGTACTGATCGTCGTTGATTTGCAGGCGCAGTGGTTGGCCATGCTCGTCCAGCGGGCTCTCGCCCAGTGCAGAGGTCAGGGCGTCGACCACGGGGGGCTCCAGGGCACCTTCCATCGTGCTGCCATCATTGCACCATTCGAGGAAATCGATGCCCACATCCCAGCGTGACCTCAGCGCCTCGAGCCGTGCCGGGAACTGCGCCCGCAGCACGCGCCTCCAGCTGGGTTGGCGCGAGACCCACTGACGCCTTGCCGGTAAGTCGTTGTTGCGGTTGAGCACTTCCTGCAACACGGCATCCTCGGTCGGGCCGACAATATGAGCGGCGTCGCGGTAGAGCATTTGTAACTGCGTTTCGGTGAAATCGAGCTCTTCGGCCAGGTTGGTGCGCAGGGCCAGGCGGATTTCGATCAGGTCCAGCCCCAGGTTCTCCAGCAGCAGGTTGTCGGGGATCCAGTCGAAGCGGTGCAACGCACTGGCACTAGGCTGCAAACCACGCTGCGCCGCCGGCAGCGCTTCCCAGTGTCGCCTTGCCAGCAGGCCTGTGCGGCGTTTCAGGCGCGCGTTGTAAAGCTCCTGGGCCAGCTCGTTGACTTGGTCGCGACGATACAGGCTCTGGAAGTAGCTGAACAATTTGTGGGTCGCATGGGGCTGGCCGGCGGTCATGCGGAAAACCTGTGCCTCGATCTGCAGGGTGCTCAGCACGTCGGCCCCGGCATCACCGCAACTGACCGGGAACAGGGCTGCCACCTCGCTGAGGCGCGCACACAGTTCGCTGTCTGCCGCGGCGTCCTCCAGCAGGCGCCAGATCTGTCGGGTCATCCCGTGGGTATTGGAGTGTGCCGCGCTGGACAGCCCCGCCTGCTCCACGGCTTCGCGCAGGTTACGGTTGGCATTGTCGGCGAACAGGCTGTCCCAGGTGTCTCGCTGTGCCTGGTCGGCCGGTTGTAGCCAGTTACGCGGCCGTTGTCCCGGTAAGGCGGGCGCCTCCACGGCGGGACGCTCAACCACCACGCCTGCCGCGCGCAATTCCCGGCGGGTGTCTTCATCGAACGGGTTGTAGTTGAAGCGCCAGCGTTCGTTGTCGTTGCTCGTGAGCAGGGCCTCGACGAAGGGGGTGTCCACGAGGTTGGAGAGATCGGGTACATAGGCGATGTGATTATGACTCAGCTCAACCTGGCGCAAGGCGTAGTTCTCGCGGCCCATCAACATTTGCAGCCCTTCGGGCCAATCGACCAGCTCGCAGTTGGCCAGGTTCAGGTTGGTCAGGCAGCGCAGGTTGAGCAGCCGCGGGCAGATCCCCAGCGGGTTGTTGCCCAAGTTCAGCTCGCGTAGTTCGGTCAGGGTGTCGAAGCGCGCCGCCATCTCTGGCGTCAACACCAATCGGTTCTGGTACAGGTTCAGGGTCCCGAGACGCAGGCGGCCGGTCAGTAGCGCCAGATCATCGTCAGTCAGGACGAGCTCATTGCGGCGCAAGGCCAGAAAGCGCAGGTTGGTCAGCCTCGGCAGTACCTCGTGAGCCTGCGCCGGCAATTGCGTCAGGCCACTGCTTTCGATGCTCAGCTCCACGAGGTGTGGCGCTTGGTCAAGCGCTGCGAACAGCGAGGGTACCCCCAGGGCAGGGCTGCTGATGACGCGTACGCGCCGCAGCGACGGGAACGATTGCAGGTAATCGGCAGGAATGGTTGGCACTTCAAGGTTGTCCAGAAACAAGGTCCTGACATGGTCGAAGCGCGCCCTCAGCGGCGGCAAACTGTCCAGCTCCAGGTTGGCCAGCCTCAACGAGTCACCCTCCAGTCGATGCCAGGCCCTGACCAAGGTGGAGGCTACCTGGTTGGCGTGGCGCTGATACCGTGGTGCCTGTTGCGCGATCCAGTCGTCCAGGCCATCGCGCAGGGTGGCAAGCTCCGTGCGATAGGCCTGGATCTGCTCAGTGACGTTGCCGCGTCGGCGCAAGGTGGTCAGCAATTGCCTGCGTTCCTGATCGTTCATGCCCGGAAACAACGCATGCAGTTCGCGTTCTTCCCGGGAGGCGAACACGCCCGGGCTCAGCGGATAGCCAAGACGCCCGGCGCTCAGGCGCATGGGCGAGCGGAACCCCCTGCGGGCAGGCTGTTGACCGATCAGATGAGCGGCCTGGGCCCGGTCGGCGATGGCCGCCTGGTACAGCTGTTGATCGTTCCAGTCGGGGTGCAGGGCCAGCAAATTGTCGCGAATCAGAAGGGTGTCGGCGTTGCCGAGGCTTGGCCGGTACAGGCCAAGGAGCGCCCGGCCCAGGCGCACATTGGCCTGCATCGCGCGTGCCTCCAGGGCGACCCGCAAGGGTACACGCCCATTCAGCAGGCGGGTGCGCTCGGCATGGGTGGCGGCGCCGACGATTTCCTCCAGGGCATTGTCGGGCAAGGAGGGGAACTGCCTGGCCAGTGCCTGGGCGGCCCGGCTCAACGGTGGTCGTTGGCTGATGTAGAGGCTGTCGAACAGCGACGAGCGCCTGCTGCTCAGGTGATCGGCCAGCAGGTCCTGCAGGGCTTGCTGGCGTCGCTCCATGCTTGTACCCGCAGGCAGCAGGCGGGTGATCCTGGCTTCGTCGAGCTGTTCGAGGACGCGGCGTGCCAGGTCGCCGTTGTCCAGTTCGCTGCTGGTCAGTTCGATCACGTGGTCACCTGGATGTGCACGGCCGTAGCGGCTGAAACCTCCCCAGGCTTCGGGGCCTTCGAACACCTTGAGCACCACGTCTTCGGGCCAGTCGGGCAACTCGCTCAGGACGGTGATGGCGTAACTCTTGTAGGCGGCCAGCGGGCGGCCATTGCGAGTGCGGGCGATGATGTCGCTGACTTCCATGTCCTTGCTCAGGCGTAACAAGGCATCATCCAGCTGTGGCGGTACCGGCTCGCCATCGGCCAGTACCGGCTCCAGTACACCCTGTTCCAGCCCCGTGCTGTCGAACGCCGCGGCCAGGTCGGCATCGCTTTGCCCCTCGGTGACCGGGCCCATGCGCCGTAGCAGCCTGGCCCGCTCCCAGCCCTTGACCTGTTCGTGGGCCAGGCGCCAGGCACCTCTACCGTTGCCGTGAAGGATAGGGCGGTAACCGTTGTGGTCGCTTGCATGCACCAGTTCCCAGGTGCCGGCAGCGTTCTTGCGGACTTCGCAAGTCTTGCCATCGAGGCGCACATAATGCTGGCCATTTACCTCATAGATGCCTTCTGCGTCCGGTTCGAGGTCGGGGGAAAGCTCCACCTGGCTGTGGTAGGGCGTAAGTTGCGGGTGCCACAGCAATTCCTCGTCACCGAATACCACGCGTTCCAGCCAGTCGACGAAGCCTGACGCCTTGACCACCGCGGCGGCGGCGCCAATCACCACAATGCTGCCGGCGGTGAGTGCCAACGCCTTGAGCTGCTCGACCGCCTCGGCGTAATCACCCTCCGACCAGGCCTCGTAGGCGAGGTAGATGTTGTCCAGTACCTGCGCGGCGAACACCAGCAACATGACGGCATCGAGCCCCGGCACCAGCATGGCGGCGACGTTGAGCAGGTTCATGCCGGCCTCTTCCCAGAACGCCAGGCGCTCCTTGCGCACCTTGGCGTTCACATCGGCGGTGGGCACCGCGATCGCCCTGGCGTTGTCCATGAGAAAGGCGACATGGTTGTCGTAAAGGCTCTTCCAGTACGGCAGATCGACCTGCAGCTCGCGAATACCAAGGTCTGGTGAGACCTTGGGCCGATTGCCCTCCAGTGAATGACCGGTAGCGGGCCAGAACGGCTCCAGCGGAATCAGGCCGCCCACCCCGTGGAATTCGCTGTCGTCTTCGTACAGCTGTTCAAGCAATTGTCCACTCATCTTCGATTGGTCGCTGTGCGCGACATGCTCGACGAAGCGTTGGCGGTACTGCGCATCCAGCAGTTGTTCGGCCAGATAGGTCTTCAGTTGCTGCAGGTTGGTGAATTCCTGCACTGGGCGTTGATGATCGAAGGGCAGGTAGGCGACGATTTCGGCGTCTTTGCGGGCAGGGCCGAGCAGCAGCACGCCATGCACCTTCATGCCGAGCACCGTCAGGTTGCGCAGCGTCACTGGATCCCTGCCATAGCGCGGTGTCGCGCCATCGATGCAGAAATGCCGCAATGCCTGGTAGCCCGAGTTGGAGATTTCACCGCGGGCAAGGGCGATGATTGCCTTGACCGTGAGCATTGCCCTGAGCGCCCCAATCCAGGCGTCCTGTACCTGTGCCTTGTGCTGGCCGTTGAAGATGCTGTCCAGATGTGCCTGGTAGCGTTTGCCAAGGTCGAGGGCGCGGCAGGCGCCAACGAAACGCGCCATGCTCAGGCCGGGTAGGGCGCTGGTATCGCTGGCGCTGACCTGCAAGGTGCTGAAGGACCCGACCTCGACCATCCCCTCGAAGTTGTGCATGGCCGCCTCCAGCAAGCTGCGTGATTCGGGGGGGCCGACGGGTTCGCTGGTCCATTCCGGTGCGTACGTGCCAGCGCCCAGGCCGAGTGAGTCCAGGTCAGGCACGGTTTCGAGCGATCCGCCAAGGTTGTTTTCGAAGGGTTGGAAGCAATACCGGGCCTGGGTGACCGGCACCTCGATGGCCAGTTTCTGTTGCAGCAGCGGTTCGCAGAATTGCGCTAGCGATTGCAGCTCGCTCAACGCCTGGCTCAGGACCTTGCGTGTATTCGCGCGAACCTTGATGGCGTCGCGCAGCAATTGCTGGTGTACCTCTGAGGCGTTGGCGAACCAGACAGTGGGTGTTCCGTCTTCCTCGATATGTTCGTTGTGAGCACTCTGCAGCACGCGGTCCAGGTGGCGGGGGTGCAATTGCTTGGCCCAGGCCGGGATGCGGCGCTGGATCTGGCTCTGATGGTATGGGGTGGTGTTTTCCATTGCTGTTGCCTGGCAGTTAGCGGGACCGCCATCGAACACCGGATACGCGTCGTGGCTGCGGTACATAGTTGCCGGCGCCAGGGTGTCGCAGCGGGGATACTGTGGTCGGTGATGCGCACGTCACGGTCGGTAACGGGCCAGCCTGCCAGGGCCGCGTGGGCGATGGTGGGGCCTGCGGCACCCTGCGGTGTCGAAGGAGCCGGCCTGCTGGGCCCTGCCATGGAGTGAAGTGATGGCTGTAACGACGACTGCAAAAGACCACATGCTCGACATCAACGGCATCGAGATCGCCGTGCGTACCTGGGGCCCGGAAGGCGGCATCCCGGTGCTGGCGCTACATGGCTGGCTGGACAACGCCGCATCGTTCGAGCGCCTGGCGCCCCTGCTGGAGGGGTGTTTCGTCGTGGCGCCCGATCTGATCGGGCACGGGCGCAGCGACCACCGCCGCGACGACAGTGGCTACTACCTGTGGGAGCACGCCGAGGACATGCTGGCAGTGGTCGAACGCCTTGGCTGGTCACGCTTTCACGTACTCGCCCACGGCATGGGCACGGGCGTCGCCTCGATTCTTGCGGCGTTGACCAGCGCCATCGCCAGCCTGCAGTTCCTCGATGGCATGGGCGTGCCGTTCACCGTGGCCGAGGGCGACCGGGTCGAGCACATGGCCCGCGCATTTCGCCTCAAACGCATGCTGCTGCGCAGCCGCCAGCAGGGCTTTGCCGAACCCGAGGCGCTGTGTTTCGACAACCTCGAGCACGCCCTTGGCCAGTGCCGCAGACGCCTGGCCGGCGACTTGCCGGCGGATGCCGCGCGGCTGCTGGCGCTGCGTGACCTGTTGCAGGTGGGCGACGGCTATTGCTGGCGCCATGACCCGCGCCTGGACCTGCCCGAGCCCATGCCGCTGACCGAGCGCGAGGCCTGCGAGCTGCTGCACCAGATCCGTTGCCCGTTGTATCTGCTGCTGGGGCAGCAGGGCGCCTTCGCGGGCGATGGCTTTGACCGGCGCCAGGCGGCGCTGCCGGAGCAGACGCGGGTGACCTGGCACCCTGGGGGGCACCACTTCCATCTGCAGGCGCCAGACCGGGCGCTGGCGCAGCAGATCCTGCATACCCTGGCGCGGCACCAAAAAGGCGGATTGCAGCGCTTGGTCAACGAATGAGCGCTGGCCCTGCTAAGGTGCACAGACGTCCGTTCATGGAGTGCCGCCATGTTGCCTTCGCGTATCCTGCATATCGATCACATCGTGCTGCGTGTCAGCGACCTGCCGCGCAGCCTGGCCTTCTACCGTGATGTGCTCGGCTGCCCGGTAAGCCGTGAGCGCGAGTCGCTGGGGATGATCCACCTGGCCGCCGGCAGCAGCATGATCGACCTGGTGGCGGTCGATGGCCCCTTGGGGGTCAAGGGCGGCCCGGCACCTGGCCGGCAAGGGCACAATCTGGACCACCTGTGCCTGCGGGTCGAACCCTTCGATGAACAGGCGCTCAGTGACTACTTGCACAAGGCCGGGGTGCGGGTGGAACCGGCCGAAAAGCGCTATGGCGCCGAAGGCGAAGGGCTTTCGCTGTACTGCTTCGACCCCGACGGCAACCGGGTCGAGCTCAAGGGCCCGAGCGTGACCGCGTCGGCCTGAATGGCCCGGCGTTCAGCCGATTTCGCCCTCGCGCCAGGCCGTGACCTGGCTTAGCATGCTGGCTTCGCAGAACAGCCGGGCACCTGGACGATGACGGACATCACTCACACGCAACATTCCATCGACACGCCTGCGGGCCGGCTCCATGCCGAGAGCTGGATGCCTGTGAATGCTCAGGGCGTGCCGATTGTGCTGCTGCATGACTCGCTGGGCTGCGTGGCGCTCTGGCGCGATTTCCCCGCGCAGCTGGCGCGGGCTAGCAGGCACCGGGTGATCGCCTATGACCGCCTGGGCTTCGGGCGTTCCGCCGCGCACCCTGGTCAGCTGCGCCGGGGTTTCGTCGAGGCCGAGGCGCACGAAGGCTTCGCTGCGCTGCGCAGGCAGCTGGCCATCGATGACTTCATCGTATTCGGCCACAGCGTTGGCGGTGGCATGGCGGTCGGCTGCGCGGCCGCCTTCGCCGAACATTGCCGGGGGCTGGTGACCGAATCGGCCCAGGCCTTCGTTGAAGACCGTACCCTCGAAGGCATCCGCGCGGCCGATCGCCAGTTCGCCGAAGCAGGGCAGCTCGAACGCCTGGCGCGTTACCACGGCGACAAGGCCGAGTGGGTGCTGCGCGCCTGGGTCGACAACTGGCTGTCGGCCGATTTCGCCGACTGGCACCTCGATGGTTTGCTCGCGCAGTTACGTTGCCCGCTGCTCAGCCTGCACGGCGACAACGACGAGTTCGGCAGCCTGGCCCATCCCCAACGCTTCACGCGCCTGGCAGGCGGCCCGAGCCGCATGCGGGTGCTGGCCGATTGCGGGCATGTGCCCCATCGTGAGCAGGCCGAGCTTGTGCTTGAGGACGTGCTGCGGTTTCTCGGCTGATCGTGCTGGCGAATGGATATCCCGCAAAAGCCGATTATGCTTCTGATTACCTTGCCGCGATCCGGGGCAGCGCCCCGTCGTGCTTCGCCGCAACCTGTAAGCCCTACGGCCCGGGTGCGCGCCTGAAACCTGTTGAGCAACCTGGCCTACCTGATCCTCACGGAGGCGACCCATGGCGGTCCTCGACAGCAGCGCATCTTCGGGCAGTAGCGCGCCCCAACGTGGCATCACCCGGGAGGAGCGCAAGGTCATCTTCGCGTCTTCCCTGGGCACGGTGTTCGAATGGTACGACTTCTACCTATACGGCTCGTTGGCGGCGATCATCGCCAAGCACTTCTTTGCCGGGGTCAATGAAACCACCGCGTTCATCTTCGCACTGCTGGCCTTTGCCGCCGGCTTTGCCGTGCGGCCGTTCGGCGCCATCGTGTTCGGCCGCCTGGGTGACATGATCGGGCGCAAGCACACCTTCCTCATCACCATCGTGATCATGGGCCTGTCCACCGCGATCGTGGGCTTGCTGCCCAACTACGCCACCATCGGCGTGGCGGCGCCGATCATCCTGATCACCCTGCGCTTGCTGCAGGGGCTGGCGCTGGGTGGTGAGTACGGCGGCGCGGCCACCTACGTGGCGGAACATGCCCCGAAAGGACGGCGCGGCTTCTTCACCGCGTGGATCCAGACCACCGCCACCCTTGGGCTGTTCCTGTCGCTGCTGGTGATCCTCAGTTGCCGCACCCTGATGGGCAGCGAGGCGTTCGAGGACTGGGGCTGGCGGGTGCCGTTCCTGTTGTCGATCCTGCTGCTGGCGATCTCGGTGTACATCCGCCTGCAGCTCAACGAATCGCCGGTGTTCCTCAAGATCAAGGCCGAGGGCAAGGCCAGCAAGGCGCCGCTGACCGAATCCTTCGCCCGCTGGGACAACCTCAAGGTGGTGATCATGTCGCTGCTCGGCGGCACCGCCGGGCAGGCGGTGGTGTGGTACACCGGGCAGTTCTACGCCCTGTTCTTCCTGCTGCAGATGCTCAAGATCGACCCGCAGACCGCCAACCTGCTGATCGCCGGGTCATTGATCATCGGCACGCCGTTCTTCATTTTGTTCGGCAGCCTGTCCGACCGCATCGGGCGCAAGCCGATCATCATGGCGGGCTGCATCCTGGCCGCACTGACTTACTTCCCGATCTTCAAAGGCCTGACCGAGTACGGTAATCCGGACGTGTTCGTCGCCCAGGAGCAGAACCCGGTGGTGGTGGTCGCCGACCCTGCACAGTGTTCCTTCCAGTTCGACCCGGTGGGCAAGGCCCGTTTCACCAGCTCGTGCGACATCGCCAAGAGCCTGTTGGCCAAGCGTGCCATCCCCTACGAAAACCAGGCCGCCGAGCCCGGCAGCGTGGCCCAGGTGCGCATCGGCGAGCGAGTGTTGCCCAGCTTCGACGGGCGCAGCCTGGCGGCGGCGGACTTCAAGGCGCAGAACGACGCCTTCACGGGCACATTGGGCACGGCGTTGAAAGAGGCTGGCTATCCGGAAAAGGCCGACCCGGCGAAGATCCACTACCCGATGGTGTTGTTGCTGCTGACCATCCTGGTGATCTACGTGACCATGGTCTACGGGCCCATCGCAGCCTGGCTGGTGGAGCTGTTCCCGGCGCACATCCGCTACACCTCGATGTCGCTGCCGTACCACATCGGCAATGGCTGGTTCGGCGGTTTCCTGCCGACCGTGGCCTTCGCCATGGTGGCGGCGACCGGGGATATCTACTACGGGCTGTGGTATCCGATCGTGATCGCGGTGATGACGGCGGTGCTGGGCACCTTCTTCCTGCCAGAGACCAAGGACCGGGATATCAGCCATTGATTGGCCAGGACCCTCGCGGGGCATGCCCCGCGAGGGTCGGCTTCAGTCGAAGTACCCGCGCAGGGTATAGCGATAACCGGTATCGACCTCGACGTTGCCGGCGTGGCTGTAGGTCTTTTTCAGCACGAACTCGAACGCCGGCTCGTACAGCCCGTCGCGCACCAGCGCGCCCGCCAGCACCTCCACCTCATACATGCCATTGTCCAGCTCGATGATCGGCCGCGCCGGCTCCTGGTAGCGCGCCAGCAGGTCACCCAAGGTCTTGTTGGTGAAATGTTGCAGCACCCGCCAGGTGAACAGCATCAGTGCGCGGTTTTCTACCCGCAGCACATGGCCGCTACGGCGGTGCTTGAGGCGGCTGCCCGGTTCGAGCAGGGCCGGGGTGCGTTGGTCGAGGGTGAAGAGGATGCGGTAGGGCAGGTTGTCGATACCGGCCAACGGCAAAATTACACCTTCGCGCACTGCCAGGTCGCCGCTGTCACCGGTGGTGAAGGCGCGGGCCAGATCGTCGGGCAGCTCGTGTTCGTGCTTGAACTGCTCGAGCAGTTGAATGTCGCCGAGCAGGAAATAGTCGACCAGGTCGTTGAGGACCTCGCTGAATTCATAGCGCATGGTTTTTCCTTGTTGTGGCTGCGCTGAGCGGGATCGAGCAATGTAGCGGAGCGAGCAAGGGCGACGCCACTGTGGCGTTGCCCGATAGCGTCAGGGTCAGTGGCGTTGCGCAATCTGGATAAGGTTGCCGCAGGTATCGTCGAACACCGCCACCGTGACTGGCCCCACATCCGTGGGCGGCTGGGTGAACTGCACGCCGGCCTTGCACAGCCGGGTGTATTCGCCCTGGATATCGCGCACGCTGAACGAGGTGGCAGGGATGCCGTCCTGCTTCAGTGCGGTCTTGTAGGTCTTGGCTGCCGGGTGCGCGTCGGGTTCGAGCAGCAGCTCGACGCCGTTGGGGTCGTTGGGGGAGGTGAGGGTGAGCCAGCGATGCTTGCCCATGGGGATGTCATGCTTGGGCTCAAAGCCCAGCACGTAGTGGTAGAACGCCAAGGCCTTGGCCTGGTCGTCGACGAGGATGCTGGTGACCACGATCTTCATAGGCGCACACCGTTGTGGGTGGGTGTTACAGCAAGTAAAGACGGTCGCCGGGCTTTGACCAGCGTGGGCCGCTAAAGTCGTCTCAGCCCGCCTTGCGCAAGGTCAGGTTGATGCGCCGCTCCCCCAGCCGCGGATGCACGCCGGGCTTGATCGGCAGCACGCCGTGAAAGCGCAGGCGGTCTTCACCGCCCCAGACCATCACGTCACCATGGGTCAGCGCGATGCGCCGGGTGCGCTCGCTGCGTTGCAGCCCGCCGAACAGGAACACCGCCGGCAGCCCCAGCGAAACCGACACGATCGGCTGGCCGAAGTCGCGTTCGTCGCGGTCCTGGTGCAGGCTCAGGCGGGTGCCGGGCAGGTAGTGGTTGATCAGGCAGGCGTCGGGCACGAAGCCTTCGAACCCGGCCTGCGCGGCCGCGCGCCCGGCCAGTGCCAGCAATACCGGCGGCAGGGCTGGCCAGGGCTGGCCGCTCAGGGGGTCGAGCGGGCTGTAGCGGTAACCGCGCTCATCGCTGACCCAGCCCAGCGCCCCGCAGTTGCTCAGCGCCACCGCCATGCGCTGGCCGCCGGGGGTATGCATGTGCCGCCACGGCGCTGCGCGCAGCACCGGGCGCAGGGCATCGAGCAGGGCTTCGACTTCGCCCAGGGCGAAGCCGGGCAGCAGCACGGTATGGCTGGCCAGGCGCTGTGGCTGGGGACCGAACAGGTCAAGGTCGGACTGGATCATCAGGCGGCGGTCGCGGGAAGGTCAGGCGGCCAGTGTAGCGCTGTTGCCAGGTGAGGGAAAAAGGAACCGCGGCGCCAGGGAGAGCGAACACCGCGGTTCAAGGGGGGAGCGGGTCAGTGCTGGGTGACGGTGGCCATGTTGGTGTTGCCGTACTGGGTAATGCTGGCGGTCTGGCTGGCACCGCTCTGGTCGACGAAGGCCTGGTTGGCGTTGCCGCCCTGGGTCACGTAGGCGACGTTGACGCCGTCGGTCTGCTTGATGGTGGCCTGGTTGCCGCTGCCGTACAGCTGGTAGGTGTAGCTCTGGTTGCCGCTGCCGGACTGGTCGATGTTGACCGTGCCGCCGTTGCCGGCGGAAATGCCCTCGGCGTAGTTGGCGGTGCCACGTTGGTCGGCAATCAGCAGGTTGTCGCTGCCGTTCTGCTCGAAATACAGCTCGTTGTTGGTGTCGGCCTGTTTGGTTTCCATGGTGTTGCGGTTGCCGTTCTGGCTCAGCTTGGCGAACTGGCCGGTGTCTTTCTGGTTGAGGTTGACGCTGTTCAGGTTGCCGACCTGGCTGATTTCGGCGCGCTGGTCGGTGCCGAACTGCCCACCGGATTTTTCGCCCTTCCAGTTGCTGGCCAGGATCTTGTTGCCGTTGCCCTGGGTGGTGATGGTCAGGCTGTGGTTGTCACCGGTCTGGTAGGTGAAGTGCAGGTTGTTGTTGCCGTTCTGCGAGATGCTGGTGACCGACTGGTTGGTCTCGAACTGGTCCGACCAACTGGCGTTGGCACGCCCGTTCTGGCTCAGGGTGGCACTGTTGCCCTCGCCGAAACTCTGGTCGATATAGCCTTCGTTGAGCTGGCCGGTCTGGTAGACGCTGGCCTGGCTGGCGGTCTGGTTGTCCTGCCACACTTCCACCGAATGGCCAGTACCGGACTGGTCGATGCCGATGGTGCCGCCGAAGCCGTTGCGTTGGTCGCCATAGGCCCAGTTCTCGCGGCCCTGCTGGTAGATGGCGATGTCGCCGTCCTGGTGGGTGAGGTGCTCGGCGGCGGCCTGGTTGTCGTTGCCGCTCTGGTTGACCAGGCTGCGGTTGTTGCTGCCGCCGAACAGTTGCTCGATGGTGGCGTCGTTGCGTTGGCCAGATTGTTGGGTAGTGGCCTGGCTGCCGAGCTGGGTGTCCTGCCAGATCACCGAGCGGTTGCCGGTGCCTTCCTGCATCTGCAGGGCCTGGTTGTTCTCGCCCACCGACTGGCTGGCGAAGGCATCGTTGAGGGTGCCGCCGGACAGCTGGGTGATCTGGCTGCCGTTCTCGAACAGCTGCTCGGCGTAGCCGGCGTTGAGCGAGCCGGTGGCGATCTGCTGGATGTCGCTGGTGCTGTTGTCCTGCACGGCCATGTGGTTGTGGTCGCGGCCGGTCTGGCTCTGGCTGGCCGAGGCATACGAGGCCTGGGTCTGTTTGACTTCGGCAATGTTCTTGTTGCCTTGCTGGGTCTGGGTAGAGGTGCTGTCGTCGGCCATGGCCTGGCCGGCCAGCGCCAGGACAATGGCGGCGCTCAGGGGGGCGAGCTTGTACATGGTGTAGCCTCCTGCGGTGTCGATGGCGTTAACGGTATTGGGTGATATGCACTTGCTGGCCATTGCCGGCCTGGGTCACGGCGCTGGTCAGCCCCGTGCCGCTCTGCTCGATGGTGGCGTTGTTGTGGGTGCCGATCTGCTCAATGGCGGCACTGTTGCCGCTGCCGTTCTGGCGGATCGACGCGTTGTTGCCGTAGCCCTGCTGGTTGATCGAGGCCATCAGGTCGCTGCCTTGCTGCAGGATGTACGCCTCCTGTGCGCCCCCGGCCTGGACGATCTGGCCCAGCAGGGCCTGACCGCTTTGGTCGAGGGCAGCGCGGTTGCCGTTGCCCTGCTGCTCGATCACCGCGACCTGGCCGGCACCACTGGGCAGCAGCCGCAACACAATCGGTTCACCCAGGTCATTGCCGGGGGCAATGTCGGCGTTGTCCATCAGGTCGTCGGCCCAAGCCTGGCCACTCAGGGCCAGGCACAACAGCAGCAGGGACAGGCGTTTCATGGCGCGCTCCTTTGGCTTACTGCTTACTGCACGACCACGTTGACGGTGCGCGTGGTGCCCTGGCTGCTGGTGATGGTTGCCGTCGGGGCCGCGGTCGGGACCGCCGTGGTGCTGTTGCTCACCGCCAGGCGCCAGCGGCCGGTCACCGGCACGGTGGTGGTGCCCAGGGTTTGCACGCCGGTGGTAGTAGTGACCCGCACGGTGATGGTGTTGCCGGTGGTTACCGATGAGGTGCCGCTGATGTCCCAGTTGTAACGGTTGTTGGAACGCGCAGTGACCGTTGCCGCGGTGACCGCGAAGGTCTCCTGGGCAGGCCTAGGCGACACTTGCACGGTGACCGTGCCAGGGGTCGAGAGGGCGCCGATCGAGTCGCGGGCGATATAGGTGAAGGTAGTGGTGAACGCGGCAGTGACCGTGGCTGGTGGGGTGTAGGTGATCACGTTGCCGTCGGTGCTCACAGTGCCGCGCCCGGCCGGGGTTGGTTGGGTGACGCTGGCGATGGTCAGCGGCAGGTTGCCTTCCGGGTCGGTGTCGTTGGCCAGGGCGTTGATGGTCAGTGGGACACCCAGGGTGGCAACGCTGTCGGCAACCGCGGTGGGTGCCCGGTTCGGCGCGACGTTGACCGTTACTGTGGCCGGGTCCGATTTCAGCCCCTTGGCGTCCATGGCACGGTAGCTGAAGGTGGCCACCAGTGGGCTGGTGGCGCCGGCCGGTGGTGTGTAGGTCACGGACGTGGTGCCGTTCATCACCACGCCGCCCAGGCCGGTGCCAGGTTGGGTGAGGTCGCTGATGGACAGTGGCACGTTGCCGTCCGGATCGCTGTCGTTGGCCAGCAGGTTGAGGGTGACGGGCACGCCGACACTGGTGCTGCCGCTGTCGGGCTGGGCCAGCGGTGGCTGGTTGCCGGCCGAGATCGGCGCGTTGCCGACCACCACCACCGGCTCCACGTCGCTGCCGCCATGTGCGGACTTGACGGTGATATGGGCGGGTGGCTGGTTCAGGTCGTTGACCGTCAGGCTTTGCAGCACGCCGGCCTTGGACATGCGCCCGTAGCCTTGCACTACCAGGTCAGGCACCACGACCTCGTCGCTGGAGCGGGCCTCGACCAGCAGGCGCTTGTTCGCCCAGTCGTAGCGGGCGTTGGTGACCCGCACCACGTCGCTGAGTTTGCTCGACACGGCCGTCGGCTTGGTGGTGCCGCCACTGCTGCTGGCGGTGACCACCACCACTGGCGGTGGCGCGGCCTGGCTCAACTGCTGGCTGAAGAACAGCCCGTTGTTGTCTGGCAGCAGGCTGAACTGGCAGGGCGAGGGTGGCGTGCCGACCAGCGCCAGGCCGTTGCGCATGCACACGCTGCCCGTGTTTGGCGCTTTGGCGAAGACTTCGACACGGGTGCCGGCGCCGGTGCGCGAGTAGGTGGCGCGCTCCAGCGTGACCGGGGTCTGGGCTCGCTGGTCGAGGACCTTGCCGGAGACCGTGAAGACGTTGGTCTGGATCGTGCCAGCCGGGCCTTGGATACGCACGAAGTTGGTATTGTTCGGGCTGCCGGTCACAGCTTCAGTGGTGTTGGGGTCGCCGACGAAGGTTTCGCTGGCGCCGGTGTCCGGATTGACTTCGGTGTACGGGCCGCCGACGCCGCGCAGGAACGGCCCGATATTGCCGTTGAGTGCACCGCTGAAGTTGCCCGGGGCGCCGATGCCGATGTCGCGGGTGATGTTGACCGCGCGACGGCCCACCTGGTTGGCGGCGACGGTGACGGTTTCCACGCCGTAGGGGTGGGTGATGGTGTAGGTACCTGCCTGCGGGATGGAGGCACGAATGCGGATGCGGGCGAAGCTCTGCTGGTCGCCATCGACCGGGTTTTCGGCGGCGAAGGCCGCCTCTATGCCCGCCACATAGACTTCCAGCTCGTAGCCGCTGTTGCCTACTGCCGGGATCGAGGTTTCGGCAAGGAACCAGAACATTTCGGGCGGCCAGTTGTCGGGGAACACCAGCGGCAAGGTGTCGTCATAGACGCCCGGCTCGGGCAGCAGGGTGCACATGTAGGCCGGGGCGCCCGGTCCACCGGGGAAGCGGGTACTGGTGGCACGCGACTGGCACAGTTCCAGCGACAGGTTGGTGGCGTCCTTGTACCACATGGGGTAGCCCCCGGTGGCGAAGGTGTAGGGGCCCGGGTCGACCTCGGTCAGCACGGCCCAGGCCGCACTGCTCACGCTGAGGCTGAAACCGGCGGCGCACAGCGCCCGGCGTGACCAAGTATTCATGCTGCCTCCTGGAAGTCTGTTCATGGCACCAGCACCACAGGTTCGCTGTCGCTGCCGCCATGGCTACTGGTGACCTGCACCGTGGCCGGCGGGATGGGCGACAGGCCGGTGCTCAGGGTCTTCACCGCGCCGTTGCCGGACAGGTTGCCGATCAGCGCACCGTTGCCGGTATGGGCGGTCAGTGCCGGCGGGCTGGTTTCATCGCTGCTGCTGGCGACCAGGGTCAACTGGCCGCTGCCCAGACTGAATTCGGCGCGGCTGATCACCACCAGGTCGGTCAAAGGCATCGGCGTGGTGGTCGGGGTGCTGGTGGCGATGGCCAGGCTGTTGTCGGCGGTCACCTGCAGGGTCAGCGGCAGGGTGGGGTTGAGCACGGACTGGGCATACCAGCTGCCGGTGCCGTTGGCTTCGCCCAAGGCCAGGGCCGGGTTCTGGCTGCTGAGAGTAACGGTGGCCGGCGCCGGCGGCGCCATGACGAACACATCCTGCTGGGCGCGCAGGTCACCGTTCTCGGTATGCCGGGAGTAGGTGCTGCGCTGCGGGATCAGCGGGGTTGGCCGGTTGACCTCGGACAGCTTGCCGGACACGCTGAATACCGTGGTGCGCAGGTCGATGCCGTTGGGGCCTTCGATGCGTACAAAGTTGGTATTGAACGGGCTTCCGGTGACCGGCTCGTCCAGGTTGGGGTCGCCGATGAAGCGTTCGTTGCCTTCGGTGTAGGGGCCGTTGACGCTGCGCAGGAACGGCCCCACATCGCCCTTGAGCGCGCCGCTGAAATCGCCGGCACCGGCGATACCGATGTCGCGGGTCATGTTGATCGCCCGACGCCCGCCAGCCGGCACGTCGAACACTTCGACGCCGTAGGGGTGGGTGACGGTGTAGGTGCCTGCCACCGGAACATCGACGCGAATACGCACCCGGGCGAAGCTGACCTGGTCGCCTGCGACCGGCTCTTCGGCGGCGAATGCTGCTTCGATGGCCGTGCCGAAGCTCAGGTCGATACCGCGGGCGGCATCGACGATCGCGGCGTCGGCGGTGAACCAGAAGGCCTCGTCGGGGAAGTTGGTGGGGAACACGATGGGTTGGGTGTCATCGAACACGCCGGGGGTGGGCAGCAGCGTGCACATGTACGAGGGGGCGCCAGGTGCACCGGCAACCCGTGAACTCACGGCCTTGCTCAGGCACAGGTCGAGGGTGCGGCCGTGGCTGTCCTGGTACCAGGCGGGGAAGCCGCTTGCGGGAGCGGGTGGGTAGGGACCAGGGTCGACCGCGTACAGCGCAGCCTGGGCCGGTAGCTGGAGCAGGCCGGCGATGATCGCGATGGCCAGCGGACGGGGTGTCGGTCGGTGCATGAGTCGATTCCTCCTGCAAACGGGCCCATGGGTTGGGGCGTTTGGGGAGGAGTCGGCAAGTGTTGTGCCAGGTTTGCCAAGATGCTCTGCAGGCCTTTAAAGGCGGGCTCTGCAGCCCTTCTAGCCAGCTACATGTTAGAGAACTCGGGTGGGCAGAAGGCCCCAGCTTTGGGGAATCGGGTTGGGCACTGGCGATGCTTCGCAGGTCTTGAGGCATGCACCAAGGCGGGCGCCGCGTCTTTTACAGGAATGCATCGCCCGAAACAGATGTGGGAGCTGGCAAGCCAGCTCCCACATCTGTTTCGGGCCAATCACTCCTGTTGTTTCACCGCTGTCCGCTTTGTTGGCATGACTCCACATCGAGGTGGGCGCTACTACCGTGCCTTTCAGCGCTCGCGCATGAAGAACCCGGCGACATATTTGCGGAAGGTCTCCAGGCTCTTGAAGTCGGCATAGCGCTTGAAATGCTCGGTGTCCGGCTCCGGCCCGACCGGTTGCTCCAGCAACGAAACCGACAGCACCCGGTCCTGGTCCGAGGTGAGCACCAGTTCATCCATCACCTGGCCGCCGATTACCGGGCGGCGCATCAGCACCTTCACGCCCTTGCCAGCCATCCAGTCGATCAGTGACACCAGCGCCTTGAGCGGTTCGCGCTCTTCGTCGCGGTACACCGGGAACAGCTGCGCGCGCGACAGCACCGGCACGCTGGCCACGTGGATCATTTCGTAGAAGTGGCTACCGGCAGTGGCCGGTGAGTACAGCGCCAGGGCCAGCAGTGGGCCGCTGGTGCGGTTGCCACCCCAGTACTGGTGGTGGCCCTGGAAGTCGAAGCCGTCCTCGCTGCGCGCGTTGATCACCTTGCGGCCCTTGATCTGGTCCACGCAGTCGAGCAACAGGCCATGGCGGCGGTGGTTGCCGAACACCGTGGCCTCGCGTAGGCGGGCCTTGAGCATCATCATGTGCTTCATGTCCAGGCGGGTTTCCAGGTAGTTGCTGGCCGGCACCCGCTCCAGCAGCGGGTAGCGAGCGGCCACGCCCCGCAGCTCGGCGAACTGGGCGGTGAGGTCCTTCTTCAGGTGGGTGGCGTAGACGTTCAGGCCGCTGGCCTCGATCCAGGTCAGCAGCAGCGACAGCAGGCGCTGCTGTTCACGGCGTTCGCCGGGCGTGCGCGGACTGGCTTCGCCCGCATCGCGCTCGTCGGCACGGCGATAGTCGCCGATCAGCCGCAAGGGGCTGTCCGGCGCCAACCAGGCGGCAGGTTGGTTGATGTCTTCGCTGCGCTCGGCGGCTTCACGTTCATCCTTGCTGAACGGGCAGCCGGGGGCGTGCTCGGGGGTGTCGGGGTTGTTGCGCAGGAACAGCGTGCCGGTGCTGCCATTCAACGAGATGTTGAGCACCGGCAAGGCGTCCTTGCGGCAGTCGCAGGCCAGCCACTGGTTGGCACCACGCACTTTCATCAACCACTGGTTGGCCTGCAGCAGGCGGGGGCCGGCGAGGGTGCCGCTGACGAACCCGACCAACAGTTCTTCTTCGGCCGGGGTCAGGCTGCGCACCTGCGCGGCGGATTTTTCGATGATTCGCATTGACGGGCAGCTCCAAGCTACGAGCTGCAAGCTTCAAGCAAAGCCGCGCGGCTTTCAACTTGAAGCTTGCTGCTTGAAGCGGGCCGTTCAACTGCCGCCGAACATTTTCGCCGCGCGGGCGCGTATTTCCTCGACGCTCAGGTCCTCCTTGTGGGTTGAGATGAACCACATGTTGTTGAACGGATCCTTCAACGTACCACTGCGGTCGCCGTAGAACTGGTCCTTCACCTCGCTCAGCGGCTTGGCGCCAGCGGCGATTGCCTGGGCGTAGACCTTGTCGCAATCCTCGACATACAGGTGCAGGCCGACGGCCGGGTGTTCGATGGTTTGGCTGGGCTTGAGGGTGTTCGGCATGTCGCAGGGGTCGCCGAGCATCAGCGAGGAGTCGCCGATTTTCAGCTCGGCATGGCCGACGCGACCTTGTGGGTCTTCGAGGCGGAACATCTCGACCGCACCGAAGGCCTTCTTGTAGAACTCGATGGCCTTGGCGGCGTCCTTGATGCCGAGGTAGGGGGTAAGGCTGTGCTGGCCTTCGGGGATGGGCTTGGCTGCCATTTGCGTGCTCTCCTTTCACTTGAGTGGACCCTGTGCGCATTGCGCCACAGTGGTGAATTAGAGTCGTACAGGCGGCCAGGAAATCGACCTTGGGTTTAGATCGATTGCCTATAAAAAATGTGCGGCCCCCGCTTTTCGTAAACGCGGGGCCGCAGCGTCGGTCAGAAGATATAGTCGGTGGTCAGGAAACTCGACTGCCGGTTGCGAATGATCTCGCTGATCAGTTCCTTGTTGGCTTCCTGGAACTTGGTCGCCACCAGTGTGCGGATGGAGAACACCCGCAAGGCGTCATGCACCGACAGCGTGCCCTCGGCGCTGTTCTTGCGGCCGTTGAAGGGGTAGGTGTCCGGCCCACGCTGGCACTGGGCGTTGATATTGATGCGGCCCACCTGGTTGGCGAAGGTATCGACCAGCGCGCCGATGGTGGCGGGGTCGTTGCCGAACAGGCTCAACTGCTGGCCGTAGTCGGAGTCGAGCACGTAGTCGATCACGGTCTGCAGGTCACGGTAGGGCACCACCGGCACCAACGGGCCGAATTGCTCTTCGTGGTAGACGCGCATGTCCTGGCTGACCGGGTAAAGCAGGGCAGGGTAGAAGAACGAACCACGGCTGAGACCACCGCCCTCGTTGAGCACCCGCGCACCTTTGCCGGTGGCATCGGCCACCAGGCCGTCGAGGTAGTCGAGCTTCCCCGGCTCGGGCAGCGGCGTCAGCGCCACGCCGGGCTCCCAGGGCATGCCGGGCTTGAGCGCGGCGAGCTTGCGCTGGAACTTGTCGAGGAACGGCTCGACCACGTCTTCATGGACGAACAGGATCTTCAGCGCGGTGCAGCGCTGGCCATTGAACGACAGGGCGCCGGTGACCGCCTCATCGACGGCGTTGTCCAGGTCGACCTGGGGCAGCACGATGCCGGGGTTCTTGGCGTCCAGGCCGAGCGCTGCGCGCAGGCGGTGCGGGCGAGGATGCAGCTTTTTCAGGTCGGCGGCGGCCTTGTGGGTGCCGATGAAGGCGAACACGTCGATCTTGCCACTGGCCATCAGGGCGCTGACGGTCTCGCGGCCACGGCCATAGATGACGTTGATCACCCCGGCCGGGAAGCTGTCACGGAAGGCTTCGAGCAACGGGCGGATCAGCAGCACGCCGAACTTGGCCGGCTTGAACACCACGGTGTTGCCCATGATCAGTGCCGGGATGAGCGTGGTGAAGGTCTCGTTGAGCGGGTAGTTGTAGGGGCCCATGCACAGCGCCACGCCCAATGGCGCGCGGCGGATCTGGCCGAGGGTGCCTTGCTCCAGCTCGAAGCGGCTGGAGCGGCGGTCGAGGTCCTTGAGCGCATTGATGGTATCGACGATGTAGTCGCAGGTGCGGTCGAACTCTTTCTCGGAATCCTTGAGGTTCTTGCCGATCTCCCACATCAGCAGCGTGACCACCGCCGTGCGCTGTTCACGCATGCGCGCCAGGAAGGTTTCGACATGCTGGATACGCTCGGCCACACGCATCGTCGGCCAGGCACCACGGCCCTTGTCATAGGCCTGGACTGCGGCGTCCAGCGCGGTGAGGGCGGTATCGGCGTCGAGCAGCGGCGCGCTGCCGAGGATCACCTGGCGCTCGCCGTCATCGTGCTTGAGCCACACCGGGCTGCGGACCGTGGCCAGCGGGCCGTCCCAGTGCCTGAGTTCACCGGCCACCAGGTAGTCGCGTTGCTCCAGGGGCTCGCCCAGGCGCCACTGGGCGGGGATGTCGTCGGGGGTGGGAAACAGCGAGTCGAGCAGACGTTCCATGGGTCTTGCACCTCTTGTCTTTGGCTGGGTGAAACGCTTCAGCATCCGAGCATGCGCCCAGCGCAGGAAAAAAACCAGTCTGGCTCAACATTGCCTGGGGTGCGCCGATACAGGATGAATCGACTCCGATGCCAGGCCTATGACCAGCAACAATCCCCCCGCCCTCGATGATCCCTTGCCCGAACAGGGCGCCCTGCGCCGCACCCTCAATCGCCTGCTGCCGGTAGGTTTCGCGGTGGTCGGGATTGGCCTGTCCACGGTGCTCGGCCACCTCGATGCCCAGCGCGAGCAGGCTGAACAGGTGGCCAACCTGGCCGCGCGCCTGTCCGGTGTGCACGGGGCGCTGGAGGCGCAGCTGCGTGCGGCGTTCAGCGAGGCCGAGGGCATCGCCCAGCTGATCAGCGCCGATGGCAGCATCAGTGCCGAGCATTTTCACGGTATGGCTCGGGATGCATTGGCTTCGGTGCCCTACATGCGCCATATCGCCCTGGCGCCGGGTGATGTGGTGAGCGATGTCTACCCGCTGCAGGGCAATGAGCAGATCGTTGGCCTCGACTACCGCCAGTTGCCGCTGCAGTTTCCGCTGCTGGTATCGGCGCGGGACCGGCAGGCACCGGTGCTGGCAGGCCCCTTGCAACTGCTGCAGGGCGGCCGGGGGCTGATCTACCGACGGCCGATCTTTGTCACCGGCAAACGCGGGGTGAAGTTGTACTGGGGTAACCTCTCGGTCGTCGCCGACATCGACCGCCTGCTGCTCACCGCCGGCCTGCGCCCGGAGGCCGGCTTCGAACTGGCGGTGCGTGGCAGTGATGGCAAGGGCGCCGATGGCGAGGTGATCTGGGGGGATGCGCAGTTGTTCGAGGCGCCCCAGGTGAAGATGAGCGTGGACGTGCCGGGCGGCCTCTGGCAACTGGTGGCCGCGCCCCGTGGAGGTTGGTCGGCGCTCAACCTGTTTTCCTCGCCGCTGTTCCTGTTTGCCTTGACCACCACCGGCCTGTTCAGCCTGTTCGTCGCCCAGCTGAACCGCAAGCAGCGCCTGCTGGCGCTGCGCAACCGCGAGCTGCGCCAATACCAGGCCCAGCTGGAGCGGCTGGCCCACTACGACACCATCACCGGGCTGCCCAACCGCGTGCTGTTCCTGCAACAGTTGAATGCGGCCATCGATCAGGGTCATGGCCTGGCGGTGCTGATGCTTGATATCGACGGCTTCAAGCAGGTGAACGACAGCCTCGGCCACCCCATGGGCGACCTGTTGCTGCAACAGGCCACCGCGCGCTTTCTGCAGGAGTTGGACACCCAGGACCGGGTTTGCCGGCTGGGCGGCGACGAGTTCGTGTTCATGCTGCAAGGCGCTCAGGGCCAGGTCAGCCACCAGATCCGCGCCGTCCTGCGTTGCCTGCAGCGTCCGTTCGACCTCAACGGCAATGCCAGCCTGGTCACCGGCAGCATTGGCCTGGCCTGGTGCCCGCAGCATGGCGAGGACGCCGACAGCCTGTTGCGCCACGCCGACACTGCCATGTATGCGGCCAAGGAGAGCGGCCGCAACGCGTGGCGACCGTATCACCCGGACATGACCGAACGCCTGCAGCAGCGCCTGGAGCTGGAGCGCAACCTGCGCCGGGCCCTGGAATACAACGAGTTCGAGCTGTGGTACCAGCCCAAGCTCGACCTGTTCAGTGGTGGCCTGGAAGGGGTCGAGGCGTTGTTGCGCTGGCGTGACCCGCAGCACGGCCTGGTGTCTCCGGGCGAGTTCATTCCGTTGGCCGAGCGCACCGGCTTGATCATCCCGTTGGGTGAACGAGTGCTGGAGCTGGCCTGTGCGCAGTTGGCGCAGTGGCGAGCCCAGGATCTGCTGCCTGGGCCGCTGGCGATCAACGTGGCGGCGCTGCAGATCGAGCGCAGCGACTATGTCAGCGCCCTGGCCTGCGCCCTGGAGCTGCACGGGCTGCCGGCCAGCCTGCTGGAGGTGGAGATCACCGAGAGCCTGCTGATGGAGAGCCAGCAGCAGGCCTGCGCGGTGCTGGCGCAGTTGCAGGCGATGGGCGTGGCCACTGCGGTGGACGACTTCGGCACGGGCTATTCGTCGCTGGCCTACCTGCGCGCACTGCCGATCGACCATTTGAAGATCGACCGCGCCTTCATCAAGGACCTGCCTGGCGACGACGACGCGGTGGCCATCGCCCGGGCGATCATCGACCTGGGGCATGCCCTGGGGTTCAGGATTACCGCCGAAGGGATCGAAACTCAGGAGCAGTACGACTTTCTGCGCAATGCCGGGTGCGACCAGGGGCAGGGCTTCTTGCTTGGTCGGCCGATGCCGGCGCCGGCCTTGCAGCTCTGGCTGGCCGAGCACCGCGAACGGCGGCGCCCGGCCAGGGAGTGAGCGCCGCCACCGCAGGTTTAGCTACATGGGCAGCTCGAGTATTCGCCAGGCTGCCTGGCTCATCGCATAGTCATGCATCCGCGGTTCTGCATCGATGCGTTGCAGGCGCCGCCAGAGTTCTTCGCGTGCGGCGTCGGGGTCATCCAGAAAAGTGTCGTTGACCAGCACCGCACGCAACCCGCGACGGTAGGCAACGGGCAGCCGCTGCCAGATCGCCCGTTGGGCGGAGGAAATGCCCTCAAGGAGCTCTTCGTATTGGTAGTCGGCCACCAGCAGGTCGACGCCATGTGCCTGGTAATACGCATCGACCTGGTCCCGTATCGCGGGCGTCAGCCAATCACTTTCCAGCTCCATGGCCCTGGCGACGTGCTCTGGAAACACCAAGCCCTCCGGCAGGGCAATGAACTGGTTGTCGGAAAGGTCCAGCACCGACAGACCGATGCCGTCGCTTGTTTCAGTGGGGGGTGGCAGTCTGTCCAGCCCCAGGGGCAAGTGCGTGAGGCTGGCATTGTCCAGGCTCACCAGTTGCAGGCCCCGTAGGTTTCCGATGTCGGGTGCGCGCAGCAGCGGGTTGTCGGAGAGGTCAAGGTGCAGCAGGTTGGGCGAGCGCTCAAGGCGTACCTGGGCCAGGTCGTCCCAGGTGATGCGGTTGCCCTGCAGGTCGAGCGAGATCAAGCGCAAGGGCACGGCCAGCTCTGGCAGCGTGGCGCAACGGTTGTTGCGCAGGTGCAGGCGCTCCAGCCGTGGGAAACGTGCGAGGAACTGCGGGTGGACCCAGGTCAACTGCGGGTTGTCACTGAGCTCGAGTTCTTCGACATGCTTGAAGTCGTCCGGCAGGGCGAGGCTGGCGATATCCTCATTGGTGAGTTCGAGGCCGGCCAGATCCAGCGCCTGGATGCCCAGTTCCGGGGAGACCGGGCTGGGTGAATCACGGTGCCAGGCGTCGAGGATCGGGCGTACGGCGCGCTGGCGCCGGGGCGAGCCGGCAGACCATTCGGCCAGGTCGTCGCGCAGGCGTTGCAAGCGCGTTTCCAGCCTGCCCAGTGCGAACTCCGGGGTAATGCCCTGACGGCGCCAGCGTGACAGGTCCGCCTGAAACTGCTGGTCATCGCCTCTGGGATACAGACGCCGGTAGCGACCACGGGTGGCGTCACGCAGCAACAGTGGCGGGTAGCCGCCGCCCAGATCGCCACCGCGCAGCCCGCCCTGTCGCCACCGCTCGGGAGCGCCGCCCCAGAGCCGTCTGGCCAGGCCCTGCCGGTCGTCCCGGGCCACGGCCAGCACCTGTTCGCGCAAACCTTCGGCGCCCTTGGTGCCCAGCCCCAACGCCTGCAACCGGGCGCTGGAAAAACTGTCGACCAGTGCGCGGCACAGGTCGTTGTCCACCTTGCCGGCTACCGGGCGCTCGCCGCGATAGGTCTCATAGCCCTCGGCGGACTTGATCAGGGTGTAGCGCTCGGTTGCCTGGCTGTCGCCGATGGCGCGCAGCACTGTTCCTTGGGGGCTGCCCGCGCGAAGCTCCAGGCGCAGCGTCGAGCGGCCGGACATGCGCTCGACGTACATGAGCACCAGGCGCTCGCTGTCGGTCGACGCCAGGCGCGGTAACCACACGCCTTCAAGGGCGCGGGTGAGGGGCAGGTCGCTTGCCACTCGGCGGGCGGCATTATCGAGCCAGGCCGGCAGTTGGCCAGTGCTGCGCTCGCTGGCCGATAGCCTGGCGACCAGGCGCCCGGCCAGGGGGCGGTTCAGGCGGGGATGGGCAATCAATAGTTGATCGGCCAGCGGGTCGGCTGGGCTGGCTGGGTCGTAGCAATCCTCGAACAGTGGCGCGTAGGCGAGGGTGGCGTCCTGCGCCATTAGGGCCAGAGCCTGCTGCTCGGCTCGCAGGCGTGCAAGGGTATCGGCCAGCAGCGGCGGCGTGGGCTTGCCGCGCAAGTGAACCTGGCGCAAGGCGTCCTCGTTCAGGCCGCACATTTGCGTGGCCCGGCGCAGCTCTTCGTCAGTGAAACCAGTGAACTCCGGCCCCAAGCGCCGTATCAGGTAGACCATGCCCCAGTCCTGGGGCTGTTCGTGCTCGGCATGCCAGGCGCCGTCGCCATTGTGCTCAAGCAGCGGCTGATAGGCATCGTTGTTCTGCGGATGAACGATGCGCCAGCGCTTGAGCCGTGGGTCGAGTCGCTGTTCATACAGGTGCCCGTCGATGCGGATGAAATACCTGCCGTCATGTTCGAACTGCCCGCTGACGTTGGCCTGCAATGTTTCAGGCAGGGCCATCGGGCTGCGGTAGGGAGCAAGCTCCGGGCGCCACAGCCGTCGGCTGCCGTCGGCCACCCGCACCTGAGCGAGGCTCTCCATCAGCGGGCTGTTGAACAGCTTTGGCAACGCCTTGCCGGCGACATGCAGGCCACCGATCAGGGCCAGGTTCAGCCCGACGGCCTCAAGGTGACGCAAGGCCAGGTGGCGATCGCCCAGGTGCCACGCCTCATAGCCCTCGTAGACCTCGTCCAGCAGTTGGCAGGCCATGACGGCAAGCAGCAGAGTGCCGACGCCAGGTACGAAAAAGCCGGCGACGGTCAGTACATCCATGCCAAGGCTCAGCCATTCGTCGAGGCGGCGCTTGCGCGCCTGCGCGTCGGCATCGGCGGTCGGGACTGCCAGTAGGCGCGCCTCTGTCTTGAGCCGGGCAAGGTGCCGATCCTGAAGGAAACCGAAAGCTTCGGCGGTCACCGGGGTGAGGGCCAGGTGCAGGTTCGCCGGTCTGGCGCGGACCCAGGTCTGCTCACTGATGCCGAGGCCACTGGCGTCGAGGTTCTGGCGCAGCAGGTCGAGGAACTGTGCGCGCTGGTCAAGTGAGAGGTAGGCCAGGAAGCATTGGCGGGCCTGCGGGTCGAGCAACCGTTGCGCCAGCGCGGCCTCCACTGACTGCTGATCCTTGCACGGTTGCAAGGCCGGGGAGTGATCGGGCAGGTACAACAGCAGGCCGGCCTTGCCTGCTTCGATCAGCAGCACGTCATGCAAGGGCAGGCCGAACAGCGCGAGCGTCCAGCAATTGCCGGGCTCACCGTTGAGCAGGCGCTCCACTGCATCGCGGTCGGCGCCGCTGAGGACGTGGCGCAGATAGCCGATATCAGCCGCCACCCGCAGGCGATCGCGCTGCACCGCCATGGCCAGGGAGCGCAGCCGTGCCTTGTCGCTGCCTTCGAAGATGTGCTGCAGGTGCTCCTGGTAACGTTGGCCCAGGTCGAGTTGCCTGCAACTGCTGGCAAAGGCCTGGGGCGTAAGGGGCAGGGCGCTGACCCGATAGGTCTCGGAGGTCATCTGAAAGGCAGCGGCAGGGGTGTCGAAACCGGTCGGCGCGAAACCCTCGACGGTGATCGGCTGCACGCTGATGTCGGCTGCCGCGGCGATGGCACTGTGGCTGGCGAACGACTCATCGCCGGCAAAGTTGAGCATTGCGGCCTGCAGCAGGCTGTGCCGTTGGCTGCTGTAAAGGAAGCGGGTGCCGAGCCAGGACCACTCGCGTTGCACATGCAGCAGCTGAGTGTCACGTACAGGTGCGAGCATGCCGTCTTGCGCAAGTTGTGCCTGCAGCAGCGGCTCGCAGAACTGGCTGATTTGCTGCAGCCCCTTGAGTGCGCGGGACAAGGCCTGTTGCGAGCCTGCCAGGCGATCCTGGCTGGCGAGCAGGGTTTCGCGCAGGCCAGCGGCGGCATTGTTGAACCAGTCGGCCTCTGACTCGGGTAGGCCTTGGGCGGGCACCAGTGCGCTGCGCAGGCTTTGCCAATGTACAGCTGGTATTGCTTGGGCCCAGTCAGGGAGCTGCTGTTCCAGTAGATGTTGGTGCGGGTTCATGTCCGAGTAGGGCATGCGGAGACTCCTGTTCGATTGAACGAACAGCAGGCTCCAAAAAGTTTAATCGGGTGCGGTAGATAGCTAATAGCGCAGGCGATAGAGAGGCAGACCGCAAGACACTGTGCTTGGCTATTTAATTGGCGCCATGGAATACGTGACCTTGATAGCAATATGCCGCTTGCAAAGTGATTTTCCTGCACCTTTAATTGTTACTGAATGTGAGTGTGGTGAAAGACTTTATAAGTGTTGAATATCAAGAAGTTAGGTTGGCGCTTCAAGCACTTAAGTGTTTATTTTCACAGGTGTGTCCATCCGACAACAGCAAGGGACGTTGACGCGCGATGAAACAATACTTGGCGGCTGTTGCCCGTAGATTCATATCGCCTTCCATGCGCTATGAGCTCAGAAATGTCTCAAACAAATTACGCGATTTTCTCGGGCGCGCCTGTTTCTGGCGCTGGGAAATAGCCCGCTTCCGCCTGCAGCAGGAAAGCCCCTACGAGATCCTGTACATCGGCCGCAAGCAGCGCCGGGAAATGGCCAAGCTGCTCATCGGCGGCAAGGGGCAGGCCAATGCACCCGGCGTCAACGATCAGGCGCAGCCTGCGGCATCTGGGCATGTGGTGGTGGTGAGCGAGATGCCGACCACAGGCGCCCTGAACGTCCCGCATTACCTGAGCGCCGTGGTGCCGTTGGGGCGCCCGCTGGAGGAGATCACCGCGCGCTACGACAGTGAGCTGCGGCGCAGCATCCGCAAGAACCGGCCGCTCTATCAGATGCGTCAGACCGTGGACGATGAGGAAATCGCCATGGCCGATCGTGAATTGCTGCGCCCTTATGCCTCGGCGCGGCAAGGCATCCACGCCGCGCAGTTTCCCACCGACGACGTCTTTCGCCTGGCCAAGGGGGTAGGCCGCCTCGACCTGATCACCCTGGAGGGCGAGGTGGTTGCCTGCCACCTGGGGTGCGAGATCACCCGCGGCGGTAAACGTTACTGGAGCACCTTGCGCTTCGGTTATTGCGAAGCGGTATTCGCTGACGCGAAACGCCTGCGCGAGGTCAACTCGATCACCACATTCATGGCCCTGGAGTGGGCCCTGGAACAAGGCTTCGATTATTACGACATCGGCCTGTGCGTGGCGCGGCCGGATGACGGGCTGCTGAAATGGAAAAGGCGGCGCGGTGGGGATATCGATGGCTTGAACAACCACGCGTACATGTTTGTCCGGCTGCCCAAGGCGGGGGTTGCCCAGTTCCTCTGGGACACACCGTTGTTTGCCGTCGAAGGCAACAAGTTGACGCTGCACCTGGGTGTGCCCGATGGGCCAAGCGATGAGGAAGTCGCCAGTCGATACCATGAAATGGTGTTCGGTGGCCTGCACAAGATCTATCTGTATGGCGCAAAAGGTTCGGGTGAGCAGTTCCTGGAAAACCTGCGCAGTCGATACGCCAGCGTGCAGTCACCGCCGACCATGGAACGGGTGGTGTCCAGCTGACGCTCGGTATTTCTAGTGGATGTTGCGCCAAACCAGCGGCGCTGTGCTCAAGCAGGGGGACATCATGGGAAGTGGTATTTCGAATTTCAGCGCACCGCCCACCCGGCATAACACCTGGACCTTGGCCGCCTACAGGAACATGGCCAGAAAGCGCCTTGGGCGCCAAGCGGACATCGACCTGAAAAGCATCGCCGACAAGAGCTGGGATATTGCGCCCGGCGAATCGACGGTCTCGCCTGCGGCGTACTACCTGCCTGGCCAGCTGGAGCGGGTGACCGGCTGGGAAGGCAAGCGTTTCTACCCCTATGTGCACCCCGCGCGCACCATGGAGGGCGGGGTGTGCATCGAGCAGGGCGCAACCCGTGGCTACCTGATCAAGGACGCCTGGCTGGTCGACGGGGCGCTCTACAAGGGCAATGCCAGCCATTGGTTATCGCGCAAACCCAGCACTTTCCCACGGATCAGCGTGGATCACGAGATCGAGCGTGGCGCCGTTTATTGCACGCAGAATGGCAATTCGTGGTTTGGCACCTGGCTGATGGAAGACTGCGTCACCTATGCCCTGGCCTGTGACGAGGGGGTGCCGGTAACCACCGCGCCGTCGGCGCGCTTCCCGCTGTTCACCCAGGCTCCGGCTTATGAAGACTGGCTGGATATGCGGCCACTGCGCCTGCACAGTGCGTTTTTCCGCGAACTGGTGCTGTTCGACGATCACTGCAACAACCGCAGCCGGCATGCACGTTACCGGGCGATGGGCCAGAAGTTGCTGGCGCATGTGGATGCAAAGCCCCATCCAGGTGTATTCCTCCTGCGTGGCGGCGATGGCGACCTGCGCTTGTTGCGTAATGAACTCGCCGTTGCCGAACACCTGGCCAAGACTCGCGGCTTTCGCATCGTCGACCCGCTCAGGGCCGACGTGCCGAGTATCGTCGCTGCCTGCGCCGGGGCGCAGGTGGTG
This sequence comes from Pseudomonas parasichuanensis, assembly GCF_021601385.1. GTDB lineage: Bacteria > Pseudomonadota > Gammaproteobacteria > Pseudomonadales > Pseudomonadaceae > Aquipseudomonas > Aquipseudomonas parasichuanensis. The sequence goes on along the minus strand of NZ_BQHO01000008.1, from coordinate 173,997 downwards.
ATCGGCGTCGAGGGTAGCCAACTGGTGCACGGCGTCAACGTGCTGCAGCCAGGGGGTTGCGTGCTGACCTTGCAACCGCCGAACCGGTTTGTCAGTTACTACAAGTACCTGACCGATCGCGACCACCAGCATTTCGGCTTTGTGGTGGGGGTGCCAGAGGGTGATGGCTTTCGGATCGATGTGGCAGAAGTCGAGCGCACGCTGGACCTGATGCCATTGTGAGCGTGGCCCTGCGTTGATGCCGCAGGCTTAGAACCGGGGCGTTGATGTTTTGACTGTAAGCTCAACCATTAGCATTTGGCTTCTTATCAATGAAACAACTGGGGGCTGCCTGGTCGTTCCAGAGGGGGGCGGGCCGCCGCAAGGCTTTGGGTGGTAGCCCGAAAATAGCCGAAGATAAACTCCTTTCACAGCTATTTGCATGGGCTGTGTCACTGCCAAAACTGCGCATATTTCATCTGGCGAGAAATTGACACGCACAAGGGTCTTCGATTGAGATTTATTATGGTGTCGGATCGTTGACGTAATGTCATTGTGCCCATAAGCTCAAATTCAACAGCGAAACAGTCTTTGTTCCCCCAACAATAACGTTCATCCTCTTGCCCAGGAGGGGATTATGCGCTCGACACTCTTCATTAAATCGATTTTCCTGTTGGTCCTGCTGAGCGGTGCCGCACGGGCCGCAGATTCTTATATGAGCCATGCGAGCGTTATTCCTTTGGCGACGGCGGGTTGGCTGTTCGCTTTTGCCGTTATCGGTTTTGTCGCAGTCGCCAACAGAAGCAAAATTTAAACAGTGGCAAAGGCTTGCGGTTGTTTAAATGGGTAAGTTGCTTGAAGTTGCAATGCGTTTTAAGAATAAGCCAGTAATTTGACAGGCGTAATGCGCTGATGGCGGCCCTGGCATCCTACAGACGCTTGTCAATTTTCCTACCATTGCTATATTCCAGTAGCCGGCGAGCCTGACGCTGAGGTATCAGTGTTCAGGCGCAAGGCGGTACTGGCTTCCAGGATGATCGGGGCCATCGCGGCGGTGGTTTTCGCCGCGAGCAGAGCGAGATGTAGTGCGTTGTTCTCAATCAGTGCTCTTTGCAGGCCATCAGGCCGGAGGGACCCCATGGTACGTCTAATGTCTGCTGTGCTGTGCGTGCTGATGCTGTGGTCTGGTGCCGGCCGTGCTGACCCATCCGCTACCCCCTATCTGCTCAGCCCTGGCGACCGGGTGATGATTTCGGTCTGGCAGGAAGATACCCTGCGTCAGGAAACCACTGTCCTGCCTGACGGCAGCATCACCTTTCCTTTGGCTGGACGCGTCGATGTGGCCGGGCTCGACCCGACCGCTGCCGCTCAAAAAATCAGCGCCGGGTTGAAGGCCTACATCGCCGAGCCCAATGTCAGCGTCGTGGTGATCGGCACCGCCGGCAACCTCGTCTATGTGCAGGGCAAGGTAATCAAACCCGGGCCGGTGCCCATGGCAGGCCCTACCGCCGTGCTGCAGGCCTTGAGCATGTCGGGCGGCCTGGACAAGTTCGCCGACGAAAGCGCCATCAAGGTCATCCGTGGACAAAAAGTCATGCCGGTGCGTTACAAGGACCTGGTTTCCGGGCGTGACCTGTCCACCAACTTCCAACTCCAGGCGGGCGACACACTGGTCGTTCCCTGATCTGTCTGACTCAATATTAAGACCGCATAGTGCCAATTATTCGAACAACAAGCGTTGCAACGGCAATCATGATGATGCCGTTTTCCGGCCTGGTACAGGCCGCCAACTGGCAGTCTTCGGTCGTGGTTCCCACGACCGTCGAGTACGACAGCAACCCGCTGTTGCTGACGTCTGACGAGAAGGGTGTTATGCGCACACTCATCGAGCCCACCTACAACCTTGTCGGCACCTACGGCCGCGACCAGGTGAACCTGGGGCTCGGCGTGCATGTGCTGCGCTCGTCCGACACCAACGTGATGGGCAACCGCGAAGACCCTGATGTCAGCCTTGGCTGGCAGCGCGACACCGACAAGGGGCGCTTCGGGCTCAAGGCGCAGTATGTCGAAAGCTCGACGTTGTCCGGCAGCGTGCTGGACACCGGCGTGGTGACCACCGACGGCACCCAGAAGATGACCCTGCTGACGGGCAACTGGACCCACGCCCTTACCGAACGCACCACCCTGGACAACCAGACCACCTACTCCCACGCCCGTTACGACATCACCACGCTGACGGGCTACGACGAGTATGCCAACGCCACTACCCTGACATACGCCTGGAACGCTCGCACCGACGTGTTCACCGGCCTGCTGGTGCGCCGCTACGAGCCCGAGCAGACCGACACGGCGCGGGCCACCAACAGCTATACCCCGACGGTTGGCGTCAAGTATCAACTGACCGACCAGCTCGTAGGTACCGTGCACGCCGGCGTCAACCAGGTTTCCGGCTCCGGGGGCGGGCGTCGTGGCGAGGGCGGGGTGTTGCTCGACTACAGCGGCGAGCGTGCCAATGCCAGCTTCAGCGCCGAACGCAGCACCGTCGCCAGCGCCGAAGGCGGCTTCGCCGAGCTCGACATGGTGCGCGGGCTGTGGAGTTACGCCGTGAGCGAAACCAACCGCGTGGGCCTGGAAGCGTCCTGGCAGGACAGCAAGGGCCAGACGCCGAACACCTTGCAGACCTACAGCGCCTGGGCCAGCCACGAGTTCTCGCCGTTCTGGGACCTGCGCCTGTCGATGATGTACAAGGAACGTCAGCAGGACAAAGTGCCGGATGCAGTAGCTACGATCATCGGATTGACCCTGACCTACAGACTCCCAGACCTTTGACTTTCAGCGTGGGCCCGCCATGAAGACTGAATACGAGATGTCCGTCAAAGATTACCTCGCCATCATCAAGGACCGGGCCCTGCTGCTGGGGTTGAGCATGATCGTCATCCTCGCGGTGACGGTCGGGGTGGCCCTGACGGTGCCGCCCACCTTTCAGTCGACCGGCACCATCCTGGTGGAGTCGCAACAGATTTCCCCCGAGTTGGTTTCGGCGAACAACAACAGCTTTGCCGATGAGCGCATCGAAGTCATCCGCCAGCGCGTGATGACCCGCGAGAACCTGCTGCAGATCATGGACAAGTACGGCTTGTTCAACGACAAGGGCCGTCAGCTCAGCGAGTCGGACAAGATCGACCAGATGCGCAACGCGATCCTCGTCACCACGCTCAGCACCTTCGTCAAGGGGCGCGGCGAGACCACGGTGGCGTTCAACGTCTCGTTCGAGCACAAGCGCCCGGAAGTGGCCAAGGAGGTTGCCACCGAGCTGGTCACCTTGTTCCTCAACGAGAACATGAAGCAACGCACCGAGCGGGCCAGCGAAACCACCGAGTTCCTCACCCAGGAAGCCAACAAGCTCGGCGCCGAACTGGCCACCCTGGAAAACCAGCTGGCGGATTTCAAGCAGGCCAATGCCAATGCCTTGCCCGAGAACCAGGCGTTGCGCATGAGCATGCTGTCGCGTTCGGAGCTCGAGTTCCGAGAAGTCGATCGCGACTACAAGAGTGCCCAGGAGGAGCTTCGCTACATGGAGCTGGAGCTGTCGGCGGCCAATGCGGGCGTTGCGACCAAGACCGATGGCGCACGTTCGGGTGCATCCGACCAGATGCAAGACCTGCCCAGCCTCAAGGCGGAGTACGCCCGGCTGCTGACCCGCTATACCCCGGCGCACCCGGATGTGCTGGCGGTCAAGCGTAAGATCGATGCGCTGCAGGCCAGCGGCAGCAAAGCCAACACCGCCTCGGGCGTCAGCCTCGACGTAGCCCGGGCCCGGGCCAAGCTGGTGGCGGCCCAGGACCGCATCGCCTCGCTTGCCGAACAGAAGCGCCAGCTGAGCAGCAAGATCGAAGGTTACGAAGCGGAAATCCTTCAGGCCCCACAGGTGGAACGCGGCCTGGTCACCCTGATGCGTGACCATGACAACGCGCGTAAGAAGTATGAAGAGATCCGCGCCAAGGAAATGGGGGCGAAGATCACCGAAAGCCTGGAACAGGAAAACAAGGCTGAGCGCTTCGTGTTGCTGGAGCCGCCGCTGATGCCGGAGAAACCGGTAAAGCCCAATCGCAAGAAAATCGTCGCACTGGGCCTGGTGCTGGCACCCGCCGGTGGCGGGGCGCTGGTGATGCTGCTTGAGTTGCTCAATCAGCGAGTGCGGGGTGTCGGCGCTCTGGAGAGCGTGCTTGGCCGGCGCGTGCTGGTTGCCGTTCCGTTCATCTCCACCCAGGCCGAACAGGCGCGACGCAAGAAATGGCGAGTGTGGGCGATCATTGGCGCGTTGGTGATGGTGCTTGTGCTGTTGCTGCTCGTGCACCTGTTCTACATGCCGCTGGATCTACTACTGTTTAAAACTATGGCGCGGTTTGGCTAGGGAGCGCAGCAATGGACAGGAATACGCCAGCAATCGGCAAGGGCCTTCATCAGGTTTCCCCTACCGAAAAACTGCCCGCACCGCTGGTTCAGCGAACCGACGTGCTTGGCCCCTTCGACTACGTGCAAACCAAGGTGGTGCCGCTGCGCGCGGAGCACCTTGAGCGCCACCGGATCGTGGCCTACAACAAGAACTCGAACATGAACTGGGCGTTCGACCTGTTGCGCACCCAGGTGCTGCAGACCATGGAAGAGAACGGCTGGCGCACCCTGGCGATCACCTCGCCGACGCCTGCCGCGGGCAAGACGGTGCTGGCGATCAACCTGGCCATGAGCATTGCCCATCACACCAACAAGACTGCGTTGCTGGTGGATTTCGACCTGCGTCGGCCACGGGTCGGCCCCACCCTTGGCCTGCCGATGGACCGGGCGCTCAATGACCTGCTGGCCGACAAGGCGGGGCTTGAAGAGGTGCTGGTCAACCCGACGCTGCCACGTTTCGTGGTGCTGCCGACCCGGGAGCCGATCCCGATGTCCACCGAGATGCTGTCCTCGGCCAAGGTGGGCAACCTGATCAACGACCTGCGCGATCGTTACGAGTCGCGCATCTGCATCTTCGACCTGCCGCCTTTGCTCAGCTCTGATGACGCAATCACCGTACTGCCCAAGATCGATTGTGTGCTGCTGGTGGTTGCCAACGGGGTGAACAGCAAGAAGGATATCGAAGACTGCCTGTACCACCTGGCCACCGCCAACATGATCGGCGCCGTGTTGAACAAGGCTGAGCCTGAGACCCGAGACTATTACTGAATGGGGTTGGGACCCGTACCCCTGGGATCAAGCCCAGGGGTATTTTTTTTCCCAGTTCCAGGCGTGACGCACGATCGCGTCAAGCGAGGTATAGGCCGGTTGCCAGCCGAGCAGCTGCCTGGCCCTGGCGGCGTCCGCCACCAGGCGAGGAGGGTCGCCAGCGCGGCGTGGCGCGTCCTCGACGCAGACCTCGCGGCCCGTCACATCGCGCACGGTGTCGATTACCTGCTGCACGGAAAACCCCTGGCCGTTGCCCAGGTTGAGCACCGTGCTGGTACCCCCGGCAAGCAGGTAGTCCACCGCCAGTGCATGGGCCGATGCCAGGTCGGATACGTGGATATAGTCACGAATGCAGGTGCCGTCCGGGGTGTCGTAGTCGCGACCGAACACGGTGATGGCAGGGCGCCGTCCCGAGGCCGCTTGCAGGATCAGTGGGATCAGATGGGTTTCCGGCTCGTGGCGCTCGCCACATTCACCCTCGGGGTCCGCCCCGGCGGCATTGAAGTAACGCAGGCACACCGAGCGCAATCCGTAGGCGCGGTCGAAGTCCTGCAGGACCTGCTCCACCATCCATTTGCTGCAGCCGTAGGGGTTGATCGGCGCCTTGGGGTGCTGTTCGTCGATCGGGACATACTGCGGGTTGCCATAGACGGCGGCGGTGGAAGAGAAGATCAGCCTCCTTACCCCGGCGCGAACCATAGCCTGCAGCAGCACCAGGGTTGCCGTCACATTGTTCTGATAGTACTTGCCAGGCTCGATGACCGACTCGCCCACCTGGATGAACGAGGCGAAATGGAACACCGCATCGAAGGTGTATTCGGCGAACAGTGCGTCCAGCGCAGGCGCGTCGGCAATGTCGAGCTCCACCCATTTGATCTCGGGGCGGGTGGGTGCGATGTCAGCCACCACCACGTCATGCCCCGCCGTCAGCAAATGCTTGACCATGTGCGAACCGATGTAGCCTGCACCACCGACCACCAAGAACTTCATGCAAACCTCCTGGAAGCTGCTGCCCGTGTGGACGTCCTTTGACGGCAACCGGGCTCGCCGATTGCCGCAACAGGCCTTTGCAGACTCTAGATGGCTATTTGAGGAACAGCCAATTGGACATGCGTTGGCCATCGAACGCTATGGTGTACCGCCCATTCTCGTAGCGTGCCGGGAGCTGGGTTTCCTGCCCTGCGGCGTTGCGGGTGAACAGTTTCAAACCGGGCGAGGCCTTGATGCTCAACGTGCCGCTCAGGGGCTCGACATGGAAGGGTGTCTTGTCATCTTCGCGGGGTACGGCGCGGGTGCCCAGTGAGATCAGCAGCGCTCGCGACTGGCCGAATGGCTTGGCATCGAGGCTTTGCACCGCGACGCTGGCGTAGGGGGTCTGCAACTGCACCTGGATGTCGCTCAGCTGGATCGACTGGCCACCCAGCCAGCCAGTGGCCACCTGGGTCAGCGCAGTGTCGATGGTGTACAGGCCTTGCTGCCAGTTACGCTTGAGCTCGCCGGTGTCGCTGACGGATTCGCTGGCGTTGGCCCCCAACAGCGGCTGGTCAGGGTCGAGCAGCACCTTGGCACCGTCCGGGAGGGTGCTGGCCTGCAACCACGGCAGTTGTGGTGTGGCTGGCATGGCGATCTGCAGCCGGCCCTGGCCCCAGGCCGTGCGCAGCAGGGCCGAGCTGTTTGGTGTGATGGCACGGTTGTAGAGGGTCTCGGGCGTAGGCGCAAACACATAGCGCGTGGTGGCCTTGCGCACATCGCCGCGGCGGTAGAGCAGGGCGGCGGCGGGGAGGGTGGCGAGCATCGCCGGGTCGTTGTAGGCGTGCCAGTTGTCAGCCGTGCGCCAACCTTCAATGAACTTCTGCTGGCTGTAGGCGTACTGCATCAGCCCGTCCCAGCCTTGGTGGCTGGCGGTACCGGCGATGTACAGCGGCAATGAGTGGCGGTCGGGGGTGGGAAACGGCTCGGCGTTCCACTCGGTAACCGTCATCGGCTTGCCGACCACCTGGGCCGCTGCGAGCCAGTCGACCAGGCCGTCGCTGGTCAGTGGGTTGCGCTCCAGCTGCCCGCCGCCGCCATAGCTGTGAGCGTCGATCACATCGCCCGTGGTCAGTGCCGGCAGCGCGCTCAGGCCATTGCCACCCCAGGTGCTGGTGGTGACGATCGGCACCTTTACACCAAGCCCGCGCAGGTGCTGGATCATGTCGACGTCAAAGCGGTGCTCCAGGTCGTTGAGGAACAGCTTGGATGGGCCATGCAGCCAAGTCATCTGGATCTCGTCGACATTCAAGTGTTGGCGTTTGGCGAAGCCCTCGGCCTTGGCTTTGAACCATTTGTAGTGCTCGGGCACGTTCTTGTCTTTCAACAGGGCATTGCCGAAGTGCTGGGTGATGTCGTTCTCGTTGGTAATCAGCACCGCAGCAACGGCCGGGTCTTCCTTGTAGGCCAGGCCGGTATACGGATTGAGATGGGTCAGGTACTGCTCGGCGAAACGTTTCATCGCCCGCTGCAGGCTGGTGTTGACATAGGCGTAGCCTTTGAGCCCTGCGGCGCCGTGTGCCTTGGGCAGCTCATCGAAGTTATCGATGCCATCACCTGCGGTGAGCGGGCGCTCCACATGCAGGTCCAGCCACACATAGATCCCTTCGTCTTTCAGGCATTTGATCCACAGGTCGAGCTTGCGCAGCGACTCCTCACTGAGCTGCTGGGTGTTCGCCAGGCGGGTCATGTCGCCGAAGATATTCGGGCTGACCCAGGGCGAGTCGTGATGATGCAGGCGCACCAGGTTGAAGCCCAATGCCGAGAGGCGCCTGGCCTGCACCTTGATCTCCTCGTCCGGGGTGCCGAACAGGGCGTAGGCCGTGAGGTTGGTGCCCCAGAAGCGTGCCGGCGTGCCATCGGCGAACTGCAGCTGCTCGCCCACCGCTTTGACGAAGCCGCGCTTGCCCGCCGGTATTTCCTGCGCGTTGAGGAACGACAGGTCGACCGGTGACGTACGCCAGTCGAGCTGATCGTCGGGCCAGCTGGCCGGGTCGGCCAGGCCGAAGCGCTCGGTGGGCGTCGGGGCAATGGCGATGTCGCCGCTCACCTGCAACTGCGCCTTGACCTGCTGGCGGCCGGGCTCTATCGCGCCACTGTAGAAGAACGCCCGGATTTCGCTGGGGTTGCCTCGTTCGAAGTACACCCTGGCCAACGCCGGCTCGAAGCTCATCTGAAGCCGGCGCCCTTGCGCATCATTGCCCCATGACCATCCGCGATTGCCGGGCAACAGTTGCGGAGCGCCCATCTCACCGGCGACCAGTGCCGGGTCGAACTGAAAGACCACGCCACCGCCCTCTACCTTGGCTTTGCGGCTATGGGCATTGAGGTCGAAGTTCCAGGCCAGGGTGCGTTCGCCGGGCTTGCCGATGTCCGCCTTGAGGTCGAAGTCCAGGTCCTTGTTCCTGCCCTCCAGGGTGTAGCGATAGGGAGCGTTGACCTTTAGTGCGGCATAAAAGCCAGTCCAGTCCCATTCAGCGCCCCAGAAGTCGAACTTGGCAATCATCGCCGGCCCGCCACCGCGGGTCACGGTCGGCAAGCCGTTCTGTTCCTCCACCTTGACCGTCCAGGCCTCAGCGTATGCCACCAGCGGCAGCATCGTCAGGCCAGCCAGGAGCGAGGCCCGCAGCAACGGGCGCAGTGCAGATGACTTCATTGTCGTTTTACCTGAGTTGGAGGCCGCGCTGAGGGATGCCGGCGGACTGGGTGGCGCGGAGCCTGCGGACCATCTGGATGTAGGCCACCCCCATGCCGGCAACGGACCAGTACACCACGGGGATCACCGTGATGCTGCTGACGGTAAAGATGATCACCAGGATGCCCACCAGGGTAGCCAGCAGCGCCCGCCCGAGCTGGCGCTGTTCGTCATCCTTGTCCGGGAATGCCAGCATGGCTTTGCGAACCCCCCGCAGCACGCAGGCGAAGAACGCCACGAACAGTCCCAGCCCCACCAGGCCAACCCTGAGCGCAAGGTTGAGGTAGGTGTTGACGATGTCGATGATGCCGTCGCCCTGGATCATCGATTGCATTTCCGGGGTGTCGCGAAAATCGAACGAGCCGAATAGCAGGTTGCGCTGGATGACGATCCACGAGTTGTCGAGCAGGCGCTCGCGGTAGGTGATGTTCTCTTTTTCCAGGTTGCCAATGAACGGCAGCATGTCGAGGACCTTCTCGCCCCCCGGCATTACGGTCAGCAGAGGAATGGCCAGCACGCCGGCGAGGGCCAGCAGGGTGAGGCGCTTGACTGCGCCTTTGCCGGTGGCGATGAACACGGCAACGATGATCGCCACGCCGATCCACGGGCCGCGTGACAGCGGTGCAACCAGCCCGGCCGCCAGCAACAGCGCCCCCATGGCACGTTGCAGGGTGCTGCGCACATATCCCTGGACGAACAGGAACAGGCCGATCGCCACACTGATCACATAACCCAGGGCGATCGCCTGGCCGGTGGTGACGCTGGCACGCAGCGAGCCGCCGCGGCTCAGGTAGCTGGCCATGCTCCATTGCACGCCCATGGCCTCCAGCAGGGCGTTGTACAACAGCCAGTGGCGGACGAATTCGGCCACGCCGATCAGCGCCAGGACGAAGCCGGCCAGCACGAAGGCCAGCAAGGCGTCCTTGAAATCGCTGACCTGGCGCAGGGCACGGCTGGCCACGTAATAGGGCAGGAACACGTCGATGTACAGGTACAAGGCCTGGCGCAGAGTATCGGTGACGGTGGTTTCGCGCAGGTACAGCGCGCCGATCAGGACGATGCTGGCAGCCAGCAGGCGGTCTGGCCAGAGGCGCCCGAAACCGGGCGTGTCGGCTTGCCTGCGCAAGGACAGGGCCGCAGGCAGCAGCACGCACAGGGACAGCAGGCGGACGTGGTTCAGGTCGAACAGGTAGTTGATCACCCCGAAGCCGGGTATCGGTACCGTGGCCGGGGGCATCACGAACAGCAGCATGAAGAACAGCGCCATGATGTTGCGCTCGCGCCGTCCCGCCAGGTACATGATGACCGCCGCCGCCGCGGCGTATACCCAGAAGCTGTACGAGACGAAGGCCAGCAGCGTCAGGGCGAACCACAGGTTGCGCCGCCGCTTGAAATCGCGCTCGGGGATCAGGTCGCTGGCGGGGCCGCGCGCGAGCACGAACACCACGGTGGCGAGGAACAGAATGACGATCAGCGCACGAAAATGTTCAGGCATTGGCTACGGCACCTATCCGCTGGTGGAGGACAGCTAGCATCATGGCTAATTGAAACTATAGTGACTTCTTAGACATCCAGTCAGGGATTGAAGCCATGCCGTCTATTGATGTGTCAGCATCGGTGAGTCTTCGCAAGCGTGCATTGGGGGCCGGGGCCTGGAACCTGGTGTCGTTGGTCGCCTCGCAGGTGATGCGCCTGGGCGGCAACCTGATCATGGCCCGTTTGCTGTTACCGGAAATGTTCGGGGTGATGGTCATCGCCACCACCGTTTCGGTACTGCTGCACCTGCTTTCCGATGTCGGCCTGCGGCAGAACATCATCCAGAGCCACCGTGGCGACGACCCGCTGTTTCTCAATACGGCCTGGAGCGTGCAGATCGTCCGTGGTTTCGTGCTCTTCGCGCTGACCTTGCTGCTGGCCCTGGCTGCCTGGTTCGCCCAGTTGGGCAACCTGTGGCCAGCAGACTCCACCTACGCGGCGCCCGAGCTGCCAATCGTACTGGCGGTGACCGGCGTTTCGGCGATCATCTACGGTTTTCAATCAACCAACATAGATGTGGCGGTGCGCACTTTCCAGCAGAAGCGCGTGGTGCTGGTTGAGCTGGCATCGCAGATCGTCGGGCTGATCGTCATGCTGGTGATCGGCTACTTCACCCGCTCCATCTGGTCGCTGGTGATTGCCGGCCTGGCGGGCGCCCTGACCGGCACGGTGCTGGGCCACCTGGTGTTCCAGGGCCCGAAAAACCGCCTGCAATGGGACCGCGGCGCGCTGAATGAGCTGGTGTCGTTCGGTCGCTGGATCCTGTTGTCCTCGGTCGTTGGCGTGCTGGCCATGTACGGCGACCGTATGTGGTTCGGCGCCAGCATGAGCGCCGCCGAGCTGGGGGTGTATTCGATCGCCGTGCTGATCTTGGGCTCGCTGCAGACCGGCCTGTTGAAACTGGTCGGCACGGTGGCGCTGCCGGCGTTCAGCGAGGCCGCCAGGGAAGGTGACCATGCGCGGCTCAAGGCGCTGTATTACCGTTTCAGGTTGCTGGTGGACCTGGCCATGCTGTTCACCTGCGGTGTCTTCATCACCGCCAGCCCACTGCTGATCGGCTGGATGTACGACGAGCGCTATGCCGCCGCAGGCACTATGCTCAGCATTCTGTCGTGGTCGTTCTTCACGCTGCGCTACACCCTGGCGCATCAGATCTGGATCGCCCAGGGGCTGACCAAGTACCAGGCCATGGACAACATCATCCGCCTTGTCGCGCTGTGGCTGGGGTTGCCGTTGTTACTGGCCATCGGTGGCGTGCAATGGGCTATCTGGGGGGTTGCCCTGCACACGTTCCCGACCTTGGTACTGATTGTGTATGTCAACCGCAAGCTCGGTATCTTCAGTATCTGGCGCGAGCTCATGGTGCTACCGATGATCGCCGTGGGTGCGCTGTTCGGTGAGTTGGCAACGCGTTTCTTCAACTGGCTTTGAACCCCTTGCAACAACGCGCGGTGCCCAGGCGTCGGCGACAGCGGTTTACCTGGTGTTGGCACAACAATGGTGGGGGCTGGGGATCATGGGCAAGCTTCTGTTTTGTACACAGCTGTCGGGGCGCAGGGTGTTCCTGCGTAACTGTGCCGTGCTGGGTATCGGCGCGGCGGTGTTCGGCAAGGTGATGGCCGAAGCGCCTGTCACCTCATCAGGTGAGCCTGCCGGCAGCACCGCCCCGGGTGGATTCGTGGTCATCAACGGCTGGGTCCTGCCTTCGCACTATTTTCGGGACGGGCAGGCATGATCCGCGATTACCAGGCGCAGAAGACCCTGCGCGAGGATTATGACGTCTGCATCATTGGCGCCGGGCCTGCAGGCATCACGCTGGCGCTGCGCCTGGCGCAAGCTGGCTGGAAGGTGGTGCTGGCAGAAGGCGGCGGGCACGAGTATTCGCCGCGTTCGCAGGCCCTGTACAAGTGCACCTCGACCGGCCTCGAAATGTATCCCCAGGAAACCCGTCTGCGCTACCTGGGTGGCACCTCCAATCATTGGGCAGGCCGTTGCCGGCCTTTCACGCCGTCCGACTTCGCGGTCGCGCCCCAGAGTGAGCTGCCTGGGTGGCCTATCGCCTATGCCGAGGTCGAGCCTTACCTGGCAGCGGCCATGGAAATCGTCGACCTGCCGCCAGGCGCGCAATTCCAGGCAGAAAACGCAGGGCTCAAGGGGGGGGACTTCGAACCGGACCAGTTCCTGCTCAGCCCGCCGACGCGCTTTGCGCAAAAATACGCCTCGGCGCTCAACGACACCCCAGGGCTGGACGTTTTCATCAACTGCAACTGCGTCGACCTCGAATTCGACCAGGCCACGGGGCGCCTGGCGGCAGCGGTGGTGTCCGACTATGACCTGCAACGCCAGCGGCTCGTGGCCAAGCACTACATCCTGGCCACAGGGGCACTGGAGAACGCCCGGCAATTGCTCAACAGCGCAACCCTGCGCAAGGCCGGCGTGGTCACCCACGATGGGCTGGTGGGGCGCTGCCTGATGGAGCACCTCAATGTCGAGATGGGCACCTTCATCCTCGAGGATGGCCAGGATGGCGAACCGCGCCAGTACTACACCACCGATGCCTTCGTCAGCGAGTACAAGGCCGGCAAGGGCAATGTTTCCGCCACGGTACTCGATGAAGTGCGCACCTTCGGCCGCACCGCCGAGGTCAAGCACTTCCTGGAGAACCTGTTGTGCGAAATGGACCTGGCCCACAAATTCGATTTCATCGCCAATTTCAGCTGCCCGGGCGAAGGGGTGCTCAGCACCATGATCGAACAGTACCCCAATGCGCAAAGCCGCCTTTCGCTGCTCGATGAAAAGGACGAACTGGGCGTGTACAAGGCCAACGTCAATTGGGCACTGACCCCCAACGATCGTCACACCATCCAGTGCATCGGCAGCGAGCTGGCCAAACAGTTCGTCGAGACGGGCCTTGGCTTCGTCAGACTGAACGAATACGTCTACGACGCCGCGATACCGCTGAAGATGGAGCCCCACGCGCACCACATGGGCACCACGCGCATGGCCGCTTCGGCCCAGTTCGGTGTCGTCGACCGCGACTGCAAGGTATTCGGCACCGACAATCTGTATGTCGCCGGCAGCAGCATCTTCGCCACCGGCGGCGCCTCCAACCCCACCATGCCGCTGTTGCAGTTCGCCCTGCGGCTGGCGGATCACCTAGATGGCAGGTTGAAATCGACACGTGGCGCGCCCGCCTGAGCGTATCGCGCGGTGTCATGGCGACAGTAGGGCGGGCAAGGGAGTGAGTGCGGGGCGGTCAGCATCAACAAGAACGAGACCGTGATCGCCTCAGGGACAGTCCAGGATTGCTTCATTTGCGAGGCTAGCAGCATGTATGGATGGATACGCAAGGCCATGGCCAACTACGCCAACTCGACCGGACGCGGCGGCGCGACCTACAAGAAGTTCTGCAACCCGAATGCCCGTGACTGGGGCGCTTACCTGACCCGTTGGGGCAAGTTCTACTCCGTGGGCAGCAATGTCCATATCAACCCGGGGTGCAATGTCACCGACCCGCGGCTGGTGCGCCTTGGCAGCAATGTCGGGCTCTCGGACTGCACGCTGATCGGGCACGACGGCGTGGTTGCGCTGATCGAGATCTGTTATGGCAAGCAACTCGATTCGGTGGGCTTCATCGACATCCGCGACAACTGTTTCATCGGCCATGGCGCGATCGTCATGCCGCGGGTGACCATAGGGCCGGACTCGGTGGTTGCCGCCGGTGCCGTGGTCACCAAGGATGTGCCGCCCGGTACTGTGGTCGGAGGCAACCCGGCGAAGTTCATCTGCACCACCGAGGCGCTGATCCAGCGTGTCGAGGAGCGCTGCGCCGCCTACCCCTGGATAGACCTGGTCAAGCAACGCCAGGGGGCTTATGACCCGGCATTGGAGCCGACGCTGGCCGCGGCCAGAGGCCAGTATTTCTTCGGGGATGGCAGCAATGGCTAGCAAACCTGTCGATGTGATGGTCGTCAACTTCAACACCGCCGGCTTGTTGCAGCCGATGTTCGATGCCCTGCGCCAGGCCGACGGCGACAAGCTGGCGAGCTACCTGGTGGTGGACAACGCCTCGGTCGACGATTCGGTCGAGCGCCTGGCCAAGGTCTGCCCCGAGGCTGTGCTGGTGAGCAACCAGAAGAACGTCGGTTTCGGTCGGGCCAACAACCAGTTGCTGGCGCACCTGAACGGTAAGTACGCGCTGCTGCTCAATACCGACGCCTTCGTCGCCAGGGATACCCTGGACAAGACCCTCGAATACATGGACGCACACCCTGAATGCGGGGTGCTGGGCGTGCGACTGGAGGGGCGCGACGGCGACCTGCAACCTAGTTGTCGCTACTTCCCGACGCCCTTGAACGTGTTCGTGGCACGCACGGGCCTCGGGCGCTTCTTTCCGGGGCTGAAAATGGTCGATGAGATGAACTGGGACCATGGCTCGGTGCGCGAGTGCGATTGGTTGCCTGGCTGTTTCTACCTGGTACGGCGCGAGGTGCTCGACCAGGTGGGCCTGTTCGACCCGCGCTACTTCCTTTATTACGAGGAGGTCGACCACTGCAAGCGGGTCAAGCAGGCCGGCTGGAAGGTGGTGTTCTATCCGCACACCACGGTGGTGCATATCGGCGGCGAAAGCTCCAAGTCGGTCGCTGAGCTTGAGGCGGCCAGCCGGCAGATATCGGCCTACCAGATCGAAAGCGAACTGCTGTATTTCCGCAAGCACCATGGGGTCCCGGGTTTGATCCTGCACATGCTGCTGGTGACCCTTGGCGACCTGGTGCTGGCGCTTAAGGCCTTGCTCAAAGGACGGGGGCGGGCGGCCATCAGCGCCTGCTGGCGGCATTGCCGGGCCACCTGGGCGTTGCTGTTCGACACCCGTTTTGCCAGCCAACCCACACGGTAGGTGATGCCATGTTCGAGAATATTCGTGCCGATTTGCGGGCCCACGGCGGTGACTGGGGGGCCCAGGGCTTCTGGGTGTTGCTGGTGTACCGCTTCGGCCGCTGGCGCTACGGGGTGCGCCCGGCCTTGCTGCGCAAACCGCTGTCGCTGGTCTACAAGGTACTGTTCAAGTGGGTGCAGATACTGACCGGCATCGAGTTGCCCTGCGAGGTGCAGATTGGCCGCAACTTCGTCATCGACCACTTTGGCGGCATCGTCATCAGCGGCTATGCGCGTTTTGGCGACGATTGCCGGATCCGCAATGGTGTGGTGGTGGGGCTGAAGAACGTCAGCGAACCGACCGCCCCGGTGTTCGGCAACAACGTCGATATCGGCGCCGGTGCCAAGGTGCTGGGCAACATCCGCATTGGCAACAACGTGGTCATCGGCTCCAACGCCGTGGTGCTGGTTGACGTGCCGGACAACTGCCTGGCGGTGGGTGTGCCGGCGACCGTCAAGGCGCGCAAGCCGGCCGAGGCCGTGCCGTGCTCATGAGGCAGGCGGCACTGACCAACGCCAGCGGGAGGGAGACATGCTGACAGGGATTGGCGTAGTGGTGATCGGCCGCAACGAAGGCCAGCGCCTGCAGCGCTGCCTGGCGTCGCTGGGCGGTTGCGCAGAGCGGGTGGTCTATGTCGATTCGGGCTCGACCGATGGCTCGCCAGCCCTGGCCCGGGGCCTGGGTGTCGAGGTGCTGGCGCTGGACATGACCCGGCCCTTTACCGCCGCACGTGCTCGTAACGAAGGCTTCGCCTGCCTGCAATCTTTGTTGCCGACACTGCGCTATGTGCAGTTCGTCGATGGCGATTGCGAAGTCGTGGCCGGCTGGTTGCAGCAGGCGTGCGCCTTTCTCGATGCGCGGGCGGAGGTGGCGGTGGTGTGTGGACGGCGCCGCGAGCGCTACCCGCAGCATTCGGTCTACAACCTGCTGTGCGATCTGGAATGGGACACCCCGGTGGGCGAAGCCCGGGCTTGTGGGGGTGATGCGTTGATGCGGGCCGATGCGTTCAGGGCCGTTGGCGGCTTTCGCGCGGGGCTGATCGCCGGCGAAGAGCCTGAGTTGTGTGTGCGCCTGCGTGGCCGCGGCTGGAAGATCTGGCGCCTGCCCGAGGAAATGACCCTGCATGATGCCGCCATGACCCGTTTCAGCCAGTGGTGGCGGCGCAGCCTGCGCGCAGGCTACGCCTTCGCCGAAGGCGCTTTCCTGCATGGCGCGCCTCCAGAGCGGCATTGGCGCCGTGAGTCGCATCGTGCCTGGCTGTGGGGGCTGGGCATACCGCTGGTGATCGTGGTCGCGTGTGCATTGCTGGGCGGCTGGGGGCTGCTGCTGTTGCTGGTCTACCCGCTGCAGGCTATGCGCCTGGCGCGCCGTGGTGGCCGTTCGGTACGCGAGAACTGGCTGCAGGCAGGGTTTCTGGTACTGGGGAAATTCCCGGAGATGGTCGGGCAGGTGCGGTTTCTGTTGAACAGGTTCACTGCCGGCAAGACGGTGTTGATCGAGTACAAGTGAGAGGCCCATGGCGTTCAGATCGTTACTCAAGAGTGTGCTCACTCTGCAACCCGGCTATTCATTGCGGGCGTTGAACAACAAGTTCAAGTTGCTGGTGCTGATCTGCACCCAGTGGGCGGACCTCAAACCGTTCCTGCGGCAGATGGAAGCCGTGCTGGGCAAGGACGGCTTCGACAAGCTCGGTGTCGATTGCATCGGCATGGTGCAGTGGCCCTATATCAGCAAATGCTGGTCGGTGCGTGAACGCCTCGACGCCGTGGCTTCGCATTACCAGGTGGTGACAGCGCAGTTCCCGAGCCTGTTGCTGCTGGGCCGCGACGAGCAGCGTACGCTGTGCGACCTGTCCGCCAGTTCCCCCGGCTGCACCCTGGTGCTGGACCGGCCGATCTGGTTCAAGCGCGAAGGCGAGCTGGTGCTGAACCTGTTCCAGGGCGACCTGCGTGTGGCGTCTCTGGCCTTCACCCTGCAGCGCACTGCGGCCGGCTTGTACCTGTTCATCGGCGCGGTACAGGGGATTCACAAGGGGATCGACAGCGAGCGCTCGCTGGCCATCTACCGTGACCTGACCAAGGACTTCGAAGGCCTGCGCCCGCGCAGCCTGCTGCTCGAGGCGCTCAAGTGCATGGCCCGGGCGATGGGGGCTGAACGCTTGTATGCGGTGGGCGACGCCTATCGGCATCATCGGCACCCTTACTTTGGCGCCGAAAAGTCCCAGGACCTGGCCGCCAACTACGACGCCATCTGGCTGGAGCATGGCGCAGAGCCCAGCGAGCGCGAAGACTTCTTCAGCCTCCCGCTGGCGGCGGCGCAACGTGCGGCCGAGGACATCGCACCGAAGAAACGGGCCATGTACCGCAGGCGCCAGGCCTTGCTCGAGGCGTTGTTCGCGCAACTCGAAGCGGTGCTGCCGGCCAGTGCTGGCCAGTGCCGGTTGCAGGCACATCGGCAACGGCTGGGCTACGCCCTGGCGCTGCAGGAGGCCACTGCGCCGACAGCACCGCAATCATCGCTGGCCAGAGCTGCGGTGTTGTTCCGCCAGGCCCTGCGTGAGCCCCGGGCGGATCAGCGTTTTGTGGCGTATATACGCAAGGCCGGGCTGTACCCGACCCTGAGAAAGGCTTGGCGGGAGTTGCTGCGCCATGGCCCGGCGCTGCTTTGGAAGCCGCCCACCGAGCAGCGTCACGAACTGCCGCTGGACGCCCCGGGCGTGGCGGCCGCCACGCTGTTCCCCGGGCACATTCTGTTGATCAGCGAGACTGAACCGGCACAGGCGCTCAAGGGCCGCCCTGTGCAACTGCGGCAAATGCTGGTCGAGTTTGGCTACACCTGCACGCTTGTGGATTGGCGCAACCCACAAGCGTGCCTGAATGCCCTGCAAACCTGTGCCGCAGTCATCTTGCACCGGCTGCCCTATTGCCCGCAGTTGGCGACGCTGGTCGAGGAGGCCAGGCGGCTCAAGGTCACCTCGTGCTGGGATGCCGACGCGCTGATCTTCGACCCGCAGGCGTATCGCCAGGGCAACGACCTGGACGGTTTGAGCGACGCAGACGTGGGCAAGCTGATGGCGGCCGTGGCGCTGCACCGCCAGGCACTGTTGGCGTGCGATTGCGCGATCGCCTCAAGCGCGGTACTGGCGGCGGCGATGCAAGAAGCGGGGGCCCGGCAAGTCACGGTGGTCGAGTGCAGCCAGCAGTTGGGCCAGGTTTTCCCGGCACCTGCCAGCGTTCGCCCACGCAGGTTGCTGTCGGCGAACATTTTCTTCGCCCCCCGCAGTTTCGGTGGCGCCACGGTTGTCGCCGAGCAGATGGCGCGGCTGCTGGCGGCCACGTCGCCCTGGCAGCAATTCGTGTTCACATCGTTACCGCCGACCGATACGGCCCCCTACAGCCTGTTCAGGTACCAGGCGCAGCAGGCCGCGGTGCTCGGCATCGGCCTGCCAGAGCAGCGTTCGGCCCTCGAGGACTTCGAAAACCGTGCAACCCTGCCGCTGTTCGACGCCGTGCTCGAGCGCGTCGCCCCGGACCTTGTGCACCTGCATTCGATCCAGGGGCTGGGAGCGCTGCTGGCCGACAGCTGCGCGCGGGCGGGCATACCCTTCGTGGTGACCTTGCATGATGCGTGGTGGATCTGCGGGCGCCAGTTCATGATCAACGGCCACGGCCAGTACTGCGGGCAAACGCGCATTCGCACCGAAGTGTGCGCCGCCTGTGTCGACGACGCGCCCCTGAACGCCTACCGCCAGCAGGCATTGGCCGCCACCCTGCGCAAGGCCGACCTGCTGTTGGCACCGAGCCGCTTCGCCCGGGACCTGTACGTGGCCAATGGCTTCGATGCGGCGAAGATCCGCATCAACCGCAACGGCATCCTGGCCCCCGGTGCGGGCTACCACAAGCAGCCGGGGGCATTGCTGCGCTTCGGTTTTGTCGGGGGCAACACCGCGATCAAGGGCATCAACCTGATCACCCAGGCGTTTGCCGGGTTGCCCCGTTCGGACTATGAACTCAAGGTAGTCGATAACCTGCTGCACCTGGGTTTCCGCTCATTCAACCGTCACAGCGTGAAGATCCCGGGGAGTGTCAGCATCATCCCCGGTTACACCCAGGACGACATCGATGCGTTCTTTTCCGGCATCGACGTGCTGCTGTTCCCGACCCAGTGGAAGGAGACCTTCGGCCTTGCCGTGCGCGAAGCGCTGGTACGCGATGTCTGGGTGATCAGCACCGATGCCGGCGGCACGGTCGAGGACATCGTCGATGGGGTCAACGGCACCATCATTCCGTTGAGCTCAGATCCGCGGTATCTGCGCCAGGCACTGGCCGATGCCCTCGAGCACCCGGAGCGCTTTGCACACCCACACAACGCCTTCAAGGGCAGCATCACGCTGTGCAGCGACCAGGCCCTGGAGCTCCAGGGCATCTATGCGGACGTCATCGAGGGCCACGCAACGGCAGACACGGCACCGTCAGCCATGTGAAGCCTGATACAGGAGGCTGGATGCCGCCGGGGGTGGCCAGCTCATTCATCACGCGGGTATGGATTCGGGTTCCTATGCGTATTGCTTACTTCATCAATCAGTACCCCAAGGTCAGCCACAGCTTCATTCGCCGCGAAATCCTCGCGCTCGAGCGCCAGGGTTTCGAGATCCAGCGAATTGCCCTGCGAGGCTGGGATGCCGAACTGCAGGATGACGAGGATGTGCGTGAGCAGGGCAAGACCCAGTACGTGCTGCAAGGCGGCGTGAAAGCGCTGCTCAAGCCAACGCTGCAGGTACTGCGCCAGCAACCCGGGCGCTTTTTCGCAAGCCTGCGACTGGCCTTGCGCCTGGGCCGGCGGGCGGACCGGGCGTGGCCCTATCACCTGGTCTACCTGGCCGAGGCATGCCGTGTGGTGCAGTGGTTGCAGGCGTCGGGCGCCGTGCATGTGCATGCGCATTTCGGCACCAACTCGACCGAGGTGGTGATGCTGGCCCAAGCCTTGGGCGGGCCGGCCTACAGCTTTACCGTGCATGGCCCCGAAGAGTTCGACAAACCGCAGTTTCTGCATGTGGGCGAGAAAGTGCGGCGCGCCGCGTTCGTCGCGGCGGTCAGCTCCTATGGGCGCAGCCAGTTGTTTCGCTGGGTGGCTCACGAACACTGGGGCAAGGTCAAGGTGGTGCACTGCGGCCTGGAGCGCAGCTTCCATGATGTGCCTGCGGTGGCGGCGCCCAGCGCGCCACGGCTGGTGTGCGTTGGCCGGTTGTGCGAGCAGAAGGGCCAGTTGCTGTTGCTCGAGGCCGCACGGCTGCTGGCGGCGCAGGCGGTGGAGTTCGAGCTGGTGCTGGCCGGGGACGGCGAAATGCGCGAGCAACTGCAAGCCCTGATCGCCCGGCACGGCCTGCAGGCGCAGGTGCGTATTACCGGTTGGATCAGCAGCGCCCAGGTACGCGAGGAGATCCTCGCCGCCCGCGCCCTGGTCTTGCCAAGCTTCGCCGAGGGCTTGCCGGTGGTGATCATGGAGGCCATGGCCTTGCGCCGCCCGGTGCTGACCACCTATGTGGCGGGTATCCCCGAGCTGGTAACCCCAGGCGAGAACGGCTGGCTGTTTCCGGCGGGGGCCGTGGAGGAACTGGCCACGGCCATGGCCGAGTGCCTGGCGCAACCTGCGCAGGTGCTGCAGCGCATGGGCGAGGCGGCGTATCAGCGCGTGCTGCAGCGTCATGACATCGATACCGAAGCGGCCCGGCTGGCCAGCTACTTCAAGGCATCCGCATGATTATCCTACTGAGCTGGCTGTTGGCCGCCGCAGCGCTGCTGATCCTGTTACCGGTGCTGGTGCTGTTCGTCCAGGTGTTGCTGGGCAGCCTGCCCGCCAGGCAGCTGCCGCTGGCCACAGGCAAGCGGGCACGGGTGGCTGTGCTGGTACCGGCGCACAACGAGGCCTCGGTCATTGGTGCCACCCTCGCCAGCATTACCCCGCAACTGGCCGAGGGTGATCGCCTGCTGGTGGTGGCGGACAACTGCAGCGATGACACCGCCGCGCTTGCCCTGCAGGCTGGCGCGCAGGTGGTCGAGCGGCAGAATGAGCAGTTGCGAGGCAAGGGTTACGCACTGGATTGCGGTGTGCGCCACCTGGCGGACGACCCGCCGCAGGTGCTGATCGTAATCGACGCCGACTGCCTGGCGGACAAGGGCGCTATCGAGTATTTGACGCGTTGCTGCAGCGCAGCAGCGCGACCGGTGCAAGCCCTCTACCTGATGCATGCGCCAGCGGGTGCCGGGCTGAAAGTACAGATCGCCGAGTTTGCCTGGCGAGTAAAAAACCTGGTGCGTCCGCGTGGCTGGGCGTGGCTGGGCCTGCCTTGCCAGCTCATGGGCTCCGGCATGGCATTCCAGTGGCGCGACCTGGCGCAGATCGACCTGGCCAACGGGCACCTCGTCGAAGACCTGAAGCTGGGGCTGGACCTGTGCCGCAACGGCAAACCCCCCTTGTTCTGCCCGCAGGCTCAGGTCTACAGCCAGTTTCCAGGCAGCGACGAAGGTTTGGCCATCCAGCGTACTCGCTGGGAACATGGCCACCTAGGCGTACTGCTGGCCGACGCTCCCCGGCTGCTGCTGGGCGCGCTGGCCCGGCGCAACGGGCGCTTGCTGGCCATGGCCATGGACTTGCTGGTACCGCCGCTGGCCCTGCTGGTGCTGACATTGATGGCATTGCTCGGCATTACCTGGTTGGCGTATGCGGTGTTTGGCGTGTTGCTCCCCGCAATGCTGGCCACCTTGGCCGTGGTGCTACTGGGGAGTGCGGTGCTGCTGGCCTGGGCGCGCTTCTGCCGCGAGCAGATGCCCTTTTCGGTATTGCTGTATGCGCCCTGTTACGCGGCGAAGAAGATCCCGCTGTACCTGGGGTTTCTGGTCCGACGCCAGGTGGAATGGGTACGTTCGAAACGGGATGAAAGCTGATGGCAGATCGTGCATGGCAACGGCGCTGGGCCTGCGTCGTCGACAATTTGCAGGTGGTGGCTGACGCGGCTGATGAGCAACGGCTGCTCGATACCTTGTCGTCACCGCAAGCGCCCACCGTACTCGGCTTTGTCAATGCCCACGGCATGAACCTGGTGGCGGGTAACGGTGAATTTCATGAAGCGCTGGTGGCTGCCGACGTGTTGCTGCGAGACGGTTCGGGCATGGGGCTGCTGTACCGCCGTCTGGGCCTTGCCCCGGGGTTGAACATGAACGGCACCGATTTCATCCCCCGCCTGCTGGCGGCCTTCGAAGGCCGACGGGTAGCCCTGTGGGGCACCCGCGAGCCTGCTCTGGCCCAGGCGGCGCAGCACTGCGAAGCCCGCTTCGGGGTGCTGCCTGTATCGGTGCACGATGGTTTTGCCGATGTGCAGACCTACCTGCAGCTTGCCCGTGAGCAGAAACCCGAGCTCATCGTGCTGGGCATGGGCATGCCCAGGCAGGAACTGGTTGCCGCCCGGCTGATGGCCGTTGCCGGGCCGTGCCTGATCGTGTGCGGCGGGGCGATCCTGGACTTTCTGGGGGGCGGGGTGACGCGGGCGCCACGCTGGGTACGGCGGCTGGGCATGGAATGGCTGTACCGCCTGCTGCAGGAACCCAGGCGCTTGTTCGGCCGATACGTATTGGGTAACCCCTTGTTTGTATTGCGTACCCTGGCCTTCAGCAGGAAGCCTGGCACAGCCCGTTCCGGTGTGCCGGACAGTGACCCCTGAGCGGGCCAAGGGGTGGCGTGCCGCACCGATGGCGCACTACTGCTACAGTGATATCAATCGCCGCCAGACAGCAACAACAATAAACAGGCGAATAGCAGTAGCAGCCCCTGAATGAACGCCATCGTGGTGGCCGGACGCTCAGGCGGGCTCTTGACACAGGGGGTCTTGCCGCATGCAGGGATCGACAGTGCGCGCTCGCGTTCGCCACCAGTGGCACCTCAATCACCGCAGTGAAATACACCCCTGGCAGGCTCGCCGGGGTGCGACGGCTATTGCCAGTGACCACGCCGATGCCCCAGGCGGGCCGGCCACTGCAACCGTTGCTTTGCCAGTGTGTTCAGCCTGATGCAACGGTGTTCGCCACGCTCACATTGATGAGGCCTGACAATGGTTTTGGAACCCAGAAGCAGTCGTCCCGTGCTCCAGCGCAGAAGCAACGTCAGCAACGCCGTGCAGGCGGGCCTTGACGGTATTGCGGTGACCGGTGTCGCCTGGTACCTGATCTACGAACAGTTTGGCTACATCACCTCCGACTACGTGATCATGCTGCTGTTGCTGATCGGCGCGCTGGCGGTGATCTACGACCACTACGCCATCTACCGCACCAACGTCGGCCTGACAGTCAAGGCGTTCAGGTTGTTCAAGGCCTGGTCGGCGACGTTCTGCTTCCTGGTGGTGATGGCGTTTCTCACCAAACAGAGCGAATCGTATTCACGGCTGCTGGTCGGGGAGCTGTTCGTCATCGGTTATTTCGTCCAGCTATTCCTGCACATTGCCGTGCGCGAAGTGCAGAAACGCTTCATGGCCCACGCGTACCGCATGGAAAACGCCTTGATCATCGGCAACGGTGAACTGGCGGATTTCCTGTACCGCAAAATCAGCAACAACCCCTGGTTCGGCGAGCGGGTGGTGGGGTGCGTGCTGTTTGACGAAGCCGATGCAGCGCAGCGGACGGACGGGCAGCAGGGCCCGCCGGTACTTGGGCATATTTCCAAGCTCGACGAGATTGTCGCGCAGCACGCCATACGCACGGTGTACCTGGTGACGCCACTCGGCGGCTCCGAAGTGATCAACGATATCTACCTGAAACTGCTGGAAAAGTGCATTGCCGTGAATTGGGTGCCGGATATCTTCTCGCTGCGCCTGATCAACCACAGCGTTCGCGAAATCGCCGGCATTCCGGTACTGACCCTGTCCGAAACACCATTGACCGGCATGAGCCTGTTCCTCAAGAACGTCGAGGACCGGGTGCTGGCGGCGCTCATCCTGCTGTGCATTTCGCCGGTACTGCTGGTGGTCGCCCTGGTAATCAAGCTCGACAGCCCAGGGCCAGTGTTTTTCCGCCAGGCGCGCATGGGCTGGACCGGCGAGACGTTCCGTATCTGGAAGTTCAGGAGCATGCATGTGCACCAACCCGAGGCCGGCGTGCTCCAGCAGGCCCAGAAGAACGACCCGCGGCTGACCCGGGTGGGCGCCTTCATCCGCCGTACCAGCCTGGATGAGCTGCCCCAGCTGTTCAACGTGCTGACCGGCGAGATGTCGCTGGTGGGCCCGCGCCCGCATGCACTGCAACACGACACGCAATACTCCCAGGACATCGTCGACTACTTTGCCCGCCACAACATCAAGCCCGGCATGACTGGCCTGGCCCAGGTGCGTGGTTTCAGGGGGGAAACCAAGGACATCGCGCAGATGGTCCAGCGCGTGAACTCCGATATCGAATACATCAACAACTGGTCGCTGTGGCTCGACTTCGTGATTCTGGTGCGTACGCTCAATGCGTTCACCGGCAAGCACGCCTACTGACCAACGGGCAGGCGGCCGGTCACACATCCGCGCACGCAGCACTACACTTGCCCCGGTGATGGCGACCTGCCTGCATTGGCCGGTTCGCCCCTTCAAGGATGAAAGGCCCTACCATGGTCGGTCCGTAGCCTGGACCGGCCGTGTCCTGCAAGGAGACGCAGGTCGATGGTCATCAAGCGAACGAACAAGGCTTGCGTGCACACCCCTGCGCGCAAATTGACGAAGCTTGCCGGTGAACTGCAAGGCGCTGTCGATGGGTTGCTGGCCAGCCCGTTGTTTGTCAGGTCGCGACGCCTGGGCAGCCTGCTCAGCTACCTGGCCCAGCACAGCCAGCAGGAAGGCGAGCATAGCCCCAGCGAATACGATATCGGCATCGCGGTGTTTCGCCGTGATCCGGCGGTGTACTGCACCGGCGACGACCCGGTGGTACGGGTGCAGGTCGGCCGCCTGCGACGCAAGCTCGCTGCCTATTACGCAACCCTTGGGGTACATGAAGCGCTGCGCCTGAGCGTGCCGCCGGGCGGTTACCGTTTGTGTTGCGTGCCACAGGACAGGCCCTTGGTCGATTGCCGGCCGGCAGTGCTGTACGTGAGGCCGTTCAGTTGCCTGACCAGTCTGGGCGGTGTGTTTGCCAGGGGCTTGAGTGAAGAGTTGTGCGACCTGCTGTTCCATGCGCTTGGCAACGCCTCTGTGCGTGTCCGCCTGCCGCGTGGTGTGCCCGTCGCAAGCGGTCCGATGGATGAGCCTGCCTATGTGCTGGAGGGCAGCGTCAGGGCCGAAGCCAACCGGGTGCGGGTGGCGGTGCGGGTGGTGGATGTGGGGGCGGGCAGCCTGTTCTGGTCGGCCCGCTTCGACCGCAGTGGGCCGTTGCTGATCGACACCGAGCAGGACCTGGCCGAGGCCATCTGCCGCAGCCTGGTCGTGCGCTTCACCCGGCATTAGGGGTGAAACCGCCGGGGCGTACCCCGGCGGCCAAGGCTCAGGAAGGGATGATCCACTTCTGGTCGGAGTACATGTAGGTAGCGCTGTTGGCGAAGGTCAGGTCGATCTCCTGGGCATTGGAGCGTGAGCTGCTGAACATGGTGCTGGTCTGCACGTCCTGTTGGAACCACACCAGGATGCTTTCCTTCGGCGTGAGGCTGGTGCTGCCCTGTACGACCGCACTGGTGGCCACGTAGATCGGCGTGCTCACCTGCTTGCCGTCGATGCCGGTGGACAGCTGGTTGACGCCCGGATGGATCGAACCGTACTTGTTGATCAAGGTGACCGCCGTTTCCGGTCCGCCGGTGGAAGGCGCCCCGAGTATGCCTGCATCGTCGAGGATCGATTGTTGCCCGAGGCCGATGGTGACGATATTGGTGGCCGTGGTCACCGTGACATTGTCCTGGAAGGTGTTGGTGCCAAACAGCTGGTACTGGGGCGTCCAGCTGAAAGTGTTGTTCATCAGGTACTTGTCGTAGGACTGCCAGACCACGTTGTACGCAGCGTCTCCGACCTTCTTGGCGAAGCACAGCTTGTACTTCCCGTCCTTGAGAGTCCGCAGGTCATCGGCGGCAATCTGGATGTTCACCGATTTGGTAACGGCATCGGTGATGGTGCGGAACAGATTGGCGTAGTGGCTTTGCTCCAGGGGCTGGGTTCGGCCAAGCAGGGCCTTGACCGCTTGTTGCACCTGTTCCTGGCGCTGCTGGGCGACGGCGAGCTGTTGTTTGCTTGCGGCATTCGAATTGCTCATGGTGTCCCTCTGTCCTTGTTGAGTGATGATTGCCGAATTCCGGCCTGTGCCGGCGTGTCGACCAGGCCACTCTAGGCAGGGCAGGAGAGCCGGTGAAGTATCACGGTGTTACAAGGCAGTGGCTGTGATGCCGCCCATTCCAATGAACAAGGGCCGCAATGCGGCCCTTGTTACTCGTGCAAGTACGCAAGCAAGGCTTAGGCCGTGCTCTTAACGTTGGCGTCGGCCCAGGTGAAGTTCCAACTGGTGCGCTTGCCCTTGGCCACTTCGATGAGCTTGTTTTCGTAGGTCGTATGGCTGATCTCGCCGGTGAACGTCAATGTGCGTGCGCTGTTGTTGCCTGTGACTTCGCCCGGCGTGCCATTGCTCAGGATCATTGCTTTCTTGAGGTCTTCCGCGGATGGCGCGCTGGCCTGGTTCTTCTCGACGGTTACGAAATGCATGGTTACACCTCCTGTGTGGGTTGAGCCTCGGCACGGCGCGGCGCGCAGGCCGAGGGGCACACTGTAGGCGCGTGGTGGGCAGGGGCTTAAGTTACAAGGCAGGCGCCGAAGTAACAGGGCGTAACTTCATGGCGGATACCCAGGTGGCCTCATGCGCGGGGCAGTGTCAACGGGTGCAACGCCCTGAACCCCTGCGCCTCCTCCACCAACCAGTCATGCACCGCCCGGGCGCCGGGCTGGGTCAGCCCGCCGGGCGGGTAGTGCAGCACGTAGCGCTTGTGGTTGGCGATCGGTACGCCGAACGGCACGATCAAAGCGCCGCGTTCAAGCTCATCGTTGAGCAGGGTGCGCCGGGCAATGGCCACGCCGACACCGGCAATTGCCGCCTCGATGGTCAGGTGGTTGCGGTTGAAGGTGTGGCCGCGGCGAACGTCCAGCCCGCCGGCGCCGATACCGTCCAGGTAGAACTCCCACTCGGCGTATTCCGAGCTGCCGCGCCAGGCGGTGATGTCGTGCAGCAACGGATAGTGCACAAGGTCTGTCGGCCCGTGCAGCGGCGGGCGGCCGCGCAGCAGTGCAGGGGAGCAGACCGGGAAGATCTGTTCATCCAGCAGCGGGGTGGACAGCATGCCCGGGTAGCTGCCGTCGTTGAGGTCGATGGCCAGGTCGAAGTCATCCGGGTGCAAAGCCTGGTTGCTGTCCTCGGCCACCAGGCGCAGCTCGATGTCCGGGTAACGCTGCTGGAAGCGCGGCAGGCGCGGCGTGAGCCATTTGGCCAGGAACGACGGGATCGAGCGCAGGCGCAAGGTGCCCCGGATCTCGCCGGCAGCCAGGCGTAGCAGCTCGGCCTCGATGCTGCCGTAGGCCTCGGCCACGGTCTGCGCCAGGCGCTGGCCCTCGGCCGACAACTCTACGCCGCGGGCTCGGCGCAGGAACAGGCGGTAGCCGAGGCGCTCTTCCAGCTGGCGCATCTGCTGGCTGACGGCGCCGGGGGTGATGTGCAGCTCTTCTGCGCAGCGGGTGAATGACAAGTGTCGGGCCGCGCAGGCGAATACATGCAGCCAGACATACACCTGGCCGTTGAGTGGCCCCTTCATTGTTTAGTCCTGCTAAAGGCTTGTGTAGGAATTTTCGTTGGTCATGCCGACCGGAGCGCGTCAGTATCGCCCAACTTTGTAATACCGTTCAATTTTTCCGGAGATCCGTGGTGCGCGTTGTATGGCTGCCACGGTCAGGCATTAGCATGGCTATCAGTGTTTTCGACCTTTTCAAGATTGGCATCGGCCCATCGAGCTCCCACACCGTCGGCCCCATGCGCGCCGCGGCAACCTTCGCCCTGGCCCTGCGCGAGCGTGGCCTGCTGGCCAAGGTGAGCCGGGTCGAGGTCCGTCTGTACGGCTCGCTGTCGGCCACCGGGGTTGGCCATGCCACCGACCGTGCCTGCCTGCTGGGCCTGATGGGCCAATGGCCGGACCGCATCGACCCGCAGAGCATCGAGCCACGCATCGACCAGTTGATGCAGGAGCAGTGCCTGATGCTCGACGGCAGTCACCCCATCGAGTTCCACTACGCCCGTGACATGCGCCTGCTCGACGAGAACCTCGCGTACCACCCCAACGCGATGACGCTGGAGAGCTTCGACGGGCAGGGCAGCCAGTTCAGCCAGACCTACTATTCGGTCGGCGGTGGCTTCATCGTCGAGCAAGGCGAGATCGACGCGCCCCAGGGTGGCAACGCCGAGGTCGAACTGCCTTACGAGTTCTCCAGTGCAGAGGAGCTGCTGGCGCTGTGCAAGCAGCATGGGCTGAGCGTCAGCCAGCTGATGCTGGCCAACGAGCGCGCCTGGCGCTCGGAAAGCGAGATACGAGAAGGCCTGCTGAACATCTGGGCTGCCATGCGCGAGTGCGTGGTCAATGGCCTGCGCAACGAAGGCATCCTGCCCGGCGGGCTCAAGGTCAAGCGCCGCGCCGCGCGCCTGCACCGTAGCCTGCAGGAGCTGGGCAAGCCCAACGTGATCGGCTCGACCCTCAGCGCCATGGAGTGGGTCAACCTGTTCGCCCTGGCGGTCAACGAAGAGAACGCCGCAGGCGGGCGCATGGTCACCGCACCCACCAACGGCGCGGCCGGGATTATCCCGGCGGTGCTGCACTACTACATGAAATTCAACCCCGGCGCCTGCGACGATGACGTGGTGACCTTCCTGCTGGCGGCGGCGGCGGTGGGCATCCTGTGCAAGAAGAACGCCTCGATTTCCGGCGCCGAAGTGGGCTGCCAGGGCGAGGTCGGTTCGGCCTGCTCGATGGCTGCCGCGGGCCTTGCCGAAGTGTTGGGCGCCACGCCGCCCCAGCTGGAAAATGCCGCCGAGATTGCCCTGGAACATAACCTCGGGCTGACCTGCGACCCGGTCGGCGGGTTGGTTCAGGTACCGTGCATCGAGCGTAATGCCATCGCTGCGGTCAAGGCGATCAATGCCGTGCAGATGGCCTTGCGTGGCGACGGTGAGCATTTCATTTCCCTCGACCAGGTGATCCGCACCATGCGCGATACCGGTGCCGACATGCACGCCAACTACAAGGAAACCTCGCGCGGCGGCCTGGCCGTGGCGTTCGTCGAGTGCTGATACAGGTACAGGCAAGCACTTGACCCTGTAGGAGCGGCCTTGTGCCGCGAAAGGGCTGCGAAGCAGCCCCGCGAGCTATGTGGTGACGCCAATATCGGGGGCTGCTACGCAGCCCTTTCGCGGCACGAGGCCGCTCCTACAGGGAACGCGCCAGCGCTTCGGATTCTGAGCAAGACAGTTGCTCCACAGGGGCGACACCCACACTGCAACACCCGCTGTACCTGCGACAAAAACAACTACAAGGCGATACCCATGACTGATGTACAAAGCACCACGACCCTTCGTGCGGATTCGGCTGCCCCGGCTACGGCCGCAGGCTCGACCACCTGGAACCGCCACGACACCACCTGGGCCCTGGGCCTCTATGGCACCGCCATTGGTGCCGGCACCCTGTTCCTGCCGATCAACGCCGGCGTCGGTGGCTTCTGGCCGCTACTGATCCTGGCGCTGCTGGCGTTCCCCATGACCTTCTTCGCCCACCGCGCGCTGACCCGCTTCGTGCTGTCCGGGCGCAAGGGTGGCAGCGAGGACATCACCGAGGTGGTGGAAGAGCATTTCGGCGTCGGTGCCGGCAAGCTGATCACCCTGCTGTATTTCTTCGCCATCTTCCCGATCCTGCTGGTGTACAGCGTGGCGCTGACCAACACCCTCACCAGCTTCTTCGAACACCAGTTGCACATCAGCGCGCCGCCCCGGGCGCTGCTGGCGCTGCTGCTGATCTGCGGCCTGATGATCATCGTGCGCTGCGGCCAGCAGCTCATCGTCAAGGCCATGAGCCTGTTGGTCTACCCCTTCGTCGCTTCGCTGCTGTTGCTGGCGTTGAGCCTGATCCCCAACTGGAACGGCGCGTTCTTCGCCCAGGCCAATGAGGGCCTCAGTGCCTCGAACCTGCTGCTGACCTTGTGGTTGGCGATCCCGGTGATGGTGTTCTCGTTCAACCACTCACCGATCATCTCGGCCTTTGCCGTCGACCAGAAGCATCGCTACGGCGTTGACGCCGACCGCAAGAGCGGCCGCACCCTGGCCACTGCCCACGTGATGATGGTGCTGACGGTGATGTTCTTCTGCTTCAGCTGCGTGCTGGCCCTGAGCCCAGAGAACCTGGCTGAGGCCAAGGCGCAGAACATCTCGATCCTGTCGTACCTGGCCAACCACTTCCAGACGCCGGTGATCGCCTTTGTCGCGCCATTGATCGCGCTGGTGGCGATCACCAAATCGTTCCTGGGCCATTACATCGGCGCCAGTGAAGGCTTCCAGGGCATGATCGTCAAGAGCCTGCGTGGGCGTGGCAAAGTCTGGCCAGCCAAACGCCTGGAGCGTGCCACGGCGCTGTTCATGGTGGTGACCTGCTGGGCGGTGGCCACGCTCAACCCGAGCATCCTTGGCCTGATCGAAGGCCTGGGTGGCCCGGTGATTGCCTGCCTGCTGTTCCTGATGCCGATGTACGCGGTGCACAAGGTGCCGGCGCTGCGTCAGTACTCGGGCAAACTGTCGAATGTGTTCGTCGTGTTGATTGGCTTGATCACGCTGTCGGCGATCGTCTACAGCTTCATCGCCTAAAAAAGATCGCGGGGCACGTTGGCGCAGTGTTCGCTGCGCCAACGTGCCCCGCGATGCATTCAGGTCAGGCGCTTTCCAGGTGCCTGATCGCTGCCTTCAGGCGCTCCGCAGGTTGCGGTTGGTCCTGATGGGTGATGTCTGGCGCCTTGCGCACCCGCCCATGCTGATCGACCCAATGGCCGTTGCTGAAGAAACGGTAACTGGCGGTGCCGTTATTCCAGCCCTGGTCGAGCAGGCCTTGCAGATGGAAGGTCTGGGCGATCTGGCTGAGCGGGCCGGTGGGGCTGCCGTCCAGGTGCAGGATGATCGAAGGGCTGCCGGCCGGGGTGAACGGCAGTTCGCTGTAGCTGCCCCAGACGTTGGCGTTGAACACCTGCACCGGGTGGGTCGCCTGGAAGGTACGCGCCGTGCCGGTGACCTTCTTGTGCACGGTATTGACCAACAGATCGAGGGTCAGGACAGGTGCCCCGAGCAAACCGTTGCTGACGTTCAGGCGGGTGTGGAAAAGTCCGATTGCCATGCTGATGCTCCTTGTCTGCTCAGGCTTTCTTGGCGGCCTTGGCGGCCGGGCTCTTGGTCGATGCAAGGGCTTGGTCCAGTGCCTTGCCCACGGCGCCACTGGCCAGCTGCTTGAGCTGCGCGACATCCTGGGTGGCGATGACCGCGTCCAGGGTGGCGTTATGCAGGTCGCGTTGCAGGTCGACATTGGCCAGGGTCTGGATGTGCTGGGTTTGCAGCACCACCGGCACGTTGTCCACTTCCTGCCAGCGCTGGCCGTTGAAGTAGCGGTAGCTGGCCACCCCGCGCTGCCAGTCGAGGTCGAGCAGCACCCGCAGTTCCAGCTGCAGCGGCGAGTTGGCATGTGGGCCGCCCTGGTTGCCGCGCAGGGTGAGCAGGATCTTGCCTTCGCTCGGCGGCTGCACAGTGAGGTAGCTGTAGGCACCCCAGGTGTCCAGGTGCAGCTCGAGGGGCGGGTTGGTGGTCTGGGTGATCAGCGCGTTACCGCGCAGGCTGCGGTCGGGGGTATAGACCAGCAGGTCCAGCTGCAGACGCTGGGCGCCCGGAGCATTGGTACCAATGACGTAAGACACCGGGAACAGGCCTTCCGACGGTGCGGGCAGCGATACAGACATGATTGCCTCCGTTGCATTCAATGAATGAAATACCGTGACCAACGCTTGCGCAGGCGGGCGGAGGAGAGGGGGAAGAGGCGAGTAGACGGGCGCAGTGTTGGCGTGCCCGGTGCGAGCGGCTGTTAGCAGCCGTCTTGTGCAGCCATCCCTGATGTGCGGTGCCGCCTGCCTGGCAGCCCGCTTGAGTTAAGCAGGCAAAAACATCAATGATGGCCTTTTTGCAGCATGTCCGACGAGTGGTGCCTGCAGCGGGTTGCTACATGACGCCAGCGCCGGCGACCCGACTCCCACGGGAAGTGCGTTGACCCGTGGGAGAGGGCTTGTCGGCGATGGGGCTTGCCTTGTTCAGCTCACTTGGCTTTGTGTTGCAGCGCCGCGAAACTGCGGCGCATGTCGCTGGCCCAGCCATCGAGAACCGGTTTGACGTCGGCCAGGGTGAGCTTTTGCGTGTCGTTTTCCAGCTCCTTGCCGCTGCCTTTGCGCACCACCTGGGCCAGCACCTGCTGGTTGGCGCCGTCGAGGAAGGCTGCCTCTACCGCGATGTTCACGTCCTGGTCACGCCCACCGGCGGCGGTGTTGACCGCTGCGGCCACCAGGGCGATGGGGATGACTTCATAGGGTTTGAGGCCTTCGTTGCTGGTTGCCACCGCGGTAATCGCCGGGCGCACCACGATGGTGTTCGGCCCAGGCTCCTTGACCAGTGTCAGCACACTGCCCAGTTCGCGGCGCAGGGCTTCGTTGAAGTAACGGGTGATCTCCTGCAGGGTCTGCGCCGAGATCACGTCGGTCGGTTGTGGTTTGGGGTAGAACTGGCTCGGCTCGATGAACACCTTGGTGTACTGGCTGGCTTTCAGGTTCGGGTCGACCCAGCGCATCACCGGCGCGCCAGAGACGCTTTCGGCCGGCTTCAGGCGGCTGTAGTCCTTGAGAAAACCGGAGTAATCCTTGGGGTCGACGCGGTTGCTGGAGCAGGCAACCAGGGCAAGCAGGGCTGCGCACAACAGGGTGGTGCGAGGCAGTTGCATCATGATGGCGGTGTCCATGAGTGAATTGGCCAGAACAACGCTAGCAGGTGCTTGGCACTTGGCCAGTGGTGAAAGATATTGGGGCGAGAATTGGCCGGGGTAGTCCGCCGAGGAAGCTGCGGCGCCTGCCAGACCGAGCGCCGCCCGCGCGGCGCATCGCTGGCAAGCCAGCTCCCACATTTATTTCGGGCCAATCATGCCTGCGAGGGTACCGGTGCCCGCCCTGGCGCATGCCTCAAGCCTTGTCAGAGGCCAGCAGTCTTCCCTCGATACCGCGTCATGGCAACAAGGCGGACAGTGGAGATAGCTCAGGAGTAACTGGCCAGAAGTAAATGTGGGAGCTGGCTTGCCAGCGATGCGCCGCGCGGGCGGCGCTCGATTTTGCAGGCGGCGCTAATGCCCCGCCATGCGCCTGGCCCTCCGGACACATTCGAAGTACTCCCCCTTGTCCGTCAGCCCAGCGCCTCGCGCAGCCGGTACCACAACATCCCCAGTGCCAGCAGCGGCGAGCGCAAGGCCTTGCCGCCGGGGAAGGTCAGGTGGGGTACCGCGCTGAACACATCGAACCCGTAGCTGGCCTGGGTGGCGATGGCCTCGGCCAGCAGTTTCGCGGTCCAGTGGGTGGTGTTCAGGCCATGCCCGGAATAGCCCTGGGCATAGAACACATTGGGGTGCTGGCTGAGCCTGCCAACCTGTGGGAAACGGTTGGCGGTGATGCCGATCATGCCGCCCCACTGGTAGTCCAGGCGCACGTCGGCCAGTTGCGGGAACACCTTGAGCACCTTGGGCCGCATATAGGCGCCGATGTCCTTCGGGTCGCGCCCGGAGTAGTGGCAGGCGCCGCCGAACAGCAGCCGGTTGTCGGCGGTGAGGCGGTAATAGTCCAGGCCGACCTTCTGGTCGCACAGCGCCATGTTCTGCGGGATCAGCGCCCGGGCAAGGTGCTCGGGCAGCGGTTCGCTGGCCACGACATAGCTGCCGGCAGGCAACACTTTGCCGCTCAGGCGCGGTTCCAGTTCGTCGAGATGGGCATTGCAGCCCAGCACCAGGCTCTGGGCGCGGACCTTGCCGCGCGCGGTGTGCAGGGTCACGGTGCTGCCATGTTCGATGCGCAGCACCGGGCTTTGTTCGAAGATCTGCACGCCCAGGCCATGGGCGGCGCGGGCTTCGCCCTGGACCAGGTCGAGCGGGTGCAGGTGGCCCGAGCCCATGTCCACCAGGCCGCCGGCATACAGGTCGCTGGCGACGATTTCGCGCATGTGGTCGGCGCCAACCCGTCGGGTTTCGTGGCGGTAGCCGAGGTCGGCAAGGTCGCGCTGTTCGTCTTCGAAGGCGGCGAACTGCGCCGGGGTGTTGGCCAGCTCGCAGAAGCCCCAGCGCAGGTCGCAGTCGATGCCGTACTGCTCGATACGCCGGGCCACCAGCGCCACCGAGTCGATGCCGGCCTGCTTGAGGTAGCGCACGCCATCCTGGCCGACGTGCCGGGCAAAGCCCGAAACGTCATGGCCGATGCCGCGGATCAGCTGGCCGCCGTTGCGCCCGCTGGCGCCCCAGCCGATGCGCCGGGCCTCCAGCAAGATCACCGTGAGGCCACGTTCGGCCAGCTCCAGGGCGGCGTTGACCCCGGTCAGGCCGCCGCCGACCACGCACACGTCGGCGTGCAGGTCCTGGTCGAGCACAGGGTAGGGGGCTGCCTTGCGCGCCGTGGCGGCGTAGTAGGAAGCGGTATGTTCAGTCATGTGAGGCATGGGTGTGCTCGACTCAGCGGTTGGACTTGATCTTGCTCCAGGAGCGGGTCATCTGCCGCAGGATCGGCGGGCTCGGCATGGTGGAGACATACAGTTTGTCCAGCACCTCCTGGGGCGGGTAGATCTCGGGGTTGTTCACCAGGGCCGGGTCCATGTCGGCCTTGGCGTCCGGGTTGGCGTTGGCATAGCCGACCGTGGCGCTGACCTTGGCGATCACCTTGGGGTCGAGCAGGTAGTTGATGAACGCCAGGGCCTGCTCGGGGTTCTTGGCATCCTTGGGGATGGCCAGCAGGTCGAACCACAGGTTGCTGCCTTCCTTGGGGATGCTGTAGGCGACCTTGACGCCGTTGCCGGCCTCCTCGGCACGGTGGGCGGCCTGGAACACATCGCCGGAGTAACCGAAGGCCACGCAGACATCGCCGTTGGCCAGGTCGGAAACGTACTTGGAGGAATGGAAGTAGGTGATGTAGGGGCGCAGCTCCAGCAGACGCGCCTCGGCCTTCTTGTAGTCGTCGGCCTTCTCGCTGCGCGGGTTCATGCCCATGTAGTTGAGGATGGCCGGGAACAGTTCGTCGGGCGAGTCCATGAACGCCACGCCGCACTGCTTGAGCTTCTTCAGGTTCTCTGGCTCGAACAGCACGGCCCAGGAGTCGATCCTGTCGATGCCCAGCACCGCCTTCACTTTATCGACGTTGTAGCCGATGCCGTTGGTGCCCCACAGGTAAGGCACGGCGTACTGGTTGCCCGGGTCGTTCTGCTCAAGCTGCTTGAGCAGTTTCGGGTCCAGGTGCTGCCAGTTCGGCAGCTGGCTGCGGTCCAGCGGCAGGAACGCGCCGGCCTGGGCCTGGCGGGCGAGGAAATGGTTGGACGGCACTACCACGTCGTAGCCGGTGCGCCCGGCCAGCAGCTTGCCTTCCAGGGTTTCGTTGGAGTCGAACACGTCGTAGACCACCTTGATCCCGCTGCTGGCCTGAAAGTCCGCCAGGGTGGTGTCACCGATGTAATCGGTCCAGTTGTACACGCTTACCGTTGGCTGGGCCTGGGCGGCGGCGCCGAACAGCAGGGCGAAAGTTGCGGGGATCAGGGCTTTGCGATGACGCATGTCGACACCTCGTTGGTCTTGTTCTTCGAATTCGGTGGTGTAGGGGCTGCTTTGCAGCCCGTTCGCGGCACAAGGCCGCTCCTACAGGAAATACGCGGCCTCTGTTGGGGCGGCCTTGCCGGGGCGCCGGACCGGCCGGAAAGGGGCGCGAAGCGCCCCCAATGGGCTAGACACTCAGCAACAGGAATTCACGCTCCCACGAGCTGATCACCCGCTTGAAGTTTTCGTGCTCGGCGCGCTTGACCGCCACATAGCCCTGGACGAACTGCTGGCCCAGGTACTGCTGCACCACTTCACAGTCTTCCATGTGCTGCAGCGCGTCCTCGATGGTGATCGGCAAGCGCAGGTTGCGGCGTTCATAAGCGCGGCCCTGCACCGGCGCACTCGGCTCGAGCTTCTCGACCATGCCGATATAGCCGCACAGCAGGCTCGCGGCGATGGCCAGGTACGGGTTGGCATCGGCGCCCGGCAAGCGGTTTTCCACGCGCATGGCCTCGGGGCTGGAGGTCGGCACGCGCAGGCCCGCGGTGCGGTTTTCTTCACCCCACTCGACGTTCACTGGCGCCGAGGTGTCGGGCAGGAAGCGGCGGAACGAGTTGACGTTGGGGGCGAACATCGGCAGCAGCTTGGGGATGTACTTCTGCAGCCCGCCAATGTGGTGCAGGAACAGCTCGCTCATGCTGCCGTCATCGTTGGCGAAGATCGGCTTGCCGGTGGCGATGTCGACCACGCTCTGGTGCAGGTGCATGGCACTGCCCGGCTCGTCGGTGATCGGCTTGGCCATGAAGGTGGCGGTGACGTTGTGCTTGAGCGCCGCCTCGCGCATGGTGCGCTTGAACACGGTGATCTGGTCGGCCAGGTCCAGCGCGTCGCCGTGGCGGAAGTTGATCTCCATCTGCGCCGGGCCGTCTTCGTGGATCAGCGTGTCCAGGTCCAGGCCTTGCAGTTCGCACCAGTCGTAGACGTCCTCGAACAGCGGGTCGAACTCGTTGGCGGCGTCGATGGAGAACGACTGACGGCCACTCTCGGCGCGGCCCGAACGGCCCAGCGGCACTTGCAGCGGCAGGTCCGGGTCTTCACAACGCTGCGTCAGGTAGAACTCCATCTCTGGCGCGACGATCGGCTGCCAGCCTTTGTCGGCGTACAGCTTGAGCACTTTCTTCAACACGTTGCGCGGCGACAGCTCGATGGGGTTGCCCAGCTTGTCGAAGGTATCGTGGATCACGATTGCGGTGGGTTCGATGGCCCAAGGGATCTGGTACACCGCGGTGGGGTCGGGGCGGCAGACCATGTCGATGTCGGCTGAGTCGAGCAGGCTGTAGTAGATGTCATCGTCGACGTAGTCACCGGTCACGGTCTGCAGCAGCACGCTCTCGGGCAGGCGCATGCCGCGCTCGTGGAGGAACTTGGCGGTAGGCGCGATCTTGCCGCGGGCGATGCCGGTCAGGTCGCTGATCACGCATTCGACTTCGGTGATCCGGTGTTCTTTCAGCCAGGTGGACAGCTGATCGAAGGGGGCGTTCATACAAACCTCTTGGTTGGGTAGTTGTGGTGGTCAGCACGTAGGGCACTTCCCACAGGTGACGCTGAGGACTATCTTGGGCGCAGCCCCCTGGGCTGATCTATCCACTTTCTTCGTCAGTCAATGCACCAAAAGAGTGCAACTAGGACAGCGCGTGACAACGCCAATCGCCTTGCAGGTTCAGGATTTCCGTACCACCGATGTGACCGAACAAACCCGCGCCACCCCTGGCTGGCAGCAGCAGTACCGGCAGATGTCCCCCGGGCATTTCGACGGCCGCTTGCGCTGGCTGGGGCTTGAGGGCGTGGAGGTGTACGAGGAGCGCCTGAACACCCGTGTCGAACAGTTCTTCCGTGCCCCCAGCGGCGCCTTGGCGTTCTGCTTCGACCGTAGCGAGAACAGCCTGTACCTGCTCAACGAAGACAGCCGCAATATCTGGATCACCCCGGAGAACTACCAGGAAGTGGCGGTGGTGTTCGAGCAGCCGTTCCTGGCCAGCCACGGGCTGGATGTAGAGCGCCTGCGCGGCTTGTTCATGGTGCCGCTGAGCTGCCAACAGAACGCCTTGTTCGGCAACTGGCTGAGCGCCACGCTGACCCGCCTGGGCCAGGCCGATTGTCCGATGGAGGGCAGGGCGCTGGCGGAGCAGTTGCTGGAGGACTGTTTGTTCATTCTCGACAACGCCGGGCAGCGGCTACAGGGCGATGCCCTGGGGCGGCGCGACGAGGAGCGGGCGATCATGCGCAGGGTCAGTGAATGGGCGGCCGATTGCCCCGACGAGACCCTCAACCTGGTGCAGTTGGCCAAGGTTGCCGGGGTTTCCGTGCGGCAGCTGCAGCAGGCGTTCAAGGGGTTCACCAACCTGCCGCCAGCGCACTGGCTGCGCCTGCGCAGGCTCAACGGGGCGCGGCGGGATCTGCTGGCGGGGGATGCGACCGTGGCCGAGGTGGCCATGCGCTGGTCGTTCTGGCACCTGGGGCGGTTTTCAGAGAGTTATCGGCAGTTGTTCCAGGAGTTGCCGAGCGAGACGCTCAAGCGTGCTCGCGGGCCAGGCCGCGCATAACCGATCTGGGTGAGAGCAACTATGTTGTGTTGCTTGCACTGGCCTCATCGCCGGCAAGCCGGCTCCCACAGGTACCAGCGCCGGCCCTGTGGGAGCAACGGTCTTGCTCACAATTCAAAGACCTGGTGGGATCCCTGTGGGAGCGGGCTTGCCCGCGAACACGGGCGTAGCCCGTGCCAGACTCCGCCGCCCCCACAGGTAATGTGATCACTGTTCTGGGCACCGCAGCTGGCCAGGGTAAAAACTGCTAGGGTGCCCACCGCAGCCCTCGTCCAGGTCAGGTATGGATACCGAACAACCCCCTCGTTTCACCTACCAGAAAGTCCACCGCTACCTCAGCGACTGGCTCGACGCCCGTGCGCCGGGGCAGTCACACCGCCTGCCATCGCTGCGCGATGTGGCGCGGCAACTGCAAGTGTCGCTGACCAGCTGCAAACAGGCGTTTGCCTTGCTCGAGGCACAAGGGCGCGTCCACGCCAGGCCCAAGGTCGGTTACTTCAGCGTCATCCAGGCGCCCCACGCAGTGCTGCCGAGCACGGCCAGCCTGCTGGACCGTGTCTTTGCCAGTGCCAGGCAGCCGGGGATGCTGGCCTTGAGCAGCGATTCGCCGCCCCTGTTGGGCTCGCTCGACGGTCCCTTGCTGATGCTCGAACGCGACCTGGTACGACGCTCGCCAAAGGCCAACCTGCCGCCTTACCTGCCTTTGGGCGAACCGCAACTGCGCGAGGCCGTTGCGCGTCATTACAGCCGTGGCATGGATCACCTGTGGCAGGCCGACCAAGTCTTTGTCGGCCCGGACCTGCGCAGCGTCCTTGACCTTGCCCTGGCCGCACTGGTACCGCGAGGCTCGCTGGCGCTGGTCGAATCACCCTGTTCCTGGTTGGTGTTACGGCAGTTGCAGGCTGCCGGGCTGCACGTGGTCGAGGCACCGT
This sequence comes from Pseudomonas parasichuanensis, assembly GCF_021601385.1. GTDB lineage: Bacteria > Pseudomonadota > Gammaproteobacteria > Pseudomonadales > Pseudomonadaceae > Aquipseudomonas > Aquipseudomonas parasichuanensis. The sequence continues at coordinate 134,193 of NZ_BQHO01000008.1, read as the reverse complement.
TGAACAGGGAGGGGCGATTGGACCTGGAGGCAATTGCCCGGTTGCTGACTGCGACGCCCGTACGTGTGGCGGTGTTCTCGTCCCGCGTGAACGTCCCTCAGGGTGGTGCAATGCCTGCAGCGGATAAACAACGCCTGTGCGAGTTGCTCACTGAACATCAGGTGTGGCTGTTCGAAAACGACAGCTACGGCGGCTTGTGCCCACGGCAGCCGGCCTGCCGCGACTATGCCGACCCACTGCGCCTGCTGGTGTTCGCCAGTTTCGACAAGCACATCGGTGCCGAAGCCCCGTTTGCCTACCTGTTGTGCCGTGGCGCGGCGGCGACCTTGGCCGAAGCCTTTTATGCCCGTGGCGTGCGCCTGCCGGGTTACCGCCAGCGGGCTATTGCGCAATTGTTCGGCTCCGGGCGCGTCGAGCGTCACCAGGCCTCGCTGGCCAGGAAGCTGACAGCCAGTGCCACACGCATGGTCGCCTTGATGAAGAGCCATGCGGCGGATTGCCTACACCTGAGCATGCCCGTGGCGGGGGCTTCGCTGTGGTTGCAGGCAACACGGCCTGTGGATATGGACGCGGTCTGCGAACAACTGCTGGCCCAGGGCATCGTCATCGCACCGGGCTCGCTGTTCAGCCAAGCCGGTCACTGGCGCGATCACCTGCGCCTTAGCGTCACCGTCGACTGGCAACAGAACATCGAGGGCGCGCTGATCGCCTTGGCCCAGGCGATCAGCCGGGCGCCTCAGTTGCCGTAGCAGTGCTCAAGCTCGGGGAACTCGCCCTGGCGCACTTCATTGGCGTAGCGGGCGCATGCCAAGCGGATTACCGCACTCAGGTCGGCATATTGCTTGACGAAGCGCGGTTTGCGCGGCCCACCCAGGCCCAGCAGGTCCTCGGTCACCAGAATCTGCCCGTCACAGGCGGGTGAGGCGCCAATGCCTATGCACGGCTGTGCGCTCTGTTCGCTGATCCGCCGTGCCACCGGTTCGGCCACACCTTCGAGCAACAGGCCAAAGGCTCCGGCGGCGAAGTTGGCGCGGGCGTCCTCGACGATCGCTGCTGCGCTGGACTCGGTCAGCCCCTGGGCCTTGTAGCCGCCCATGACATTGACGAACTGCGGCATCAGGCCAACGTGGGCCATCACTGGGATCCCGCGCTCCACCAGGAACGCCACGGTCGGTGCCAGCGCAAGGTTGCTCTCCAGTTTCACCGCGTCGCACCCAGTCTCGGCCAGCACTTGCGCGCAGTTGCGAAAGGCCTGTTCAGGTGAGGCCTGGTAGCTGCCAAAGGGCATGTCGGCGATCACGCAGGCGTGTTCGGTGCAGTTCATCACGGTGCGGGTGTGGCTGATGGTCTCCTCCAGGCGCATGGCCAGGGTGGAGCGGCGGCCGTAGGCGACCATGGCGGTCGAGTCACCGACCAGGATGAAATCCACCAGGGGGTCGATCAGGCGGGCGATTGGCGCGCTGTAGGCGGTGAGGGCGACGATCTTCTGTCGGCCTTTCATGGCGGCCAGGTCGGGGATGGTCAAGCGGCGGGTGGGGATCTGTGTGCTCATCGGTTACCTCCGGGGTGGTCGGGAGGTCATCGATTATTCACCCGATGCAGGGTGATTCAAGGCACAGGATCGGGCGATTTTGCAGCCCAGAAGGCATTCGCCGGCAAGGCCGGCCCCCGTAGGAGCCAGCCTTGCCGGCGAACAGCGCTCAGATCAGTTGCGATCCAGCCACACCGTCTGGGCATTGGTGAACTCACGCACACCAAAGTGCGACAGCTCACGGCCAAAACCGCTCTTCTTCACGCCACCGAAAGCCACACGGGGATCGGAGGCGCAGTAGCCGTTGATGAACACGCCACCGGTGTCCAGCGCGCTGGTCATGCGCTCGGCCAGGGCGTAGTCGGCGGTGTAGATGGTCGCGGCCAGGCCGAACTCGCTGTCGTTGGCCAGCTCCACCGCGTGGTCGGCGTCGCGGGCAGTGATGATCGCCGCCACCGGGCCGAACAGCTCCTGCTTGAACGCGGTCATGTCCGGGGTGACGTTGGCGAACACGGTCGGCGCATAGAAGTTGGCCGCGCCTTCGACCTTGTGGCCGCCCAGCAGCAGGGTGGCGCCTTCGGCCAGTGTGGCCTGGACCTGGCCGTCGAGTTCGTCGCGCAGGTCATAGCGGGCCATCGGGCCGATGTAGGTGGCGTCGTCCAGCGGGTTGCCGATGGTCAGGGCGCGGGTGGCCTCGACGAACTTGCGGGTGAATTCCTCGACGATGCTCGCTTCGACGATCAGGCGCTTGGCCGCGGCGCAGACCTGGCCGGTGTTCTGGTAGCGGCCGATCACGGCAGCCTTCACGGCGGCGTCCAGGTCGGCGTCAGCCAGCACGATGAACGGGTCCGAGCCGCCCAGCTCCAGCACGCACTTCTTCAGCGCGGCACCGGCTTGTGCACCGATGGCCATGCCGGCGCGCACGCTGCCGGTAAGGGTGATGGCGGCGATGCGCGGGTCGTTGATGGCGCGGGTGACACCCTCAGGGGTGACGTTGAGCACTTCGAACACGCCTTGCGGCAGGCCGGCGCGCTTGAACAGGTCGGCCAGCAGGTAGGCGCTGCCCATCACGTTGGGGGCGTGCTTGAGCACGTAGGTGTTGCCGGCCAGCAGGGCAGGCACGGCGCCACGCAGCACCTGCCAGATCGGGAAGTTCCACGGCATCACGGCGAGGATCGGGCCCAGCGGGCGGTATTCGATGCGCGCTTTCTCGACCTGGGTCGGTTCGGCGGCGAGCATGGCCGGGCCGTGCTCGGCGTACCACTGGCACAGGCCGACGCACTTGGCGACTTCGCCACGGGCCTGGCTGATCGGCTTGCCGATCTCGCGGGCGATCATCTGGGCGAAGGCTTCGGCGTTGGCCTGCAGGGCATTGGCCAGGGCGATCAGGTATTCGCTGCGCTGACCCAGCGACACTTTGCGCCACTGGTTGTAGCCAACCTTGGCACGTTGCAGCGCCGCTTCCTGTGCGGCGTCGGTGTCGAAGGCATAGTGGCCGATCTGCTCGCCGGTGTAGGGGTCGACGGAGATGGCGTGGGTCAGGCTGCTGATCTCGCTCATGGCAGGACTCTCATTGTTTTGAAGGGGTGAGCCCAGACTAGTGGTGGCGCGCTTTAATGAAAACTGAATAATAATGAGCGAAACATTCACGTTTGGAGAATGACCTGTGGACCTGGTGCAACTGGAGATCTTCAAGGCGGTGGCCGAGCACGGCAGCATCAGCGCTGCCGCCCAGCACATCCACCGGGTGCCGTCGAACCTGACCACCCGTATCAAGCAGCTCGAAGAAGACCTGGGCGTCGAACTGTTCATCCGCGAGAAGAGCCGCCTGCGCCTGTCGCCGGCCGGCTGGAACTTCCTCGAATACACCCGGCGCATTCTTGACCTGGTGCACGAGGCGCGGCTTACGGTGGCGGGGGAGGACCCGCAGGGCACCTTCGCCCTGGGCTCGCTGGAAAGTACCGCCGCGGTGCGCATCCCTGCGCTGCTGGCGGCCTACAACCAGCGCTACCCCAAGGTGGACCTGGACCTGTCCACCGGCCCGTCGGGGACCATGCTCGAAGGCGTGCTGTCCGGGCGTCTGGTGGCCGCCTTTGTCGATGGCCCGGTGTTGCATCCCACGCTGGAAGGCATGCCGGTGTTCGAAGAGGAGATGATGGTCATCGCGCCGCTGCACCATGCACCGGTCACCCGTGCCCGTGACGTCAACGGGGCGAGCATCTATGCGTTCCGCGCCAACTGCTCGTACCGCCATCACTTCGAGAGCTGGTTCGTTCACGACCAGGCGGTGCCGGGCAAGATCCACGAGATGGAGTCCTACCACGGCATGCTCGCCTGCGTCAGCGCAGGCGCAGGCCTGGCCATGATGCCGCGCAGCATGCTCGACAACATGCCCGGTTGCAGCACGGTCAGCGCCTGGCCGATGGCCGAGGATTTCCGTTACCTCAAGACCTGGCTGGTGTGGCGCCGGGGCACGGTGTCGCGCAGCCTGAGCATGTTCATCAAGTTGCTCGAAGAGCGCCGGGCCGAGCCGGTGGCGGGTTGAGAGACAACGGTAGCGCCCAAGAATCGCGTGTAAAGCTCAGCGCAGCTCTACCTGCGCGCACAGCCCGCCTTCTGCGCGGTTACGCAAGGTAAGGCTGCCGCCCATGGCCTGGGTCAACTGGTGGGCAATCGCCAGGCCCAGCCCGGTGCCGCCGGTGCTGCGATTACGCGAGCTCTCCAGCCGGTAGAACGGTTTGAGCACTTCATCGAGCTCCGCGTCAGGGATGCCCGGGCCGTCGTCGAGTACACGAATCAGCGTCACACCGCCCTCATGGCCGACTTCAAGCTGGGCGGCACCGGCAAATTTCAGGGCGTTGTCCACCAGATTGACCAGCACCCTGCGCAGGGCGTGGGGGCGGGCCTGCAGGGTGGCTTGGGTGTTGCCACGGCGCTCCACCCGGGCACCGCTGTCCTGGTAGTCGAACACCAGGCTGTCGAGGAAGGCATCCAGGTTGACCTTGCACGGTGCCTCGGTGCCGCTGTCCATGCTGCGGGCATAGGCCACGCCTTCACGCACCAGATGCTCCATGGCATCGAGGTCGTGCCACAACTTGTCCTTTTCCTGCCCGTCGTCCATCTGCTCGACCCGCAGTTTCATGCGGGTGATCGGTGTTTGCAGGTCGTGGGAGATCGCCGCGAGCAGTTGCATGCGCTCCTTGAGGTAGGCCGCGATGCGCGCCTGCAGGGCGTTGAAGGCGACTGCAGCATCACGCACCTCGCGCGGACCGCTTTCGTCCAGCAGCGGGCCGGGGTGGTTCGGGTCGAGGTTGTCCACCGCCTGCACCAGGCGGGTCAGCGGGCCGATCGCCAGGCGCACCGCCAGCCAGGTGCACAGCAGCAGCACCAGCAACTGGATCAGCAGCACCACCGGCAGCCAGGTGGCCACCGGCACCGACGCCGGGGTCACGTCGATGGTCAGTGGCGCGCCGTCGGCCAGGCGCAGGTGGGCCTGGAAGTGCGCGTTGGGGCCGGGGATCTCGAGGAAGGTCAACTGATAGCGGTCGCCAATGGCCTTGACGATCGACTCGGCGGCCATGGGCGCTTCAGCGGTGGGCATAGCCTCACCAGGCAACCCGTCGTCGAGACGGTAGCGGTAGGTGCGCCGCTCCAGGCGCGGCAGCCAGGCCGGGCGCTCGGCGGCGGGCAGGCGGTCGAGGATGGCCACCGAGGTGGACACGTCCAGCTCCAGGTTGCTGAGCATCATCGAGCGGCTGCTGACGTAGCGCTCATACGCCTGCAGGCTGAACGACAGGCCGTACGCCAGCACCAGCCCTGTGAAGAAGATCAGCGCCAGGCGCGAGGCGAGGGTGCGGGGCCATTTCATGCCGGCGACTCCAGCAGCTGCACCGCCAGCGAGAACACATAGCCCTCGCTGCGCACTGTCTTGATGCAGGTGGGCTCGCGGGCGTCGTCGCCCAGGCGCTGGCGCAGGCGGCTGACCAGCAGGTCGATGGAGCGGTCGAAGATGTCGGCCTCGCGGCCTTGGGTAAGGTTGAGCAATTGTTCGCGGCTGAGCACCCGTTGCGGGTGGTCGAGGAATACCCGCAGCAGCCGGTACTCGGCGCCGGACAGCGCCACCAGCGTTCCTTCGGCGTCCAGCAGGTGACGCGAGGTGGTGTCCAGGCGCCAGGGGCCGAAGGCGATCAGGCGGCTGCTTTCGCTGATGGTCAGGTTGGGCGGCAGCATGCGCGTGCGGCGCAGCACGGCGTTGATCCGTGCCAGCAGTTCGCGGGCGGAGAAGGGTTTGGTCAGGTAGTCGTCGGCGCCCATTTCCAGGCCGATGATGCGGTCGGTTTCATCGTTGCGCGCGGTCAGCATCAGCACCGGTGTATTGCGGTGCTTGCCGGCACGCAGCTCGCGGCACAGCAGCAGGCCGTCGTCGCCGGGCATCATGATGTCGAGGACGATCAGGTCGACGGCGTTGTTCTCTAGGAAGGCGCGCATCTGCCGGCCATCGGCGACGATGCTGGTGCGCAGGCCGTTCTTCTTCAGGTAGTTGCCGACCAGCTCGCGGATTTCGCGGTCGTCGTCAACGACCAGGATGTGATCGACGTGTTCCATCGGGGGCTCCTTGTCTTGGGTGTGGGCGCAGTGTACAGAGCGCGTTCGGCCTTGCCTGCGGCGGTTTGTATTGCAGTGTATCTGGCGCGGCTGCAGATACAGGCGCAAGCACTTCGGTGCCTGGGCGGACACAAGCGCGATACCTGGCAGCGTTGAAATGGCTCTCGACCGGGGAGCAACGCCTCCCCACCCAAGAAGCCGTACCAGGAGAGATGCCATGACCGTCAAGACTTTTACCAGCGCTGCCCTGTTCGCCATCCTTGGCCTGGGTGCCATCACCGCCCAGGCCAGCAGCACCTCGATGAACGACAGCAGCGTGATGCAGTATCGCTACGGCGACCATCTGGACATTCAGAAGGTGTTGTCGGTAAAGGATGACCAGCGCAGCGGTTGTGGCCTGGTCAACACCCGCATGGATTACCTCGACTCCCACGGCAAACCGCAAAGCGTCGAGTACCGTACTTACGCCACCAGTGGCTGCCATGACAACTGATCCGCGCGGTAACGGGACCAAACGCCGCCTGCTCAAGGCCGGCGGCGTGGTCCTGGCCCTGGTCGGGCTGGGGCTGGCCGGCCACCTGCTGGCACGCGACAGCTACGGCCCGATGCCGTCGCTGGCCGGCGCCGAACAATGGCTCAACTCAGCACCGCTGGAGGGGCAACAGCTCAAGGGCAAGGTGGTACTGGTGGATTTCTGGACCTACGACTGCATCAACTGCCGGCGCAGCCTGCCCCACGTCAACGACTGGGCGCGGCGCTATGCCGACCAGGGGCTGGTGGTGGTGGGGGTGCATACGCCGGAATACGACTACGAGCATGATGTGGCCAACCTGCGCGAGCAGGTCAACCGGTTGGGCATCGGCTACCCGGTGGCCGTGGACAACGACTACCGGATCTGGAATGCCTGGGGTAACCAGTTCTGGCCGGCGCACTACTTTGTCGATCGCAAGGGGCAAGTGCGGCATGTGCATTTCGGCGAAGGCGACTACGACGGGCAGGAGCAGGTGATCAGGCAACTGCTCGATGAGCAGGGCTAGCGGGTCACTCGCCCAAACGTTGTTCGCGTGACGGCGGGTACCCGAAGTACGCCGCATAGCATTTGCTGAAGTGCGACACCGAAACGAACCCGCAAGCCACCGCCACTTCCATCACCGACAGGTCGGAGTACTGCAGCAACCGCCGGCTCTTGGTGATGCGCAACTCCATGTAGTAGCGCCGTGGCGAGGTGCCGAGCTGGGCCTGGAACAGGCGGTCGATCTGCCGTCGCGAACGCCCGGAGTAGGCAGCAAGCTGGTCGAGGCTCAGGGTTTCCTCAAGGTTGTTTTCCATCAGCTCGACGATGGTGCGCAGGTGCAGGCTCATGGACTTCTTCGCCCCCGGCCCGACCTGGCGATAGCGCGCCCCGGAGAACGACAGGATCTCTTCCACGCCCTCGGCCAGGGCATCGCCGTACAGCCGGCGGACCAGGCCGAGCATCAGCTCCATGGCGCCGTTGGGGCTGGCGGCGGTGAGGCGGTCGCGGTCGAGGGTGAAGCTGGCCGGGGTGATGCGGGTTTGCGGGCTGCATTCGCTGAGGCTGGCGCGCTGCTCGGGGTGGACACTGCAGCCGTAGTCGTCGAGCACCCCGGCGCGGCCGAGGAACCAGGCACCGTTCCACAGGCCGCCCAGGGTCATGCCGTGGGCGGCGCAGTCGCCGAGCAGGCGGTCGAGGGATGGGTACTTGAGCGGGGTGCGCAGGCCGCCGCAGATCACCAGCAGGTCGAGGTCGTGCAGGTCGGTGGGCAGCAGCGGGCTGGCCACCAGCTCCAGGCCCAGGTCGCTGAGCACCCGGTCACCGCCGCCCAGCGACAGGGGGGTGAAGGCAAAGCTGTCGGCCCGCAGCAGGTTGGCGGTGACCAGCACGTCCATGGCCACGGTGAAGCTGGCCATGGAGAAATGTTCGAGCAGGACGAAGTCGACCCGATAGGGGCGTTGGGCGCTGCCGTCGCTGGTCTTGAGCCGCAGCATGTTGCTGGTGCTGGTCTTCTTGCTGAACTGGCGTGGCGTGGGCACTGCGGACTCCGTTTCCTGGCTGGCGGCAGTGAGTGTGCGGGGTGTGGCAGGTAAAGACAACTGGGGTGGCCGGGGGTACGGCGCTGCATATCATCCGCCGAACACCCGGCAACACCGAACTCGCTTGACCTCGACTTAACCTGAGGTCTGATACTTGCCCGCTCTTCCCCACGATGGAGCGTGTCCATGACCCAGCCAAGCGCCTTCACCCTGTCCAATCCCGAAGGGCTCTACGACCCAAGCACAAACGCTTATTCCCATGTCGCCGAAGTACGCGCCGGCAGCCGCCTGCTGTATGTGGCCGGGCAGGGCGGTGAGGGCCTGGATGGCGCGCTGTCGCCACAGTTCGAGGCGCAGGTGCGTCAGGCGCTGATCAACCTGAAGATCGCCCTGGCTTCCAAAGGTGCCAGCCTGCAGGACGTGTTCAAGCTCACCCTGTTGGTGGTCGACCACAGCGAAACCCGGCTGCAGCAGTGGGTGGCCGCAGCCACCCGCGCCTGGGACGGCAACATGACTCCAACCTGCACCCTGATCCCGGTACCACGCCTGGCGTTGGACGGCATGCTGGTGGAAATCGATGCGGTGGCGGCGGTGATCTAGCGGAATTTCGCGATCGCTGTAGGAGCGGCCTTGTGCCGCGAATGGGCTGCACAGCAGCCCCAGCAATTGTGTGGCATGCACCGGTTGCGGGGGCGCTTCGCGCCCCATTCGCGGCACAAGGCCGCTCCTACAGTGACCGTGCAAGACCCGCGTGCTGCACAGTCGCCAGCTTGGCGCTAGACTCGCGCTTCCCTTAAGCCCGAGCGCCCGTGATGCCTGCCCCCATCGAACTGCTCCAGACCAGCCCCGAACAGGCCGATCTGGTACGCAACCTCTACCAGTTCTATGCCTATGAATCGTCCGATTGGGAGCAGGAGGATGTCGAGGTGGACGGGCGCTTCTACCTCCACGAGCCGCACTTCGAGCGCTATTGGCAGTCCCCCGACTGGGCCGCTCACCTGGTACTGGTGGATGGCTTCATCGCAGGTTTCGTGCTGATCGAACGCAGCGAGCTGCCAGGCATCGATGCACTGGAGCTGGCCGACCTGTTCATCCTCAGGCGCTATCGGCGCCAGGGCGTAGGCCGCGCGGTGGCCCGGCAACTGCTGTGTGACGGCCGGGTCGACTGGCTAGTGCGTTGTTATGCCGGCGATGCCCCGGCCATGAGCTTCTGCCAGGCCGTGCTGGCCGACCTGCCGCGCCCGGTACGGGAGATCGCGTTGGACGACGAGCCGCAGCTGCGCAACTTTTTGGTCACGCCGTATCGCCATTGAATGACCACGATTTTTTTGTGACGCACTTCACAAAAACCGTTCGTCTGGCGGCATAATGCCAGCAATTCGTATTTTCGGACTTGTCTGACGCGAAGTCCGGAAGCTTCCTTGCTCAGGTACATGCCATGCCGCTAGCTGCAAGCCCAGACACCCTGTCCCGCCTGTTGATCCAGAGTGTGGTCGACTACGCCATCTACCTGCTGACCCCCGAGGGTGTTGTCGCCAGTTGGAACCCGGGGGCGCAGCGGGCCAAGGGCTATCACGCCGAGGAAATCGTTGGCCAGCATTTCTCGGTGTTCTACACCGACGCCGACCGCGACGCCGGCCTGCCGGCCTTGAGCCTGGCCACCGCCCTGGAAGACGGGCGTTTCCAGGCCGACGGCCTGCGCCAGCGCAAGGACGGTTCGCACTTCTGGACCAGCGTGGTGATCGAGCCGATCGTCGACGAAGGCAGCGGCCAGCTGATCGGATTCGCCAAGATCACCCGCGACATCTCCGAGCGCCGCCAGCAGGAGCTGGAGCTGCTCAAGGCCAAGGAACTGGCCGAGCAATACAGCCAGGAGATGACCACCCTGTCGCAGTTCCTCGACTCGGTAATCGGCAACATCCCGGCCAGCGTCATCGTCCAGGACCTGCAAAGCGAGCAGATCCTGCTGGCCAACCCCCAGGCCGAGCGCTTGTTCGGTGGCCAGGGTGTCAGCCTGGTTGGCCAGTTGCCCGGGCAGGGCCTGGCCCCGGAAGCGGCAGAGTACCTTGAGCAGCAACTGGCCCGCGGCGCGCGCAGCAGCAAGGGCCATGTCGCCGAAACCCGCGTCGATACCGCCAGCGGCCCACGTACCTTGCGCAGCCGCACCCTGCGCTGCGAGGGGCGTGCCGGGCAGGGCGACTACGTGCTGTATGTGGCCGAGGATGCCACCGAAGAGCTGGCCGCTCACGCCCAGATTCACCACATGGCCCACCATGACGCGCTGACCGGGCTGCCCAACCGCACGCTGTTCCATGAACGGCTCAAGCAGGCACTGCTGCGTGGCGAGGACAGCGGCAAGCTGACCGCCACCCTGTGCCTGGACCTGGATAACTTCAAGAACATCAACGACACCCTCGGCCACGCCTTCGGCGACAAGTTGTTGCGTGCCCTCGGCAAGCGCCTGCGCCGCGAGCTGCGCGAGCACGACACCCTGGCGCGTTTGGGGGGGGACGAGTTCGCCGTGGTGCTGGTCGGGCTGGATAACCGCGAGGCCGCGCGCAACACCGCACAGCGTCTGATCGATGCGATCTGCCCGCCGTTCCATATCGAAGGCCACCAGTTCAGCGTGGGCGTGAGCATCGGTGTGGCGATTGCCCCCGACGATCACGACAACGCCGAACAACTGCTCGGCTATGCCGACATGGCCCTGTACGAGGCCAAGCGCAACGGCCGCAACCGTTACGAAAGCTTTCACGTCGAACTGGACGTGGCCGCACGCCAGCGCCGCCTGGTGGAGACCGACCTGCGCACGGCCCTGCACCTGGGCCAGCTGCAGCTGCACTACCAGGCCGTGGTCGACCAGCAGAGCAACAGCGTCACCGGCTACGAGGCGCTGCTGCGCTGGGAGCACCCGGTGCGCGGCATGATCATGCCCATGGACTTCATCCCGATTGCCGAAGAAACCGGGTTGATCCATGAACTCGGTGTGCGCGCGCTCAACCTGGCCTGCCAGGAAGCGGCCAGCTGGGGCACCGAGCAGACGGTGTCGGTGAACCTGTCACCGGTGCAGTTCAAGAACGCCAACCTGGTCCACACCGTGGCCCTGGCCCTGGCCGACTCGGGGCTGCCGGCCACACGCCTGGAGCTGGAAATCACCGAGTCGGTGCTGCTGGGCAACAGCGAGGAGAACGTGCGCATCTTGCGCGCCCTGAAGGACCTGGGGGTGTCGATCTCCCTCGACGACTTCGGCACCGGTTATTCGTCGCTGGGCTACCTGCGCTCGTTCCCGTTCGACCGGATCAAGATCGACAAATCGTTCGTCCACGACATGTGCGACAGCCGCGAGGCGATGTCGATCATCCGCGCCATCACCGAGTTGTCCAACAGCCTGATGATCAAGACCACGGCCGAAGGGGTGGAGTCACAGGAGCAGATGCAGCGGCTGATGGCCGAGGGCTGCTCGCACTTCCAGGGCTACCTGTACGGGCGCCCGGCGCCGGCCAGCGAGCGGCTTAAACAGCTCGCGCCGACCGGCGCATAAGCGGCGCGGGCATGCCCCGCGCCTGCGGCCTCAGTGCAGGATCTGCTTGAGGAACGCCTGCGCCCGGGCCGTGCGCGGCTGGCCGAAGAACACCTCGGGCGGGCTGTCCTCGATGATCTGCCCGCCTTCAAGGAACAGCACGCGCTCGGCCACCTGGCGGGCGAAGCCCATTTCGTGGGTGACGCAGAGCATGGTCATGCCGGTGCCGGCCAACTGCACCAGTACATCCAGCACCTCGGCGACCATTTCCGGGTCGAGCGCCGAGGTGGGCTCGTCGAACAGCATGATCCGCGGCTTCATGCACAGCGCCCGGGCGATGGCCACGCGCTGTTGCTGGCCGCCGGAGAGCTGGCTGGGGTACTTGTGCGCCTGGTTCTCGATGCCGACCTTGGCCAGGTACATGCGCGCCCGTTCCTCGGCGTCCTTGCGCGAAAGGCCGCGCACGCTGGTGGGGGCCAGCAGGCAGTTGTCGAGCACGCTCATGTGCGGGAACAGGTTGAAGTGCTGGAACACCATGCCGATTTCGCTGCGCACCTGGGTGGCTTTGCGGTCGGTGCCGGCCACGTCGATGCCGGCCACCTGGATGCTGCCCTGCTGGGCGATTTCCAGGCGGTTGATGCAGCGGATCAGCGTCGATTTGCCCGAGCCCGACGGGCCGCACAGCACGATGCGCTCGCCTTCGCGCACCGACAGGTCGATATCGTGCAGCACGTGAAACGCGCCGTAGTGCTTGTTCAGGCCCTCGATGCGGATCAGCTCCGGGCGCAGGTCGGGGGTGGGTTGCACGGTGGCACGGCTGGCAAGACTGGAAGGTGCGGACATCGTTGTTGTTCTCCCGCTCAAGGTTCAGTCGAAGCGTGTGGCGCTGTAGGGCGCAGGGTCGGTGAAAGGACGTTCGCCGGTCATCATCTCGGCCAGCAGGCGGCCGCTGACCGGGCCCAGGGTGAGGCCGTGGTGGGCGTGGCCGAAGTTGAACCACAGGCCCTTATGGCGTGGTGCCGGGCCGATCACCGGGCGCATGTCCGGCATGCAGGGGCGGCGGCCCAGCCAGGGTTTGTCGTCGAGGCGCTCGCCAAGCGCCGGGAACAGCTTGCGCGCCAGGGCCTCGCAGCGGCGCAGCTGGATCTCGTTGCCGGCGGCGTCGCTGGCGGCGAACTCGATGCCGGTGGTCAGGCGCACGCCCCGGGCCATCGGCGCCAGTACGTAGCCACCCTGGGTGTCGCAGACCGAGTGCTGCAGTTCGGCGCCGTCGCGGGTGTTGTAGTGCATGTGGTAGCCGCGCTTGATCCCCAGCGGGAAGTGGTAGCCCAGGCGCTCATAGAGTTCGCCCGACTGCGGGCCGAGGCAGGCCACCACTTCGTCGGCGGTGACCGCGCCGCGCTGGGTGTTGACCTGCCAGCCGCCCTCGGTGCGTTGCAGGGTGCGGGCGTCGCCGTGCAGGAACTGGCCGCCCCGTTGGACGAACAGCGCGGCATAGCCACGGGTGAGGCCGCCGGGGTTGCTCACGGTCTTCGGGTCGAGCCAGTGGATGCCGCCGACCACGCCGCCGTCCAGCCCCTGCTCGCGGGCTTGCAGCTGCCCACGGTCGAGGAATTCGTATTTCAGGCCATAGCGCGCCAGGCCCAGTACATCCTGTTTCGCCTGCTCGAACAGCGCGGCGTCGCGGTACACCTCGATCCAGCCCTTGGCCTGTACCAGGCCTTGCAGCCCGGCCGCCTCGATCAGGGCGTCGTGTTCCTCCACGCAGCGTTGCACCAGCGGCAGCATGTCCGCCGCGGCTTCGGCCACGCGGCCCGGCGCCGATTGCTGCCAGTAGCGCAGCAGCCAGGGCGCGGCCTTGGGCAGGTGCAGCAGGCTGTAGCGCACGTCGGGCTGGCGGTTGAGGCCGTAGCGCAGCAGCGCGCCGAACTGCCGGGGGAATGCATAGGGGATCACGCTGGAGCGCTCGATCAGCCCGGCGTTGCCGTGGCTGGTGCCGCTGCCCGGCTCGTCGCGGTCGATGAGGATCACCTGGCGGCCGCGCGCCTGCAGGTGCAGCGCGGTGCTGACGCCGACGATACCGGCGCCCAGAACGATGGTTTGGCAATGCATGGAACGTATCCTTCAATCAGTTCAGGTGGCGGCCCAGGCGGGCCTCCAGGTGTTTCAGGGTGCGCCGGACGATCTCGACGATCAGCAGGTACAGCACCGCCGCCCACAGGTAGATCTGGAAGTCGAAGCTGCGCGAGAAGGCCAGCTTGGTCACCCCCATCAGGTCGTAGATAGTCACCAGCGAGGCAATGGCGCTGGCCTTGATCATCATGATCAGCTCGTTGCCCAGCGGGCCGATGGCCACCAGCAGCGACTGCGGCAGGATCACCTTGAAGAAGGTGGTCGAGCGCTTGAGGTTGAGCGCCTTGGCCGCCTCGTACTGCCCCGGCGCAATGGCCAGCAGGCTGGCGCGGAAGATCTCCGCCTGGTAGGCCGCGGTGTTCAGGGTGAAGGCGAGCAGGGCGCAGTACCACGCCTCGCGGAAGAACCACCACAGCCCGACGTCCTGCCAGAAGCCCTTGAGCGAGCCCAGCCCGTAGTACAGCAGGAACAGCTGGGCCAGCAGTGGCGAGCCACGGAAGAAGTACACATAGCCGGCGGCCAGGCGCTGCAGCACGAGGTTGCGCGACATCCGCGCCAGGGCCAGCAGCATGCCCAGCAACGCCCCCAGGGTGAACGAGATCGCCACCAGCTTGGCGGTGACCAGCAGGCCGTCGACGAAGCGTGGGCCGTAGCGTTCGAGCAGGCCCGGGTCGAGCACGTAGGCCAGCAGTTGTTCGAGGCTCATGTGCGGGCTCCTTGCAGGTGGCGGTTGCTGCGTTTTTCAAGCAAGGCGAAGACCCGGCCCGAGACTGCCGAGAACAGCAGGTAGACCAGGCAGGCCACGCCGTAGAAGAACATCGGCTCCTTGGTCACGCTGACCGCCAGGTTGGTCTGGCGCATCAGGTCGATCAGCGAGATGGTCGACACCAGCGAGGTGTCCTTGAGCAGGCTCAGCCAATTGTTCGAAAGCCCCGGCAGGGCGATGCGCGTGAGCTGCGGCAGCACCACTTTGAAGAACCCGGTGCGCTTGCTCAGGCCCAGGGCCGAGCAGGCCTCCAGCTGGCCCTTGGGCAGGGTCTTGAAGGCCATCAGCCAGATCTCGCTGGAGAACGCGGCGAACACCAGGCTGAAGGCGACCATGGCGGCGAGGAAGGTATTGATCAGCACCTCGCCCGGGTAGCCCAGGGCGGCAAGGATCTTCTGCGCGGCGATCTGGCAGCCGTAGTAGATGATCAGCAGGGTGAGCAGTTCGGGCAGGCCGCGGAACACCGTGGAGAAGGTGGTGGCCCAGGCCCGTGGCAGGCGTTTGCGCGAGCGCGCGGCCAGCGCCACCAGCAGCCCCAGTGGCAGGCCGACGGGCAGGCAGGCCAGGGCCAGCGACACGGTTACCAGGGCGCCGGCCAGCAGCGCCTGGCCCCAGCCACCGCTGGCGAAAGACAGTAGAGACAGTTGATCGAGCATGTGGGAGCCCTCGGGGTCGGCGAATCTGGGGGCGCTTTGCGCCCCTTTCGCGGCACGAGGCCGCTCCTACAGGGCAGCTCGGCCACTTTGTAGGAGCGGCCTTGCGCCGCGAAAGGGCTGCGCAGCAGCCCCAGGGACCGCCTCAGTTATAGATATCGAAGGCAAAATACTTGCTGGCGATCTTCTGGTACGTGCCATTGGCCACGATCGCCGCCAGGGCCTGGTTCAACCGCGTGCGCAACGCCTCGTCATCCTTGCGCACGGCAATTGCCGCATCGGCCTTGGTGTCCTTGACGTCGCCAAGGATCTTGCAGCAGTCCTGGCCGTTCTTGTTCAGCCACTCGTGCAGCGGGAATTTGTCGGCGATCACCCCGTCCAGGCGCCCGGCGGCGAGGTCGGCGTTGGCTTCGTCCATGGTCGGGTACAGCTTCACGTCGGCGCCGGCCTTGCCGTACACATCTTCGGCGTAGATCGCCTGGGTGGAGGAGGACTGGGCGCCGACGGTGTAGCCGACGAAGTCGGTTTGCGCGTCGGTGATCTTGCTGTCCTTGGCCACGGCCACGGTCAGCGGGGTGCGGTAGTAGTGGTCGGTGAAGGCGATCTTCTTGCGCCGTTCCTCGGTGTCGATCATCGAGGCCACCACGGCGTCGTATTTGCGTGCCATCAGGGCCGGGATGATGCCTTCCCAGTCCTGCGCCACCAGGGTGCACTCGACCTTCATCTGCTCGCACAGGGCGTGGGTGATGTCGATATCGAAGCCATGCAGCTTGTTATCGGCATCCACATAGTTGAAGGGCGGGTAGGCGCCTTCGGTGGCAAAACGCAGGGTTTCGGCACTGGCGGCACCCGCCAGCAGCAGGGCGCACGCACCCACCACAGCCATGGATCTTTTCATCTCGCACCTCTGTATCTACACGCTTTCTATTGTTGTTTGCCCGCCGGCCACGAGGTGTAGCCGACGAACTCGTTATGTAGAGCGGCAGTTGCTTCCAAGCGTTTTTCAACATCCGGCCCGAGCTTCTTGCAGACCTCGTTGACCATCAGGTGCACCCACGACAGCATCGCCGCCGTGGAGTCCCAAAACAGATTGAATTCGGTGGGGATGCGGAACACCTCGTCGGCGTTGGCATCGGCCCAGTCACAGAAGGTGTCGGTCACCAGCGTCACCGGGATGCCCAGGGCGCGGGCTTTCTGGCACAGCTGCAGGGCGTGGCGCGAGTAGCGGCGGGCTTCGAACACCACCAGGGTGAGGTCCTCGGGCTTGCCCAGCAGCACCTCGCCGAAGTGCCCGGCGCTGCCATCCACGCAGTGCACGCCATTGCGCAGGTACTGCAGCAGGTGGGTCATGCACAGGGCGATGCCGCGCTCGGTCTGGAAACCGGCGATGAACACCTGGGGTTTATCGGCCAGGCGCCGGGCCACCTGGCGCCAGGCCTCGCTGCGGCTGTGTTCGTGCACACGCACCAGGGCGGCCATTTCCAGCTCCAGGCTGCCGGCGTGCTCGCGGTCGTCTTCGGGTTGCTGGCGAAACTCCTGCAGGCGATCACCCACCAGCCAGGGGCCATCACCGAGGTCGTTCTGCAAGTCCTGCTTGAGCGCCTTGAGGTGGGCGTAGCCCAGCGCGCGGCAGAAGCGGCCGACACTGGATTCGCTGACATCCAGCTTGGCGGCGATGCTCGCCGACGTCTGGAACGGCAGCTCGTGCAGGTTGGCGAGCATGTAGCTGGCGATCTTGCGGCCAGAGGCGGCAGCGCTGTCGAGGCTGCTTTCCAGGCGTTGCTTGATCGATTGGCTCATGTAGCGCTCCGGCTGATTTCTGGCGTGGAGAAGAAAATGGCTGTTTTCTGTCATCAAGTCAATATTTGACAGATAGCTGTCATTCACGGGAAAGTCAGGGCGTTGCGCTGTAGCCATTCCAATACCAAGAAAGGAGCTTCAGATGTCCGCACCGTCCACCAGCCCTGCCGTGCGCGTGCCCTTTGCCGAGCTGCAGGCGCTGCTGCAAGCGATCCTCCAACGCCATGGCTGCAGCGCAGCGGTGGCCGCCGTGCTTGCCCATAACTGCGCCAGCGCCCAGCGCGATGGCGCCCACAGCCATGGTGTGTTCCGTATTCCCGGCTACGTCTCGACCCTGGCCAGCGGCTGGGTCGATGGCAAGGCCTCGGCGCAGGTGACCGACGTGGCGTCGGGCTATGTGCGGGTCGATGCCGGCGGCGGCTTTGCCCAGCCGGCCCTGGCGGCGGCGCGTGCGCTGCTGGTGGAGAAGGCCCGCAGCGCCGGTATCGCCGTGCTGGCGATCCACAATTCGCATCACTTCGCCGCCCTGTGGCCGGATGTCGAGCCGTTCGCCGATGAAGGCCTGGTGGCCCTGAGCGTGGTCAACAGCATGACCTGCGTGGTGCCCCACGGTGCGCGCAAGCCGTTGTTCGGCACCAACCCCATCGCCTTTGCCGCGCCGTGCGCCGGGCACGACCCGATCGTGTTCGACATGGCCACCAGCGCCATGGCCCACGGGGACGTACAGATCGCTGCCCGTGCCGGCCAGCAGTTGCCTGAAGGGATGGGCGTGGATGCCGATGGGCAGCCGACCACCGACCCCAAGGCCATTCTCGAAGGTGGTGCGTTGCTGCCATTTGGCGGGCACAAGGGCTCGGCGCTGTCGATGATGGTCGAGCTGCTGGCGGCGGCGCTGACCGGTGGCCACTTCTCCTGGGAGTTCGACTGGTCCGGGCACCCCGGGGCGAAGACGCCGTGGACCGGGCAGTTGATCATCGTGATCGACCCGAGCAAGGCCGAGGGCGAGCGCTTTGCCCAGCGCAGCCGGGAATTGGTGGAGCAGATGCAGGCGGTGGGGCTGTCGCGCATGCCAGGTGAGCGTCGCTACCGCGAGCGTGAAGTGGCCGGGCGCGAAGGGGTGGCACTGACCGAGCAGGAGTGGCAGGGGCTCAAAGCCCTGGCGTGACGTACCGGGGGTGCGGCGCTTCACGCGCTCTCGCGGGCAATCAGTTCGCAGTGCAGCAGGTTCAGGCGCTGCACCTCGCCGTCATGTTCCAGCACACCCAGGTGTTCGAGCACGCGCAAGGCCGCCACCTCGCCAATCTGCCGTGACGGCGGGCGCAGTGTGGTCAGGCTGGGCAGCAGCATTTCGGCGAAGGCGTAATCGCCAAAGCCCATCACGGCCATGTCCTCGGGCAGCCGCAGCCCGGCGCGCTGGCCGGCGAGCAGGGCGCCGGCGGCGAGGTTGTCGTTGGCGAAGATGATCGCGTCCGGCCGGGGCTGGCGGCGGATCAGTGCCTCCATGGCCTGGCGCCCTGCCTCGAACGGTGCGGTGCCCGCCGAGGGCACGAACACCCAGGGCTCCAGCCCCGCCTCGCGCAGGGTGTGGGTATAGCCGTCACGCCGCTCCAGGGCGCTGAAGTCGCCGGCGGCACTGTTCTGCACAAAGGCGATGCGCCGATGGCCCTTGTCCAGCAGGTAGCGGCAGGCCTGCACGCCCACCTCGAAGTGCAGGAAACCCACCTGCAGTGGCGCGCGCTCCGGTACGTAGTCCCAGATCTCCACCACCGGCACATCGGCCTCGGCCAGCATCTTTTCGGTGGCTGGGCTGTGGAAGTGGCTGGTCACCACCAGCGCTGCCGGCGACCAACCGAGAAAGGCCCGTACCGCGCTTTCTTCCTGCTCCTCACTGAAATAGCTGGAGGCCAGCAGCAACTGGTAGCCGTGCTTGCCCAGGGTGTCGCTGAACGCCTGGATGGTCTGGGCGAAGATCGGCCCGGAGATGTTCGGGATGACCATCCCGACGATGCGCCCGCGTGCCGAGGCCAGGCCACCGGCCACCAGGTTGGGCACGTAGCCCAGTTGCTGCACGGCCGCCTGGATCCGCTCGCGCAGGGGGCCGGAGACCTGCTCGGGCTGGTTGAAGTAGCGTGACACGCTGATCGCCGACACGTCCGCCATCCGCGCCACGTCAGCGAGGGTGACGCGGCCGGCGCCGCGGCGCTTGCGCGGGTTGTCCCTGGACTGGCTCACGGGGCCGCCTCCGGATGGAAATGGCGCGATGTTAGCGCTAACTGCACCAGGTTTTGCAAATAGCTTTAATGCATATAAAAGTGCTTTTTCAGTATTTGACCTGCTAAGCAGCCTGCTCTGATACTCGCTCATGTTAGCGCTACCAAGCGCTGCTGTTGGCAAGCGGCTGCCACTCGCACGAGCGAGACCAGACACCCACAGCGTCATCTTCCGTCTGGTTCTTTCAGGGCAGTCAGCATCATGCACAAACGCCATAATCCGTCGTTCCCTCCAGTTCGCCGTGGGCCTTTGGCCACGGCGGTATTGCTGGCCGCCATTGGCCAGGCGGCCCAGGCCGCCACCCCGGCCGAGCCGGCAGCGCTCGAAGCGGTAACCGTCACCGCCACCCGCCGTGAAGCGCCCTTGCAGAAAGTGCCGGTGGCCGTTTCGGTGGTCGACGGTGAGCAGCTGGAGCGCGACAACCGCAACAATGTCGCCAGCATCGTCCAACAGGTGCCGACCCTCAATTACCGTGCCGGCGCTTCGAACAAGGACACGTCGCTGTTCATTCGCGGTGTGGGCACCATCTCCACCTCGCCGGGCGTAGAGCCGACGGTGGCCACGGTGGTCGACGGCGTGGTATTCGGCCGCCCGGGCCAATCCACCCTCGACCTGCTCGACCTCGAGCGCATCGAGGTGCTGCGCGGGCCGCAGGGCACGCTGTTCGGCAAGAACGCCTCGGCCGGCGTGCTGAACGTGGTCAGCAAGGCCATCCCCGAGCAGACCCGCGGCTATGTCGATTACTCGCACTTCGGCGGGGGCGACGAGAACCGCCTGCGCTTCGGCCTCGGCGGGCGCCTGAACGAGCAGCTCAAGGGCTCGTTGAGCACCCTGTGGGGCGACTACGACGGCAACGTCGAGAACGTCGCCAACGGCCATGACGTCAACGGCTACGAGCGCAAGGGCGTGCGCGGCAAGCTGGAGTTCGAGCCCAATGACGAGCTGCGCCTGACCCTGATCGCCGACTACATGAAGGGCGAGGACAGCCTGCCCAGTGGCGTCATCAGCAAAGCCAGCACGGCGTTCACCCAACAACTGCGCCCGGTGGTGCCCAGCGCTCATAACCGCGACATCAACAGCGACTACAAGACCCACGTCATCGACGAAAACCAGGGCCTGTCGGCGCAGCTCGACTGGCAACTGGGCGACTACACCCTGACCTCGATCAGCGCCTGGCGCGGCTGGGACAACACCCAGTACCAGGACGGCGACCGCCGGGCGCTGCTGCCGGTGACCGCCTCCCATGACAAGGGCACGGTGGACTACGACCAGTACAGCCAGGAGTTTCGCCTGACCTCGCCCAAGGGCCAGTTCAACGAGTACGTACTGGGCGCCTTCTACATGCACGGCACCTCGAGCGAGGTGTACCAGCGCCTGTCGGTCAACAGTGGGGTGGCCAACAACGGCCGCGCCGATTACTCCACAACCAATGACAGCGTGGCGCTGTTCGGCGAGAACACCTTCAATTTCACCGATGATTTTCGCGCGATCTTCGGCCTGCGCTGGACCCACGACGACCTCGAGTACGACCACCGTCGGGTATCGAGCTCGGCCACGGCGGTCACCGGCATCCAGCCCTCGACCCGCAGCGAAGGCTCGGTGGACGAGGACGGCTGGAGCGGCCGTACCGGGCTGCAATATGACTTCAACGACAACCTCACCGGTTACGTCACCTATTCGCGCGGCTACAAGGGCCCGGCGTACAACGTGTTCTTCAACATGCAGCCGCGCGACACCGAGGCGCTCAAGCCGGAAACCTCCGACGCCTACGAGATCGGCCTCAAGAGCATCGCGCTGGACAACCGCCTGGTGGCCAACCTTGCGGTATTCCACACCGACTACGACGACTACCAGGCCAACTTCTTCGACACCGTGGCCAACCAGGTGGTGACCCGCCTGGTCAACGCAGGCTCCGTCAAGACCCAGGGCGTCGAGCTGGACGCCAGCTTCCAGGCCACTCGCCAGCTCAAGCTGTCGGCGGCGGTGGCCTACACCAAGGCGCGGGTCGATCACTTCAACTGCCCGGTGGGCGCGGCGGCCAACTGCAATATCGATGGCGGCCACCTGCCGTTCACCCCGGACTGGAAAACCTACCTGCGGGCCGACTACAGCATCCCGCTGGACAACGGCCTGGATGTGGAGCTGTCCAGCGATTACAGCTGGCAGGACGCGGTGCAGTTCAGCCTCGACCAGAACCCCGACACCGTGCAGGGCGCCTACGGCATCTGGAACGCCAGCATTGCCCTGGCCGACTACAACGACGGCTGGCGCGTGGCGCTGCTGGGCAAGAACCTGGGCGACAAGTCCTATGCGCAGATGCTGGCCAGCGGTGGCGACTACATCTACCGCGCGGTGCCGCGAGACGACGGGCGCTACTTCGGCGTGCAGCTGCGCAAGGATTTCTAACAGCGTGCTGGTAGAGGCGGCTTCCACAAGCCGATTACGGCCTCTGTAGGAGCGGCCTTGTGTCGCGATGGGCTGCACGGCAGCCCCGGCAATCTAACCGTCAAAGAGGGACTTCATGACCACCGCCACCCGCCAACTCAGCCTCGGCGCCTTCCTCATGGCCACCGGGCACCACGTCGCCGCCTGGCGCCATCCGGACGTACCGGCCGACCCGCTGGACTTCAGCAGCTACCGCCGGGCCGCGCAGATCGCCGAAAGTGCCTGCTTCGACGCATTGTTCGTGGCCGACAGCGTGGCCGCGCCCAGTGACGCCTTGGCCAGCCACAGTGCCCGCTCGGTGTACTTCGAGCCGCTGACGCTGTTGTCGGCCTTGAGCGCGGTGACCGAGCGCATCGGCCTGGTCGCCACCGCCACCACCAGCTACAACGAGCCGTACCATGTGGCGCGCAAGTTCGCTTCGCTCGATCACCTGTCCGCTGGCCGCGCTGGCTGGAACCTGGTGACCTCCGATGCCGCCGCCGAAGCCGGCAATTTCGGCCGCGAGGCACACATTCCCCACGCCGAGCGCTATGCCCGGGCCCGTGAGTTCCAGCAGGTGGTGCAGGGGTTGTGGGACAGCTGGGCGGACGATGCCTTCGTGCGTGACAAGGCCAGCGGCCAGTTCCACCACCCCGAGGCCGTACGCACCCTGGCGCATGCCGGCGAGCACTTCCGGGTCAAAGGCCCGCTCAACGTCGCCCGCTCACCCCAAGGCCGTCCGGTGCTGGTACAGGCCGGCTCGTCCGAGGCTGGCCGCGAGTTGGCCGCCGAAACCGCCGAGGTGGTGTTCACCGCGCAGCCGTCGCTGGCCCGTGCCCAGGCGTTCTACACCGACCTCAAGGGGCGCCTGGCGCGCTATGGGCGCAGCGAGGATGAACTGAAGATCATGCCGGGCGTGTATGTGGTGGTGGGGCAGAGCGAGGGTGAGGCGCAAGACAAGGCCGAGCAGTTCCAGGCGCTGGTGGACCCGCGCGTGGGGGTGGCCTTGCTCGGGCGCATGCTCGGCAACTTCGACCTGTCCGGCTACCCCCTGGACGGGCTGCTGCCCGAACTGCCGCCCACCGAGGACGGCCAGCGCAGCCGCCAGCAACTGCTCACCGAGCTGGCCGGCAGCGAGCGCCTGACCCTGGCCCAGCTGGGCCAGCGCATTGCCGGCGGGCGAGGGCACTTCAGCCTGGTTGGCACCGCGGTGCAGATCGCCGACCAGTTGCAGGCCTGGTTCGAAGGGCGTGCCGCCGACGGTTTCAACATCCTGGTGCCGCACCTGCCCCAGGGCTTGGACGACTTTGCCCGCCGGGTGGTGCCCGAGCTGCAGCGCCGCGGGCTGTTCCGCACCCAGTACCAGGGCCGCACCCTGCGTGACCACCTGGGCCTGGCCCGGCCCGCCAATCCGTTCTTCCCACGAGGCTAAGCATGACCTACACCGCACACCCCGAGCGCTATGCGCGCATGCCGTACCGCCGCGTCGGCCGCAGTGGCCTGCGGCTGCCGGCCCTGTCCCTGGGGCTGTGGCACAACTTCGGTGATGCCACCCCGCTGCAGACCCAGCGCGCCTTGCTGCGCACCGCATTCGACGCAGGCATCATCCATTTCGACCTGGCCAACAACTATGGCCCGCCCTACGGCAGCGCCGAAAGCAACTTCGGCCGCCTGCTGCGCGAAGACCTGCGCGGCTACCGCGACGAGCTGATCATCTCCAGCAAGGCCGGCTGGGACATGTGGCCCGGCCCCTACGGGCAGGGCGGCAGCTCGCGCAAGTACCTGCATGCCAGCCTCGACCAGAGCCTTGCGCGCCTGGGCCTGGACTACGTCGACATCTTCTATTCGCACCGTTTCGATGCCGACACGCCGTTGGAGGAAACCGCCATCGCCCTGGCCGATATCGTGCGCCAGGGCAAGGCGCTGTACATCGGCATCTCGTCCTATTCCGCCGGCAAGACCCGCGAGATCGCCGCACTGCTCGACGAACTCAGGGTGCCGCTGCTGATTCACCAGCCGGCCTACAACCTGTTCAACCGCTGGATCGAGCGCGACCTGCTGACGGCCACCGATGAACTGGGCGCCGGGGTGATCGTGTTCACCGCCCTGGCCCAGGGCCTGCTCAGCGACAAGTACCTCGACGGCATCCCCGATGATGCCCGGGTCAACCGTGTGGGCGGCGGTTCGCTGCGCCCCGAACACCTGAGCGAGGCCAACCTGGAGCGGGCCCGGGCGCTGAACCGCATTGCCCAGCGCCGTGGCCAGAGCCTGGCCCAGCTGGCGCTGGCCTGGACCCTGCGCGACCCGCGGGTGACCTCGGCACTGATCGGCGCCAGCCGCCCCGAGCAGATCAGCGAGAACGTCGCCGCCCTGGACAACCTCGCATTCAGCGCCGAGGAACTGGCCGAGATCGACCAGCATGCCGTGGAAGGCGGCATCAACCTGTGGCAACAAGCCTCGACCGACTGGAAGGAGTGAACCATGGCCTTGATACGCCTTGCCGTGCTGCTGTTGCTGGCCGTTGCCGGTAGCGCCCAGGCCGCCGACCCGGCCAGCCTGCGCATCGGTTACCAGAAAGGCTCGATCAGCCTGGTGCTGGCCAAGCAGCATCGGTTGCTGGAGCAGCGCTTCCCGAACACCCAGGTGCAGTGGATCGAGTTCCCCGCCGGCCCGCAGATGCTCGAAGCCTTGAACATCGGCAGCCTGGACATCGGCTCGACCGGGGACATCCCGCCGATCTTCGCCCAGGCCGCCGGTGCCGACCTGCTGTACATCGGCGCCGAGCCGCCCAAGCCCCAGGCCGAGGTGATCCTGGTGGCCAAGGACAGCCCGATTACCACGGTGGCCGCGCTCAAGGGCAAGCGCATCGCCCTGCAGAAAGGCTCCAGCGCCCACAACCTGGTGTTGCGTGCCCTGGCCAAGGCGGGCCTGAGCATTCGCGACGTGCAACCGGTGTACCTGGCCCCGGCCGATGCACGCGCTGCCTTCGAGCGCGGCAGCGTGGACGCCTGGGCAATCTGGGACCCGTTCTATTCGGCCATCGAGCTGGAGGGCAAGGCGCGCCTGCTGGCCGACGGCCAGGGGCTGGGGCTGATCGGGCCCTTCACCCTCGGCGCACGGTCCTACGTCGAGGCCAACCCGCAGTTCGTCCAGCAGTTGCTCGACGAGATCAGCCGCGCCGAAGCCCTGACGCGCAGCGACGAGGCGGGCAGTATCCAGTTGTTGGCCGGGTTCATGGGGCTGCCAGAGGCCGTGGTGCGGCGCAGCTTCAGCCATCGCCCGGCCTCGCCGGTACTGCCGGTCAGCGACGCGATCGTCGCTGCGCAGCAACAGACTGTGCAGTTGTTCTACGCCAACCGTCTGTTGCCACGGCCGGTGGACATCAGCGCAGCCGTCTGGCGCCGGCCCTGAAGCTTTGCGGCGCTGCACGTCACCCCTTGCAGATCAGTGATGTTCCTGCGGGCGAACAGCGGGTATCCTCGCTGCAGCCTTTCCCGAACTGTCCTGATCCCCAAGGAGCTGCACGCTGTGTTCAAACATGTCGATGCCTATGCCGGCGACCCGATCCTCTCGCTGATGGAAACCTTCAAGGCCGACCCGCGCGCCGACAAGGTCAACCTGAGTATCGGCCTGTACTACGACGAAGCCGGCGTGGTGCCGCAGCTGGCGGCGGTGGGCGAAGTCGAGAAACGCCTGGCCGGCCAGCCCCATGAAGCGTCGCTGTACCTGCCGATGGAAGGCCTGGCCGCTTACCGCCAGGCGATCCAGGCGCTGCTGTTCGGCACTGATCACCCGGCCGTGGCCGATGGCCGTGTGGCCACGGTGCAGACCGTGGGCGGTTCCGGCGCGCTGAAAGTCGGTGCCGACTTCCTCAAGCGCTACTTCCCGGGCTCGGATGTCTGGGTCAGCAACCCGACCTGGGACAACCACCGGGCGATCTTCGAAGGCGCGGGCTTCAAGGTGCATACCTACCCGTACTTCGATGAGAAAACCCGTGGCGTCGACTTCGCCGGCATGCTGGCCACCCTGCAGACCCTGCCGGCCAACAGCGTCGTGCTGCTGCACCCGTGCTGCCACAACCCCACCGGCGTCGACCTGGACCAGAGCCAGTGGCAGCAAGTGGTCGAAGTGGTCAAGGCACGCCAGCTGATCCCGTTCCTCGACATCGCCTACCAGGGCTTCGGCGAAGGCCTGGTGGAGGATGCCTATGCCATCCGCGAAATGGCCCGTGCCGGCGTGCCGTGCCTGGTCAGCAACTCGTTCTCTAAGATCTTCTCGCTGTACGGTGAGCGGGTAGGGGGCCTGTCGGTGGTCTGTGACGACGCCGCCACCGCCGTCAGCGTGCTCGGCCAGCTCAAGGCCACCGTGCGCCGCAACTATTCCAGCCCGCCCGCGTTCGGCGCCCAGCTGGTGGCCGGC
The DNA here is from genome assembly GCF_021601385.1 of Pseudomonas parasichuanensis. Taxonomy (GTDB): domain Bacteria; phylum Pseudomonadota; class Gammaproteobacteria; order Pseudomonadales; family Pseudomonadaceae; genus Aquipseudomonas; species Aquipseudomonas parasichuanensis. The sequence continues at coordinate 108,019 of NZ_BQHO01000008.1, read as the reverse complement.
GTGCTCGGCGATGCCGCGCTCAACGCCCAGTGGGCGGCGGAAGTGGAAGTAATGCGCAAGCGCATCCTCGACATGCGCCAGGGCCTGGTCGACCTGCTGGGCGAGCTGCTGCCGGGCCAGGACTTCCAGTTCTTCCTGCGTCAGCGCGGCATGTTCAGCTACACAGGCTTGAGCGTCGAACAGGTGCGTCGCCTGCGTGACGAGTTCGGCGTGTACCTGATCGACAGCGGCCGGGTGTGCATGTCCGGGCTGCGCCCGGCCAACCTGCGCCAGGTGGCCGAGGCGTTTGCGGCGGTGCAGAAGTAAACTGCCTGGGGCCGCGTTGCGGCCCATTCGCGGCACAAGGCCGCTCCTACAAAGGTTCGCGTAGCCCTGTAGGAGCGGCCTTGTGCCGCGAACGGGCTGCAAAGCAGCCCCCATTCAGCACAACCCTCTTGTAAAGACAAGTGCAACCGTCCCTCGGACGGGGCTTCCCCAAGTGCAACCTTTGCATGCACAATCGCGCCCCTCTTCCCCGGTTGAGTTGGGCGAAACGTCTATTTCGCCATTCTCAGCCTGTTGCAGTCTTGCGAGTGGAGCTTCACCCGGAATGAATGAGCAGGCCCCAAGCGTTGAACAACGCTTTGCAGAATCGACCCCCGCCACCCTTGGCAGCTGGTCGCGTCACGACACCACCTGGATGCTGGGCCTGTTCGGCACAGCCATCGGCGCCGGAACCCTGTTCCTGCCGATCAACGCCGGCCTTGGCGGCTTCTGGCCGCTGCTGATCCTCGCGGCGCTGGCGTTCCCCATGACCTACTTCGCCCACCGCGGCCTGACCCGTTTCGTGCTGTCCGGGCGTAGCGGCGGCGACATCACCCAGGTAGTGGAAGAGCACTTCGGCATCAAGGCCGGTGCGCTGATCACCGTGCTGTACTTCTTTGCCATCTTCCCGATCCTGCTGATCTACAGCGTGGCCCTGACCAACACCGTCAGCAGCTTCATGGAGCACCAGCTGCACATCGCGCCGCCGCCGCGGGCGATCCTGTCGTTCGTGCTGATCCTCGGCCTGCTGGCGATCGTGCGTTGCGGTGAGCAGGCCACGGTCAAGGTCATGAGCCTGCTGGTCTACCCGTTCATCGTCGCCCTGGCGCTGCTGGCCCTGTACCTGGTGCCGCACTGGACCGGCGGCATCCTCGACACCGCGACGCAAGTGCCGTCGGGTTCTGCCTTCCTGCACACCGTGTGGCTGGCCATCCCGGTGATGGTGTTCTCGTTCAACCACTCGCCGATCATCTCGGCCTTCGCCGTCGACCAGAAGCGCCGCTACGGTGACCATGCCGACGAGCGCAGCGGCCAGATCCTGCGCCGGGCCCACCTGCTGATGGTGCTGATGGTACTGTTCTTCGTGTTCAGCTGCGTGCTGACCCTGAGCAGCGCCCAACTGGCCGAAGCCAAGGCGCAGAACCTGTCGATCCTGTCGTACCTGGCCAACCACTTCGACCAGCCGACCATCGCCTTTGCCGCGCCGATGATTGCCTTCATCGCCATCGCCAAGTCGTTCCTGGGCCACTACATCGGTGCCAGCGAAGGCCTCAAGGGCATGATCGTCAAGACCGGCCTGCGCCCGGGCGCCAAGGCCCTGGACCGCATGGTTGCCGCGCTGATGCTGGTGGTGTGCTGGATTGTCGCCACCCTCAACCCGAGCATCCTGGGCATGATCGAATCCCTCGGCGGGCCGATCATCGCTGTTCTGCTGTTCCTGATGCCGATGTACGCCATCCGTCGCGTGCCATCGATGCGCAAGTACAGCGGCGCGCTGTCCAATGTGTTCGTAGTGGTCATCGGCCTGGTGGCCCTGACTTCGGTGGTGTACGGCCTGATCCCGTAATGCGCTGCTGAAACGAAAATGCCCGGGTTGGTTGTCGCCACCCGGGCATTTTCTTGTCCACAGAAATTGTCTGGCAATAGAACAATTTCATGTTTGCTTATAGGCACTTGCGCGGCTTCATGCTTAACTCGGGGTCTTTTACCAACCCCGTACTAAGGATGATTTCCCATGGCTCAAGTGACTCTCAAAGGCGGCCCGGTTCAGGTCAACGGCAGCCTGCCGCAAGTTGGCGCCCAGGCGCCTGCTTTCTCCCTGGTTGCCGGCAACCTGGCCGACACCTCGCTGAAAGACTTCGCCGGCAAGCGCAAGGTGCTGAACATCTTCCCAAGCGTCGATACCCCGACCTGCGCCACCTCGGTACGCAAGTTCAACGCCCAGGCCAATGACGTGGCCAACACCGTGGTGCTGTGCATCTCCGCCGACCTGCCGTTCGCCCAGGCACGCTTCTGCGGCGCTGAAGGCCTGGATAACGTGAAGAACCTGTCGACCCTGCGTGGTAGCGAGTTCCTGGAAAACTACGGTGTGGCCATCGCTGACGGCCCGCTGGCCGGCCTGGCTGCCCGTGCGGTGGTAGTGCTGGATGAAAACGACAAGGTGCTGCACGCCGAGCTGGTGGGCGAAATCGCCGACGAGCCGAACTACGATGCGGCGCTGGCTGTTCTGAAGTAAGTGATAGTGGGGCTGCGCAGCAGCCCCAGCGGGTTACACCCGGTAACGGCCTGGACAGCGCTCCAGGCCGTTTTCATTTAAAGTTCACCCCCCTGGCCAACGTCAGCCAAAGGTAAAGCACGGGTAAAGCTCCTTTGCTAATCCGATGCCAGTGCTTATCGTTCACGCTCTTCTCGCCGTCTTTCTCTGAACAAGGTTCGTTCGTCCCATGCAAGTGTCCAATTCCCGTTCTCCCCGTCGCTGGCTGTTCGGCCTGCTGATCCTGCTGCTGGTGGCCCTGCTGGCCTGGTGGCTGTGGCCCGCAGCGCCGGTCCACAAGGACGCGGCCGGCGGCGGCCGCCCGGGCAAAGGCATGGGCATGGGCGGGCGCCCGGGCTTCGGTGCTTCGAGCGACCCGGTACCGGTGCGCGTGGAGCCGGTGCGTGTCGGCGACTTCCCGCTGTACTACAAGGCCCTGGGCACGGTCACCGCGACCAACACGGTCAACGTGCGCAGCCGGGTGGCCGGCGAGCTGGTCAAGATCCACTTCCAGGAAGGCCAGCAGGTCAAGGCCGGCGACCTGCTCGCCGAGATCGACCCGCGCCCGTACCGTATTGCCCTGCAGCAGGCCGAAGGCACCCTGGCGCAGAACCAGGCGCAACTGAAGAACGCCCAGGTCGACCTGGCCCGCTATAAAGGCCTGTACGCCGAAGACAGCATTGCCAAGCAGACCCTCGACACTGCCGAAGCCCAGGTGGCGCAGTTCCAGGGGCTGGTCAAGACCAACCAGGCCGCTGTCAACGACGCCCGCCTGAACCTCGATTTCACCCAGATCCGTGCACCGATCAACGGCCGTCTGGGCCTGCGCCAGCTGGACCTGGGCAACCTGGTCGCCGCCAACGACACCACCGCGCTGGTGGTGATCACCCAGACCGAGCCGATCAACGTCGCCTTCACCCTGCCGGAAACCGAACTGGACACCGTGCTCGCCCGCTACCGCAGCGGCGCCAGCCTGCCGGTCGAAGCCTGGGACCGTGGTGATCGCAAGCTGCAGGCCACCGGCGTGCTGGGCAGCCTCGACAACCAGATCGATACCACCACCGGCACCCTCAAGTTCAAGGGCGCGTTCCAGAACAAGGACCACGTGCTGTTCCCCAACCAGTTCGTCAACGTGCGCCTGCTGGCCGACACCCTCAAGCACGTGGTGCTGGCCCCGGCTGCGGCGATCCAGTTCGGCAACGACGGCACCTTCGCCTACGTGGTCAACCAGGACAGCAAGGTCAACATCCGCATGCTCAAGGTAGGGGCCAGCGATGGCCAGCACAGCGTGATCCTCGAAGGCCTGTCCGCCGGCGACCGCCTGGTGCTCGAAGGCACCGACCGCCTGCGCGAGGGCACCAAGGTCGATGTGGTCGAAGACAGCTCGCAAGTGCCCACCACCCCCGGCCAGCATCTGCAGGGCCAGGACGCCAAGGGTGCGGCCAAGACCGGTGAATCGAGCTCCAAGGCGGGCGCATGAACCTTTCCCGCCTGTTCATCCTGCGGCCGGTCGCCACCACGCTGAGCATGCTGGCCATCGTCCTGGCCGGCCTGATCGCCTACAAGATGCTGCCGGTGGCGGCCTTGCCCCAGGTCGACTACCCGACCATCCGGGTCATGACCCTGTACCCCGGCGCCAGCCCACAGGTGATGACCAGTGCCGTCACCGCACCGCTGGAGCGCCAGTTCGGGCAGATGCCGGGCCTGGAGCAGATGGCCTCGACCAGCTCCGGTGGCGCTTCGGTACTCACCCTGCGCTTCAACCTCGACATGAACATGGACGTTGCCGAGCAACAGGTGCAGGCCGCGATCAACGCCGCCAGCAACCTGCTGCCCAGCGACCTGCCGGCACCACCGGTGTACAACAAGGTCAACCCGGCCGACACCCCGGTGCTGACCCTGGCGATTTCGTCGAAAACCATGCCGTTGCCCAAGCTCAACGACCTGGTCGACACCCGCGTGGCGCAGAAGATCGCCCAGATCAGCGGCGTGGGCATGGTCAGCATCGCCGGCGGCCAGCGCCAGGCGGTACGGATCAAGGTCAACGTCGATGCCCTGGCCGCCAACGGCCTGAACCTGGATGACGTGCGCACCCTGATCGGCGCCTCCAACGTCAACCAGCCCAAGGGCAACTTCGACGGCCCCACCCGGGTGTCGATGCTCGACGCCAACGACCAGCTGCGCTCGCCCGAGGAGTACGCCAACCTCATCCTCAAGTACACCAACGGTGCACCGCTGCGTCTGAGGGACGTCGCCGAGATCGTCGATGGTGCCGAAAACGAACGCCTGGCCGCCTGGGCCAACCAGAACGAGGCGGTGCTGCTGAATATCCAGCGCCAGCCTGGGGCCAACGTCATCGAAGTGGTCGACCGGATCAAGGAACTGCTGCCGTCGATCACCGACAACCTGCCGGCGGGCCTGGACGTGATGGTGCTCACCGACCGCACCCAGACCATCCGCGCCGCCGTGCGCGATGTGCAGCACGAGCTGCTGTTCGCCATCGCCCTGGTGGTGATGGTCACCTTCCTGTTCCTGCGCAGGGTCTCCGCCACGATCATCCCGTCCATTGCTGTGCCGCTGTCGCTGATCGGCACCTTCGGGGTGATGTACCTGGCCGGGTTCTCGGTCAACAACCTCACGCTGATGGCCCTGACCATCGCCACCGGTTTCGTGGTGGACGACGCCATCGTCATGCTGGAGAACATCTCCCGGCATATTGAAGAGGGTGATACACCGTTCCAGGCGGCGCTCAAGGGCGCGAAGCAGATCGGCTTCACCCTGATCTCGCTGACCTTCTCGCTGATCGCGGTATTGATCCCGCTGCTGTTCATGGCCGATGTGGTCGGCCGGCTGTTCCGCGAATTCGCCATCACCCTGGCGGTGGCCATCCTGATTTCCCTGGTGGTATCGCTGACCCTGACGCCGATGATGTGCGCGCGCCTGCTCAAGCACGAGCCGAAGGAAGAAGAGCAGGGCCGCTTCTACCGTGCCAGCGGCGCCTGGATCGACTGGCTGATCAAGCACTATGGCAGCGCCCTGACCTGGGTGCTCAAACACCAGCCGCTGACCTTGCTGGTGGCGGTGGCCACCCTGGCACTGACCGTGGTGCTGTACCTGATGGTGCCCAAGGGCTTCTTCCCGGCCCAGGACACCGGCGTGATCCAGGGCATCTCCGAAGCCCCGCAGTCCACCTCGTTCGCCGCCATGAGCGAGCGCCAGCAGTCCCTGGCCAGCGTGATTCTCAAGGACCCGGCGGTGCAGAGCCTGTCCTCCTACATTGGCGTGGATGGCGACAACGCCACCCTCAACAGCGGCCGCCTGCTGATCAACCTCAAGCCCCACGGCGAGCGCGACGTCACCGCCAGCCAGGTGATCAGCCGCCTGCAGCCGCAGCTCGACCGCCTGGTGGGGATCCGCCTGTTCATGCAGCCGGTGCAGGACTTGAGCATCGAGGACCGGGTCAGCCGGACCCAGTACCAGTTCAGCCTGAGCTCACCCGACGCCGAGCTGCTCGCGCAGTGGAGCGGCAAGCTGGTGCAGGCCCTGCAGCAGCGCCCCGAATTGCAGGACGTGGCCAGCGATCTGCAGGACAAGGGCCTGCAGGTGTACCTGGTGATCGACCGCGACATGGCCAGCCGTTTGGGTATCAGTGTGTCGCAGATCACCAACGCGCTGTACGACGCCTTCGGCCAGCGGCAGATCTCGACCATCTACACCCAGGCCAGCCAGTACCGCGTGGTGCTGCAGTCGCAGACCGCCGCCAGCCTTGGCCCGCAGGCCCTGGAGTCGATCCACGTGAAGGCCACCGACGGCGGCCAGGTGCGCCTGTCGGCGTTGGCGCGCATCGAGCAGCGCCAGGCGCAGCTGGCCATTTCGCATATCGGCCAGTTCCCGGCGGTGATGATGTCGTTCAACCTCGGTCATGGCGCGTCCCTGGGCGAGGCGGTGCAGGTGATCGAGCAGGTGCAGCAGGAGATCGGCATGCCGATTGGCGTGCAGACCCGCTTCCAGGGTGCGGCCGAGGCGTTCCAGGCCTCCTTGTCGAGCACCTTGCTGCTGATCCTGGCCGCCGTGGTGACCATGTACATCGTGCTGGGCGTGCTCTACGAGAGCTATATCCACCCGGTGACCATCCTTTCCACGCTGCCGTCGGCGGCGGTGGGTGCCTTGCTGGCATTGCTGCTCAGCGGCAATGACCTGGGCATGATCGCGATCATCGGCATCATCCTGTTGATCGGTATCGTCAAGAAGAACGCGATCATGATGATCGACTTCGCCCTGGAGGCCGAGCGCCATCAGGGCATGAGCCCGCGCGATGCGATCTACCAGGCGGCGCTGCTGCGCTTCCGGCCGATCCTCATGACCACCCTGGCCGCGCTGTTCGGCGCCGTGCCACTGATGCTCGCCACCGGCTCCGGCGCCGAACTGCGCCAGCCGCTGGGCCTGGTGATGGTCGGCGGGCTGTTGGTGAGCCAGGTGCTGACCCTGTTCACCACCCCGGTGATCTACCTGTACTTCGATCGCCTGGCCCGCCGCTGGCGCCCAGCGGCTGACGCACAGCAGGCCGACGCATGAACCTGTCCGGTCCGTTCATTCGCCGGCCGGTAGCGACCATGCTGCTGAGCCTGGCGATCATGCTGCTGGGCGGCGTGAGCTTTGGCCTGTTGCCGGTGTCGCCGCTGCCGCAGATGGACTTCCCGGTGATCGTGGTGCAGGCCAGCCTGCCCGGCGCCAGCCCCGAGGTCATGGCCTCCACCGTGGCCACGCCACTGGAGCGCAAGCTCGGTGCGATTGCCGGTGTCACTACCCTGACCAGTAGCTCCAACCAGGGCTCGACCCGGGTGATCATCGGCTTCGACCTGGGCCGTGACATCGACGGCGCCGCGCGCGAAGTGCAGGCGGCGATCAACGCCACCCGTAACCTGTTGCCCAGCGGCATGCGCAGCATGCCCACGTATAAGAAGATCAACCCTTCGCAAGCGCCGATCATGGTGCTGTCGCTGACTTCCTCAGTGCTGTCCAAGGGGCAGTTGTACGACCTGGCCGATACCATCCTGTCCCAGAGCCTGTCCCAGGTCAGCGGGGTAGGGGAGGTGCAGATCGGCGGCAGTTCGCTGCCCGCCGTGCGCATCGAGCTGGAACCGCAGTTGCTCAACCAGTACGGCCTGGCCCTGGACGATGTGCGCACCGCCGTGGCCAATGCCAACCAGCGTCGGCCCATGGGCTTTGTCGAAGACAAGGAGCGCAACTGGCAGGTGCGCGCCAACGACCAGCTGGAAAAAGCCGAAGACTACAAGCCGATCGTGATCCGCCAGCAGAACGGCGCGATCCTGCGCCTGTCCGACGTGGCCAAGGTCACCGATGGCGTGGAGAACCGCTACAACAGCGGCTTCTTCAACGACCAGAGCGCGGTGCTGCTGGTGGTCAACCGCCAGTCCGGCGCCAACATCATCCAGACCGTCGAGCAGATCAAGGCCGAGCTGCCGGCCCTGCAGTCGTTGCTGCCGGCCAGCGTCAAGCTGGACGTGGCCATGGACCGCTCACCCGTGATCAAGGCCACCCTCAAGGAGGCCGAGCACACCCTGCTGATTGCCGTGGCGCTGGTAATCCTGGTGGTGTACCTGTTCCTCGGCAACTTCCGCGCCTCCTTGATCCCAAGCCTGGCCGTGCCGGTATCGCTGGTGGGCACCTTCGCGGTGATGTACCTGTGCGGCTTCTCGCTGAACAACCTGTCGCTGATGGCGCTGATCCTCGCTACCGGCCTGGTGGTGGATGACGCCATCGTGGTGCTGGAGAACATCTCCCGGCATATCGAGAACGGCGAGAACCCCCTGCGCGCTGCCTACAAGGGCGCGCAGGAGGTCGGGTTCACCTTGCTGTCGATGAACGTCTCGCTGGTGGCGGTGTTCGTCTCGATCCTGTTCATGGGCGGCATCGTGCGCGGGTTGTTCAAGGAGTTCTCGATCACCTTGGCGGCGGCGATCATCGTCTCGCTGGTGGTGTCGCTCACGCTTACGCCGATGCTTTGCTCGCGCTGGCTGAAGGCGCACGGCCCGCAGCAGCAGACCCGCCTGCAGCGCTTGAGCGACCGCATCCACCAGCGCATGGTCGCCGGATACGATCGCAGCCTGGGCTGGGCGCTGCGTCACAAGCGCCTGACACTGTTCAGCCTGCTGGCCACCATCGGCCTCAACGTCGCCTTGTATGTGGTGGTGCCCAAGACGCTGATGCCGCAGCAGGACACCGGCCAGTTGCAGGGTTTTGTGCGCGGCGACGACGGCCTGTCGTTCAGCGTGATGCAGCCGAAGATGGAGATCTACCGCCGCGCGCTGCTCAAGGACCCGGCCGTGGAGAGCGTCGCCGGCTTCATCGGCGGCAACAGCGGCACCAACAACGCCTTCATGCTGGTGCGGCTCAAGCCCATCGCCCAGCGCAAGGAGAACGCGCAAAAAGTCATCGAACGCCTGCGCAAGGAAATGCCCAAGGTGCCCGGCGGGCGTTTGTATCTGATGGCCGACCAGGACCTGCAACTGGGCGGCGGTGGCCGCGACCAAAGTACCTCGCAGTACCTCTACACCCTGCAGAGCGGTGACCTGGCCGCCTTGCGCGAGTGGTTCCCGAAGGTGGCCGCCGAGCTGCGCAAGCTGCCCGAGCTCACCGCCATCGACGCCCGCGACGGCGCCGGCACCCAGCAGGTGACCCTGGTGGTGGACCGGGACCAGGCCAAGCGCCTGGGCATCGACATGAGCATGGTCACCTCGGTGCTGAACAACGCCTACAGCCAGCGGCAGATCTCGACCATCTACGACAGCCTCAACCAGTACCAGGTGGTGCTGGAGATCAACCCCAAATACGCCTGGGACCCGAGCACCCTGGAGCAGGTGCAGGTGATCACCGCCGACGGTGCCCGTGTGCCGCTGTCCAGCTTCGCCCGCTACGAGAACAGCCTGGCCAACGACCGCGTCAGCCACGAAGGCCAGTTCGCCTCCGAAGACATCTCGTTCGACGTCGCCGAAGGCTACAGCCCCGACCAGGCCTTGGCTGCGTTGGAGCGCGCGGTGGCCAAGCTGGGCTTGCCGGAGTCGGTGATCGCCAAGCTCGGTGGTACTGCCGACGCCTTCACCAAGACCACCGAGGGCCAACCGCTGATGATTCTCGGCGCCTTGGTGCTGGTGTACCTGGTGCTGGGCATCCTGTACGAGAGCTACATTCACCCACTGACCATTCTGTCTACCTTGCCCTCGGCCGGCGTCGGCGGGTTGCTCGCGCTGTACCTGACCGGCGGCGAGTTCAGCCTGATCTCGCTGCTGGGGCTGTTCCTGCTGATTGGTGTAGTGAAGAAGAACGCCATCCTGATGATCGACCTGGCCTTGCAGCTGGAGCGCAACGACGGCCTGTCGCCTGAAGAGTCGATCCGCCGCGCCTGCCTGCTGCGCCTGCGGCCGATCCTGATGACCACCCTGGCGGCCATCCTCGGCGCGCTGCCACTGTTGCTCAGCCAGGCCGAAGGCGCCGAAATGCGCCAGCCGCTGGGCCTGACCATCATCGGTGGCCTGGTCTTCAGCCAGATGCTCACCCTGTACACAACGCCTGTGGTCTACCTGTACCTCGACCGCCTGCGCCACCGTTTCAACCGTTGGCGCGGCGTGCGCACCGACGCTGCCCTGGATACCCCGCTATGAACTTTGCCCATACCCGCCTGCACCGTGCCCTCATGCGCCTGACCCAGGGGCGCGGTTCGCGCCTGGTTGGCGCCGGCCTGTGCGTGGCGATGCTCAGCGCCTGTACCCTGAGCCCCGACTACCACCGCCCCGAAATGAGCACCCCGGCGCAGTTCAAGCAGGCCGAAGGCTGGACCCAGGCCAAGCCGTCCGACGCCATCGCCCGCGGCGCCTGGTGGGAGATCTACGGCGACGCGCAGCTCAATGCGCTGGTCGAGGAGCTCAACCGCAGCAACCAGACCGTGGCGCAATCGGCCGCCCAGTACCGCCAGGCCCAGGCCCTGGTGCGCAGCAGCCGGGCGTCGCTGTTCCCGTCGCTGGACCTGACCGTTGGCAAGAACCGTTCGGCCCAGGGCACCGGCAGCTCCAGTTCCAGCCTGTCGAACAACAGCAGCGGCATCCGCGACACCTACAACGCCCAGCTCGGTGTCAGCTGGGAGATCGACCTGTGGGGCAAGTTGCGCGAAACCATGAATGCCAACGAGGCCAGCGCCCAGGCCAGCCTCGCCGACCTGGCCGCGATCCGCCTCAGCCAGCAGTCGGAACTGGTGCAGAACTACCTGCAGCTGCGGGTGATCGATGCGCAGAAGCGCCTGCTCGAAGCCACTGTCGCCGCTTATGAGCGTTCATTGAAGATGAACGAAAACCAGTACCGCGCAGGCGTCGCCGGGCCCGACGCCGTGGCCCAGGCCCGCACCCAGCTCAAGAGCACCCAGGCCGACCTGATCGACCTGGCCTGGCAGCGGGCGCAGTATGAGAACGCCATTGCCGTGCTGATGGGCAAGGCGCCGGCCGATTTCGCCCTGGCGGCGAGCAACGACATCCCGGCATTGCCCGAGGTCCCTGTGTCGCTGCCGTCGCAACTGCTCGAGCGCCGCCCGGACATCGCCTCGGCCGAGCGCAAGGTCATGGCCGCCAACTCGAACATCGGCGTGTCCCGCGCGGCCTACTTCCCCGACCTGTCGTTGAGCATGAACGGCGGTTACTCCAGCAGCAGCTTCAACAACTGGATCGAGCTGCCCAACCGTTATTGGTCGGTGGGGCCGCAGTTGGCGTTGACGCTGTTCGATGCCGGCAAGCGCAGCGCCGAAGTGGACCGCACCGTGGCGGTGTATGACCAGACCGTGGCCCAGTACCGGCAGACCGTGCTGGATGGCTTCAAGGAAGTGGAAAACTACCTGGTGCAGCTCAAGGTGTATGGCGACGAGGCCGTGGTGCGCCAGGAAGCGCTGGACGCGGCCCGCGAATCGCTGCGCCTGACCGAGAACCAGTACAAGGCCGGGTTGATCGGCTACCTGGATGTGGTGAGCGTGCAGACCACGGCGCTGAGCAATGAGCGCAGTGTGCTGACGCTGCTGCAGGGGCGGTTGTTGGCGAGTGTGCAGTTGATTGCGGCGTTGGGTGGGGGTTGGGATGAGCGGCAGGCGCTCGCGGACCAAGGGGACTGAGTTGATCGCAGTAAAGGGACTGCTTCCTGGTGCATGACGGGCGAGCGGCAGCGACTTGGAGATCGAGCGCCGCCCGCGCGGCGCTCGATCCCATAGGCGCCAAACCTCTAGCGGCGAACACCTGGCAGCCTCCAGCTCCATCAAGTCTGGAACCCCCCGCCAATCCAAATGAATGCGTGGCGATCTGCCATTTCTGGTGCACACTGTATCGAGCCAGTGTTGACTTGCTGCCACTGCAGTCAGGGCGCATTGACCAGGCCGGCGCAGGGAGCGCCACAGGGCCATTTCTGTCAGGCACGCAGGAGCGAGAGGGTCGCAATGAGCGCACAACGTCGGTACCGGTCGGTGTTATGGCTCGCCTTGGCCTTGCTGCCGACCTTCACCCTTGCCGATGAGCCGTGCCGGCAACTTACCGCCACCGGCAACCCGGAATACCCCCCTTACCTCTGGCGTGACCCACACAATCCCCAGCAACTGATCGGCGCCAATGCCGACCTGCTCAAGCAGGTGGCAAAGGAACTTGGACTCACGGTGGAGCTCCTCTACACCGGCCCCTGGTCGCGGGCCCAGGAGGAGCTGAACACCGGGCGTATCGACCTGATGGCCGGCTACTTCCATACCCAGGCGCGCGAGCAGTGGGTGGATTACGTCAGCCCGCCGTTCCTGTTCAACTCCAGTGTGGTCTGGGTCCGCAAGGGCGAGGGCTTCGCCTATAGCGACTGGTCGGACCTTAAGGGGCGGCGCGGTGGGACGTTGGTCAACAACAGCCATGGCCAGGCCTTCGACGACTATGCCCGCGCACAGCTCAACCTCGAAGCGGTGCCCAGCGCCACCCAGGCCTTCGAGAAGCTGCTGCGCAAACGCAACGACTACGTGATTTTCGAGCGTTACCCAGGCCTGGCCCTGGCCCGCACGCTGGGCAAGGAACAGCAGCTGGAGGTACTGGAACCGCCAGTCTCCAGCGAAGGGCTGTACCTGGCGCTGTCGCACAAGTCCCCCTGCAACACGCCCGAGTTGCGTGAGCAACTGGCGCTCAAGCTCAAGGCGCTGGTTGCAGGGCCGCTGCCCGAGCAACTCATGACCGAGAACCTGGAGCGCTGGAAACGCCAGCAGGCCGAGGAGTGAAGCAGCGCTTTGGTCATGAGCCGCGCTGGCGGCTGTTACCTTTGGTCTAAAGCGTGGCTGCCAGTCGCCTATGCTGTTCCAGCTATATCCAAGTCCCTTGATCAATCAGTGAAGAGGCAAGCCCATGAGCACCAGGCCTACAGTCGTTCTTGTCCACGGTTTCTGGGGCGGCGCCGCCCATTGGGGCAGGGTGATCGTCGAACTGTCACGCAAAGGGATCAGCGAGCTGCGGGCCGTGGAGCTGCCGCTGACCTCGTTGGCCGATGACGCCGAGCGCACACGCAAGATGGTTGCGCAGGTACAGGGGCCGGTGCTGCTGGTGGGGCATTCCTATGGCGGGGCGGTCATAACCGAGGCGGGTAATGCAGCGAACGTGATGGGGCTGGTGTATATCGCTGCCTTCGCCCCCGATGCCGGGGAGAGCCCCGGCGGCCTCACGCAACAGCACCTGCCGGTGGCGGCGCCGAACCTTGCGCCGGACAGCGATGGCTACCTGTGGATCAAGGCCGACAAGTTTCACGAGAGCTTCTGCCAGGACCTGTCGGCAGAGGATGCACTGGTGATGGCGGTGACGCAGAAGGCGCCGCTGGCCAGTACCTTTGGCGACACCATCAGCGACCCGGCGTGGAAGCACAAGCCAGCGTGGTACCAGATTTCCAGCCAGGACCACATGATCGCACCGGCCAATCAGCAGATGATGTCAGCGCGGATGAAGGCCAGGAAGGTCATCACCCTCGCCGCCAGCCATGCCTCGCTGGCGTCCCACGCGCGGGAGGTGGCTGCGCTGATCGAAGAGGCGTTGAGCTAACCGTTCAGCTCTTGCACTTGGCCACCACCACCTGGCAGGTGTTCGGGGCACCGCCGGAGCGGCCGGCGTAGCGCATGCAGTTGTCCAAAGACTTGCGGCTGGCCGTGGCCAGGGTCGGGCCGAAGGCTAGGCCGCCTTCGCCCCTTTGGGGCATGGCCTTGGCGTAGCAGTTGGCGCCCTGGGTGGCGTAGCGGGTATTGGTGTGTTTGCTCGAGCAGCCGCCAGTGAATGCCAGGCTCAGGGCGAGCAGGGGGAGGGCGAGCAAAGGTATGTGCCCGGACCGGGTGGCCATCGCGAGCTCCTGAATCAGTGGTAGTGGGTTGTGTCGGCTTGTAAAGATTAGCCGCAGTCGTTCCGCTTGGCGCGGGTTCGAGGTTGCCCGGCCAACGCCGCCACGGGCAAGCCCGGGAATGGCGGAAGGTTTTGGCCTGGCAATGGACGTGGTGCAGCATGCGACCAGTGGCAATCTGCCGGTATCTGCTGGTTGAAAAGCTCTGGTGCAGTGATCACGCGGCTTTCAGCTCTCCATTGGATCCATTCCCATTCGCGAAAACCCCGTGCGTTTCGTCAAAGCTTGAGTACAATCATCGGCTTTTCCGGGCCCTCCCTCGCCCTGCTCCTGGAAGTGCACATGCTGATCGGTAGTTACTCCTCCTCGCTGGTGTTGATCTCGCTGTGCGTGGCCATTCTTGCCTCTTATACGGCCCTCGACCTGACCGGGCGCATCGCCACGGCCAAGGGGCGTGCGGTGTATCTGTGGATGGGGGGTGGGGCACTGGCCATGGGTATCGGCATCTGGTCGATGCACTTCATCGGCATGCTGGCCTTCAGCCTGCCGATCAGCCTGGGCTACGACACTGGGTTGACGGCGCTGTCCTTGCTGATCGCGGTGCTGTCGTCGGGCTTTGCCCTGTGGCTGGTGAGCCAGCCCAAGCTGCCGTGGCTGCAACTGGGCTTCGGTGCGTTGATCATGGGCACCGGTATCGCCTGCATGCATTACATGGGCATGGCCGCGCTGCGCATGGAGCCTGGGATCGACTACGACCCGGCCCTGTTCGGCGCCTCCCTGGCCATAGCGGTGGGCGCCTCGGCGGCGGCCCTGTGGATCGCCTTCCGTCTGCGCCAGCACACCCCGTATGTACGGCAGGTGCGGGGTGTGGCGGCGGTGGTGATGGGGGTCGCCATCGTCGGCATGCACTACACCGGCATGGCCGCGGCGAACTTCCCCGAGGGCAGCTTCTGCGGTGCGCTGGCCGATGGCCTGGCGGGGGACGGCCTTGACTACCTGGTGCTGATCACCACCCTGGCGGTACTGGCCGTGGCGCTGCTCACCTCGGTGCTGGATGCGCGCCTGGAGGCGCGCACGGCGGAGCTGGCGCGCTCGCTGACGCTGGCCAACCAGGAACTGACCCAGTTGGCCCTGCACGACACCCTGACCGGGCTGCCCAACCGCACACTGCTGGCCGACCGCATCGAGCAGGCCATCGGCCGGGTGGCGGAGCAAGGCGGCTGCTTCGCCCTGATGTTCATCGACCTGGACGGCTTCAAGCCGGTCAACGATGCCTTTGGTCACCATGTCGGCGACCTGCTGCTCAAGGCGGTGGCGGCTCGCTTGCGCGGCCACCTGCACAGCCAGGACACCCTGGCGCGCATCGGCGGTGACGAGTTCGTGCTGTTGGTCGAGCTCGGCGAGCCGGACGATGCCATGAACGTCGCGGCCAAGCAGGTCAACCTGATGGCCAAGCCATTCCGGGTGGCCGAGCATGACCTGCTGCTGTCGGCCAGCCTGGGCATCGTGCTCTACCCGGGCAACGGACTGGACCAGCATGAGCTGCTGCGCAATGCCGATGCGGCGATGTACCACGCCAAGAGCGCCGGCAAGAACGGTTACAGCTTCTTCGACGCGTCGATGAACAGCAACGCACGCCAGCAGCTGCAATTGCTTCAGGACCTGCGCTCGGCGCTGGAGCATGGCCAGTTCCGCCTGCATTACCAGCCCAAGTTCGATGCCGTCGCACGCCAGCCCATCGGTGCCGAGGCACTGTTGCGCTGGGAGCATCCGCAACATGGCCTGATGCTGCCGGACCGCTTCATCGGCCTGGCCGAAAAGACCGGGCTGATCATCCCCATCGGCGAATGGGTGCTGGGCGAAGCGTGCCGGCAGATGCGCCAATGGCTGGGTGAGGGGCGGGAGAACTGGCGTATCGCGGTCAACCTGTCGGCGATCCAGTTCTGCCATGCCGGGCTGGTCGACAGCGTCGCCCAGGCCTTGGCCGCCAACGGCCTGCCGGCCAACCGGTTGACCCTGGAAATCACCGAAACCACCGCCATGCGCGACGCCGATGCCAGCCTGATGGTGCTGCAGCGCCTGTCGGACATGGGCGTGGACCTGTCCATCGATGACTTCGGCACCGGCTACTCCAGCCTGATGTACCTCAAGCGCCTGCCGGCCAACGAGCTGAAGATCGACCGTGGTTTCGTCCGCGACCTGGAGCAGGACAGCGATGACGCCGCGATCGTCTCGGCCATCGTCGCACTGGGCCAGGCGCTGGGGCTGCGGATCGTCGCCGAAGGGGTTGAGACCGACCGCCAGCAGGATTTCCTCACCCGGCTGGGCTGTGACTCGCTGCAGGGCTACCTGCTGGGCCAGCCGGTGCCGGCGGAGCAGTTCATCAGCAGGCTTGACGCGCGGCGTGAGCAGGTGAACTGACTACACGGCGTCGCGCAGCACGTTGAAACGCAGGTCGAAGGTTTCCATCTCGGCCTCCACCGCCTCGATGATGCGCTCGACGTCGGTGGCGGCCATGATCGCCGCGCAGGGGATGCCGGCGATGGCCAGCAGGGTTTCACCGCTGGCGCGGTCAAACAGGCGGGCGACCATGCTGCGTGGCGCATCCATGCTGGCTTCGAAACCCAATGGATGGAAATGCCAACGCATCACCTGGCAGGCGTTGGGGAACGTCATCTTGTTCATGCCAGCCTCCTTGTTCGTTGCTGAACGGGGTGATGTCGACGTGGTGAGTCAGACAGGCCTTACCTGGCCGTCGGAATCTAACCATAGCAGCCGCCAGGGCAACGTTCTGCGCAAAACATGACAAATGTGTTAATGCATGACGGCCGTCACAGTGCCTGGTGACGACCGGCTGGCGGCCGCCGGCCAGGGCAAACGTTTTCCCGCTGGGGCGGGGGCTGGTATCGGTGCTTGCTCTGCTATGTTTACCGACAGCGCGTTTCGGACCAGCGGCGCTGCCGGGCAGACAGGGAGACAGTCATGCGTTACGCCACGCTCACCCAACGTATCGCCGGCGACGCGGCTGCCGCCTGGGACATCCACTACCAGGCCCAGGCCCTGCGCAAGCAAGGCCGCGAGGTATTCCTGCTGTCGGTGGGCGACCCGGACTTCGACACCCCCGCAGCGGTGGTTGAAACCGCCGTGAGCAGCCTGCGCCGGGGCGACACCCATTACAGCGATGTGCGCGGCAGCCTGGCCCTGCGCGAGGCGATCGTGCGCCAACGCCGGCTGGCACTGCATCCGGACCAGGTGGTGGTTACCGCCGGTGCCCAATGCGCCTTGTACGCCACCTTCCAATGCCTGTTCGAGGCGGGTGATGAAGTGATCGTCGCCGAACCCATGTATGTCACTTATCACGGCGTGCTCGCTGCCTGCGGGGCACAGGCTGTGCAGGTGGCCGTGCGCCCGGAGCAAGGATTTCGCCTCGACCCCGAAGCGGTGGCCCGGGCCATCACCCCGCGCACCCGCGGGCTGCTGCTCAACAGCCCGCACAACCCCACTGGTGCGGTGATTCCCCTGGCAGACCTGCGTCGCCTGGCGCAATTGTGCCGCCAGCATGACCTGTGGCTGGTGTGCGACGAGGTCTACCGTGGCCTGCTGTATGAAGGTGAGGCGCCCAGTCCGCTGGGCCTGCCGGGCATGGCCGAGCGCTGCGTGGTGATCGACAGCCTGTCCAAGACCCATGCCATGAGTGGCTGGCGGATTGGCTGGGTGATCGGGCCGCCGGCGCTGGCCGAGCACCTGACCAACCTGGCGATGGCCATGCTGTTCGGCCTGCCGGAGTTCGTCATGCAGGCAGCCTGTGTGGCGTTGCAGCAGCAACTGCCTGAAGTGGCGCGCATGCGCGAGGCGTACCGCCAGCGGCGCGACCGGGTGTGCGCGGTGCTCGAAGGTTGCCCGGGCGTGCAGGCCCACCGGCCGGCCGGGGGCATGTTCGTGATGCTGGACATTCGCGCCACCGGGCTCAGCGCCCAGGCCTTCGCCCAGCGCCTGCTCGACGAGGAAGGCGTGTCGTTGCTGCCGGGGGATGCCTTTGGGCCCAGCGCCGCCGGGCATGTACGCCTGGGCCTGGTACTGGAGGCCCAGGTGCTGGAGCAGGTGTGCCAGCGGATCGGCGCCTGTGCCCGGCGCCTGCTAGCCCAGCAGGCCAGCGGCGATGTTGATGGTGAAACCGAGGATCGCCGTGTTGAACACGAAGCCTACCAATGAGTGGGCCAGTACCACCCGGCGCAGTGTGCGCCCGGCGACCCCCACGTCCGAGGTCTGCACGGCGACGCTGATGGTGAACGAGAAATAGTGGAAGTCCCAGTAGTCGGGGTTGCGCTCGCCGTCGGGGAAGCGCAGCGGTGGCTCGTGGCTTGCGCCTGTGTAGAACAACCGGGCGTAGTGCAGGCTGAAGATGCAGCCGATCAGCAGCCACGAACCTGCGATGGTGAGGCCGGTGTACAGGTAGTGCAGGGCCAGCGCGCTGCCGGCAAGCCCTCGGCTGGAAACCAGTTGCAGGGTCACCGCGGCCAGGCTGGCGATGGCGGCGACGCTCACGGTGATCAGCACCAGGCCGGCGTTTTCGTCTTCGACCCGGGCCACCTTGCGCACCCTGTCCGGCGTTGCCCGCAGGCTGAGCCAGAGGACCATCAGCAGGTACAGCCAAACCCCGAGGTTCCAGCCGGCGAGGATGTGCTGCACGGTGTCGTCGGCCGGGATCAGCCAGGCGCCGGCCAGGCCGGCCAAGGTGGCGAAGGTGAGGCGGGGGTGGGTGCGGGTGAGGTGGTGGAAGGCCATGCGGTCTCGTTGCTGAAGTGGGATGCGTGCAACTGTAGCCCACCCAGTGGCGCTCGCGGGGCAAATTCAGTCTTGGTCCTAATGCTGATCAGTCAGTGCGCCATCATGTGCATTCGGGCCGCTCTGCGGCCCTTCGCGGGCAGCCCCAATTTGGCTTGACTAGTCAGCAGTAGGGCTAACCCGGCATCCCATCCACGCGGGGCCGCAGCAGCATCGGCAAGTAGTGCCAAACGAACAGTAGCAACGCCGCGCAGCCGAACAGCACCGAGAGCCCCAGCCCCAGAGATGTGAAGGGTGTCACCAGCACCCGTGCAACCGCGGCCAACTGGATCAAGGCAAACGCCCAGCCGATACTGCGCGGCACCTGCAAGGGCCGCCCGGTATGCCCCAGGCTGACCCGCGCCATCATCGCCACGATCAGCCCGGTCATCGCCCCCACCGTCAGCGCATGGGCTGGCAGGCTGGGATTGAGCGCAACGCCCGTATGCCACAGGGCCAGGCCCAGGCAGGCCGGGATCAGCCAGGCATAGGCCAGGTGCAGCGACCACAACAGCGGCAGCCGCCACAAGCCACGGTCATGCCACTGCGTCAGGCGTACCGCGTGCAATACGGCGAGGGCGCCGAACAGCACTGCCATTGCGGGTTGCGGTGTGTCATTGAGGCCGAGCACATAACTGACCGGCAGGGCCACGCTGCCCAGCAGGCAGGCGCGGTCAAGCCAGGGCCGGGCCGGGGCGGGGCTCATGTTGCCCAGGCCGCGGCGGGTGAAGAACGGGATGACCCGCCCGCCGATCACACTCATCATCGCCGCCACCAGCCACAGCCCGGCGAGCACGCCACGCCGTTGCCACGTCTCATCCTGGTTCAGCCAGCCGAGCAGGGTGATCCACTGGCAGGTGGCGAGCAGCAGCACCAGCGCCACGATCGGGTAGTTGTTGCGCAAACGCCGCTGGATGATTGGCCGGGCCAGGGCCAGCGCCACCAGTGGCAGGAATGCGCCGTGCACGGCTACCAGCAGCGCTGCCGGCAGCGGCAGGAACCAACTGGCACGGCCCAGCAGCCAGAGCAGGAACAGCCCTTGCAGCCAGCGGCCGCTTAAGCCGGGCAGGCCGCTCCAGTTTTGTACCGCCGTGAGCAGGAAGCCGGCGACGATGGCCCCGGCAAAGCCGAACAGCATCTCGTGCCGGTGCCAGGCGAGCATGCCGCCAGGGGCTGCGGTATGCACGGCGCCTGTGAGCACGCCGGCCCACAGCAGCAGGGCGAGCAGCGCGAACACGCTGCCGCCGAGGAAGAACGGACGAAAAGCCAGGGCCCAGAGGGCCTGGCGCGGACGGGCGGCAATCGGCTGGACTAGCATGGCGGGACCCTTGGTTCGATCGGAGAGGTTGAATGGGGTAACATCAGGATCCGTGCCAGCGCTCAAACCCTTGAATATCAAGGTGATGGCACTTAACCGAGTCATATGGACCAGAATATTTTGTTGTCGTTGTGACATCTTTTCGTGTCATAACGACTCGCTACGCGCCTTGCCTCACCCCAGGCCAGGCTTCGCTACAGGATCCCCGTTGTGATTGACCTTGCGCGCAACCCGCTGCTGCAATACCTGGCCCGCCTGGCGCCGTCCAGCCAGCTGACCATGCGCTATATCCTCCAGGACGCTGCCGACCGCCTGGGGTTCGTCGATGCCGACATTGCCGATGTGCCGTGGCACCACCTGGAGCCCGGCCATGTGATCGCCCTGGTCGCCGCCCTGCGGGCCGACGGCTACGCCCCCAACACCTCTTCGCTGTACGTCAATGCCGTGCGCGGGGTGATGAACGAGGCTTGGCGGCTGGAGCTGATCGAACATGAGCGGTTGCTGAAGATTCGCGAGGTCAAGCCCGCCAGCGGCAGCCGCCTGCCCCCGGGACGTAACCTGCGGCGTAGCCTGATCCGCGAACTGATGGAGGTCTGCGCCGCCGACCCGCGGCCCCAGGGCGTGCGCGATGCGGCGATCCTCGCGCTGCTGTACGGCACTGGCATGCGCAAGTCGGAGTCGGTGGACATCGACCTGGCCCAGGTGGACTTCCAGGAGCGCTGCGTGCAGGTGTTGGGCAAGGGCAACCGCCAGTTGCTCAAGTACGCCCCGGCCTGGGCCTTCGACAAGCTCTCGGCCTGGCTCGAGCTGCGCCGCCAGCAGCTGCCGGCCGGGGAGCGTGACGACAGTTTCCTGTTCAATCGCATCCGCCGTGGCAACCACATCACCCGCGCGCGTATCACCAAGCACGCCATTTACTACATCGCCCGCCAGCGCGGGGCGCAGGTGGGGGTGAAGATCATGCCCCACGACTTTCGCCGGGCGTTCATCACCCGGGTGATCGAGGAGCACGACCTGTCTATCGCCCAGAAGCTGGCGCACCACGCCAATATCCAAACCACGGCCATCTATGACCGGCGCGATGACAACGAGCGGCGGCGGGCGGTGGAGCGTTTCGACTATTGAGGCGTTGCTCCATTGTAGGAGCGGCCTTGTGCCGCGAAAGGGGCGCGAAGCGGCCCCATATTTTCAGCAACGCTACAGTAATCACCGGGGCTGCAGCGCAGCCCTTTCCGACCGGTCCGGCGCCCCGGCAAGACCGCTCCTACAACAAGACAATTCCTTAATGAATGCTTGAAGCCAGCTCGAAGATCGGCATGTACATCAGGATCACGATCAACCCGATCAGCAGGCCGATGAAGGTCATCAGCAGCGGCTCGAACAGCTTGACGAACCACTCGACCCAGCGTCCGATCTCCTGGTCATGGAAGTCGGCGCAGCGCTCCAGCATTTCGCCGAGGTTGCCCGACTGCTCGCCCGCCCGCAGCAGGCGCAGCGACACTGGGGTCACCAGCTGCCCGGCCTCCAGTGCATCGGACAGCGGCAAACCCTCCGCCACGCGCCGGCTGGCTTGCGCCAGGCCCTCGGCGGCAGCGCTGCCCAGCAGCCCCTGGGCCATGCCCAGGGCAGTGAGGATGGGGATGCCGCCTTGCAGCAGAATCCCTAGCGAGCGGTAGAAACGCGCCAGTTCGTACATCACCAGGCGCTGGTGCAGGGCCGGGACACGGCGCAGCTGGCGGCTGGCCCAACGGCGCACGGCCGGGTGGCGACGCAGGGTGACCAGCAGCGTGATGCCGCCCAGCGCGCCGAGCCCCAGGGGCAATTGCTGCGCGTGCAGGAACAGGCCGACCTGCATCAGCACCCGTGACAGCCACGGCAGCTCGGTGCCCATCCCCTCGAACACCAGGCTGAAGCGCGGCACCACGTAGCCGAGCAAAAACAGCACCACGCCACCGCCCACCAGCAACAGCAGCAGGGGGTATACCGAGGCGCCCACCAGCTTCTGGCGCACCAGGTCCAGGCGCTGGCGGTAGCCGATATAGCGCGTCAAGGCATCGCCCAGTGCCCCGGTGCGCTCGCTGGACTGCACCAGCGCCACATACAGCGTGGGGAACACCCGTGGCTGCTGGCCCAGGGCCTGGGACAGCGAACGCCCCTCATACAATTGGCGCACCAGTAGCTCCAGGGTCTTGCGCGCGCTGCCTGCGGGGGACTTCTCGGCCAGGCTCTCCAGGGCGTCGATCAGTGGCAGGCCGGCATTGAGCAGGGTGGTCAGCTCCTGGCTGAACAGCACCAGGTCGAACGCCGGCGCGCGGCGCCAGGGCAGGGCGCGCAGCCCCAGGCCCATGCTGCGCGCGCTGAGTACCCGCAGGCCCTGGTCCTCGGCCTGGCGGCGTGCCTGTTCGAGGTCTTCGGCCTCCACCTGCAGTTGCACCACGCCCTGGCTGCCCAGGGCCTTGAGCTGATAGCGCATGGCCGGGCTCCTCATTGCCAGCTGGTGATCTCGGCGTTTTCACCATCGCCGCCGGGCTGGCCGTCCTTGCCCATCGACAGCAGGTCGTACTCGCCGCCGTTCTCGCCGGGTTGCCGGTAAATGTAGGGGCGACCCCATGGGTCCTGCGGTACGGCTTTCTGCAGGTACGGCCCGGACCAGCGCGCCTCGCCGCTGGGGGCCACGGTCAGCGCCTGCAGGCCCTGTTCGCTGCTGGGGTAATGGCCGACTTCCAGGCGGTACAGGTCCAGGGCCTTGCCCAGGCCCTCGATCTGTGCGCGCGCCACCTTGGCCTCGGAGCGGCCGAGCTGGCTGAAGTACTTGGGCGCGACGATACCGGCCAACAGGCCGAGCACTACCAGCACCACCAGCAGTTCGAGCAGGGTGAAACCGTGTTGTGCATGGATTCTGCGCTGCATGGGGAAACCCTCCGTTGCGTGTGCACAGCCTCCATGCAACAGCCGTGCACGTCTGCGCCGGGGCCTTGCGCCATGCGGGATGGCAAGCGGCACGCTGCTTGCGTCGTGCTGTGCACACCCGGGTTTTCCGGGGCATTTCCCCCACATCGGGGGCCACGGTGGGAGGCGATCGGCATGCGTGGACTGAATCTTCTTGGGCTGGCGGCGGGATTGATGGCGGCGGCGGTGGTGCCGGATGCCGTGGCCGACATCTATATCGCCAGCGACGGCAAAGGCGGTTTCATCCTGTCCAATGTGCACCGGCCAGGCCGGCAGTACGAGCGGGTGATCAGCGAGTCGACGGCGGTCGGCGGGCCGGTCAACGCGCAGTTGGTCACCGGCCGGCCCTATGCCGACCTGGTGGCCGCCGCCGCCCTGGCCAACGATGTGCCCCAGGCCCTGCTGCATGCGCTGATCAAGGCCGAGTCAGGCTACAACCCCAAGGCGCGCTCGCCCAAGGGCGCGGCGGGGCTGATGCAATTGATGCCGGACACGGCGAAAGAGATGGGGGTCAAGGACGTGCTTGACCCAAAATCCAATGTGCAGGGCGGGGCACGCTACCTCAAACGCATGCTGACCCTGTTCGACAACGACATCACCCTGGCCGTGGCAGCCTACAACGCCGGCCCCGAAGCGGTGCTCAGCCGCGGCAAGGTGGTGCCGCCGTTCGCCGAGACCCGGCGTTATGTGCCCAACGTGCTGCGTGATTACCGCCTGTTGCGGGGGTTGGCCGAAGATTCGCCGCTGTAGCCGGTAGGCCTGGCCGGCCCCTTGGTCGCGAAAGCGCCGGGCAGTGGCGTAAAACCATCATGGTGTCCCCAACTCTGGGCTATAACCTTGAAACAGGTGCCCAGCCGCGGAGCCCGCCATGGACCTCGCCCCCGTCCCGACACACTCATGCCCGCCACCGAGGCCAGCACGGCGCGCCGGCCATTCAACCTGCTGCGCTGGTATGCCTGGGTCAGCCTGGCGATCATCGTTTCGGTGGCCGTGGGGCTGGGCTTGATCTCCAGCCGCTACATCATCGACGAGAGCGTCGAGCGCGATGCGTTGTTGACCGCCCAGTTCATCACCTCGATTGCCGACGCCGAGGTGCGCCATGTGTCGATCCCCAATGTGCGCACCATGGGCGAGCTGCTCGACCCGCGTACCGACCACGGCATGCCGGATGTCGACCCCGAGGCCCGGCGCAAGGCCCGAGGCGAGTTCCTCGACCATATCGCCCACCTGCCGGACATGCTCCTGGCCAACATCTACGCCCCCGACCGCACGGTGATCTGGTCGAGCAATCCGGCGCTGATGGGCAAGTTGATCGAGGGCGACGACGACCTCGACCGGGCCTTCGAGTACAAGATGCGGGTGTCGGCGAGTTACCACGATTTCGACAAGGCACGCAGTGAGCAGAAGTTCGTCACCCCGCCTGAGCAGCTGTTCATCGAAAACTACATCCCGCTGTTCGATGCCGATAACGATCAGGTCACCGCCATGGTGGAAATCTACAAGGAACCCCATGACCTGATCGTGCGCATCGAGCATGGCCTGCTGTTGATCTGGCTGGCCGTCGCGGTGGGGGCCGGGCTGGTCTATGCCGGGCTGTACGGCATCATGCGTCGGGCTGCCCGCTTGATGGCCGTGCAGCAGAAGCGGCTGATCGGCAGCGAAACCTTCGTGGCGCTGGGCGAGGTGTCCTCGGCGGTGGCCCACAGCCTGCGCAACCCGTTGGCCAGCATCCGCTCCAGCGCCGAGCTGGCCCAGGCGTTTGACGAGGGCCCGGCACAAACCCACGTGAACGACATCATCCAGCAGGTCGACCGCATGTCCCACTGGGTGCGCGAGCTCTTGCAGTCGCTGCGCCCGTTGAGTGAAGAAGCGGTGCCGGTAGACCTGGGCCAGGCCCTGCAGACCAGCCTGCAAGCCTACGACGCGGCGCTGCGGCGCAGCAGCGTGCAGGTGCGCCTGGCCGAGTTGCCGACGGTGCAGGTGCTGGGGCAGCCGGTGCTGCTGGTGCAGATTTTCAACGGCCTGATCGCCAATGCCCTGGAGTCGATGGAGCAGGGTGGCGAGCTGCGCGTGGAGCTGGTGCGGCACGACCGCCGCAGCCTGACGCTGCGCCTTTCGGACACCGGCCGGGGGATGAGCGAGCAGCAACAGCGCCTGGCCTTCCGGCCGTTCTTTTCCACCAAGCAGGGTGGCCTGGGGGTGGGGCTGATGCTGGTCAAGCGGATCATGGAGCGCTTTGGCGGTTCGGTGAGGTTGAGCAGCTACGAAGGGGTCGGCACCCGGGTGTCGTTGAGTTTTCGCCTGGCCCAGTCATGACATCGATACCGGCAGGGTTTCACAAAGCAGTGGATGTGTTGAGGTTAAATGTTGGGTGAAGATTACCCAAATGTGGGGAATATATCTTGAATCTACATTATGAATATTTAATAAACACCTGAAAAACAACGATTATTTAATAATATAAAGTGCTGGCCAAAATCTTGCTTTTCCTTTGAATAACCGTCGGCTAGGGCCAGTGTCACGGTCGGCGGTTATCAATGTGCTACCGCGCGTAGCGGGGCAATCCTCAGCAGCATTCAGGCGGGAACCAGGCGATGCAGACACTGCAGGACGAAGCCCCCGACAAATCCGCTGTGCCCTCGACCGGCCTGGCTGTGCCGCTACGCGAGTTCAACCTGCTGCGCTGGTTTTCGTTGGTCAGCCTGCTGATCATCGCTTCAGTGGCCATTGGCCTTGGCTATGTGTCGACGCGTTTCGTGGTGCGTGACAGCGTCGAGCGCGATGCCATGCTCACTGCGCAGTTCATCCAGGCCATGGCCCAGGCCGAGGTTCGCCATTCGCTATTGCCGCCGGGCATCACCATGGGCGAGCTGCTCGACCCACGGCTCGACCAGCAGCACCTGCAGTTCACCCCGCAACTGGCCGAGTCGACCCGGGTAGAGTTCCTCGACCATGTCGAGCACCTGCCCGATACCCTGCTGGCCAACGTCTATGCCCGGGACCGGACGGTGGTCTGGTCGACCAATGTGCAACTGATCGGCAAGCGCATCGATGAAGATGGCGACCTTGAGCATGCCTTTCGCTCGCGTAAATCGGTCTCGGCCAGCTACCACAAGGCCGACGAGGATCGCGAAGAACAGAAGTTCGAGCGCGAGCCGCGCCATCTGTTCATCGAAAACTACATCCCGTTGTTCGACAGCCAGGGCGAGCAGGTGCTGGCGATGGTCGAGATCTACAAGGAGCCCCAGGACCTGGTGCGGCGGATCCAGCGTGGCTATGTGCTGATCTGGGGCTCGACCCTGGCAGGTGGGGCGCTGATCTACTTCGGGCTGTTCTGGATCGTGCGCCGGGCCGCGAGCATGCTGCATCACCAGCAGGATCGCCTGGTGGCGAGCGAAACCTATGCCGCCCTTGGCGAGATGTCCTCGGCATTGGCCCATAGCCTGCGCAATCCGCTGGCCAACATCCGTTCCAGCGCCGAGCTGGCCCAGGAGATCGCCAACCCGGCGGCGCAAAAGAATATCGGTGACATCGTTACCCAGGTCGACCGTATGTCCCGATGGGTGCGCGACCTGCTGGTGTCGCTGCGCCCGGCCAGTGACGAGCCCGAAGCGGTCGACCTGATGGCCGCCATCGAGGATGCACGGCAGGCGTTCACCCCGCAGATCCAGCGCAACGGTGTGCAGTTCAGCTTCAGCGGGCCCGCCGAGCAATGGGTGGCCAGCCAGCCATTGCAACTGACCCAGATCCTCAACAGCCTGTTTGCCAATGCTTTGGAAGCCATGCCGCTGGGCGGCGAGCTGCGTGCCGAGGTGCTCACGCTGGACGGCCAGCAGACCCAGCTGTTGCTCAGCGACACCGGCAAGGGCATGACCGAGCAGCAGAAACGCATGGTGTTCAAACCCTTTTTCACCACCAAGCAGGGCGGCCTTGGGGTCGGCCTGGCGTTGGTCAAACGCATCATGGAGCGCTTTGGCGGTTCGGTCGAACTGAGCAGCCGCGAAGAGGAAGGAACCCGCGTCAGCCTTACATTCAATCTTGCAGCGGGAGGGGACCATGGATCACAGCATCCTGGTGGTCGAGGATGACGAAATCCTCGCCGACAACATTTGCACCTACCTGAAACTCCAAGGCTTCGAGGTAACCGTGTGCCACAGCGCCGAGCTGGCCCTTGAGCAGGTCAAGCGGGCTCAGCCAGACGCTGTAATCACCGACAACTCATTGCCCGGCATGAGTGGCCATGACCTGTTGCGCACCCTGGCGGCCCAGGTGCCGGAGCTCAAGGTGATCATGATGACCGGCTACGGCAACGTCGAGGACGCCGTGCTGGCCATGAAGGAGGGCGCCTTCCACTACCTCACCAAGCCGGTGGTGCTGGCCGAACTCAAGCTGATGCTGGAAAAGGCACTGGCTACCGAACGCATGGAGCGCACGCTGTCGTTCTATCAGGAGCGCGAGGCGCAGAAATCCGGTTTGCAGGCGTTGATCGGCGAGTCACCGGCCATGCTCGAGCTCAAGCACACCTTGCGCCAGGTGCTCGATGCCGAGCGACGCATGGCCAGCGACGACCTGCCGCCCGTGCTGGTCGAAGGTGAAACCGGGACCGGCAAGGAGCTGGTAGCGCGCGCCCTGCATTTCGACGGCAGTCGAGCCAAGGGGCCTTTCATCGAGTTCAACTGCGCGTCGATCCCGGCCAACCTGCTGGAGGCCGAGCTGTTCGGCCACGAAAAGGGCGCCTTCACCGATGCCAAGGACCGCCGCGTTGGCCTGGTCGAGGCGGCTGATGGCGGCACCCTGTTCCTCGACGAGATCGGCGAGATGGACCTGGTGCTGCAGGCCAAGCTGCTCAAGTTGCTTGAAGATCGCAGCATTCGCCGTATTGGCGCGGTGAAGGAGCGCAAGGTCGATTTACGGGTGATCAGCGCCACCAACTGCAACCTCGAGCAGATGGTGCAGCAGGGCAAGTTCCGCCGCGACCTGTTCTTCCGCCTGCGTATCATTGCCGTCAAGGTGCCGCGGCTGTATGCCCGCGGCCAGGACATCCTGCGCCTGGCCAAGCACTTTCTCGCCCACCACGGGCGGCGCTATGGCAAACCTGGCCTGCGCTTTTCCGCCGAGGCCGAGGCATTGATGCTCGGCTACAGCTGGCCGGGCAATGTGCGTGAGCTGCGCAACATGCTTGAGCAGACGGTATTGCTGGCACCCGGCGAGGTCATCGGGGCGCACCAGCTGAACCTGTGCCTGACCCTGGTCGATGAGCCCATGGCCCAACCGGCGTCAGCGACCGTGTACGAATTGCCCCGGCATGAGCCGGAAGCCGCCGGCAGCCTGCCGGACATGGAGCGCGACATGGTTTGCCGGACCCTCGACCGTACCGACTGGAATGTCACCAAGTCGGCGCGCTTGCTGGGGCTGTCGCGGGACATGCTGCGCTACAAGATCGAAAAGCTGGGGCTTACCAGGCCGGACAAGCGGCAGTGGTGAGCCGTGGGCATGTGCTTGTGTAGGAGCGGCCTTGTGCCGCGATAGGGCTGCGAAGCGGCCCCAGGATATCAGCTTCACTTCATGGACTGCCGGGGCCGCTTTGCGGCCCGTTCGCGGCACAAGGCCGCTCCTACAGGCTCGCCCAGTCTTTAGGGCTTGCCGCTGGCGCCTTCACCTTGGCGCCCCATGCCCTCTGAGCCACTGTCCCCCAACCCCGGCAGATCGCGATCATCATTCTGCTCGGCCGCCGGGCTGTCCGGGTCATTGCCCTTGATCCGCGGGTCGGTATCCCGAGGCATGGGCTTCTCGATAGGGTTCAGGGTGCTGTCCACGCCCGGTTGTGGTGCCGGGTTGTGCGGATCGTCGGGGTAGGTGGCGCCGGTGCCGACGGCGAACGCCAACGGCGAGGCGAAGAGGGCGGCGAGCAGGAAGGAACGGCTCATCGGGAAGGCTCCTTGGCGACCAAAAGGCATCGGCCCCGCTTGCGCAGGGCCGCTGTCTCACTTGGGCCACGCCCTCGTCAGCAAGTTGCCATGACCCTGATCAACGGTCACACCACCTGGGCCAGCAACATGATGAAGATGATGCCGACCACCGACAGGATGGTCTCCATCATGCTCCAGGTCTTGAAGGTCTCGGCCACGGTCATGTTGAAGTACTGCTTGACCAGCCAGAAGCCGGCGTCGTTGACGTGGGACAGGATCAGCGAGCCTGCGCCGGTGGCCAGCACCAGCAGTTCGCGGTTGACGCCCGGCACCAGGTCGATCACCGGCGCGACGATGCCGGCGCCGGTGATGGTGGCGACCGTCGCCGAGCCTGTGGCAATCCGGATCACCGCCGCCACCAGCCAGGCCAGCATGATCGGCGAAATCTCGGCCTGCACCGCCATCTGCCCGATCACGTTGCCCACGCCGGTGTCCACCAGCATTTGCTTGAAGCCGCCACCGGCACCGACGATCAGCACGATCGCGGCAGTGGGGGCCAGGCTCTGGTCGAGCATCTTCATGATCTGCTGGCGGCTGAAGCCGCGCGCCGAACCGAAGGTATAGAAGGCCAGCAGCAGGGCGGCGAGCAGGGCGGTGATCGGGTGGCCGATCAGGTCCATCCACTGGCGTACGATGTGCTCGGCCGGCAGCACCACGTCGGCGAAAGTCTTGAGCAGCATCAGCACCACCGGCAGCAGCACGGTGATCAGGGTCACGCTGAAGCTGGGCAGGTTCTTCTGGTCGGATTCGCGGGCGATCTGGTCCATCAGCTCCTGGGAAGGGTTGCCGGGGATGTAGCGCGAGATGAAGTTACCGAACAACGGGCCGGCGATGACCGCTGTGGGCAGGGCGACCAGCAGGCCGTAGAAGATGGTCTTGCCGATATCGGCGTGGAAGATGCCGATCGCCAGCAATGGCCCCGGGTGCGGCGGCACCAGGCCGTGCACCACCGACAGGCCGGCCAGCAGCGGGATGCCGATCTTCACCAGCGATACCCCGGAGCGGCGAGCGACGATGAACACCAAGGGGATCAGCAGCACGAAGCCGATTTCGAAGAACAGCGGGATGCCCACCAGGAAAGCGGCGAACATCATTGCCCAATGCACCTTCTGCTTGCCAAACGCGCGAATGAGCGTCTGGGCGATCTGGTCGGCGCCGCCGGAGTCGGCCATCAGCTTGCCGAGCATGGTGCCCAGCGCAAGGACGATGCCGACAAAGCCCAACACGCCGCCAAAGCCGTCCTGGAACGATTTCATCACCTTGGCCACCGGCATGCCGGAGGTCAGGCCAAGAAAACCAGCGGCCAGGGTCAGGGCAACGAAGGGGTGGACCTTGAAATGGGTGATCAGCAGGATCAGCCCGATGATGGTGACCATCGCGTCGAGCAACAGGAAGGTATCAGTAGCCAGTCCGAACATGGTTCGTAAGCCTCGGTCTTGTCGTTGTTGTTTTGGCGTAGCTTGGTTTTTGCACGTTCGCCGCTTTCAGGTGGCGAGATAGCGCTATCTTTGGTGAGCCGGAAAACCGCCGGGTCAGGCAGTCCGCGCCAGTGGCCGCTCACCGCAGGGCTTTAGCCAGTCGTGTACGGTCTCGGCGATGGCCTCGATCGGGCGGGTGGCATCCAGCGCCAGGGTCAAGGGTTCGCCGCGGGGCGACTCCAGGGCGGCGAACTGGCTGTCGATCAGGCTGGCCGGCATGAAGTGGCCGGGGCGGGCGAGGACGCGTTTTTCGGCTTCCTGCGGGGTCAGCTCGAGGAACACGAAACCCAGCTCTGGCACGGCCTGGCGCAAGGTTTCGCGGTAGCGGCGTTTGAGGGCCGAGCAGGTGAGGATCGGGCGCTCGCCGGCCGTGATGATGGTCTGCAGCTCTTCGCCCAGGCGCACCAGCCAGCCGGCGCGGTCGTCATCATCGAGGGGGATGCCAGCGCTCATCTTGGCGATGTTGGCGGCAGGGTGGAAAGCATCGCCTTCAACCAGGCGGCCTCCGCTGCGCGCAGCAATGGCGGCACCGATGCTGCTTTTGCCGCATCCAGCCACGCCCATTACCACTATCGCGGACAGGGGAAAGTTCATCGGTACCTCCTGCTGGGTGAGATAGCGCTGTCTCGGCCAAGGCGTAACGAGAGTGCCAGCGCCACCCTCCCGGGTGTTATTGATTTTGTCTTAGGCAGTATGGACGCTGCATGCATGGCTGCTACCAAGATTGCATTGCCTGCATCCAGAGACAGCGCTACCTTAGTGACCGTTCCCCATTCCTGCAAGTAGTAAAATTACAACATTCATGTCTCGCATCGGCTCGCGTACCACAGGTCGTCCCACTCTGGCGGAAGTCGCCAGGCTTTCCGGGGTTTCCCCGATTACCGCTTCCCGCGCCCTGCGCGGCGTCAGCACTGTGGCACCGGAACTGGTGGCCAAGGTCGTGGCGGCGGCAGGCAGCCTGGGCTACGTTGCCAACCCGGCGGCACGGGCCTTGGCCTCGGCGCGTAGCCAATCGGTGGTGGTGCTGATCCCGTCATTGTCGAACCAGCTGTTCATCGACACCCTTGAAGCCATTCACGAGGTGATGCGCCCGCGTGGGTTGGAAGTGCTGATCGGTAACTATCACTACGATATTGCCGAGGAAGAAAACCTGATTCGCAACTACCTGGCCTATCAGCCCTGCGGCATGTTGCTCACTGGTTTCGAGCGCAGCGAGGGGGCGCGGCAGTTGCTTGCCGCCAGCCATGTGCCCTGCGTGCACATGATGGAGCTGGGGGGTGAGGCCGGGGCCTTGTCGGTGGGGTTCTCCCAGCACCAGGCTGGGCGTGCGGCGGCGCAGCACCTGATTGCACGTGGGCGGCGGCGGCTGGGGTTCATTGCGGCGCAACTGGACCCTAGGGTGATGCAGCGTGCGGAGGGCTTCCGCCAGGCGTTGGCGGAGGCTGGCTTGCAGGCGCCGGAGCTGGAATTGCTCGACCCGCAGCCTTCGTCGATTGGCTTGGGGGGGGCGTTGTTTAGCCGGTTGCTGGCGCAGGCGCCGGATGTCGATGGGGTGTTCTTCTGTAACGATGACCTTGCGCAGGGGGCGGTGCTGCAGGCGTTGCGTGAGGGGGTTGCGGTGCCTGGGCGGGTGGCGATGATCGGGTTCAACGATTTGCCGGCTTCGGCGCATATGGTGCCGCCGTTGACGTCGATTCGTACGCCGCGGGCGGCGGTTGGGCGGGGGGCGGCGCAGGCGTTGCTGGCGATGCTTGATGGTAAGCGGGTGGTTGCTGAGCAGCAGGATCTGGGGTTTGAGTTGATGCAGCGGGAGAGTTCTTGATCGTTGTTTTCAAGTTTCGAGTTTCATGAGCTTTGTTGTGTGTTGGTTTTGATAGTTTTATGCGCATTCATTTGTGATGTCGACGCGTAGTCACCTTTCCGCCCTTACGCAAGGGCGGAAAGGTGACTAAAAGTCGCCATCGCCGCCGAATGCGCATATATCTATCAAAACTCACACTCTGAAAGCCGAAGCCACTACCCTCAAAACGGCACCGCCACCGTCAACTGGCTATACACATTGGTCCCACTCCCCACCTGATTCCCCCCATTGCTCTCATCCTTGCGCGGCTTGAACAACCCCACCAGCGGCGTAACGATCAGATGCTCATTCACCGCCCATTCCACATACAGATCCAGCTCCTGCGCATCAAGGTTCAGCGTGTCCCGCGTACGCACCGTATTGAAGTCAAAGAACAACGCCCCAACCGTGACATTGTCCCGCGGCGTAGCCTTCAACCCGACATGGTGAATCCCGCTATTGGTATTGAACGGCCCGGCATAGTTACCCGCCACCTCACCCTGAATCCACGTGCCATAACCACTGGAAAGCCCGGTAAACAGAAGATCCCAGCCCGCCGAATAACGCGTGTAGCGGTAGGTCAACTGCGGCGCCCAGGGTGCCTCGGCAAAGGTGTAACCCGCCTCGGCGTACCAGGCCGTCTCGTGGCCGCCGCGCTTGTCCTGCCAGGCGTATTCAAAGGCAAGGCGAGTGTTCTCAAGCCCGGCGCTACCTTCGCCACGCAAGCTGTAAACGTCCATGCCTTCGCGGGCCTTCTGGAACTCACTGGCCCACTGATCGGCAACATCGATACCGTGGATGTAAGTCATCCCCAAAGTGCCAAGTTCGTTTGTGTAGTCCAAGGTCCCGGCAGCCAGCTCAGTCTCGGCCTGTGCTCGGTTATCGGACTTCAACCACAGCACACTGCCGTGCAGCCCCTCGTTACCCCCAAGGCGCAACATGGCCGTGCGATCAAACGCGTGACGGGCACCCAGGTAGAAACCACCACCCCGGTTCAGCTGGCCATCGGCCGGGCCCTTGCCAAGGTTGGGGCCGTCATCGTTGATCAGGAAACCGTTGCCCAACTTGATCACCTGGCGACCGCCGGAAACATCCACGCCATCCTTGCCCAGCAGCGGGAACAAGTCACCCGACCGCCAGCCAAGGTACGCATCCTCGATCTTGGTGGTGCGCTCCGAGCCATCCTGGTTGCCGGCAGCATCGCCATCGCCCCAGGCGCCGGAGCTGACCCAGTTCAACGCGCCATACAGGCTGCCATTGCCTGCCAGGCCCTGGTCGCCGCTCAGTCCGTACTTGATGAAACCTTCGCGCCAGGTCGAGCCGCCGGGCGTGCCGTCGTAGTTGTGGCGGCTGTTGAACATGCCCCACACCGCCAGCACATCGGCGTTCAGGTGGGAGTCGTCGTCGGCATACAGCTCGTAGGCCGAGGTGGCCGGGCCGTTGACCAGCAGCGCCAGGGCGGTGGCCAGCGCGGTGCGGCGTGGAGTGAGACGCATGGATCGTTCCTCGTTTGTTGTGTGCGGTCTTGGGTGCCGCGTTGTTGTGGAGGCAGGGGTGTCTGAAGCGACGGGCCATTAGCGCGCGGATCACCGGGGCGGGTCTTGCCCGTGGCTGCCAGCGCACTTGCACGTCGCCGCCAGGGCAGATCAGGGGCTGGCCAGGGTCTCGGGCAGGGTGGCGCCGCCATCGACGATCAGGGTCTGGCCGGTGATGTAGCTCGCCGCGTCCGAGGCAAGGAACAGCATCGCCGCCGCGATATCGGCGGGTTCGCCCAGGCGCCCGAGCGGTACCCCGGCAGCGATCCGCGCATTGAGGGCCGGGTCACCGAGGTTGCCCATGGCCGGGGTGCGTACCATGCCCGGCTCTACACCATTGACCCGCACGTTCAGCGGTGCCAGCTCCAGCGCGGCATTGCGGATGAAGCCGTTGACCCCGGCCTTGGACGCGGCGTAATGGCTCAGGCCCGGGTAGGCCACCCGGGGGCCGGTCACCGATGAGGTGGCCAGCACGCAGCCGCCGCCCTGGCGACGGAACAGCGGCAGCGCCGCCTGGGTCAGCCAGAACAGCGCGCCCAGGTTGACCGCCAGCGTGCGTTGCAGCAGTGCCGGGGTGATGTCGGTGAAGGGTGTGAGCGGAAAATACGCGGCGTTGTGCACCAGCACGTCGAGGCGATCCAGCCCGGCCAGCAGGGTTGCGATTGCCTGCTCGTCAGCGAGGTCCACGGCCAGCCCCTCGACCTCATGGCCCAAGGCGAGCTGCACCTTGACCATCTGCCGCAGCGCAGTCGGATCAAGGTCCACTGCGAGCACGCGCGCCCCAGCTCGGGCAAACCCCTCGACAATGGCCTGGCCGATGCCACCCGCAGCGCCGGTCACCAGCACCCTGTGCCCCTGAAAGTCATGACGGGCGCTCATGGCTGTGGCTCCAGACGGGTGTAGGCCAGGGTGGGTACATCGACCACGGTTGCGCCGCCGTCGGCGGTGATTACCGCACCCGTGACGATGCTTGCCGCCGGGCTGACCAGGAACTCGCACACGGCGGCAATCTCGTCGCTGCCGGCCGGGCGACGCAGGGGTACATCGGCCGTGACCCTGCGGTAGGCGGCGTCGAGGTCTTCCTGGTGATGGGCCATCAATACCTGCATTTCCTCATCGGCCATGGGCGTGCGCACCCAGCCCGGGCAGACGCAGTTCACCCGCACGCCGGCCGGGCCGTAGTCGCGGGCCAGTGAACGGCTCAGGCCGACCAGCGCGTGCTTGGCCGTGGTATAGCCGCACACCTCGGGCCCTGCCGCCAACGACGCGATGGAACCCAACAGCACCAAGCTGCCTTGCCGGCGCATCAGCAATGGCAGGCAGGCGCGGGCCGTGTGGAAGGCGCTGTCGAGGTTGCTGCGCATTGCCGCCTGCCAGGCCTCGTCGCTGGTCTCGGTGGCCCGGCCCAGGCCATGGCCGCCGGCGCAGGCGATCACCGCGTCCAGGCCGCCGAACCGCGCCTCCAGCTGTTCGATGAAGCCGCGCCAGGTGGCGCTGTCGGCCGCATCCCCCGCCAGCACCAGGCCACTGGTAGCCCGGGCGACGCGCTCCAGCGCCTCGCGGCGGCGGCCCACCAGTGCCACCTGCCAGCCCTGGGCTGCCAGGCGCAGGGCACAGGCTTCACCGATGCCGCTGCCGGCCCCGGTGATCAACACACTGCGGCTCACTGCGGGTACTCCGTGCGGTTGACTACCCGGCAATACGACGACACCGGGAAATTGGCCAGGGCATCGAAGCTGCCGCCCGCGTAGCCGAAGATCTTGCCGTCGCTGCGGTGCTGCTGCAGGTCGATCATCACCAGCCCCAGGGTCGGCACGATCTTCTCGCACCAGACGAACAGGTACAGCTGCTCGGCGATCTTGTAGTAATGGGCGCGGTCGGTGTCGCACAGCCCCTGCTCGACGCCCTTCAGGCACTGCCAGCTGTAGTAGTCGGGGTTGAGGTAGATGTGCTCGTATTCCTCGGTGGGGCTGTAGCGGTAGTGGTTGCGCAGGCCCACCAGCTCGCGAGTCGGTACATGTGGGCAGGCGCCGTCCTGCCAGGGGCGGTCGAGGGTGCCGTGCAGGAAGGTGGCCTCGACGCCGGTCAGCACTTCACCGGCCAGGGCCAGGTCGTACAGGCCACGCTGGGTGCGGGCCTGGTCGGGCAGGCGGCCAAGCACGGCGGTGAAGGATTGGCTGAGGGTGTCGAGCACCAGCGACACCGACCAGGCCTGGCCGCCTTCGTGCTTGATGAAATCCACCAGGTAGATACCGTCGCGAACCGAAGTGGCGCGGTAGCTGGCAGTGCCCTGGCTGTGGCCGTCGGCGGCGTGCCAGTGCAGCTGTTCGGCGTCGAAGCGGTGTTCGATCAGCCAGCCGTTGGCGAAGTGCAGGGTGAGGCTGCGCCCGCTCAGGTCGGCGCGTTGCGGCAGGATGAAGGCTTGCGGGGCGAAGCCCTCGGCGAGGGCGCCTACGGTGATCCAGTCGGAGGGTTTGGACATGTGCGTGACTCCTGGGGTTAAGGTGCCCACAGGGTGCAACGCGGCGCTGCGGCCCGGTATCAACCGGAAGGTTGAGTCACAGGTACAGCAACGCCACCAGCTCGGTGCGGTTGCTCACCCCGAGCTTGCGGAACAGGTTGATCAGGTGGGTCTTGACGGTGGGCAGGCCGACCTCCAGCGCCCGGGCGATCAGTTTGTTGCTGTGGCCTTGGCGCAGCAGTTCGGCAATCTGCCGTTCACGGGGGGTGAGTTCGACTGCTGCCGGCCTTTGCGCCGAGGGCTGGCTGGCCACCGCCAATTGCATCAGCCCGTGCAATGGCAGCAGGCGTTGCAGTTCGTCCGGGCGAAACTCGCCCTGGCTTGCGCAGCGCAACAGCGAGACCCCGGCCAGCGGCCGGCCGCCAACCTGGGCGATGATCTCCACCACATCCACCACCTGGTGCCGGGCCAGAAAGCCCCGGTAGGTGTTGCCCTGGGCCTCCGGCAGGTGGGCCAGGCCCTGGCGCAGCGACACCACCGGCGTGCCGATGGCCAGGCAGCGCGACGGTTGCAGTGGGTCGTAGGCGCGATAGTGCTGCAGGTAGCGCGCATGCATGGGCGCCTGCAGGTCCTGCAACAGAAAGTCGCAGGCCTGCAGGCCTGGGTCGATGCGGTAGAACGCCGCCAGCGACGCCGGCACCTGCTGGCTGAACGCCTGCAGGCAGTAACGGCCCAGGTTGTCGTGCAGGTTCAATAGCGAATCATCACAGACTTGAGCTCGGTGAAGTCGTCGATGAACGCCGAGCCGAACTCGCGGCCGATGCCGGAGGCCTTGATGCCGCCGAACGGCACCGCCGGGTCGAGCAGGGTGTGCATGTTCACCCACAGCGTGCCGGCCTGGATTTCCGGGATCAGGCGCATGGCCTTGCCCAGGTCGTTGCTCCACAGGCTGGCGGAGAGGCCGTAGGGCGTGGCGTTCATCAAGTGCAGCAGCTGTTCTTCGTCGTCATAGGGCAGGAAGGTTGCCACCGGGCCGAAGGTTTCCTGGTTGAGCAGGGTGTCGCCGGCGCTGTTGGCGAGGATCACCGT
This sequence comes from Pseudomonas parasichuanensis, assembly GCF_021601385.1. Lineage (GTDB taxonomy): Bacteria > Pseudomonadota > Gammaproteobacteria > Pseudomonadales > Pseudomonadaceae > Aquipseudomonas > Aquipseudomonas parasichuanensis. The sequence continues at coordinate 70,608 of NZ_BQHO01000008.1, read as the reverse complement.
GGGCTCGACAAAGCAGCCCGGGCCGTCGCCAATGCGGCCGCCATGGATGATCCGGCTGCCTTCGGCGCGGGCGGTGGCAAACAGCTCGGCCAGTTTCAACTGGTGCGGCTTGTTGGCCACCGGGCCGAACTGGGTGCTCTCGTCCAGCGGCGAGCCGAATTTCAGCTGGCCCAAACGGTGCGACAGCGCTTCGAGCATTGGCTCGATCCGCGAGCGATGGACGAAGAAGCGCTCACCCGCCGCGCAGATCTGCCCGGAATGCAGGAAGCCCGCTTCGATGATGCCGTCCACCGCCTTGTCGATGCCGACATCGGGCAGGAACGCCACCGAGTTCTTGCCGCCCAGCTCCAGGGTGGCGCGGGTCAGCTTGGCGCCCATGGCCGCCTGGCCCACGGCGATGCCCGTGGGCACGGAGCCGGTGAACGACACCTTGTCAGTGCCCGGGTGCTCGACCAGCGCCTTGCCCACCAGGCCGCCGCCGGTCAGCACGTTGAGCGCGCCCGGTGGCAGGCCGGCTTCGGTGGCCAGTTCGGCAATACGCAGCAAGGTCAACGGGGTGAACTCGCTGGGCTTGAGCACGATGCTGCAACCGGTGGTCAGTGCCGAGGCCAGCTTCCAGATGGCGATCATGGTGGCGAAGTTCCACGGCACGATGCCCACCACCACGCCGATCGGCTCGCGCAGGGTGAAGGCGCTGTAGCGCTCACCAGCGAAAGAGGGCAGCGACGGGGTGATGGTCTGGCCGGTGATCTTGGTCGCCCATCCGGCGTAGTAGCGCAAGAAATGCGCCGCCTGTTCCACCTCGAAGGCGCGGGAAATGTTGATCAGCTTGCCCGACTGCAAGGTTTCCAGCTGGGCCAGTTCCTCGCGGTTGGCCTCCAGCAGGTCGGCCAGTTTGAACAGCACCGCGGCGCGGGCGGCGGGGCTGGTGCGCGACCAGGCGTTGAAGCCCTGGCGGGCGGAGTCGACGGCCTGCTCGACATCGGCCTGGCAGGCGTCTGCCACCTCGGCGATGGCCTCGCCATTGGCCGGGTTGACCACCTTGATCCGTGCGCTCGACTGGCTGGCGACGGCCTGGCCGTGGAGGTACAGGCCGTGGTGGCGGCCAAGGAAGGCAGTGACGCTGGGGAGGAGGGGGATGTCGCTCATGCGGGGTGCTCCGGGCAATGAATGGCTTGCGGCACACGCCGCCCCCGTGTAGGAGCGGCCTTGCGCCGCGAAAGGGCCGCGCAGCGGCCCCGGCAAGTTTCAATACCCCGCAGATTAAATGCCGATCCCCCTCGATGCTTGCCTCCCTCTGCCACCCCCATGACCCTGCCTGCCAGCCACACATCCACCCCATGAAAAATACAATCCGAGGTGCGGAAGTTGCATTTTCCAGTCGTTCCCAGGCTCCCATACTGACCCGGCATTCATCAGTGAGCCGCCACTACCAGGCACCGCTCGCCAGGGTCCAATAACAATGAGCCAGACCATGAAAAAGCCAAACTCCCTGCTCGAAGACCTCAAGCCCCTGCTGCCTGCCATCGCCGCCCGTGCCGACCAGGCCGAGCGCGAGCGCACCGTGCCCGCCGAAAACATCGCCCTGCTCAAGGGCATCGGCCTGCACCAGGCCTTCCTGCCCAAGCCCTACGGCGGCCTGGAAATCAGCCTGCCGCAGTTCGCCGAATGCATTGCCGCCCTGGCCGGCGCCTGCGCCAGCACCGCCTGGGCCATGAGCCTGCTGTGCACCCACAGCCATCAACTGGCAATGTTCCCCAAGCAACTACAGGACGAAGTCTGGGGCGACAACCCGCACGCCACCGCCAGCAGCAGCATTGCCCCCTTCGGCCGTACCGAAGAGGTCGAGGGCGGCGTGCTGTTCAGCGGCGAGATGGGCTGGAGCAGCGGTTGCGACCACGCCGAGTGGGCGATCATGGGCTTTCGCCGCGCCAATGCGCAGGGCGGCCAGGACTACTGCTTCGCCGTGCTGCCGCGCAGCGACTACCAGATCCGCGACGACTGGTTCGCCGCCGGCATGCGCGCCAGTGGCAGCCGCACGCTGATCGTCGAGCGCGCCTTCGTGCCCGAGCACCGTATCCAGAAGGCCAAGGACATGATGGAGGGCGCCTCGGCGGGCTTTGGCCTGTACCCGGACAGCGCGATCTACTTCAACCCGTACCGCCCGTACTTCGCCAGTGGCTTTTCCACCGTCAGCCTCGGCATCGCCGAGCGCATGCTCGAAGCCTTCAAGGACAAGACCCGCAATCGCGTGCGGGCCTACACCGGCGCAGCCCTCGGCGCGGCCACCCCGGCGCTGATGCGCCTGGCCGAGTCCACCCACCAGGTCGCTGCGGCCCGTGCGCTGCTGGAGAAAAGCTGGGAGCAGATCGCCGACTACAGCGCACGCCACCAGTACCCGACTCGTACCGAGCTGGCCTACTGGCGCACCAACCAGGGCTATGCGGTCAAGCTGTGCATCCAGGCCGTGGACCGGCTGATGGAAGCCGCCGGTGGCGGCGCCTGGTTCGACAGCAGCGAGATGCAGCGGCTGTTCCGCGACGCGCACATGACCGGCGCCCATGCCTACACCGATTACGACGTCTGCGCGCAGATCCTCGGCCGTGAGCTGATGGGCCTGGAGCCGGATCCGGCGATGACCTGATCGACCGTGTCGCCCCCATCGCCGGCAAGCCGGCTCCCACAGGGCTGCGCTGTAGCTTGTGGGAGCTGGCTTGCCAGCGATGAGGCCCTCAGCCCAATAACAAGAACCGGAGCCTTGCATGACTACCCCCTTCGATACCCGTGCCTTCCGCCGCGCCCTGGGCAACTTCGCCACCGGCGTGACCGTGATCACCGCCGCCGACGCCGCCGGCAACAAGGTCGGCGTCACCGCCAACAGCTTCAACTCGGTATCCCTCGACCCGCCGTTGATTCTCTGGAGCATCGACAAACGCTCCAGCAGCCACGCCGTGTTCGACGCCGCCGAGCACTTCGCCGTCAACGTGCTGGCCGCCGACCAGATCGACCTGTCCAACACCTTCGCCCGCCCCAGTGACGACCGCTTTGCCGGTATCGATTACCAGGCAGGCGAGGGCGGCGCGCCCTTGCTGCCCGACTGCGCGGCGCGCTTCCACTGCCAGAAATTCCAGCAACTGGACGGCGGTGACCACTGGATCCTGGTCGGCAAGGTGCTGGCCTTCGACGACCTTGGCCGCTCGCCGTTGCTGTACCACCAGGGCGCCTATTCCATGGTCCTGCCGCATACGCGCATGACCCGCCGTGCCGAAGGCGCGCCGGCCAGCAGCCATTTTCAGGGCCGCTTGCAGCACAACCTGTACTACCTGATGACCCAGGCCCTGCGCGCCTACCAGGCCAGCTACCAGCCGCGCCAGTTGGCCACCGGCCTGCGCACCAGCGAGGCACGCATGCTGATGGTGCTGGAACACGATGCTGGGCTGGCCCAGGCCGAGCTGTTGGGCGAAGTGGCGATGCCCGAGCGCGAGGTGAGCGAAGCCATCGCCAACCTGACCCGCAAGGGGCTGGTCACCGACGACAACGGCCGGGTGTGCCTGACCGAGGCCGGGCGTGAAGAGACCGAAGGGCTGTGGAGCATTGCCAAGGCCCAGCAGGACCAGGTGTTCGGCCAGTTCAGCGAGGCGCAGCTGGAAACCTTCAAGACCGTGCTCAAGGCGATCATCAGCCACTGAACCCTGGCAGCCAAGGTCAAGCCAACGGCAGGCCGGCGCAAGACGACGGCCGACGACTTGGGTTGAACTCGCGCTTTTGTTCGACGGCTCAAGGGGGCGCGCATGTTGTTTCGCAATGAACGTTGGGTGGCCGCGCTGGCCGAGGCGCTGACCCGCTTTGGCCAGGGCGAGATTGCCGAAAGCCTGGTGGAGGTGCGCCGCCACCCGCCCTTGTTGCAGGCCCTGCAAACGGTGGAGCAGCAACGCCAAGGCCAGGCGCAGCAGTTGCAGGCGCAGGCACAAGAGCTGCAGTTACTGGGTGAAACGCTGGCCAGCCAGCAACGGATGCACGCGCAGCAGCTAGCGGCACAACAGCAGTTGCAAGGCGAATGCGACCTGCTGCGTGAACAACTGGGTCAACTGGTGCTGGCCAGTGAAGTGCACCAGCGCCAGGCGCATTTCTGGAGCCTGCTGCAAACCACCCTGACCGAGGGCACCTGGGACATAGAGGTTGCCCAAGGCGACGTACACCACCCCCTCAGCCGCATGCGCCTGTCCGATGCCTTCCGCGCGGTGATGGGCTACGGCCCCAAGGAGCTGGCCGATGGCTGGGATGCCCAGGTCGGCATTACCCACCCCGACGACCTGGCGCAGATCATGGCCATCTTCGAGCGCGAGATCCTGGGCGCCCATGCCAGTGGCGAGTATGTGTTCGAGTACCGCATGCGCCACAAGCAACGCGGCTACATCTGGTGCCGTGAACGCGGCCGCGCGGTGCGCGACGAGCACGGCGTGCTGGTGCGGGTGCTGGGCGCGGTGCGCGACATCAGCGACGAGCGCAACGCCCAGGCCAGCCACCAGCAATTGCAGGCGCACAACGAGGCCACCTATGCGCGGATCGCCACCGCCGTGGGGGTGATTCGCAGCATTGCCGAACAGACCAACCTGCTGGCCCTGAATGCTGCCATCGAGGCTGCCAGGGCCGGGGAGGTGGGGCGCGGTTTCTCGGTGGTGGCCGACGAGGTCAAGAAGCTTGCCGAAAGCACCCGCCAGGCCACCCAGCAGATCCAGGCGATGCTGCAGGGCTGAACTGGCAGCCAGCAACAAGCAAGGCGGCAGGCAGTGGCAAGACCGCTGTGGCGGGGAAAGTCAAAGTGATCGGGTAGTGGTGTCGAGTCCATCGCCAGGCACCCTTACCGAACTCGCGGCGATCGCCAGCACTTGCGGCGCGCCCGGCAAGCCGTCATCTTTCCCTCGTCCAGCCAGGGCCCACTCCATGACAATCAACAATAAGCTCACCGAGCACCTCAACCGCGGCAGCGTCGGCTTCCCCACCGCGCTGGCCAGCACCGTCGGCCTGATCATGGCCAGCCCCGTGATCCTCACCGCCACCATGGGCTTCGGCATCGGCGGCAGCGCCTTTGCCGTAGCGATGGTGATCGCCGCAGTGATGATGCTCGCGCAGTCGACCACCTTCGCCGAAGCGGCAGCGATCCTGCCGACCACCGGCTCCGTGTACGACTACATCAACTGCGGCCTGGGCCGCTTCTTCGCCATCACCGGCACCCTGTCGGCCTACCTGATCGTGCATGTGTTCGCCGGCACCGCCGAAACCATTCTGTCCGGAGTGATGGCACTGGTGAACTTCGAGCACCTCAATACCCTCGCCGAATCCGCCGGTGGCTCCTGGCTGCTGGGGGTGGGCTTCGTGCTGGCGTTCGGCGTGCTCAACGCCTTTGGCGTGAGTGCCTTCGGCCGTGCCGAAGTGGTGCTGACCTTCGGCATGTGGACCACGCTGATGGTGTTCGGCGTGCTCGGCCTGCTGGCCGCGCCGGCGGTGCAGCTGGAGGGGCCGTTCGGTGTGTCGATGGTCGGCACGGACCTTATGACCATCCTCTCGCTGGTGGGCATGGCCATGTTCATGTTCGTCGGCTGCGAGTTCGTCACCCCACTGGCCCCGGAGCTGCGCCGTTCGGCCTGGGTGATGCCCAAGGCCATGGCCCTGGGCCTGTTCGGCGTGGCCAGCTGCATGTTCATCTACGGCGCGGCGATGAAACGCCAGGTGGAGAACGTGCTGCTCGACGCCGCCAGCGGCGTGCACCTGCTGGATACACCCATGGCCATCCCGCGCTTCGCCGAGCAGGTGATGGGCGATATCGGCCCGGTGTGGCTGGGCATCGGCTTCCTGTTCGCCGGCGCCGCCACCATCAACACGCTGATGGCCGGGGTGCCGCGGATTCTCTACGGCATGGCCGTGGACGGCGCGCTGCCCAAGGTATTCACCTACCTGCACCCGCACTTCAAAACGCCGCTGCTGTGCATCCTGGTGGTGGCGCTGATCCCGTGCCTGCACGCCTGGTACCTGGGTGGCAACACCGACAACATCCTGCACCTGGTGCTGGCCGCGGTGTGCGCCTGGAGCACCGCGTACCTGCTGGTGACGTTGTCGGTGGTGGTGCTGCGCATTCGCCGCCCGGACCTGCCGCGTGCCTACCGCTCGCCACTGTTCCCGCTGCCGCAGATCGTCTCCAGCATCGGCATCTTGCTGGGCATGTGGTTCATCACCCCGCCGGGCATGAACCCCGCCGATGTGTATGTGCCGTTTGCCGTGATGCTGGGGGCCACGGCGGCCTATGCGCTGTTCTGGACCCTTTGCGTGCAGAAGGTCAACCCGTTCAAGCCGGCGCGGGTCGAGGATGTGCTGGAGAAAGAGTTCGGCGCCGAACCCGGCCACTTCCACAGCGAGCAGGTGCAGCATGTCGGCAAGCTGGCTTGAACGCCTGACCGGGCCCCGCGCCCCGGCCGGCTACCGGTCGGGGGCGACCCTGGCGCGGCTGCAGCGCAACCTCGGTATGACGGATGTGCAATCCGCAGCAGCGGTGCTGCGCTTTACCTACCGGCAGGATGGTCCGGTGATCGAGGTGTGCGAACGCACCGAAAGCCACCTGCTGATGCACCTGGTGATGTGCGAGTTCAGCCTGTGTGTGCCTGCCTCGGGGCAGGGCAGTGTGCAGCTGGAGATGCATCACCGCGGGGCATTGCGCCGCACCGGCCTGGCTTGCCGCCAGCGCAGTGGTGACAAGGCACTGTTCGAAAGGCTGCAGGCGCGTATCGGCAGCGACAGCGCCTTGCAGGCCGCATTGATGCCGCTGGACTTCAAGCGCCTGAACATTGGCTGCGAGGGTGGCCTGTGGCGGGTCAGCCTGGAGCATATGGGGGCCAGTGAAGTGGTCAACCGTGTGCCAGCGTTCCGCCGCTATATCCCGCTCAGCGCTGAGCAGCGCGGGTATCTCTGGCAGGCCTTTGAAGCGCTGCAACGTATCCTTCTAGCGCTTTGAAAGCGGGAGCGCTCCGCGCTCCTTTCGCGGCACAAGGCCGCTCCTACAGGGGAACGCGATCTCCTGTAGGAGCGGCCTTGTGCCGCGATAGAGCTGCAAAGCAGCCCCGGCATTCTCAACCCATGCGCAAACCCAGAACACCCCTCGCACCTTGGCATAAAACCTGCTCGCTACACCGGCCAACAGATGACAGTTGTGCGTCAATGGATAACATGTTAACAATTGACCCATAACAACAATGCCCGCGTGTGGAGGTTGCCATGCCCCAGCCCGTTTCCCACTGCAGCACCCAGCCGGCCACTGATGGCCTGGATCGCTGGACCGCCGCCATGCAGCAAGTGTGCGGCCGTTTCCAGACTGAACTTGCGTTCAACCGAGCGCTGTTCATCGGCGAGATCGCCACCTTCAACCGCGCAGGCCTGGCCCTGGCCAACCTGCGCACCAATGCCGGCAATATCCGCCGCTTCGGCGACAACCCCGACCGTGACGACGACCAGCACTGCTTCCTGGTCAGCCAGCGCATGGGCTACTCGCGGATCACCCAGGGCGGTGTGAGCCTGCAATTGTCACCCGGCGACCTGCTGCTGATGGACTCGGTCGGCCCGTGCGAGATCACACCATTCGGGCTGATCGAGCACGTCTCGCTGTCGCTGTCCCGCGAGCAGGTGCGCAAGCACGTGACCGGGCAGGGCGCCGCCTTCGGCAAGATCTCCTCGACCAACGCCTGCGGGCGCATGCTGCATTTGCTGATGGACCAGTTGTGCCGCGAGGAGGAAGACGTAGGCGGTGCGCAAGGCGATGCCCTGCAGTCGGCGTTCATTTCCCTGCTGGAGCCCGGTTTCGAGCGTGGCGAGCCCAATACCGCCGCATTGGGCGGGGTGGGCGGCGGCAACCTGCGGGGCTATGTGCAGAAGGTCATCGACGAGTCGCTGGGCCAGCCTGGGCTGACCCCGGCCAACCTGGCCGAGCGGCTGAGCATCTCGGTGCGGCATCTGTACCGGGTGTTCGAGGAGGAGGGTGACAGCGTTTGCCGCTATATCCAGCGTTCTCGCTTGAAGCGTAGTGCTGATGACCTGTCCAACCCGTTTCTCAAGCGCGAGTCGATCACCTCGATCGCGTTCAAGTGGGGGTTTACCGACTCGGCGCATTTCAGCCGGGCGTTCAAGAAGCAGTTCGAGCAGTCGCCGAAGGACTTTCGGGCGATGGCGTTGATGGCGGGGCGCTAAAAGCATCGCCGGCAAGCCGGCTCCCACAGGGTCATGCGATCCCTGTGGGAGCCGGCTTGCCGGCGAAAGGGCCGCAAAGCGACCCCGAGGATGGATCAGGCTACCGCAAGGTAATGCTTCACAAACGTCTCGCTCAACACTTCCCACAACACCGGCGTGCCCTTGGCCACGAACCAGGCATCACCCGCCTTGTAGCGCGTCACCTGCCCGGTGGACTCGTCAGTCAACTGAATCTCCCCCGTCACGATCACCGCCTGTTCACTGAACGGGTAGACCATGCGGAACTTGCCCTGGGTGGTACCAAAATACGCGCTGCTGACCGGGTCGGTCGGCGCGCCGTGGGTCATCTTGCCGTAGCACTTGACCTCGCCTTCGAGGATGGTCGAGCCCAGGTCGGCAACGGTGCCCCAGGCGTCGAGTTCGGACAATTGCACACCCTGGCGGACGGCGGTAAGGGTCATGGTGGTTCTCCTGGTCAGTTCAAAAAAGATCAACGGCGGCCGTTGAAGAAGCCCGACAGCTGATGCACGGTTTTACCGGCAGTCAGCAGCAGTGGGCGAATGTGGTCCTTGCCGAGGATGCGCGCATGCTTGACCGAGCTGATCAGGTCATAGCGGCTGGAGCCTTCGCTCATGCCTTCGGCGAGGATCTTGCAAATGATGTGGCTGGGGGTGACGCCAAACCCCGAGTAGCCCTGCACGTAGAAGGCATTGGGGCGGTTGCTCAGGGTGCCGAGCTGTGGGAACAGGTTGGCGCTGGTGGCCATCGGGCCGCCCCAGGCGAGGTCGATGCGCACGTCCTTGAGGTACGGGAAGATCTTCAGCATCAGGTTGCGGTTCCACGCCTTGAGGTCTTTCGGGATGTGCTCCACGAAAGGCGTGGCGGCGCCAAACAGCAGGCGGTTCTCGCGGGTGACGCGGTAGTAGTCGATCACCGGGCGGATATCGCTGTAGGCGCCGCGGATCGGGCTGATGCGCTGGATCAGTTCATCCGACAACGGCTCGGTCATCAACTGGAAGGCGTAAGTGTTGACGGTGCGCGCATGCAGCTCGGGTTCGAGCTTGTTGAGGAAGCTGTCGCAGGCCCACAGCAGCTTGCTGGCCTTGACCGAGCCACGGCCGGTGCGCACGGTGATGCGCTCGCCATAGTGCACTTCCAGCGCCGGGCTGTGCTCAAAGATCCGTGCGCCATGGCCCACCAAAGCCTGGGCTTCGCCGAGCAGCAGGTTGAGCGAATGCACGTGGCCGCCGCCCATGTGCAGCAGGGCGCTGCTGTAGGCGTCGGAACCGATGATCTGCTTGACCTCGGAGCCCCCCAGGAAGCGGATTTCATCCTTGCCGTTGATGGCCTTGAAGTCTTTCTCCCAGGCGCGCAGGGTTTTTTCCTGGCGGGCGTTGAAGCCCATGTAGCCGTAGCCGTGGCAGAAGTCGGCGTCGATTTGGTAGCGGGCGATGCGGTCCTTGATGATGCCGGCGCCCAGCTCACTGATTTCGAAGATCTCGCGCAGGCCTTGTTCGCCGACGCTGCTCTTGATCTTCTCCAGGTCGTGGCCGATGCCGGCCATGATCTGCCCGCCGTTGCGCCCGGTGCCGCCGAAGCCCAGGTAGCGGGCTTCGAGCACGACGACATTGGTGATGCCTTTTTCGGCCATTTCCAGGGCGGTGTTGATGCCCGAGAAACCGCCGCCGATCACGACTACATCGGCTTCGATGTCGGCTTCAAGGGTGGGGAAGCTGAGGTTGTATTTTTTGGTCGCGGTGTAATAGGTGGGCGTTTCGATGTTGATCATGGCGCAGCCTGGACAGTTGGAATTGTTAGGAAGCAGGGCTTGCACAAGCGCTGGCTGTGGCAGCTATTGGGCACCTAACGCGCGGTAGGTGTCTTGCCTGAGTGTGCCAGGGATTTGATTCTGTGTGACGTTGCCTTTGGTCAGGACCCGCGCTTTTCTGTAGGCGCGGCCTTGCGCCGCGAAAGGGCTGCAAAGCAGCCCCGGCGATTGATGCGTAGACGCCGAAATTGCGGGGCCGCTGCGCGGCCCTTTCGCGGCACAAGGCCGCTCCTACAGTGGGGAAAGCTCGGATTTTTCTACTTTCTTGTAGTCCGTTTCCCATAGATGCTGCGCGCGCCTTTTTTCCCTGCGCACTACCTGAGTGCGCAGGCCAAGGCGTTGATGGATGATGTGGAGCTGGGGATGGCGCATTGAGCTAGGAGCTGTTGGCGACAGACTAGCATTTGGGCTGTGCAACTCCTGTGGGAGCGGGTTTACCCGCGAACACCGGCGAAGCCGGTGCCATCTACCTTGTTGGCTGCTTCGCGGGTAAACCCGCTCCCACAGGGGCCCGGAATGCCGCCGGGTGATTGCTGCTGTCAGTACACCCCGCCCTGGGCAGTCGTACCTACCACCCCTTCCTTGAACGCCCCCACCAACCGCTGCAACCCGCGCATCAACACGGTGGTGTCCACCCCAACGGCAACAAACGCCGCCCCCAGCTCGATATAGCGCCGTGCAAGCGTCTCGTCAGCACTGAGAATCCCCGCCGCCTTGCCCGCCCGGCCAATCCGGACGATGGCGTCTTCGATAGCCGCCTGCACTTCGGGATGCCCCGGGTTGCCCCGGTGCCCCATGGCCGCACTCAGGTCGGCAGGGCCGATAAACACACCATCCACACCTTCAACGGCGCAGATTTCGTCCAGGTTCGCCAACCCCTCGCGGTTCTCGATCTGCACCAGCAGGCACACCTGCTCGTCGGCCAGGTCCAGGTAACCGGGAATGCTGTTCCAGCGCGAAGCCCGGGCCAGCGCACTCCCTACACCACGTACACCGTAAGGCGGGTAGCGCACCGCACGCACCAGCTGGCGGGCCTGCTCGGCGCTTTCGACCATGGGCACCAGCAGGGTCTGGGCGCCGATGTCCAGCAACTGCTTGATCAATGCGGTATCGCCAACCACCGGGCGCACCACCGGCTGACCGGGGTAGGGCGCCACGGCCTGCAACTGGCCGAGCAGGCTGCGCAGGTCGTTGGGCGCGTGTTCGCCGTCGAGCAGCAGCCAGTCGAAACCGGCGTTGGCCGCCAGCTCCGCGCAATACGGGTCGGCCAGGCCGAGCCAAAGGCCAATCTGCGCCTGGCCGCTGCGCAGGCGTTGCTTGAAGGTGTTGATGGGCATGTCCATGGGCAGTCCTCAGACGAAACGGCAGGCAATCGAGCCAAGCTGGTCGTAGTCGACATGAAAGGTGTCGCCGGGGCGGGCCGCCACCGGGCGGGTGAACGAGCCACCGAGGATGATCTGCCCGGCCTCAAGGCCCACGTCATAGGCGGCCAGTTTATTGGCCAGCCACGCCACGCCCTTGGCCGGATGGTTGAGCACGGCGGCAGACACCCCGGACTCCTCGATCACGCCATTGCGGTAGAGCACCGCCGGCACCTTGCGCAGGTCGATATCACCCGGCCGCACGGCGCGACCGCCCATGACCACGCCGGCATTGGCGGCGTTGTCGGAGATGGTGTCGAACACCTTGCGGGTGGCGCCGCTGTGCGGGTCGACCTGCTGGATACGCGCGTCGATGATTTCCAGTGCCGGGATCACCCACTCGGTGGCGTCGAGCACCTCGAACAGGGTGACATTGGGGCCCTTGAGCGGCTTGCCGAGGATGAACGCCAGCTCCACCTCGACCCGCGGCACGATAAAGCGTTCGAAGGGGATGTCGCTGCCTTCGTCGAACAGCATGTCGTCGAGCAGCGCGCCGAAATCCGGCTCGGTGATGTTCGAGGAAACCTGCATGGCCCGTGAAGTCAGGCCGATCTTGTGGCCGACCAGTTTGCGACCGCTGGCGATCTTTTGCGCCACCCAGGCGCGCTGGATGGCGTAGGCGTCCTCGATGCTGATCGAGGGGTGTTCCAGGGAAAACTGACCGACCTGTTCGCGGCTGCGCTCGGCCTGGTCGAGACGGGCGGCGGCTTGCTGGATGATGTGGGCGTCGAGCATTGATGACCTCAGGAGTTCCGGTTGAACAGGGGGTGCAGGCTGCTGTGCTTGGCGTCGTACACCTGGGCCTGGCTTTCGTCGATCTGCAGGGTCACGCCGACCGGGCGCTGCTCCAGCAGCGGGTCGAGGTGGCGGCGCAGCACAGCCAGCAGGTTGTCGCCGACCTGCTGGTGCACCGTGGCGCTGCGCCCGCTGCCCATGCGCAGGTTGGCGTAGACGAAGCCGTAGTCGCCCTGGCCATCGGCGATGGCCGCGTGGGCGGCGGGGTAGGCCAGCACCCGGGTGCCGCCGGTGGGGAATACCTGGCGGCCGTTTTCGTCGCGCTGTTCGAGCATGCAGTCGGCCAGGGCGCGGCACAGGCCGGGCATGTTGCCGTCGGCTTCGATGTCCGGGCTGTAGAGCAGAACCAGATGGGGCATGGCGCGCTCCTTACAGGCGGCTGGTGGAGGTGACGCCGGCCGGGTTGGAGGCCTGGGCGGCGGGGATGGTGCTGCCATCCTGCGGGGTGACCGGGAAGATCGCGTTGATCTGGCCGGTGCCGGACGAGCCGAAATACGGCGTGACCACTTCGGCCTTGCCGTCGTATTTCGACCAGCCGAGCGCGCCAAGCAACATGGCGGTGTCATGCATGAAGCCTTCACCATGGCCCTTGACCGCATACTCCGGCAGCATCGCGCAGAAGTCGGCCCAGTCGCCGTCTTGCCACATCTGCACCACGCGGTGGTCGAGGGTTTCCAGGAACGGGCTCCAGACCTTGGTGGCGAAGTCCGGGGCCTGGCCGTTCTGGGCGAAGCGGTGCGACAACGAGCCGCTGGCGAGGAAGGCCACGGTGCCGTCGTAGTGGTCCTCGACCGCCTTGCGCATGGCCCAGCCCAGGCGGGCGCTGTCGTTGAGGTAATGCGAAGTGCACAGCGCCGAGACCGAGACCACCTTGAAGTGTTGGTCGGTGTTCATGTAGCGCATCGGCACCAGGGTGCCGTACTCCGGGGCGAGCGTGGTGGCGTCGTGGGCCATGGTTTCCACGCCCAGGCGGTTGCATTCCTCGGCGAGGATGCGCCCGAGTTCCGGGTTGCCGGGGAAGCCGTAGTTCATGTTGGCGATGAAGTGCGGCAGTTCGTTGCTGGTGTACAGGCCTTCGAAGTGCGGGGCGCAGTTGATGTGGTAGTTGGCGTTGACCAGCCAGTGGGTGTCGAACACCACCAGGGTGTCGACGCCCAGTGCGCGGCAGCGCCTGCCGATTTCCAGGTGGCCGTCGATGGCCGCCTGGCGAAAGCCCTGGCGCGGGCCGGGCAGTTCCGACAGGTACATCGACGGCACGTGGGTGATCTTGGCGGCGAGAGCGAGTTTGCCCATGGGAATCTCCTGTTAAAGGTTGTTGTTCTGGGTGTCCATGGCGAGGGCTTCGCCCTCGTTTCGCCGGCAAGCCGGCTCCCACAGTGTGCGGTGATCCCTGTGGGAGCCGGCTTGCCGGCGATGGGCTGCACAGCAGCCCCGCTTTACACGCCCCAGCGCGGGATGTGGTGGCTACCCATGGAAATACACACGTTCTTGATCTCGGCAAACACCTCGAAGCTGTACTGTCCGCCTTCGCGACCAGTCCCGGAACCCTTCACCCCACCGAACGGCTGACGCAGGTCGCGCACGTTCTGGCTGTTGATGAACACCATGCCGGCTTCAATGCCACGGGCCAGACGATGCGCCTTGCCGATGTCCTGGGTCCAGATGTAAGACGCCAAACCATATTCGGTGTCGTTGGCCAGCTGCAGCGCCTCGGCTTCGTCCTTGAACGGGATCAGGCACACCACCGGGCCGAAGATCTCTTCCTGGGCAATGCGCATGCGGTTGTTCACATCGGCGAACACCGTTGGCTGGATGAACTGCCCCTTGGCCAGGTGCGGCGGCAGGCCCGACGGGCGCTCCAGGCCACCGGCCACCAGGCGCGCACCTTCCTCGATGCCGATGCGAATGTAGCCGGTGACCTTGTCGTAGTGCTGCTGGGTGATCATCGAGCCTACTTGAGTTTTCGGGTCGGTCGGGTCGCCGACGATCAGGCGTCGGGCGCGGGCGGCGAACTCGCTGACGAAGCGTGGGTACACGCTTTCCTGGATGAAGATGCGGCTGCCGGCGGTGCAACGCTCGCCGTTGAGCGAGAAGATGGTGAACAGCGCGGCGTCCAGGGCACGGTCCAGGTCGGCGTCTTCGAAGATCAGCACCGGCGACTTGCCGCCCAGCTCCATCGAATACTTCTTAAGGCCTGCGGTCTGCATGATCTTCTTGCCGGTGGCGGTGCCGCCGGTGAAGGAGATGGCGCGCACGTCCGGGTGGCGCACCAGGGCATCACCGGCAGTAGCGCCGTAGCCCTGGATCACGTTGAGCACGCCGTTGGGGATGCCGGCCTCGACCGCCAGGCGGCCCAATTCGTTGGCGGTCAGTGGCGACAGCTCGCTCATCTTCAACACCGCCGTGTTGCCCAATGCCAGGCACGGTGCGGTCTTCCAGGTGGCGGTCATGAACGGCACGTTCCACGGCGACACCAGCCCGCACACGCCCACCGGCTGGTACAGGGTGTAGTTGAGCATCTGGTCGTCGACCGGGTAGGTGTGGCCGTCCATGCGCGTGCACACTTCGGCGAAGAAGTCGAAGTTGTGCGAGGCACGGGGGATCAGCACGTTGCGGGTCTGGTGGATCGGCAGGCCGGTGTCCAGGGTTTCCAGCTCGGCCAGTTGTGGCACGTTCTGGTCGATCAGCTCGCCCAGGCGGCGCATCAGCCGGGCGCGTTCCTTGGCCGGGGTGTTGGCCCATTTCGGGAAGGCCTCTTTTGCCGCAGCAACGGCCTGGGCGACTTCCTCGGCACCGCCGCTGGCCACTTCGCCGATGGCTTCACCGGTGGCCGGGTTGTAGTTGATGAAAGTGTCACGGCTCTCGACTTCGCGGCCGTTGATCCAGTGCTTGATCATGCTCATGCCTCTTGGGTTTTACGGGCGAAGAACTCGGCTTCGCTGACGATACGGTTGACCAGGCGGCCGACGCCTTCTACTTCCACCACCACTTCATCGCCCGGCACCACGTCGGCCAGGCCTTCCGGCGTGCCGGTGGCGATCATGTCGCCGGGCTGCAGGGTCATGAAGCTGGAGAAGAATTCGATCAGGTAAGGGATGTCGAAGATCATGTCGGCGGTGGTGCCTTCCTGTTTCAGCTCGCCGTTGATCCAGGTGCGCAATGTGAGGTTCGACGGGTCTGGCACATCGGCGGCATCGACGATCCACGGGCCAACCGGGGTGGTGGCGTCGCGGTTCTTCACCCGCAGGTTGGGCCGGTAGTAGTTCTCCAGGTAGTCGCGGATGGCGTAGTCGTTGCACACCGTGTAGCCGGCCAGGTAGGCGAGGGCGTCCTCGCGCTTGACGTTGCGCGCCGGCTTGCCGATCACCGCCACCAGCTCGCACTCGTAGTGCATGTACTTGACGTTGTCGGGGCGCCAGGTGACCTGGTCGTGGCCGGTGTAGGTACCGGGCGACTTGATGAACGCCAGCGGCTCGGTGGGCGGGGTGAAGGCCAACTCGGCGGCGTGGTCGGCGTAGTTCAGGCCCAGGGCGAACATGCTGCCGGTAGCCGGCGGCAGCCAGGTCACCTGGTCTTGGTGCACCAGGCGGCCATCGGCCAGGCGCAGGTGGTCGTCTTCGACCGTGACGGCGTGGACCTGGCCGTCGAACTGGATACGGGCGTGTTTCATGGGGCGAGTCCTTGTTCGGCGACGAGGTGGTTGGTCAGCTGGCCGAGGCCGTCGATCTCGACGGTCACCCGGTCACCGGGCAGCACATCGACACGGCCCTCCGGGGTGCCGGTGATCAGCACGTCGCCGGCATGCAGGGTCATGAACTCGCTGATTTCGGCGATCAGCCGGGCCACGCTGCGCACGCAGTTGGCGGTGTTGTTGTGCTGGCGCAGCTCGCCGTTGACCCACAGGCGGATGCCCAGCGCGTCGGGGTTGCCTATCTGGGCCGCTGGCACCAGCTCCGGCCCCAGCGGGCAGAAGCCGTCGCGGCACTTGGCCTTGACGGCCGGGCGGTAGTAGCTGTCTTCGGGCAGGCTGAATTCGTTGACGATGGTGTAGCCGGCCACGTGTTCGAGGGCGTTTTCAACGCTCACACGGCTGGCGTCCTTGCCGATCACCACGCCCAGTGCCGGGCCGGGCTGCAGGCGTTCTACTCCCGCAGGGTAGGTCACTGCTTGTGCATGGCTGTTACGGGTATTGGGGGTCTTTATGAACAGCACCGGCTTGACCGGCGGCTGCTGGTACGGCGCGTTATGGAAAGACGCCAGGTGCTGCTGCAGCAGGCCCTGGTAGTTCAGGGCGACGCCGAACAGGCTGCCGGTGGCGACCTCGTGCAAGGCACGGCTCATGCTTTTCTCCTGCGGAAGGCGAAGCGCCACGGGACGCTTCATTGCGTTTTTGTTAATGTGTTAACGTTATAATTAAGATGTTAACGATCGTCAAGGCATTCCCCGCTCGCCGGGCAGTGCTACGATGCATTGCCCGGCCTGTTCCACCGCTGCGAGAACAACAATGAAAGAACGACAGCCGATCCCCAACATCAACATCGGTCAGGTCTACGACCAGCGCTACAGCGACAGCGAGGTGCACTACGACCGGCTCGGCAACCTGGCCGGCTTTTTTGGCCGCAACATGCCGGTGCACCGCCATGACCGCTTCTTCCAGGTGCATTACGTGAAGACCGGCAGCGTGCGGGTGTACCTTGACGAACAGCGCTACCACGAGTCGGGGCCGATGTTCTTCCTTACCCCGCCGACGATCCCCCATGCTTTCGTCACAGAGGCCGACGCCGATGGCCATGTGCTGACCGTGCGCCAGCAGCTGGTGTGGCAACTGCTGGAGGCCGAGCCTGGGCTGATCAGCGCGCCGCGCCTGCAACCAGCCTGTGTCGCCCTGGGGCACCTGCAGGGGCCGGCGCGGGAAGAGGCGCATCGACTGGCGCAGCTGTTCGACCTGCTCGGCAGCGAAGTCGGCCACGGCCAGGCGGGGCAGGGCACGGCGCTGCATGACCTGGCACGGCTGGTGATGATCAGCCTGCTGCGGCTGTGTGCCAATTCGCTGGAGGCGATGCCGGCGCGGCACGAGGACTTGCAGCTGTTCCACCGCTTCAATGAACTGATCGAACGCCATTACCTTGAGCACTGGGCCTTGCCGGCCTACGCGGCGGCGTTGGGTGTGACGGAGGCGCGGCTGAACGATGTATGCCGACGCATCGCCGACCTGCCGTCCAAGCGCCTGGTGTTCGAGCGCTTGATGCAGGAGGCGCGGCGCCTGCTGCTGTATACAGGCGGCTCGGCCAACGAGATCTGCTACCAGCTGGGCTTCAAGGACCCGGCGTATTTCAGCCGGTTCTTCCAGCGCCATGCGCAGATGACGCCGGGCGAGTATCGCCAGCGGCAAGGGGCGTTGCGGTGAGGGTTGCATCAGGTGACCCGCTCCAGGCCTCAAGCTTCAAGCGCATCGTGCAATGGCCCGGCGGCAGCGAGAATGGGCGTTAGGCAGGAGCGCTGGTACTTTTCACAGGGGCTGGACAGGCCGGGTGGAAATGTATTTCACTTCATTAATATCTTAATAAAACCAGCCGAGCCCAATGACCATCCCAAGACCCTCCCTGACCTTGACCCTGCTGCAGGCCCGTGAAGCGACCATGGCGTTCTTCCGCCCGGCCCTCAATGCCCATGACCTGACCGAACAGCAATGGCGGGTGATCCGTATCCTGCGCCAGCAGGGCGAGCTGGAGAGCCACCAGTTGGCGGACCTGGCGTGCATTCTCAAGCCGAGCATGAGCGGCGTGCTCAAGCGCCTGGAGCGTGACGGGCTGGTGGGGCGGCGCAAGTCGCCGGAGGATCAGCGACGGATCTTCATCAGCCTGACCGTGCGCGGGCAGCAGGCATTTTTGGCGATGAGCGAGGAGATGGAGCGCAATTACCAGGAGATCCAGCGCCAATTCGGGGCGGACAAGCTGGAGCAATTGATGGGGTTGCTTAATGAGTTGAAGAAGATTCAACCATGATGCAATTGGGGCGCTGAGCGCCCCAGCCCCTTACTGGCCGGCCAACCCCAACGAATCATCCAATATCTTCAACAACGAAGCCGCCCGCCGCGCATACACCGCCGGGTTCGCATACAGCAGCTCCACATGCAGGCTGTCGATGATCCCAAGATAAGCATCCCCATACAGCTCCAGCTTGTTGCCATCGCTGCGGGCCCAGCCATGCCGCTCGCGCAGGGCCTGGCAGAAGCCCAGGCGAATCTGCTCCAGATACGCCTCGAACCCCGTGGTCACGATCGAGCGTATCGGCGCCGGCGGCAGGAACGCGCTGCGCAGCACGAAGCGCAAATTGGCCGAGCCGGCATAGCGCTCGGCCAGGTGCAGCGGGTGCCAGTGCCCCGGCGCCTCACGATCTGCGGCCTCATGGGCGAAGCCCGCTTCGACATAGGCGGTCTCCTCGGCCAGGGCGCGCTCGAACGCACAGACGAACAACGCATCCTTGTTGGCGAAGTGCGCATACAGCGAGGCCTTGCGCATGCCCGCCTGGGCCGCGATTTCGTTCAGTGACGAGCCGTCGTAGCCATGCTCGGCAAAGTGTTCGACGGCGTGGTCGCAAATGCGCGCGGCGGAAGGGGTCAGGGCTTTCAAGGCGGTCACTCCGGGTTGACGCTGTAGTGCGAGGCGCTGATTGTCTTTGCCAGGGCGGCGCGGGTCAAACCCAGGATGACCACGGCGGCACCGGCCAACAGCCAGGCCCAGGCCTGCGGGCCGAGGGTCGCCAGGTGCCCGGCCAGGGGCGTGGCGCTGGACGAGATCACCAGTTGCAAGGCACCGAGCAGCGCGGCAGTGGAGCCGACATCGCGGTGTTGCGAAGACATCGCCAAGGCCATCAGCGTGGCCTCGCAGATGCCCAGGCCGAACAACGCCAGCACCACGCCGCCCAACAGCACCGGCAAACCGCCGCCCACCACCGTCAGCAGTGCGCCGGCGCCCATGCACAGCGCACCCCACCAGGCCACCCGGGCCACGCCGTGGCGCTTCACCCACAGGCCCGACCCCGCGGCGCCCAGCAGAATGGCCACGCCACAGGCGCCGAACAGCATGCCGAACTGGGTGCTGGTCAGCCCGAAATGCTGCTGGTACACGTAGGCGGAACCGGCGATGTAGGCGAACAGGAAAAAGAACACCGCCGACAGCGCCAGGGCCGGGCGCAGGAAGGCGCCGTCACGGGCGATACGCGCATAGGTGCGCAATACACTACGCGGCGCCAGGCGCACGCGCTGCGCGGCGGGCAAGGTTTCACCCAACGCCAGCGCGGAGTTGAGCAAGGTCAGGAGGCCAAGCCCACCCAGTACCAGCATGATCGCCCGCCAGCCCCAGGCGGCATCCACCACGCCGCCCACCGCCGGGGCGAGAATCGGCGCCAGGCCTTCGATGGTCATCAGCAGGGCAAAGATCTGTGCCGCCCGTGCGCCGTCGGCGACGTCGCGCACCATGCTCATGATCACTACCAGGGTCAGCGCGCTGGCCAGGCCCTGGATCAGGCGAGCCAGCAGCAGTGCTTCGAGTGAGTTGGCCGCTGCCGCGGCCAGCGAGGTGACCGTGAACACCAGCAACCCCAACAGCAACGGCCGGCGCCGGCCCAGCGCATCCACCAGCGGGCCGAACAGCAGTTGCCCGGCGCCCATGGCCAGCAGGAACACGGTCAGGGTCAATTGCACCTGGGGATAGCCGGTGCCGAAGTCGCGGGCCATTTCCGGCAGGCTGGCCAGGTACATGTCGATGGCCGAAGGGCCGAGGGCGCCGATCAAGGCGAGGGAGGCGGCGAAGCGCAGGTTTGAGTGGGTGGGCATGACAGCGAAATCCATTGGACAAAAATATACCTACCGACCGGTAGGTTGTGCTGAGATTAAGCATATTCATGCCCGGGGTCAACTTGCCCAGCGATGGCCTATGCCGCTTGCGCGCCAAATACACAGTCATTGCTTGTTTAGCGCCACCGGTCCGATGAATCCGCAATAAACCGAATCCGCCGTTATCGCTGTACTCCCACACCATGTACGGCACGCAACCGTGCATCCCCAAGCCAAACGAGGTTGATGACCATGGCTACCAAAGACAACGACAAGATGAGCAAGGACAGCGACAAAATGGGCCACCAGGGCGGTTCGAAAAACCCTGGGAATTTCGCCAATGACCGCGACAAGGCCTCTGAAGCCGGCCGCAAAGGTGGGCAAAGCACCGGTGGTGAGCACCGCCAGAGCCCCGAGTCCGGCCGCAAGGGTGGCCGCTCGTAAGTGAGGCCCAGCAGTGCCAGGGGCCCCTGGCACTGCGTCTTGAACGTTTCCATCCGCACAATCTATGGCCGAGGTGTCTTTTCAGTACGCCCGACAAGGATGTTGTTGGGCAATCCACGCGGCTTCATCACGGCTTTCGGCCTGCCGCCTCGCCACTCGCCCGCAGTTGCCTGGCGCGTTTTTCCAGCACCAGGTAGGTGAGCACCGCCAGCAGCAGGGGAATCAGGTAGTACAGGGTGCGGTAGCCCAGTAGCGCCGCCACCAGGCTGCCTTGGCCGAGCTGGCCGTGCAGCAGTGTCAGGAACACTGTTTCCAGCACCCCGAGCCCGGCGGGAATATGGGCCACCGCCCCGGCTACACAACTGATGAGCAGTACGCCGAGGACTGCCGGGTAGAACAGTTGCCCTGGCAACAACCAATAGATCAGCGCCGCCATCAACGCCCAATTGGCAGCGCCCACAGCCACCTGGCACAGCGCCAGGCGCAGCGAGGGCAGGGTGATCTCGTGGCCACGCGGGTGCCAGGTGCGGCGTTTGGCAAACGCGCACGCCAGCAGGTAGGCGAGGGCGACCGCCACCATCAGCACGCCGATCAGGCGCAGCCCGCCGGCACCGACCGCCCAGTTGCCTGGCAGCTTGACGACGCCCAGGGCGAACACGCTGCCGGCCAGCAGCAAGTAGCCCATCCAGTTGGTCAGCAAACCCAGCGTCAGGATGCGGGTGATGGTCGCGTTATCCAGCCCCAGGCGGCCATACAGGCGGTAGCGCAGGGCCACGCCGCCGACCCAGGTGGTGAAGTTGAGGTTGAAGGCATAGCAGACGAAGGCCACCGGCAACACTTGGCGCGCCGGCAACCGATGGCCGGTGTAGGCCCGGGCCAGCAGGTCGTAGCTGGCGAACACCAGGTAACTGCACAGCGCCAACCCCAGGCCGATCAGCAGGGTCGAGGGCTTGTAGGCCAGCAGCGACTGGCGAACCTCCTGCCAGTCGAGGTTGCGCACCAGCATGAACAGCAAGGCCGGGATCAGCACCAGGAACACCAGGGTCAGCAGGCGCTTGCCCAGGATCTGCCAGCGTTTGGCGACCATCAGGTGTTGCCCTCGTGGCAGCGCGCTGGCGTTTCGTCCTGCGGTTGCAGGGCCTTGAGGCGCTGGCGGTGCGCAGGGAACCAGCCGGCGATGCGCGGGAAGTAACGGGTGAGGTGAAAGCCGAGGAAGATCAGCGGCGCTCGCCACCAATAGCCGCGCACCATGCGTTCCAGGGTCACGGCCTTGCAGTGCTGCCGGGCCAGTTCGCTCAGGTGCTCATGCAGCCGGTGGTTGAAAGCGCGATCGCGGATCAAGAGGTTGGCTTCAAGGTTGAACGCCAGGCTCAGCGGGTCGAGGTTGCTTGAACCCACGGTCGCCCAGTCGTCATCCACCAGCGCCACCTTGCCGTGCAGCGGGCGCTGGCAGTACTCGTGGATGCGTACCTGGTCGCGCAGCAGGTAGTTATAGAGCAGCCGCGACAGCGTGCGCACCCAGCGCATGTCGGGTTGGCCCTGGAGAATCAGGGTTACCTCGACGCCGCGCCGGGCGGCATTGCGCAGCTCGCGCAGCAGCCGGTAACCGGGGAAGAAATAGGCGTTGGCGACGACGATGCGCTGGCGCGCCTGGCGAAACACCTCGAGGTACTGCGCTTCGATGGCGGTGCGCTGGCGTTCGTTGTCGCGCACCACCAGCATGGCCTGGGCGGCGCCCGCGGGGGCGGTGGTTGGCCTGACCTCGGCCGGCGCCTGCAGCACCGGGGCCATCAGCTTGCGGCTGCTGGCATGCACCTGCGCCACCACCGGCCCGCGCACCTGCACCGCATAATCCTGCTTGGCCTGTGGCCCGTAGTCTGCCAAGTGGTCGGCGCTGTAGTTGATGCCGCCGATGAACGCCTCTTGCCCGTCCACCACCACAATCTTGCGGTGCAGGCGGCGGAACAGGTTGGTGCGCATGCCCGCCAGGCGCGGTTGCGGGTCGAAGGCATGAAGGCGCACACCGGCGTCGGTCAGCGAGGTGATGAAGTCGGCGGGCAGGTCGGCGGTGCCATAGCCGTCCACCGCCACTTCGACCCTCACGCCACGGCGGGCGGCGTCGACCAGCACCTGGCGCAACTGCTGGCCGACCTTGTCGTCGTAGATGATGAAGGTTTCCAGCAGGATTTCCTCGCGCGCCTGGGCCATGGCCGCGAACACCCGGGGGTAATATTCCTCGCCGTTGATCAGCAACTCGACCTGGTTGCCGTCACGCCAGGCGGGCTTCACAGGCTCACCTGCGCCACCAGCGGGGCATGGTCGGAAAGATGGGACCAGGGGTAGCGGGACAGCACGTGGGCACTGTCGGCGCGGGCGTTGTGCAGGTAGATGCGGTCCAGGCGCAGCAAGGGCAGGCGCGCCGGGAAGCTGCGGGCCGGGGTGCCGAAGGCTTCTGCCAGGCGCCCAGTCAACAGTGCATCGGCCTTCAGCCGCCAGTCATTGAAATCGCCAGCAACCACCACCGGTGCATCCGCCGGCAAGCGGTCGAGCAATTGCAGCAACAGCTGCACCTGGCGCCGCCGATGCTGCTCACGCAGCCCCAGGTGCACGCACACCGCGTGCAGTTGCTCATGGCCCGGTACCTCCAGGCGGCAATGCAACAAGCCACGCTGTTCGTTACCGTCGATCGACACGTCGAAGTTGTCGTAGGCGGCGATGGGGAACTTCGACAGCAGCGCGTTGCCATGGTCGCCATGGGGGTAGACCGCATTGCGGCCATAGGCGAACTGCGGCCACATGCTGTCGGCGAGAAACTCGTACTGCGGCGCTTCGGGCCAGGCCGGGTGTCGCCGCGCGTGCTGCTGATGGCTGCCGTGCACCTCTTGCAGGAACACAAGGTCCGCGCCGGTGGCCCTCACCGCTTCGCGCAGCTCGGGCAGGATGAAGCGCCGGTTGAACGGGGTGAAGCCCTTGTGCACGTTGAGGGTCAGCACGGTGAGCTGATGCACGGCGGTGAGCGTGTCGCTGCTGCTACGTGGGGCGGCCAGGGTCTTGTTCACGCGGTTTCCCTTTGCAGTCATTTGCCTTCAGTAGCGACAGGCAGACAACGCGAAGGGTTCAGCTTGATTGACTGGCGGCGCATGGAACTTTGCCCGTGCCTTGCGCCTCCACCGCTAGCAGGGGATCACGCAGGAGCCCGGCACCATGAAATTCGACCGATTCGCCCAATGGCTTGCCAGCCACAGCGGCCGCCCGCTGACATTCGTGCTGGCGCTGCTGCTGATCCTGATCTGGGGTGTCAGCGGGCCGCTGTTCCACTTCAACGACACCTGGCAACTGGTGATCAATACCTCGACCACCATCATCACCTTCCTGATGGTGTTTCTGATCCAGAACACCCAGAACCGTGACAACGACGAGCTGCACATCAAGATCGACGAACTGCTGCGCACCACCCGGCGCGCGCACAAGGCGCTGCTCGACCTGGAAGACATGGACGCGACCGAACTGCATGCCTTGCGCAAGCAGTACCAGCGCCTCGGCGAGCAGGACGAACAGCCCAGACAACCCGACTGACCGGGAGGCCCCATGGCCAGGCACATCATTCACTACACCGGCCCCATCAACTCGTCCACCTGCGGCAACCTGATCAACACCTGCTCGCGGGCCCTGCAGCAGGGCGCAGAATTGCTGCAGCTGAACATCGCCACCATGGGCGGCGAGTGCAGCTATGGCTTTACCCTGTACAACTTCCTGCGCAGCCTGCCGGTGCCGGTGCACACCCATAACCTCGGCACGGTGGAGTCCATGGGCAATATCATCTTCCTCGCCGGTAGCCACCGTACCGCCTGCGCGCTGAGCAAGTTCCTGTTCCATCCGTTCCACTGGACCCTGCACGGTTCGGTGGACCATGCGCGCATGGCCGAGTACGCCATGAGCCTGGATTACGACCTGCGTTTGTATGAGCAGATTGTTGTCGAACGGACCGCAGGGGGCAGCGAGGCGCTGGATGTACCGCGCTACCTGATGGCTTACCCGCGCATTCTGGGGCCGGAGGAGGCGCTGCGTTGCGGGCTGATTCAGGCCATCGACGATTTGCCGATTGCGGCGGATAGCACGCAGTGGAGCGTGCATGCGTGATGCAGGGCTGTGCAGTGCCAGGGTCAATAGCCGGCGTACTTGGCCGCCGCCGCAGTGCGGGTAGGCACATTGAGGGCCTTGAGCAGCGACGAGACATGAATGCGCACGGTAAAGGGCGAAATCGCCAGCGCGCGGGCGATTTCCTTGTTGGTCTTGCCTTGGGCAACCAGGCGCAGCACGTCCTGCTGGCGTTGCGTCAGCCGTTGCAGCGCGGGGTCGGCCATGCCCTGTGCCAGCAGGCCACTGCTGGCGTATTCGACCACCACCTCGCCCGCGCGGATCGCCAGAATGGCGGCGCCCAGTGCCGCGGGCGCGACGCTCTTGCCGATGAAACCATCGACACCGGCGGCCATGACGTCGTCGATGACACCGGGGTCGTCGACCATCGACACGATGATCAGGGTGGTGCGCGGCAACTGCTGGCGCAGTTCGGCCAGGCGGCCGATGCAGGTCAGGCCGGGGAAGCGCAGGTCCAGGATCAGGGTATCGGGGACCGCGCCGTCGCCGGCCAGCCTCAGCACATCCGCCAGGCACGCGGCTTCTTCGAGCACGGCCTCGGGCAGCAGGCGGCGCACAGTGCTGACCATGGCTTCCCTGAACAGCGGATGGTCATCCGCCACGATGATGCGGCAACTCACGCGAGCAAACTCCCTGTTGGCCAACCCGTGCTAATTTAGCAGCCTGGCATGGCGCTTGGCGTGGGCCATTGCACAAGATGCCTACTGGCGCACAAGGACGTTACCCCATGAAGTTCGAGAAAAACAGCGAACTGGACCAGGCCAATCTGCGCATCATCGTCGCCTCGTGCGCCATCAGCTATGTCGCCTTGCTGGGCTTCCTGCCGGGCCGCACGCCTGCCACCTACCTGCCGGTGGTGCTCTACTACGCGGCGTTCGTGGTGCTGTCGGTGGGCCTGCGCCAGGCCATCGCGCACTGGCCTGGGCATTACCCCTGGCGACGCATCCTGGGCATGGTCCATGACTACACCGCCACCAGTTTTGGCCTGGTGGTCGGGGGCGAGGCGGCGTTACCGCTGTACGCGGTGATGGTGTGGATCAACCTGGGCAACGGCATGCGCTTCGGTTCGCGCTACCTGGCCATCGCCACCGTGCTGGACCTGCTGGCATTGCTGGTGGTGTGGCGGCTGACACCGTACTGGCAGCAACAGCCGTTCCTGCTGCCGATGCTGCTGACCACCACCACCTTGATCCCGTTCTATGCCCACCTGCTGCTGGAGCGCACGCGCAAGGCCACGGCCCTGGCCGAGGCGGCCACCCGGGAAAAATCACGTTTCCTCGCCCAGGCCAGCCACGACCTGCGCCAGCCGATTCACTCCATCGGCCTGTATACCGCGTGCTTGCGCGAAGCACCGCTCACCGATGAAGCCAGCCGGTTGGTGGACAGCATCGACCGCTCGCTGCACAACGTCTCGCAGTTGTTCCGGTCGATTCTGGACCTGTACACCCTGGACAACGGCAAGTTGCAGCCGGCCCTGGAGGTGTTCGCGCTGGACACCTTGCTGCGCGACCTGCTGCGCCAGAACGCCGAGGCGGCGCGTTGGGCGGGCGTGCACATGCGCCTGGTGCCCAGCCGGCACTGGACGCGGGCCGACCCGGGCATGCTGGCGACCATGGTGCAGAACCTGCTGTCCAACGCCTTCAAGTACGCCGCGGGGCAGCCGCTGCTGATCGGCGTGCGCCGTTGCGGCGAGGGCTTGGCAATCATGGTCTGTGACCAGGGCCGAGGCATTGCCGAGGCGGACCAGGGCAAGGTGTTCGAGGAGTTCTACCGGGTGCGCGAGGCGTGCGACAAGGATGTCGAGGGCGTGGGCCTGGGCCTGCCGATCGTCAAGCGGCTCGGGCAATTGATGGGCCTTGAGGTGGTGTTGCGCTCACGCTTTGGTCACGGCACCAGTGTCAGGCTTGAGGGCCTGCCGAAGGTTGCAGCGCTTGCGCCGCAGCGCAAGGCAGCCCCTGCAGCGCAGGCCGGGCTGCTCAATGGCTTGCGGGTGTGCCTGGTGGAGGATGACCCCAACGTGCTGCAGGCCACCTGTGCGCTGTTGCAGCGCTGGGGGTGCGAGGTGCAGGCGCTGGATTCGGCCAGGGCGGCGGCCCGTGATTGCGATGTGATCGTCGCCGATTACGACCTCGGCCCCGAGGCGACCGGCATCGATGTTATCGAACGGCTGCGTGAGCAGCGCGGCTTCGCGGTGCCGGCACTGATCATGACCGGGCACGACCTGGAGCCTTTGCAAGGCAGGTTGCAGGCCTGTGGCATCGCAGTCCTGGCCAAGCCGGTTCGCCCGGTGGAGCTGCGCGGCGCGTTGCGCGCCCTGCGTACGTCATCCGTGGCGCCGGTCAACTAGGCCGGCGCCACTGGCCATTATTGGAAGACCGGCGCCTGGCCTTCTTTCCAGCACGTCGGCGAAGGCGTGTAGATCCCCATGCCGGCCACGGCGACCAGGCCGCCACTGGGCACCTGGCAGTCGTACTGGCCCTTGGCGGTGCTGGCGGTGAAGTAGGTGGTATTGGAGTCGTTGCGCACCTTGCTGACCTGGTTCACCGGGGTACCGAGGGTGATTTCAGCCCGCTGCTTGAGGGTTTCCGGGGAGGGCTTGGCTGTCTGGCAACCGGCCAGGCCCGCCACGACGGCGAGCAGCAACAGGGGTTTGAAGGCAATGGGCTTGGCGTTCATCGCGTGGCTTCCTTGGCATTGTTCTGGAGGCGCCGCCCTGGGGGTCGCAAGGGCTGACGGTGGGCCGACTATAGCGCCGGGAAGGGCCACACGATGTAGGGCAGATGTACGAGATGGCCGATGGCCAGCCAATACCGATCACCTGCTGGCGATGCCATGGCGCCCCGACCTGCGTAACAGCACGATGAAGAACAGCCCACCGATCGCCGCGGTGGCGATACCGATCGGCAGGTCCTGCGGCGCGATCAGGGTACGGGCGCCGACATCCACCCACACCATGAACAACCCACCCAGCAGGGCGCAGGCAGGCAGCAATCGACGGTGCTCGGCACCGACCAGCCGCCTGGCCACGTGCGGCAGCATCAGCCCAACGAAACCGATGGCCCCGGACAGCGACACCAGCACGCCGGTCAACAGCGCGCAGCCCACGAACACCAGTGCGCGTACCCGGCGTGTGTCGAAGCCCAGGCTGACGGCGGTCTGTTCGCCACCAAGCAAGGCATTGAGCGCGCGCGCCAGGCACATCAACAGTATGAAACCGCCCAGCACACTGGCGGCGGGCAGCCACAGCAGCGACCACTGCGCCAGCCCCAGGCCACCGAGCATCCAGAACATCACCGAACTGGCGGCATGGGGGTCGCCGGTGTACAGCAGCAGGTTGGCCAGGGCCATGACCACGAACGACACCGCCACCCCGGCCAGCAGCAGGCGTTCGCTGTCCAATCGCCCGCGCTGGCTGGCCACGCCCAGCACCAGCAGCATGCTGGCCAGGGCACCGCCGAAGGCCGCCAGCGGCAGGCTCAGCGGGCCTGCGAACGGGCCCAGGTACAGCACCACCAGTACCGCGCCAAGCACGGCGCCGGAACTCACCCCCAGCAAGTGCGGGTCTGCCAGCGGGTTGCGGGTCACCGCCTGCAAGGCGCCACCGACCAACGCCAGGCCCGCGCCGACCAGCGCGCCGAGCAACACCCTGGGCGCGCGGATCTGCCAGACGATCTGGGCCTGGCCACGGCTGAAATCGCCTGTCTGGGTCAACCCCAGTTGCTCGCCGACGATCTGCATCACCTTGTCCAGCGGCACCTGGGCAGCGCCGAAGCCCAGCGACAGCACGCAGGAACACAGCAACGCGAGCAACAGCCCCACCAGCAACAGGCGATAGGCCGCAAGGGAGCGCAATGACGTCATGGGCGCACCTCGGCGAACCGCTGCGGGTGCAGCGCGCCCGCCAGGTGCTCGATGGCGTCGGCATTTGCCAGCGAAGGCGTCACTTGCAGGTACGACAGCACCACGAAACGCTGCGCGCGAATGGCCGCCACAGCGCCCAGCGCAGGGTGCTGCAGCAGGAAATCGCGTTTTTGCTGCCAGGTGGTCGGGCCATAGTCGACGATCACGATGACCTCGGGGTCGCGTTCGACCACGCTTTCCCAACTCACTTCGGTCCAGCTGGCCTTGACGTCGGCCATGACGTTGTCGCCGGCGGCCGCCTCGATCAGCGCCTGAGGCATGCCCAGGCTGCCGGAGGTGGTCGGGCGGTCTTCGCCGCTGTCGTAGAGGAATACCCGGGGCTTTGCATGAACATCGGCCAGCGCGGTAGTGACTCGGGCCACACGTTGGCGCAACTGGGTGATCAGCGCCTGGGCCCGTGGCGCCACATCGAAGATGCGCCCAAGGTTCTCCAGGTCGGTGTACAGGTCGTCGAGGCGTGCAGGTGGGCGGGGCATGATCCGCGAGCAGGATTCGCTCAGCTCGTAGACCGCTATGCCGAACGGCGCCAGGCGCTGCGGGGTTACCGGCCCGCCAACCTGCATGCCGTAGCTCCAGCCGGCGAACAGGAAGTCGGCATTGGCATCCAGCAGGTTTTCCAGGGACGGGTAACGCGCCGCAAGCTCCGCAAGCCCGCCCAGGGCCTCACGCATCGAGGCGTCCAGGGTTTTCCAGCCGCTGATACCGCTGTAACCGGCCATGCGGTCACGCAGGCCCAGGGCCAGGAGCATGTCGGTGAGGTTGACGTCGTGGCTGACGGCCCTCAGGGGGGCGTGATCAAAGGTCACGTCGCGGTCGCAGCTGCGCACCGTCACGGGGTAATCGCTGGCCTGGGCGGTCAAGGCCAGGCCGGCGAGCAAAGCCAGGAGCGAACGCTTCATGCGGGGCTGATCCAGGTGATGCGTGGGTGATCGCCCACGGGGTGACGGTCGACCAGGGCCTGTACCCCGAACACGTCGGCCAGGCACTGCTCGGTCAGCACCTGCGTCGGCGTGCCGTGGGCGACGATGCGGCCCTGTTCGATCACATACAGCCGGTCGCAAAACGCCGCCGCCAGGTTGAGGTCGTGAAAGCTTGCCAGCAGCCCCAGGCCGGTGCCGCGCAGGTGCTGCAGCAACGCCAGCTGGTAACGCGGGTCGAGGTGGTTGGTCGGCTCGTCCAGCACCAGCAACCGAGGCTGCTGGGCCAGGGCCCGGGCCAGCAGCACGCGTTGCTTTTCACCGCCCGACAGGCTGGCGAACGGTTGCCCGGCACGGCTTTCAAGGCCCAGTTGGCGCAGCGCATCGTCCACTGGCGCCGGGTCGCTGTCGCTGGCCAGCCAGCCCAGGTGCGGGGTACGGCCCATGGCGACGACGGCCCGCACATCAAGGCCGAAATCCTCGGGAAACTCTTGCAGCATCACCGCCAGGCGGCGGGCCACCCAACGTGGCGACTGGCGCCAGATATCCTCGCCATCGAGCAATACCTGGCCCTGCTGCGGCCGGCTGAAACGGTAGACGCAGCGCAAGAGGCTGGTCTTGCCGCTGCCATTGGGGCCGATCAGGCCAACGAATTCGCCGGGGTACAGGTGCAGGTCGATACCGTCGAGCAGCGGCGGCTCGTCAGGCGACAGCGCATAGGACAGGCGTTCGAGGTGCAGCAGGGGGGACGACATACGAACAGGCACCGTAGGGAGAATGAACCCCAGCGGCAGATGTGCGGGAAGGCGGTACGGGCAGCGGGGCGCCACGGGACCTGCGCGCACCCGCCCACCGCGGGAGTAGCCAACAGCGAATCCAGGCCGGTCTCCGGGCTTGCGAGGGTCACCGGGCACTCACCTTCCCATGCCGTGGCACAGTGGTCTGTCGAATGCCTTGCTCGCTTACCGTTGCGGGGGCAGCGCCGGACTGTTCACCTTGGGTGAGGCACCGGCTTCCCGTTTAACCCCTGGCGCGGCGGCCAGGGACACCTGAAAACAAGGGGCGCATCTGAGCATTGATAGGGTTGTGAGTCAACCGCTGGGCAGGTGCCAGAACGATCGGCGCGAGAGCAACTGTCTGGTTGTAGGAGCGGCCTTGCCGGGGCGCCGGACCGGCAAGGCCGCTCCTACAGTGGTCGTGCAAATCCGTCAGATGGACGCCGCCGGGCGCTTGAGTACCAACGTCAGGATGTCATAGCTGGCCACCAGCTCCCCCAACTGGTTGGTCACCTCCACATCCCACGCCACCACCCCTTGTGGCTGGCCCTGGGGGCTGGTCTTGCCCTGGTCGATCTTGCGCTTGCAGGTCAACCGCGCCTGGATGGTGTCGCCAATGCCCACCGGGGTGATGAAGCGCAGGGTATCCAGGCCATAGTTGGCCAGCACCGGCCCTTCACCCGGCGAAACGAACAGCCCGGCCGCCGCCGACAGCACGAAATAGCCGTGGGCAATGCGCTTGCCGAACTGCGACTGCTTCGCCGCGATCTCGTCGAAGTGCATGTAGAAGTGATCGCCCGACAGGCAGCCGAAGTTCACAAGGTCCGCCTCGGTCACGGTGCGGCGGTGGGTCAGCAACGACTCACCGATGCGCAGGTCATCGAAGTGACGGCGGAACGGGTGCACCTCGGTTTCGATCACCTCGGCGCCGCGCACGTATTCACCGGTCACCGCCATCAGCATGCTCGGCGAGCCTTGCACCGCGGCGCGTTGCAGGTAGTGCTTGACCGCGCGCAGGCCGCCCAGCTCTTCACCGCCGCCGGCGCGGCCGGGGCCGCCGTGCTTGAGCTGCGGCAGTGGCGAGCCATGGCCGGTGGACTCCTTGGCCGCTTCGCTGTCGAGCACCAGCAGGCGGCCGTGCCAGGCCGCAGCGGCCGGGATGGCCTTGGCCGCCACCGCGCGGTCGGCGGTGACCAGGGTCGCCACCAGGCTGCCCTTGCCACGGGCCGCCAGGGCCAGGGCTTCGTCGAGGTCGTCGTAGGCCATCAGCGTGCTGACCGGGCCGAACGCTTCGATATCGTGGGCGCCGCCCTCGGCGTGCGGGTCGCGGGCCAGCAGCAGGGTCGGGGCGAAGAACGCGCCTTCGGCCACGCCGTCACCGACCGGGGTAAAGCCATCGCTGGCGCCCAGCAGTTGGTCGCAGCTGTCCAGCAGCATGCGCACGCGCTCACCGACATCGCGCTGCTGGTCGTGGGAGGCCAGGGCGCCCATGCGCACGCCTTCGAACGACGGGTCGCCGACCACCACCTTGCGCAGCCGCTCGCGCAGCCGGGTGGCCACGGCGTCGATGTGCCTGGCCGGGACGATGGCGCGGCGAATGGCCGTGCATTTCTGCCCGGCCTTGGTGGTCATCTCCCGCGCCACCTCCTTGATGTACAGCTCGAACTCTTCGCTGTCAGGGCTTGCGTCCGGGCCGAGGATGGCGCAGTTGAGCGAGTCCGCCTCGGCGTTGAACGGCACCGAATTGCGCACCAGGTTCGGTGTGACGCGCAGCTTGGCGGCGGTGTCGGCGGAGCCGGTGAAGGTCACCAGGTCCTGGCCCTGCAGGCGCTCGAGCAGGTCGCCGGTGCTGCCGATCACCAGTTGCAGGCTGCCGGCCGGCAACAGGCCGGACTCGTTCATCAGCCGTACCACGGTCTCGGTCAGGTAGCTGGTGGAGGTGGCGGGCTTGACGATGCAGGGCATGCCGGCGAGGAAGGTCGGGGCGAACTTCTCCAGCATCCCCCAGATGGGGAAGTTGAAGGCGTTGATATGCACGGCCACGCCCGTGCGCGGCACCAGGATATGGCTGCCGGCGAAGTGGCCCTGCTTGCCCAGGGGGATCGCCGGGCCTTCATGCACCAGGTTGCCCGACGGCAGCTCGCGGCGGCCCATGCTCGAATAGGCGAACAGCGTGGCGTTGCCGCCTTCGATGTCGATCCAGCTGTCGGCGCGGGTGGCGCCGCTGTGGTGGGACAGGGCGTAGAGCTGTTCCTTGCGTTCGGCCAGGTACAGCGCCAGGGCTTTCAGGCGTGCGGCGCGCTGCTGGAAGTCCATGGCCAGCAAGGTCTGTAGGCCCTGCACGCGGGCGAAATCCACGGCCTCGGCGAAGTCCGGGCGTTCTTCGTGGCTGTAGGCCAGGACGTGGCCGTCCAGGGCGCTGCGCAGGGCCTGGGCGCCGTGCTGGCCGATCCAGCGGCCGGCGATGAAGCTTTGCAGGGTAGGGGCGGCGGACATGCTGTTCTCCTTTGAAGGGCGCGCTTACCAGAGCGCCAGGGTGTAGCCGATGATCAGGCGGTTCTCGTCCACGGCATTGGTCAGGCCATTGCCGGAACGGAAGGTAACGTTGCGCCAGCGCAGGCTGACGTCCTTGAACGGGCCGCTCTGGATGACGTAGGTGATGTCGGTGTCGCGTTCGCGCTCGCGGCCATTGCTGATGGTCGCGGTTTCGGCATGACGGCCGTCGGTGTAGCGGGTCATGAAACTCAGGCCGGGGATACCCATGGCGACGAAGTCGTAGTCGTAGCGCACCTGCCAGGAATCGAGCCCGGCGCGAGTGAAGGTGTTGTAGGTGACCAGGTTGACGGTGTACGGGTCGCCGCCGTTGAGGAACGGGAAGGCGCTGTCGCCGGACATCTGCTGCCAGGTGGCGGTGAATTTGTGGGCCTTCACGCCCAGGGTGAACATGGCGTTGAAGTTGCGGTTGTCGATGTTGCCGGCGCGCTCGGCGCCGTCGCCACGGCTGTCGAAGTAGCGCAGGTCGCTGCGCAGGCTCACGCCTTCGGCCAGTGGCTGGGTGTGCAGCAAACCCACGTACTGCTGGCGGTAGATGTCTTCGAGCTTGGCGTAGTAGTAGCTGACGCTGGTCTGCGGGGTGAGGGCATAGCTGCCGCCGCCGAAGTCGAAGTGGTCGCTGGTGGCGGCGCCGTAGCCGATATCGTCACGCCCGGACGAGTCGCGCAGGTTGGCCTTGGTCAGGCGCCCGCCATTGAAGGTCAGGCCGTCCAGCTCCTGGCTGGTCAGCAGGCCGCCCTGGAAGGTCGAGGCCAGCAGGCGGGTGTCGTTGTACACCACCACCGGCAGGATCGGCTGCAGGGTGCCCAGGCGCAGGGTGCTCTTGGACACCCGCAGCTTGCCGGTCAGGCCCAGCTCGCTGTAGTCGTCCACCGGCTCCTTGCTGTTGGGGCCGAACGGCAGCAGGCCGGTGCCGCGCCGGTCACGGCTGGAGTCGAGCTTGATACCCAGCTGGCCCATGGCGTCCACCCCGACGCCAACCGGGCCGTCGGTAAAGCCCGACTCGAAGCGCGCGGTGAAACCCTGGCCCCATTCTTCGGCCTTGCTCTGCGGAGCATTGTCCTGGCGGAAGTCGCGGTTGATGTAGTGGTTGCGCAGCTCGACGCGCGCGTGGCTGTCGCCGATGAAGTCCGCCAGGGCCGGCAAGGGCAGGGCGAGGGTGGCCAGCCAGGCGGCCGAGGTGAGGCGTGTGCGGCTCATTGTTGTTGTCCCCGTCGTTCTTATTGTTTTTGCTGTTCAGTGCTTGCTGGCGCCGGCGGCGCCGATACCGGTCATGGAGCGGATGAACTGGGCCAGGTAGCGGCCGCGTTCGTCCTGGGCGCGCCGGGAGCTGTCGGTGACCGAGAAGGCCCAGGCGCCGAGGAACGCCAGCGACATGGAGAACAGCGCCGGGTTGCTGTACGGGAACAGGGCGTGCTCGTTGTGCAGCACGTTGACCCACACCGCCGGGCCCAGCACCACCAGCACGATCGCCGAGACCAGCCCGGCCAGGCTGCCGCCCACCGCACCGCGGGTGGTCAGGCCTTTCCAGAACATCGACAGCAGCAGCACCGGGAAATTGACCGAGGCGGCCACGGCCAGCACCAGGCCGGACAGGAAGGCGATGTTCTGCGACTCGAACAGCAGGCCCAGCAGCACCGCGAACAGGCCGATCACCAGGGTGGCGATGCGCGACACGCGCATTTCCTGCTGTTCGCTGGCCTGGCCTTTGCGCATCACGCAGGCGTACAGGTCGTGGGACACCGCAGAGGCGCCGGACAACGCCAGGCCGGCAACCACGGCGAGGATGGTGGCGAAGGCCACCGCCGAGATGAAACCGAGGAACAGGTTGCCGCCCACCGCTTGCGCCAGGTGTACCGCGACCATGTTGCCGCCGCCGATGATCGCGCCTGCGGCATCGCGGTAGGACGGCTCGGTGCCGACCATGACGATGGCGCCAAAGCCGATGACGATCAGCAGCAGGTAGAAGTAGCCGATGAAACCGGTGGCGTAGAACACGCTCTTGCGCGCTTCCTTGGCGTCGCTGACGGTGAAGAAGCGCATCAGGATATGCGGCAGCCCGGCGGTGCCGAACATCATCCCCAGCCCCAGCGAAATCGCGTCCACCGGGTTGGACAGCAGCGCCCCCGGGGCCATGATCGCCTGGCCCTTGGCATGCACGGCCACGGCGCTGGCAAACATCGCTTCGGTGCTGAAACCGAAGTGCTTGAGCACCATGAACGCCATGAAGCTGGTGCCCGACAGCAGCATCACCGCCTTGATGATCTGCACCCAGGTGGTGGCGAGCATGCCACCGAAGGTCACGTACAGCACCATCAGCACGCCCACCAGCATCACCGCGTACAGGTAGCTGATGCCGAACAGCAGTTCGATCAGCTTGCCGGCGCCGACCATCTGCGCCACCAGGTACAGCAGCGCCACGGTCAGGGTGCCGAACGCCGAGGTGATGCGCACCGGGCCCTGGGCCAGGCGGTAGGAGACCACGTCGGCGAAGGTGTACTTGCCCAGGTTGCGCAGGCGCTCGGCGATCAGGAACAGGATGATCGGCCAGCCGGCCAGCACGCCCAGGGCGTAGAGCAGGCCGTCGTAGCCGTTCATGAACATCATCGCCGAGATGCCCAGGAAGGACGCGGCGCTGATCATGTCGCCGGCGATCGCCAGGCCGTTCTGCATGCCGGTGAGGCCACCGCCGGCGGTGTAGAAGTCACTGGCCGAGCGGGTGCGCAAGGCGGCCCAGCGGGTCACCAGCAGGGTGAAGCAGACGAACACCAGGAACATCGAGATGGCGGTCCAGTTCATCGTGCGCACTCCTGCTTGACCTTGTCGTTGAG
Organism: Pseudomonas parasichuanensis; assembly: GCF_021601385.1. Classification (GTDB taxonomy): domain Bacteria; phylum Pseudomonadota; class Gammaproteobacteria; order Pseudomonadales; family Pseudomonadaceae; genus Aquipseudomonas; species Aquipseudomonas parasichuanensis. The sequence goes on along the minus strand of NZ_BQHO01000008.1, from coordinate 34,895 downwards.
CGGGTCGAGCACGGTGTTGGCGCGATGGGTGTAGATGCCGGTGAGGGCGAAGGACAGCAGCACCATCAGTACCCCGACCAGCATGCCGACGCTGGTGACTCCGCCGCTCAGGGACTGGCCGAGCACGCCGGGGGCGAACGCCACCAGCAGGACGAAGCCGTAGTAGGCGGCGAGCATGGTCAAGGTGAGCGTGCCGTTGAGGCGGCGCTTGCGCTTGATCAGCTGTTGGAAGTCGGGGTGGTTGTTGATGCTCTCGAGGTGTTCGGGTGTCATGGCTGGCGTTCTCTCTGGCTGTTGTAATTGTTTTTTCAGGTCACGCGGGGGTTGCTCAGGGCTTGCACACTCCCTGTAGGAGCGGCCTTGTGCCGCGAAAGGACCGCAACGCGGTCCCGGCGATCTTGGGGCTGGATCCGAGATCCTGGGACCGCGTTGCGGTCCTTTCGCGGCGCAAGGCCGCTCCTACCAAGCGCAAGGCGGCTCGGTGTCAGAGCTGGTCGAAGTCGAGCACCACCTTGTCGCTCAGGGGGTAGGTCTGGCACGACAGCACGTAGCCGGCGGCCACTTCGTAGTCTTCCAGGGCATGGTTGCTGTCCATCTCCACCTCGCCCTCGATCACCTTGCACTTGCAGGTCGAGCACACCCCGGCCTTGCACGAGTAGGGCAGCTCGGCGCCGATGGCGTTGCCGGCGTCGAGCACGCTGCGGGTGTTGCGCGGCAGGTCGAAGGCCAGGGCGCGGCCATCGCTGATCACCGTTACATGGCTGACCGCCGAATCCAGCTCGCGGGCGGCCTCGCGGGCTTCGCGACGGGCTTCGCTGCCGGCTGCGGCGAACAGTTCGTAGTGGATGCGCGCGTTGTCCATGCCGTTGGCCTGCAGGCTGTCGCGCACGGTCTCGGTCATGGCCTGGGGGCCACAGATGAACGCGGCGTCGAGCTGCTTCACGTCCAGCCAGCGGGAGAACAGCTGGCCGCACTTGTCGGCGTCGATGCGGCCGTTGTACAGGTCGACGTCCTGCTGCTCGCGGCTGAACACGAAGATCAGGTTGAGGCGGTCCAGGTACTGGTTCTTCAGGTCTTCCAGGCGGTCGCGGAACAGCGCGCTGTTGCTGGCGCGGTTGCCGTACAGCAAGGTGAAGCGGCTGTGGGGCTCGCTGGCCAGGGTGGTGGCGACCAGCGACAGGATCGGGGTGATGCCGCTGCCGGCGGCCACGCCCAGGTAGTTGCCCTGGCGCGCCGGGTCCAACGGCACGAAGAAGTTGCCCGACGGCGGCATCACCTCCAGTTGCTGGCCGGCCTTGAGCACTTCGTTGGCGAAGGCCGAGAAGCGCCCGCCGGGCACGCGCTTGACCGCCACGCGCAGCTCGCCATCCTGCACCGCGCTGCAGATCGAATAGGAGCGGCGCACTTCCTCGTCATCGAGCTGGGTGCGCATGACCAGGTACTGGCCCTGGGTGAAGCGGAAATCTTCCTGCAGGTGTGCGGGCACGTCGAAGGCGATGGACACGGCGTCGCGGGTTTCCTGGCGCACTTGCTTGATGGTCAGGCTGTGAAACGGGCTCATGGCGTTCTCCACGGCTCAAAGGCATTTGAAATAGTCGAACGGCTCCAGGCACGCGCGGCAGCGGTACAGCGCCTTGCAGGCGGTGGAGCCGAACTGGCTGAGCAGTTCGGTATGGGCGCTGCCGCACTGCGGGCAGCACACGCTGGGGGCTGCGCCGCGCAGGCTGGCGCTGCCCTCGGGTGGGGCGATGCCATAGGCGCGCAGGCGCTCACGGCCTTGGGCACTGATCCAGTCGGTGCTCCAGGCCGGTATCAGCCGGCGCTCCAGTGCGGGTTCGGCAAAACCGGCCAGCTCCAGGGCCTGGCGGATGTCGCCCTCGATCACTTCGGTGGCCGGGCAGCCGGAGTAGGTCGGGGTGACCACCAGGTGCAGGTGGCCGGCGCGCCAGTCGAGGTCGCGCACGATGCCTAAGTCGACCACGCTGACCACCGGCACTTCCGGGTCCATCACCTCGGCCAGCACCGCCCAGGCATGGGCCAGGTCGCCGTGCTGCTGGGCCCGGGCGCCGCGGTCGCCGGCGATCAGCTCACCAGGTTGCATCGGGGTAGGCTCGCGGCAGGTACTGCATTTCGGCCAGCAGCAGGCCCAGGTGTTCGGTGTGCAGGCCCTTGCGCCCGTCCAGGTAGAAATGGCTGGCGGCCTTGGGCAGGGGCAGGTCGACCGAGGCGAACAGGGCCATGACGGTGTCCAGCCAGTGGTGGGCAATCTGCGCCGGGTCGGCGGCGATACCGGCCTGGGCCAGCTGGACTTCGCTGTCGTTGGCGACGCTCAATTCGACCGTGAAGCGCCACAGCGCCGGAATGGCCTCGAGCATGCGCCGACGGCTTTCTTCCGTGCCGCCACCCAGGCGCTGCACCCATTCGCCGGAGCGGCGCAGGTGGTAGGTGACTTCTTTCAGGGCCTTGGCGGCGATGCCGGCAATGCGTTCATCGCTGGAGGCCGTGAGCCCTTCGAGGGTGGCGTGGTGCCAGGCGTCATAGAGGAACTGCTTGAGCATGGTCAAGGCGTAGTCGCCGTTGGGTTGCTCCACCAGCAGCAGGTTGCGGTAGGCGCGTTCGTCGCGACGGAACGCCAGGGCATCGGCGTCGCGGCCGTCGTCCAGCAGCTCGGCGGCGTAGTCCAGCCAGTTGCGGGCCTGGCCCACCAGGTCGAGGCCGACGTTCATCAGCGCCAGTTCTTCTTCCAGCGCCGGGGCCTTGCCGCACCACTCGCACAGGCGCTGGCCCTGGACCAGGGCGCTGTCGCCGAGCAGCAGCAGGTATTGGATAAGTGCTTGCTTGTGCATGGCGGGCCTCACATGTGGCCGACTTCGGCGGGCAGCTCGTAGAAGCTGGCATGGCGGTAGACCTTGTCGTCCGCCGGGGCGAACAGCGGGTCTTTCTCGTCGGGCGAAGAGGCGGTGATCAGCGCCGAGGGCACCACCCACAGGCTCACGCCTTCGCTGCGGCGGGTGTACAGCTCGCGGGCGTTCTCGATGGCCATGGCGGCGTCGGCGGCATGCACGCTGCCGACGTGCTTGTGGTTGAGGCCGTGCTTGCTGCGCACGAATACTTCGTAGAGGGTCCAGTCAGACATGCTCGATCTCCGCATCGATGGCCGCTTCAGGCGGCGTTCTTGTTCTGTTGTTTGCGCGCGTAGGCCACGGCGGCCTCGCGTACCCAGGCGCCGTCCTCGATGGCCTTGCGGCGGGTGGCGACGCGCTCCTGGTTGCAGGGGCCATTGCCCTTGATCACTTCGTAGAACTCGTCCCACTGGATTTCGCCGAAGTCGTAGTGACCGCGTTCGGCGTTCCACTTGAGCTCAGGGTCGGGGGCGGTGCAGCCGAGCAGTTCCAGCTGCGGCACGGTCTGGTCGATGAAGCGCTGGCGCAGTTCGTCGTTGGTCTGGCGCTTGATCTTCCAGGCCATCGACTGGGCGCTGTTGGGCGAGTGTTCGTCGCTGGGGCCGAACATCATCAGCGCCGGCCACCACAGGCGGTTGATGGCGTCCTGGACCATGTCGCGCTGGGCCTGGGTGCCGTCGCGCATCATGGTCAGCAGCAGCTCGTAGCCCTGGCGCTGGTGGAAGCTCTCTTCCTTGCAGATGCGCACCATGGCGCGCGAGTACGGGCCGTAGGAGGTGCGCTGCAGCACCACCTGGTTGACGATCGCGGCGCCGTCGACCAGCCAGCCTACCGCGCCCATGTCGGCCCAGCTGAGGGTGGGGTAGTTGAAGATGCTCGAATACTTGGCCTTGCCGCTGTGCAGCTTGGCGATCTCTTCGTCGCGGTCGGCGCCGAGGGTTTCCATGGCGCTGTACAGGTACAGGCCGTGGCCGGCTTCGTCCTGGATCTTGGCCATCAGCTGCAGCTTGCGCTTGAGCGACGGGGCGCGGGTGACCCAGTTGCCCTCGGGCAGCATGCCGACGATCTCGGAGTGGGCGTGCTGGGAGATCTGGCGGATGAGGGTCTGGCGGTAGGCGTCGGGCATCCAGTTCTTGGCTTCGATCTTGATCTCGGCGTCGATCTTTTCCTGGAAGGCGCGCTCTTCGGGCGACATCTCTTCCAGCGACTTGAGGCGTTTGACGCCGGTTTCTACGAGCTGTGCGTACATGTTCGGGCTCCCGGGGGTGGGCTGCGTTGGGGCGTGGAGTATTTATAAGCGATACAAAACACAACATCAAACAGTATTTGATGTATCAAATAGGATTTGTGTATCGCATTGAGGTTGCCGGGGCTGCCGCGAAAGGGGCGCAAAGCGCCCCCAGGCTTTCCCGCAGGCGAAAAAAAGCCCCGGACCATGCCGGGGCTCGACTGGCAGCGGTTGAATCAGCTAGCCATACGCTTATCGTACACGTGGCAAGCTTTACCCTCGGAGCGCTTCAAGGCCCCGCACGGCTGCAGATGCACTTGCGTACTGATGCCGATATAGGTCTTGATCTGCTTCGCCAGCTCGCCCACCACCTGCTTGCGCTGGCCTTCATCCAGGTACTGGCTGTCGGCGCGCAGCTCCACGTGCACCTCGACGCTGTCAAGGTTGCCATTGCGATACAGATGAATCTCGTATAGCTCTGAAAGCTGTTTTATTTTCAAGACCTGCTCTTCGATCTGCGTGGGGAACACATTGACCCCGCGGATGATCAGCATGTCGTCGCTGCGCCCGGTGATCTTGCCAATGCGCCGCATCGGCCGGGCCGTGCCGGGCAGCAGGCGGGTGAGGTCGCGGGTGCGGTAGCGCACCATCGGCAGCGCCTCCTTGCTCAGCGAGGTGAACACCAGCTCGCCGAGCTGGCCGTCCGGCAGCACGGCGCCGGTCACCGGGTCGATGATCTCGGGGTAGAAGTGGTCTTCCCAGATGGTCGGGCCGTCCTTGGTCTCGATGCATTCCATGGCCACACCCGGCCCCATGATTTCCGACAGGCCATAGATGTCCAGGGCGTTGATGCCCAGGCGCTGCTCGATGGAGCGGCGCAGCTCGTCGGTCCAGGGCTCGGCACCGAAGATGCCCAGGCGCAGCTTGAGGTCGTCGGGGGCAATGCCCTGGCGCTCGATCTCGTCGGCCAGGTTGAGCATGTACGACGGCGTGACCATGATGATGTCGGGCTGGAAGTCGCGGATCAGCTGCACTTGCTTTTCGGTCTGGCCGCCAGACATCGGGATCACCGTGCAGCCCAGGCGCTCGGCGCCGTAGTGGGCGCCGAGGCCGCCGGTGAACAGGCCATAGCCGTAGGAGACGTGCACCTTGTCGCCCTTGCGCCCGCCGGCGGCGCGGATCGAGCGCGCCACCACGTTGGCCCAGGTGTCGATGTCGTTCTGGGTGTAGCCGACCACGGTCGGCTTGCCGGTGGTGCCGCTGGACGCATGCAGGCGCACCACCTGGTCCTGGGGCACGGCGAACATGCCGTAGGGGTAGTTGTCGCGCAGGTCGTTCTTGCCGGTGAAGGGGAACTTGGCCAGGTCGTCCAGCGTGTGCAGGTCGTCCGGGTGGGCGCCGCAGGCGTCGAAGCGCTGGCGGTACAAAGGCACGTTCTGGTAGGCGTGCAGCAGGCTCCAGCGCAGGCGCTCCAGCTGGTGCTGGCGCAGCGCGTCGAGGCTGGCGGTTTCCATGGGGTCGAGCAGGGCACGGTCGGCTTTGGCGTAGTGGTTCATGGTCTCACTCGAATTGTTCTTGTCATGGGCCGGGGCCCTGAGTGTCATGGAGGGCAGCATACTGCCCGCGTTGCATTGCGTCTCTGGGTGGCTGATCAGAGGCGTTCGATCACCAGGGCGATGCCCTGGCCGACGCCAATGCACATGGTGCACAGGGCGTAGCGCCCGCCAGTCCGTTCAAGCTGGTGCAGGGCGGTGGTGACCAGACGCGCGCCGCTCATGCCCAGCGGGTGGCCCAGGGCGATGGCGCCGCCGTTGGGGTTGACCCGCGGGTCGTCGTCGGCCAGGCCCAGTTCGCGCAACACGGCCAGGCCTTGGGCCGCAAAGGCTTCATTGAGTTCGATCACGTCCATGTCGGCCAGCGCCAGGCCGGTCAGTTCCAGCACTTTGTGGGTCGCAGGCACAGGGCCGATGCCCATGATCCGCGGCTCGACGCCAGCCACCGCCAACCCCAGCACGCGGCCACGGGCCTTGAGCTTGTGCCGGCGCGCGGCCTCGGGGCTGGCCAGCAGCAGGGCGCAGGCGCCGTCGTTGACCCCGGAGGCATTGCCGGCGGTGACGCTGCCGCCCTCGCGGAACGGCGTGCCCAGGCGCGCCAGTTGTTCAAGGGTGGTGTCGCCACGCGGATGCTCGTCGTGCTCGACGCATTTGGCCGGGCCTTTGCGCTGGGGGATCTCGACTGGCACGATCTCCTGGGCCAGGCGCCCGCTGGCCTGGGCTGCGGCGGCCTTGTGCTGGCTGCGCAGGGCGAAGGCGTCCTGGTCCGCACGGCTGATGCCGAACTGCGTGGCGACGTTTTCAGCGGTTTCGGGCATCGAGTCGATGCCGTACTGCGCTTGCATCAGTTTGTTGACGAATCGCCAGCCGATGGTGGTGTCGTACAGCTCGGCGCTGCGGCCGAACGCCTGCTCGGACTTGCCCATCACGAACGGCGCGCGGGACATCGACTCAACGCCACCTGCCAGCATCAGCCCTGCCTCGCCGCAGCGCAGGGCGCGGGCGGCATTGCCGATGGCGTCCAGGCCCGAGCCGCACAGGCGGTTGAGGGTGGTGCCGGGCACGCTGACCGGCAACCCGGCCAGCAGGCTGGCCATGCGCGCGACGTTGCGGTTGTCCTCGCCGGCCTGGTTGGCGCAGCCGAGGATCACATCGTCGATCTGGCTCCAGTCCAGTTCCGGGTGGCGGGCCATCAGCGCCTTGATCGGTATTGCGGCCAGGTCGTCGGGGCGCACGCTGGCCAGCGCGCCGCCGTAACGGCCGATGGGGGTGCGCACGGCATCAATGATCAACGCCTGGGGCTGGAGGGTGTCAGTCATGGGAAGTCTCCGGTGCCAGCACGCTGCCGCGCACCCTGTAGGATTTGCCGTGGAACAGGGCGATCAACTCGCCCTGCTGGTTTTCGATGCGTACGTCGTAGTTGCCCGTGCGGCCTTTGCGACTCAGTTCGGTCGCGCTGGCGACGAGCTGGTCGCCGCGTCTGGCCGGGGCGATGTAGTCGATGCTGCAACCCAGGGCGACCGTGGCTTGGTCATGGCTGTTGCAGGCGAAGGCAAAGGCCGAGTCGGCCAGGGCGAATAGAAAGCCGCCATGGCAAGTACCGTGGCCCTGGATCATGTCGGCCCGCACGGTCATGGCCAGGCGGGCGCTGCCGGGGCCGGCGTCGAGCAGTTCGATGCCCAGGCCTTGGCTGGCCGCGTCACGGGCGAACATGGCCTGGGCGCAGGCACGCGCCAGGGCTTGGGGGGAAAGGTCAGGCATGCAGGCGGCCTCCTTCGGCGTGGGTGCGGCGCAGCAGCAGGGAAGGGCGGTAGCGTTCCTCGCCGTAGCTGCGTTGCAGGTTGTCGAGCACGCGCAGGGTGTAGCCGACGCCCAGGCTGTCGGCCCAGGCCAGCGGGCCTCGGGGATAATTGACCCCGGCGCGCATGGCCAGGTCGATGTCCGCAGGCGTGCCTACCCCTTGCAGCACCGCGTCAGCGGCTTCGTTGGCGAGCATGGCCACGGTGCGCAGCACCACCAGGCCGGGCAGGTCGGCGATGGCGCTGACCTCGAGCCCGGCGGTGCGAAGCAGGGCCATCGCCTGGTCGCGAGCCTCGGCTGTGCAGTTGGCGGCGTGGCTGATGGCAATGCGGGTAGCGCTGGCATAGTCCAGGGCCAGATCGAGCAGGACCAGGTTGCTCAGGCCGTCTTCGCGGGCCCGCTGGCTGGCCAGGCGACCGTCGGACAACGCCAGGGTGGCGTCGCCGACTCGCAGCTGGCCTGCGCCTGCGCGTTCGGTGACGCTGATACCTCTGGCGCGCAAGCGCTCCACCAGGGGGCGCAGCACGCCAAGGTCACCTTCTACGACGCAGCAATCCACCTTCGCCTGGCTGGCCAGGGTGAGTGGTTGTGGTTTTTGTGCACCCTCGGCATAGCTATAGAAGCCTTGGCCGGACTTGCGCCCCAGGCGCCCGGCATCCACCAGCGCCTTCTGCACCAGCGACGGCTGGAAACGGAAATCGCCATAGAAGGCCTCGAACACCGAGCAGGTCACGGCGTAGTTGACGTCATGGCCGATCAGGTCGGTGAGTTCGAAAGCGCCCATGCGAAAACCGCCGGCGTCGCGCATCAGCGCATCGAGGGTGGCGCAGTCGGTGGCGCCTTCCTGCAGCAGGCGCAGGCTTTCGGCGTAGAAAGGACGGGCCACGCGGTTGACGATAAAGCCGGGCGTGGACTGGGTGTGCACCGGTTGCTTGCCCCAGGCCTTGGCCGTTTCGTACAAGGCGGCGGCCACCGCTGGCTCAGTGGCCAGGCCCGAGACAATCTCCACCAGCGCCATCAACGGCGCCGGATTGAAGAAGTGCATGCCGATCACCTGCTGGGGACGCTGCAGGCCGGCGGCCAGGCTGGTGATCGACAGCGACGAGGTGTTGCTGGCGAGGATGCAGTCCTCGCCACACAGGGCTTCGAGCTGGTGCAGCAGGCCTTGTTTGATCGACAGGTTTTCGACGATGGCTTCGATGACCAGGCGCGCGGGCGCGAGCGCATCGAGGGTTTCCACAGGCTGCAGGCGGGCGCTGATGGCTTCGCGCTCGGCGGCTGCCAACTTGCCTTTTTCCACCAGCCGACCGAGTTGCCGGTCGATCCCTTCGACCGCCTGTGCCGCGGCGCCTGGGCGGTTGTCGTAGAGGCGAACCGGGTGGCCGGCCTGGGCGGCTACCTGGGCGATCCCGGCACCCATGGCTCCGGCACCGATGACTGCCACCAGCGAGTTTTGATCGAGAGCACCCATGGTCAACGCCCCTTGAACGCGGGGGCGCGCTTGTTCATGAAGGCGCTGACGCCTTCGCGGTAGTCCTCGCTGCGCCCGGCCAGCCGCTGCAGGTCGCGTTCCAGTTCCAGCTGTTGGTCGAAACGGTTGTCGTAGCTCTGGTTCAGTGCGCGCTTGATCAAGGCCAGGCCGTAGGTGGGCTGGTTCGCCAGCTGACGGGCCAGGGTCAGGGCCTCGTCGCGCAGCGCGGCATCGTCGACCACGCGGTAGATCAGGCCCCACTGTTCGGCCTGTTCGGCGCTCAGGCGCTCACCGAGCAATGCCAGCGCCTTGGCTCGGGCCATGCCGATCAGGCGAGGGAGCAGCCAGGTACCGCCAGAGTCGGGCACCAGGCCGATCTTGCAGAACGCCTGGATGAAACTGGCCGAACGGGCGGCCAGCACCAGGTCGCAGGCCAGCGGCAGGTTGGCCCCGGCGCCGGCGGCCACGCCGTTGACGGCACAGATCACCGGCAGCGGCAGGTCGCGCAGGCTGCGCACCAGGGGGTTGTAGAATTTTTCGATGGACTCGCCCAGGTCGGGCATTTCGGCGCCGGGGGCGACGTTACGGTCAGACAGGTCCTGGCCTGCGCAGAAGCCACGGCCTTCACCGGTCAGCAGCAACACCCGGGCGTGTTCGCTCTGGCGCACTTGCTTGAGGGCTTCGCGCACTTCCAGGTGCATGGCGCTGTTGAAGCTGTTCAGTTGCTCGGGCCGGTTGAAGCTGAGCAGGGCGACGCCGTCGTCGTCGATGGCAAACAGGATGTGTTGGAAAGGCATGCTGGAAGCGCTCCGTCGGTGGAGGGGTAGGGTCACTGGCCGAGGAAGCGGGCCGGGCGTTTTTCCTGGAAGGCGCGGATGCCTTCGTTGCGGTCGGCGGTGCCGGCCAGCAGGGTGAAAGCGTGGCGCTCGAAACGCAGGCCGCTGGCAAGGTCGGTGTCGTGGGCCTTGAGCAGCGCCTCCTTGGCCAGGCGCACGGCCAGCGGCGCCTTGGCGGCGATGGCGCGGGCCAGCTGCAGGGCGCGCTCGACCGTCAGCTCAGGCTCGGTGACTTCGCTGACCAGGCCGGCCTGCAGGGCATGGCGGGCGTCGATGGCCTCGCCGCCGAGGACCATCTGCATGGCCAGCGGCTTGCCTACCGCCCGCAGCAGGCGCTGGGTGCCGCCAGCGCCGGGGATGATGCCAAGGTTTATTTCGGGTTGGCCGAAGCGCGCATCGCTGCCGGCGACAACGATATCGGCGCACATCACCAGTTCGCAGCCGCCACCCAGGGCGAAGCCGTTGACGGCGGCGATCAGTGGCTTGGAGAAGGTGGCGATGCGTTGCCAATAGGCCACGCGAGGGTCGTTGAGGATGCCGACCAGGTCACGTTCAGCCATTTCATGGATATCGGCGCCAGCGGCGAAGGCCTTGCGGCTGCCGGTGATGACCACGGCGTGGGTGTGTTCGTCGCGCTCGGCGGCGTCGAGTTCGGCGGCCAGTTCAGCCAGCAGCTCGGTGTTCAAGGCGTTGAGGGCTTGCGGGCGGTGCAGGGTGACCAGGCGGACGCCGTCCACTGGGGGCTGCACAACGAGGTTGCTTGGCATGGTGGTACCTCAGGCTGCACGTTCGGCACCGGCTGGGGCCGGCTTTTGTTGGTGTTGTGGGGCAAGTATAGACGCAATGCGATACCAAATATCAATACATAAATTGATTATGTGTATCTCGTTGTTGGTTGGCTTTGCTGTTGTGGCACTGCGCTGGCAAGCCGGCCTCACCCATTGAGTTGCATGTGTACAAGCCAGGGAAAGCACTGTTGGTGCTGGTTCGGCTGCGTTGAATCGTCACCCTGGAAGCGATACGTCGCTTCACATTTGACGTTGCGATTTGAATTGATACATGATTCTTCAGACTTCTGAATCACATCGAGAGCCCCTCCATGCCTTGCTACCGCCTCGACGGCCTGACCCCCGTGGTTCATCCCAGCGCCTACGTCCACCCAAGCGCGGTCCTGATCGGTGATGTGATCATCGGCCCCGATTGTTATGTGGGCCCGCTGGCTTCGTTGCGCGGCGACTTCGGGCGCATCGTCCTGGAGCAGGGCGCCAACCTGCAGGACACCTGCGTGATGCACGGCTTCCCTGGCGGTGACACAGTGGTCGAGCGCAATGGCCACGTTGGCCACGGCGCGGTGTTGCACGGTTGCCGGGTGGGCGAAGATGCCCTGGTGGGCATGAATGCGGTGGTGATGGATGGTGCGCATATCGCGCCGCGCTGCATCGTCGCCGCCACGGCCTTTGTCAAGGCTGGCTTCCAGTGCCCGGAGCAGAGCCTGGTGGTCGGGGCACCGGCCGAAGTCAAGCGCCCGCTCAGCGACCAGGAACTGGCCTGGAAGCAACGCGGCACCGCCCAATACCACGCCCTGACCCGGCGTTGCATGACATCGATGGTGGAGTGCCCGCCATTGACCGAAGCAGAGACGCAGCGCCCACGCATGGGCGATTCAGGTTTCCGGCCCAAGGCCGAGGGCGGCGCATGAACCTTGCACGGCCACGGCAGGCAGGTATAGTCGAGGCTTTAGCCGCGCCGCGTTCCCCCATGAGCAGCCTTGCCCCCCTGAACCACCTGATCACCCGCTTCCAGGAGCAGACGCCGATCCGCGCCAGCTCGTTGATCATCACCCTCTATGGCGATGCCATCGAACCCCATGGCGGCACGGTCTGGCTGGGTAGCCTGATCAACCTGCTGGAGCCGATGGGCATCAATGAACGGTTGATCCGCACTTCGATCTTCCGCCTGACCAAGGAAGGCTGGCTGACTGCCGAGAAGGTTGGCCGGCGCAGCTACTACAGCCTGACCGGCACCGGCCGGCGGCGCTTCGAAAAAGCCTTCAAGCGTGTCTACAGTGCCAGCCTGCCGGCCTGGAACGGTGCCTGGACGCTGGTGCTGCTGTCGCAGCTCGATGCCGCCAAACGCAAAAGCGTGCGTGAAGAGCTGGAGTGGCAAGGCTTCGGTGCCATGGGCCCGAACCTGCTGGGCTGCCCGCGCAGCGACCGTGCCGACCTGGCGGCGACCCTGCGCGAGCTGGACGCCGAGGATGACAGTATCGTGTTCGAGACCCACGCCCAGGAGGTGCTGGCCTCCAAGGCCCTGCGCGCGCAGGTGCGCGAGAGCTGGAGCATCGATGAGCTGGGCCAGCACTACAGCGAGTTCATTCGCCTGTTCCGCCCTTTGTGGCAGGCGATGAAAGAGCTGGAGGCGCCCGACGCCGGCGACTGTTTCCTGGCCCGCACCCTGCTGATCCACGAATACCGTCGCCTGCTGCTGCGCGATCCGCAGTTGCCGGACGAGCTGTTGCCGGGTGATTGGGAAGGCCGCGCGGCGCGGCAGTTGTGCCGCAACCTGTACCGACTGGTGCAAGGGCGGGCGGAAGAGTACCTGGCCAATGCGCTGGAGACCGCTGACGGGCCGTTGCCGGATGCCAATGAGAGCTTCTACAAACGCTTTGGTGGATTGGGATGAGGCGGACAGTGGTGATCTCTCAGGCATAACTGGCCCGAAACAAATGTGGGAGCTGGCAAGCCAGCTCCCACATTTGTTTCGGGCTAATTATTCCTGTGAAGGTACCGCTGCACGCCTTGGCGCATGACGCAAGGCCGGTTGACGCTTCAGATCACGAAGAACCCATGGGTCCCATCACGCCCCAACTGCTCCACCAGCCCGAACTCCCAATCCAGATAGCCCTGCATCGCCTCCCGCGGATTGTCGGTGCCCTCGTAAGGCCGGCGGTAGCGGTCGATACGCGGCGCCCCCAGGCGCTGTTCGCCCTGTTCGGTTGGCAACCCGGCAGCTATCCAGGCGCTATTGCCGCCTTCGAGCACGAACACCGGCTTGCCGCTCAAAGCCGCCACCTCCGGCGCCGCATAGCGCGCCAGCTGGCTTGAACCGCAGGTCACCACGAAACGCTGCGCCTCGGGCAATGCCGCCACTACCTGCGCCAGCTGGCTACGCAGTGCCCACACGGCGCCGGGGATATGCTGCCTGACATGGTTGGCGCTGGTGGTGAAATCCAGCACCTGGGTGGCCGGCTGTTCAAGCCACTCGGCCAAGCTGGCCGGTGTGATGGCTTGTGCCTGCGGTGGTGCGGGCACCGGCGCCACCCAGGCCCCCGGTTCGTTGAAGTCGGCAACGGACACCCCCTCGAGCACCGCGACCTGCCAGCCCAGTTGTGCCAGCCAGGATGCGCTCATGTTGGCCCGCACGCCGTCGTCGTCCACCAGCACCAGGCGTGCGCCACGCACGCTGGCGAAATGGTCGGTTTCCTGCACCAGCTGGCCGCCGGGCGTCGAGCGGGCGCCGGGCAGGTGGCCCAAGGCAAACTCCTCGGGGGTGCGCACATCGAACAGGTAGGTGGTACGCGCAGGCTCGGCCTGCCATTGGTGCAGGCCCGTGAGGTCGATACGCGCTACACCGGCGCGGTCCGCCACACTTCGAGCACGCTGGGCAGCGTTGCTGCGGGTAGCCGCCGATACGGCGGCAAAGCGTCGCGACTGGCCATGTTCCAGCGCCTGCCCGGCCAGGGTCCAGCCAATGGTGCCGTTACGCAGTGCCGACACCGGGTTGGCAATACCGGCATTCACCAGTGACTGGGTACCGATGATGCTGCGGGTGCGCCCGGCGCAGTTGACGATGACGTGGGTGGTGGGGTCGGGCGCCAGCTCCGCGACCCGCAGCACCAGCTCGGCGCCGGGCACACTGATACCGCCGGGGATGCTCATGGTCTGGTACTCGTCGAAGCGCCGGGCATCCAGCACCACCACGTTGGCCTGGGCATCGAGCAGGGCCTTGACCTCTTCGGCGACCAGCGACGGGGTATGCCGTTCGGCTTCAACCAACTCACCAAACGCCTTGCTGGGCACGTTCACGTCCTTGAACAACTCGCCACCGGCCTCACGCCAACCGTTCAGGCCGCCCTCGAGCAGGGCCACATCGCGGTAGCCGAGGGCGAGCAGGCGCTGCGCCGCCACCGCAGCCAGGCCTTCGCCGTCGTCATAGACGGTAACCGGTGTTGTGCGGCGCGGCACCCGGGCGAAGACCTCCAGCTCCAGGCGCGACAACGGCAGGTTGGCGGCGAACAGCGGGTGGGCCTGGGCGAAGGGATCTTCTTCGCGCACGTCGAGCAAGGCCAGCTCCTGGCGGGCAAGGAGGGCGCGGCGGATATCCTGATAGTTACGGCGGGTGACCTGGCTCATACGCGATGCTCTTTCGACAGATCCCAGAGATTGGGCAGGTGATGGTTGCTGTAGCCGGAAATGAACGGTTGCTCCTGGCCGTCGGGGCCGTACACCGCACGACGCACCGCGCCGATATTGGCGCCGTAGACATGGATGCTGATCGAGGTGCGGTCGTCGTAGGCGTTGCGCACCTGATGCAGGTCGCCGATGCGCGGCGACACGGCAATCACTTGCCCAGGCTGCAGTTGCTCGGCAGGCCCAGCGGGCTCCAGTGCGCCTTTCGAGAGGGCAAAGCCCTGGCTGATTTCGCTGCCACGCAGCATACCGATCAAGCCCCAGGTGCGATGGTCGTGCACCGGCGTCGCCTGGCCTGGCCCCCAGACAAAACTGACGATGGAGAACTGCTGGCGTGAGTCGGCGTGCAGCAGGTATTGCTGGTAGCGTTCCGGGCTCGGTCGGGCGTAATCGTCCGGCAGCCAGTCGTCGGCGCTGATCAGTTCGCGCAGCAGGCCGGCCCCCTGGTCGAGTATCCGGGGTTCGTCCGGCGCCTGGGCGAGCAGCTCGGCAAGGTCGACGACAAAGCGGCGCAGTCGTGCAAGGTTGGGTGTATGAGACATGGCTTCCCTCTATGTCCTGGGTGAGGTAGCGGTGAACGCTACCGTGGCAGGGCAAAAGGTATTATTCTTGTTGCGTATTTTTCCATATATTTATTATGCGAATTAAGAATGAAGATAGATGATATCGATGCATTCGTGGCCGTCATCCGCAGCCAATCCATCAGCCAGGCTGCCGAATCGCTGCACCTGACCCAGCCCGCCATCACCCGCCGGGTGCAGAATTTCGAAGAGGCGTTGGGCGTGAGCCTGCTGGACCGCAACACCAAACCCCTCAAGCCGACCCCCATGGGCATGCGTGTGTACGAACAGTGCCGCGCGGTGCTGCGTGAGATGGACGCGCTGCGCGAATTGGTACTCAGTGATTCCTCCCCGACCGGCGCGTTGCGCCTGGGGGTGCCGCAAACCATCGGCGACGTGGTACTGCTCGATGCCCTGAGCCAGCTCAAGGCGCTATACCCAGAGCTGCAGGCCCAGGTGGCCACCGGCTGGGGCAGCCACCTGCTGGGCAAGATGGAGAACGGCGAGCTGGATGCGGTGGCAGCGCTGTTCCCGGCGGGCAAGGTGTTCCCCGAGGGCATTGTCGGCCGGTCGTTGGCGCGCATGGACCTGGTGGTGGTCGCAGCCCAGGGCGAGGTGCGCAAACGCAGCTACAAGCTGGCGGACTGTTACCAGCGCGGCTGGGTGCTCAACCCGGATGGCTGTGGCTTCCGTGCCGGCTTGCAGCGGGCATTGAACGATGAAGGGCTGTCGTTGCGGATCAACCTGGAAACCTTTGGCACCGAGCTGCAACTGGGCCTGATCGCCAACGGCCTGGGTTTGGGCCTGGTGCCGCGGCCGCTGCTGGACAACAGCCGCCACCGCGAGCGCCTGGAGATCGTGCCGGTCAGCGACTTCAAGCCGGTGATCGACCTGTGGCTGATTCATCCGCGCTTTCTGGGCAATTTGCAGGCGCCGGTGGCGTTGTTTGGCGAGACGGTGGCGCAGCGGGTGGCGAATCAGCAATAGGGGTGCGGCCCTGCGAGCCCATGCGATTCCGCGTCGTGCCAACAAGGCGGACTAGGTGATGGCACAGAAGAGACCGGCCCGAAACAGATGTAGGAGCGGCCAGTCATTCCTGTGGCAGAGGCGGCGCCTGCCTGGGTGCCTGTCGCGCTATCGCGCAGCCTGCACAATCAAAATCTCTTGCATATAAACAATAAGTACAAATGCACAATTCGTATATTAGGTTAGAAGCAGATCGAATTTCACGAGCGTTTTTAAGACCGATAGCATGTAGATCAAGCCAGGCTGCCGCGGGCTAGATCAACACTCCCGCCGGCGGCCCTACGACAATGGATCGGCCCCACGGGAGGAGAAGGAATGCCCCGCCAAAGCACTAGCCTGGCACCCGCCACGGCCCAGCTGCACCTGCGAGCCTTGCACAACCTCGGCCTGCGCCTGGTCAGCCCACTGTTGCTGTTGCTGCTGTGGGAACTGGCCTCGCGTACCGGGGTGCTGCCAGCGCGCATCATCGCCGCGCCCAGCACCATCGGTGACACGCTGGGGCAGATGATCGTCAGCGGCGAACTGGCCGGCCACCTGTGGGTGTCCCTCAAGCGCGCCCTGAGCGGCCTGGCCATTGGCGTGTCGATCGGCACCTTGCTGGCACTGTTGGCGGGGCTGTCGCGCCGGGGTGAGATCGCCATCGATTCACCTGTGCAAATGCTGCGCACCTTGCCGTTCCTGGCCATCGTGCCGCTGTTCATCCTCTGGTTCGGCGTGGGGGAAACACCGAAGATCGCGCTGATTGCCTTGGGCACCACCTTCCCGGTGTACCTCACGCTGTTCTCTGGCATTCGCGGTGTCGACCCCAAGCTGGTGGAGGCCGGCCAACTGTTCGGCCTGGGCCGGCTGGAGCTGGTTTGGCACGTGATCCTGCCCGGCGCCTTGCCCGCGTTCTTCGTGGGCCTGCGCTACGCCTTCGGCATCAGCTGGCTGGGCCTGGTGGTGGTCGAGCAGATCAACGCCAGCGCCGGGCTGGGCTACCTGGTCAACGATGCCCGCGACTTCATGCGCACCGATGTGATCGTCATCTGCCTGCTGGTCTACAGCGTGCTGGGCCTGTCGATCGACGGCCTGGTGCGTCTGCTCGAACGCCTGGCCCTGGCCTGGCGCCCCACCTTCATAAGGAACTGACCATGGATGTTGCACTGCAACGCCTGCGCCCACCGGTGCGGGTGCGCGGTTTGACGCGCCGGTTCGCAGGCCAGGCGGTGCTCGACGGCCTGGACCTGGACCTGGCTGCCGGCGAGTTCGTCGCCTTGTTGGGCCGTAGCGGCTCGGGCAAGACCACGCTGTTGCGGGCCCTGGCCGGGCTGGATGCGATGGATGCCGGCACGCTGGAGGTGCCGCAGGCCCATGCGGCGGTGTTCCAGGAGCCGCGGCTGATGCCCTGGAAACGGGCCTGGCGCAACGTGACCCTGGGGCTGCGCGGTGCCGAGCCGAAAAACCGGGCGCTGGCGGCCCTGCGCGAGGTGGGCCTGGCCCATCGGGTGCGGGCCTGGCCGGGCACCTTGTCCGGCGGTGAGGCACAGCGGGTGGCCCTGGCTCGCGCCCTGGTGCGCGAGCCGCAGCTGCTGCTGCTCGACGAGCCGTTCGCGGCGCTGGATGCCTTGACCCGCATTCGCATGCACCAGCTGATCATCGAGCTGTGGCGCAGCCACCAGCCCTCGGTGCTGCTGGTGACCCACGACGTCGATGAAGCCCTGCTGCTGGCCGACCGTGTGGTGGTGCTGGAGGCGGGGCGTATCGCCGAGCAGATCGCCATTCGCCTGCCGCGCCCGCGCGAGGTGGCCAGCCGCGGGTTTCAGGACCTGCGTCAGCATTTGCTGAGCCTGCTGGGGGTCGAACCTCCAGCTGCCAGCCATGCCCACACCCTTGCACGGACTGCCCAACGATGAGCCTCGATGTGAATACCCCTGCGCACACACTGGACCTTGACTCGCCAGCCTTCGCCGACCTGCTGGCGGAGCTGAGCGAGGCATTCGCCGCCAGCGCCGCCGAACATGACCGCCATGCCAGCTTTCCCCACGCCAACCTGCAACGCCTGCACCAGCATGGCCTGCTGGCCCTGACCGTGCCGCGTCGGCTGGGCGGCAGCGAGGCCACGCTGGCCCAGGCGCGGCGGGTGGTCGCCGCCGTGGCCCGGGGCGAGCCGTCCACGGCGCTGGTGCTGGTGATGCAGTATCTGCAGCACACCCGCTTGCAGCAGAACCAGGCGTGGCCGGAGCACCTGCGCCTGCAACTGGCCCGCGAGGCGGTGCAGCATGGCGCGCTGATCAACGCCCTGCGCGTCGAGCCCGACCTGGGCACACCGGCCCGTGGCGGCCTGCCGGGCACCATTGCCCGGCGTGTGCCCGAGGGTTGGCGTATCAATGGCCGCAAGATTTACTCCACCGGCATCCCCGGCCTGACCTGGCTGTCGGTGTGGGCGCGTAGCGACGAGGCCGAGCCACGCGTCGGCACCTGGCTGGTGCATCGCGATACGCCGGGCATTCGGGTCGAGGAAACCTGGGATCACTTAGGCATGCGGGCCACCTGCAGCCATGACGTGATCTTCGAGGATGTGCTGGTGCCTGCAGAACACGCCGTGGACATCCTGCCCGCGCACCAGCCACGCCCGTCCGAGCTGGACCACAACGGTGTGCTGTGGCTGGCGGTGCTGCTGTCGAGCATCTATGACGGTGTCGCCCGCGCCGCCCGCGACTGGCTGGTGGGCTGGCTGGCCGGGCGTACCCCGGCCAACCTCGGCGCACCGCTGTCGAGCCTGCCGCGCTTCCAGGAGCTGGTGGGGCGCATCGATGCCTTGCTGCTGTCCAACCGCGTGCTGCTCGATGCCGCCGCCGAAGGGCGCATCCCCGCCAGTGAAGCCACCCAGGTCAAGTACCTGGTCACCACTCAGGCCATCAGCGCCGTCGAGCTGGGCGTGGAGGCCATCGGCAACCCGGCGCTGGCCCGGGGCAATCCACTGGAGCGGCATTACCGCGATGTGCTGTGCAGCCGTATCCATACGCCGCAGAACGATGCGGTGCTGGGCGCCGCCGGGCGCACCGCCTTTGCCTTGCCCAGCCGTGGCGGCCAGGCATGAGCGGCGTGCGGATTGCCAGCCAGCTGGACGCGCGCTTCAACGCGTTGCTGGCCGAACAGTTGCCGGGGGTGGACGTGCTGGCAGTGCCCAGGGGCGTACCGCAGGCGTTGCCGGATGATGTGCTGGCGCTGGTGGCCGCACCCCACGCCGATTGGCGCGATGCGCCGGAGCCGCCCGTGGGCTGGCCGTATGGTCTGGGCTTCGTGCAACTGGCCAGCTCGGGGGTGGACGCTTTCCCTGACTGGCTGCTTGCACCGCTGCCGGTGGCCAGTGCCCGGGGGGTGACGGCGGACAGCCTGGCCGAGTTCGCCCTGGCGGCGATGTTCGCGGCCGCCAAGCAGCTGCCCGAGGTATGGATAGATGACAGTCGCCACTGGCAACAGCGCCCGCTGGCGTCGCTGGCGGGCAGTACCCTGGGGCTTTATGGCTTCGGCAGCATCGCGCAGTCACTGGCCGGCAAGGCGCTGGCGCTGGGTATGGAAGTGATCGCGCTGAGGCGCTCGCACACGCCTTATGAAGTGCCGGGGGTGCAGGGTGTGGCCAGCCTCGAGGCCTTGTTCGCCCGGGCCGATCACGTGGTGCTGGCGGCACCAGCCAGCGCTGAAACCCGGCATGTGGTCAATCAGCAGACCCTGGCCGCTGCCAAACCCGGCCTGCATCTGATCAACCTTGCCCGGGGTACGCTGGTGGACCAGCAGGCGTTGCTGCAAGCACTGGACAGCGGCCGCCTGGCCCTGGCCAGTCTCGATGTCACCGAGCCCGAGCCACTGCCGCCCGGCCACCCGTTGTACCGCCACCCCAAGGTCCGGCTGAGCCCCCACACCTCGGCGAACACGCCGCAGGTGTACCGCAACCTCGCCGCGCTGCTGGCGCGCAACCTTGAACATTTCCGTAGCGCACGACCGCTGGAAAACCTGCTGCAAGCCCACGGAGGAACCCCATGAGCGCCCATCAACCCTCTGCCTATTCACTGCCGCGCGATGGCCATACGGTGTTTCGCTGGCAGGAGCCGCCGCAGCAGGCCACGGTCGAGGCCGAGCGGCTGTTGCGCAAGCAGCGCCTGGCCGGTGCGTTCCGGCTGTTCGCCCGCCACGGCTTCGACATGGGCGGCGCCGGCCATATCACCGTGCGCGACCCGCAATACCCCGATCACTTCTGGGTCAACCCGGTGGGTGTGTACTTCGGCCATATCCGGGTCAGCGACCTGTTGCTGGTCAACCCCCACGGCGAGATCGTCGAAGGGCAGGGCGCGCTCAACCTGGCCGCGTTCGCCATCCATGCGGCCCTGCACGAGGCGCGCCCGGACGTGGTGGCGGCGGCCCATGCCCATTCGCTGTACGGCAAGGCGTTTTCCAGCCTGGGCCGGCTGCTCGACCCGCTGACCCAGGATGCCTGCGCCTTTCATGGCAAGCATGCGCTGTTCGACAACTTCACCGGCGTAGTGCTGGAGGCCAGCGAAGGGGCGCGGATCGCCGCCACGCTGGGGCCGGACAAGGTCGCGCTGATCCTGCAGAACCATGGCCTGCTCACCGTCGGGCGCACGGTGGAGGCGGCGGTGTGGCGTTTCATCGCCCTGGACAACGCTGCCCATGCGCAACTGCTGGCCCAAGCCGCAGGTACGCCACGGCCGATCCCCGCGGCCGTGGCCGAGCACACTGCACGGCAGGTGGGTACCGAGTTTGGCGGCTGGTTCAGTTTCCAGCCGTACTGGGACCGCCTGTTGCGCGACGAACCGGACTTTCTCGACTGAGTGCAAGGAGCATTGATGAACCGTCGTCGCTTTCTCAAGTACAGCGCCGTTGCCGGGTTGGCCTGTGCCCTGCCGGGCGCCTTCGCCCGCGACTGGCAGGGCCTTACCCTGGGTGTGGCCACCTACAAGGGCGCGGCACCGACCTTCTTCGAGCAGGCCGGTATCGAGCGCCCGCCCTACGCCGTGAAATATGCCGAGTTCAACGGCGGCAACCTTGGTTTCGAAGCGTTGATCAGCGGCACCCTCGACCTGGCGCCGATGAGTGAGATCCCACCGATCTTCGGCATCAGGAACCAGGCACCGGTCAAGCTCATCGCCGTGCTGACCGGCGACGTCAACAACCAGGCCTTCGTGGTGCCCAAGGGCTCGACCATGCAGTCGTTGGCGGAACTGCGCGGCAAGCGGGTGGGGTATATACGCTCCACCTCGTCGCACTACCTGCTGCTGCGCGCCCTTAAAGAGCAGGGCCTGACCCTGGATGACATCCAGCCCCTGGCACTGACGCCCCAGGATGGTTTTGCCGCGTTCCAGAACGGCAACCTGGATGTCTGGGTGACCTTTGGCTACTTCATCCAGCTGGCCGAGCTGCGCAGCGGCGCGCGGGTGCTGCGTACCGGGCAGGGCTACCTGTCGGGCAACTACGTGATCGCCGCCAACCAGCGCGCCATCGAAGACCCGCGCAAGCGCGCGGCCATCGAGGACTACGTGCAGCGCGAGTACCACAGCTGGCAGTGGGTACAGCGCAACCCCGAGGCCTGGGCGGCGCGCTGCGAGCAGATCCTCGGCATCCCTCGTGAGGTGTTCATGGCCCAGTACCGCGCACAAAGCGGGCCACGGGTGCTGCAGGCGGTGGACGATGCGGCGGTGCGTTCGCAGCAGGATGTCGCCGACACCTTTTATGCCGCCGGGGTGCTGCCTCAGCGCCTGGATGTGGCGCCGCTATGGGACCGCAGTTTCCGCTGGGAGCGTGTGTAGCCGTCCTGCGCGGCCGCAGCGGTGAACCGCCGCTTTTCTGTAGGAGCGGCCTTGCCGGTCCGGCGCCCCGGCAAGGCCGCTCCTACAGTGTGTGCAAGTCCATAGGCTTGCGCCCGCAGTCTTGTACACCTAGCGAAAGGATTTGCCCCTCATGTATCGCTTTCCCCATTACGCCGGATTCGCCCTGGTGCTGGCCTGCGCCTGTGCACAGGCCGATGTGCCGCCCGCTGTCCGGGCGCTGCACGAACGCCTGATCGTCCTCGACAGCCACCTGGACACACCGATGCAGCTGGCCCGGCCAGGTTGGGATATCAGCCAGCGCCACACCTACACCGACGATCTCTCCCAGGTGGACCTGCCGCGCATGCGCGAAGGCGGGCTGGATGGTGGGTTCTTCTCGGTGTTCACGCCCCAAGGGCCGCTTACCCCGGAGGGCCGCACCCTGGCCAGTGAACATGGCCTGGCGGTGATCACCCGGATCCGCGACATGGTCGCCGCACGGCCCACGGAATTCTCCCTGGCGACCGAGGCCAGGCAGGTACCGGCCATCGTCGCGTCGGGGCGCCGGGTGGTGCTGATCAGCATGGAGAACGCCGAACCGCTGGCGGCGGACCCTGGCCGGCTGGCCACCTACCACCGGCTGGGCCTGCGCATGCTGGGGCTGGTGCATGCGCAGAACAATACCTTCGCCGATTCGGCGACCGCGTTACCGCAGTGGCATGGGCTGAGCCCTGCCGGCAGGGCACTGGTGCTGGAGGCCAATCGGCTGGGGATACTCATCGATGTGTCCCACGCCTCCGATGCGGTGTTCGACCAGGTGCTGGCGCTGTCGAGCGCCCCGGTGATCGCCTCGCATTCGGGGGCCAGGGCGGTCGGGCCGCATCCGCGCAACCTCGATGACCAGCGTTTGCGCCGGCTGGCGGCCAAGGGTGGGGTGATCCAGGTGAACAGCTACGCCAGCGACCTGGTGCCGCGGCTACCCGACCCTGAGCGGGACAAGGCGCTGGCGCCGTTGTACCGGGAGTTTCGCCTGGCGGCGAGCCTGGCGCCCGCGCAGGTGGCGGACCTGGCCAGGCGCATCCGCGAGGCGGAGGCGTTGCACCCATTGCCGACCACCCGGCTGGACGATTTCATGCGTCACCTGCTGCATATCCTCGAAGTGGTCGGACCGAAGCACGTAGGGATTGGCGCGGACTGGGACGGTGGCGGCGGGGTGGAGGGGCTGCGCGATGTGAGCCAGTTGCCGGTGATCAGCCAGCGGTTGCTGGAGGCGGGGTATGGCGAGGGCGACCTTGCGGATATCTGGGGCGGCAACCTGCTGCGGGTGATGGGGGAGGCGCAGGCTGTGCATTGAGGCTAGAGGCCCTATCGCGGGGTAAGCCCGCACCCACGCCGCTGCTGATGTAACAAGATAATTATGCGAAATACGCAGCATGGAATGATAAAGACATTAAACAATTTAATATTTGCATATGCTCAAAATGTATTTCTCTTATCCCGATCGCCTCTCTAGGATGGCTCCACATAGAGCGTTATTGCAGCTTTGAATCAAGCGGTAATAACCGAATGCAATAACCGTGGACCAGGGAGAGTGCCCGCGATGCCTTTGACCAGACGACAGCTCATTGCCCGTATCGGCGCAGTCGGTGGCCTGCAGGCGGCCACCGCGGCGATGGGCCTGCTCGGGGTGATGAGCCCGGCGCGTGCCAGCCAGGAGAACTATGCGGCGCTGTCACCGGCCAGCGTAGGGCAGGGCGCCAGTGTCACGGTGGTCGGTGCTGGCATTGGTGGCCTGGTGGCCGCCTACGAACTGCGCAAGGCGGGCTTCGCGGTGACGGTGCTGGAAGCCCGTGAACGGGTGGGCGGGCGCAACTGGACCATCCGCGGTGGCGACCGCGTCGGCTTCACCGATGGCAGTATGCAGACCGCTGAGTTCGACCACGGCTTCTACCTCAATGCCGGCCCCGGGCGCTTGCCTAGCCACCATCAGCTGATGCTCGGTTACTGCCGTGAACTGGGGGTGGAGCTGGAGGTGCTGGTCAACACCAGCCGCAATGCCCTGGTGCGACCTGACCTGGAGCAACCGCCGATGCAGATCCGCCAGGCGGTGAATGACAGCCGTGGCCACCTGGCCGAGCTGCTGGCCAAGGCGGTCAATCGCCAGGCGCTGGACCAGGAACTGAGCCTGGCCGACCAGCGCAACCTGCTGGGCTTTCTGCGCTCCTGGGGCGACCTTTCGGAAAAGCTCGAGTACCTGGGTTCGGCGCGCTCGGGCTACAAGGTCTGGCCTGGGGCCGGCGATCAACTGGCCCAGCGCAATGATCCGTTGCCGCTGCGCACCTTGCTCAACCCGGCGCTGGGCACCGCACTGATGATCGACGAATACCCGGAGTTCTCACCCACCATGTTCCAGCCGGTGGGGGGCATGGACCGTATCCCCCTGGCCTTCCAGCGGCATTTGCAGGATGCCCTGCGCCTGGGGGCGCAGGTGGCCTCGATCCGCAACCATGAAGACCGGGTCGAAATCGGCTACCGGCACCATGGCCAGGACCTGCGGATCAGCAGCGACTACGCGGTGATCGCCTTGCCGTTGCCCTTGCTGGCCAAGCTCGACCACAACTTCAGCGCGGCGGCGCGCCAGGCGATTGCCAGCGTGCAGTTCGGCTATGCCAACAAGGTGGCCTGGCAGTCACGGCGCTTCTGGGAGACCGATTACCAGATCTACGGCGGGCTGTCGTTCATCAACCAGGCGTCGTCCGGGCTGTGGTACCCCAGCGGTGGCTTCAACCAGCCGGAGGGCATCCTGGTGGCTGCCTACAACAACGGCGAGGTCGCCCGGCAGTTCGGCGACAAGAGCGTGGCCGAGCAGATCGCCCTGTCGCGCCAGGCGGTGGAGCTGCTGCACCCTGGCCACGGCCATGAGCTGCGCAAGCCGCTGGTGGTCGACTGGAACCGCATCCCGCACAGCCTCGGCCCGTGGATCAACCATGCCCTGGCCGACGCCGACTACGACCTGCTCAATCAGGCCCAGGGCCGTGTGCACCTGACCAGCGACGGGCTGGCCCACAGCGGCGTGGGTATCTGGCAGGAGACCGCTGCCAGTGCCGCGAGGCGCGTGGTGCGCAACCTTTTCGAGCGTGCGCAAGGCACCTCGCATTCCCGGAAAACCGCCTGAACCCAGGCGATGCCGGGCTCATAACTTGAAACCATCTGCCAGGTAGCGGACCTCCGAGGCTGGCGCCTACACATCGTGGAGCTTCGCCATGCCTTTCAAATACGCCCTTCTGGGGTTGGGGGTTCTGTTTGCCGCTGCCGGCCAGGCTGCGGACATCGAGCGCATCCCTTCGAGCTTTCCCAACTCGCCGATCCTGCAGTCGGCGACCCTGCCGCCGGACACGGCGCTGACGTTCGTGTCCGGCATCTTGCCGGACCCGGTCGACCCCAAGGCGGCCAAGGACGCGCTGCGTGCCGGTGGCGACACCGAGGCGCAGACCGTCGCGGTGCTGCGCAAGGTCGAAGCCGCCCTGGCGCCCCGTGGCCTGGGCCTGGGCGATGTGGTGCAACTGCGGGTGTACCTGGTGGGCGACCCGCAGTTGCAGGGGCGCATGGACTTTGACGGCTTGCAGCGGGGCTTTCGGCAGTTCTTCGGCAGCGACCGGCAACCGTTGAAGCCGACCCGCACCACGGTGCAGGTGGCCGGGCTGGTATTGCCCGGTGCCTTGATCGAGGTCGAGGCGGTCGCCGCCAAAACCCGCTGAGCCCTTATTGAATGCGACATGACGGCCGCGAGAACGGCCGCCTCAAGGAAGTCCCCAGATGCCCAAGACCTTCGTGCTTTCCCCAGTGGCCGCGGCCCTGGCCCTTGCTTTTACCGGCGAAGCCTTCGCCGTCGACGACCCGGCCCTGTCCACCGTGGTGGTGACCGGTGTGCGTGGCAGCCAGCAACGTACCGTGACCGACAGCCCGGTGCCGGTGGACGTGATCTCCGGCGAGCAGCTGCGCACCAGTGGCCAGAACGGCCTCAAGGACATGCTCACGCGCCTGTTGCCGTCGTTCAACGCGCCGACCATCAACGGCGGCGGTACGGCGTTCCTGGTGCGCGGCATCAGCATGCGCGGGCTGGGTGGTGACCAGGTGCTGATCCTGGTCAACGGCAAGCGCCGCCACAACACGGCGATGATCAACAACAACGCCCGGGTGGGCACGGCGGCCGTGCCGGTGGACCTGGACCTGATCCCCACCGCGGCCATCGAGCGTATAGAGGTACTGCGCGATGGCGCGGCGGCGCAATATGGCTCGGACGCGATCGCCGGGGTGATCAACATCATCCTCAAGCGGGACGCCGAGGGCATCACCTCCGACAGTTCCGTGGGCCAGTACTATGCCGGCGATGGCACCAGCGGCCATGAAGCGGCCAACGCGGGCTTCGCGCTGGGCGACGGCGGTTTCGCCAACCTGTCGTTCGACGCCAAGCTGCAGGAACCCTACGACCGCGCCGGCGCCGTGCGCGGCAATTTCACCACCTTGGCCAACGGCCAGCCTGACCCACGGCTGACCGAGCGCCATGGCTGGGGCGAGGAATATGGCCTGGGCCGCGACCGTACCTACAGTGGCGCCTACAACCTTGAACTGCCGTTGGGCGAGGACCTGAAGCTGTATTCGTTCTCGACCCTGAGCTACCGCGACGGCAAGAAAGTGCTGGGCCACCGCGCCCCCACCGACATCACGGCCACCAACTGGCTGGCCAACCCGCCGTACCCCAAGGGCGGCCAGGCCACCCGTGAAGTGGAGGAGACCGATTACCAGGTGCTCGCCGGGCTCAAGGGGCTGGCCGCCGACTGGGACTACGACCTGTCGACCACTTACGGTCGCGACAAGGCCAAGCTGTACACCGACAACAACCTCAGGGTGGCGGTGGACGACGCGCTGGTACAGGACCTGGCCAACACGGCGCGGCTGTATCAGGAGGAGGGGGTCATCGCGACAGGCTTCGAGGCCGAACATCTGGTGGATCGCCAATTCAATTCGCCGCAATAAGTTCAACTAGCGACGAACTTTAAAATGAAACTTTTATAATCTTCATGCGCATTGCTGATAATTATCAAAGTTGCTTTGTAATATTTTGAAAAATGTTTGGATGTTAGAGAAAAACGATATTTCACAAGTGCTTGGGTATTACTGAAGATGACCTGGCGTTGAAAGGAACTCACGACAAGGACGTCGCCTCAAGCGCAATGAACCGTTCAAGGAATAGGCGAGGGAGTGTTCATGCTGACCGTTACCACCGTCGAAGCGTTGACTGCTGCACAGATACAAGATGTTATTCACGCCCGCACCCTGGGCATCCAGATCAAAGGTTTTGCATCGCCCGATACCGTGGCCTTGGCCCTGGACCGGCTGAGCCATCATGAACTGCGTGGCGCCTTCAGTGAGCAGACCGAGTTCGTGCGCCTCGGCAAGGCCTACATCGAGATCAACGACGATGCCAGCCGTGCCGCTTATCACGACCAGGCAATCACCAATATCCGCAAGATCCGCAGCGCCTTCGGGCCGCTGGCATCGCCCATCGACCAACTGCGCCTGCTGCTCGATGAAGTCTGGGCAAAGGGTGCGCGGCTGCTGGATGTGAACGGGCAGAAATGCTTCGTTGGCATCGCCCGCTTTCAGGGCAACAACGTCGACCTGACGCCGCACACCGATGACCTGGCGCGCAACGCCCCGCAAGACCATCACCCGCAGTTGCTGACCCAGCTCTCCACCAACATCTACCTGCAGATCCCCGAGGACGGCGGCGAACTGGAAATCTGGAACCTGCACCCGGACGAACGCGAATATACCCGGCTGCGTGGCGAGCGCGCCTATGGCATCGAGCGGCACCTGCTGCCGCCGCCGGACCTGGTGGTCAAACCCGAGCCGGGCGACCTGATCTTCCTCAATCCGCGGCTGATCCATGCTGTGCGGCCGTCGGCCAGCAGCACCCGGGTCACCCTCGGCGTATTCATCGGTTATTTCGGCGACGACCAGCCTTTGGCCTACTGGAGCTAGACGACATGAGCAATGTGGAAGCGATCAATCTCAAAGCCTATTTCAACAAGGGTGGCGAAGAACTGGACTTCACCGGCAAGCGCTGCGTGCTGGCGATCAGCGTGGGGCAGGAGTACCACGAGGAGCAGAAGCTCAGCTCGACGGTGCACCTGATCAACAAGTCCGGTTTCAGCCAGGTGAAGGTCGTGGTGGCCGACACCTTGCAGCGCCACAACAAGCACGGCAAGTCGCCGGGCGAGGCGTTGTCGGCGTCGATCCGCGACGGCGATGCGTGGCTGGCACGCAACCGCAAGTACCTGGCGGGGCTGGAGGCGCCGGTGAGCATCAGCCGCTGGAACCAGGAGCTGGCCTCGGACCGTTATGCCGACCTGCGTCAGCAGGTGAACGCGCTGTACCGTGACAGCGAGGATCTGCGCGGGGCTATCGAGAGCACCATTGGCGTGTTCATCGAGCGCTTGCGATTGCGCGACCCCGAGGCTGACCTTGAGCGTGCCGCCGCCCAGTGCCGCGAGTACATCCTGGAAGAGGTGCCGATCATCCTGCCGCAGTGGGCGCAGGAGGGTTACGACTATGTGATCTACCCGCAGCAGATGACCCATGCCATGGCCGAAGCGCGGCGCCTGCTGATCGAGCCCCATGCCCCCGAGCGGGTGCACTGGCTGCCGCTCAAGTTCAAGAAACGCGGCATCCCGATTCCCTTCAACTTGCCGGGGGCGGCGCACCCGGCCTGGGCCGGCAGTGCCATCGCCATCTGAAAGCCTTTACCACGCAGGCCCCACGCCACACGGACGACGGCCTTCTTACTGAAATGACGGAAGGAGTTTCCATGGGCGTTTTTGCGCAACAGCAACGCAAATGGTGGGCTTTGCTCGGGGTGAGCATCGCCAGTTTTCTTGGGTGTGTGGACTTCACCATCGTCAACACGGCGTTGCCGGCGCTACAGGCCGAGCTTGGTGCGACAGTGGACAGCCTGCAATGGGTTATCAATGGCTTCATTCTGGCGTTGTCCAGCGCCATGGTGCTGGTGGGGCGCCTGGCCGACCTCAAGGGCCGCCGGCGGGTGCTGAGCATAGGCCTGGTGGTATTCGGGCTGGCCTCGCTCGGTGCGGGGCTTTCCAGCGACATCGATACGCTGGTGGCCGCCCGGATTGCCCAAGGGCTGGCGTGCGCGGTGCTGTACACCGCCTCTGGAGCGATCGTCGCGGCGACCTTTGCCAGTGAGGAGCAGGGCAA
Organism: Pseudomonas parasichuanensis; assembly: GCF_021601385.1. Taxonomy (GTDB): domain Bacteria; phylum Pseudomonadota; class Gammaproteobacteria; order Pseudomonadales; family Pseudomonadaceae; genus Aquipseudomonas; species Aquipseudomonas parasichuanensis. Next base: position 5,964 of record NZ_BQHO01000008.1, on the reverse strand, counting down.
GGCGTTCGGCGTGCTGTTCGGTGTCAACGGTATTGGCCTTGCGGCCGGGCCGGTGTTGGGTGGGCTGATCACCAGTGCCTTCGGTTGGCAGTGGATCTTCCTGGTCAACGTGCCTTTCGTGTTGCTGAGCCTGGCGATCATTGCCGTAGCGGCGCAAGAGTCGCGTGCGCAGCAGAACGATTCGCGCCTCGACTGGCTTGGAGCGGTGTTGCTGCTGGTGGGCTTGCCGAGCCTGGTGCTGGTGATCGTGCAGGGCACCACCTGGGGCTGGACATCGCTGCAGACATTGCGCGTGCTGGCGATTGCAGTCGTGGCGTTGCTGGCGTTTGTCGGGGTGGAGTTGCGGGTGCAGGCACCGATCATCGACCTGCGGCTGTTCGCCAACCGGCGCTTCGCGGCGGCGGTGACGGCCAGTTTCGGGCTGGCGGTATTCTACTGCGTCGCGTTCTTCTTGATGCCGCTGTATCTGGCATTGATACGTGGCGAGAGTGTTCAGGCCAGTGGGCTGTTGCTGCTGCCGACCACGCTTGGGGTGGCGTTCTTGTCTCCGCTGGTCGGGCGGCTGGTGGACCGCAAAGGCCCGGCGCTGCTGGTGCAGGCCGGGTTGCTGCTGTTCGTGCTGTCGGCCGGGCTACAGGCTGCGTTCAGCGAAGCCACGTCGCTGGTTCATCTGTTGGCGGCCTTTGCCGTGATGGGCCTGGGCTGGGCATGCATCCTCGGGCCTTCCACGGTGCTGGGCATTTCGTCGGTGCCGCAGCAGGTGAGTTCGGTGGCCATGGGCTCACTGATGACCCTGCACAACGTCGGTGGCGGCCTGGGGCTGGCGGTGGGGGCTGGGCTTTACCGCGAAGTGGCGGCGCAGGCGTTGTCGCGGGCCACAGGGCTGCCTGCGCAGACCGACTGGCTGGCCCGGGCGGCGGCCTCGCCGGAGCAGGGCGCAGCATTGCTTGCCCAGCACCTGGGGCAGGGCAGCGATGTGTTGCAAGGTTGGGTGCATGACGCGTTTCTGCAAGGCTACCAGGCACTGATGATCTTCCTGGCCGTGAGCCTGGTGCTGGTCTGGGGGGCAGTGCGCGTACTGCTGCGCACCAAGGCACTTGCCGCGCCTGCGCAGGAGCCTAACCATGGCAAGGCGTGACGCACGCCTGCGGCTGGGCGCTTTCCTGTCCGGTTCGGGCGCCCATGCCGGCAGCTGGCGCCACCCGCAGGCGGATGCCGATGCCTCGATCAACTTCGAGCGCTATCGGCAGTACGCCCAGACGTTGGAGCGGGGGCGTTTCGACGCGCTGTTCCTCAATGACAACGTGGCAGTGGGGGACCTGGACCCTCGGGTATTGCGCAGCAGTGCCTACAGCCTGCGCTGGGACCCGCTGACCTTGCTGCCGGCGTTGGCCGTGGTGACACGGCATATCGGCCTGATCGCCACCGCCAACACCAGCTTCAACGAGCCGTACAACATTGCCCGCAAGTTCGCGTCGCTCGATCATCTGTCCGGTGGCAGGGCCGGATGGAACCTGGTGACGGCGTTGATTGGCGGCGAGAACTTCAACCAGCCGGGGCATCTGCCGCATGCCGACCGTTATGCGCGCGCCGAAGAGTTTTTCGATGTGGTGACCGGGTTGTGGGACAGCTGGGCGGACGATGCGTTTGTGTTGGACAAGGTGTCGGGCACCTGGCTTAAGCCAGAGCGCATGCGTGTGCTCGACCATCAGGGCGAACACTTCCGTGTACGTGGGCCATTGAACGCGCCTCGGCCGGTGCAGGGCTGGCCGGTGATTGCCCAGGCCGGCTCTTCGCCGGCAGGCCGTGCGCTGGCGGCGCGCAGCGCCGAGTTGGTGTTCACCGCCCAGCAAAGCCTGGAGGAGGGCAGAGCCTTCTACGACGATATCCACCAGCGCCTGGCCAACGCTGGCCGTGCGCCGACGGCCCTGAAGGTGTTTCCCGGGCTGGCACCCGTGGTCGGGCGCACCGCCAGCGAGGCGCAGGAGAAGCACGAGCAATTGCAAGCCTTGGTGGACCCGGAGGCGGCCCTCAAGGCGCTGTCGTTCCTGCTGGATATCGGCATCGATCTGGAGCGCCTGGCCCCGGATGCGCCGGTGGTGTTGCCGGACCCATTGCCTGTGACCGAGCGCCACAAAAGCCGTCAGCAATTGGTGGTGGACTTGATTCGCCGGGAGCGGCCCACGGCCGGGCAACTGCTGCGCAAGCTGGGGGCGGGTGGGCACCGGTTGATGGTCGGCACGCCCCAGCAGATTGTCGATGAGATGGCGACCTGGTTCGAGGAGGGTGCGGCGGATGGTTTCAATCTGTTGTTCACCCATTTACCAGGTGGGCTGGATGATTTCGTTGAATGGGTGATACCCGAGTTGCAGCGCGTCGGCTTGTTCAGACGTGAATACGAAGGGCGGACATTACGCGAAAACCTGGGCCTGGACGCTGTGCAGAATCGGCACTTCGCGGGGTGAGTCGATTATTGCGCTAGAAGAGCCGAATCCCTGCGGAGACTTCGACGGTTTTACTGATGTTGTAGCCGACCACACGCCATTGATCAGCTTCCTCGCTGAGCAGCACGGCTTCGGTGACCACAATGTTTGCAAACGTCGACTGGCTCTGAACGGCTGCGTAATGGCCGGGCGGCGCATCCGGTAGCTGTTTGGTGAACGCAACCTGGAACTGATCACGTTGCTTGAGCTCACCAAGCCCCGCGCGCAAACCGCGGATTCCTTTTACCCAGTTCGACTCGGATGTCGCTGCCTTGAGGGCCGAGCCAGCAGGCGGCCAGGTCATGTCGATTCGTCCTGCATCCAGCAACAACAGGAATTCGGCCGCTGTGTCGGCTGCCAGCCGCTGTTGTTGCGCTGAGTCTGGCTGGGAGAGCGTGACTGCCGATGCGTTTGAGGTGGGTACGTTGGTGTTGATCGCGACATCGCAGCCTGAGAGTAGCGACACGCTGACACATAGGGCGAAAACCTGCTTCATGCAAAGCCTCGAGTGTTGAGGGGTCCAGCAGACGATTAAATCGAATGTCGCAGGCAATGGCCAGTCGAGCGCGCAAAGGTCAGCTTGACCGGCGTCATGACTGAACCCAAGGGGCAAAGGCTGCAGGGTTGAACCGCTCGCTGGTGTCCATTCGTATGTTTCTCAGGTCGAGCGTTTGCAGATGGGTTTCATACAGCGCATCCGCGAAGTAGCCGATCAGGATGGAGCGCCGACGCGCGCCGGAGTGGTTCAGGCTGGCGGCATGCACCAGGTCGACGTCGAACACCAGGATGTCGCCTGCCGCACCAGACAGTTGCACGACCCCGGATTCGTCGCTGAAGTCGCAGGGCGGGGCGTCGGTGGCGGGGCGATGGCTGCCGGGAATGAGGCGGGTGGCGCCGTTCTGGGGGCCGTAGTCGTCGAAGAAGGCCAGGGCGTTGGCGATGTCGCCCGGCCGGTGCACCGACAGGTCGCGGTGCAGTTGCTGGTAACCACCACCGGCCAGCGGCTCGCGGCCATCCACCTGGGAAAGGAAGAAGCGTTCGCCGATCAGTTCGCCGACGGCGGCCAGGACCTGGGGCAGGCGGCACACCCGCTGGATCATCGGGTCGGTGTCCAGCAGCGAATGGCGCCAGTCATTGCCGCGCGGCATTGGCCATTGGTCCGAGGGCTTGCTACAGGTGTCGAAGGTACTGCGCAGGGCCTGCAGCCAGTCGGCTGGGATCGCCTGGCGCAGGAGGAGGTAGCCGTCTTGGTGGAGCTGGTCGCGCGGGATCATGGCGGGCGAAGTCCTTTGTTGATAACTCGACTAAATGCTTATTTAGTTGAGTTATCGCCGATTATTGTGGATTTTGGCCGAAGTTACTGCGAATTATCAGGATAAGGTTCGCACAGAGTAGTGGCTAGCCATTGCATGAACCAAAGGGCATCGGAAGAGGGGGCTTGTGCCGGGGTCAGCAGTTGATAGCTTTCCAGCGGCACTGCCTGCGCCACGCAGCGCACCAGTGTGCCTTCGCGCAGTTCCCGACCAACCAGCACCTCATTGGCCAATGCGATGCCATGACCACGCTGGGCCAGGTTCAGCACAATGTCGTTGCTGACATGCGAGGTCTGCGCCTTGACCCGTACGCGAAGGCCCAGGGCTGCGAACCAGCTGTTCCACCAGGTGCCGTCGTCCACATGAATCAGCTGACAGCCCGGCAGGTCTTCAGCCTCCAGCCCCGCGGGCAGTTGTGCGCGGTAGCCTGGCGCACAAACCGGAAACACTTCTGGGCGGATCAACACCTCGCGCACGCCGGAGAGCTCGCCAGGCAACCCGTAGGCGATGGCCAGATCCGCCTGGCGCGCGTCGACGCTGTTGAAGGTTGAATTGGGTTCGATGGCGATTTTCAGATCCGGTCGCAGGCTGTGCAGGATCTCGATTCGGGGCGTCAGCCAGCGTGAGGCGAACGCCGGGCCGCAGAGGATGCGCAACCAACGCTCATCGCCGCGCTTGGCCAGGCGTGCCCCTGCATCTGCGAGCATCTGCAGGGCTTCGGCGGCGGCCTTGTAATAGTGCGCGCCTTGCAAGGTCAGGCTGACGCCACGCGATGAGCGTTCAAGCAGGCGCACACCCAGCCAGTCTTCAAGGTTTTTCACGTGGCGGCCGATGGCCGGCTGGGTCACATGCAGCGCTTGCGAGGCGGCGACGTAGCTACCCAGGCGCGCCGCGGCTTCGAAGGCACGCACGGCGTTGAGCGGGGGCAAGCGATCACGGTTCATGGCGGCCTGGCTGTTAGTTTTTGTAATAGTGGCTGCAAATTTATTGTGCTTTTCGGCGTGATACAAGTTGCCGACACTCCAACGAGCGTAATTCCACGCTTTGAGGAGCCACCGATGCGACCTACAACAAGAAAGAAGTCGTTCACCGGCCTGAGCCTGCTGGCCCTGGCACTTACCTCCGGCCTGACCCAGGCCGCCGAAAGCAAGGGCGCGTGCGGCGTGCCAGGCCTAGAGCAGTGCCCGCGGCCGTTCGACAAGGTGCTGCCGGCGCCCAAGGATATGCTCAGTTGGGATCAAGAGACCCGTGTGGTGGGTTTTCGTAATACGTATCGTATGTACGACGGGGATGTATTCAGTACACATAAATCCAAAGCGTTCCCGCTACCGGCAGCGAGCAAACCGCTCAAGGACGTGCAGTACAGCCTGGAAGGCAAGGAACGCGGCCTTGCCGATTACCTGGCCAGCCAGAGCGTGACCGGTTTGTTAGTACTCAAAGACGGCAAGATTGCCTATGAGTACTATGGCAAGGGCAATACATCGCAAACCCTGTGGACCTCGCGCTCGGTGGCCAAATCGGTGGTCAGCGTGTTGGTCGGCATGGCAGTGAAGGAAGGCAAGATCAAGTCCGTGGACGACAAGATCTCGGTCTACATTCCGGAACTCAAAGGCTCCGAATGGCAGGACGTGACCCTGCACCAGTTGATGCAGCACACCTCTGGCGTGCAATGGAACGAAGATTACACCTCCAAAGACTCCGATTTCTCACATATGACGCAGTGCGAGGCCAAGCCTGAGCCTTATGACTGCGTGCTCAACCTGGTGCGCTCGGTCAAGCGCAAGCCAGGCGTCAAGCCTGGTGAAGTCTGGTCCTATAACACCGGGGGTGCCTGGTTGGTGGGCCGCGTACTGGAAAACGCCACGGGCATGACCATTGCCAAGTATCTGGAAAGCCGCCTGTGGAGCCGTTACGGCATGCAGCAGGATGGTGTCTGGCATGCGCTGGTCCCTGGAAAAGTCGACATGGGCGGCCACGGTTTCAACGCCACGCTGCGCGACTGGGGTCGTTTTGGCGAATTCGTGCTTGATGGCGGACAACTGTGTTGGCGCTGATGGAAAATTGACCCACCCTGCCGATTGAAATTTGACCCAGGGCGGATTGCTGATTTTGTTACCAGCAACTGTGGATAAGTCTACCAGCGCAGCTGCTGTTGCCCCCACTCCTTC
>NZ_BQHO01000007.1 GCF_021601385.1 Pseudomonas parasichuanensis | reverse complement strand
ATCACGTCAACGACGGCCCGAACGTGATCACCGAGAGCTTCACCTACCAGGTGAAGGATTCGCTGGGCAACTCCACCACCAGCACCATCGTGATCAGCATCGTCGACGATGTGCCCAAGGCCCACTGTGACTTCGCCGATGTCAGCCAGGGCGGCAACGTTGCCGGTAATGTGCTGGCCAACGATGTGATCGGCGCCGATGTGCGTGGCGACGGCCAGTATGTGGTGGGCGTGCGTGCCGGCCATGACACATCAACCCCGGCCAGCGGCCATGTGGGCGACCAGATCGACGGCCTGTACGGCTACCTGACCCTGGATGCCCAGGGCAATGCCACCTACCACGCCAACACCAACAGCGTGTTGCCGCCCTGGGCGGCCGACAGTTTCGTCTACACCATCCGCGACGCCGACGGCGACGAAAGCACCACCACCATCCGCATCAGTGTGCAGGACAGCAAGCTGATGGCGTCCGAGGACAACGACGTCACCGTGTACGAAAAGGCCTTGGACCTGCACAAGGATGGCAATGACCTGGCGGCCGGCAGCGTCGTGGGCAGTGACCCAGGGTCGACTGGCGAGACCGCGTCGGGCAGCCTGGTCGGGTCGGTCACCGGCGGCTTCGGCGCCTTGACCTACAGCCTGCAGAGCAATGCGACAGGGCAGTACGGACAGTTGCTGCTCAAGGCTGACGGCTCCTACACCTACACCCTGACCTCTGCGCCGAAAACCCCGGGTGGCGCCAACGATGGCGCCAATACGGTGGTGGAGCATTTCACCTACAAGGCCACCGACGCCCAAGGCAACAGTGTCACCAGCACCATTGCCATCAACATCGTCGACGACGTGCCCAAGGCCGAGTGCGCGGTACGCAGCATCACCCCAGGCCAGGTAGATTCCAACATCCTGCTGGTCATCGATGTCTCCGGCAGCATGGCCTGGGACTCCGGTGTGAATGGCCTGAGCCGGCTGGACCTGGCCAAGCAGGCGATCAATACGCTGTTGGACAAGTACGACGCGATGGGCGACATCAAGGTGCAGATCGTCACCTTCTCCAGCGGGGCCACTCAGCAAGCGCCGGTGTGGGTGTCGATCGGCGAGGCCAAGAACCTGATTGCCGGGCTCCACGCCGATGGCGCGACCTACTACGACTCGGCGGCCACCAAGGCCCAGCAGGCGTTTGTCACCAGCGGCAAGCTCGACGGTGCCCAGAATGTCAGTTACTTCTTCTCCGACGGTGAGCCAAGCTCGGGCCACGGCATGACATCCGTGCGTGAAACCAGTTGGGAAAATTTCCTTGACCAGAACGGCATCAAGTCGTACGCCGTCGGCCTGGGCAATGGCGTCAACGAGGGCAATCTCGATCCGCTGGCCTACGATGGCAGCAGCCATGTCGATACCCAGTCGGTGGTGGTGACCGACCTCAACCAGCTCGGCGCGGTGCTCTCGGGCACGGTGCAGGGGGCTCCGATCACCGGCAGCCTGATGAGTGGCGGCGACTTTGGTGCCGATGGTGGCTTCATCAAGGCCCTGCTGGTGGACGGCACCACCTATGGCTACGACCCGAAAGCCAACGGTGGGCAAGGCGGCTACACGGTCAGTGGCGGGGCGGACAAGGCGTCGTTCGATACCGTCAGCAACAGCCTCAGCGTCAAGACCAGCCTGGGCGGCACCCTGCTGGTGAACATGGACAACGGTGAATTCACCTACACACCACCCAAGGACAATGGCGGGCAGGTGGAGAAATTTACCTTCACTGCCAGCGACAACGACGGTGATACCAGCACTGCCACCCTGACGGTGAACATCAATGCCAATCACGCACCAATTGCCGGTGCGGACCACATCATCACCAATATCAGCGGTACCAGCATCAGCCTGCCGGCCGAAGCGCTGCTGGCCAACGACAGCGATGCCGACCACGATCGGCTGAGCGCGGCGCCCATCACCTTCGACACAGGCTTTGCCGACAAGGGCGCAGGTTTCACCCCGGGCGTTCAAGCGCAGACGCTTTACATGGACGGTACCAAGGACCGTACCGAGAACCAGTTCCGCAACCTGGCGCGCAACGAGTTCACCAGCCAGTCGGGCAGCATGACTGCGGCACTGGTGGTGGCGGGCTACCTTGGGTTGATCAGCAACAGCAACGCCAACGACGAGGACACCTTTACCGTCACCTTGCGCAAGGGCGAGACCCTCACCCTTGACCATGACCGCCCGGCCGGCAATCTGCAGATGGAGTGGAAGGACGCCACGGGCAGTTACCAGCCGATTGCCGATGGCCATAGTTTCACGGCCAGCCATGACGGGGTGTACAGCATCCATCTGGTCAACACCGAGAACGCCCTGGGTAGCAGCAAGGCCGCCGAGAACTACAAGCTGAGCCTGCTGGTGGACTACAGCAACGCCAGTAACGACGTGGTTCATGACACCTACAGTGTCAGCGACAACCATGGCGGCACGGCGACCGGCAACGTGGATATCACCTACCAGGCAGGTCATGTCCTTGAGGGCACGGGGGGGGACGATGTGCTGCTCGCCGGGGCTGGCGACAATACGCTAAACGGTGGGGCGGGAAATGACGTGCTGGTGGCCGGGGCCGGCAATGACAGCCTGTATGGCGGTGACGGCAATGACTTGCTGATCGCAGGGCCCGGCAATGACCTGCTCGACGGCGGGCAGGGCATCGACACGGTCAGTTTTGCCAAGGCCGCTGCCGGGGTGGTGGTCGATCTGGGCAATGTCGGTGCGCAGAACACAGGCGGTGCCGGCGTGGATACCCTGACCAGCATAGAGAACCTGATCGGCTCCGATTACGACGACACCTTGATCGGCAATGGCGGCGACAACGTGCTCAACGGTGGCGCTGGCAATGATGTGCTCAAGGGCGGCGGCGGCAACGACACGCTCATTGGCGGCCCGGGTGATGACACCCTGACCGGCGGCAGCGGCAATGACACCTTCGTCTGGCAGAAGGGCGACACCGGGCATGACACCGTGACCGATTTCACTCCGGGCGCCGATCGCCTCGATCTGTCGCAGTTGCTGCAGGGCGAGAACGCCAGCAGTGCCTCGCTGGATGACTACCTGCACTTCAAGGTCAGCGGCACGGGCAGCAATGTGGTGTCGACCATCGAGGTGAGCAGCGTTGCTGGAGCGGCGCCGACCCAGACCATCGAGCTGGCCGGGGTCGACCTGGCCCAGCATTATGGAGTGACGGCGGGTGCCGGTGGGGTGATCGCGGCCGGGCATGACACGGCGACCATCATCAACGGGATGCTCAATGACCATTCGTTGAAGGTGGATACGGTGTGAGGCGTGACGGGATAACCGTCATCGCCGGCAAGCCGGCTCCCACAGGGAACGCGTACACCTTGTGGGAGCGGCATCCTCAAGGCGTGCGCTGTGCCTGGGGGAGCTGCGGTTCGCCGCTGCGACTTGCCAGCGATGAGGCCAGCACAGGCAATTGAAGACAGTTGCTCCCACATGGATCACGCCAACCTTGAGGCGATCATCGTTGCTGTGCTCTGGCTTGAGACAGTCTTGTTCAACCAGGCCTGCGCAAAGTCTTCTGCTTGAGAATCCAGGCACTGACCAGCACCGCGCTGGTCAACATGAACGCCCGCGCCCAGAACAGCGGCACCAGGTAGCACGACAGGCCGATGCTCGCCCACATCAGGCCTATCGCATACACCTTGCCTTTGAGCGGGATGCCTTCGCCGCTGAGGTAGTCACGGATCCACGGCCCGAGTTTCGGGTGGTTCACCAACCAATGGTGGAAGCGCGGCGAGCTACGGGCAAAACAAGCCGCCGCCAGCAGCAGGAAAGGGGTGGTGGGCAGCACCGGCAGGAAGATCCCCACCACCCCCAGCGCGACGCTGAGCCAGCCGACGGCCAGCAGCAGGTAGCGCACCACCTTGATCAGTGGCGGCGCGGTTTGAGTACGGCAGGTTTTTCGTCCGGTGCGTGCTGCAGCAGGAACAGCGCGCTCAGCGCTTCGGGGATCTGCACGATCATGTCGTCCTGCAGGTTGGCATTGCTGGCGATGTCGGCGAACTCCGGCTGCTCGTCGAACAAGCCCGAGCCGACCATGATCGGCAGGAGCATTTCGCTGACTTCATCCTCGGAGTTGTCGAACCAGGCCTCTTCACGCAGGAACACGCCCTCCATGAAACCGATGCACCAGCCGCGCAGGTCGGAGTCGTCCGGCTCGTCGGTCAGGTCCAGCTCGCAGGGCAGGTCGAATTCCTCTTCGCTGGCCAGCTGGCGAGCGATATGGGCCTTGAGGGCGACCAGCGTGGCTTCGATTTCGGTGCGCTGCGCGTCGCTGGTGTAGTGGGGCTCTTCAGCGAACAGCGCGTCGATCCATTCGCGCTCGGGTACCTCTTCCGAGCAGATCGACAGTGCGGTCAGGTAGCCGTGTGCGGCGACGTAGTCCAGCGCTTCTTCGTGCAGCTCATCGGCATCGAGGAAGGCTTGCAGGCGGGTCAGTTGCTCGGCGAAGGACATTACAGGGCTACCTTGGGGAATAAACGATAACGAATTCTAGCACCTTGCGGCGTTCACGGGGCAAAGGGAACGTCTGTCACCGCAGCCTGCCGTGGGCCGAGCCAGTCGGGTATACTCCGCCACTTTTCATGTTGGGTGGCCTGTGCGGCGATCCGGCAAAAAACGCTTACGCATTTGTACGGTGCCCGGCGGATTTATTGTCCAGCCTGTGTCCGGGATGGTACGGCGATTTTGGAGTGGCAAATGCTCGAACAGGCTCAGCGCGTCCTCAAGGATGTCTTCGGTTACGACAGTTTCCGTGGGCGCCAGGCCGCGATCATCGAATGCGTGGCCAACGGCGGCGACGCCCTGGTGCTGATGCCCACCGGCGGCGGCAAGTCGCTGTGCTTCCAGGTGCCGGGGCTGCTGCGCCCGGGCCTGACGGTAGTGGTCTCGCCACTGATCGCGTTGATGGCCGACCAGGTCGCCACGCTCGACGAGCTGGGGGTGGCGGCCGCAGCGCTCAACTCATCGCTCAGTGCCGAGCAGCAGCGCGAACTGGCCGGGCGCCTGCGCCGTGGCGAGGTGAAGATGCTGTACCTGGCCCCCGAGCGCCTGGTGCAGCCGCGCATGCTGGACTTTTTGCGCGACCTCGACATTTCGCTGTTCGCCATCGATGAAGCCCACTGCGTATCGCAATGGGGCCACGACTTCCGCCCCGAATACCTGCAACTGGGCCAGCTCGCCGAGCTGTTCCCCCATGTGCCGCGCATCGCCCTCACCGCCACCGCCGACATGCGCACCCGCGAGGAAATCGTCCAGCGCCTGCACCTGCAGGGCGCCGAGCGCTTCCTGTCGAGCTTCGACCGGCCGAACATCTTCTACCGCATCGTGCCCAAGGAGGCGCCGCGCAAGCAGCTGATGGCCTTCCTCGCCGAGCGCCGTGGCAACGCCGGCATCGTCTACTGTCTGTCACGCAAGAAAGTCGACGAAACCGCGGCCTTCCTCTGCGAGCAGGGCTTCCCGGCGTTGCCCTATCACGCAGGGCTGGCAGCGGAAACCCGCGCCGCCAACCAGCACCGCTTCCTCAACGAGGAAGGGCTGATCATGGTCGCCACCATTGCCTTCGGCATGGGCATCGACAAGCCCAACGTGCGCTTCGTCGCCCACCTCGACCTGCCCAAGTCGCTCGAGGCCTACTACCAGGAAACCGGCCGCGCCGGCCGTGATGGCCTGCCGTCGGACGCCTGGATGGCCTACGGCCTGCAGGACATGGTGATGCTCAAGCAGATGCTGCAGAACTCCGAAGGCGACGAGCGCCACAAGCGCATCGAGCAGCACAAGCTCGACGCCATGCTGGCGCTGTGCGAAGAGACCCGCTGCCGCCGCCAGTCGCTGCTGGCCTACTTCGACGAAGTGCTGGAGCAGCCCTGTGGCCACTGCGACAACTGTGTCGACCAGATCCAGACCTGGGACGCCACCGAGCCTGCCCGGCAAGCACTGTCGGCGGTGTTCCGTACCGGCCAGCGTTACGGCGTCGGCCATCTGGTCGACGTGCTGCTGGGCAAGGACAACGAAAAGGTGCGCAACTTCGGCCACGAGAAGCTCTCGGTTTACGGCGTCGGCAAGGCGCTGGCCGAGGCCGAATGGCGCTCGTTGTTCCGCCAGCTGGTGGCACGCGGCCTGGTGGACATCGACCTCGAAGGCTATGGCGGCCTGCGCCTGTCCGACAGCTGCCGGCCGCTGCTGCGTGGCGAGGTGAACCTGCAACTGCGCCGCGACCTCAAGCCGCAGACCGTGGCCAAGTCGTCCGGCAGCAGCGGCGGCAGCCCGGCCAGCCAGCTGGTGAGGGCCGAGGAGCGCGAACTCTGGGAAGCGCTGCGTACCCTGCGGCGCAAGCTGGCCGAAGAACACAGCGTGCCGCCCTACGTCATCTTCCCCGACTCGACGCTGTTGGAAATGCTGCGCAGCATGCCCACCAGCCTCAGCGACATGGCCCAGGTCAGCGGCGTCGGCGCACGCAAACTGGAGCGCTACGGCCAGGCCTTCCTCGAAGTGCTCAATGGCGCCGGTGGCACCGACGAGGCATCGAAAGTGGTGCTCGACCTGCGCCACGAACTGGTCAGCCTGGCCCGCGCGGGCATGACCCCGGCGCAGATCGCCGGCCAGCTCAACTGCAGCGAGAAGAACGTCTACAGCCTGTTGGCAGAAGCCATCGGCCGCCAGGAACTGAGCCTTGAGCAGGCGCTCGACCTGCCCGAAGAGCTGATGATGGAGGTGCAGGATGCCTTCCTCGATGGCGAGGGCGAGCTGCCGCCGGTCTCGGCTGTCGCGCCGTTGTTCGGCCCGCGCGTTCCCGAAGGTGTGCTGTATTGCGTGCGGGCAGCGCTGGCGTCGGAGTTCGGGCTGTGATTGCCGGCATTTGTGCCATTCGCTGACCTTTGTCAGGCGATTGCAGGATTATCGGCTGTTTCCCAGGTGCTGAACCTTGCCTCATGGGCTGGGGCATGGTTAGCTGACTAATAATTAGTTCTATTCATTGAGTTGCTTATGCCCCTGACCGACAACCAACACCGCTTCGGCATGCAGCTGGCCCAGATGTCCCGGGGCTGGCGTGCCGAATTGGACCGCCGCCTCGCCGGGCTCAATCTTTCCCAGGCGCGCTGGTTGGTGCTGTTGCACCTGGCGCGTTTCGACGAGGCGCCAACCCAGCGTGAGCTGGCCCAGAGCGTCGGGGTCGAAGGCCCGACCCTGGCCCGCCTGCTCGACAGCCTGGAAAGCCAGGGCCTGGTGCGGCGTCAGGCGGTAGTGGAAGATCGTCGGGCGAAGAAGATCGTGCTGTGCCCACCGGCCAAACCCCTGATCGAGCAGATCGAGACCATCGCCAATGCCTTGCGCGTCGAGCTGTTCAGCGGCGTCGACGAAGCCGACCTGGAAGTGTGCATGCGGGTGCATGCGAAGATTCTCGGCAACCTCGAGAAATCTTGACGGCAGCGGCAAGCGTCAAGCGGTAAGCCACAAGTAGAAGCGGATCTGCGTACTGACGCGATCCGCTTTTTTCTTGCAGCTTCACACTTGCCGCTTGCAGCTTAGAAGGTGTGCCCCAGGTTCAGGTACACCGCCTGCTCATTCGCATCGTTGGCCCCATAGCTCAGGTTGAGTGGGCCCAACGGCGTCTCCAGCCCGAGGAAGATACTCGCGGCATTGATGTAGCCACTGTCGAATTCATTGTCGTTGTTCCACGCCCGCCCGCGCTCCAGCGACCCGCCCACGTACAGCGGGAAGTCCAGTGGCAGGTAGGCGCGCGGTGTCAGGCGGCGGTAATAGACCATGCGCAGCAGGCTCATGTTCTGCCCGGAAATCGAATCCTGGCGAAAGCCCGACAACTGCCGGGCGCCACCGAACACGAAGCTCGAGGTCACCACTTCGGCATCATCCAGCGTGCGCCCGTAGCGCCCACCCAGCACCAGGGTGTTCGGCCCGCTGCTGAAGGCCTTGTCCAGGTTGAACAACCACTGCCGGTAGTTCTGGTCAGAATCCAGTGACTGGTCGTACTTGCGCGCGGTCAGGCCGATTTCTTCGCCGCTGTGGGGGAAGTAGACATTGTCGAAGGTATCGTACGAGTACTTGAGCTCGTAGAAACCCTCGTTGAAGCTGACCTTGGGCAGGCTCTGGTCGCCGATGCGCACCTCGGCCTGGCCCCAGGCCTTGCCCACGCCCAGGCGTACTTCGCCGTAGGTGCTGATCTGCCGCCCGACGTTCAGGCCAAAGCCGTAGCGCTCCAGGCGGTATTCGGCCACCGGGTCGTTGTCCAGCGTGGCCTCGACGTTCTGTGAACCGAGGTCCAGGTAGGGGGCGATGAAGTAGCGCGAGCCAACGTCCAGCGGCTGGTAGAACTCGCTATACAGCTCCTGCTGGTCGCCGATCTGGGCGCGGGTGAGCCACTCGGCGCCCAGGCGGTTGATGCCGTTGACCCGGTAGCTGGCGCCCAGGTTGAAGGCGCTGTCGCCGCGCAGGTCATCGGACAGGTTCAGGCCCAGGCGCAGGTAGTCGGTACCGCCGCGCCGGCCGCGGGCCTTGATCACCAGGGTGTTGGCATCGCCCTTGTGCACCACGCGGTATTGCACCTGGTCGAAATAGTCCAGGCCGTACAAGGTGCCCATGTCGGTCTGCAGCCGGTCGAGTTGCAGCGGCTCGCCGATCGGCTGGCGGATGTAGTAACGGATCACGTCATCGCTGACCTTGGAGTCGTTCTCCACCTTGATCGCGGTGATCACCGGGGTGCGCTGGCCGGGCGAGCGGGCCACCGCCAGGCTGGCGTCACCGTCGGCCTGGCGTAGCGCCGCCAGGCGCGGGTCAAGGGCGCGGGTGGCGCGGTAGCCGGCGTCGATCATGTCGCGGGCGCGGCCGAAGTCGGTGACGCCGAAGCTGGCCAGCGGTGGCTGCACGAGAATGTCGTCGCGGGCCAGGCTGGCCAATTGTTCCTCGGAGTTGCGCCGGGTCATCAGGGTGATCGACTGGTTGAGCACGTCCACCACCGTGGCCAGCTGCTTGCGGTTGCGCAGTGGGGTGCCGATGTCGACCACGATGGCGATGTCCACGCCCATCTCGCGCACCACGTCCAGCGGGATGTTGTCGGTCATGCCGCCGTCCACCAGCAGCCGGCCATCCAGTTCCACCGGCGCGAACACCGCCGGGATCGACATGCTGGCGCGGACTACCTGGGGCAGGTGGCCACGGCGGAACACCACTTTTTCACCCGTGGTGATGTCGGTGGCCACGGCGCGGAAGGGGATCGGCAGCTTGTCGAAGTCGCGGATGTCGGCAGTGTGCGCCAGCTTGCTCTCCAGCAGCAGCGACAGGTTCTGGCCCTGGATCACCCCCAGCGGCAGGCCCAGGCTGCCATCGTCGCGAAAGCTCAGCTTCTGCTTGACCAGGAAGTCGCGGTCATCCTGCTTGCGGCGGAACGGGATGTCCTCGCGTGGCGGGGCATCGGACAGCGCCTGCTGCCAGTCCAGCGTGGTCGCCAGTTTTTCCAGCTCCTCGACGCTGTAGCCCGAGGCATACAGCCCGCCAACCACCGCGCCCATGCTGGTGCCGGCGATGGCGTCGATGCGCACGCCCTGTTCCTCCAGGGCCTTGAGTACGCCGATGTGCGCCAGGCCGCGGGCGGCGCCGCCCGACAACACCAGGCCGACTTTCGGCCGTGCAGCCTCGGCGGCGAACAGGGTGAGGGAAGTGAGCGTCAGCAAAAGGCATAACAGCAGGCGGCGCATCGTGAGTCTCAAAAGCGGCGGTAAAGACCGCTAGTATAAGCGGCCCTTCCTCTGGAGATGCCCGACATGGCCGACAGCAAACCGCAGATCGTCATTACCTACTGCACCCAGTGCCAATGGCTGCTGCGCGCCGCCTGGCTGGCCCAGGAGCTGCTCAGCACCTTCGCCGACGAGCTTGGCCAGGTGGCGTTGGCACCGGGCACCGGTGGCGTGTTCCGCATCACGTGCGACGGCGTGCAGCTGTGGGAGCGCAAGGCCGATGGCGGCTTCCCCGAAGCCAAGGTGCTCAAACAGCGGCTGCGCGACCTGATCGACCCTGAGCGCGACCTGGGCCACAACGATCGCTGATCAGGCGCTCTCCACCACCGCGCGTTGTTTCACCGGCTGTTCGGCGGCCATGCGGCTGGACAGCACGATGGCGAAGATGATCAGCGCGCCGCCGGCCAGCATGCGCAGGGTGGGGGTTTCGGCGAATACCACCCAGGCCACGGCGATGCCGTAGACCGGCTCCATGCCGAACACCACCGCCGCAGTGCGCGCCTTGATCACGGCCAGGCTGGCGACGAACAGGCTGTGGGCGACGCCGGTGCAGAACACCCCCAGCAGGGCGATCCACAGCCAGTCCATGGGCGCCACGCTGGTCAGCCCTGGGGCGGCAAACGGCAGCAGGCACAGGCTTACCACCAGGTTCTGCCACAGCGCCGCCTGCACCGCCGGCAGGCGCCCGGAACCTGCGCGGTTGGTCAGTGACAGCAGCGAGAACAGCAACCCCGAAAGCAGCGCCCAGAGCAGCCCGCCGGTGGCCTCGCTGGCCAGGTCGAAATCCGGGGTGACCAGCACCAGGCCGATGCTCACCAGCACCACCAGCACAGCCTCGTTGCGCCGGATACGCTCACGGAACAACAGGCCTTCAAGGATGACCGTGAAGGCCGGGAAGCTGGCAAAGCCCAGGGTGGCAATGGCTACGCCCGCGACCTTGACCGCGACGAAGAAGCTCACCCAATGCCCTGCCAGCAATACGCCGCCCAACAGCAGGCGGCGCAGGTCGCGCCCGCCCAGCGGCTGCCAGGCCTGGCGTGCCAGGCTGGCGAAGAGGCCCAGGGCGAGCACGGCGAAGGCGGCGCGGCCGAAGACGATGATCGACGGGCTGGCGCTGGCGGCCAGCTTGCCGAACACGCCGGTCAGGCCGAAGAACAGCGCGCCGATGTGCAGGGCGCCGAGGGCGGTGCGGTGGTTCATGGTGGTCCCTTGAGTTCGGGCTGAGCTGCTCCGGCCTCTTCGCGGGCAAGCCTGCTCCCACAGGTCACTCATTGTGGGAGCGGGCTTGCCCGCGAAGAGGCCGGAACAGGCAGCGAAAGTCTTGGCGGTGAGTGTAAAGGCGCGACATACCGGTGTCTGTCGCCAACCTCGCGTCAGTTATCGCCAGGCTCTCGCCGCAACGCCGACGGTGTGCAGCCAAATGCCCGCATCACTGCGGCGCTGAAGGCACTCTGGGACTCGTATCCCACCCGCGCGGCAATCTCGCCCACTGGCAGCAGGGACTCACACAGCAGCCGCCGGGCCATGACCAGCCGTCGCTGGCGAATGTAGTCCATCGGTGTCATGCCGCATTCGGCAGTGAAGCGCGCATGCAGGCGGGCGCTGGACAGCCCGGCCAGCCGCGCCAGGTCGGCAACCTGTAGCGGGTAGGCGGCATGCTGTTCGATATGGGCGTCGAAGGCTGCGTAGGGCAGGCGGCTGCTGGCAGCTATCGGCGCGGCCGTCTGCGG
The DNA here is from genome assembly GCF_021601385.1 of Pseudomonas parasichuanensis. Classification (GTDB taxonomy): domain Bacteria; phylum Pseudomonadota; class Gammaproteobacteria; order Pseudomonadales; family Pseudomonadaceae; genus Aquipseudomonas; species Aquipseudomonas parasichuanensis. The sequence continues at coordinate 196,550 of NZ_BQHO01000007.1, read as the reverse complement.
GTTGAGGCTGGCCAGCAGCAGCACGGCACCCTGGCGGGCGATCAGTGGGTCGTCCACCGGGCTGGTTGCCAGCCAGTCCACCAACTGCTGTTGGCGGTTGTCCAGGCCCAGCGCGCCGGGGCGGTCGAGCAGGCGGCGGCTGGCATCGGCATGTGCTCCCAGCTGCTCGCCGAGCCAATGTTCGCCCGGCACATCCAGCACCAGGCAATGGCTGCCGGCGGTGCTGCCGCAGGTATGGTGGGCGCCGGCAGGCACCACCATCAAGGCCTGGCGATCGACCCGCGCACCCTGGCCCTGCACCTCGAAGTCCAGCCGCCCGCGCAGGCCGAACACCAGTTGCGGGTGCTCGTGGCTGTGGGCGATCAACTCGTCCCGGTAGTGGCGCAGTGAGAGCAGCGGGCCGGTGGTCATGGTGGGTCCTCATGGGGCAGGGCAAGAGTGTACACCCTGCACCGGGCTGTCCGCCGGCCAGGCGCGATCAGTCGTCATCGGCCTGCCACCAACCTGTCACCTGCGCCTGCCAGTCTCCAGCAAACAGTGCCGGAGCCTGCCCATGACCCATGCCGAAACCGTCCGCCCGTCGCGCAAGCAGCGTGTACGGACCCTGTGGATCTCCGACGTGCACCTGGGCACCCGGGATTGCCAGGCCGAACACCTGTCGCACTTTCTCAAGGGGTATCAGGCCGACCGCATCTACCTGGTCGGCGACATCATCGATGGCTGGAAGCTGCGCAGTGGCATCTACTGGCCCCAGGCGCACACCAACGTGATTCGCCGCCTGCTGACCATGAGCAAACGCGGCACCGAGGTCATCTACGTCACCGGCAACCATGACGAGTTCCTGCGCCGCTATTCCAAACTGATGCTCGGCAACATCCAGCTGGTGGACGAAGCCGAGCACCTCACCGCCGATGGCCGGCGCCTGCTGGTGATCCACGGCGACCAGTTCGACGTAATCACCCGTTATCACCGCTGGCTGGCGTTCCTCGGCGACCGCGCCTACGAGTTCACCCTGGTGCTCAACCGCTGGCTCAACCACTGGCGCGCCCGCTATGGCTATGGCTACTGGTCGCTGTCCGCCTACCTCAAGCACAAGGTCAAGGGGGCGGTGAGCTTCATCAGCGATTTCGAGGATGCGATTGCCCACGAGTGCACTCGGCGCGGTTTCCAGGGTGTGGTGTGCGGGCATATACACCATGCCGAAATCCGCAAGGTTGGCGAGGTGGAATACCTCAACTGCGGCGACTGGGTGGAATCGTGCACGGCGCTGATCGAGCACTGGGACGGGCAGATCGAGCTGTACCGCTTCGCCGATGCCCAGGCGCAGGAGATGGAGCGACGCCTGGCGGCGCTTGTGTAGGAGCGGCCTTGTGCCGCGAAAGGGCTGCAGCGCAGCCCCAGCAATTTTGCGGCGGATCGAGCACCCGGGGCTGCTGTGCAGCCCTTTTGCGGCACAAGGCCGCTCCTACAGGAAGCGTATGGGGCGGTCGCTCAGGCCGATTCTTGCAATGCCGCTTTGTAGAGCGATTGCCTCGGCTGGGCGAACACCCGCTCGAGCATCGGCTCGAAAAACGACAGCGGCAGGCTTTCATAGTCGGGGTCGAACGCGGCGGCATCGTAGCGGGCACAGAAATCGATGGTCCGCTGGTACTGCGGGTGTGCGCTGAATTGGTCGCGCAGGTGGCGGTCCATGCCCAGGTGGTGGAAGAAGTAGTAGCCCTGGAAGATCCCGTGCTTCTCCACCATCCACAAGTTCTCTGGGCTGACGAAGGGCTTGAGGATCGCCGCGGCAATGTCCGGGTGGTTGTAGCTGCCCAGGGTGTCGCCGATGTCATGCAGCAGCGCGCAGACCACATACTCCTCGTCGCGGCCGTCACGCCAGGCACGGCTGGCGGTTTGCAGCGAATGGCTGAGGCGGTCGATGGGGAAGCCGCCGAAGTCACCGTCGAGCAGGCGCAGGTGCGCCAGGATGCGGCGCGGCAGTTGGCGGGCATAGGCGCGGAAGTCATCGGCGATGATCGCCCAGTCCTGGGCGGTGCCATCGCGCATATGGTTGAAGCTGGCTTGCTGGTTCATTGCCTTGGGCTGCTCCGGGCGGGGACATGCCGTCAGTGTTGGGCATGCCCGCAGCCCTGGCAGTGGCCAGTCGGGACGCTATCCTGGCCTTGCGGGCCGTTATCAGAGGCTGAGGCGGCCCAGCAGGATGTCACGGAACATGGCGAAGTCGCCGATCAGGCTGTACCAGGGGTGGGTGAAGGTGGCCGGGCGGTTCTTTTCGAAGAAGAAGTGGCCGGCCCAGGCGAAGCCATAGCCGGCAAGGGGCACGGCGAGCAGCAGCAACCACTTGCCGCTGGCGACGGTATAGGCGAGCAGGGCGATCACCAGGCTGGTGCCGACGAAGTGCAGGCGACGGCAGGTAGGGTTACTGTGCTCCCCCAGGTAATAGGGATAGAACTCGGCAAAACTGCGGAACTGCGCTGTGCTGGTCATGGCTGTGCTCCCGGAGCTGCTGTTGATGACAGGATACACGGCGTGGAGCCTGAATCGAGTCTAGAGTCACGTGATGCGCGGGCCAGTGACAATTGGCGCCAATTGAGTATCCTTTCGATTCACCGCAGGAGCGGTCAGCACAAGAAGCCTGTCATGAGTGAGAGAACCACTTCAGCCAGCTGGGCATCAGGGATCGTCAAGGCGCTTGAGCTCGAGGGGCTCGACTGCCCGGCCATGTTCAGGCAACTGGGACTGGATTTCGCGTCCCTCGAAGACCCCGATGCACGTTTCCCCCAGGACGCCATGACCCGGCTGTGGCAGCTGGCGGTCGAGCTGTCCGGCAATGAAGCCATTGGCCTGAACATGGCCCGGGTGGTGCGCCCGGCTTCGTTCCATGTGGTCGGTTATGCGCTGATGTCCAGCCGCACCCTGGCCGAAGGTTTCGAGCGCCTGGTGCGTTACCAGCGGATCATTGCCGAAAGCTCGGACCTGAGCTTTCGCCTCGGGCCGGAAGGTTATTCGCTGATCTTGACCGTGCATGGCGATCATTTACCGCCCACGCGGCATAGCGCGGAAGCCTCGCTGGCGTGCGCCCTGGCCCTGTCTACCTGGCTCAGCGGGCGGCCGATCCAGCCGCGCCGGGTGTTGATCCAGGGCCCGCAGCCGAAGAATATCGAGCCGTACAAGGTGGCGTTCCACGCGCCACTGGTATTCGGTGCGGCCCATGACGCGCTGGTGTTCGAGCGCGCCGACATGGAGGCGCCACTGCCCACCGCCAACGAAGCCATGGCCATACTGCATGACCGTTTTGCCGGCGAGTACCTGGCGCGCTTCTCGGAAAGCCGGGTCACCCACCGGGTGCGCCAGGTGCTGTGCCGCATCCTGCCGCAAGGCGAGCCCAAGCGCGACACCGTGGCCCAGGCCCTGCACCTGTCGCAGCGCACCCTGCAGCGGCGCCTGCAGGACGAGGGCACCAGCTTCCAGACTCTGCTCGACGACACCCGCCGGGAACTGGCCGAGCAGTACCTCGCCCAGCCGGGTACCACCTTGCTGGAAACCGCCTACCTGTTGGGCTTTGCCGATCCGAGCAACTTCTATCGGGCGTTTCGCCGTTGGTTCGATGCCACCCCCAGCGAATACCGCGCGCGCATGACCGTCAGTGACGCCAGAACGCTGGCATGCACAACACCAGCACCGTGATGATCTCCAGCCGGCCCAGCAGCATGCCGCCGGCCAGGATCCATTTGGCGGCATCCGGCAACGTGGCATAGTTGCCGGCCGGGCCGATCACCTCGCCCAGGCCTGGGCCAACCCCCGAGACGGTGCCCGCGGCACCGGTCAGTGCGGTCATCCAGTCGACACCCAGCAGCGACAGCAGCAGGGCGATGATGCAGATGGTGATGGCGAAGAAGAACGAGAAGGTCAGGATCGAACGCACGATCTCTTCGTCGAGACGGTGGCCGTTGTACTTCTGCTTGATCACCGCGCGTGGGTGGATCAGCTGGTTGAGGTTGGCCTTGAGCAGGATGTAGGCCACCTGGAAACGGAAGATCTTGATGCCACCGGCGGTCGAGCCCGAACACCCGCCGACGAAGCCCAGGTAGAAGAACAGCATCAGCGAGAAGTTGCCCCACAGGCTGTAGTCGCCCAGGGCGAAACCGGTGGTGGTGACCACCGAGGTGACGTTCAGTGCCACGTGGCGCAGGGCGTCGAGCCAGTGCAGGTCGGTGGTGGCCCAGTACCAGGTGCCCAGCACCAGCCAGGTAGCCACCAGCATGCCGAGCAGGCCCTGGACCTGCTGGTCCTTGATCAGCGCCTTGCGGTGGCCGCGCAGGGTGGCCACGTACAGGGTGAACGGCACGCTGCCGAGGATCATCACCACCACCGCGACCCAGTGCACGGCCGGGATGTCCCACTTGGCCAGGGACTGGTCGGAGGTGGAGAACCCGCCGGTGGAAATCGCCGACATGGCATGGTTGATCGCATCGAACAGGCCCATGCCCGCCCACCAGAACGCCAGGCTGCCGAATATGGTGATGCCGACGTACACCCCGACGATCGACTTGGCGACCATGTGCGAGCGCGGCATGACCTTTTCCGAACGGTCGGACGACTCGGTCTGGAACAGGCGCATGCCACCGATGCGCAGCAGCGGCAGGATCGCCACCGCCATGCCGATGAAGCCGATGCCCCCCAGCCAGTGCAGCATCGAACGCCACATCAGGATGCCGGGTGACATGCTGTCCAGCCCGCTGAGCACCGTGGCGCCGGTGGCGGTAATGCCCGACATGCTCTCGAAGAAGGCATCGGTGTAGCTGATGTGCTGGGTGAGCAGGAACGGCAAGGCGGCGAACACGCACACCACCAGCCAGCTGCTGACGGTCAGCAGGTACATGTCGCGCGGGCGCAGGTGCACGTGTTCGGGGCGGCCGGGCAGTACCAGGCCGAGCCCGGCGAGGAAGGTGATCAGGCTCGACCAGAGGAACGACGGCATGTCGCCGGTGCGTTCGAAGATCACCAGGGTCGCCATGGGCACCACCATGCTCACCGCCAGGGTGATCAGGAAGATGCCGATGATGAAACCAATGATCCTTAAGGTCGGCAACGCCATGTGATCTGCCCTGAGTCGCAACGGAAAGGGCGCCATTCTCAAGGCACAAGCTGCAAGCTGCAAGCGGCAAGCGTAGGGGTCGGTACATGGGGCCGCTTTTTCTTGCCACTTACGGCTAGCGGCTTGCAGCTGGGCGGCTTGCCGCCGAGAATGGCGGCACTTTCAACTTGCCAGGAGGGAAGCCGATGGAGGCTCTCGACGCATTGCTCAACCGTGTTTCCGTGCCACGCCTGACCGACCCCGCGCCTAACGCCGCCCAACGCGAGGCGCTGTTCCAGGCCGCCCTGCGTGCGCCGGACCATGGCCAGCTGCGGCCCTGGCGCTTCCTGACCATCGAAGGGCAGGGCCGCGAGAAGCTCGGCGAGCTGTTCGCCGAAGCGGTACAGGCCAAGGGCGATGCCACCCAGGCCGCGCTGGACAAGGCGCGCGCCATGCCGCTGCGCGCGCCGCTGCTGATCGTGGTGATCGCCAAGCTGCAGGATCACTTCAAGGTGCCGAAGATCGAGCAGCGCCTGGCCGCTGGTTGTGCGGCCCACGGGATCCTGATCGCGGCGCATGCCCAGGGGATCGGCGCGGTATGGCGCACCGGCGACATGGCCTTCGATGCCCATGTGCACAAGGGGCTGGGGTTGGCCGAGAACGAAGAGCTGATCGGTTACCTGTACGTCGGCACGCCAATGGCCGAGCCACGCACCGCGCCGATCCTGGAAACTGCCGAGTACGTCAGCGCCTGGGGCGAGTGATCGAGTGGGGCCGCTTTGCGGCCCTTTTCGCGGCACAAGGCCGCTCCTACAGGAAACCGAGATCTTCTGTAGGAGCGGCCTTGTGCCGCGAAAAGGGCTGCAAAGCAGCCCTAAAACCTGTCAGCCAGCGCTGACCTCACAGGGCAACTCCAGCGTCGCCACGAACCCACCCTGCGGATGATTCGCAAGCGTCAGGCGGCCGCCATGGCGCTCCGCCGCCTTGCGCGCGATCGCCAACCCCAGCCCATGCCCCGGCGCTTCCTGCCCCGGTGCGCGGAAGAACGGCTCGCCCAGTTGCGCCAGATGTTCCTCTGCCACCCCCGGCCCATGGTCACGCACGCTCAACACGATGCGCTCCTGTTCACGCTGGGCATCAATTTCGATCGGTTGCCCCAGGGGGTTGAAGCGCAGGGCATTGCGCAGCAGGTTGTCCACCGCCCGCTCGATCAAGGTCGGCCAGCCTTGCAGGGTCAACCCCGGCTGCATCTGCAGGCGCACCTCCTGATCCGGCGCCGCCAACTGGGCGTCCTTGCGCACGCCACCCAGCACGGCATTGAGGTCCACAGGCTCGGCATGCGCCTGCTCGGCGTCGACCCGGGCCAGCACCAGAATTTCACTGATCAGGTCTTCCAGGCGGTCGCACTCGCGGGTCAGCCGTGGCCACAGGGCCTGGCGCTGTTCGGGCTCGGCGCGTTCGGCCAGGGCCAGGGCGATGCGCAGGCGCGCCAGGGGCGAGCGCAATTCGTGGGACACATCGCGCAGCAACTGGCGCTGGCTGCCGATCAGGCTTTGCAGGCGCGCGCCCATCTTGTTGAAGTCATTGGCCAGCACGCCGAACTCGTCGCGGCGCACGGCCAGGCGCGCCAGGCTGTTCTGCTGGTAGCTGGTCTGCCCCAGGTCATGCACCGCACCGCGCAGGCGGCTCAGCGGGCGGGTGATCGACAGGGTCACCAGCAGGCTGAACAGGGTCAGCACCACCAGCGCGATGCCCAGCGCGCTGAGCGGCCAGATCAGGCTCTCGCGGTGCCAGGCGGCCAGCTCCGGGTGGGGGATGCGGTAGATCAGCAGGTAGGTCTCGCCGCTGGTGGGGCTGGTGTATTCCTCGGTCAGGCGGCGCCAGGGCAGGCGGCGTTCGTCGTTGTGCTGGCGCGCTTCGAAGGCGGCGGCGCGGCGCGGGAAGGTGCCGGGCACCACGGCATCGCCGCTGTCGTCGAGCACCTGCACGTCGATCTTGTAGCGCTGCTTGCGCCGCTCAAGGAAGCGTTGCGACGATTCCAGGCCTTCCTGTTCGTAATGCTGCACCCAGCGGCTGGCCAGGGTGTTCAGGCCGGGGTGGCGGCTGAGGATCCAGGTGTCCTGGTTGAGCATGTGGCCCAGCAGGATCGACAGGCCGGCGACCAGGGCGATGGCCAGCCAGAAGCTGGCCAGGATGCGCCAGAACAGTGAACGCAAGACGAGCACCTCCGCGAAATGGCAAAAGCCCGGCCCGCTTCTGAGCGGGCCGGGCATGGGGTGGACAGCTTACTGGGCCTTGCTGCCTTTTTCAGCTTTCCAGGCCTGGAACTCCTGCCATTCGGCCTTGCGCGCTGCACGTTCCTTCTGCAGTTCGTCGAACTTCTTCTGCTGGTCCGGCTTGAGCAGGGCGCGGATCTGGCCTTCGGTCTTGTCGTGGCTGGCCTTGATTTCATCCTTCATGGCCTTCTGCTCGGCGGCCGGCAGCTTGTTCATGTAGCGCTCGGTGATGTCGCGGCGCTGCTGCATCTGCTCGCCCATCAGCTTGCCGATCTGCTGGCGTTGATCGCGGCTCAGGTCCAGCTGGGCGAAAGGCGCGTCACCGCGATGATGCGGGCCGTCGTGGCGCGGGCCGCCTTCAGGCATGGCCATGGCCACGGTCGGCAGGGCGGCGGCGAACATCAGGGCGATAAGGGTCTTGCGCATGGTGTCTCTCCTTTCAGGGGCCGGTGGTTACCGGATGAGCCCAGTCTAGGGAGATCAAGGTCAAGGGCGGTCAGGTGAGGGTAAAGACAGCGTAAAGTTGCGTCGTCCCCTGTAGGAGCGGCCTTGCCGGGGCGCCGGACCGGCCGGAAAGGGCTGCGCAGCAGCCCCAGGTTTTCGATCAACAGTGAAATCGCCGGGGCTGCTCTGCAGCCCGTTCGCGGCACAAGGCCGCTCCTACAGGGGAGCGATAGCTTTCACAGGCTGTAGTAGTAACCCCGGCTACGCAGCGCGACGATGCGCGGGCGGCCGTCGGCGTGGGGGCCGATCTTCTTGCGCAGGTTGCTGACATGCATGTCCAGGCTGCGGTCATAGAGGGTGAGCTTGCGGCCCAGGCCGATCTGCGCCAGCTCCTGCTTGTCCAGCGGTTCACCGGGCTGGCGCAGCAGGGCTTCGAGGATGCGGCTCTCGGACAGCGTCAGGGTCATCTCGCGCTGGTCGATGCTGACCACGCCGCGTACCGGGCTGAACACCATGTCGCCGACCTCGATCTGCGAGGTGGGCGCGCTGGGGTGGCTGCGGCGCAGCACGGCGCGCAGGCGGGCGGTGAGTTCGCGAGGATCGCAGGGTTTGGCCAGGTAGTCGTCGGCGCCGAGCTCCAGGCCAAGGATGCGGTCCAGCGGCTCGCCACGGGCCGAGAGCATCAGCACCGGCAGGTCGGCGTGTTCGTTGCGCAGCTGCTTGAGCAGTTCCAGGCCGCTGCCATCGGGCAGCATCACGTCCAGTACCACCGCTGCCGGAGCGTGGGCGGCCAGGGCCTGGCGCGCACTCAGGCCATCGTGGCAGGCGCGCACCTCAAACCCTTCCTGGGTCAGCCAGCTGCCAAGCAGCTCGCACAGTTCCTGGTCATCATCAATCAGTAACAGCTCGCTCATGTCTCACTCAATTCAACCATTGCCGGCGTCGTCTGTGACCGCCGCTGGCTAAGATACCGCAGACTACCGAAAACAGTGCAACGGCCGAACCGATCAGGAACCATTGCTGCTGGTCGGTCAGCAGGCGTTGCACAGGATTGGCCGCGGCCTGCAGCTCCTTGATGGCCAGCTTCAGGCGCTGGTTGTCCTGGCGCAGGCGGCTCAACTGGGCGCTCTCGCGTTCGCTGTCCTGGCTCTGCATCTGCTGGGCCAGCAGGCTGCGTTGTTTCTCGCTCTCTTCCAGGCGCTGCTGCAGCTCGGTGATCCGCGCCCCGGCTTCCAGCGACAACGGCTGTTCGGCCGTGGCGAAAGGGGATAGCAGCAACAGGCAAAGCAGCACGGACATCGGACCTTGACGCATTGGAACTCCTGATTCTTGTCGGTTCAGGAGGTTGTCGGCCGGTCGTCGCAATTGATGAGCGGCGGCATGCGCGTGGCCTGCCGCCGTGGTGCGGTCAGGGCAGGACTTGCTTGAACGGCTTGACCACGACCTTGTCGTAGACGCCGGCGGCAATGTACGGGTCGGCGTCGGCCCAGGCCTGGGCGGCGACCAGCGACTCGAACTCGGCGACGATCAGGCTGCCGCTGAAGCCGGCTTCACCTGGGTCGTTGCTGTCGATGGCCGGGTGCGGGCCGGCCAGTACCACACGGCCTTCGGCCTTGAGCTGCTGCAGGCGCTCGATGTGGGCGGGGCGGGCGGCCAGGCGTTTTTCCAGGGAGTTCGCGACGTCGCTGGCGATGATGGCGTAGAGCATGTCAGTCCTTGGGTTTGGAAATTGAGGGGTCGGTGTCGTGCAGGTGGCGTGAGAGATACACACCCTGGGCCACCAGGAAAATCACGGTCATGCCCAGGCTGCCGAACACTTTGAAGTCGACCCAGAAGTCCTGGAAGGTGAAGGCGACGAACAGGTTGGCGGCACCGCAGACGAGGAAGAAGGCAATCCACGCCAGGTTCAGGCGAGTCCAGACTGTTTCTGGAAGTGTCAGGGCATGGCCCATGATGCGCTTGATCAGCACCCGGTCACCGATGAAGTGGCTGCCGGCGAAGGCCAGGGCGAACAGCCAGTTGACCACCGGCGCCTTCCATTTGAGGAAGGTTTCGCTGTGGAAGGCCAGGGTCAGGCCGCCGAACACCAGGCAGGCGACCAGGGTCAGCAACTGGCCCTTCTCAAGCTTGCGGTGGCGCAGGAACAGGGCGCCGTAGACCACCAGCGAACTGAGGATAAGCATCGCCGTGGCGCTGTAGATACCGCCGAATTCAAAGCTGTGACCGGCGAATTCGACCGGGCGTGGGTCCAGTTTGTAGACGACGAAGAACAGCAGCAGCGGGATGAAATCGATGAATTGTTTCACAGTGGCAGCCAGAAGCGGGATGTGACGGCATAATAACAAACATCGATTCCAGCGAAAGCGCTCCACCATGAATGTTGATCTGCACTGTCACAGCACGGCCTCCGACGGCGCCCTGTCGCCCACGGCACTGGTCGCCCGGGCCCATGAGCATGGGGTGCGGACCTTGTCGCTCACCGACCACGACACCCTCGAGGGGCTGCCCGAGGCCCGCCAGGCCTGCCTCGACAATGGCATGCACTGGGTCAGTGGCGTGGAGCTTTCGTGTACCTGGGGTGGCGCGACCATCCATGTATTGGGTTACGACTTCTCCCTCGATGCACCACCCTTGCTCGAAGCTATCGAAAACCTTCACCGTGGCCGCTGGCTGCGCGCCGAAGAGATCGATCGCAAGCTGGCCGCCAAGGGCATGCCCGGGGCGCTCGAAGGTGCGCGGGCGGTGCAGCAGGAGCTGGGCGACAGCGGCAACGCCCCGGCGCGCCCGCATTTTGCCGAGTTCATGGTGCGCGCAGGCTTCGTCAAGGACCGTGGCGAAGCGTTTCGCAAGTGGCTGGGCGCCGGCAAGCTGGGTGACGTCAAACTGCACTGGCCGACGCTCGAGGAAACCGTTGCCACCCTGCGCGAGTCCAATGCGTGGGTGAGCCTGGCCCATCCCATGCACTACGAACTGACCCGCAGCAAGCGCAGACGGCTGATTGCCGACTATATTCAGGCAGGTGGGCAGGCACTGGAAGTGGTCAATGGGATGATGCCGCCCGAGCAGGTGGGGACGATGTCCATCCTCACCCGTGAGTTCGGCCTGCTGGCAAGCGCTGGCAGTGATTTCCACGGCCCCGGCACCTGGGGCGAGATCGGTGCCTACCGGCCATTGCCTGAGGACCTGCCACCCCTGTGGCGCCGATTCCGACATGAACAGCCTATGGCGGTATGAACAGGACGACTTCGTGAGCCAATTTTTCCAGATTCATCCGGAGAACCCGCAACCCCGTTTGATCCGCCAGGCGGTGGAGATCATCCGCAAGGGCGGCGTGGTGGTTTACCCGACCGATTCGGCCTACGCCCTGGGTTGCCAGATCGGCGACAAGGCGGCGATCGAGCGGGTGCGTCGCCTGCGCGGCCTGGACAAGTCGCACAACTTCACCCTGATGTGTTGCGACATGTCGCAGCTGGGGCTGTATGCCAAGGTCGATACCGGCACTTTCCGCCTGCTCAAGGCCCATGTGCCGGGGCCTTATACCTTCATCCTCAACGGCACCCGCGAGGTACCGCGCCTGTTGCTGCACGAGAAGCGCCGCACCATCGGCCTGCGTGTGCCGGACCATGCCATCACCCTGGCGCTGCTGGCCGAGTTGGGTGAGCCGTTGATGAGCGTGAGCCTGATCCTGCCGGGCGATAGCGAGCCGATGACCGACCCCTATGAGATCCGTGGACGGCTGGAACACCGTGTCGACCTGGTGATTGATGGCGGTTTCGGTGACCTGAAAGCGTCCACCATCATCGACCTGTCGGGCGATGAGCCCGAGCTGATTCGCGAAGGCTGCGGCGACCCCACCCCGTTCCTGGCCAACGCGTGAGCCAGGTGGACGCGCCCGAGGCGCCGGCCAGCGAGGCCGAGACGCCTTTCCAGCTGCAGTTGGCCCTGGTCTATGGCGAAGCCCTGACCGAACTGCCAGTCGATCTGTACATCCCGCCGGACGCCCTGGAAGTCTTCCTCGAAGCCTTCGAAGGCCCGTTGGACCTGCTGCTGTACCTGATCCGCAAGCAGAACGTCGACATCCTCGATATCCCGGTGGCGGAAATCACCCGCCAGTACATGAGCTATGTCGAGCTGATGAAGAACGTGCGCCTGGAGCTGGCCGCCGAGTACCTGGTGATGGCCGCGATGCTGGCCGAGATCAAGTCGCGCATGCTGCTGCCGCGCTCCACCGAAGTGGAGGAGGAAGAGGGCGACCCGCGCGCCGAGCTGATCCGCCGGCTGCAGGAGTACGAGCGCTTCAAGGCTGCCGCCGAGGGTATCGATGAGTTGCCACGGGTGGGCCGCGAGGTTGTAGTGCCGCAGCTGGATGCGCCGCAGGCCAAGGTGCGCAAGCTGCTGCCCGACGTGGCCCTGGAAGAGATCCTGTTGTCCATGGCCGAGGTCATGCGCCGCAACGACCTGTTCGAAAGCCACCAGATCACCCGCGAGACACTGTCCACCCGCGAGCGCATGAGCCAGGTGCTCGAACGCCTCAAGGGGGGCGAGTTCGTCCCCTTCGTCGAGCTGTTCGCCGCCGAGGAAGGCAAGCTTGGGGTGGTGGTGACCTTCATGGCCATTCTTGAGCTGGTGAAGGAATCGCTGATCGAACTGGTGCAAAATGAGGCTTTCGCCCCGATCCACGTCCGCGCCCGGGCAGAGTGACCTGACGACCCCATGAACCTGAACGAACCCCGCGAACTCGCCTCATTGATCGAGGCCTTCCTGCTAGCCTCGGGCAAGCCGCAATCCCTGGAACGCCTGTACGAACTGTTCGAAGAGGGCGAGCGCCCGGCGCCGGCTGTCTTCAAGAAAGCTCTGGAGGTGCTCGGCAAGTCTTGCAATGGCCGCGCCTTCGAGCTCAAGGAGGTGGCCACCGGTTACCGCCTGCAGATTCGCGAAAACTATGCGCCCTGGGTCGGCCGCCTATGGGAAGAGCGCCCGCAGCGCTATTCCCGTGCCCTGCTTGAAACCATTGCGCTGATTGCTTATCGCCAACCCATCACCCGCGGCGAGATCGAGGATGTGCGGGGGGTGGCGGTGAACAGCAACATCATCAAGACCTTGATGGAGCGCGAGTGGATCCGCATCGTCGGTTACCGTGAGGTGCCCGGGCGGCCGGCGATGTTCGCCACCACCAAGGCGTTTCTTGATCACTTCAATCTAAAGAGCCTCGACCAGTTGCCGGCGTTGGCTGAGCTGCGTGAATTGGAGCCCGAACCGCTGCCCGATGACCCGGACGAGGCGCCGGTGCCTGCGCATCTTCAGGCCTTGGCCGATGCCAGTTTGGGCGAGGAGGGCGAAGAGCCGCCGCCGAAGGATGAGACCAGCTTCCGCACGCTGCTGGTGGAGCTGGATGCGATGGAAGAAGGGCTCAAGACTGATTTCGATGATTTGCGCGAAGAAGAACAGTTTCCTGAGGCTGAGGATAAGCTGCAATCCTGATTGTTTTGTATAGCCTGTGCCGGCCCCTTCGCCGGCACAGGTAAAGCAGGTCACTCGGCAGAAAACGATCCAAAGCTTCGAAAAAACCCCTACCCTCCAGTGCGTTCGGGCGTCGAACCGCGTATGATGCGCGCCCCTTTGGCGCATCCGTCGCCAAAAAACGCTTTCACTAATACACCGGGAGGTGCCCAGATGAGTGAGCAAGACCTGCAGGACCAACAACCCACCCCTCCGTCCGGCGAAAAGCTGCAGAAAGTGCTGGCGCGCATCGGCGTGGGCTCGCGTCGTGACGTCGAGGCCTGGATCAGCCAGGGCCGTATCAAGGTCAACGGTGTCGAGGCCACCTTGGGCCTTCGCGTCGACCTGCACGACGCCATTACCGTCGACGGCAAGCTGATCAAGCGTGTCGAGGCCGCCGAAGCGACCCGCCGCGTGATCATGTACAACAAGCCCGATGGCGAAATCTGCACCCGTGACGACCCGGAAGGCCGCCCGACCGTGTTCGACCGCCTGCCGCGCCCTAAAGAGGGCCGCTGGATCAACATCGGCCGCCTGGACATCAACACCACCGGCCTGCTGCTGTTCACCACCGACGGTGAGCTGGCCAACCGCCTGATGCACCCGTCCTACGAGATGGACCGCGAGTACGCCGTGCGCGTGCGCGGTGAGGTCGACGACGACATGGTCGAGCGCCTCAAGGCTGGCGTGATGCTCGAGGACGGCCCGGCCAAGTTCACCGACATCCAGAAGGCCCCGGGCGGTGAAGGCTTCAACCACTGGTACCACTGCGTGGTGATGGAAGGCCGCAACCGTGAAGTGCGTCGCTTGTGGGAGTCCCAGGGCGTTGTGGTCAGCCGCCTGAAGCGCGTGCGCTTCGGCCCGGTGTTCCTCAACTCCGACCTGCCGATGGGCCGCTGGCGCGAAATGAGCCAGGGTGAGATCGACATCCTGGCCGCCGAAGTGGGCCTGCAGCCGGTTGCGCTGCCAACGCTGAACCTCAAGGCCAAGGACAAGATGGAGCGCATGCAGCGCAAATCGACCCGCCCGCTGGGCCGTGGCGAGCGTGTGCGCACCCTGCGTCCGGCCGGTGAAGGTCAGGCCGAGCGTCCGGCTCGTGCGCCGCGTGAAGAGGCTGCACCGCGCAAGGGCAGCCGTGGAAGCGCGGTGGCCGAGCGCCCGAGCGACATGCGCAAGCGTCCCGCCCGCCCGGACGGCGACAAGCCGGCCGGCCGTGGTCGCGGCAAGCCGCGTGGCTGATCGGCCCTTGCAGTGAAAGAGCCAGCCTTCGGGCTGGCTTTTTTGTGCCCGGCGAATCTACGCGACCCCTGTAGGAGCGGCCTTGTGCCGCGAAAAGGCCGCAAAGCGGCCCCTGCGATCTTGAGGCTACTTGAGATCCCGGGGCTGCTGTGCAGCCCTTTCGCGGCACAAGGCCGACCCTACAGGTGTGAGGGCTTACGCTGCACAAATAGCTGATTCAAAAGAAATTTTTTTAGGTTTTGGAAAGTTTTCGAACCGCCATGTAAAGAAATCTATACGAATCGTGGCAAAATTCCCGGCCAAACCAGATTTTTCCTACCGCTGTAAACAGAACTTGCCGCATCCGCCATTCCAGAGCCTTCCGCCCTCGATCCGCCCCCTTGTCCAAACCCCGCCCACACGTTGATATAGCGCCATTGCCGTGTGCAACGCCTGGCCACAGAGCCCGGTTACAGAACAACAAATGGAGGCGCCATGTACGCCGATCACTCCGCCTTTTCAGGCCTTCACCCCAGGACCGCTGCGTTTTTTCCACAGGAAACGATGCAACGCGTTGACGCCTGCGCGTTTGCAGGGGTATACAATGCGCCGCGTTTTACCTGTGACCCCCTTGCGTACCGCGCACTCTTGCTGACACCCGGTTGATTCGCCCTGGGCCCCGTGCCCACCGCGACAGGCCCGTCCAAGAACCCAAGGTAACCACCTTGCCCATTCCGCTGCGCCACGAGCGCGGTGGGTCCGATTCCGTCACAGATAAAAACAAGCAGGTGACTTCGTTCATGAGTGGACATACCTCACAGTCCGGCGAACTCAAGCGTGGCTTGAAGAATCGCCATATCCAGCTGATCGCCCTGGGCGGCGCCATCGGCACCGGATTGTTCCTCGGCTCGGCCGGCGTGATGAAATCCGCGGGTCCGTCGATGATCCTCGGCTACGCCATCTGCGGCTTCATTGCCTTCATGATCATGCGCCAGCTGGGCGAGATGATCGTCGAGGAGCCGGTGGCCGGCTCCTTCAGCCACTTCGCGCACAAGTACTGGGGCGGTTTCGCCGGCTTCCTGTCGGGCTGGAACTGCTGGGTGCTGTACATCCTGGTCGGCATGTCGGAACTGTCGGCGGTGGGCAAGTACGTCCATTACTGGTGGCCGGAGATCCCGACCTGGGTCACCGCGGCAGGGTTCTTCCTGCTGATCAACGCCATCAACCTGATGAACGTGAAGTTCTTCGGCGAGGCCGAGTTCTGGTTCGCCATCATCAAGGTGGCTGCCATCGTCGGCATGATCGGCCTGGGTGCCTACCTGCTGACCAGCGGTAGCGGCGGCCCTGAGGCCACGGTCACCAACCTGTGGGCCCATGGCGGCTTCTTCCCCAATGGGGTCAGCGGCCTGGTGATGGCCCTGGCGTTCATCATGTTCTCCTTCGGTGGCCTGGAAATGCTCGGCTTCACCGCTGCAGAGGCCGACAAGCCGAAGACCGTGATCCCCAAGGCCATCAACCAGGTCATCTACCGCATCCTGATCTTCTACGTCGGTGCACTGGTGGTACTGCTGTCGCTGACGCCGTGGGACACCCTGGTCGCCAGCATCGACGCCTCCGGTGGCAGCTATGGCAGCAGCCCGTTCGTCCAGGTGTTCTCGCTGCTGGGCAGTGACGTGGCCGCGCATCTGCTGAACTTCGTGGTGCTGACCGCTGCATTGTCGGTGTACAACAGCGGTACCTACTGCAACGCCCGTATGCTCCTGGGCATGGCCGAGCAGGGCGATGCCCCGGCGGCGCTGGCCAAGGTGGACAAGCGCGGCGTGCCGGTACGTTCGATCCTGGTGTCGGCGGCCGTGACCCTGATCGCGGTGCTGCTCAACTACTGGATGCCGCAGAATGCCCTGGAGCTGTTGATGTCGCTGGTGGTGGCGACCCTGGTCATCAACTGGGCGATGATCAGCTACTCGCACCTGAAGTTCCGTCAACACCTCGACCGTACTGGCCAGAAGCCGCTGTTCAAGGCGCTGTGGTACCCCTACGGCAACTATGTGGTGCTGGCGTTCGTGGTGCTGATCCTGGGCATCATGCTGCAGATCCCGGGCATCCAGGTGTCGGTGTATGCGATGCCGGTATGGCTGGTGGTGATGTATGTGGCCTACATGCTCAAGAGCAAGCGTGGCTCGCAGGCCAACGGTGCGGCTGGCACGGTTGCCAAGTAAGCGCTGAGGCTGATTCAAGAAACCCGATGCCGGGCGACTGGCATCGGGTTTTTTGTTGCCTGTTCCGGCCTCATCGCCGGCAAGCCGGCTCCCACAGTGACAGCGATCACCGTCAATTGTGGGAGCCGGCTTGCCGGCGATGAGGCCTTCAGATCTGTTCGAGCAACCAGCTGCGAAACGCTCTTAACGAAGGCAAAGCCTCGTTGCGCGGCGGATAGATCAAGTAATAACTGCGTTGGCTGGCAAACGGCTCCCCCGGGCTGAACAGCTCGCCACTGGCCAGCTCTTCCTGCACCAGAATGCGCGGCACCAGGCCGATGCCAATCCCGGCGCGCACGGCCTGGATCAGGTGTGAGGTCAGCTCGAAGCTCGGCCCCAGGCGCATCGCGCGGTGGGGCAGGGCGTGATGGGAGAACCATTCGCCCCAGGCATGTGGATTATTGGCGACATTCAACAGCACTTGCCCGCTGATGCGCGCCGGGCTCCAGCCAGCCTCTTCGCCAGCGGCCTCGGGCGGCAGGATCACCACCAGCTCCTCGGCATGCAGGCGATGGCAGATCAGCCCCGGCAAGTCGTGGCTGGCCACGCCGATGGCGGCGTCGATCTCGCTGGTGTCGAAATTGATCGCTTCGATACGTGAATGAATATGCACCAGCATCCCCGGGTGGGCGCTGTAGAACGCATGCAGGCGTGGCAGCAGCCATTTCGAGCCGAAGGTCGGCAGGGTGGCCAGGCGCAGGGTGCCGACCCCGGACTGATAGGCCAGCGCCTGCAAGGTGGCGCTGCGGATGCGCCCCAGCGCCTCGCTCAGCTCGCGCTGGTACAGGCGGCCGACGTCGGTCAGTTGCACCTGGCGGCCCTCGCGGCGGAACAGGGTAAGCCCCAGTTGCTGCTCCAGCGCCTGCACTTGCCGGCTCACCGCGCTTTGCGTCAGCGAAAGCTCCGCGGCGGCGCGGGTGTAGCTTTCATGTCGGGCGGCGGCTTCGAATGCCAGCAGCAGCGACATCGACGGGGTGAGGTGGCGGTAATTCATTCATAAAACTCATTGATAGCGGCAGGAATATCCGTTTGCCCCTGGCGCGAAACTACAGGAACATTGGCGCATTCGTCATCCGCTCATGTTAAATCCATACCGCGATGACAGGATTTCCGTGAATTAGCCGATATCAAAGAGGCATCCATCGATGATCGCCCAGCTGCTGCCCCGTGCGCCTGCCGCCAACTACCCCGAATTCCTCGAAGCCCTGAAGAACAATGGCTTCCGTGGCCAGATCAGTGCCGACTACGGCACCCGTACCGTGCTGGCCACCGACAACTCGATCTACCAGCGCCTGCCCCAGGCGGCGGTGTTCCCGCTGGACGCCGACGATGTGGTGCGGGTCGCCACGCTGATGGCCGAACCGCGCTTTCATGCCATTAAGCTCACCCCGCGCGGTGGTGGTACCGGTACCAACGGCCAGTCGTTGACCGACGGTATCGTCGTCGATCTCTCGCGGCACATGAACAAGATCCTCGAAATCAACGTCGAGGAGCGCTGGGTGCGGGTGCAGGCCGGCACGGTCAAGGACCAGCTCAACGCCGCGCTCAAGCCCCACGGGCTGTTCTTCGCCCCCGAGCTGTCCACCTCCAACCGCGCCACCGTGGGCGGCATGATCAACACCGACGCCAGCGGCCAGGGCAGCTGCACCTACGGCAAGACCCGCGACCACGTGCTGGAGCTGCACAGCGTGCTGCTCGGTGGCGAGCGCCTGCACAGCCTGCCGATCGACGACGCGGCGCTGGCGCAGGCTTGCGCCGCCCCCGGGCGGGTGGGCGAGGTTTACCGCATGGCCCGCGAGATCCAGGAAACCCAGGGTGAGCTGATCGAGAGCACCTTCCCCAAGCTCAACCGCTGCCTGACCGGCTATGACCTGGCGCACCTGCGCGACGAGCAGGGCCGCTTCAACCTCAACAGCGTGCTGTGCGGCGCCGAGGGCTCGCTGGGCTATGTGGTCGAGGCCAAGCTCAACGTGCTGCCGATCCCCAAGTACGCCGTGCTGGTCAACGTGCGCTACACCAGCTTCATGGACGCCCTGCGCGACGCCAATGCATTGATGGCGCACAAGCCGCTGTCGATCGAGACCGTCGACTCCAAGGTGTTGATGCTGGCGATGAAGGACATCGTCTGGCACAGCGTCGCCGAATACTTCCCGGCCGACCCCGAGCGCCCGACCCTGGGCATCAACCTGGTGGAGTTCTGCGGTGACGAGCCGGACGAGGTCAATGCCCGGGTCCAGGCCTTCGTCGCGCACCTGCAGGCCGACAAGGGTGTCGAGCGCCTGGGCCACACCCTGGCTGAAGGCGCCGAGGCAGTGACCCGCGTCTATGTGATGCGCAAGCGCTCGGTGGGGCTGCTGGGCAACGTCGAGGGCGAAGTGCGCCCGCAGCCGTTCGTCGAGGACACCGCGGTACCACCAGAGCAACTGGCCGATTACATTGCCGACTTCCGTGCGCTGCTCGATGGCTATGGCCTGGCCTACGGCATGTTCGGCCACGTCGATGCCGGCGTGCTGCACGTGCGCCCGGCGCTGGACATGAAGGACCCGGCCCAGGCCGCCCTGGTCAAGCCGATCTCCGATGCCGTGGCGGCGCTGACCAAAAGCTATGGCGGCCTGCTGTGGGGCGAGCACGGCAAGGGCCTGCGCTCGGAGTATGTGCCAGAGTATTTCGGTGAGCTGTACCCGGCGCTGCAGCGCCTCAAGGGCGCGTTCGACCCACACAACCAGCTCAACCCCGGCAAGATCTGCACCCCGCCGGACAGCGCCGAAGGCCTGACCCCGGTGGATGGCGTGACCCTGCGTGGCGATCTGGACCGCAGCATCGACGAGCGCGTGTGGCAGAGCTTCGGCAGCGCCGTGCACTGCAACGGCAACGGCGCCTGCTACAACTACGACCCCAACGACGCCATGTGCCCGTCGTGGAAGGCCACCCGCGAACGCCAGCACTCGCCCAAGGGCCGCGCTTCGTTGATCCGCGAATGGCTGCGCCTGCAGGGCGAGGCCAACATCGACGTGCTGGCCGCCGCCCAGCGCAAGGCCTCCTGGCTCAAGGGGCTGCCGGCTCGGCTGCGCAACAGCCGTGCGCAACAGCAGGGGCAGCAAGATTTTTCTCACGAGGTGTATGACGCCATGGCCGGTTGCCTGGCGTGCAAGTCCTGCGCGGGGCAGTGCCCGATCAAGGTCAATGTGCCGGACTTCCGCTCGCGCTTCCTCGAGCTGTACCACGGCCGTTACCAGCGCCCGCTGCGTGATTACCTGATCGGTTCGCTGGAGTTCACCATTCCGTACCTGGCCCACGCGCCGGGCCTGTACAACGCGGTGATGGGCTCGAAGTGGGTAAGCAAGCTGCTGGCGGACCAGGTCGGCATGGTCGACAGCCCGCTGATCAGCCGCTTCAACTTCCAGGCCACCCTGACCCGTTGCCGGGTGCAGGTGGCCAGCGTGCCGGCCCTGCGCGAACTGACCCCGGCCCAGCGCGAGCGCAGCATCGTGCTGGTGCAGGACGCCTTCACCCGCTACTTCGAGACGCCGTTGCTGGCCTCGTTCATCGAGCTGGCCCATCGCCTGGGGCACAAGGTGTTCCTCGCGCCCTACAGCGCCAACGGCAAGCCGCTGCATGTGCAGGGTTTCCTCGGCGCCTTTGCCAAGGCGGCGATCCGCAACGGCACCCAGCTCAAGGCCCTGGCCGACTGCGGTGTGCCACTGGTGGGCCTGGACCCGGCGATGACCCTGGTGTATCGCCAGGAGTACCAGAAGGTCGACGGCCTGGAGGGCTGCCCGCAGGTGCTGCTGCCCCAGGAATGGCTGATGGACGTGCTGCCCGAGCAGGCGCCGGCCAAGGCGGGCAGCTACCGCCTGATGGCCCACTGCACCGAGAAGACCAACGTGCCGGCCAGTACCAAGCAGTGGGAGCAGGTGTTCGCGCGCATGGGCCTGAAGCTGGTTACCGAGGCCACGGGGTGCTGTGGCATGTCCGGTACCTATGGGCATGAGGCGCGTAACCAGGAAACTTCGAAGACCATCTTCGAGCAGTCCTGGGCGACCAAGCTGGACAAGGATGGCGAGGCGCTGGCGACCGGTTATTCGTGCCGCAGCCAGGTCAAGCGCATGACCGAGAAGCAGTTGCGCCATCCGCTGGAAGTAGTGCTGCAGTACGCGCAACGCTAGTGAGATTGTCGGGGGCCGCTATGCGGCCCAATCGCCGGCAAGCCGGCTCCCACTCTGATCGCATAAGCCCGAGCCATGCGCTAACCCTGTGGGAGCCGGCTTGCCGGCGATGAGGCCGGTGAAGCGAAAGTTGAATCAGGATTGATCAGCGCGCTGGCGCATTCGCCGCGCCTGGCGGTACAGATACAGGCTCAACACCAGTCCGCACGCCGCTGCACCTGCCGCAAACAGGAACATCGAGGCAAACCCGAACCCCGCCGCCACCGCGCCCACCAGCGGCCCGGTAATCCCCAGCGACAAATCGATGAACAGCGAATACGCCCCCACCGCTGCACCGCGGTTGGCCGCCGATACCTGGTTCACCGCCTCGACGCCCAGTGCCGGGAACACCAGCGAGAACCCGAAACCACTGAGCGCCGCCCCGGCCAGAGCTATTTCGGCGCTTGGTGCCAGCCACAGCATCAGCAACCCCAGGGTCTCCACCGACAGGCAAGCGATTGCCACGCGAAAACCACCCAGGCGGTTGATCATGTTGCCGAACAGCAGCCGTGCGCTGATGAAGCTGGCGCCGAACAGGCTCAGGGTCAGCGCTGCGTTGGGCCAGTCGCGGCTGGCGTAATACAGGGTGATGAAGGTGGCGATGGTGCCGAAACCGATCGAGCCCAGCGCCAGCCCCGAACCATGGGGGAACACCTTGCCCAGTACTTGCAAAAAGGGCAGGCGCACCCCGCTGACCACCGGCGCTGCGCGCTTGGGCCAGGCCAGCAGCAGGCCGAGCACGCCCAGCAGGATGATGCTCGCGCCCATGCTCCACAGCCCGAGGTGCTTGACCATCAGCACCCCCAGCGGCGCGCCGATGGCCAGTGCGCCATAGCTGGCGATACCGTTCCAGGAGATCACCTTGGCGGTGTTGTTCGCGCCGACCCGACCAATGCCCCAGCCGATCGAACCCGAGCCCACCAGGCTTTCCGCGCTGCCCAGTACCAGGCGGCCGATCAGCAGGCAGGCCAGGCTCAGCCACGGCCAAGGCGTGAGGAAGTGGCAGGCGAGCATGAATACGCCGCTCAGGCCGCAGCCGGCCAGGCCCCACATCACGGCTTTCTTGCTGCCGAGGTTGTCGATGATGCGGCTGGCGGTAGGGCGGCTGAGCAGGGTGGCCAGGTACTGCACACTGATCACCAGGCCGGCGATGACGGCGCTGAAACCCAGTTGGTTGTGCACATAGCCCGGCAACACGGCAAGGGGGATGCCGATGTTCAGGTAGCCGATGAAGGTGAAGAGGACGATCGAGACGACTTGCAGGGTGACCGCAAGGGGGCGCGGTGAATCGGGCATGGGGGCCTTCGGAGGGTAGAGGTTCTGGACGGTGTGAAAACGCGATGGCGGGGAGGTTCCCACAGGCCAGCCGTTTTCACACTGTCGGGGTCTGCGCGGTTATTCCTGGTCGGCGCTGGATTGATCGTCACCGTGCGGTTCGACGGCAGGCGTCGGTTCGGCGTGGGCGGCAACGGATTGCTCTTCGGGGTTCAGGCTTGGGAAGGGAAGATTCGGGATTTCATGCATCTCGTCGTTCCTCGCAAGTGTGAGTGAAAAGACTGCGCGTGGCGCGTGTGTGGCTTCGAAAAGCAGGGGCAGGATACAGCAGTGAGGATGACAGTTTGAGATTTTTCCGCCCCGTGGGTCGGTTTTTACGGGCGGATATCGGACGGTGCGGGGGGTATGGGGTCTGAATAATGGGGCCGCAAAGCGGCCCCAAAATATCAATTACAGACGTCGGCGATTGCCGCAGCCAGCTGTTCCAGGCGCTTGGTATCGGCCCCGGCGATATTCGCCCGGCCAGTGCCGACCATGTACACGCTGTGCTTTTCACGCAGCAGGCGCACTTGCTCCGGGTTCAGCCCGGTATACGAGAACATCCCGCGTTGCGCGGCAATGTGCGCGAAGCGCTCGGCCAGCCCGTGCGGCACCAGGGCCTCGACCAGCCCTTGGCGCAGTTCGGCGATGCGTTGGCGCATGGCCTCGACTTCCTCGACCCACAGCGCCTTGAGCGCCGGGTCGCCAAGGATCTGCGCGACCACGGCGGCGCCATGGTCCGGCGGCGTCGACCACAGGTTGCGGGCAAGCAGCGCCAGCTGGCTGCGTACGTCCTGCAGTTTCTCGGCGTCGTGGCTGCACACCAGCAGGGCGCCGGTGCGGTCGCGGTACAGGCCGAAGTTCTTCGAGCAGGAGCTGGTGATCAGCAGTTCCGGCAACTCGGCGGCGAACAGGCGCACGGCCCAGGCGTCCTGTTCCAGGCCATCGCCAAAACCCTGGTAGGCGAAGTCGATCAGTGGCAGCAGGTTGCGCCGCTTGACGACGTCGAGCACCGCGCGCCAGTCATCCTGGCCCAGGTCGAAACCGGTGGGGTTGTGGCAGCAGGCGTGCAGCAGCACCACGTCGCCTTCCGGTGCCTGTTCCAGCGCGGCGAGCATGCCGGCAACGTTCAGGCGGTTGTCGCTGCCCACGTAGGGGTAGTGCGACACCTTCAGGCCGGCGCCGGCGAAGATCGTCTCGTGGATCGGCCAGGTCGGGTCGCTCAGCCACAGGCCGCGGCCCGGCAGGCACTGGGCGATGAACTCCGCCGCCAGGCGCAGTGCGCCAGTGCCGCCCGGGGTCTGGGTGGCGCCAGCGCGCTGGTTGGCCAGCAGCGGCGAAGCGCTACCCAGCACCAGTTCGCTGATCAGGCGGCCAAAGGCTGCGTCGCCGTGGCCGCCGATGTAGCTTTTGCTGGCTTGCTGGGCAACCAGGCGTTGTTCGGCCTGCTTGACCGCCGAAGGTATCGGCGTCAGGCCCTGGGCGTCCTTGAACACGCCGACGCCCAGGTCGAACTTGGCCGGGTTGTCATCGCGCGCGTAGGCCTCCATCAGCCCGAGGATCGGGTCGCCAGGGACCCGCCCGATCGCCGCGAAGTGCATCACTTGCGCCCTTCGGCGGTCTCGGCGACCTTGTCGGTGCGGGCGCACATGATGAAGTCGTTGCGGTGCAGGCCTTTGATCGAGTGGCTCCACCAGGTCACGGTGACCTTGCCCCACTCGGTCATCAGGCCCGGGTGGTGGCCTTCGGCCTCGGCGATTTCACCCACGGCGTTGGTGAAGGCCAGGGCGTGCTTGAAGTTCTTGAACAGGAAGACGCGCTCGAGCTCCATGTGGCCGTCGCGCACTTCGATGTTCCAGTCCGGGATCTCGCGGATCAGTACCGCCAGTTCCTCGTCGGTGACTTTCGGGGCATCGGCGCGGCAGGCTTCGCAGTGGGCTTGGTTCAAGGCATTCATGGTGAGTATTTTCCGTTTTGAGTTGTTATCGACGAAGGCGGCTCAGGCGGCGACCTTGGGTGGAAACTTCGGTGCGTGCAGGCCCAGCTGCATGGCCTGGTGGACCATGGCCATGATGTCTTCGTGGGCCAGGTCGAACAGGCGTTTCATGTTCGGCAGGACGAAGTACAGGGGCTGCAGGATGTCGATGCGGTACGGCGTGCGCATGGCTTCGATCGGGTCGAAGGCCTGGTGCTCGGGCTCGCCGGACAGGCTGTAGACGGTCTCTTTGGGCGACGAGAGGATGCCGCCGCCGTAGATCTTGCGACCTTGCGGGGTTTCCATCAGGCCGAACTCGATGGTCATCCAGTACAGCCGCGCCAGGTAGACGCGCTGTTCCTTGGTGGCTGCCAGGCCGAGCTTGCCGTAGGTGTGGGTGAATTCGGCGAACCAGGGGTTGGTCAGCAGCGGGCAGTGGCCGAAGATCTCGTGGAAGATGTCGGGCTCTTGCAGGTAGTCGAGTTCTTCCGGGGTGCGGATGAAGGTGGCGACCGGGAAGCGCTTGCTGGCCAGCAGTTCGAAGAAGGTCTGGAAGGGGATCAGTGCCGGCACGCGGGCAACCTGCCAGCCGGTGGTGGCGCCGAGCACCTTGTTGACTTCGCCCAGCTGCGGGATGCGGTCATGGGGCAGCTTGAGCTGCTCGATGCCGTCCAGGTATTCCTGGCAGGCCCGGCCTTCGATGACTTTCAGCTGGCGGGTAATCAGGGTGTTCCACACCGCATGCTCTTGCTGCGGGTAGTCGATAAAACCTTGCGCATCGGGCTCGCGGGCCACGTAGTGCGTCTGTTTCATGTGGCGCTCCTGGTGAGGGCTTTCTTGTTATGTGCAGGACATGCCATAGGAATATCCCTACATTCGCCACTTTGCACGGGGGTGCGGGCTGTGTGATGGCCTGTACCTCCTTCCGTTTTGTAACGATAATTTTACAAAAGGCCCGTAAACCCGGAAAATCACGGGCATCGGGCTGGCCTTCAAGTGGAATTTGTCAGCTTATCTTTACGACTTTTCTGCGTGTCGACGAAAAACTTCGGCCGCTTCGAGAGCTTTCATGCGTATCAAAGTGCACTGCCAGAACCGCATCGGGATCCTGCGCGACATTCTCAACCTGCTGGTGGAATACGGCATCAACGTACTGCGCGGCGAAGTAGGGGGCGATCATGGCAACGCCATCTACCTGCACTGCCCGAACCTGATCAATATCCAGTTCCAGGCGCTGCGGCCGAAGTTCGAGGCGATCGCCGGGGTGTTCGGGGTCAAGCGGGTCGGGCTGATGCCCAGCGAGCGCCGGCACATGGAGCTCAATGCCTTGCTCGGGGCGCTGGACTTCCCGGTGCTGTCCATCGACATGGGCGGCAGTATCGTGGCCGCCAACCGCAGTGCGGCCCAGTTGCTTGGGGTGCGGGTCGATGAAGTGCCGGGCCTGCCGCTGTCACGCTATGTCGAGGACTTCGACCTGCCGGAGCTGGTGCGCGCCAACAAGTCGCGAATCAACGGCCTGCGCATCAAGGTCAAGGGCGACGTGTTCCTGGCCGACATCGCGCCGCTGCAGTCGGAGCACGACGAAAGCGAGGCGCTGGCCGGCGCGGTATTGACCCTGCACCGCGCCGACCGTATTGGCGAACGCATCTACAACGTGCGCAAGCAGGAGTTGCGCGGGTTCGACAGCATCTTCCAGAGTTCGCGGGTGATGGCTGCGGTGGTGCGTGAGGCCCGGCGCATGGCGCCGTTGGATGCGCCGCTGCTGATCGAGGGCGAGACCGGCACCGGCAAGGAGCTGCTGGCCCGCGCCTGCCATCTGGCCAGCCCGCGTGGCCAGGCGCCGTTGATGGCGCTCAACTGTGCCGGCCTGCCGGAATCGATGGCCGAAACCGAGCTGTTCGGTTACGGCCCCGGGGCGTTCGAAGGTGCGCGTGCCGAGGGCAAGCTGGGGCTGCTGGAGCTGACCGCAGGCGGCACCCTGTTCCTCGACGGGGTAGGGGAGATGAGCCCGCGCCTGCAGGTGAAACTGCTGCGCTTCCTGCAGGACGGATGCTTCCGGCGGGTGGGCAGCGATGAAGAGGTTTACCTGGACGTGCGGGTGATCTGTGCCACCCAGGTCGACCTGTCCGAGCTGTGCGCCCGGGGTGAGTTCCGCCAGGACTTGTATCACCGGCTCAACGTGCTGTCGTTGCACATCCCGCCGCTGCGCGAGTGCATGGATGGGCTGGAGGGGTTGGTGCAGCACTTTCTCGACCAGGCCAGTCGGCAGATTGGTTGCCCGATGCCGCGGTTGGCGCCGGCAGCGATGGACAAGCTCAGTCAGTACCATTGGCCGGGCAACGTCCGGCAATTGGAAAACGTGTTGTTCCAGGCCGTGTCGTTATGCGAGGGCGGGGTGGTGAAGAGCGAACATATCCGCTTGCCGGATTATGGCGCGCGTCAGCCGTTGGGCGAGTTTTCGCTGGACGGTGATCTTGCGCAGATTGTCGGGCGTTTTGAAAAGGCGGTACTTGAAAGTTTGCTGAGTGAATATTCAAGTAGTCGGGCGCTGGGTAAAAGGCTGGGGGTTTCACATACGACGATTGCCAACAAGTTGCGTGATTAT
The DNA here is from genome assembly GCF_021601385.1 of Pseudomonas parasichuanensis. GTDB lineage: Bacteria > Pseudomonadota > Gammaproteobacteria > Pseudomonadales > Pseudomonadaceae > Aquipseudomonas > Aquipseudomonas parasichuanensis. The sequence goes on along the minus strand of NZ_BQHO01000007.1, from coordinate 169,676 downwards.
TCACTTAACAAGTCGGCGGATTAATTTCGATAAGTTGTGGCTTTCAATATTTTTCGCGGCTAAAGCCGCTGCCATAGGGATAGTGCGGACCCTGTGGGCGCGGCTTTAGCCGCGAAAGGGCCCCGGAGGGGCCCCAATTCACGGGGTCAGCCGTTGGAGCAGCCGTTGCCCATCACGCGGTATTCGAGAATGTGCTTCTGGCCCTGGGAGTCCTCGTAGGTCATACGGGCCGGCACCACTTCGCAGACATTGGGCACTTCGCTCATGGAAAGGACGCGGGCGATGTCCAGGTGCTGCGAATAACTGTACTGTTCAACCGGAATCTGCTCGGCATCTTTTGCCTCGCCGGCCAGTGCCGCGCCGCAAAGACTGCCAAGTACCAATACCAGTAAAGCTTTCATTTTCTATTTACCTGTCTAAGGTCGTGAGGGGGCACGCGGCGCTTGTGGCGCCGCGAGTACAACGGTTGTTCAACTATCAGGATGAGGTGCGGATCAACTTTGCCTTCGTGGGGGCTGTAACCAGAAGTTAATCGCGTTGCCGTTGCTGGCGAGTTGAATTCTAGGAGGGTGGCTGCGGCTGAAACAGAGGGGGTTTTGATAAAGTCTTTTGACAGAATCTGTAACAATCCCTTGGAAAAATGCTCCGGTTTTTCTCGCGGATGGCTGTGTGCCATGAGTTAGAGCGGTCGAGCCGGATGGGCCGGTCTTTGGCGGGTTGCGTTACTACCAACGTCGAATGGCTTTTGCCGCTCTGGTACAGTTACAAACGGTTCCATACAAAAACAACTATTACACCGAGGTAACACAGATGAGTGCGGCTCCACTGTATCCCGTTCGTCCCGAGGTTGCGGCCACTACCCTGACCGACGAGGCCACCTACAAGGCCATGTACCAGCAGTCTGTGATCAACCCGGACGGCTTCTGGCGCGAGCAGGCCCAGCGCCTGGACTGGATCAAGCCCTTCACCAAGGTCAAGCAGACCTCGTTCGACGACCACCATGTCGATATCAAGTGGTTCGCCGACGGCACTCTGAACGTTTCCTCCAACTGCCTGGACCGCCACCTCGAAGAGCGCGGCGACCAGCTGGCGATCATCTGGGAGGGCGACGACCCTTCCGAGCACCGCAACATCACCTATCGCGAGCTCCACGAGCAGGTCTGCAAGTTCGCCAACGCCCTGCGTGGCCAGGATGTGCACCGTGGTGACGTGGTCACCATCTATATGCCGATGATCCCCGAGGCCGTGGTGGCCATGCTGGCCTGTGCCCGCATTGGCGCGATCCACTCGGTGGTGTTCGGCGGCTTCTCGCCGGAGGCCCTGGCCGGGCGCATCATCGACTGCAAGTCGAAGGTGGTGATCACTGCCGACGAAGGTGTGCGCGGCGGCCGTCGTACCCCGCTCAAGGGTAACGTCGACCTGGCCCTGACCAACCCGGAAACCAGCAGTGTGCAGAAGATCATCGTGTGCAAGCGCACCGGTGGCGACATCGCCTGGCACCAGCACCGTGACATCTGGTACGAGGACCTGATGAAGGTTGCCTCCAGCCACTGTGCGCCGAAAGAGATGGGGGCCGAAGAGGCACTGTTCATCCTTTATACCTCTGGCTCCACCGGCAAGCCGAAGGGCGTGTTGCACACCACCGGCGGCTACCTGGTGTATGCCGCGCTGACCCATGAGCGGGTGTTCGACTACCGCCCGGGCGAGGTGTACTGGTGCACCGCCGACGTGGGCTGGGTCACTGGCCACAGCTATATCGTCTACGGCCCGCTGGCCAACGGCGCCACCACGCTGCTGTTCGAAGGTGTGCCGAACTACCCGGACATCACCCGCGTGTCGAAGATCGTCGACAAGCACAAGGTCAATATCCTCTACACCGCGCCGACCGCGATCCGCGCCATGATGGCCGAGGGCGAAGCCGCCGTGGCCGGTGCCGACGGCTCCAGCCTGCGCCTGCTGGGCTCGGTGGGCGAGCCGATCAACCCGGAAGCCTGGAACTGGTACTACAAGACCGTCGGCAAGCAGCGTTGCCCGATCGTCGACACCTGGTGGCAGACCGAGACCGGTGGTGTGCTGATCAGCCCGCTGCCGGGGGCTACCGCGCTCAAGCCGGGTTCGGCGACCCGCCCATTCTTCGGTGTGGTGCCGGCCCTGGTTGACAACCTGGGCAACCTGATCGACGGCGCCGCCGAAGGCAATCTGGTGATCCTCGATTCGTGGCCGGGCCAGTCGCGCTCGCTTTATGGTGATCACGACCGCTTCGTCGACACCTATTTCAAGACCTTCCGTGGCATGTACTTCACCGGTGACGGCGCCCGCCGCGACGAGGACGGCTACTACTGGATCACCGGCCGTGTGGATGACGTGCTGAACGTGTCCGGCCACCGCATGGGTACCGCCGAGATCGAAAGCGCCATGGTTGCCCACCCGAAAGTGGCCGAGGCCGCGGTGGTGGGTGTGCCGCATGACATCAAGGGGCAGGGCATCTATGTCTATGTCACCCTCAATGCCGGCGAGGAATCGAGCGAGCAACTGCGCCTGGAGCTGAAGAACTGGGTGCGCAAGGAGATCGGCCCGATCGCTTCGCCGGACGTGATCCAGTGGGCGCCGGGGCTGCCGAAAACCCGCTCGGGCAAGATCATGCGCCGCATCCTGCGCAAGATCGCCACGGCCGAGTACGACGCGCTGGGTGATATCTCCACCCTGGCCGACCCGGGGGTGGTGCAGCACCTGATCGATACCCACAAGGCGATGAGCCTGGCTTCGGCCTGATGGCAAGGGGCCGCTTTGCGGCCCTTTCGCGGCACAAGGCCGCTCCTGCAGAAAAAGCTGCGCAAGACAGTTGCTTGATTTGCGAGATGCAGCAGAACCCCGCCGGGCAACCGGCGGGGTTTTTGCTTTACTGAATGGACTGTTACCCGACATTCATCGGTAACCGTGTCTGTAGGTGATTTCGCACACAAATGAGGCTTGCGGAAACATTCGCGGGCTATCGCGGTGCGAATTTCCAGCCATTTCATGCACCGTGGCACGCTGCACTTGCCGGAATACAAGGGTTTGCCAATAATAGGCGCGCTTATTGCTTTGGATATAGGTTATTTCTCTTTTGCTCTTGCATATTCAGCGAGAGCTGTCAATATCGCCCGCCGTGGTTTCAAGCGCTTCTGTAACTAGTTGTCGCTTTGAAGAAATATCGACTACCGGGCTGTCGCTAAAATGCCACTCACTCGCTCGTGGTCTGCGACCTTGGTCGAAACCTGCGCGGCTCGCGTTGTACCCATTCGCATATCGGGCAGCCGTTACACCTGCCTTGTATTGCCCCGTACCGATGGAGTTACCTGATGAAGAAGCTTGCACTGCTTGGCGCCCTGGCGCTTTCCGTGTTTTCCCTGGTATCGCAGGCCGATGAGAAGCCGTTGAAGATCGGTATCGAAGCCGCCTACCCACCCTTCGCCTTCAAGCAACCCGACGGCAGCATCGCCGGCTTCGACTACGACATCGGCAACGCCCTGTGCGAAGAGATGAAAGCCAAGTGCACCTGGGTCGAGCAGGAATTCGATGGCCTGATCCCGGCACTCAAAGTGCGCAAGATCGACGCCATCCTGTCGTCCATGTCGATCACTGACGATCGCAAGAAGTCGGTTGACTTCACCAAGCGCTACTACCTCACCCCGGCACGCCTGGTGATGAAGGAAGGTACCGCCATCAGCGAGAGCCTGGGTGAGCTCAAGGGCAAGAAGATCGGTGTGCAGCGTGGCTCGATCCACGACCGCTTCGCCAAGGAAGTCCTGGCCCCGAAAGGCGCCACCGTCGTGCCTTACGGCACGCAGAACGAAATCTACCTGGACGTGGCGGCTGGCCGCCTCGACGGCACCGTGGCTGATGCCACCCTGCTCGAAGACGGTTTCCTGAAAACCGACGCCGGCAAGGGTTTCAGCTTCGTTGGCCCGGCGTTCACCGACGCGAAGTACTTCGGTGACGGCATCGGCATCGCCGTGCGCAAGGGTGACGACGCCAACCGCGAGCGCATCAACAAGGCCATCGACGCGATCCGCGCCAACGGCAAGTACAAAGAGATCGAGAAGAAGTATTTCAACTTCGACATCTACGGCCCTGACGCTCAGTAAGACGTCGGGTTTCACCTGTGCAATGGTGCAAACAGCAGAATCTCTGAGGTTTGCACCATTTTTCATTCCCAAGCCCTGAGGAATTGCAATCATGTTGAAAGGCTATGGGGCAGTCATCCTCGATGGGGCGTGGCTGACGCTGCAGCTCGCCCTCTCGTCGATGGCCCTGGCCATCGTCCTCGGCCTGATCGGTGTGGCGCTGCGCTTGTCGCCGGTGCGCTGGTTGGCCTGGCTGGGTGACCTGTACTCCACGGTGATCCGTGGCATCCCTGACCTGGTGTTGATCCTGCTGATCTTCTACGGCGGCCAGGACCTGCTCAACCGGCTGGCACCGCTGCTGGGCTATGACGACTACATCGACCTGAACCCGCTGGTGGCCGGTATCGGTACCCTGGGCTTCATCTTCGGGGCCTACCTGTCGGAGACCTTCCGTGGCGCCTTCCTGGGCATCCCCAAGGGGCAGGCCGAGGCGGGTGCGGCGTACGGCATGAGCAACCTGCAGGTGTTCTTCCGCATCATGGTGCCGCAGATGATCCGCCTGGCGATCCCGGGCTTCACCAACAATTGGCTGGTGCTGACCAAGGCGACCGCGCTGATTTCGGTGGTCGGCCTGCAGGACATGATGTTCAAGGCCAAGCAGGCGGCCGATGCCACCCGCGAACCTTTCACCTTCTTCCTGGCGGTGGCGGCGTTGTACCTGGTCTTGACCAGTGTCTCGCTGCTGGCGTTGAAGTATCTCGAGAAGCGCTACTCGGTTGGCGTCAAGGTGGTTGAACTATGATCTTTGACTACAACGTCATCTGGGAAGCCATGCCGCTGTACCTGGGTGGCCTGCTGACCACGCTGAAGCTGCTGGCACTGTCGCTGCTGTTCGGCCTGCTGGCGGCCATCCCGCTGGGCTTGATGCGGGTGTCGAAGCAACCGGTGGTGAACATGACCGCCTGGCTGTACACCTACGTCATTCGCGGCACGCCGATGCTGGTGCAGTTGTTCCTGATCTACTACGGCCTGGCCCAGTTCGAGGCGGTGCGCGAAAGCTTCCTGTGGCCGTGGCTGTCCAGCGCGACCTTCTGTGCCTGCCTGGCGTTTGCCATCAACACCAGCGCCTACACCGCCGAGATCATCGCCGGCAGCCTCAAGGCCACGCCACATGGCGAGATCGAGGCCGCCAAGGCGATCGGCATGTCGCGCTTCAAGATGTACCGTCGCATCCTGCTGCCGTCGGCCCTGCGCCGGGCGTTGCCGCAGTACAGCAACGAAGTGATCATGATGCTGCAGACCACCAGCCTGGCGTCGATCGTCACCCTGATCGACATCACCGGTGCCGCGCGCACGGTCAATGCCCAGTACTACCTGCCTTTCGAGGCCTACATCACGGCGGGCGTGTTCTACCTGTGCCTGACCTTCATCCTGGTGCGCCTGTTCAAGATGGCCGAACGCCGTTGGCTCGGCTACCTGGCGCCGCGCAAGCACTGACCGCTCTGTGAGAACCGACAGCATGTACAAACTTCAAATCCAAGACCTGCACAAGCGCTACGGCAGCCACGAGGTGCTCAAGGGCATCTCCCTCGAAGCCAAGGCAGGCGACGTGATCAGCATCATCGGCTCCAGTGGCTCGGGCAAATCGACCTTCCTGCGTTGCATCAACATGCTCGAGCAGCCGCATGCCGGGCGCATCCTGCTCAACAATGAAGAGCTTAAGCTTGTGGCCGGCAAGGACGGCGCGCTCAAGGCCGCCGACCCGAAACAGCTGCAGCGCATGCGTTCGCGCCTGTCGATGGTGTTCCAGCACTTCAACCTGTGGTCGCACATGACCGCGCTGGAGAACATCATCGAGGCGCCGGTGCACGTGCTGGGCGTCAACAAGAAAGAGGCGTTGGAAAAGGCCGAGCACTACCTGAACAAGGTCGGCGTCGCCCACCGCAAGGACGCGTTCCCCGGGCACATGTCCGGCGGTGAACAGCAGCGTGTGGCCATCGCCCGCGCCCTGGCCATGGAGCCCGAGGTAATGCTGTTCGACGAACCTACGTCGGCGCTGGACCCTGAGCTGGTGGGCGATGTGCTCAAGGTGATGCAGTCGTTGGCCCAGGAAGGCCGCACCATGGTGGTGGTCACTCACGAGATGGGCTTTGCCCGTGAAGTCTCCAACCAGCTGGTGTTCCTGCACAAAGGCCTGGTGGAAGAGCGCGGCTGCCCGCGTGAAGTGCTGGCCAATCCGCAGTCCGAGCGACTCAAGCAGTTCCTCTCCGGCAGCCTGAAGTAAAGGCTGCACTTTGCACCATAATGGGGCATGCTGCGCAGTGCGCGCGGCGTGCCCTGGCGCCACGCGCGCGAACCCTCTCTTCCAGGTTTCGGACCACGCCCTATGACCACCCAGCGAATCGGATTTCTCATCTGGCCCAGCACCAAGCCGCTGACCCTGGCGTTGGCCGACGAGGTGTTGCAGGTGGCCCAGCGGGTGCATCCGGAGGTGGTCTACGAGCTGGTCTACTTGCAGGCCGAGGCCGGGCAGGAGGGCGCCTGGCGTTTGCCGGGCGAGGCCTGGAACGGCCGCCTGGAGGGTTGCCAGAAGTTGTTCCTGCTGGCCGACGAGCCGCCGGCGGCGATCAGTTCGGCGCTGTCGGCCGCACTCAAGCAACTGGCACGCAGTGGCTGCATGGTCGGTGGCTTGTCCGCCGGTGTGTATCCGTTGGCAGCGATGGGGTTGCTCGATGGTTACCGCGCCGCGGTGCACTGGCGCTGGCAGGACGACTTCGCCGAGCGGTTCCCCAAGGTGATCGCCACCAGCCACCTGTTCGACTGGGATCGGGACCGCCTGACCGCTTGTGGCGGCATGGCGGTGACCGACCTGCTGCTGGCGGTGCTGGCGCGTGACCACGGCGCCGAGCTGGCCGGTGCAGTCTCCGAAGAGCTGGTGGTCGAGCGTATTCGTGAGGGGGGGGAGCGCCAGCGTATCCCGCTGCAGAACCGTCTGGGTTCCAGCCATCCGAAGCTCACCCAGGCGGTGCTGCTGATGGAGGCCAATATCGAAGAGCCGCTGACCACCGACGAGATCGCCCAGCATGTGTGCGTGTCCCGCCGGCAGTTGGAGCGGATCTTCAAGCAATACCTCAACCGGGTGCCCAGCCAGTATTACCTGGAGCTGCGCCTGAACAAGGCGCGGCAGATGCTGATGCAGACCAGCAAGTCGATCATCCAGATCGGTTTGTCGTGCGGGTTCTCTTCCGGGCCGCATTTTTCCAGTGCGTACCGCAACTTCTTTGGTGCAACGCCGCGTGAAGACCGCAACCAGCGGCGCAGCAGCAGCCCGTTCGAGCTCAGTTCGGCGCCAGTGGAAAAGGGCTCAGGGGCGGTTTAGGGCTCGAGGTGCATGCCTTGAGTTTGGTGCTGGGGCAGAGATCGAGCGCCGCGCGGGCGGCGCTCGATTTGCGCCGCTACGCAGTAACCGCGCCCTACACCTGGCATCCCCTCTACATAACCCGTGAACACCCGTTCACCCATCCTCCCTCTGCCGTTACACTGCGCGATTGCGACACTGTTTGTCGCATTGCCGAAAACCTGCTGAAAACAGGGTTTTGCGCTGTAACAAGTTGTCGCCTGGCAGCAAGGACAGGCGCCGATCAGTCCTTACAATCCCCCCATCGCTCGCCACTTCCAGGCCAGCGTTCCTCTTCAGGAGACTCAGATGTCCGTTGAGCAAGCCCCGGTGCAACGTGCCGATTTCGACCAGGTCATGGTCCCCAACTATTCTCCGGCGGCCTTCATTCCTGTGCGAGGCGAGGGCTCCCGAGTGTGGGACCAGTCGGGTCGCGAACTGATCGACTTCGCTGGCGGTATCGCCGTCAACGCCCTGGGCCACTGCCACCCGGCGCTGGTCAAGGCGCTGACCGAGCAGGCCAACACCCTCTGGCACGTCTCCAACGTATTCACCAACGAGCCGGCCCTGCGCCTGGCACACAAGCTGGTGGACGCGACCTTTGCCGACCGTGCGTTCTTCTGCAACTCCGGCGCCGAAGCCAACGAGGCCGCCTTCAAGCTGGCCCGTCGCGTCGCCCATGACCGTTTCGGCCCGGACAAGCACGAAATCATCGCCACGGTTAACAGCTTCCACGGCCGCACCCTGTTCACCGTCAGCGTCGGTGGCCAGCCCAAGTACTCCGACGGCTTCGGCCCGAAGATCACCGGCATCAGCCACGTGGCCTACAACGACCTGGAAGCGCTGAAGGCACAGATTTCCGACAAGACCTGCGCCGTGGTGATCGAGCCGATCCAGGGCGAGAGCGGTGTGGTGCCGGCCGACAAGGCGTACCTGGAAGGCGCGCGCAAGCTGTGCGAAGAGCACAACGCCCTGCTGATCTTCGATGAAGTGCAGACCGGCGTCGGCCGTACCGGCTCGCTGTATGCCTACCAGCACTACGGCGTCACCCCGGACATCCTCACCAGCGCCAAGAGCCTGGGCGGCGGCTTCCCGATCGGCGCCATGCTGACCACCAGCGAGATTGCCAAGCACCTGGCTGTCGGCACCCACGGCACCACCTACGGTGGCAACCCGCTGGGCTGCGCCGTTGCCTGTGCCGTGCTGGATGTGGTCAACACCCCGGAGACACTGGCTGGCATCAAGGCCAAGCACGAGCGCTTCAAGACCCGCCTGGAGAAAATTGGCCAGCAAACCGGCCTGTTCACCCAGGTGCGTGGCGTCGGCCTGTTGCTTGGCTGCGTGCTCAGCGATGCCTGGAAAGGCAAGGCCAAGGACATCCTCAACGCTGCCGAGAAGGAAGGCTTGATGGTGCTGCAGGCAGGCCCTGACGTGGTGCGTTTCGCCCCGAGCCTGGTGGTCGAGGATGCCGACATCGACGAAGGCCTGGATCGCTTCGAGCGTGCGGTAGCCAAACTGACCCAGGGCTGATCGCCCGGTAGTCCCGTCGCCCGTCCTGAGCACGATCAGGGCGGGCGAATCCTGAATTTCAATGCGGGCACCTGCTTGCAGGTAGTGGCGCGTGCCCGCTGTTTTCCCGTGCCGATTGATCGGCGCGCTTTCCCGAAAGGAGTGACACCATGCTGGTGATGCGCCCCGCGCAAATGGCTGATCTGAACGAAGTGCAGCGCATGGCTGCCGACAGCCCCATTGGTGTCACCTCGCTGCCGGACGACGCCGGCCGCCTGGGCGACAAGATCGCCGCCTCGGAAACCTCTTTCGCCGCTGAAGTGAGCTTCAATGGCGAAGAGAGCTACTTCTTCGTGCTCGAAGACAGCGCCACCGGCAAGCTGGTCGGCTGCTCGGCCATCGTCGCGTCGGCCGGCTACTCCGAGCCGTTCTACAGCTTTCGCAACGAGACCTTCGTGCACGCTTCGCGCGAGCTGAAAATCCACAACAAGATCCACGTCCTGTCGCTGTGCCACGACCTCACCGGCAACAGCCTGCTGACCAGTTTCTATGTGCTGCCGGAGCTGGTGAACAGCGCCTTCGCCGAGCTCAACTCCCGTGGCCGCCTGCTGTTCATGGCCGCGCACCCGGAGCGTTTCGCCGAGTCGGTGGTGACCGAAATCGTCGGCTACAGCGACGAGCAGGGCGAGTCGCCGTTCTGGGATGCCATCGGGCGCAACTTCTTCGACCTCAACTACGCCGACGCCGAGCGCTTGTGCGGCCTGAAGAGCCGTACCTTCCTTGCCGAGCTGATGCCGCACTACCCGATCTATGTGCCGCTGCTCCACGATGAGGCCCAGGAAGCGATGGGCCAGGTGCACCCGCGTGCGCAGATCACCTTCGACATCCTCATGCGTGAGGGCTTCGAGACCGAGCACTACATCGACATCTTCGACGGCGGCCCGACCCTGCATGCCCGTGCTTCGGGTATCCGTTCGATCGCCCAGAGCCGTGTGGTGCCGGTCAAACTCGACGAAGCGCCGGTCAAGGGCGGCCGCCCGTACCTGGTGTGCAACGGCCAGTTGCAGGATTACCGCGCGGTGCTGCTTGAGCTGGACTGGGTGCCGGGCAAACCGGTCAGCCTGAACAGCGAAGCCGCTGATGCCCTGGGCGTCGGCGAGGGTGCCAGTGTACGGCTGGTAGCGGTCTGATAAGCCGGAACAGAGAGTTTCGCGGCAGGCACAGACCGCCGCACAAGGAGATAGCATGATCGTTCGTCCTGTACGCAGCAGCGATTTACCCGCGCTGATCGAATTGGCCCGCAGCACCGGCACCACCGGGCTGACCACGCTTCCGGCCAACGAGGAACGCCTCGGCCAGCGGGTCGGCTGGGCCGAGAAGACCTTCCGTGGCGAGGCCGAGCGCGGCGACACCGACTACCTGTTCGTGCTGGAGAACGACGAAGGCCTGGTGGTCGGCATCAGTGCCATCGCCGGTGCCGTCGGCTTGCGTGAGCCCTGGTACAACTACCGGGTGGGGCTGACCGTCAGCGCCTCTCAGGAGCTGGGCATCTACCGTGAGATCCCCACGCTGTTCCTGGCCAACGACCTGACCGGCAACTCCGAGCTGTGCTCGTTGTTCCTGCGCAGCGACTATCGCAGTGGCCTCAATGGCCGCCTGCTGTCCAAGGCGCGCATGCTGTTCATCGCTGAATTCCCCGAGTTGTTCGGCAGCAAGATCATTGCCGAGATGCGCGGCATGTCCGATGAAGCAGGCCGCTCGCCGTTCTGGGAGAGCCTGGGCCGGCACTTCTTCAAGATGGAGTTCAGCCAGGCCGACTACCTCACCGGGGTGGGCAACAAGTCGTTCATCGCCGAGCTGATGCCCAAGTTCCCGTTGTACACCTGCTTCCTGTCGCAGGCTGCCCGTGATGTGGTCGGTCGCGTGCACACCGACACCGAGCCGGCGCTGGCCATGCTCAAGCGCGAAGGCTTCAACTACCAGGGGTACGTCGACATCTTCGACGCAGGCCCGGCCATCGAGTGCGAAACCTCGAAGATCCGTGCGGTGCGCGAAAGCGAAACCCTGGTGCTGGCGGTCGGCACCCCAGGTGACGACGCCACCCCTTACATCATTCACAACCGCAAGCGCGAAGACTGCCGCATCACTGCCGCGCCGGCGCGCCTTGCCGCAGGCACCCTGGTGGTCGATCCGCTGACCGCCAAGCGCCTGCGCCTGGGCGCCGGCGACAATGTGCGCGCGGTGCCGCTGTCCGCCGGCCGGGAGGTTCAGTAAATGACCACGCATTACATTGCAGGCAAATGGCTGGCTGGCCAGGGCGAAGCCTTGCAGTCGCTCAACCCCGTCACCCAGGCGGTGGTCTGGGCCGGGCAAGGCGCCGATGCCGCTCAAGTTGAGGCGGCGGTCCAAGCGGCGCGCCAAGCGTTCCCGAACTGGGCGCAACTGAGCCTGGACGCGCGTATCGCTGTGCTCGAGGCGTTCGCCGAAAAGCTCAAGGCACGTGCCGACGAGCTGGCGCGCTGCATTGGTGAAGAAACCGGCAAGCCCTTGTGGGAGTCGGCCACTGAAGTCACCAGCATGGTCAACAAGGTGGCGATCTCGGTGCAGAGCTACCGCGAACGTACCGGCGAAAAGAGCGGCCCGCTGGCCGACGCCACAGCCGTGCTGCGCCACAAGCCCCATGGTGTGGTGGCGGTGTTCGGCCCCTACAACTTCCCCGGCCACCTGCCCAACGGCCACATTGTCCCGGCATTGCTGGCGGGCAACTGCGTGGTCTTCAAACCGAGTGAGCTGACCCCCAAAGTTGCCGAGTTGACGGTGCAGTGCTGGATCGAAGCCGGGCTGCCTGCCGGTGTGCTCAACCTGGTGCAGGGCGCCCGTGAAACCGGCGTGGCGCTGGCTGCCAACCTGGGCATCGATGGCCTGTTCTTCACCGGCTCCAGCCGCACCGGCAACCTGTTGCACCAGCAGTTCGCCGGGCGCCCGGACAAGATCCTGGCCCTGGAGATGGGCGGCAACAACCCGCTGGTGGTGGACGAGGTCAAGGACCTGGACGCCGCGGTCTACACCATCATCCAGTCGGCGTTCATTTCTGCCGGCCAGCGCTGCACCTGCGCCCGCCGTCTGCTGGTGCCCCAGGGCGCCTGGGGCGACCAACTGCTCGCCCGCCTGGTCGAAGTCAGCCGCAGCATCAGTGTCGGCGCCTTCGATCAGCAGCCAGCCCCCTTCATGGGCTCGGTGATTTCGCTGCAGGCCGCACGCGCGCTGGTCGCAGCCCAGGCCGATCTGCTGGGCAAGGGAGGCGTGGCGCTGCTGGAGATGACCCAGCCACAGGCCAATGCGGCCTTGCTGACCCCGGGCATCATCGATGTCACCGCCGTGACCGGTCGCCCGGACGAAGAGTTCTTCGGCCCACTGCTGCAGGTGATCCGCTACGCCGACTTCGATGCTGCCATCGAAGAAGCCAACAACACCCAGTACGGCCTGGCCGCCGGGTTGCTGTCGGACTCCAATGCCCGTTACCAGCACTTCTGGCTGCGCAGCCGCGCCGGCATCGTCAACTGGAACAAGCAGCTGACCGGTGCCGCCAGCAGCGCGCCGTTCGGTGGTGTCGGTGCCAGCGGCAACCACCGCGCCAGCGCCTACTACGCGGCCGATTACTGCGCCTACCCCGTGGCTTCGCTGGAGACCGCGAGCCTTGCACTGCCGGCGACCCTGACGCCGGGCGTCACCCTATAACAACAGGTCTCGGAGCCTTGCCGATGAAATCCTACGAAGTGAATTTTGATGGCCTGGTGGGGCCGACCCACAACTACGGTGGCCTGTCCTACGGCAACGTGGCCTCGCAAAGCAACAGCCAGCAGGGCTCCAACCCGCGCGAAGCGGCGCGTCAGGGCCTGGCCAAGATGAAGGCGTTGATGGAAATGGGCTTCCAGCAGGGCGTACTGGCGCCGCAGGAGCGCCCGGATGTGGCTGCCCTGCGCAGCCTGGGCTTCACCGGCAGCGACGCCGAGGTGATCCAGCGCGCGGCCAAAGAAGCCATGCCGTTGCTGGTTGCCAGTTGCTCGGCCTCGAGCATGTGGGTGGCCAACGCCGCCACGGTCAGCCCCAGCGCCGACACCGCCGACGGCCGCGTGCACTTCACTGCCGCCAACCTCAACTGCAAGTACCACCGCAGTATCGAACATCCGACCACCAGCCGTGTGCTGGGGGCCATGTTCAATGACGACAAGCACTTCGCGCACCATGCCGCACTGCCGGCGGTGGCGCAGTTCGGTGACGAAGGCGCGGCCAACCACACGCGGTTCTGCCGCGATTACGGCGATGCCGGCGTCGAGTTCTTCGTCTATGGCCGCAGCGCCTTCGACAGCCGCTACCCGGCGCCGCAGAAGTACCCGGCACGCCAGACCCTGGAAGCCTCGCAGGCGGTCGCCCGGCTGCACGGCCTGCGCGACGATGGCGTGGTCTACGCTCAACAGAACCCGGCAGTGATCGATCAGGGTGTGTTCCACAACGATGTGATCTCGGTGGGCAACGGCGAGGTGCTGTTCTACCACGAGGACGCCTTCCTCGAGACCGACGCGGTGCTCGGCCAGCTGCAGGCTAAACTGGCCGGCAAGGGTGGCCAGTTCCAGGGTATCTGCGTGCCGCGCTCGGCAGTGACGGTGGAGGACGCAGTGCGTTCCTACCTGTTCAACAGCCAGCTGCTCAGCCGTGCAGACGGCTCCATGCTGCTGGTGGTGCCGGAAGAGTGCCGCAACAACGAACGCGTCTGGGCTTACCTGGGCCAGCTGACCAGCCAGGGCGGCCCGGTGAAGGAGGTCAAGGTGTTCGACCTCAAGCAGAGCATGCAAAACGGCGGTGGCCCGGCTTGCCTGCGTTTGCGTGTGGCCTTGAAAGAATCGGAACTGGCGGCGGTCAATCCAGGCGTTATCATGACCGCCTCGCTGTACGACACCTTGGTGCAGTGGGTCGACAAGCACTACCGCGATCGCCTCGGCGAGGCGGACCTGGCCGACCCGCAACTGCTGATCGAATGTCGCACGGCACTGGATGAGCTGACCCAGATCATGAAGCTGGGCTCGGTGTATCCGTTCCAACGCCAACCTTGATAGAGAGAATTTGCAATGTCCGACGCCCTGCGCCTGATCCTGGAAGATGAAGACGGCACCCAGCTGGAAACCTCCTGCACGCGCTTTGCCGTGGTCTGGCAAGGCAAGGAAGTGTGGATCCAGCAGGATGGTCGCGGCCAGCTGCTGATCGGTGTCGATGTCGACGAAAACGATACCGAGTACGCCAACCTGCTGCTGCGTCCGATGGCCACCAACCTGGTCAGCCTGCAACTGGAAATGGAACCGGCAGAAGTCGGTGATGACGACGATCACGTCCATGGCCCGGACTGCGGCCACCACCACTAAGGAAGTGCCTATGCTCGCCCTCGGCAAACTGCTTGAGCTGACCCTGACCGGCCACGAACCGGCCGAGAAGACCCAAGTGACACCCAAGGGCGCGCGTTTGCGCTGGCTGGGGGAGGGCGCACTGGAGGTGCGCCCGCCTGAAGGCGAGGACAGCGGGCTGGATCTGCTGTTGTCGGCGGGGGTTCATGGCAACGAGACCGCACCGATCGAATTGCTTGAGCGGCTGCTGCATGGCGTGGCCAACAACAAGATCAAGCCCCGTGCGCGGGTGCTGTTCCTGTTCGGCAACCCGGCGGCGATCCGCAAGGGCGAGCGTTTCATCGAGCAGGATATAAACCGCCTGTTCAATGGCCGTCATGAGCTTTCCAGTGGCTTCGAAGCTTTGCGTGCAGCAGAGCTTGAGCAGTTTGCCCGCGTGTTCTTCAGCAAACCTGGGCGCACCCGCCTGCATTACGACCTGCATACCGCGATCCGCGGTTCCAAGATCGAGCAGTTCGCCTTGTATCCCTATAAGGAAGGTCGCACCCATTCTCGGCGCGAGCTGGCTCGCCTGGCTGCGGCGGGCATGGAAGCGGTGCTGCTGCAGAGCAAATCTTCGATTACCTTCAGTGCCTTCACCTATGAGCAGCTGGAGGCCGAGGCCTTCACCCTCGAACTGGGCAAGGCGCGGCCATTCGGGCAGAACGAAGGCGTCAATCTCGACAAGCTCGAAGAGCGCCTCATCCAGATCATCGAAGGTACCGAGCCTGAGACCGGCGACTCGCTCGACGGCCTGAAACTGTTCAGCGTCGCCCGCGAGATCATCAAGCACAGTGACAGCTTCCACCTGCACCTGCCGGCGGATATCGAGAACTTCTCCGAGTTGAGCAAAGGCTACTTGCTGGCCGAGGACCTGGCCGAAACGCGCTGGGTGGTGGAGGAGGAGGGGGCGCGGATCATCTTCCCCAACCCCAAGGTCAAGAATGGCCTCAGGGCGGGGATTCTGATCGTGCCGGACAGTGGCCAACGCTTGTCCTGACGCCTCTCAATAGATGTTGCGTCGCGGCAGCCCAAGCTCGCGGCGCAGCGCATTCTCGTTGAATGGGTCGGGGTTGGTGTTGTTGGCCGGGGTGTGTGGATCACCGTCAAAATCGAAGGTGCTCGCGGCCCACAGGCCGGTGACCTGATTCTCATGCTCTGGCATGACTGTGCCATTGACGTGATTCCAGGCGTGGCACAGCTCGTGGTACAGGATTATCACTGCCGGCGTATTGGGCCTTTGGGCCAGGGGATTGAAGCCGATCTTGCCTGCCAATACCCTGTCTCCGGGCTGCGAGCCTCTGATGCTGGGGTCGCCCTGCGAACGATCGAAATCGAAATGACCGTTGTCCAGTTCGGGGGTGTCCTCAATAACTATCCGCGCATTGCTGGCGTCCAGGCCTTGCAACATCGCCCGGCCCGACGAGGTGGCGAGTAGCAGCGCGAGGTTGTTGCGCACCAGGTCCTGATATTCGGGCGTTCCGTTGATGGTGATCGAGCGAAACCCGGGGTGCGGGCCTGGGCCGCTGGCTTGCACGCGATCAAAGTTGTTGGCAATCAGTTGGGTCTGGTCGTTGGCATAGACATGGTCGCGGTGAGGCGTTCTTTCCACCCGATTCACGCCGTTGGTCGCATCCACGACCGACTCGCCATGGCAGCGGACATGATCGTCTCCTGTTCCGGTGAAGACTGTCGCGCGCCGCATCGCGGTCGTGATGCGGTCATTGCCGTCGCCTGCATAGAGCGTTGCGAGCCCTTCTCCGTCCAGTTCGATCAGATCGTCACCTTGAGCTGTGTTGACCAGGATATTGGCACCCATGCTGGCATGGCCTATCACTGCATCATTGCCTTCACCAGTTTCAATGATGACCAGCCGCTCTTGTTCCGTATTGATTTCGACCTTGTCGTCGCCGCCGTTGGTGATGATGTGCAGGACGTCACCGTCGTTCAGGGCGATGAAGTAGCTACGGTCTTCGGTCTGCAGATGGGCGCCGTCCTTGTCGCGCCGGGCATACAGGTCGATACGCTGGCGTTGCGATCTGGCCAGAAGCTTGCCGGGCAGGGCTTGCAGATGGAGGTTCTGGTCCTGAAACGGCAGTGCATGGTCGTCGTTGAGGTTTTTGGGGGACGGGCCGGTGCTGACGCGCTGCAAGGGTGTGGCGGGCTGATTGATGGACATGTGTTGCTCCGTATTGCCGGGAATGAAGGGGGCGATCTTCGGAGCCATGCCGGTGCACCGGGCAGTACATAATGCAAGCCGGTGTGGTTGTTCCGGCGCGGTGAACTGTATAGCCTGCGGATATGACCGGCTAAATGAAGGTCATTTCACCTTCGATTGACCGTTTCTATCTTATAAACACACTGCATCCGCCGTTCAGGCTGGATATAATGGCGCCCTTTGCCGTCGTTTCGTCGATTTGACGAGTTTGCCCAAAGGGGCCGGCCGTTTCCGTGGAAGAACCTATGAAAAGCGCAGAAATCCGTGAAGCCTTCCTTCGCTTCTTCGAAGAGCAGGGCCACACCCGCGTCGCCTCCAGCTCGCTGATCCCGGGCAATGACCCGACCCTGCTGTTCACCAACGCCGGCATGAACCAGTTCAAGGACTGCTTCCTCGGCCAGGAAAAGCGCGCCTACACCCGCGCGGTGAGCAGCCAGAAGTGCGTACGCGCCGGCGGCAAGCACAACGACCTGGAAAACGTCGGCTATACCGCCCGTCACCACACCTTCTTCGAAATGCTGGGCAACTTCAGCTTCGGCGACTATTTCAAGCGCGATGCGATCACCTTCGCCTGGACCTTCCTGACTTCGGACAAGTGGCTCAACCTGCCGAAGGAGAAGCTGTGGGTCACCGTCTACGCCAGCGACGACGAAGCCTACGACATCTGGACCAAGGAAGTCGGCGTGCCCGCCGAGCGCATGGTGCGCATCGGTGACAACAAGGGCGCCCCGTACGCCTCCGACAACTTCTGGACCATGGGCGACACCGGCCCGTGCGGCCCGTGCACCGAGATCTTCTACGACCACGGCGCCGACATCTGGGGCGGCCCACCCGGCTCGCCGGAAGAAGACGGCGACCGCTACATCGAGATCTGGAACAACGTCTTCATGCAGTTCAACCGCACCGCCGATGGCGTGCTGCACCCGCTGCCAGCGCCATCGGTGGACACCGGCATGGGCCTGGAGCGCATCAGTGCGGTGATGCAGCATGTGCATTCGAACTACCAGATCGACCTGTTCCAGAGCCTGCTGGCCGCCGCCGCCAAGGCTATCGGTTGCAGCAACGACGAGCAGCCTTCGCTGAAAGTGGTCGCTGACCATATCCGTTCCTGCGGCTTCCTGATCGCCGACGGTGTGCTGCCTTCGAACGAAGGCCGTGGCTATGTGCTGCGCCGCATCATCCGTCGCGCCTGCCGCCACGGCAACAAGCTGGGTGCCACCGGCAGCTTCTTCCACAAGATCGTTGCCGCGCTGGTCACCGAGATGGGCGAAGCCTTCCCTGAGCTGAAAAGCCAGCAGGCGCACATCGAGCGCGTGCTCAAGACCGAAGAAGAGCAGTTCGCCAAGACCCTCGAGCAGGGCCTGCGTATCCTCGAGCAGGACCTGGCCCAGCTGCAGGGCAAGGTCGTCCCGGGTGACGTGGTGTTCAAGCTGTATGACACCTACGGCTTCCCCATGGACCTGACCGCCGACATCGCCCGCGAGCGCGAGCTGACCATCGACGAGGCCGGCTTCGAGCGTGAAATGGAAGCCCAGCGCGAGCGTGCCCGCTCCGCCAGCGCCTTCGGCATGGACTACAACAGCCTGGTCAAGGTCGATACCGCCACTGACTTCCTCGGCTACGATGCCACCGAAGGGCAGGGCAAGGTCATTGCTCTGTACAAGGATGGCCAGGCGGTCGAGCAGCTGGGCGAAGGCGAAGAGGGTGTGGTGATCCTGGATCGCACCCCGTTCTACGCCGAGTCGGGCGGCCAGGTGGGTGACTGCGGTTACCTGCAGGCCGGCGCCGCGCGCTTCGATGTGCGCGACACCACCAAGACCGGTGGCGCCTTCCTGCACCATGGTGTGGTTGCCAGTGGTGCGCTGAGCGTTGGCACGGCCGTCGACGCGCGTGTCGATGCCGACGTGCAGCACGCTACCTCGCTGAACCACTCCGCCACCCACCTGCTGCACGAAGCGCTGCGCCAGGTACTGGGCGAGCACGTACAGCAGAAGGGCTCGCTGGTCGACAGCCAGCGCCTGCGTTTCGACTTCAGCCACTTCGAGGCGGTGACGCCTGCGCAGATCAAGGCCCTGGAAGAGATCGTCAACCGTGAAGTGCGCCGTAACACCGAGGTGCAGACCGAGTTGACCGACATCGAGACCGCCAAGGCCAAGGGCGCCATGGCGCTGTTCGGTGAGAAGTACGGCGACACCGTGCGCGTGCTGAGCATGGGCGGTGACTTCTCCGTCGAACTGTGCGGTGGCATCCACGCCAAGCGCACGGGCGATATCAGCCTGTTCAAGATCATCAGCGAAGGCGGCGTGGCCTCTGGCGTGCGCCGTATCGAAGCGGTGACCGGTGCCGCCGCGCTGGCTTACCTGAATGCTGCCGAAGAGCAGGTCAAGGAAGCCGCGCAGCTGGTCAAGGGTAACCGCGACAACCTGATCGACAAGCTGTCGGCTGTGCTCGAGCGCAACCGTCAGCTGGAAAAGCAGCTTGAACAGCTGCAGGCCAAGGCCGCCAGCGCCGCCGGGGACGATCTCTCCAATGCGGCCGTTGAGGTCAAGGGTGCCAAGGTGCTCGCCGCCCGCCTGGATGGGCAGGATGGCAAGGCCTTGCTGGCGCTCGTCGATCAGCTGAAGAACAAGCTCGGCCATGCAGTGATCCTGCTGGGCAGCGAGCATGAGGGCAAGGTCGTGCTGGTGGCTGGCGTGACCAAGGACCTCTCCGGCCAACTCAAGGCTGGCGATCTGATGAAGCAAGCCGCTGCGGCGGTGGGTGGCAAGGGCGGTGGTCGCCCGGACATGGCCCAGGGTGGTGGCGTCGACGTCGCCGCGCTGGACAATGCCTTGGCCCTGGCTGTGCCGTTCGCCGAGCAGGGACTTTGAGATGAGGCGGCCGCCGGTCTAGTCGGCGGCCGCTTCATGTTGGATTGTTTTTTGGGGCCCCTTGGGGCTGAGGCACCTTTGAAATGGCGTTGATCGTACAGAAATTTGGCGGCACCTCTGTCGGTTCCATCGAGCGGATCGAGCAGGTAGCCGACAAGGTCAAGAAATTCCGTGAGCAGGGCACTGACCTGGTGGTGGTGCTGTCGGCCATGAGTGGCGAAACCAATCGCCTGATCGACCTGGCCAAGCAGATTACCGACAAGCCGGAACCTCGCGAGCTGGACGTGATTGTTTCGACCGGTGAGCAGGTCACCATTGCCTTGCTGACCATGGCGTTGATGAAGCGTGGCGTGCCTGCGGTGTCGTACACCGGCAACCAGGTGCGCATCCTCACTGACAGCGCTCACAACAAGGCGCGCATCCTGCAGATCGACGACCAGAAGATCCGCGCCGACCTCAAGGCTGGTCGTGTGGTCGTGGTTGCAGGTTTCCAGGGCGTTGACGAGCAGGGCAACATCACCACGCTCGGCCGTGGCGGCTCAGACACCACCGGTGTGGCACTTGCCGCGGCGCTGAAGGCCGACGAGTGCCAGATCTACACCGATGTCGATGGCGTCTACACCACCGACCCGCGTGTCGTGCCCCAGGCCCAGCGCCTGGAGAAGATCACCTTCGAAGAGATGCTGGAAATGGCCAGCCTCGGCTCCAAGGTGCTGCAGATCCGTTCGGTGGAGTTCGCCGGCAAGTACAACGTCCCGCTGCGCGTGCTGCACAGCTTCAAGGAGGGTCCGGGTACCCTCATTACCATCGATGAAGAGGAATCCATGGAACAGCCAATCATTTCCGGTATCGCCTTCAACCGTGATGAGGCCAAGCTGACCATTCGTGGCGTCCCGGACACTCCAGGCGTTGCATTCAAGATCCTCGGTCCGATCAGCGCGGCCAATATCGAAGTCGACATGATCGTGCAGAACGTTTCGCACGATAACACCACCGACTTCACCTTCACCGTGCACCGCAACGAGTACGAAAAGGCGCTCAGCGTGCTGGAGAACACCGCCCGTGAGATCGGTGCGCGTGAAGTGGTTGGTGACACCAAGATCGCCAAGGTGTCGATCGTCGGCGTCGGCATGCGTTCGCACGCGGGTGTTGCCAGCCGCATGTTCGAAGCCCTGGCCAAGGAGAGCATCAACATCCAGATGATTTCCACCTCCGAAATCAAGGTGTCGGTAGTGATCGAAGAGAAGTACCTGGAGCTGGCCGTTCGTGCGCTGCACACCGCGTTCGAGCTCGACGCTCCTGCCCGACAGGGCGAGTAAGACGTTGCCTGGAAGGGCGCGGCTTGCCGCGCCCTTCGCGTTTCTGGCTGCCGGTTGCACCCCTGTCCAGGTGCTGCTGGCAGTGTGTACGGGCCAGTGCCGTCGTCCCCGGTCGGGCCCTGCTTAATCAAAGACTGTTGTCCCTGAAGATTCATGTGAGGAGAAAACTATGCTGATTCTGACTCGTCGGTGCGCCGAGAGCCTGATCATTGGTGACGGTGAGATCACCGTGACGGTCCTGGGTGTCAAAGGCAACCAGGTACGTATCGGCGTGAGCGCGCCCAAGGAAGTGGCCGTTCACCGTGAGGAAATCTACCTGCGCATCAAGAAAGAGAAGGACGAAGAGCCAAGCCTTTAATTTTTTTGAAGTTTTTTTCAAAAAAAGGGTTGCAAACGAGGAAGGGTGTGTTTAATATTCGCCTCGTGTTGCGGTGAGGTGGCCGAGTGGCCGAAGGCGCTCCCCTGCTAAGGGAGTATACCTCATAAGGGTATCGGGGGTTCGAATCCCCCCTTCACCGCCATTATTTGCGTAGGGCGCTTTAAACAGTAAGAACGCTAAGTAGTTGATTTTAAACGAAAAAGTTCTTGCAAAAATGTTTCAGCGACCTATAATGCGCGGCAAGACACGGACTCATAGCTCAGCTGGATAGAGTACTCGGCTACGAACCGAGCGGTCGGAGGTTCGAATCCTCCTGAGTCCGCCATTTAATGGGCGGTTTTGATCTTCAAAGCAGTTCATTCAACCAGTGGTGATCTGGTCTAAAAATACCAACTACGGACTCATAGCTCAGCTGGATAGAGTACTCGGCTACGAACCGAGCGGTCGGAGGTTCGAATCCTCCTGAGTCCGCCACTTATTGAAGTGGCTTTGCTTGCAAGGCGATTTCAGCAGCCAGTGGTAATC
Organism: Pseudomonas parasichuanensis; assembly: GCF_021601385.1. Lineage (GTDB taxonomy): Bacteria > Pseudomonadota > Gammaproteobacteria > Pseudomonadales > Pseudomonadaceae > Aquipseudomonas > Aquipseudomonas parasichuanensis. Next base: position 147,918 of record NZ_BQHO01000007.1, on the reverse strand, counting down.
TGGCATAAAACTACCAACCACGGACTCATAGCTCAGCTGGATAGAGTACTCGGCTACGAACCGAGCGGTCGGAGGTTCGAATCCTCCTGAGTCCGCCACACCTGAAAAGCCCGCTTATATAAGCGGGCTTTTTCTTTTTCAGCGTTTACTGATTCTGTCTGCGCGCGACTAGACTCACGTTGATAGCCCGATGCCGCGCAGCCAATAACCGATTGTGATTTTTGTAGCATTCAGGCCGTCGCACTGTTGGCTTCGAGTGTTGTCACAGCTTTATTGCGCAAACGATTGTTCTAGCCAAAATTTTAAGCGATCCGACAGCTGACACCGTGTATGATTGCGCCCGTCAGCCCCGCCGGGGCTTGTGGAATACCACCATGGACTTACCCAGTAGTTACTCGCTAATACGCTACATGCAGCAAGATCTGATCGATTGATTCTCCCGGCGTGCTCCGCTGCTGGGGGTGGAGTTCGCCTATGACCGAAGTAGAAGTAAAGAAAGCTCAAGACAGCCTGCAGGATCGCCTTGCCCAGGTGATCGAACTGCTGCAGCGCCAGCGGGTAGTCGAGGATCTGACGCACCGTCAGGAAGGTCATCACCACGACCTTGTGGAAAACCTCGTCCACCGCCAGAACCTTGTCGAGCTGCAGCGCAAGCTCGATGACCTGCACCTTGCCGACATTGCCTACATCCTCGAAGCCTTGCCACTGGAAGACCGCCTGACGGTCTGGCAGTTGGTGCGCTCTGATCGTGATGGCGACATCCTGCTGGAAGTTTCCGACGCCGTCCGCCAGTCCCTGATCGCCGACATGGACGATCACGAACTGCTTGCCGCCGCCAAGGAAATGGACGCCGACGAGCTCGCCGACCTGGCGCCGGAATTGCCGCGGGACGTCGTTCATGAATTGATGGAAAGCCTCGACGCCCAGCAGCGTGAACGCGTGCGTTCGGCGCTGAGCTATGACGAGGAGCAGGTCGGTGCGCTGATGGACTTCGAGATGGTCACCATCCGCGAAGACGTCAGCCTGGAAGTGGTACTGCGTTACCTGCGTCGGCTCAAGGAGCTGCCGGGGCACACCGACAAACTGTTCGTGGTCGACTACGACGGTATGCTCAAGGGTGTGCTGCCCATCAAGCGGCTGCTGGTCAACGATCCGGAAAAGAAAGTCGCGGAGGTCATGGCCAACGACCCGGTGGTGTTCCACCCCGAGGAAGATGCTTATGACGCAGCCCTGGCATTCGAGCGTTATGACCTGGTCTCCGCGCCGGTGGTGGACAAGAACGAGCGCCTCATTGGTCGACTGACCATCGATGAAATGGTCGATTTGATCCGCGAAGAGAGCGAGAGCGAAGTGCTCAACATGGCCGGTCTGCGCGAAGAGGAAGACATCTTCGCCTCGGTCTGGCGCTCGCTGCGTAACCGCTGGGCCTGGCTGGCCATCAACCTGATCACCGCCTTCCTTGCGTCCCGAGTGATCGGTCTGTTCGAAGGTTCGATCGAGAAACTGGTCGCCCTTGCTGCGCTGATGCCCATTGTTGCCGGCATCGGTGGCAACTCGGGTAACCAGACCATCACCATGATCGTGCGCGCCATGGCGCTGGATCAGGTATCGCCGGGCAACACCAGTCGGCTGATGCGCAAGGAGCTGGCAGTTTCGCTGCTCAACGGCCTGATCTGGGGTGGGGTGATCGGCGCGGTGGCATTCATGCTCTACGGCAGCTGGTCGTTGGGCCTGGTGATGACGGCGGCCATGACCCTCAACCTGTTGCTGGCAGCGTTGATGGGGGTCTTGATCCCGATGACGCTCACCCGCCTGGGGCGTGATCCAGCCATGGGCTCGAGCGTGATGATCACTGCTGTGACCGACAGCGGCGGCTTCTTCATTTTCCTGGGGTTGGCCACGCTGTTCCTGCTCTGAGGGGCGGCAGCAACAAAAAAGCCAGCTTGCGCTGGCTTTTTTGTGTGTCGAAGCTTTGTGTCAGGACGCGTCGGCGGCCATTTCCACATCGTGTGCGATGAGCGCAACCAGTGCGTTCTGCTGGCGATGGGAGAGCTGGCGGAAGCGTTGCAGCAGTTCGCGCTCGTGCAGGCTGAGCTCTGGGCTGTCCAGGCGCATGCTCAGTTCGTCGCCCAGCGCGCCTTCCTGGATAAGGCTCTGTTCCAGGCGTGCGATGATCTCGGAGTTCATGCTGCGGTGATGGTTGCGGGCTACCTCGGCAATGCGCTCACGCATTCCGTCTGGCAGGCGGACGACGAACTTGTCAGCGGTGCGGCTCGAATAAATAGCCTGTTTCAATGGGCGCATATAAATTGACCGGTTGTTCTGGTTCAGGGGAAGCGGTTCGCAAATTGGCCGCACGGTGGGAGTACGACCGCGGCGACGACAAAATGTTCAACCGTAATGTGCTTTCGGGTTTTCATCTTGCCTCATGTCGCCGATTCCTTGGCGTCAATTCTGTGACAAATAGTGGCTCCGGTACAGGCTTTTTGCCAGTACCAATTGTCAGAAATGAGTACTGGTTTGAAAAGATTCACATTGCTCGCTTTGCATCTGCGTCAGACCTTTGTCGTCAAAATCTGATAACTGGCAGCAAAGGTTAGGGAAAAACCCTAGAATGCGCAGGTTCCCACACCTTGAGCATAGTGGCTATGCAATATGACGCAAGCGGCACTCCGTCCTCAAGAGGGCGGTTGATATTCCTGATGGGACCATCGGGCTCGGGCAAAGATTCCCTGATCGATGCCTCACGCGAGCGCCTGGCCGAATACGGGGTGGAAGTCGCCCGAAGGGTCATTACCCGTTCACCCGAGGCCAAGGGGGAAAGTGCGCTGGGCGTGACGCCCGAGCGCTTCGAGGCCATGCGTGCGGCAGGAGCGTTTGTCCTGAACTGGGCGGCCAATGGACTGTGCTACGGCATTTCTGCACAGGTGCAGGAGTGCCTCGCCGCTGGCCGCTCGGTGCTGGTGAACGGCTCAAGGGGGTACCTGCAAGAAGCCCGGCGACGCTACCCGGATCTGCTTGCAGTCGGCCTGACCGTTCTACCTGATGTTCTGCGCCAACGCCTGACGGCTCGCGGTCGGGAAAGTGCCGAGGAAATCGAGCAGCGACTGGCCCGCGGTACCCGCTTGCAGGCCTACGACGCTTCGGTGCATGTGCTGGATAACTCGGCCGCCCTCGATGAGGCCGTCGAGGCGCTATTCGACGTTTTGCGCGCGGAAGGTGTCATCGGCCAAGCAAAAGGAAAAGACTGACGTGCAAAATGCCCGATAGAAACATGACAAATGCCTATACGCTGGGTAACATGCTCGCCGTCCCTACCGTGCAACGTCCGTTGCCGGCCCCTGTGTCTCAGTAGCTCAATTGGATAGAGCATCCCCCTCCTAAGGGGAAGGTTGGCAGTTCGAACCTGCCCTGGGACGCCATTCACACCTTCTATTACCCCTCAAACTCATCGCTGTTCGCCAACGTGCGCTTGTGTGTGGGTGCTATGCGGGCGGGTGTAGCCGAGCGCGAAGAAGGCGACCATGCCGAAGATCAGCCCCCAGAAGGCGGCGCCCAGGCCCAGGAAGCTCATGCCAGAGGCCGTGACCAGGAACGTAATCAACGCAGGCTCACGCTGCTTTTCATCGGCCATTGCACCGCTCAGCCCGGTTGCGATGGCACCGAACAGCGCCAGGCCGGCGAGGGCGGCGATCATTTCCCGGGGCAGGGCGGCGAACACCGAGGCGAGCGTGGCGCCGAAGGTGCCCATCAGCAGGTAGAAGGCGCCACAGGCAATGCCGGCGATATAGCGCTTGTCGGGGTTCTCGTGGGCCTCCCGGCCTGTGCAGATGGCTGCGGTGATCGCTGCCAGGTTCACCCCGTGGCAGGCGAACGGCGCCAGCAGCAACGAGCCGATGGCGGTCACCGAGACGATCGGCCGTGCAGCGGTCTGGTAACCAGCTGTGCGCAGCACGGCGATCCCCGGTACCGACTGGCCTGTAAGTGACACCAGCGCCAGCGGCAGGCCGATGTTGACGATGGCATGCCAGCTCCATTGCGGCGCTGTCCAGAGCGGGACGGCCATCTCCAGTACCAGGGCGCCGGTATTGAGTTGACCCATGCTGGCGGCAAGCCCGCAGCCAACCACCAACACCGAGAGGATCGCGTAGCGGGGCGACAGGCGTTTGAACAGCAGGTAGGCCGCGAGCATCGACAGGACCAGCAACGGCTGCAGGCGGATGGAGCTGAACAGCTCGGCGCCAAATCGGAACAGGATACCGGCGAGCATGGCGGCGGCGATTGCCTTGGGCAGGCGGCGCATCAACTTGTCGAACGCCCCGCTCAGTGCGATCACGGCGATCAGAACCGAGGCAACGATATAGGCCCCCACGGCCTGCGCCAGTGACACGGTCGGCAGCATCGACACCAGCAACGCCGCGCCAGGTGTCGACCATGCGGTGATCACCGGAACCCGCAGTTTCCAGCTCAGCAGCAAACCGGTCAGGCCGCTGCCGATGGAGATCGCCCAGATCCACGAGGCGGTCGCCTCGTTGCTGAGTTGGGCCTGGTGGGCAGCCTGGAACACGATGATCAAGGGGCCGGCATAGGAGATGATCACTGCGATCAGGCCGGCGACCACCGCCGAAAGTGAGAAGTCTTGTCTGAGTCTGTCCATGACGAATTGCCGATTCCCTGTTGCAAGGCGATTGAGGTGGGCTGGATTGAATCCCGTTACTCGCTCGCTGTCGAGTGCTGCGCGGGGCCTTCCCTACCTAAAGAAGCGTGGCCCGGGGAAGGCCACGCACCTGGCTCAGAGCCCGGTACCCTTGAGCGCCTCACTTTCCTGCGTACCCAGCGCCTGCTGCCCGAGACTGGCCAGGGCCTTGGACTCGACATCTTCCTGCATGCGCTGGGCGATCTGCTCATCGATACGTGCTTTCTTCTCTGGCGGCAGCGCGTTGTATTCGTCCTCGCTCAGCCCCAGTTCCTGCAGGTACTTTTCCTTGATCTTCTCCGCTGGCGACTTGTCCATGTAGTCGCGGAACTCCTGCATTGCGTTGCTTTGTTCCTGCTTGCCGACGCTGGACTGCTGGCGGGCAGCAACGTCCGGGTTCTGCAGCATGACCATGAGCTTGGCGAAGGCCTCCTTGCGGTTGTCCTCGCTGTTCTGCTGCGAGGTGCTGCCTTGGCTGTTCTGTTGTGCGGCGGCGCCGTCGGCGACGGTAATCGGCTGGAACGGCAGCGCCTGTGCCAGCGCCTGTTCGTTGCCGGTGCGGCTGGATGGCTGCACCGCGGGCTGCCATGGCATCCCGGTGACTGACGTGAGCATGTCTCCTCCTTGAAAGGGTCAATAAGCGCGATCAAAGGGGCAAAAGCTGTGCCAGCGCGCAAACGTCTCGAAATAGCCCACCCGGGCTATTCCGGCAGCGCTTTACTGGGCATATGCTTGCCCCCCAGAGGAACAGGATTGCCGACTGCGGCAATCACGATGAACATCCGCAGCACCGTGACCGGGGCGCAGTTGCCGGATACCAAGGAGAGCGTCCATGAGTCAGGCACCAAGGCCGGTACCGGCCGGCTTCAGCGAGCAGCAACTTCACACTTTGTTCAACCTGATCAGCGACGGCATCTGGGACTGGGATGCCAACACCGGCTACGTCTACCGCAACCCTGGCTGGTACGCGATGCTGGGCTACGCCAGCCACTCGATGGCCAACTCGGTCCTGACCTGGGAGAGCGTGATCCACCCCGAAGACTTCCCCCGGGTGATGGCCCATTTCGAGGCCTACATCAACCAGCGCAATGAGCGTTACCGCATCGAGTACCGCTGCCGCTGCCAGGACGGCAGCTACCTGTGGATCGAGGACAGCGGCCACATCATCGCCCGCAACGACGACGGTTCGGTGGCGCGCATGCTCGGTGCCCATCGCAACATCGATGCCGGCAAACGCCTGGTCACCGAACTGGAGCAACGCAATCAGTCGCTGGAGAGCCAGGTGGCCGAGCGCACCCGCGAGCTGTCCTGGGTCAACCAGCAGTTGCAGCGTCAGCTCGACGAAAACCGTGAACTGGCCGAGCGGGACGCGCTGACCCGCACCGCCAATCGGTACCACCTGGAAAAAACCCTGGAGCAGGAGTGCGAGCGCGCCCGGCGCTACCGCCAGCCCCTGGCGGTCATCGCCATGGACCTGGATGACTTCAAACCGATCAATGACCTGCACGGCCACGCCCGTGGCGATGCAGCGCTTATCGAGGTGACCGAGCGCATCCGTGAGTGTTTGCGCGCCCAGGACCTGCTGGCGCGTTGGGGCGGCGATGAGTTCGTGGTGGTGCTGCCGCAGACAACCTTGGAAGAGGCGCGTGAAGCCGCGCGCAGGATACGCCAGGCCGTGGCGTCCATCGCACCGGTGGGCGATTGCCAGCTGACCATGAGCTACGGCGTGGTGCAATGGCAGGAAGGGGAGGATCAACAGGCGCTGCTGGCCCGTGCCGACAAGGCGCTGTATCGGGCCAAGGCGGCCGGCAAGGATGCCATCGTCGAATAAAAAAATGCCCGCAGCGCCTGGTAACGCTGCGGGCCAAATCGGCTATTGCCGCTTCAGTGTTCGAGGCTAGATGTGCAGGGCGTGGCCCAGGGCGCGCAGCGCCGCTTCCTGGACGGCTTCACCCAAGGTCGGGTGGGCGTGGATGGTGCCGGCGATGTCTTCCAGTCGTGCGCCCATCTCCAGTGACTGGGCAAAGGCGGTGGACAGCTCGGAAACCGCCACCCCTACCGCTTGCCAGCCGAGGATCAGGTGATTGTCGCGGCGTGCCACCACCCGCACGAAGCCGCTCTTCGACTCCAGGCTCATGGCCCGGCCGTTGGCGGCAAACGGGAACTGCGCAACGATGCAGTCAATGCCCTGTTGGCTGGCCTGTTCCGGCGTCGTACCGGCCACCACCACTTCCGGGTCGGTGAAGCACACGGCGGCGATTGCGCTGGGCTCGAAGCGCCGCGCCTTGCCGGCGATGATTTCCGCCACCATCTCGCCCTGGGCCATGGCTCGGTGCGCCAGCATCGGCTCACCGGCCACGTCGCCGATGGCCCAGACGTTGCGCATGCTGGTCTGGCAGCGCTCGTCGATGGCGATGGCCGCGCCGTTCATCTTCAAGTCGAGGCTTTCCAGGCCAAAGCCCCGGGTGCGCGGGCGACGACCTACGGCCACCAATACCTGGTCGGCCTCCAGGCGCAGTTCCGCGCCTTGGCTGTCGCGGGCCAGCAGGCAGCCGTCGGCATAGCCCTCGACGCTATGGCCCAGGTGAAGCGCGATGCCCAGTTTCTTGATCGAGTCAGCCACCGGTGCGGTAAGTTCGGCGTCGTAGGTCGGCAGGATGCGCTCGCGCGCTTCCACCACGCTGACCTTGGCGCCCAGCTTGCGGTAGGCGATGCCCAGCTCCAGGCCGATGTAACCGCCGCCGACCACCACCAGGTGCTGCGGCAGGGCCTTGGGGGCAAGGGCTTCGGTGGACGAGATGATCGGCCCGCCGATCGGCAGCATCGGCAGTTCCACGCTGTTCGAACCGGTGGCCAGCAACAGGTGCTCGCACTGGATGCGTTGGCCGTCCACCTCGACGCTCTTGCCATCGAGGATCTTCGCCCAGCCGTGGATCACTTTCACGCCGTGCTTTTTCAACAGGGCGGCGACGCCGCTGGTGAGGCGGTCGACGATGCCGTCCTTCCACTCGACGCTGCGGCTGATGTCCAGGCGCGGCGAGGATACGCTGATGCCCAGTGCCGACGGTTGGGTGTAACGGCTGGTCTGGTGGAACTGCTCGGCCACATGGATCAGCGCCTTGGACGGGATGCAGCCGATGTTCAGGCAGGTGCCGCCCAGCGCCTGGCCTTCCACCAGCACGGTGGGGATGCCCAGTTGCCCGGCGCGGATGGCGGCCACATAGCCGCCGGGGCCGCCACCGATGATCAGCAGGGTGGTGTCGATGATCGGTTGCATGGTCACTCCACGAACAGGCAGGCAGGTTGTTCCAGCAGGCCGCGCACGGCCTGGATGAACAGTGCGGCATCCATGCCGTCGACCACGCGATGGTCGAACGAACTGGACAGGTTCATCATCTTGCGCACGACGATCTGGCCGTCGATCACCACCGGCCGTTCGACCATGCGGTTGACACCGACGATCGCCACTTCCGGGGTGTTGACCACCGGCGTGCTGACGATGCCGCCCAGCGCGCCGAGGCTGGTCAGGGTAATGGTCGAGCCGGACAGTTCTTCACGGGTCGCCTTGTTGTTGCGTGCGGCATGGGCCACGCGGGCAATCTCGCTGGCGTTGCTCCACAGGCTGCCGGCTTCGGCATGGCGCAGCACCGGCACCATCAGGCCGTTGTCGCCTTGCGTGGCAATGCCCACATGCACCGCGCCGTGGCGGGTGATGACCTGGGCCTCGTCGTCATAGGTGGCGTTGATCTGCGGGAAGTCGCGCAGGGCGACGACCATGGCACGCACCAGGAACGGCAGCAGGGTCAGCTTGCCACGGCTGTCGCCGTGCTTGGCGTTGAGCTGCTGGCGCAGGGCTTCGACTGCAGTGACATCGATTTCCTCGACGTAGCTGAAGTGGGCGACACGGCGCTTGGCGTCCTGCATGCGCTGGGCAATCTTGCGGCGCAGGCCGATCACCGGCACCTGTTCGCTGTCGGTGCGCTTGCCGTAGCCGCCCGGTGCCTGGCCGCTGTTGCTCTGCGGTTTGCTGATGAAGACGTCGAGGTCTTCATGCAGGATGCGCCCGGCAGGGCCGCTGCCATGCACGTAACGCAGTTCGATACCGGCATCCAGCGCACGCTTGCGCACGGCAGGCGAAGCCAGCGGTTTTTCGTGTGCCTCGCGCGGCACGATGGCGGCGGCGGTGTGGCTCGCGGCAACCTGAGGCGCTGTTTCGATGCGTGGCTCGGGCTTGGCTTCGGCCTTCACCGGCGCGGCAGGCGCGTCCACCGGCTTGCTCTGTGGCGTATCGACATGGTTGCCGCTGCCTTCGACTTCGATGCGGATCAGCTCGCTGCCGACCGCCATCACTTCACCCGGCTGGCCGCCCAGGGCCAGCACCTTGCCGCTGACCGGCGACGGGATTTCCACGGTGGCCTTGTCGGTCATGACATCGGCCACCACCTGATCTTCGGCGATCATGTCGCCGACCTTGACGAACCACTCGACCAACTCGACCTGCGCGATGCCTTCACCGATATCCGGCATCTTGATGACGTGCGTGCCCATTCAGACCTCCATGACCCGTTTCAATGCCGCACCTACCCGCGAAGGCCCTGGGAAGTAAGCCCATTCCTGTGCGTGGGGGTAGGGGGTGTCCCAACCGGTGACGCGCTCGATCGGCGCTTCGAGGTGATGGAAGCAGTGCTCCTGGACCAGCGACACCAGTTCGGCGCCGAAGCCGCAAGTGCGGGTGGCTTCATGCACGACCACGCAACGGCCGGTCTTTTTCACCGACTCGACGATGGTCTCCAGGTCCAGCGGCCACAGGCTGCGCAGGTCGATGACTTCGGCATCGACGCCGGTTTCTTCAGCCGCCACTTGCGACACGTACACGGTGGTGCCGTAGGTCAGCACGGTGACGTCGTTGCCCGGGCGGGTGATTGCCGCCTTGTCCAGCGGCACGGTGTAGTAGCCATCCGGCACGCTGCTGTGCGGGTGCTTGGCCCACGGGGTAACCGGACGGTCGTGGTGGCCGTCGAACGGGCCGTTGTACAGGCGCTTGGGCTCGAGGAAGATCACCGGGTCGTCGCATTCGATCGAGGCGATCAGCAGGCCCTTGGCGTCATAGGGGTTGGACGGCATGACGGTGCGCAGGCCGCACACCTGGGTGAACATTGCTTCCGGGCTCTGGCTGTGGGTCTGCCCGCCATAGATGCCGCCGCCGCAGGGCATGCGTAGCGTCAGTGGCGAAATGAACTCACCGGCCGAGCGATAGCGCAGGCGCGCCATCTCCGAGACGATCTGGTCGGAGGCGGGGTAGAAGTAGTCGGCGAACTGGATCTCGACCACCGGGCGCAGGCCGTAGGCGCCCATGCCCACGGCGGTACCGACAATGCCGCTTTCGGAGATCGGTGCATCGAACACCCGCGACTTGCCGTACTTGGTCTGCAGGCCCTCGGTGCAGCGGAACACGCCGCCGAAGTAGCCAACGTCCTGGCCGTAGACCACCACGTTGTCGTCGCGCTCGAGCATGACATCCATGGCCGAGCGCAGGGCCTGGATCATGGTCATGGTGGTGGTGGACATGGCGTTTTCCAGGTCAATGCTGTTGTTGTGATCGTTCATCTCAGACCCCCAGTTCCTGGCGCTGACGGCGCAGGTGGTCGGGCATTTCCTTGTACACGTCCTCGAACATCGAGGCCGCGCTGGGGATATGGCCATTGCTCAGGGTGCCGAACTGCTCGGCGTCCTTCTGCGCCTTGATCACCTCGGCCTCCAGCTCCGCGCTGACCGCCTGGTGCTCTTCTTCGGACCAGTGCCCGGCCTTGATCAGGTGCTGCTTCAGGCGGGCGATCGGGTCGCCCAGCGGGAAGTGGCTCCAGTCGTCCGCAGGGCGGTACTTGGACGGGTCGTCCGACGTGGAGTGCGGGCCGGCGCGGTAGGTGACCCATTCGATCAGGGTTGGGCCCAGGCCGCGGCGGGCGCGTTCGGCGGCCCAGCGCGAGGCGGCATAGACGGCGATGAAGTCGTTGCCGTCGACCCGCAGCGAAGCGATGCCGCAACCGACGCCACGGCCGGCGAAGGTGGTCGACTCGCCACCGGCGATGGCCTGGAAGGTCGAGATCGCCCACTGGTTGTTGACCACGTTCAGGATCACCGGGGCACGGTACACATGGGCGAAGGTCAGCGCGGTGTGGAAGTCGGACTCGGCGGTGGCGCCGTCGCCGATCCAGGCCGAGGCGATCTTGGTATCGCCCTTGATCGCCGAGGCCATGGCCCAGCCGACCGCCTGGACGAACTGGGTGGCCAGGTTGCCGCTGATGGTGAAGAAGCCGGCTTCGCGCACCGAGTACATGATCGGCAGCTGGCGGCCCTTGAGCGGGTCGCGGGTGTTGGACAGCAGCTGGCAGATCATCTCCACCAGCGACACGTCGCGGGCCATCAGGATGCTCTGCTGGCGGTAGGTGGGGAAGCACATGTCGGTGCGGTTCAGGGCCAGCGCCTGGCCGCTGCCGATGGCTTCCTCGCCCAGGCTCTGCATGTAGAAGGACATCTTCTTCTGGCGCTGGGCCACGACCATGCGGCTGTCGAAGATGCGCGTCTTGAGCATGGCACGCATGCCTTGGCGCAGCACCTGCGCATCGATGCCCTCGGCCCACGGGCCAACGGCGTCGCCTTGCTCGTTGAGCACGCGCACCAGGCTGCCGGAAAGGTCGGCGGTGTCGGCAGGTTCCACATCGATGGGCGGTTTACGGACTTGACCCGCGTCGTTCAGGCGCAGGTAGGAGAAATCGGTCTGGCAGCCTGGCCGGCCTGTAGGCTCGGGCACATGCAGACGCAGGGGGGCGTACTCGTTCATGCTTTTTACGCTCGCTCGGCTGTTGTTTTTGTGAGCTTTGAAGCGGTCGCCGCTGAGTGCCGGCTTGTGACTGGCAGGTCAGCGTCTGTTACATCATAGGGGGACGGCAGGAGAATTTTTCTCTCAAGTTCATTGCCTTTGTCTGGCGCTGGAGATAAACATTCCGCACAAACACAAAAACCAGGTGAATTTGTCTCATGCGCAAACTGGATCGCACGGATATCGGCATTCTCAACAGCCTTCAGGAAAACGCGCGGATCACCAACGCGGAGCTCGCGCGTTCGGTCAACTTGTCGCCCACCCCTTGTTTCAACCGGGTCAAGGCCATGGAAGAGCTGGGGGTGATCCGCCAGCAGGTGACCCTGTTGTCGCCCGAGGCGCTGGGGCTGGACGTCAATGTGTTCATCCATGTCAGCCTGGAGAAGCAGGTGGAGCAGTCGCTGCACCGTTTCGAAGAAGAGATCGCCGAGCGCCCCGAGGTGATGGAGTGCTACCTGATGACCGGCGACCCGGATTACCTGCTGCGCGTGCTGCTGCCCAGCATCCAGGCGCTGGAGCGTTTTCTCGATTACCTGACGCGGTTGCCGGGGGTGGCCAACATCCGCTCCAGCTTTGCCCTCAAGCAGGTGCGCTACAAGACTGCGTTGCCGTTGCCAGCCAATGGCATGACCTTGCGTGAGCATTAGTGGTCTGGCGCTTTCGCGGGTAAACCCGCTCCCACAGGGCACCAATATCCTCTGGGAGCGGGTTTACCCGCCAAGAGGGCGCCGCGCCCCATGGCGTGCTTGATATTTCAAATACCCCCATCCTATGTTGAGCGCGGCGCCATTCCCGGCACGCCAATACCCCAAGAAGGACAGCGTCATGACGACCGAAGGCCCACGCAACCAGGCAGAGCACCTGAAGGGCATCGACGAGATCGAGTGCGTAACCCCAGACTTCAACGGCGTGCCGCGCGGCAAGGTCATGACCGCCGCGGGCTTCCTCGAAGGCCGGCGCCTGCAGATGGCGCGGGGGGTGTTGCTGCAGTGCATCATGGGTGGCTACCCGGCGGCGAAATACTATGGCAGCGACGACAGCGACCTGGCACTGGTGGCCGACCCTGCGCAGATCCATCGCTTGCCTTGGAGCGACGAGCCTCGGGCCCTGGCCATCTGCGATGCGGTCGAACTCGACGGCACGCCATCGCAGTTGTCCAGCCGGGGCCAACTCAAGGCGGTGATTGCCCGTTACGCCGAGCATGGCCTGGCGCCGGTGGTGGCGACCGAACTCGAATTCTTCGTGTTCGCCCCCAACGCCGACCCGCAGCAGCCGTTCCAGCCGCCGCTGGGCAAGGATGGCCGCCGGGAGATGGGGCATTCGGCCTTCAGTGTCAGCTCCAACAACGGCCTGCGGCCGTTCTTCAGCGAGGTGTACCGGTGCATGGCGGCGCTGGGCCTGCCGCGTGACACCTTCATGCATGAAATGGGCGTCAGCCAGTTCGAGATCAACCTGTTGCACGGCGACCCGCTGCTGCTGGCCGACCAGACCTTCCTGTTCAAGCACCTGCTCAAGGAAGTGGCGCTGCGCCATGGCCTGACCGTGGTGTGCATGGCCAAGCCGCTGGCACATACCCCCGGCAGCTCGATGCACATCCACCAGAGCCTGGTGGATATCGCCAGTGGGCGAAACGTGTTCAGCGATGAGCAGGGCAGGGCAACCGGCACCTTCCATCATTTCATCGGTGGTCTGCAGGCCTGGCTGGCCGATTTCACCGCGCTGTTCGCGCCCAACGTCAATTCGTACCAGCGCCTGTGCCACCCCTACGCGTCGCCGAACAACGCCTGCTGGTCCCACGACAACCGCGCCGCTGGCCTGCGCATTCCGGCCAGCTCGCCGGTGGCGCGGCGGGTGGAGAATCGTCTGCCGGGTGCCGACGCCAACCCGTACCTGGCGATTGCCGCGAGCCTTGCCGCCGGCCTGCATGGCATCGAGCAGCAGCTCGCCCCGACGGCGCCGATCCAGGGCGAGTTCGAAGTGCCCGAGCACTTGAGCCTGCCCTGCACCCTGCATGCGGCGTTGCAGCGACTCCAGCGCAGTGGGCTGGCGCGGGAGCTTTTCGGTAACGAGTTCATCGAAGGCTACATCGCCACCAAGACCCTCGAGCTGAGCGACTTCTTCGACGAGATCACGCCCTGGGAGCGGCGTGTACTGGCGTCGCAGGCCTGAGCGCGACGTAACCTGTAACGGGCCCGCCGTCGGCGATCTTTTTCGCCGCCGGGGGCCTGCGTCGCGGCGGATTTGCTTTTATGCTTGCCTGCAACCCACCGCCACCTGCACCAGGAGCCCGACGGGACGTATGCGAAATATCTGGAAGCCGTTTCAGTCGCTGTACTTCGCTGCCTTGATGATGCTGATCGGCTCGGGCCTGCTCAGTACCTACCTGGCCCTGCGCCTCGCCGCCGATCACGTTGATAGCCTGTGGATCGGTGCGCTGATGGCGGCCAACTATTTCGGCCTGGCGGTGGGCGGCAAGGTAGGCCACCGGCTGATCGGCCGGGTCGGGCATATTCGTGCCTATGCCACCTGCGCCGGTATCGTCTGTGCGGCAGTGCTCGGGCATGGCCTGACCAGTTGGCTACCGGCCTGGATCGGGCTGCGGATGGTCGTCGGCCTGGGCATGATGTGCCAGTACATGGTCATCGAAAGCTGGCTCAACGAGCAGGCCGATGCCAAGCACCGAGGCGCGGTGTTCAGTGGCTACATGATCGCGTCTTATCTGGGCTTGGTGCTGGGCCAGCTGATTCTTGTGGTGCACCCACAGCTGGGGCCAGAGCTGCTGATGCTGGTAGCCATGTGCTTCGCCCTGTGCCTGGTGCCCGTGGCCATGACCCGGCGCATCCACCCCGCACCGTTGCGCCCGGCACCGATGGAGCCGAAATTCTTCATCAAGCGGGTGCCGCAATCGCTCTCCACCGTACTGGGCTCTGGGCTGATCGTCGGTTCGTTCTATGGTCTGGCGCCGCTGTATGCCAGCAGCCAGGGCATGTCCACCGAGCAGATCGGTCTGTTCATGGGTAGCTGCATCCTGGCCGGCCTGGTGGTGCAGTGGCCGCTGGGCTGGCTGTCCGATCGCTATGACCGCGCGGTGTTGATCCGCAGCGTGGCGATCGGCCTGGCGCTGGCTTCGGCGCCCCTGGCGATCCTGCCGGGTGTGCCGCTGGAGTTGTTGTTTGGTATTGGCTTCGTGATTTCGCTGCTGCAGTTCTGCCTGTATCCGCTGGCTGTGGCGTTTTCCAACGACCATGTGGAAAGCGAACGGCGGGTATCGCTGACCGCCATGTTGTTGGTGACCTACGGCGTGGGTGCCTGTATCGGGCCGCTGGCGGCGGGGGTGCTGATGAAGGTGTTGGGCCCGCAGATGCTGTATGCGTTCTTTGTGTTCTTTGCGCTGGTGCTGGTCTGGCGTATCCGGCCGAAGGCGGTTACCGGGCTGCACCAGGTCCAGGATGCGCCGCTGGGCCACGTGGCCATGCCGGCGGCCGGTTCGCCACTGTCGGCGGCGCTTGACCCACGGGTCGATGAGCAGACCGTGCAGGAAGTGATGCAGACGCCAGTGGCAGCGGAGGATACCGAAGCGGATGAGAAAGGCGCTGAGCCGGCTGTGCAGCCCGGCGCCGCGGTCGACAAGTCGGTCAATTAAGCGGGGGTGGCCGGCCATCTTGAAAGTCGGCTGCAGCGCTGCAAACGAAAACGCCACCCCTAGGGTGGCGTTTGCATGTCTGGCGGGTAATCAGTAGTCGTCTTTGTCGAAGCGTCGTGCTTCGCGCTGCAACTGATACACGAAACTCTCGATCTTGCGCTGCGCCTGGCCGCTGAGGTTGTGGAAGCGTACCCCGGCGAAGGTGGTGTTGATGCGCTCCTCGAAGTGCAGGTGGCGCAGTTCGACCATGGTGTCAGTCAGGCCGAGCGGGTTGGCGGCCTTGAAACGCTCGTACACCTGGCCCAGTTGCAGGCGCTCTTCGACGTTGCCGTCAAAGCGCAATTTGCAGCCGGTGGCGGAGATGTCCAGCAGCTTGCCGCGCAGGGCGCCATTCCCCTTCAGGTGAGTGCCGTCAAGAACGATGTCGACCAGCTGCGACAGCTTGAGCGCGGCGCGGAAGGCGCTGCGGCGCTGATGGTAGGTGACTTCCGTGGGCAGTGGGCCGCGGTAGCAGCGGTGGCCGTCGATCTCGGTGATGGTCAGCGGTGTATCGCACTCCCAGGCGATGCGTACGCCGTCATGGAAGCCTTCGATGCGGAACGGTTCACCGTTCTCGATGTACTTCTCGCCATCGCGGGGGATCATCTCGTCCAGTGCCAGAACGCCGTTGTCGCGGTCGAGGTGCACCACATAGCTCTGGAACCGCTGGCTGCGCTCATGGAAGCTGATGATCAGCGGGTCGTGGCTCTCCAGCAGCTGGCGCAGGTTGGCCGCGATTTCCAAAGGGGTTGTGAGCACCTTTGGTGGCTGGGGGGCATCGGTTTCATTGAACACGGGTTCTCAATCTCCAGGCAAAAACGACACACGCAAGTTACGGCATTTTGCCAGTATGCTCCGTGCCTTGAACAGGAAAAATCACACCTGGCTGAGCGCCCGGGGCTTGGCCATTGGCGAGGTGGTGCCACGGCTGTCGTACAGCGATGGAGACTCGCCACCCATGAGGATGCTGACCTGGTTGGCCGTGGCGCGCTGCTGGACCTGGATGACCAGGCCATTGGTCTCGTTAGCCTTCTGGCAGGCGTCCATCAGGGCGGTAAGGGCATCGAGCCGTTGCATGAGGGCTTCGCCATTGGGCGATTGCGCGGCCAGGGCCTGCACGCCTGCGCGATCGGCACTGAGGCCGATGTCCTGGAGCAGCTGGCTGCGCCGGCGACCCTGCTGCTCGAGCAAGATGATCAACGACTGCTTGCGGGCCAGAATCTGTTCCAGCAGCGGCATGTCCCGCCCGTGCAGGGCGACCGTCTCGCTTTGGAGCAGGTCGAGCAATTCCTGCGTGGGTGCGATGTCGTTTTCGATCAGTTGCAGCAGAGTGATGTCGTGCATGGCTAACTCTTGGCGTGTAGCGTCCTTGAAGTCAGCGCACCTGGAGGTTAGCGCTGGGCTTCGAAATTGAGCAGTTTACTGGCGACCCGGCCGGCGTCGACCTGGTAGCTGCCGTCCGCGATCGCTTGTTTCAACTCGGCCACACGGGCGCTGTTGACCACTGGCTGGTCGCGCAGCGTGTCGCTGATCTTCTGCAGCTGCTGGGCCTCTGGGCTCAGGTGTACCGCTTCGCCGCTGGTGCTGGGCGCCGCGCTGTTTACGTCGGTTTTTTCGACGTTGCCAGGCGCGGCATTGCCACGTACGCCATTCGTGCTGGGCGGAGAATTATTCACACGACTGAAGTCGATGACCATGATCAAAACCTCTGGGTATTTGTACGCATACCCTGTTTTCGGCCAACCCGAAAAAAACTTTAGGCAGGAATGCAGTGCTGCCTGGCAGCACGCTTGCGCAACCCGATTCCGACACAGTTTAGGGGGAGCGGTTCCCTGCCGCCAGCTTTCAGTCGTTATCCGGCGGTGAATATTGCTACATGGCGACCTCGACCTGCCCGGGCCCTGTGACCCGCGCTTTCACTACGCGTTTGGAGTTGAGGTTGCGCACCCGGATTTGTTCCTGCAGGCCGCCTTTGCTCAAGGCTTCGCCGGGCATGCGCACGCTGAGGGTGCCGCTGCGCGCGACGATCACCACATGATCGCCCTTGCGCACCACCTCGGCCTGCTCCAGGTGTTGCTGGGTCAGTACCTGGTCCACCACCGTGGGGCGCAGCAGCTTCATGCCCACGGCCTGGTCCGTTTGCGTCAGATACCCAGGGCCAAGCGTGCCGACATCCCGTTCGCGCAGGGCAATGTCGCCTTCGCCAACCACGCTTTCGCGCTTGAGCGGCCGGGTCATCACCACGACGTCGCGCAGCAGGCGCACTTGTGCGGGTACGAAGATCGTCCACGGGCTCGTGCCGTCGCAGCGCACCTTCACCGTGACCCGGCCCAGCGGGGTCGGGCTTTCCAATGAAGCGTCAAGTTGCTGGCTGCACAACGGCATGCGCAGGCGTGGGTCGAGTCGGTTGACCTGAATCTCGTAGCGGCCGCCGGTCTGGGTGGTCGCCAGATAATCTTCCACGGTGAATTCAAGAAACCCTTGGGTGACACCGATAAGCTGTTCAGGCAAGGTGAATGCTTCCGCCAGCGTGCGAACACCGGGTGCCATGAGGCACAGGGCAGCCAGTGAGCCGGTCAGCAGGCGCGTCAGTCGTCGGGAAAATGTCGTTTTCGTATACATGGCGCTCAAAAAAGCAAAGCCCGTGCCGATTCGGTATGCAGGCAATCGTTGGAGGAGTCCGGCATGGCTGGAGTGATGGATTCGGTCAACCAGCGCACGCAGCTGGTGGGGCAGAATCGCCTGGAGCTGCTGTTGTTTCGCCTCAATGGCGACCAGCTCTATGGCATCAATGTGTTCAAGGTCCGGGAGGTGCTGCAGTGCCCGGAACTGACGGTACTGCCCAGGTCGCACCCGGTGGTGCGTGGGGTGGCCAATATTCGCGGGGCGACCATCCCGATCCTGGACCTGTCGATGGCAACGGGGTTGCCAGGGTTGAAGGAAGACACGCGTAACAGCTTTGTGATCATCACCGAGTACAACACCAAGACCCAGGGTTTTTTGGTGCACTCGGTCGAACGCATCGTCAACATGAACTGGGAAGAGATCCATCCGCCACCCAAGGGGACCGGGCGTGATCATTATCTGACCGCGGTCACCCGGGTCGATAACCGCATGGTCGAGATCATCGATGTGGAGAAGGTGCTGGCGGAAGTCGCGCCATCGTCCGAGTCGGTGTCCGAAGGTGTTATCGATGCGGAGGTGCAGGACAAGGCGGTGCTGCTGCGGGTGTTGACCGTCGATGATTCGTCGGTGGCGCGCAAGCAGGTCAGCCGTTGCCTGCAGACCGTCGGTGTCGAGGTGGTGGCGCTCAACGATGGCCGTCAGGCACTGGATTACCTGCGCAAGCTGGTAGACGAAGGGAAGCGGCCGGAGGAGGAGTTCCTCATGATGATCTCGGATATCGAGATGCCGGAAATGGACGGCTATACCCTGACGGCCGAGATCCGCAGCGACCCGCGCATGCAAAAACTGCACATCGTCCTGCATACTTCGCTGTCCGGGGTCTTCAACCAGGCCATGGTCAAGAAGGTCGGGGCCGATGATTTCCTGGCCAAGTTCAGGCCGGACGACCTCGCCCAGCGAGTGGTCGACCGGATCAAGGCGACCCATTGAAACGGCCGGGGCTTGCCCCCGGCGCTAGCGATTTAGAAAGAGGCGGCAGCATTGTCTACGGGTAATTTGGATTTCGAACAGTTCCGGGTCTTCCTGGAGAAAGCCTGTGGCATCTTGCTGGGCGAGAATAAGCAGTACCTGGTCTCCAGCCGTCTCAACAAGCTGATGGAGCAGCAGGGCATCAAGTCGCTGGGCGAGCTGGTGCAGCGTATCCAGGCGCAGCCGCGTGGCGGCTTGCGCGAGCAGGTGGTCGACGCCATGACCACCAACGAAACCCTGTGGTTTCGTGATACCTACCCCTTCGAGGTGCTCAAGAACAAGGTCATCCCCGAATTCATCAAGGGTAACCCGGGCCAGCGCCTGCGCATGTGGTCGGCCGCCTGCTCGTCGGGGCAGGAGCCGTACTCCATCTCCATGGCTATCGACGAGTTCGAGCGCAGCAACCTTGGCCAGTTGAAGATGGGGGCGCAGATCGTTGCCACTGACCTGTCCGGCTCGATGCTCAACAATTGCAAGACCGGCGAATACGACAGCCTGGCCATCGCCCGCGGCTTGTCGCAGGAGCGCCTGCAGCGCTACTTCGATCCCAAGGGGCCGGGGCGCTGGGCCGTCAAGGCGCCGATCCGCAGCCGCGTCGAGTTTCGCTCGTACAACCTGCTGGACAGTTACGCGCCCCTGGGCAAGTTCGACGTGGTGTTCTGCCGCAACGTGCTGATCTACTTCTCGGCCCAGGTCAAGAAGGACATTCTCCTGCGTATCCACGGCACCCTGAAGCCCGGTGGCTATCTGTTCCTCGGTGCTTCCGAGGCGCTCAATGGGTTGCCGGACCACTATCAGATGGTTCAGTGCAGTCCGGGCATCATCTACCAGGCCAAGTAACGCCTGAGCCGTGAAGAAAGGCCGGTGTCGTCAGACTCCGGCCTTTTTCATGGGCGTGACAAATGACGTCAATTTTTTGGTTTGCCGCTTTTGCCGGGCGGCAATTGCCGCTTGCCTGCTGTGCGGCGGAAGCGATTTGCCGCTTTTCTGGCAAGCACATCAGCGTGGAAAGCCTTGCGGCCCAGTGAATGCGGGGTTCTGTAAAGCTGGCACAGGCCTTGCTAAAGCTAAGCCAACGAAATTCTGGTCACCTACGAAGGTTTCCCTGATATGAGCATCAGCTTCGACAAGGCGCTTGGCATACACGAAAAGGCATTGGGCTTCCGCGCCCAGCGTGCCGAAGTGCTGGCCAACAATATCGCCAACGCCGATACGCCGAACTACAAGGCGCGTGACATGGACTTCTCGTCGGTGCTCGCCGCCGAGGCCGACAAGCAGCAGAAGGGCCGCATTGCCCTGGATCGCACCAACACTCGCCATATCGAGGCCGAAGGGCTGGCGATGGCCGACGACACCTTGCAGTACCGCGTCCCGACGCAGCCGTCGATCGACCAGAACACCGTCGATGCCCAGATCGAGCAATCGAACTACACCGAGAATGCCATCGGCTTCCAGGCCAGCTTCACCTTGCTCAACAGTAAATTCAAAGGGCTGGTATCGGCCCTGCGCGGAGAGTGACCATGTCCCTTGCCAGTGTCTTCAATATCGCCGGTAGCGGCATGAGCGCGCAGAACACGCGCCTGAACACCGTTGCCTCGAACATCGCCAACGCCGAGACCGTCTCCTCGAGCATCGACCAGACCTACCGTGCGCGCCACCCGGTATTCGCCACCACCTTCCAGAACGCGCAAGCCGGCACCAGCCAGTCGCTGTTCGAAGACCAGGGCGAGGCGGGGCAGGGCGTGCAGGTCAAGGGCATCATCGAGGACCAGAGCAACCTCGAGGCGCGCTACGAGCCTAACCATCCGGCGGCGAACAAGGACGGCTACGTCTACTACCCGAATGTGAATGTGGTCGAGGAGATGGCCGACATGATCTCCGCCAGCCGCGCGTTCCAGACCAACGCCGAGCTGATGAACACCGCCAAGAACATGATGCAGAAAGTGCTGACCCTGGGTCAGTAAGCACGGAGCCGCCATGACCACCACCAATACCAGCAACGAAGTCGGTAGTTCCTACCTGAAGTCGTTGCAAAAGACCGACAGCAAGAACAGCAGCACCACCGGCCAGGCCGGCAGTGCGCTGGGCAAGGATGCGTTCCTGCAGTTGCTGGTCACGCAGATGAAAAACCAGAACCCGCTCGATCCGCAGGAAAACGGCGAGTTCGTCGCGCAGCTGGCGCAGTTCAGCAGCCTGGAAGGTATCCAGACGCTGAACAGTTCGGTCAACGGGATCCTCACCGGCATTGGCTCATCCCAGGCGCTGCAGGCCACCTCGCTGGTCGGCCGCTCGGTGATCGTGCAGAGCGACAAGGCCGTGGTCGACACCGCCTCCAGCTTCAATGGCCAGGTCGTGGTGCCGCAGAGCATCAGCGATGCCAAGGTCACTATCAAGGACAAGGACGGCAACGTCGTCAAGACCATGCAGCTGGGTTCGCAGAAGGCCGGCACCGCCGACTTCATCTGGGACGGCACCAATGAAAAGGGCGAAAAAGTCGCCCCGGGCACCTACACCTTCACGGCTGAGACCACGGTCGACGGCAAGGCCAAGACGCTGTCCACCTTGCTCCCGGCACGGGTCAACAGTGTCAGCTTCCAGAACGGCAGCGAGATGATGCTCGACCTGGCCGGCATCGGCAAAATCGGCATCTCCAAAGTCACCAGCATCGGAATCTAACGCCGCAGAATCGGCACAAGGAGCGAGTCAATGTCTTTCAATATCGGCCTTAGCGGCCTCTACGCGGCGAACAAGGCTCTGAACGTTACCGGCAACAACATTGCCAACGTCGCCACCACCGGTTTCAAATCGTCGCGCGCCGAGTTCGCCGACCAGTATTCGCAGTCGATCCGCGGTACCTCCGGCGGCAAGACCCAGGTCGGCAGCGGTGTAAAAACCATGGCCGTCTCGCAGATGTTCAACCCGGGCAACATCAATGGCACCGGCCAGGCGCTGGACATGGCCATCGACGGTAATGGTTTCTTCGCCCTGAGCGACAACGGTTCGCGTATCTACACCCGTGCCGGCGCCTTCTACAGCGACAAGGACGGCTACGTCGTCAACTCCAGCGGT
Source organism: Pseudomonas parasichuanensis (assembly GCF_021601385.1). GTDB lineage: Bacteria > Pseudomonadota > Gammaproteobacteria > Pseudomonadales > Pseudomonadaceae > Aquipseudomonas > Aquipseudomonas parasichuanensis. The sequence continues at coordinate 125,937 of NZ_BQHO01000007.1, read as the reverse complement.
GCCAACCTGCAAGGCTATGCGGTGGACGGCAATGGCAAGGTCGTCAAGGGTATCCTTACCGACCTGAAGATCGACACCTCGAACCTGTCGCCCAACCCGACTGGTCGCGTGTCCGAGACCGTCAACCTGAACTCCAGCGCGACCCAGCCGACCGTCTCGCCGTTCGATCCGGCCAACGTCAACAGCTACAACTACACCTTCAACACCGACGTCTACGACAGCCAGGGTAACGCGCACCAGCTCAACCAGTACTTCGTCAAGGATACCGGCACCAACTCCTGGACCATGTACACCACCATCGACGGCCGCAACCCGGCTGACCCGACCTTGACCACGCCGCTGGTCAACAAGCTGCCGTTCAAGACCGACGGTACCCTGAATACCGCCGGCATGACCGCGGGCGCGGTACCTGGCGGCCTGACCATCGGTGCCGACAAGACCTTCCAGCTCACTGGCTGGGTGCCGGCCGAGAAGACTGCCGCAGGTACCTGGGTTGCCAATGGCGCCACTGCCCGTACGGGTGGTGTGACCCTCGACATGCTGGCCACCACCCAATACAACTCGGCGTCGGCCACCACCGCCAAGAGCCAGGATGGCTATGCCACTGGCGAGCTCGCCGGCCTGACCGTCGACCAGAGCGGCAACCTGTTCGCCAACTTCACCAACGGCCAGGACAAGGTCATCGGCCAGGTGGCGATCGCCAACTTTGCCAACCTGCAAGGCCTGACTCCGGTGGGCGGCACGGCCTGGAAAGAGTCCTACGCCTCGGGCGTGCCGATCATTGGCGAGCCGGACACTGGCACCCTGGGCAAGATTGCCGGCAGCTCCCTGGAAGACTCCAACGTCGACCTGACCGGCGAGCTGGTCAACCTGATCAAGGCGCAGAGCAACTACCAGGCCAACGCCAAGACCATTTCCACCGAAAGCACCATCATGCAGACCATCATCCAGATGACCTGATGATCGTGGTTGGGCAAAGCCCCTGCTTGCAGGGGCTTTTTCACATCTGGCGGAGGGTGATGCCATGAAGACAGTGTCGAGGGTTGCGGGGCTGGCGATCGCGCTGCTGGTTGCGTGGTCGCTGCAAGCCGCGCCAGCGCCCTGGTACCAGTGGCAAAGCCTGGCCACGGGGCGCTACCTGTGCTCGGCAACCAACCCGGGCGATGGCTGGAAGCTGCACTCGGGGCCCTACAGCAATGGGGCGTGCCGCAATGAATGATCGTGCGCTTGCCGCCTGCGGCAAATATTCGCCGACAAACTGACGCTCAGTAGGCTCGCGCAGCCTTGAAAGCCCCCGTATTCAAAGGCTTTGCCGGTGTGGTTCGATAATTGCTTAAGCCTTGCCAACGACAGCGCGGCAAGGTGCGCGCAGAGGAGATGCTGTGGACAAGATGCTTTATGTGGCCATGACCGGTGCCAGCCAGAATGCGCTGGCGCAGAAGGCGCATGCCAACAACCTGGCGAACGTTTCCACCAACGGCTTCCAGCGTGACCTGGAGCAGGCGCGTTCCATGCCGGTGTTCGGTGACAGCTTTCCGTCGCGTGCCTTCGCCATGACCGAGCGCCCGGCGACTGACTTCAGCGCGGGCGCCCTGGTCGAGACCGGGCGCGATCTGGACGTGGCGGTCAGTGGCCAGGGTTTCATGGCCGTGCAGGCCCCGGATGGCAGCGAAGCCTATGTGCGTACCGGCAGCCTGAACATTGACGCCCTCGGTGTACTGCGGGCCGGCAACGGCATGCCGGTCATCGGCAATGGCGGCCCGATCGCGGTCCCGCCCGAGCAGAAGATCGAGGTCGGTGACGACGGCACCATCAGCATTCGCGCCATGGGTGAAGACCCGCGGGCGCTGGCCCAGGTCGACCGGATCAAGCTGGTCAACCCGGACATCAAGGGCCTGACCAAGGGGCTCGACGGCATGATTCACACCAGCAACGGCCAGCCCGCCAATGCCGACGTCAACGTTCGCGTGGTTTCGGGCTTCCTTGAGTCGAGCAACGTCAATGCGGTGGAGGAAATGACCTCGGTGCTGGCGCTGTCCCGTCAGTTCGAACTGCACGTCAAGATGATGAACGCGGCCAAGGAAGGCGATGAAGCCATGGCTCGGGTTTTGCAAATCGGCTAATCACATTTGAACGGGTGCCGTAAAACAGGCGCACGAGGAGAACACTAGATGCTTCCGGCTCTTTGGGTCGCTAAAACCGGCCTGTCCGCCCAGGACACCAACCTCACGGTCATTTCCAACAACCTGGCCAACGTCTCGACCACGGGCTTCAAGCGCGACCGCGCCGAGTTCCAGGACCTCTTGTACCAGATCAAACGACAGCCTGGCGCGCAGTCCACCCAGGACAGCGAACTGCCTTCGGGCCTGCAGGTCGGTACCGGTGTGCGCATCGTCGGCACCCAGAAGAGCTTCACCGCCGGCAGCCTGCAGACCACCGAGAACCCGCTGGACATGGCGGTCGATGGCCGTGGCTTCTTCCAGATCCTGCAGCCCGATGGCACGGTCTCGTACAGCCGTGACGGCACCTTCCACCTGAACTCCGATGGCCAGATCGTCACCGCCAACGGTTTCGCCCTGGAGCCGGCCATCGTCGTGCCGCCAGACGCCCAGACCTTCACCGTCGGCCGCGACGGCACCGTGTCGATCACCACGACCGGCAACCCGGCCGCGCAGGTCATCGGCAACATCCAGACCGCCGACTTCATCAACCCGGCTGGCCTGCAGGCCATCGGCAACAACCTGTTCCTCGAGACCGCCGCCAGCGGCGCGCCGCAGGTCGGGACCCCGGGCCTGAACGGTTTCGGCACCACCCAGCAACAGACCCTGGAGACCTCCAACGTCAGCACCGTCGAGGAATTGGTGAACATGATCACCACCCAGCGCGCTTACGAGATGAACTCCAAGGTCATCTCGACGGCCGACAAGATGCTGTCGTTCGTCACCCAGCAGCTGTAAGCCCTGATGGCCCGCCGGGTGCGGGCCATTGACCATTCGCTCGCTGTTGCAGCGCCCGTTACACCAAGAGGTAAGCGTCATGATTCGTCTGTTGTCCGTTTTCGCCCTGGGGGGGGCGGTGTTGCTGGCCGGTTGCGTCGCGCCGACGCCCAAGCCAAACGACCCGTACTATGCGCCGGTGTTGCCGCGCACCCCGTTGCCGGCAGCGGCCAACAACGGCTCGATCTACCAGGCCGGTTTCGAGCAGGGCCTGTATACCGATCGCAAGGCGTTCCGGGTCGGTGACATCATCACCATCACCCTCAACGAGCGCACCTCGGCGAGCAAGAACGCCGGTTCACAGATCCAGAAGAACAGCAAGGCCAACCTCGGCCTGACCTCGTTGTTCGGCACCGTCCCGAATACCAACAACCCGCTGGGCAGTGGCGACCTCACCCTCGAGGCCGGTTACAGCGGCGACCGCACCACCAAGGGCGACAGCAAGGCGACCCAGGGCAACACCCTGACCGGTTCGATCACCGTCACCGTCGCTGAAGTGCTGCCCAACGGCATCATCGCCGTGCGTGGCGAGAAATGGATGACCCTGAACACCGGCGAAGAGCTGGTGCGCATTGCAGGCCTGATACGTGCCGATGACATCGCCACGGACAACACCGTGCCGTCCACTCGCGTGGCCGACGCGCGCATCACCTATTCGGGCACCGGCTCGTTTGCCGATGCCAGCCAGCCCGGTTGGCTGGACCGTTTCTTCATCAGCCCGCTCTGGCCCTTCTGAGTACGGATGACCATGTTCAACGCTAGGCGGTTGATTGCCGCGACACTTCTTCTGTCCTGTGCGTTCGGCGCCCACGCCGAGCGCTTGAAGGACATCGCCAGTATTTCCGGCGTGCGTGCCAACCAGCTGATCGGCTACGGCCTGGTGGTGGGGCTCAACGGGACGGGCGACCAGACCACCCAGACCCCGTTCACCCTGCAGACCTTCAACAACATGTTGTCGCAGTTCGGTATCAAGGTGCCGCCGGGCTCGGGCAACGTGCAGTTGAAGAACGTTGCTGCGGTTTCGGTGCACGCCGACCTGCCGGCCTTCGCCAAGCCCGGCCAGGTGATCGACATCACCGTGTCGTCGATCGGCAACTCCAAGAGCCTGCGTGGCGGCAGCCTGCTGATGACCCCGCTCAAGGGTATCGACGGCAACGTCTATGCCGTCGCCCAGGGCAACCTGGTGGTCGGCGGTTTTGATGCCGAAGGCCGGGATGGCTCGAAGATTACCGTCAACGTCCCGTCGGCGGGCCGTATTCCGGGCGGTGCAAGCGTCGAGCGTGCGGTGCCGAGCGGTTTCAACCAGGGCAACAGCCTGACGCTGAACCTCAACCGGCCTGACTTCACCACGGCCAAGCGCATCGTCGACAAGGTCAACGAACTGCTCGGCCCGGGCGTGGCCCAGGCCCTGGACGGTGGCTCGGTGCGGGTGACCGCACCGATGGACCCGAGCCAGCGTGTCGACTACCTGTCGATCCTGGAAAACCTCGAGATCGACCCAGGCCAGGCGGTGGCCAAGGTCATCATCAACTCGCGTACCGGCACTATCGTCATAGGCCAGAACGTCAAGGTGTCGCCGGCCGCGGTTACCCACGGCAGCCTGACCGTGACCATCACCGAAGACCCGATCGTCAGCCAACCGGGGCCGTTCTCCAACGGCGAGACGGCCGTGGTGCCGCGTTCGCGGGTCAATGCCCAGCAGGAAGCCAAGCCGATGTTCAAGTTCGGCCCGGGCACCACGCTGGATGAGATCGTCCGTGCGGTGAACCAGGTCGGCGCTGCGCCAAGCGACCTGATGGCCATCCTTGAAGCCCTGAAGCAGGCCGGTGCGTTGCAGGCCGACCTGATCGTGATCTGAGGACGCTAGGGATGAATCCGAAAAGCCTGGTTTCCGGTCACGCCGACAGCGGCGCCTACACCGACCTCAATCGCTTGAGTACGCTCAAGCGCGGTGATCGCGACAGCGAGGGCAACATCCGCAAGGTGGCCCAGGAGTTCGAGTCACTGTTCGTCAGCGAGATGCTCAAGGCCTCGCGCAAGGCCAGCGACGTGCTGGCCGACGAAGAAAACCCGATGAACAGCGATACCACCAAGCAGTACCGTGACATGTACGACCAGCAGCTGGCCGTGAGCATGTCCCGCGAAGGGGGCGGTATCGGCCTTCAGGATGTGCTGGTGCGCCAACTGAGCAAGGGCAAGGCCAGTACGGTCAATACCAGCCCGTTCCCGCGTAACGATGGGCCGGCCCCGGCGCTCTGGGGTGGCCGGGCGGCCGAACCTGCGCGGGCTGAACAACCCGCTGCGGCGCGCAATGACGTGGCGGCCCTCAATTCGCGGCGCCTGGCCTTGCCGGGCAAGCTCACCGACCGCCTGTTGGCCGGTATCGTGCCGTCCTCGGCCGCTGGCGATGCGGCGCAAAATGCGCCGTCACTGGCCGGTGTCGCCCGTGGTGACTGGCAGCCGGCGCGGACATTTGCCGTGCCTGCCGAGGGCATGCGTATCGTCGGGCGTGCGGTGGCCCAGCCGCCGCTGGCACCGAACAAGGCGTTCGGCAACAGCGATGCCTTCGTCAGCACCATGCTGCCGATGGCCGAGCAGGCGGCCAAGCGCATTGGTATCGACCCGCGTTACCTGGTGGCCCAGGCGGCGCTGGAAACGGGTTGGGGCAAGTCGGTCATGCGCAACCCCGACGGCAGCAGCAGCCACAACCTGTTCGGCATCAAGGCCACCGGCAACTGGCAGGGGGGCGAGGCGCGGGCGATCACCAGCGAGTTCCGTGGCGGCCAGTTCGTCAAGGAGACCGCGGCGTTCCGCTCGTACGATTCGTACCAGGACAGCTTCCACGACCTGGTCAGCCTGTTGCAGAACAACAGTCGCTATAAAGATGCGGTCGGTGCAGCCGATAACCCGGAACAGTTTGCAAGAGAGCTGCAGAAGGCCGGTTACGCAACCGACCCGGACTATGCCCGCAAGATCATCAGCATCGCCCGGCAACTGCAGCCCACCCAGCAATACGCCATGGCTGGCACTACCACGAATCTATAAGGATTGAAGCATGTCTAACCTGATCTCGATCGGCCTGTCCGGCCTGAGTGCCAGCCAGGCGGCGTTGTCGGTCACCTCTAACAACATCGCCAACGCTGCCACTTCCGGTTACTCGCGCCAGCAGACCGTCCAGGTCTCGGGGCCTGCGCACAACATCGGCTCGGGGTTCATTGGTACGGGTACTCAGCTTGCGGATGTGCGCCGGGTCTATAACGCCTACCTGGACAACCAGCTGCGTACCGCGACCTCGCTGAGTACCGATGCGGCCACCTACCTGGATCAGATCGGCAGTGTCGACAAGCTGCTGGGTGACAGCAGCACCGGTATCAGCTCGGTGCTGACCGCTTTCTTCTCGGCCCTGCAGACCGCTTCGGCCAAGCCCAGCGACGTGGCGTCCCGGCAGTTGCTGCTGACTCAGGCGCAAACCCTGAGCAACCGTTTCAATTCCATCTCCAGCGAATTGAACAAGCAGAACCAGAGCATCAACAGCCAGCTCGACACGCTGGCCGGCCAGGTCAACAAGCTCACCTCGAGCATCGCCGACCTGAACAAGCAGATCACCCAGCTGTCGGCGTCCGGCGCCACGCCTAACACCCTGCTGGATGCGCGCAGCGAAGCGGTGCGCCAGCTCAACGAGCTGGTCGGTGTCACCGTGCAGGAGCGTGACGGCAACTACGACGTGTACCTGGGCACCGGCCAGTCGCTGGTCACCGGCAACCGCTCCAACACCCTCACCGCCGGGCCGAGCGCCGCCGACAAGAGCCAGTACAGCCTGCAGGTCAACTACCCGACCTTCTCCTCGGATGTCACCTCGGTCATCACCGGCGGTCAGATCGGCGGCCTGCTGCGCTACCGCCAGGACGTCCTCAACCCGTCGATGAACGAGCTGGGTCGAGTGGCCCTGGTGGTGACCGACAGCATCAACAGCCAGCTGGGCCAGGGCCTGGATGCCAACGGCCAGTTCGGCAGCGCGCTGTTCTCCAGCATCAACAGCGCCGCGGCAATCAGCCAGCGCAGCCTGGGGGCATCTGGCAACAGCGCGGGCTCTGGCAACCTGGACGTGACCATTGCCAACAGCAGCCTGCTCACCACCCACGATTACCAGGTCACCTTCACCAGTGGCACCCAGTACAGCGTGCGCCGCTCCGACGGCACCGACATGGGCAGCTTCGACCTGAGCACCACGCCACCGCCGGTCATCGACGGTTTCACCCTGAAGCTCAACGGTGGCGGTCTGGCAGCGGGCGACAGCTTCAAGGTGATCCCCACCCGTGCGGCGGCGGGCTCGATCAGCACCACCCTCACCGATGCCAACAAGCTGGCGTTCGCCGGGCCGATCAACGCCACCGTCGGCAGCGGCAATGACGGTACCGGCACCATCACCCAGCCGAACCTGGGGGCGAAGCTGGATATCTACGGCGGTGCCGGCACCGCACTGATCCAGGATTCGATCAAGTACTCGATGCCGGTGCGCATGGTGTTCGGCGCGGCCAGCGGCGGCACCCAGGGCTATACCCTGTTCGATGCCAAGGGCAACAACATCGGTACCGGCACCATCGTGCCGGGCCAGGAAAACAAACTGACGATCAGCGTGCCCATGCTTGACGCCAATGGGGCGCCGATCCTCGATGCCAGCAACAACCCCCGTAAGTTCACCGTGGAGACCTCGGTCGGCGGTAGCCCGGCGAAGGATGACTCGTTCAGCCTGGGCTTCAACGTCTCTGGCAAGTCCGACAACCGCAATGCCCAGTCGCTGCTCGACCTGCAGACCAAGGCCACGGTGGGTGTCAATTCCGGTGGCGGCAGCAGCTTCACGTCGGCCTATGCCTCGATGGTGGAGCGGGTCGGTGCCAAGGCCAACCAGGCCGAAATCGATACCACGGCGACCAAGGCCGTGTACGACTCGGCCAAGGAAGCCCGCAATGGAGTTTCCGGTGTTAACCTGGACGATGAGGCGGCCAGCCTGATCAAGTTCCAGCACTACTACACCGCGTCGTCGCAGATCATCAAGGCGGCGCAGGAAACCTTCACGACCTTGATCAACGCATTGTAAGGAGTAGCCATCGTGCGTATTTCCACCGCTCAGTTCTATGAGTCGAGCGCTACCAGCTACACCAGCAACTTTGCCAACCTGATGAAGGTCAAGCAGCAGATCGACACCGGTGTGCGCATCCAGTCCGCCGGCGATGACCCGGTCGGCGCCGCGCGCCTGCTGCTGCTGCAACAGCAGCAGGCCCTGCTCAAGCAGTACGACGGCAACATGACCACGGTGAACAACTCGCTGCTGCAGGAAGAGAGCGTGCTGGCCACCATCAACGACGCCATGCAGCGCGCCAGCGACCTGGCCATTCGTGCCGGTGGCGCCGGGATCAGTGCGGCCGACCGCACCTCCATCAGCAGCGAGCTCAAGGAGATCGAAGCGAACATCTTCGGCCTGCTCAACTCGCGCGATGCCAATGGCGACTACATGTTCGGCGGCACCAAGACCTCGTCGCCGCCCTATGTGCGCAATGCCGACGGCAGCTACAGCTACCAGGGCGACCAGACCCAGCTGAGCCTGCAGGTGTCCGACACCCTGAAGCTGGCGACCAACGACACCGGCTTCAGCATCTTCGATTCGGCCAAGAACAAGAGCCGTACCGAGTCCACCCTGGTGGCGCCGCCGGTCGATGATGGCCGTGTCGCGGTCTCGCCGGGCCTGCTGACCTCGAGCAGTGCCTATAACAGCAATTTCAACACCGGCCAGCCGTACAAGGTCACCTTCACCAGTGCCACCCAGTACACCGTGACCGATGCCCTGGGTAACGACATCACTGCCGAAACCCCGACCAATGGCACCTTCGACAGCAAGGCCGAGGGCGGTAACCGCATCGCGTTCCGTGGTGTCGAGTTCGAGATCACCCTCTCGCTGCAGGAAGGCGATGACCCCAATACCGCCGTCGCCGGCCATGCATTCAGCCTGCAGGCGCGCCCCGACACCCTGACCACCGTCCGTGGTGCCGGCAACCCGTCGAGCGCGCAGGTCACCGGCGGTGCGGTGACCGACCCGGCGGCCTACCGCAGCACGTTCCCCGACAGCGGTGCGGTCATCAAGTTTACCGGTGCCAACACTTACGAGCTCTACGCGCAGCCTTTGACCGCCGACAGCAAGGTAGTGGCCAGCGGTACCTTCACCGCGCCGGCACTGACGGTGGCCGGTGTCACTTACCAGGTGTCCGGTACGCCGCAGGCGGGTGACCAGTTTGCGGTCAATGCCAACACCCACCAGAACCAGAGCGTGCTGGAGACCATCAGCCAGCTGCGTACCGCGCTGGATGCGCCGGGCACCGGTGCCGCGGCGAACACCGCGCTGAAGAACTCCATCGCCTCGGCGGTCGCCAACCTGGCCAGCGCCCGCGAACAGGTCGATATCACTCGCGGTTCCATTGGTGCGCGCGGTAACTCGCTCGACATCCAGCGCCAGGAAAACACCAGCCTGACCACCGCCAACAAGGCTACGCAGGACGCCATCGGCAACACCGACATGGCCGACGCGTCGATCATGCTGGCGCTGCATCAAGCCATGCTGCAGGCGTCGCAGCTGAGCTTCACGCAGATTTCCAAGCTGAGCCTGTTCAACCAGATGTAAGCGAACGGGTACCCAAAAGCCCCGGCCAGCCCCGCGCTGCCGGGGCTTTTTTGTGCCTGGTGCATGGCGCTGAGCGGCAGTTGGCAATAAATGAGTGTGACCAATGAGTCAAATCGCGCATCTTCCCTGTATTCTATGCGGCAGCTGCTGCAGCAATTTGTTACCGGTTCGCCAGTGACCTGCCTGACGTCGGCGTGTCACGGCCCCGGTAGTGGGCGCCCTCAAGTCATCGAGTGGCGGTCTTTGCCTGTTTTCATTGGGAAGCCAGAATGATTGGCATCAAAAGCATCGCGAGTTACGTGCCCACCGCTGGCCTGGACAACTACGTCCAGGGTGCGAAGTTCGGCAAGGACGAAGAGTTCATGTTCGGCAAGATCGGCGCGTCGTTCCTGCCGCGCAAGGCCGAAGAGCAAGAAACCTCCGACCTGTGCGTCGAGGCCGCCCGTGCCTTGTTCTCAAGCAACCCCGAGCTCGATCCGCAATCGATCGATGTGTTGATCGTGGTCACCCAGAACGGTGACGAAGAAGGGCTGCCGCACACCGCGGCCATCGTCCAGCACAAGCTGGGCCTTTCCACTCGGGTGGCGGCGTTCGACGTTTCGCTGGGCTGTTCCGGCTACGTCTACGGTCTGTACGCGATCAAGGGCTTCATGCAGGCGGCGGGGCTGAAGAACGGTCTCTTGATCACCGCCGACCCGTACTCGAAGATCGTCGACCCGGAAGACCGCAACACCACCATGCTGTTCGGTGATGCCGCCACCGCCACCTGGATGGGTGAGGATGCGGTGTGGCAACTGGGCGAGGCGCGTTTCGGTACCGACGGTTCCGGTGCCGAGCACCTGAAGGTCACCAATGGCAACTTCTTCATGAACGGCCGCCAGGTGTTCAACTTTGCCCTGATCAAGGTGCCGGCGCACCTGCATGAGCTGCTCGATGCCAGCGGCCTGCAGTCGGCCGATATCGATGCCTTCTGCATTCACCAGGGCAGCGCGGCGATCGTCGATGCGGTGGCACGACGCTTCGAAGAGCAGCACCCGGAGAAGTTCGTCAAGGACATGCTCGAAACCGGCAACACGGTGTCCTCCAGCGTGCCGCTGCTGCTGCAGAAGCACATGCTCGACAGCAGTTGGCAGCGCGTGGCCATCAGTGGCTTTGGCGTGGGCCTGTCGTGGGGCTCGGCGATTCTCTATCGCGGCTGATCCAACGTGGTCAAAAAAGCGCCTGGCGTACTCCGCCAGGCGCTTTTTTTTGCCTTCGAATCTGCGAGGCAAAGCCTTAACCCTCTGATTTCGTGGGGGTGGCAGCGTGATGGCATTTTTTTTTCGCAAATGCCCTCAAGCAACCCCCGCAAACGACGATAACCATTACGAAGGTTCTCTAGGCCATACCCGGCGGATGCCAGGGCCGGAAGCCGCAGTACCCATCCAACGAGGATTTCGTCATGGCTTTAACTGTAAACACCAACATTGCTTCGGTTACTACTCAGGTTAACCTGAACAAGGCCAGCAACGCCCAGACTACTTCGATGCAGCGCCTGTCTTCCGGCCTGCGCATCAACAGCGCCAAAGACGATGCTGCCGGCCTGCAGATCGCCAACCGTCTGACCAGCCAGATCAACGGCCTGGGCCAGGCAGTCAAGAACGCCAACGACGGTATCTCGATCGCCCAGACCGCCGAAGGCGCGATGCAGGCTTCGACCGACATCCTGCAGAAAATGCGTACCCTGGCTCTGTCCTCGGCCACTGGCTCCCTGAGCAACGATGACCGTAAGTCGAACAACGACGAATACCAGGCTCTGACCGCCGAGCTGAACCGTATCTCCGACACCACCACCTTCGGCGGCCAGAAGCTGCTGGACGGCTCGTACGGCACCAAGGCCATCCAGGTCGGCGCCAACGCCAACGAAACCATCAACCTGAGCCTGGAAAACGTTGCTGCCAGCAACATCGGTTCGCAGCAGGTCAAGAGCACCGCGATCGCCCCGAGCGTGAGCGGCCTGGCTGCTGGCAGCCTCTCCGTTACCGGCAACGGCCAGACCGCTACTGTCGCCTACGCTGCTGGTGCATCCGCCAAGAAGATCGCCAGCGATCTGAACGGCTCGATCGGTGGCCTGACTGCGTCCGCCAGCACTGAAGTCAAACTGAGCGTTACCGCTGCCACTCCGTCCAACTTCAAACTGGCTGTCGGTTCCAGCGGCACTGTTGACTTCGTGGGTGTGACTGACACTGCAGGCCTGGCCGACCAGCTGAAATCCAACGCTGCCAAGCTGGGTATCAGCGTTAACTACGATCAAACCAAAGGCACCCTGAGCATCAAGTCGGACACTGGCGAGAACATCTCCTTCTCGGCTGCTGACGCCAACGCCCAGGCCAACATCTCGATCGCTGCCAAAGACGGTTCCGGCAACTTCGCGACTCCTGCGGCTCTGGGTGGCGCTGCCATGGTGGTCACCGGCCAGGTTTCGCTGGACTCGGCCAAAGGCTTCTCGCTGGGCGGCGCTGCTGCTCTGTTCGGTACTGCCACCGTTACCTCGGCCAAGACCACCATCTCGCAAACCGACGTCACTGACGCCACCAAGGCTCAGAACGCCCTGGCCGTTATCGACAAGGCCATCGGTTCGATCGACAGCGTCCGTTCGGGCCTGGGTGCTACCCAGAACCGTCTGACCACCACCGTCGACAACCTGCAGAACATCCAGAAGAACTCCACCGCTGCCCGCTCCACCGTGCAGGACGTGGACTTCGCTTCGGAAACTGCAGAGCTGACCAAGCAGCAGACCCTGCAGCAGGCTTCGACCGCGATCCTGTCGCAGGCTAACCAGCTGCCATCCTCGGTCCTGAAACTGCTCCAGTAATTCAGGCGCCTGAGTAAAGGGTGGAAGGGCGCGTTTACGTGCCCTTTCACCTTTTTGACATGAGGAGTTCGCAGCATGGACATGAGTGTCAAGTTGAACCAGGTATACCCTTCGGTGCTGCCCCAGGCAGTGGCGACGGCCAAGGACCCGCTGACAGCGCCTGCCAAGGTGCAGGAGGCCGCGGCCCCTGAAGACAAGCCGCACACCCGCGAGGACCTGGAGAAAGCGGTGGGCGATATTCGCGATTTCGTCCAGTCGAGCCAGCGCAAGCTGGACTTCTCCATCGATGATTCAACCGGCCAGGTAGTGGTCAAGGTCATCGCCACCGAATCCGGTGACGTGATCCGCCAACTGCCGTCGGAAACCGCGCTGAAGCTGGCACAAAGCCTCAGCGAAGCTGGCAGCCTGCTGTTCGACGGCAAGGCATAAGCTGGCACGAATTTTGTTGCTACCGATTTTTGATGGATCTTTCCGCCAAGGATTCGGCAGCTACTGAACAAGGAGAGCAATGATGGCAGGTACAACAGTCAGCGGTATCGGATCGGGCATCGATACCCAGGCGATTGTGAAGTCCCTGGTGGACGCGCAGAAGGCGCCGAAGCAGGCACAGATCAATACCCAGACACTGAAGGCAACCACCACGTTGTCCTCTATCGGCAAGATCCAGGCAGCGCTGGATGCCTTCCGTGGCGCGCTGACCAGCATGACCAACGACAACAGCTTCGGTGGTTTGAGCTTGAAGTCGTCGGATGAAAAAGTTGCGACCATTACCGCAGGGGCGGGTGCCGCCAATGGTTCCTTCAACCTGATTGTGGATCAGCTGGCGTCCGCATCCAAAGTTTCCACCCGGGTCTTCACCGATGGCGCGAGCAGCGTGGTCAACCCTGGCACCAGTACGACCAAGCTGACCATCACCCAGAACGGCAAGGCTCACGACGTCAGCATTCCTGCGGGCGCCACGCTGCAGCAGGTGCGTGAGAACATCAACAGCCAGTTCGGTACGGCGGGCTTTAGTGCCAACATCCTGACCGATGCCTCGGGTTCGCGCCTGGTCATCACCTCCACCAAGATGGGTGTGGGTTCTGACATCACGCTGGGGGGCAATTCGGGTATCGACACGTCCTATACCGTTATTGAGCCGCCCAAGAATGCCAAGTACAAGCTCGATGGCATCGCCATGGAGTCCAAGAGCAATGACATCACCGATGCGGTGAGCGGCCTCAACATCAAGCTAGTGGGTACTTCGCCTACTGCGACCGGGGCAACCAGCCCTACGGTAACGACGTTGTCGCTGAGCACCAGTACCATTGCGTTGAAGTCCGGTCTCAAAGGCTTCATCGACACCTACAATGCATTGATTAAAGTGGTCAACGCGGAAACCAAGGTCACCAAGAATGCCGACGGCACCATGACTGCGGCGGCCCTGACCGGTGATGCATCCATGCGTGCGTTGATGACTTCCATCCGCGAAGAAATGAATGCGTTGTCTGGCAACGGCACCCTGAAGTCGCTTGCCGCGTTTGGCGTCACTACGGCTCAGGACGGTGGTGCACTGAGCCTGGACGACAAGAAGTGGGATAAGGTTGCTACGACCAACGGGGCTGACCTGACCAGTATCTTCAATGGCAAGGATGGCCTGCTGGCGCGCCTGCAAAGTGTCACCGAGCCTTACGCCAAGGCCGCCACCGGCACCCTGGCCGCGCGCAGCAAGACCCTGACCGAGAGCCTGACCAAGCTCAAGACCGAGCAGGACACCTTGGATACGCGCATGGAGGCCTTGCAAAAGAGCCTGCAGGACAAGTACAACAACATGGACTCCCTGGTCACCCAATTGCGCCAGCAGCAGAACAACGTGCTGGGCACGCTCAACGCCCTGAACAACGCCAAGAGCGACAAGTAATCAGTGATGGATGCGAATGGCCGGGCCTGATGCCCGGCCTTTTTGCACCGGCCGGTAAAGTTTTGACCATCCGGCCCGATACAGGGACTATCGAACCTTACGTTTTTTGCCCGTTACGAGGTCGCAAGATGAATCCCATGAGAGCCCTTCGCCAGTACCAGAAGGTCAATTCCCATGCCCAGATTTCCGAAGCCACACCCCATCGCCTGGTGCAGATGCTGATGGAAGGCGGGCTCGATCGCATGGCCCAGGCCAAGGGCGCACTGGCCCGTGGCGACATCGCCGAGAAAGGCCTGATGCTGGGCAAGGCGATCGACATCATCATTGGCCTGAGCGACGGCCTGGATGCGCAGAAGAGCCAAGACCCGGCTTACATCGAGCAGTTGTCCAGCCTGTATGCCTACATGACCAACCGCTTGATGCAGGCCAATATCGACAACGATCCGGCGATTATCGACGAAGTTGCGCAACTGCTGATCACCGTCAAGAGCGGTTGGGATGCCATCGCCGACGCACAGCAGGCCGGTTGAGCCGGTGGGGGAGAGCAAGGTGAATTGCGAGCTGCAACGATTCGACGAAACCCGAGAAGCGTTGCTCGCCGCCTTGGGCGCGCGGGACTGGGAAGCGATCGGCAGGCTCGATGAGAGCTGCCGGGGCTGTATCGACGACATGCTCAAGGCGCCGGCGCTGGACGAAGCGGTGGTCAAGGCGCGCCTTGAAGGCTTGTTGCAGGTCTACCGCGAACTGCTCGATGTGACCATGGGCGAACGGCAGGCCATCGCCGATGAAATGACGCAGATCAATCAAGCAAAGAATGCGTCGAAGGTTTACCATTTGTTCAGTTAAGATGCACCGAACTGAGTAAAAGGCGCCATAAATTTGACTGTTCAGGTCTTTTTGACTTAACTAGTGGCTGTTTTCGAAATTCAGACGTCCGAACACTGACCATTCAGTCGGGATGATGTCGCGCACGCCCGCCGGGCGCCGATATGACTAGGGAAGTTGTTATTGCATGTGGCGTGAAACCAAGATTCTCCTGATCGATGACGACAGCGCTCGCCGCCGCGATCTGGCGGTGGTCCTGAACTTTCTCGGCGAAGAAAACCTCCCGTGCTCCAGTGATGACTGGCAGCAGACGGTAGAGTCCCTGGCCTCCAGCCGCGAAGTGCTGTGCGTGCTGATCGGCGCGGTGAAAGCGCCGGCCAGTGTGCTGGGGCTCCTTAAGACAGTGGCCGCGTGGGATGAGTTCCTTCCGGTGCTGTTGTTGGGTGAAACTTCTTCTGCCGAATTCCCCGAAGAGCTGCGCCGTCGCGTGCTGTCCAACCTCGAGATGCCGCCGAGCTACAGCCAGGTACTCGATTCGCTGCACCGCGCCCAGGTCTATCGCGAGATGTACGACCAGGCCCGCGAGCGTGGCCGCCAGCGCGAGCCCAACCTGTTCCGCAGCCTGGTAGGCACCAGCCGTGCCATCCAACATGTGCGGCAGATGATGCAACAGGTGGCCGACACCGACGCCAGCGTGCTCATCCTCGGTGAGTCCGGCACCGGCAAGGAGGTGGTGGCGCGCAACCTGCACTACCACTCCAAGCGCCGTGAGGCACCCTTCGTGCCGGTCAACTGCGGGGCGATTCCGGCAGAGCTGCTTGAAAGCGAACTGTTCGGTCACGAGAAGGGCGCCTTCACCGGAGCCATAACCAGCCGTGCCGGGCGTTTCGAGCTGGCCAACGGCGGTACGCTGTTCCTCGACGAAATCGGCGACATGCCGCTGCCGATGCAGGTCAAACTGCTGCGGGTGCTGCAGGAGCGCACGTTCGAGCGCGTGGGCAGCAACAAGACGCAAAGCATTGATGTGCGCATCATCGCTGCGACCCACAAGAACCTCGAGAGCATGATCGAGGACGGGACCTTCCGCGAGGACCTGTACTACCGCCTCAACGTCTTCCCCATCGAGATGGCGCCGCTGCGTGAGCGCGTCGAAGACATCCCGCTGCTGATGAACGAGCTGATCTCGCGCATGGAGCACGAGAAGCGCGGCTCGATCCGTTTCAATTCCGCCTCGATCATGTCGCTGTGCCGGCATGGCTGGCCGGGCAACGTGCGTGAGCTCGCCAACTTGGTGGAGCGCATGGCGATCATGCACCCGTACGGGGTGATCGGCGTGTCGGAGCTGCCAAAGAAATTCCGCTATGTCGATGACGAAGACGAGCAGTTGGTGGACAGCCTGCGCAGCGACCTCGAAGAGCGCGTGGCGATTAACGGCCACACGCCGAACTTCGCCAATCACGCGATGCTGCCGCCGGAAGGGCTGGACCTCAAGGACTACCTCGGTAGCCTGGAGCAGGGCCTGATTCAGCAGGCGCTGGACGACGCCAACGGTATCGTTGCGCGTGCGGCTGAACGTTTGCGTATTCGTCGCACTACCCTGGTCGAAAAAATGCGCAAGTACGGCATGAGCCGCCAAGGCGGCGAGGACCAGGCGGAGGATTGACGCCTGGCTCCGCTCCCACAGGGATAGCGCAGACTTCATGCGTTGCATCAATCCTGTGGGAGCGCTTCCTTCACGGGTAAGTGCGCCCACACGGGCTCTACGCAGCGCTTGAAGCTTACGCTACCCCTGTGGGAGCGGGCTTGCCCGCGAAGAGGCCGCAGCAGGCACTCTAAATCTCCAAATCCCCATCTGCGCCACGGCTATCGCTTCACTGCTGACTGTTGAGCAGTGATGGCGGTCGCCCACACGCGCGCACAATGCCCTTGACCGAATCGCGCTCGCTGGGCTCTTTTAGCAGGCGCAGGCAACGAACCAGCAATCATTGCAAAATCCCTAGCGACAAACCGATTCCGCAGCGTGCGCCATTGTGAAGCAGGCATGCGTTTTGCTTTGGCTAGCATAAAGGGCCAGGGGACAGTTTTTTGTCACCCCTCCGACCAATGCGGACCAACAGCATAATGAAAGCAGTCATTCTGGCCGGTGGGCTGGGCACACGCATCAGCGAAGAATCCCACCTGCGCCCCAAGCCGATGATCGAAATAGGCGGCAAACCGATCATCTGGCACATCATGAAGATCTACTCCCACTACGGTATCAACGACTTCGTCATTTGCCTGGGCTACAAGGGCTACGTGATCAAGGAGTACTTCGCCAACTACTTCCTGCACATGTCGGACGTGACCTTCGACATGGCGGAAAACCGCATGGATATCCACAACCGCCATGCCGAACCCTGGCGGGTGACGCTGGTGGACACCGGGGAAAACACGGCCACCGGTGGCCGTCTCAAGCGCGTCCGTGAGTACGTTGGCAATGAGACCTTCTGCCTGACTTACGGCGACGGCGTGTCCGACGTCGATATTCCCCGACTGATCGACTTCCACCGACAGCACGGCAAGCTGGCCACGGTTACCGCCGTACAGCCGCCGGGGCGTTATGGCGCGTTGGATGTGCGGGGCGAGCAGGTGCGCGGCTTCCAGGAAAAACCGCTGGGCGACGGTGGTTGGATCAATGGCGGCTTCTTCGTGCTCGAGCCGGCCGTGCTCGATTACATCGAGGGCGATGGCACCACCTGGGAATACGAGCCCATGCGTCGTCTGGCCGAGCAGGGCCAGTTGATGAGCCACCTGCACCGTGGCTTCTGGCAGGCGATGGATACCCTGCGTGATCGCACGCTGCTCGAAGCACACTGGAAAAACGGCGAAGCGGCATGGCAGCTATGGCGCTGAATCCCGCGTTCTGGGCGGGGCGCCGAGTCCTGTTGACCGGGCATACCGGCTTCAAGGGCGGCTGGCTGGCGGTATGGCTGCGCCAGCTGGGCGCCGAGCTGCGCGGCTTTGCCTTGCCCGCTGCAACCACGCCATCGCTGTGGCAGGTCGCGCACTTGCAACAGCAGGTACCTGGCGATTTCGCCGATATCCGCGATGCCTCGGCCTTGCTCAGCGCCTTGCAGGATTTCCAGCCCGAACTGGTGCTGCATCTGGCCGCTCAGCCGCTGGTGCGTGAGGCCTACCGTGCGCCAGCCGATACCTACGCCACCAATGTCATGGGCACGCTCAACCTGCTCGAAGCGGTGCGTGCCACGCCTTCGGTTCGTGCGGTGCTGGTGGTGACCACGGACAAGTGCTACGAGAACCGCGAGTGGCCCTGGCCCTACCGAGAGCAGGACGCCCTGGGCGGCTTCGATCCCTACAGCAGCAGCAAGGCCTGTGTCGAACTGCTGTGCGCGAGCTACCGCGACTCTTTTTTGCGTGCCGGCGGTGTGGCCCTGGCCACGGCGCGCGCTGGCAACGTGCTGGGTGGCGGGGACTGGTCTGCCGAGCGCCTGCTGCCGGACATCTTCCGCGCCTGGCAGGGCGGTCAGGAGGTAGTCCTGCGTTACCCCGAGGCGACGCGCCCCTGGCAGCACGTGCTCGACCCGCTGATGGGCTACCTGCAGTTGGCGCAGGGATTGTTCACTGACGCCGAACAGCATGCCGCAGCCTGGAACTTCGGCCCTGACAGCGCAGGGCTGGCCACTGTCGGCGAGATCGTCCAACAGCTTGCCGAACGCTGGCCAGGCGAGGCGCGCTGGTCGGTTGCCAGCGATGCCCAGCCGCACGAGGCGAGTCTGCTGGCGCTGGACTCCAGCAAGGCGCGGCAGGGGCTTGGCTGGTCGCCGCGCTGGTCGCTGGATGACACCCTGAAACATACCCTGGACTGGCATCTGGCCTGGCGCGCAGGGCGTGACATGAACATCGTTACCCGCGAGCAGCTCGCGGTTCACCAAGGCGGAACCCATGAGTGACAGTACGGCGCAACAGTTGCGCCAACAGATTGCCGAGCTGGTCGGCCGCTATGCCGAGCTGCAAATGGCCCCCAAACCCTTCGTGGCGGGCCAGAGCAGTGTTCCGCCTGCCGGCAAGGTGATTGGTGCGGGCGAGCTGCAGGCGATGACCGAGGCCGTGCTGGATGGCTGGCTCACCACCGGCCGCTTCAACGAGGCGTTCGAGAAGCGCCTGGGCAAGTACCTGGGGCGCCGCTGCGTACTCACCACCAACTCCGGTTCTTCGGCCAACCTGCTGGCGTTTTCCGCCCTGACCTCGCCACGTCTCGGCGACCGGGCGATCAAGCCTGGCGATGAGGTGATCGGCGTTGCCGCCGGTTTCCCGACCACGGTCAACCCGATCCTGCAGTTCGGCGCGGTACCGGTGTTCGTCGATGTCGAGATGGGCACCTACAACATCAACCCCGCGCTGATCGAAGCCGCCATCGGCCCGAAGACCAAGGCCATCATGCTGGCCCACACTTTGGGCAACCCCTTCGACCTGAGTGTGATCCGCGCCCTGTGCGACAAGTACGGCCTGTGGCTGATCGAAGACTGCTGCGATGCCTTGGGTTCCACCTACCAGGGGCGCATGGTCGGCACCTTCGGCGACATCGGTACCCTCAGCTTCTACCCGGCACACCACATCACCATGGGCGAGGGCGGGGCAGTGTTCACCGACTCGCCGTTGCTCAAGCGCATCATCGAGTCGTTCCGCGACTGGGGCCGTGATTGCTACTGCCCGCCGGGCGAGGACAACACCTGCAGCAAGCGCTTCTGCTGGCAGCTGGGTAGCCTGCCGCAAGGTTACGACCACAAGTACACCTACTCGCACCTGGGCTACAACCTGAAGATCACCGACATGCAGGCCGCCTGCGCATTGGCGCAGATGGATCGGGTCGATGATTTCGTGGCCGCGCGCAAACGCAACTTCGCCTGGCTCGGCGAGCGCCTGGCCGGTTGCGCGGACAAACTGATCCTGCCGCAGGCCACCCGCGACAGTGACCCCTCCTGGTTTGGTTATCCGATCACCCTGCGCGATGGCTGTGGCGTAAAGCGCGTCGAGCTGTTGCGCTACCTGGATGAACAGGGCGTGGGCACACGCCTGCTGTTCGCGGGTAACCTGACTCGCCAGCCCTACATGCAGGGGCAGCGATACCGGGTTGCCGGTGAACTGCCGGTCACCGACAAGATCATGAACGACACGTTCTGGATCGGCCTCTGGCCGGGCTTGAGCGATGAGCATCTGGAGCATGCTGCGCGCAGTCTGGAAACCTACCTGCAGAGGTTGTGCTGATGCGCGCCTACGTCCTGTGTGGCGGTTTCGGTACACGGCTGCGCAGCGTCACCGACGCGCAGAAGGCCCTGGTGCCCGTTCGCGGTGAGCCCTTTCTGGCGCGCGTATTGAGCCAGTTGGCCCGTGCCGGCATCAGCGAAGGCGTGCTGTGCGCGCACTACCGCGCCGAGCAGGTGGCCGAGCAGCTTGATGAGTTGTCTCGCCATGCCGGGCTGCCATTGTCGCTGGTGGTGGAGCAGAGCCCTCTGGGAACGGGGGGAGCATTGCTCAACGCGTTGCGCGAGCAGCCTGCCCACGGGCGGTACCTGGTACTCAACGCCGACACCTTTGTGGACGCGGAAGGTTATCGGCAGATGGTTCTGAGCGAAGGCAATGCCGTGCTGGCAGCGCGGGTCGATGACCGCGGCCGATACGGCAGCCTGGCGCTCGATGCCACAGGGCACCTGGCCGGGCTGCAGGAAAAAGGCCTGCAGGGGCCTGGCCTGATCAACGCCGGGGTGTACGCCTTCACTGCACCGGCCTTCGTCGCCACACCCGTTCGCGCATGCTCCATGGAGCACGATCTGTTGCCCGAGCTGCTCCAGCGAGAGGCCGTCTGCGTTGTCGATTACAGCGGGCGCTTCATCGATATCGGCACGCCAGAATCACTCGCGCGCTACACCCACGAATTTTTTCCGGATACAGCGCTATGAGCCTGTTGGTGCAGACCCTGAGCATTGGCGAACGCCAGAGTATTCTCGATGCGGTCAAGTGCATCGAGGCAGGCGCCTTGCAGATCGCCTTTGTGGTGGCCGACGACCAGCGCTTGCTGGGGGTGGTGACCAACGGTGATGTACGTCGCCACTTGCTGCAGGGTGGGCAGACCGACCTGCCGGTAACGACTTGTATGAACAGCCATTACCGTGCCGTTCAGGCCGGTGCGTCGCGGGAGGAGTTGCTCAAGGCGTTCGACCTCGGCTTCAACGCCATCCCGGCCGTGGATGAGCAGGGGCGCCTGGTTGAAGTTTACACCCGCCTCATGGCGGCCAGCCCGGAAGTGCCGGTGCTGGCGCGTGCGCGTGCGCCGGTGCGCATGAGCTTTTGCGGTGGGGGGGCGGACCTGACCTATTTCTTCATCGATCACCCGGCCGCGGTGCTCAGCTGTACCGTCGGCCTTTATGCCCACGCCACCCTGGTGCCTCGGGGCGACCGTGGCATCCGCATTTTCTCCGAGGACCTGGGGCGCGAGGAGGTTTACGACTCCCTGGCTGACCTGCTGGCCGCCAGTGAAAAAAGCCTGCTGGCGACCATCGTTTCGGTGATCAAGCCGCAATACGGCTTCGACCTCTACCTGCGCTCGGATTTTCCTGTTGGCTCCGGGCTGGGCGGCTCCTCTGCTGCCACCACGGCCACCATCGCGGTCTTCAACGAACTGCGCCAGGATCGCTGGAGCACCTATGAGATCGCCGAACTGGCGTTTCAGGCCGAGCGTCTGTGCTTCGGCATTGCCGGCGGCTGGCAGGACCAGTACGCCTCGGCTTTCGGCGGCTTCAACCTGATCGAGTTCGAGAACCAGCGCAACCTGGTCCACCCGATTCGCCTGGAAGATGCGATCCGCAATGAGCTGGAGTCCTGCCTGGTGTTGTGCGATACCGGCATTTCCCACGATTCCGGCCGCCTGCATGACCTACAGCGCGAGGAGATGCAGGCCGAGTGCGCGCAAACCGACCTGCTCCACGCCAGCGTTGCGCTCTGCCGGCGCATGCACCGCTATCTGATTCGCGGCGAGCTGCGCGATTTCGGCCTGTGCCTGGACGAAGCCTGGCGCCTGAAAAAGCGCTTTTCCTCGGCCATCAGCCATGGGCACCTCGATGATATCTACGCTGCCGCACTGGCGGCCGGCGCGCTCGGCGGCAAGCTGCTGGGCGCAGGTGGCGGTGGCTTCTTCCTGTTCTACGTACAACCCCAGCATCGCCAGCGCGTGGTGCATGCGGTGCGCGCACTGGGCTGCGAGACTCAAGGCTTCCGCTTCGAGTCCTGCGGTGTTACTTCCTGGCGGACGAAAATCCAATGACCCCAATTATTCTCGACGGCATCGCCCTGGGTGGCGAGCGTGTCTATGTCATCGCCGAAGCCGGCAACAACCACAACGGCTCGCTGGCATTGGCCAGGCAACTGGTGGATGCCGCCGTTGCGGCGGGTGCCGACTGCGTCAAGTTCCAGCTGCGTAACCGCGAGGCGCTGTACCGGCGCAAGGCCGATGGCTCGCGTGCCGAGGACCTCGGTGTGGAGTACATCCAGGACCTGCTGGACAAGGTCGAGCTGAGCCTCGACGAGCACCGCCAGCTGCGTGCCTACTGTGCGCAACAGGGCATCACCTACCTGTGCACCCCCTGGGATGAGCCCAGTGTCGATGCCCTGGCCCAGTTCGACGTGGCGGCCCTGAAAATCGCCTCGGCCGACCTGTCCAACCCCTACCTGATCGCCAAGGCGGCCAGCCTGGGCAAGCCGCTGATCCTGTCCACCGGCATGTCCTTCGAGCACGAAATCATCCGTGCCATCGAACAGCTCAATGCGCTGGGCACGCCCTTTGCGCTGCTGCACTGCAACAGCGCCTACCCGGCGCCGGAGTCGGATATCCAGCTCGGCTATTTGCGCCGCCTGCAAGAGCTGCATGGCCTGATCGGCTATTCCGGCCATGAGCGCGGTATCGCCATTACCCTCGGTGCTGTGGCCCTGGGCGCCAAGCTTGTGGAGCGCCACATTACCCTGGACCGCAACATGGAAGGCCCGGATCACCTGGCCAGCCTGGAACCTACCGAATTCCGCCAACTGGTGGACGGCATTCGCCAACTTGAACTGGCGTTGCCTTGGCAAGGCCCCGGCCGTCATGCCAGCCAGGGTGAATTGCTCAACCGCGAGAACCTCGGCAAGAGCGTGATCGCAGCCCGTGAGATCCCCCGTGGCGCGGTCCTGGAGCAGGGTATGCTGCGCATCGCCAGCCCCGGCCAGGGCTTGGCGCCGTACCGGCTGCCGGAGCTGTTGGGCAAGCCGGCCCAGCGCGACATCGCCCAGGGCGATTTCCTGTTCGAGAGCGACCTGCAGGAACAGCCTGCCGAGCAGAAACTGGCGTTCGACATGCCGATTCGCTGGGGCGTGCCGGTGCGCTACCACGACTTCCTCGACTACCGTCGGCGCATCGAACCGGACCTGTTCGAGTTCCACCTGTCCTACCGCGACCTCAGCCTGAAACCGCAGCCCTTCCTGGCCGAGGTGGCGTGTTCGCGCCTGGTGGTACACGCCCCTGAGCTGTTCGAGAACAGCGAGCTGCTGGACCTGGTCGCGGACGACCAGGCCTACCGCCAGCGCTCCATCGACAACCTGCAGCGTGTGGTCGATGCCACCCTGCAGATCGGCGAGTTCTTCCCCGCAGCCGATGCCCGGCTGATCGTCGCCAACATCGGCGGTTTCTCCGCCGACCAGCCCCGCCCGCTGGCCATGCGCCCCGAACTCTACGAGCGGTTCCATGAAGCCTGCCGCCAGGTGGATTTCGCCGGCACCGAGCTGATCCCGCAGAACATGGCGCCGTTCCCCTGGCACTTCGGCGGCCAACGCCACCAGAACATTTTCATGATGCCCGACGAGCTGGCGGCCCAGGCCCGCGAGCACGGCCTGCGCCTGTGCCTGGACCTGTCGCACCTGCAGATGACCTGCTTCCACTTCGGCCTCGACTTCCAGGCCGCGCTGGCGCTGCTGCTGCCGCACTCGGCGCACCTGCACGTGGCCGACGCCAAGGGCACCAATGGCGAAGGCGTGCTAATGGGCACCGGCGACATCGACTGGCCGGCCAGCTGGGCACAGATTCGCCAACATCCCGAGGTCAGCTTCATTCCTGAAGTCTGGCAAGGGCACAAGGATCACGGGGCCGGCTTCTGGTCGGCGCTGCAGTATTTGACGCGGCTTGCTTAAACGCCGGTTTCGAGGGGGAATTCAAGGTGACACAAACTATCCGTGTAGCGGATTACATCATGGAGCGCCTGGCGCGTTTGGGCGTGGGGCAGGTCTACTTCCTGCCAGGTGGCGGTGCCATGCACCTTAACGACGCTCTGGGGCGCCACCCCGAGCTGGAACCGGTGCTGTGCTTGCACGAGCAGGCTGCGGCCATTGCCGCCGAAGCCGCCGGCAAGCTTACCGGTGGGCCGGCGGCCTGCATGACCACCTGTGGCCCGGGGGCGACCAATACGGTGACCGCAGTGCTCGGTGCCTGGTTGGACTCGACACCGGTGTTCTTCGTGTCCGGCCAGGTAAAAAGTGCCGACCTTAAAGCCGGTACAGGCCTGCGCATGCTGGGCGTGCAAGAAGCCGACATCGTTTCGATTGTCGAGCCGATCACCAAGGCGGCCGTCACCCTGACCGATCCCGAAGCGGTAGCCGAGGTCTTCGACCGGCTCGAGCATGCAGCACTCAGCGGGCGCCGCGGCCCGGTATGGCTGGATGTACCGCTGGACGTGCAGGCTGCTCGGATTGACCCTGCGACCTTGCGCCGGGCACCGTTGCCTGAGGCCACCGAGCAACCGGACATCAGCGCGGCGGTCGCGCAAACCCTGAGTTTGCTGCGCCAGGCCAAACGCCCGGGCATCATCGCCGGTAGCGGTATTCGCATGGCGGGTGCGGTCGAAGCATTCAACCAGTTGATCGAAGCTGCGGGCGTACCGGTCATGCCGACCTGGCTGGCCATGGACATCATCGAAGACGAGCATCCGCTTTATGGTGGCCGTCCTGGTTCCATTGCCCCGCGCTGGGCCAACTTTGCCCTGCAGAACTGCGACTTGCTGATCGTCCTTGGCTCGCGTCTGGACATGGCATTGACTGCTTACAACCATGCTCACTTCGCGCCGTATGCGAAAAAGGTCGTGGTGGATATCGATCCTGCGGAAATCGCCAAGTTGCAGATGCCCATCGAGGTATCGGTGGTCTCTGATGTCAAACCTTTCATCGAGGCGTTGGCGGCAGAGGTTTGCCGTGATCGCCTGCCATCCTACGCGCACTGGCTGGCACGCATCGCTGACTGGCGCCAGCAATACCCGCTGCTGCAGAGCGAGCATGCCGACGACAGCCAGGGCGTGAGCATGTACTACTTCACTGACCAGCTGTCCTCGCTGCTCAATGAAGGTGACGTGATCGCGCCGGGCAGTTCGGGTTTCGCCTCCGAGTTGTTCCTGCTCAACCTGCGCCTCAAGAAGGGCCAGCGTTGCTTCCACAACCGTGGCACGGGCTCGATGGGCTTTGGCATTCCGTCTGCAATCGGCGCGTGCCTGGCCTCCGGGCGCAAGCCGACCGTGTGTGTTGAAGGTGATGGTGGTTTGCAGTTGAACATCCAGGAGCTGGCGACCCTGGCCGCGCAGAAGCTGCCGGTCAAATGCTTCGTCATCAACAATCAGGGCTATGCCTCGATTCGTGCGTCGCAAAGTGCACATTTCAAACTGCTGGTCGGTGCCGATGCCACCAGCGGCCTGCAACTGCCGGATCTGGCCCAGTTGGCCAGTGCTTACGGCGTGGGTTATGCGCGCATCGAGTCGCATGCCGATCTGCAGGCCAGCCTGCAGGCTGTGCTGGAGCGCGATGGCCCGGTGATCTGTGAGGTGCTGGTACAGGTCGAAGAGCCACGGATACCGCGCGTCATGACCCGCATGGATGAAAATGGCAAGCCGGTAACCGGTGCCCTGGAGGATTTGTATCCGTTCCTCAGCCGTGAAGAGCTGGCGCAGCAGATGGCCGTTTCGCTTGAGCCTCAGGTATGAGCCTATATGAGACTGTGCGTCACTGCACGCTAATGGCCTTCAGCTGTGAAAGTGGGGCGTATGGGATGAATGAGTGCGTAGCGCAGATCAGCGACTACCGCTTCCTTCATAACCCCAATGGTCATGCCATTCTGATCAAGGTAGCGGATCATGGCCAATGAGTTCGGATTCGACCAGTTGCTGATTTATGGCGCCAGGCTTGCCGGGCGGCGAGTACGGGATTATCTGGTTACTCGTGGACAAAGCGTGGATTCTTTTCTCGACCGCGATGAAAGCCTAGAGGAAGTGGACGGTTTGCCTGTCGTCAGCGCTCAGCACTGGGCTGCCAATCATGACCCGGCTAAGGCCTGTGTGTTGATCGGTGTGTTCAACGCCCATGTGGATACCAGAACCATTTTTGATGATCTGGAAACCCTGGGGTTTGGCCGCATAGTCAGCCTTGTCGAATTCGTACGGCTTTATCCAGAAGGTCAGCCTTTTCGTTACTGGCTGGTTGCCCCAGCATTTTATGAACAGCATGCATCGCGTATTGCAGCGTTGCGTGTTGCTCTGGAGGATGAAGCCAGCAAACAGCTGTTGGACGCGATAGTCGAGTACCGCACTCTGGGGGATCCGCGCTGTCTTCCTGCGCTGGCGGGGCAGCAGTATTTCCCGACAGACTTGCCGCGCTTGCCGGAACCGCTTCGATTTATCGACTGCGGCGCTTACATCGGCGATACCGTTCAGGCGTTGTTGGCTGGAGGGTTTGGTTTCGCCGGTCTGGCGACATTCGAGCCGGATTTGGACAACTACCGTCATCTGACGGCGCAGCTTGGTAAAGTCCCGGGCGCGATCCACTTTCCTTGCGGTGTTTCAGACAGTAATCGCTTGAGTGGATATGACCCCAGCTTGGGCGCAGGTGGCCACCTTGTCGAGTCGGGCGGGAATCCTGTGTGCTGTGTGCGCCTGGATGATGCTTTACCAGGATTCGCGCCGAACTTCGTCAAGATGGATATCGAGGGCGAAGAACCGGCAGCTTTGCGCGGCGCGGAGGGCCTGTTGCAGGCACATCGTCCGCACCTGGCCATCAGCATCTATCACCGTGCGGAACACCTTTGGGAAATTGCCGAGCAGCTGCAAGGCTACGAATTGGGCTACCGCTATTACCTGCGCTGTCACTCGCCGAGTACCTTTGATGCAGTGCTTTACGCGGTGCCTGGGAAACCTTGAAAAATCCCATGTCTTCGTTAGCTCATATGTTTTTTCATCAGCAAAATGCGTGACGGTCGTTTTGCAAGGAAATTGGAAGTGCGGTCAATGAATAAACCATCCACGATAGACGAACCGGTCGTCATTTATGGGGGCGGTCAGATAGGTGTTGGCTTTTGTCGACGCTTGATGCAATGCGGCGTGAAGGTTCGCGCCATCATTGATCGTAATCCGGAAGGCGTAGTGAATTCGCCCGTGCCGGTGATGCGCATAGAAGAGTGCATTCAGAGGGGCGGCAATGCGCTGGTGTTTGTGGCAATAGGCAATGGCCTTGCCCACCCGCCAATTGCGCGAGCCTTACGCAGTGTGGGCTTTACCAGTATTTTGCACCTGCCAGTGTTTCTGCGAGGTGATAGAGCGGCGGCCATGACGCGAGCATGGAACGCGTTTTATTCTGGTGATCATGCAGTGTCGTTCTGCAGTTTCGATGAGCTGTATACCGTGCGTGCCGATGACTATATATTGAGCACGTTGTCGGATTATGTGTCTGCAATCGTGCACAAGGATTATGTATATACCGTGAGGCGATCCTATGAAGGGATCGATCACGATTACGTTGACTACTTTAAATGGCAAGATCAGGGTCAGGACGTAATCGATAGAACGACCAATGTCCGGTTGGATGATCCGGTAGTTGAAGCGCTTCTTCCATTTGGCACGTTGTTCAGCAAAGAGCAGCTGGACTTCTACCGTGGGAAAACCTTTTTTGATATGGGCGATTATTATCGTGAGGCTGCGACTGTCGCGGTGTTTGATGGAGCCTTGCATCGTTTCAATATCTTGGATGGCTCTCACCGTGCCCTATATCTGGAGCGTCAGGGGTTCAATGGTATTCCCCTTAAAATGAAGCGGGCGGAATGGGAGGCCTATTTCCGGGAGCACCAAGCGCAGGCGTTGATGAATTATTGCAAGCATATGCAATCGCTCCCGGCTGTCGTCAAGCATCCTGCTTTCATGTCATTCCCGGTAATGGAGCGTGAACCGGATGCAGAGTTCTTGCGTCTGGTCGAGGGGGTATGCCCGTCATGATGTGGACTGCTGAAACGCCAGTCATACTGTATGGTGCCGCACACCGTGGGACGATGGTCTCGCGCTTTCTCAGGGGGCGTTGCAATGTCACGGGTTTTATTGACAAGCGTGCAGCAGAGATAAACAGCCACGAGGGGTTGCCAGTCACCCTTGTCGCACAGGCTAACAAAGCTGCACTCGTTATCGTTTGTGTAAATAATATTTTTGAGCACGAAAGTATAGCGATGAGCTTGGCTGCAGAGGGCTTCGAACGTGTTGTCTTTTGCCCGGTAAATGGCTCCAACATGGTATGGCGATCCGCTGAGGATCGGACGAAGATGGCAAAGGTTCATAGCGATGTCATCGGCGAGCAGCTGAACTTGCCCGTTGAGATTCCCGTGTTGAATGGACTGTTTCATCCGGCGTACAAGGATGATGCGCTGATCAGTGACGAAGAGGGAGAGGTGCTGGCGTGGATACCTGCCTGGTTGGTCTGTGCCCGCAGAAACGGTAATGGCCTGTTCCAAGACAGTCCGGTGCTTACCCTGTTCCCTTATCTGGAACTGTTCAAGTGGTTTGATGGCGAGGCTGGCGCTAACCCGGATCACTACATCGATCTTTACTGTCGCAACGCTGCTGATCAATTCGGTATCGCGCAAACCCCTGCGTGGGTGGAGAACGTGCTTCGAAGTCGTAGGCAGGTGTATGAGCGCATGCGACAAACCGAATCCGTCGACCCTTTGTTCTTTCTGAATCATGCGGTGAACGCTGATTGGAACAATGATGAAAGTCACTTCAACATGGACAGTGGCAAGCACCGTGCAGCGTTCCTGATCCATCGCAAGCGATCACTTGTTCCGCTAAAACTGGCCAATGCGGACTATGAGGCATACCTCAATCGGCCCGCGTTGAAAGCACTGGTCGATTGCATGCTGCGCTCAAACATCACCGAACTGCCTTATCCGGTGATGCATTCGTACTTTCTGAGAGTTCCCTATCGCGCAGACAGCGCTTTTTATGAAGCGTTGCTGAAGTCATGTCGCGCCCTCGTGCTGAAAAATTTCAGTGAGACCGGCAGGGTTAGCCTCAGCGGCGTTCGACTGCGGGCAGAAAGCGCTGATCTTGAGCCATTGGCACAAGCGTTTGCCGTGCTGGGGTGTTCAGTCCAGCACGGTTATCAAGAAAGCGAGTTTGACCGAGCTGTCAGGGATTTGTATCGCATCTCCGATCGCTTTGCACGGTCGGACGATGTGCCGGATGCGTGTGATTTTGTACTGGATGAGTGGGTGGCTCGATAATGCGTGCGCAACTAGTAGATGTGTGTGCGAAGCCTGATTTGCAGCAGCAGGTGGACGATGTCATTGAGCGAATGGAGCGGCACTGCCCAGTGCGCATTGTGTGCTACTCGCTGATGGGCTCCATACCTCTTGGTATGGGCAATGCTTCGTCTGATTATGATTTGCTGGCATTTTACCAGCCGCACAAGGCCATAAGCTCAGATCAGTACGACGTCATCAATAATAAAACCCCTCTGCTGGGGGCGGCGCATATTGCCGGGCAGGTGAATTTGCTGCTGGCTGACAGTGAGTTGTGTTCCTTGAAGTTTGTGGATATGCCTGAGGCGGTTTTCGCTCAGGACTACCCTCATCACCTGAATTCACTGACAGTTCATGATCGTGCGTTTGATATCTCGGTGGTGCCTGGTAACACCTCACCCAAGGTGGCCTCGATTTTTTCCGATATGTTTTATTACGGCGGCGGTGTGCTGACCGATCGCCTGGGTACGGTTCGAAATAATTTTTCGGAAATGAAGCACTTTCTGCGCGTCTATGATTTTTGCAAGCGCCGGTTTGTGACAACGTATGGACGGCTTCAGTACTACCTTGTCGAGCAAGGCAATGTCAGGCTGCGTACCTATTTGCAAAGCATCAACGATATATTGGCCATTGAGTACGCACTCGATCGCCTCGACGTGCCGCCGGCTGATGTCTCGGTGATGTTGAATTATCTTGATGATGCGCAGGTGCTGGATATTGCCCGGCGCTATGTCGAGATTAACAGTAGCGCCACGATTGCAAAGGAAAAGCTACTGCTCGATCCAAACCCGATCTTGAATCAATGGATTGCCGAGAAGCTGGAGCGTATAAGGCCGCGCTTGGTGGATTTGTACCCGCAACGCGCCCATGCACTTTTCAACGTCGTTATTGATTGACAAGGGCGAGCGCATTTTTCAGGTGCTTGGTTGGTTTTTTGTTGCAGGATGGCAGCCCCTGGCCGTTCTGATCTGTTAGGCAGGTAATAAGATGAATGCTGGCTTGTCCTTGTGCGGTGCCGATTTTTCCAAGATGCAGAAAGGTGGCATCTATTCCTTCGCACTTGCGTCAGGCCAGCGTGTGCCGGTTTGCTGGTCGGATGCGCTGCTGCGTGATGCTCAAGACCATATCGTGGTCAGGCAGCCATCAAGGCTGCAGGCTCTATCGCGCCTTGATGACTACCCCAATATCAAGCGCTTGCTGGACTCGCAGGCCGGCCTGGCCGATTTGGCGGCGTTCAAGCGCCAGGCCCGCGACTGGCTGAATGAGGGGTTCTATATCTTTGGCGCCTTCAAGGTCGGTTTGCGCTTGGCACGTCACGCGCAATTGCTGAGTCTTGAGGTCAAAGGATTTATCGACAATGACCGCGCCAAGGACGGAGGTTCATTGGAAGGGCTTTCGATTGCTCATCCTTCCAGTCTTTCACTTGAGAACGCCGTCGTCGTCGTTGCCAGTGGCAGGCATGGCAACGCCATTTCCAGGCAATTGAGCCAGGTGCCTGGGATTCGCCTGGTCAACATGCATGAGTTTCTGTACGCACTTGATGGCCCGGGGCCGGGCTTGGGGTGCGAGCAATTTTCAAGTTTTGTCGAAGCGCCGTTGCATGACCCTTGGCGTTTCATCTCTGCGTTCCTGTGCCTGGATGACGAGCCGTCACGGCTGGTTTTTGATGCGTTGATCGGCATGCGAACTCGCCTGTCGATCGCCTGTGCAGAACAGGCCAAGTCGCCTTGGGATGAAGAGTATTTCGACAAGGCATTTGTACGGCCTGAACAAGCGGCGCGCTTCGTGGACGCCGGTGCGGCAGCTGGCGATACCCTGCATCGCCTGGAGCAACGTTTTGGGCCGGTCGAGCAGGCTTGGCTGTTTGAGCCCGAATTGCCGGCGTACTACGAAGCGCTCAAGAGTGTCGCCGATCGCCCTGATGTCTGGCTGTTCAACATGGGCCTGGACGAAGTGCCCAGCCGAGCCGTCTATCAGCCTGAGTTGACCTATGACATTGCCGGCGAGTTGAGCAGTGATGTACCGGCAAACATCACCTCTTTCATTCAGGGCGTGCCGCTGGATGCCGTGGTGCCGGGTAAGGTGGGTTTGTTCAAGCTCGACATCGAGGGCATGGAAGCCTCTGCTTTGCGGGGGGCACGTACGATCATCGCGCGCGACAAACCCGTGTTGGCGGTCTGTGCCTATCATCGCTCCGACGATTATTGGTGCTTGATGGATGAAGTGCAGTCCATCCGCGCTGACTACAGAGTGGGCATTCGTTTGTACGCGGACATTCTTGAAGACATCACCCTGTATTTCTATTAGCGCAGTGGGCCGCGGCGGCATTTCCACACCTCGTTCCATATATCCATGAGCGCCTGACGCCAATGCCTAGTTTTTCCTTGCATTCACCCATTATCAGCAGCGCGTTGCAGGCCATACCTTCCACGCTGGGTCTGCATAACGCGCTGGCTGGGCAACACGTGTTGATCACCGGCGGTACCGGTTTTTTTGGCTTGTGGTTGTTGGCGTTGTTTCAACAACTGAACCAGCAAGGCGCAGGGGTGACGGTCACTGTTCTGTCACGCAACCCATCGCGTTTTCTGGATGCACGGCCTTTGTACCGCGATTGCGCCTGGCTGCATTGGGTCAGTGGTGATGTGCGTGATCTGCTGGCCGTTGCGGGGCAGCCTGTGAACCTGATCATTCATGCGGCAACCGATACGTCCTCGGCGGCTCATGGCAAACCGTTGGAAATCTTCGACACCATCGTTACCGGTGCGCGCCGGGTACTCGACCTGGCGGTGCGTGATCGTGCACGCGTGCTTTTGACGGGCTCGGGTGCGCAGTATGGGGCTTTGCGGGCAGGGGAAGATCAGGCTGCCGGGATCGCCGAAGGCTTCATTGGCGCTTGTGCCAGCAACAGCGCGGGGAGTGCCTATGCCGAAGGCAAGCGGGCACAGGAAACCTTGGGCGCGATTTATGCACAGGCCCACGGCATTGACGTAATCATGGCGCGCTGCTTTGCCTTTTCCGGGCCTGGTCTGCCGCTCGATGGCCATTTTGCCATTGGCAACTTCGTTCGTGATGCCCTCTGTGCGGATGAGGTCGTGATCCGCTCTTGTGGCACCGCGGTCCGTAGCTATTTGCACGGTGCAGATTTGGCTGCCTGGCTGCTCGCGTTGCTCGTGAACGGTAAGGCTGGTGAAGCCTACAACGTTGGTTCCGATCAGGCGATCAGCATTGCAGATTTGGCGCATCGCGTTGTTTCGCGAGTGGCGCAAGGAAAGCAGGTGCGGATCATGGGGCGTACCGAGGGTTCGGCGCCCTCATTTTATGTACCGGATATCAGCCTTGCCCGCGGGGTGGGGCTGGATGTCTGGACCACCCTGGATCAGTCGATAGACAGCATGGCTGTCTGGGCGAAATCCATGGGTTATGGCATTTGAATTTCAACGAGGCTGCGTGTGAGCGAGGCCGTGACAGAGGGGATGCGGGATGGATTGGGCCTCAATTGCAGGCGGTAGTTGCCAGGGTGAGCCTTGGCGAGTGGGTATCGCTGGGGTTCAGCTAGATCAGGAGCACAAGGCTTTTCTCATCAGCGATGAACAATGGCAAAAGCTGCAGGCCCTATTTCCTCTTGGCCCGTTGCAGGCCTATGGTAACGCCAACGGCCTTGTCTTCGAAC
Source organism: Pseudomonas parasichuanensis (assembly GCF_021601385.1). GTDB lineage: Bacteria > Pseudomonadota > Gammaproteobacteria > Pseudomonadales > Pseudomonadaceae > Aquipseudomonas > Aquipseudomonas parasichuanensis. Next base: position 92,402 of record NZ_BQHO01000007.1, on the reverse strand, counting down.
GGATCGCTGCAGCAGACGCCGTTGCTGGCTATGACAGTGTGCTTTTGATTGAGCAGGTTTATGCAGGCGCGGGGGGGCTGACGTTATCCTGTGGTACCCGTAGCTATCTGATACGGCTTGAGCGCTCCGGTGATGGCGCGCAGTTGCTTGAGCAGTTCGACAGAGTCTTTCTACCTGCCAAAGAAGCTTTCACAGGCCAGCATCTGGTGCGACTCAATCAGCCACTGGAACTGCCGCTTGCTGAATTGGACCCGCGCCCTGCTTTCAAAGGAAAGGCCTGTGTGCTTGGGCGGGACGGTATCGAGTTGCAGCGAGCGCACTTTGCGCTGTGTGATCATGAGCCCGAGTTATCTGATTGGTTGTCCCCTCAGTGGCAGTCTTGTCTATTGTCGGGCACCGTGCCTGTGCATACCGCAACCACTCCGGTACCAGAGTGGTTTCCGAGTGATTGCTATGTAGACGGTAGTGTATTTAGCAATAGAGCAGACTTGTTCGCCTTCCTTGATGCTATGGCGTGGGTGGAGTACGAGGCTCTGGCGAGCCGCCTGCGGTCGTTTCTGATGCAGGGCAGTGCTCGGCCGGATGAGCGTATTTATCCTTACACCGTCGATATTTGGATCAATGCGTTAACTTCAGCTGTTGCGCTGGATGCTGCAGAGGTGCGTGGTGCTGCGCCATTGTTGAGTGTGGTTATTCCTGCCTATAACTACGGTCGGTACCTAGGGCAGACCGTACGGTCAATTTTGGCTCAGGGCATTGAGAGCGTAGAAGTTCTCGTTGTGGATAATGCTTCGACGGATAACACTCAATCGGTGATGGCGGGTTTTTCGTCTGAGACGCGCGTCCGATATATGCGCAATCGGCGGAATCTTGGAGCTGGGAATAGCGCGCATAATGGTTTTTGGGCAGCTAAAGGGAAATACATAATTTTATTCATGGCCGACGATTTTATGAATCCAGGTCATGTGCAGCGCCTTATCCCATTGATGGAAGCTAATGCGGAAATCGCTGTAGGTTATAGCCCGATATGTTGGGTTGACGAACAAGGTGATCCGCTCGTGGGGCCTGCTCATCCGGGTCATCGCAGTCTTGATTATGTGGGTGGGCGTAATGAGGTCGCTGACCTTCTGATTTATGACAGCTATATTACCCCTTCCGCAGCTATCATTCGCAGAGACGCCTTTTTCAAGGCGTGGCGACGTGATGTCAGAATTAGAGGGTCAGGTGACTGGATGCTCATGGTTCAGCTTGCGGAGCTGTTCCCTGACTTTATTTTCACCACAGTGCCAGGCGTGAGTTATCGCGTACATGCTGCACAACATTCCCATGAATTCTATGTATCCACTGCTCCGTTGCAGGGGCATACCTGTATTCTCGAGGGCGTGTTCGAGCGCGGCAACGAGGGGCGCCTGAAGGGCTATGAACGTGAGGTTGCTGCGCATCTCAAACGCAGGCTGACGCTTTATCCGCAGGAGCAGGATACGGCGTTGGGCAAGCGGGTGTGGCAATTGTGCGAGCGCCTGGAAGCCCTGGCTCAAGACGCCGAGCGAGCGCTGTTCTCCATCATTGTCACCACGTATAACCGCCCCGAGTTACTCAAGGATGCGCTGAACAGCATTGCTCAGCAGTCGTTCAAGGACTTCGAAGTCATCCTGGTCAATGACAACGGCGACCCGGTCGAATCCTTGCTGGCTGATTACGAGTATCCAGTCACCTATGTCCGCCAAGGCCGTAATGGCGGCCCCGCCGCTGCCCGTAATACCGCTTTGCGATTGGCCCGTGGCCGGTATGTGGTCTATCTGGACGATGACGACCTGTATCTGCCTGGTCATCTCGACGCCTTGGCAACCGCGCTGGCAGAGCACCCCGACACTGTTGTGTACACCGATGCGGTATTCGTTGAGGAGACGATCGCGGCGGGCAAGCGGACCGAAGTGTCGCGTGCGCAACGCTACCCCCACGAGGCGTACTCCAGGGAGCGTTTGCTGGTTAACAACTACATCCCGGTCAACACCTTTGCCTGCCCGCGTGCGCTTGCCCTTGCGGTGGGCGACATCGACGAATCTCTGGCAGGTTTGGAGGATTGGGATTTCCTCATGCGCCTGAGCGCTCGAAGCGCCTTCCACCATATTCACCTTGAGACGGTGGAAGTCCGCATGCGCCTGGATGACGGTGCACCTGCGCGTCGTTCGGAGCAGGCACTCAAAGATTACCCTGCGCTTTATCGCGAGTTGTATGCGCGCCATGGCGACAATGGCTGGGAAGCAGTCAAGCGCGGGCGCCAGCAGATGCTCGAGCATCTGGAGGGAAAACCCAAGGCGTTGACATTGCAAAGCTGGCTGGCCGAACGCGTTCCGGATGCCATGCAGAGTCGTCTGATCGAGCAGCGCCTGCACGCGCATCAGGGCGGGCCTGTGATCGGGATCATTGTGCTGGACGCTGATGGGCACACAGATGCCTTGAAGGCCTCTGTGCAAAGCCTGAGTCGCGATAACGGCCTTTCTGCCACAGTGAAAGTCATCGCGCTGACCGCAGGGGAGGGGCCAGCGACTTCGGCTCAGGACAAACTGCAGGTCCTGCGCCTGACCGATGCCAGCCGCAGCGTTCAGCTCAATCAGGTGGTTCAGGCGGGTGAGTTCGACTGGTTCATGCTGGTGGAGGCAGGGAGTGAGTTCACGGCGAACGGGTTGCTGATTGCCGCGTTGGATCTGCTGGCGGCGCCTGGCTGCCGGGCGGTTTATGGTGATGAAGGTCTGCGCAGCGGTGCATCGGAAGTGGGCGCTGCGCTGCGCCCTGATCTCAACCTTGATCTGCTGCTCAGTTTGCCGGCGAGCATGTCGCGCCACTGGCTGTTCAACCGCCAGGTGTGGCTGGAGATGGGGGGCTTCCGTCAAGAGGCGGGCCAGGCGTTCGAGCTGGATTACATCCTGCGCCTGATCGAGTCCGCTGGCTTCGAGGGGCTGGGGCATATCAGCGAGCCGTTGCTGATCAGCGCAGCGCCGTCGCTGCGTGACTGCCCGGATGAGCGCGGGGTGATTCAGCGCCATCTGCAGGCGCGCGGTTTTGCCCAGGCTCGCGTCGAGTCTCGTCTGCCCGGGCGTTATGATCTCCACTATGGCGCCTCCGGCGACGCACCGGTCAGCATCCTGATTCTGCTCCAGGGCAACAGCACGGAGCGGGCGCTGCGTTGCATGGAAACCATCCTGGAGAAGACCACCTATCGCAACTACGAGGTGGTGCTGCTGGCACCGGTCAATGCCGCTCCTGCCGTGAACAGCTGGCTCGATGGCGTTGCCCGGCTTGGCACCGATGCCATTCGTTGCATGCGTTTCCCTGCCGGCATGGCGCCGGTGCAAATGCGCAACCAGGCCGCCGAGCAGGCCCGCGGTGACTTCCTGTTGTGGCTGGACGAAGGCGCTGCCGTGCTCGATGGCGATTGGTTGCAGCAGATGCTTAACCATGGCATGCGCCAGGAAGTCGGCGTGGTGGGGGCCAAGCTGGTGACGGGGGACGCCACCATCGGCCATGCCGGTTTCGTGCTCGGCCTGAATGGCCCTGTTGGCGAAGCCTTTGCCGGTCAGCCGATGGAGGCGCCCGGCTATCTGCAGCGGCTGCAGATCGATCAGAACTATGTCGCAGTGAGCGGCAAGTGTCTGCTGGTGAGTAAAAACCTGTTCCTGGAGCTGGGTGGTTTCGACGAGACCCCCGAGCTGCAGCGTTGGACGGATGTTGATCTGTGCCTGCGTCTGCACCGTGCCGGCTACCTGAACGTATGGACGCCGCGTGCGCAGTTGCTGCTCAGCGAGGATGCCGCGATGCCGGCCAGCACTGGGGAAGAAGATGCCCTGTATGCCCGTTGGCTGCCTGTACTGGCACGGGATCCGTTCTACAACCCGAACTTCTCGCTGTCCGCCGCCAATGGCTTCAGTCTGGAGCCCGCCGAGCTGAGCTGGCGGCCGCTGTCGTCCTGGAAGCCGCTGCCGACGATCCTGGCCCATGCGGCGGATGAGGGCGGATGTGGCAATTACCGGGTCATCCAGCCGCTCGAAGCGCTCAAGCGCGAGGGGCTGGCCGAGGGGCAACTGTCGTGGGCTCACCTGACGCCTGTGGAACTCGAGCGTTACCAGCCGGATAGCATCGTGCTGCAACGCCAGATCGGCGACCAGCAGATTGAGCACATGCGCCGGATGCACGCGTTCTCCCAGGCTTTCAAGGTCTTCGAGCTCGACGACTATCTGCCCAACCTGCCGATCAAAAGCGTGCACCGGGCGGACATGCCCAAGGACATGCTGCGCTCCTTGCGACGCGGCCTGGCCTATGTGGACCGCTTGGTCGTTTCCACGCAGCCGTTGGCCGAGGCCTTCGCTGGCTTGCATGGCGATATCCGGGTGGTGCGCAACACGCTGGATAGCCGCTATTGGAAAGGCCTCGAAGGCCTGCGTCGGCAGTCGCGCAAACCGCGCGTCGGCTGGGCAGGAGGGGCGAGCCACACGGGGGACCTGGAAGTGATCGCCGACGTGGTCAAGGAATTGGCTAATGAAGTGGAGTGGGTGTTCTTCGGCATGTGCCCGGACAAGCTGCGGCCCTACATTCATGAGTTCCACCAAAGTGTTTCGCTTGAGCATTACCCGCGGATGCTGGCCAGAATGAATCTGGACCTGGCTTTGGCACCCGTGGAGCAGAACCTGTTCAACGAGTGCAAAAGCAACCTGCGCCTGCTGGAGTACGGCGCCTGTGGCTTCCCGGTGATCGCCAGTGACCTGCGTTGCTACCAGGGCTACAACGACTTGCCGGTGACCTTGGTGAAGAACCGCTTCCGTGCCTGGGTAGACGCCATCCGCATGCATATCGCCGATATGGATGCCACGGCCAAGGCGGGCGATGCACTGCGCAATGCAGTGCTGGGCGGCTGGATGCTCGAAGGCGACAATCTGAGCAATTGGCGCAAGGCCTGGCTGGCGGATTAAGCCTGGCTCGACGTCCTCGCGCTTTGTCAGGCGAGGGCGTCTGTCGGTAAATGTGCACCGGCCTCTTCGCGGATACAGAGTCCCTGTAAAAGCGGCATTACCCGCGAAGAGGCCGGCGCAGTCCCACAAAACCCCCATCTCCGGCACGGCTATTGCTACACCGCAGGCAACATACCGTTTTTATGACGGTCAGCCACGCGAGAGAGCACGATGCCCCAGGCCACCCAGATATCCCTAGCCCCCGACCCACAGGGGCGCACCCCGGTCGAGCAGGAAAGTCGACGGGGTCTTGACCAGGCGTTCGCCCTGTTCAACCAGGTTTCCAGCCAGCTTACCGAGTCGTACGGCATGCTCGAGGCGCGCGTCAGCGAACTCAAGGGCGAGTTGGCGGTGGTCGGTGCCCAGCGCATGGCTGAACTCGGTGAAAAAGAGCGCCTGGCCAACCGCCTGCAGAACCTGCTGGACCTGCTGCCGGGCGGCGTCATCGTGATCGATGCCCAGGGCTATGTCGGTGAGGCCAATCCCGCCGCCTGCGAGCTGCTCGGCGAACCCCTGATCGGCCAATTGTGGCGCCAGGTGATTGCCCGTAGCTTTGCCCCGCGCGAAGACGACGGCCACGAAGTTTCGCTGCGTGACGGCCGCCGCCTGTCGATCGCCACCCGCTCGCTGGATGCCGAGCCGGGCCAGCTGGTGCTGCTCACCGACCTGACCGAAACGCGGCGCCTGCAGGACCAGCTGGCGCGCCATGAGCGGCTGTCCTCGCTGGGGCGCATGGTCGCTTCGCTTGCCCACCAGATCCGCACGCCGCTGTCGGCGGCCATGCTCTATGCCAGCCATTTGGCCGACAGTGAAAATGACCTGTCGGTGGAAACCCGCCAGCGTTTTGCCGGCAGCCTCAAGGAGCGCCTGCACGAGCTGGAGCATCAGGTCCGCGACATGCTGGTGTTCGCCCGTGGTGAGTTGCCCCTGGGCGACCGGCTGACGCCCAAGGCGTTGTTCCAGGCGCTGCAGCAGGCGGCCCAGGCCCATGTTCAGGGCCATGCGGTGCGTTGGCAGTGCGACACCCACCTGGGTGAGTTGCTGTGCAACCGTGACACGCTGGTCGGCGCCTTGCTCAACCTGATCGAAAATGCCTTGCAGGCCAGTGCGCAGCCGGCGCGCTTGAAAGTGCATCTGTACCGCCGCGAGCAGAACCTGCAAATGTGCGTCAGCGATGCTGGCTGTGGTATCCCCGCCGAGTTGCTGGCGCGGCTCGGTGAGCCATTCCTCACCACCAAGTCGACCGGTACCGGGCTTGGCCTGGCGGTGGTGCAGGCCGTGGTGCGGGCGCACCAGGGCAGTTTAGCGCTGCGTTCCAGGCCGGGGCGCGGTACCAGTGTCCGCGTGGTGCTGCCGCTGATCGTCGCTGGCGCAGCGGAGGCCCTGTGATGGATATCAAAGTGCTGCTGGTCGAGGACGACCGTACCCTGCGCCAGGCGCTGGTGGACACGCTCGAGATCGGCGGCTTTGCCCATCACGCAGTGGGGTCGGCAGAAGAAGCGTTGCACGCAGTGGCGCAGGAGCCTTTCAGCCTGGTGGTCAGCGACGTGAACATGCCGGGCATGGACGGCCATCAGTTGTTGGCGCAATTGGGCCGCAATCACCAGCACCTGCCGGTGCTGCTGATGACCGCCCACGCGGCAGTCGAGCGTGCGGTGGACGCGATGCGTCAGGGGGCGGTGGACTACCTGGTCAAGCCGTTCGAGCCCAAGGCGCTGATCAGCCTGGTTGAACGGCATGCCGCCGGTCAGCTCGGCGCAAGCGACGACGCGGGGCCGGTGGCTTGCGAGCCGGCCAGCCGGCAATTGCTGGAGCTGGCGGCGCGGGTCGCGCGCAGTGACTCGACCGTGCTGATTTCCGGCGAGTCCGGCACCGGCAAGGAAGTGCTGGCGCGCTACATCCACCAGCAGTCGCCGCGGTCGGCGGCACCGTTCGTGGCGATCAACTGCGCGGCAATCCCCGACAACATGCTCGAGGCCACGCTGTTCGGCCATGAAAAGGGTGCCTTTACCGGCGCCATTGCTGCCCAGGCCGGAAAGTTCGAGCAGGCTGAAGGTGGCACCTTGCTGCTTGACGAAGTCTCGGAGATGCCGCTGGGGCTGCAGGCCAAGCTGTTGCGCGTGCTGCAGGAACGCGAGGTCGAGCGCGTTGGCGGGCGCAAGCCCATCGCCCTGGATATCCGCATCCTCGCCACGACCAACCGCGACCTGGCGGGGGAGGTGGCGGCGGGGCGCTTCCGTGAAGACTTGTACTACCGTCTGTCGGTGTTCCCCATGGCCTGGCAGGCCCTGCGCGAGCGCCCGGCCGACATCGTGCCGTTGGCCGAGCGTCTGCTGGCCCGCCATGCCCGCAAGATGCGCCATGCCCAGGTGCGCTTGTCTGCCCAGGCGCAGGCTTGCCTGCAGGCTTACGCCTGGCCGGGGAACGTGCGTGAGTTGGACAACGCGATACAGCGCGCGTTGATTCTGCAGCAGGGGGGGATGATCGAAGCGGCGGATTTTTGTCTGGCTGGCGCCATTCCATTGTCGTCACCGAGCGAGGCCACTATTGCGCCATTACGCGGCGATCCGGCCGCCGAGGTGGGCGGGCTGGGGGACGACCTGCGCCGTCACGAATTCCAGATGATCATCGACACCTTGCGCGCCGAGCGCGGGCGTCGCAAGGAGGCTGCCGAGCGCCTGGGCATCAGCCCGCGTACGCTGCGCTACAAGCTGGCGCAGATGCGTGACGCCGGGTTCGATGTCGAGGCCAGCCTGTTCGGCTGAGGCACTCTTTTGAATAGTTTCTGGGCTGGCTGGCACTGCTCTTGCTAGTTTCTGCCCATTCGCTGCATGAGTGTCAAAAAAATGCGGCCGCCGGAGAGAGAAGTCCATGACCCAAGGTGTTGAATTCAATCGTCTGATGCTGGATATGCGCGCCATGCAGGCCGATGCCATGTCCATGCCCAAAGCGGCTGCCGCTCCTGAGCTGGCGCCTGGGCAAAGCAGTTTTGCCGACATGCTCGGCCAGGCCATTGGCAAGGTGAGCGAGACCCAGCAGGCCTCGACCCAACTGTCCAACGCCTTCGAGATCGGCAAGAGCGGTGTCGACCTGACCGATGTGATGATCGCCTCGCAGAAGGCCTCCGTGTCGTTCCAGGCACTGACCCAAGTCCGTAACAAGCTGGTGCAAGCGTACCAGGACATCATGCAGATGCCGGTTTAAGGCGAGAGTTGAGTCATGGCCGAAGCAGTCGTCGATAACGCCCCCGCCAAAAGCGGCCCGCCAGCAGCCAAGCCGCCGCTGTTCGGGCTGTCGTTCCTGGAAAACATCTCGCAGATGCCCATGCTGCGTCAGATCGGCCTGTTGGTCGGCCTGGCCGCCAGCGTGGCCATCGGCTTCGCCGTGGTGCTCTGGTCGCAACAGCCGGACTACCGGCCGCTGTACGGCAGCCTGGCGGGCATGGATACCAAGCAGGTCATGGACACCCTGGCCTCCGCCGACATTCCCTACACCGTGGAGCCGAACTCCGGCGCGCTGCTGGTCAAGGCCGACGACCTCTCCCGTGCGCGCCTGAAACTTGCTGCCGCCGGCGTGGCGCCAAGCGATGGCAACGTCGGCTTCGAATTGCTCGACAAGGATCAAGGCCTGGGCACCAGCCAGTTCATGGAAGCCACCCGTTACCGCCGTGGCCTTGAGGGCGAACTGGCGCGTACCGTGTCCAGCCTCAACAACGTCAAGGCTGCCCGCGTGCACCTGGCCATCCCGAAAAGCTCGGTGTTCGTGCGTGACGAGCGCAAGCCAAGCGCGTCGGTGCTGGTCGAGCTGTATCCGGGGCGCGCCCTGGAGGCCGGCCAGGTAATGGCCATCGTCAACCTCGTGGCTACCAGTGTTCCAGAGCTGGACAAATCGCAGGTGACCGTGGTCGACCAGAAGGGCAACCTGCTCTCCGACCAGTTGCAGGACACCGCGCTGACCATGGCCGGCAAGCAGTTCGACTACAGCCGCCGCATGGAAGGCATGCTCACCCAGCGCGTGCACAATATTCTGCTGCCGGTGCTGGGCAACGATCGCTACAAGGCCGAAGTGTCGGCCGATATCGACTTCAGCGCCGTCGAGTCCACCTCCGAGCAGTTCAACCCCGATCAGCCGGCGCTGCGCAGCGAGCAGTCGGTCAACGAACAGCGCGCCAGCAGCCAGGGCCCGCAGGGTGTGCCGGGCGCGCTGAGCAACCAGCCACCGGCAGGCGCCAGCGCGCCTGAGAATGCCAAGGCCGGCGCAACCCCCGCCGGTGCCATCCAGCCGGGGCAGCCGCTGGTGGACGCCAACGGCCAGCAGATCATGGACCCGGCCACCGGCCAGCCGATGCTGGCGCCGTACCCGGCCGACAAGCGCCAGCAGTCGACCAAGAACTTCGAACTGGACCGTTCCATCAGCCACACCCGTCAGCAGCAGGGTCGCCTGAGCCGCCTGTCGGTGGCCGTCGTAGTGGACGACCAGGCCAAGATCGATGCCGCCACTGGCGAGGCGACCCGCACGCCCTGGGGTGCCGAGGACCTGGCGCGCTTCACCCGCCTGGTGCAGGACGCGGTGGGCTTCGATGCCAGCCGTGGCGACAGCGTTACCGTGATCAACGTACCGTTCGCCGCTGACCGTGGCGAGCAACTGGTCGATATTCCGTTCTATTCGCAGCCGTGGTTCTGGGACATCGTCAAGCAGGTGCTGGGCGTGGTGTTCATCCTGGTCCTGGTATTCGGCGTGCTGCGTCCGGTGCTCAACAACATTACCGGTGGCGGCAAGCAGGCTGCCACAGACAGCGACATGGAGCTGGGCGGCATGATCGGTCTGGATGGCGAACTGGCCAACGACCGCGTCAGCCTGGGTGGCCCGACAAGCATTCTGTTGCCGAGCCCGAGCGAGGGTTACGAGGCGCAGCTCAACGCAATCAAGGGCCTTGTGGCCGAAGACCCGGGCCGCGTGGCCCAGGTCGTGAAAGAGTGGATCAACGCCGATGAGTGACAACCGAGCCGTTACCGCCAAGCTGAGCCGCGTCGACAAGGCGGCCATCCTCCTGTTGTCGCTCGGCGAGACCGACGCCGCACAGGTCCTGCGCCACATGGGGCCCAAGGAAGTGCAGCGGGTCGGCGTGGCCATGGCGCAAATGGGCAACGTGCACCGCGAGCAGGTCGAGCAGGTGATGAGCGAGTTCGTCGAGATCGTCGGCGACCAGACCAGCCTGGGTGTGGGCTCCGACGGCTACATTCGCAAGATGCTCAACCAGGCCCTGGGTGAGGACAAGGCCAACGGCCTGATCGACCGCATCCTGCTCGGTGGCAACACCAGCGGCCTGGACAGCCTCAAGTGGATGGAGCCGCGTGCCGTGGCCGACGTCATCCGCTTCGAACACCCGCAGATCCAGGCCATCGTGGTTGCCTACCTCGACCCCGACCAGGCCGGCGAGGTGCTGAGCAACTTCGACCACAAGGTGCGCCTCGACATCGTCCTGCGCGTGTCATCGCTCAACACCGTACAGCCTGCGGCGCTCAAAGAACTCAACCAGATTCTCGAGAAGCAGTTCTCCGGCAACTCCAACGCCGCCCGCACCACCTTGGGCGGCATCAAGCGTGCCGCCGACATCATGAACTTCCTCGACAGTTCCGTGGAGGGTGCGCTGATGGATGCGATCCGCGAGATCGACAGCGACCTGTCGGAGCAGATCGAAGACCTGATGTTCGTCTTCAACAACCTGGCCGATGTCGACGACCGGGGTATCCAGGCGCTGCTGCGCGAGGTGTCCTCGGATGTGCTGGTGGTATCGCTCAAGGGCGCCGACGAGCGGGTCAAGGACAAGGTCTTCAAGAACATGTCCAAGCGCGCCTCGGAACTGCTGCGCGACGACCTGGAGGCCAAAGGGCCGGTGCGAGTCAGCGACGTGGAGACAGCGCAGAAGGAAATCCTCACCATCGCCCGACGCATGGCCGAGGCCGGCGAGATCGTGCTGGGCGGCAAGGGTGCCGAGGAAATGATCTGACCTGCGGGGCGACGCGGTCCTCTGTAGGAGCGGCCTTGTGTCGCGAAAGGGCCGCGCAGCGGCCCCGCGATCTTGATGTCACCGCAAAACTGCCGGGGCTGCTTTGCAGCCCTTTCGCGGCACAAGGCCGCTCCTACCGGGGCGCGTTGGTTGCAGATGGCTTTTGAGTACCTGAAAACATGTCCACCACCGAACACCCCAGCGACCTGATCCGCGCCCGCGACCTCGAGGGCGTCGACGTCTGGGCGCTGCCCAGCTTCGACCCGGAGCCCGAACCCGAGCCGGAACCCGAGCCGGAAGTCATCGAGGAAGAGGTCGAGGAAGTGCCGCTGGAGGAAGTCCAGCCGCTCACCCTCGAAGAGCTTGAGGCCATCCGCCAGGAGGCCTACAACGAAGGCTTCGCCACCGGCGAACGGGAAGGCTTCCACAGCACCCAGCTCAAGGTCCGCCAAGAAGCTGAAGTAGCCCTGGCGGCCAAGCTGGCCAGCCTGGAGCAGATCATGCTGCACCTGCTCGACCCGATTGCCGAGCAGGACACCCAGATCGAAAAAGGCCTGGTGCAACTGGTCGCGAACATTACCCGCCAGGTCATCGGCCGTGAATTGCGCAGTGATTCCAGCCAGGTCATCCACGTCCTGCGTGAAGCCCTCAAGCTGTTGCCGATGGGCGCCGACAATATCCGCATCCACCTCAACCCGCAGGATTTCGAGCTGGCCAAGGCCCTGCGCGAGCGCCACGAAGAAAGCTGGAAACTGCTCGAAGACGAGGCGTTGCTGCCGGGTGGCTGCCGTATTGAAACGGCGCACAGCCGCATCGATGCGACCATGGAGACGCGTATCGAGAAGGCCGTGGCACAGTTGTTCGACCAGTCCCATGACCAGTTCCTGCACCCGGCAGCGCCGGACATCGCGGTCGAACTGGATGTGCAGGCAGGTAGCGACGATGCGCCTTGACCGTACCAGCTTCGGCAAGCGCCTGGCGGGTTACAACGATGCGGTGCGCTTGCCCGACCAGCCGGTGGTGGAAGGCCGCCTGCTGCGTATGGTCGGCCTGACGCTTGAAGCCGAAGGCTTGCGCGCGGCCGTCGGCAGCCGCTGCCTGGTGATCAACGACGACAGCTATCACCCGGTACGGGTGGAGGCCGAGGTCATGGGTTTTGCTGGCAGCAAGGTGTTCCTGATGCCGGTTGGCAGCATCGTCGGCCTTGCCCCCGGTGCGCGCGTGGTACCGCTGGACGACGGTGGTCGCCTGCCCATGGGCATGAGCATGCTCGGGCGGGTGCTCGACGGTGCCGGGCGGGCGCTGGACGGCAAGGGCGGCATGAAGGCCGAAGACTGGGTGCCGATGGACGGGCCGGTGATCAACCCGCTCAATCGCGACCCCATCAGCCGGCCGCTGGATGTCGGCATTCGCAGTATCAATGGCCTGCTCACCGTTGGCCGCGGCCAGCGCCTGGGTTTGTTCGCCGGTACCGGTGTGGGTAAGTCGGTGCTGCTGGGGATGATGACCCGCTTCACCGAGGCCGAGATCATCGTGGTCGGGCTGATTGGTGAACGGGGCCGTGAGGTGAAGGAGTTCATCGAGCACATCCTCGGCGAAGAAGGGCTCAAGCGCTCGGTGGTGGTGGCCTCGCCAGCGGACGATGCTCCCTTGATGCGCCTGCGTGCGGCGATGTACTGCACGCGCATCGCCGAGTACTTCCGCGACAAGGGCAAGAACGTTTTGCTGCTGATGGACTCGCTGACCCGTTTTGCCCAGGCGCAGCGTGAGATCGCCCTGGCCATTGGCGAGCCGCCGGCTACCCGTGGTTACCCGCCTTCGGTGTTCGCCAAGCTGCCCAAGCTGGTGGAGCGTGCCGGTAACGGCGAGGCGGGCGGTGGTTCGATCACCGCGTTCTACACCGTGCTGTCCGAAGGTGACGACCAGCAGGACCCGATCGCCGACTCTGCGCGCGGTGTGCTCGACGGTCACTTCGTGCTGTCCCGGCGCCTGGCCGAGGAGGGCCACTATCCGGCCATCGACATCGAAGCGTCGATCAGCCGGGTCATGCCCCAGGTGGTCGATGCCGATCACCTGCGCCAGGCGCAGAAATTCAAGCAGCTGTGGTCGCGCCTGTCGCAGAGCCGTGACCTGATCAGCGTGGGCGCCTATGTCGCCGGTGGCGATCCGGAGACCGACCTGGCCATCGCGCTGCAGCCCAACCTGGTGGACTTCCTGCGCCAGGGCCTGCAGGAGAACGTCGGTATGGCGCAGAGCCGCGACCAGTTGGGCGCGATCTTCGTGCCGCCGGCGGGCTGATAGGCCATGGCCCTGCCCGGTCGAGCAGCGCGCCTGGCGCCTGTTGTGGACATGGCCGAGGAGGCCGAGCGCAAGGCCGCCCAGCGCCTGGGGCATTTCCAGCAGCAGGTGGTGCAGGCGCAAGCCAGGCTCGATGAGCTCGCGCAGTTTCGCGAGGGCTACCAGGCGCAGTGGATCACCCGAGGCGGGCAGGGGGTCGATGGCAGCTGGCTGCTCAATTACCAGCGCTTTCTCGGTCAGCTGGAAACCGCCATGACCCAGCAGCGCCAGAGCCTCAGTTGGCACCAGAACAACCTCAACAACGCCCGCAACACCTGGCAGCAGGCCTATGCGCGGGTCGAGGGCCTACGCAAGTTGGTGCAGCGCTACCTGGACGAAGCCCGCCGGGCGGAGGACAAACGCGAGCAGCGGTTGCTCGACGAGCTGTCCCAGCGCCTGCCGCGGCACGGGCCGCTTTAGCGGTGGGTTTCAAGCGCGCGGTCGCGGGTGAAAACCAGCCCATGCGCTCCGCTGCATTGTGGTTTGCAGCTTGTGGCTGTGGCTGCTAAACCTTCAGAAGCCGCATTCGCCATCATCGAAGGAATCGCTCGCATGGCAGTCGAAACCGATTTTTCACAGGAAGGGAAAAAGCTGACCATCAAGGTCAAGGGCCGCTTCGATTTCGGCAAGCATCAGGAATTCCGGGATGCTTACGAGCGCCAGCGCCTGCGCCCGGAAACAGTGGTTGTCGACTTGAAGGAAGCCACCTATCTGGACAGTTCGGCCTTGGGCATGCTGCTGTTGCTGCGTGACCATGTGGGCGGGGACGACTCGGATATCCGCGTGGTCCATGCCAGCCCGGACGTGCGCAAGATCCTGGCCATCTCCAACTTCGACAAGCTCTTCGATATCGGTTGACTGCGGCCATGCCTGCCGAACAGGCGTTGACCGTACTGATTGCCGAGGACGGTGCTGCTGATCGCATGCTGCTGGCGCAGATCGTGCGGCGCCAGGGCCACGAGGTGTTCACCGCCGAAAACGGCGAGCAGGCGGTGGCGTTGTTTGCCGAGCGGCGGCCGCAGCTGGTCTTGCTCGATGCCCTGATGCCGGTGATGGATGGCTTCGAGGCCGCGCGGCAGATCAAGGCGCTGGCCGGCGAGGCGCTGGTGCCGATCATCTTTCTGACCTCGCTCAACGAAGAGCAGGCGCTGGTGCGCTGCCTGGAAGCCGGTGGCGACGACTTCATGGCCAAGCCCTACAGCGCGGTGATTCTTGCTGCCAAGATTCGTGCGATGGACCGTTTGCGTCGGCTGCAAGCCACGGTGCTGGAGCAGCGCGATGAAATAGCCCGGCATCACCATTACCTGCTCAACGAACAGCGCGTGGCCAAGGCCGTGTTCGACAAGGTTGCCCATTCCGGCTGCCTCAATGCACCGAACATTCGTTATCTGCAGTCACCTTATGCGCTGTTCAACGGTGATCTGTTGCTGGCAGCGTTCACCCCGTCCGGGGACATGCATGTGCTGCTGGGCGACTTCACCGGCCATGGCCTGCCGGCGGCGGTCGGCGCGATGCCCCTGGCGGAAGTGTTCTATGGCATGACCGCCAAGGGCTACGGGCTGGCCGAGACGTTGCGTGAAATGAACGCCAAGCTCAAGCGCATCCTGCCGGTGGACATGTTCTGTTGCGCGTTGCTGCTCAACCTGAACTTTCAGCGTGGCACGGTGGAGGTGTGGAATGGCGGCATGCCCGATGGCTATCAGCTGTCCGCCGAGGGCGAGGTGTTGGCGGTGCTGCCTTCGCAGCATCTGCCGTTGGGCATCCTTGCGCCGGAGGCATTCGACGATACTACGCAGGTGATGCCCCTTGCCGCCGGCGAACGGTTGTTGCTGCTGTCCGATGGCGTGGTCGATACCGGTGACGGGCAGGAGCGCTTGTTCGGTGTGCAGCGGTTGCGTGAGGTATTGGCGGCCAACCGGCAGCCGGCACGCTTGTTCGATGAGGTCATGGCGGCGCTGCAGGCCTTCGGTGGGCAGTCGCGGGATGACATCAGCCTGTGCGATGTGCGCATGCTGGCGCCAGACCAGGTTGTACCGCAGGCCATGGTTTATTCGGACAGCGGGCGCTCCAGCCCGCTGGAGTGGTCGCTGAACTTCGAGTTGCGCGGGGAAAGCCTCAGGCGTTTCAATCCGGTGCCGTATCTGGTGCAACTCTTGCTGGAAATCCATGGCCTGAGGCCCAGCAGCGGTAAATTGCACAGTGTGCTCAGCGAGCTGTATTCCAACGCGCTGGAGCATGGCGTGCTGGGGCTCGACTCGCGGCTCAAGCGCGACTCGCAGGGGTTTGCCGAGTACTATCGCCAGCGCAGCCAGCGCCTGGCCGAACAGGTGCAGGGTTACGTCGGTATCAGCCTGCACGTGGAACCACGCAGTGAGGGTGGCCGTCTGATGATCGAGGTCCGCGACAGTGGGGCGGGGTTCGATGTGGCAAGGGTACTTGCCCGCTCCCCGCTCGAGCAGAGCCTGAGTGGGCGTGGCTTGGGCCTGGTGATGCGCCTGGGGCAGCGTGCCCGGTGGCTGGAAGGCGGGCGATTGGCGCGGGTGGAGTTCGATTGGTGAGTCCGGGATGGCCCGGGCTTGGTGGCGGCAAGGCTTGATCAGGGAGTGAACAAGTGGTGGACATGCATATTGATCACAGGGTGCTGCGCGACCTGCGTGAGGTCATGGAAGGTGGCTACCTGCAGTTACTGGAAACCTTCCTGGAAGACTCCGAGCGGCGCCTGAACCAGTTGCACAAGGCCAAGGATGCCGCCGAGCTGGGCTTGGCGGCGCACAGCTTCAAGGGCAGCAGCAGCAACATGGGTGCGGTGGAGCTGGCAAGGCTTTGCCAGCAACTCGAGGAGCGCGCAAGGCAGGTGCCGTTGTATGGCATCGAAGACCTGATCAACCGTATCGACCAGGAGTACCAGGCCGTCCAGCTCTTCTATCGCAGTGAAAGCCAACGGATTTCCGCCGACTGAGGGGGCTTGGCGCGAGTTTTGCCTGTCTTTGCCCATTCGGTTTTTTTGAGTTTTGGCGCGGAGACCTTTTCTATGCCTGTCGCACCCAATCCATTGTTGCAATCCGGCCCTGCGAGCAGTGCCTCGCGCCCGGCCGCCGGCGTGGCGAGCAAGCCAGCGCAGGCGGCGCAAGGCAACGGTCCCGGCTTCGATCAGGTCATGTCCAGGCAGGGCCGCGACAGCGTGGCGAACCGTGACGACAAGGCAAGCCAAGGCCCTGCGCAAGCAGCCGGTAGCAGCAAGGCGCAGGCGCAGGCCGGCGGCAAGAAGGACGCCGCAGCCTCGAAAGACCTTGCCGATGACGGCAATAACTTGCCAGCGTCACCCGCCGATGGCAGCACAACGGCTGATGCCGCTGATGCAACGATCATCGACGCCAGCCTGGTGGCAGGCCAGGTCACCGATGCCCAGACGGGCGCCCAACTGATTCAGGCCCAGGCCGAAGTGGTCGCGCCGGTATTGCAGGCGGCCCTGCAGCCCGCGCAGCAGCCAGCGCCGCCTGCTGCGGATGCAAAGGCATCGCCGGCGGTCACCGAGTTCGATCCCGACGCCGACCCGCTTGCCGACATGCCGGCCCTGCGCCTGGCCCTCGAGCAGAGCGCCAAGGCCCAGGGGGCAACGTCGGCCCACGCCAGCAGTGCCCGTGTCGACAATAGTCAGCAAGCTGCCGAGCCTGATGCGGTTGCCGTCAATACCTTGGCGAATGTGGTCGCCCAAGTGGAGGCCGAGCCAGGGCATGCCGAGCATGGCGACAAGGCATTCGCCGGGCTGCTTGATAGCGGCCTGAAGGACCTCAAGGGCGCCAGCAGCGACACGCGCGTGGACGACTTTGCCGATCGCCTGGCCAGCCTCACCCAGGCCGTCACCGCCAAGACCGCCAATGCCGTGCCGGTTACCCCCAGCCCGCTGCAGCAGCCGCTGGCGATGAACCAGGGCGCCTGGACCGAGGGCCTGGTGAACCGTGTCATGTACCTGTCCAGCCAGAACCTCAAGTCGGCCGATATCCAGCTTGAGCCCGCCGAACTTGGCCGCCTCGACATCCGGGTCAATGTGGCGGCGGACCAGCCCACGCAGATTCACTTCGTCAGTGGCCATGCCGGGGTGCGCGATGCGCTCGACAGCCAGGTTCATCGCCTGCGTGAACTGTTTGCCCAACAGGGCCTGGCCCAGCCTGACGTGAGTGTCGCCGACCAGTCCCGTGGCCAGCAGCAACAGCAGGCCCAGCAGGACGCCTCGAACCTTTCCGGCGTAGCGGCGCGCCGCGCTGCTGCGGCAGGCGAGGGTGGTGAACTGGCCGAGGCCGGCAAGCCGGTGGAGCACCAGGTGGTGGTGGGCGACAGTGCGGTTGACTACTACGCCTGATGTTTCGCGCCCGCTGTAGGAGCGGCCTTGTGCCGCGAAGAGGCCGCAGCGGCCTCCAGCATTCTTGCGTAACGGCTGAGATCCTGGGGCCGCTTTGCGGCCCTTGCGCGGCACAAGGCCGCTCCTGCAAGGGGGCGTGCGCGGTGCTCCTGACAAATCTGGCATAACACTTGCTCAAGCCACGTCATCCTCCTTAGAAACCGCGATGGACGACGGATTATTGGCATGGCGAAGAGCGACGCAGTGAAAGACCCCGCCACTAAAGGCAAACTCAAGCTGATCCTGCTGCTGGTGCTGGCCTTGCTGCTGGCTGTCGGGCTGTCGGTGGGCGCCACCTGGTTCTTCATGCACAAGAGCGAGTCTGCTCCGGCGCCGGACCCAGCCCAGGCCAACGTCAAGCCGGCGGCGCTCTACGAGCCGCTGGCACCGGCCTTCGTGGTCAACTTCAACCAGAACGGCCGCCAGCGCTACATGCAGGTGAGCATCACCATGCAGGGCCGCAGCCAGGCCGACCTGGACGCGTTGAAAGTCCACATGCCGGTGATCCGCAACAACCTGGTGATGATGTTCTCCGGGCAGGGTTTCGACACCCTCGCCAGCAGCCCGGTAGGGCAGGAGATGTTGCGCCAGAAAGCCACCGCGGTGGTTCAGGAAGTGGCGCAGAAAGAAGTCGGCAGGCCGGTCGTCGACCAACTGTTGTTCACCAATTTCGTATTGCAGTAGGAGCACATAGATGGCCGTGCAGGACCTGCTGTCCCAGGATGAAATCGATGCCCTGTTGCATGGGGTGGACGATGGTCTGGTACAAACCGAAAGTGCCGGCGAGCCCGGCAGCATCAAGAGCTACGACCTGACCAGTCAGGACCGTATCGTCCGGGGCCGCATGCCGACCCTGGAAATGATCAACGAGCGTTTCGCCCGTTATACCCGCATCAGCATGTTCAACCTGCTGCGCCGCTCCGCCGACGTGGCGGTGGGTGGCGTGCAGGTGATGAAGTTCGGCGAGTACGTGCATTCGCTGTACGTGCCCACCAGCCTCAACCTGGTCAAGATCAAGCCATTGCGCGGTACCGCGCTGTTCATCCTCGACGCCAAGCTGGTGTTCAAGCTGGTGGACAACTTCTTCGGCGGCGATGGCCGCCACGCCAAGATCGAGGGCCGCGAGTTCACCCCCACCGAGCTTCGCGTGGTGCGCATGGTGCTGGACCAGTGCTTCGTCGACCTCAAGGAAGCCTGGCAGGCGATCATGCCGGTCAACTTCGAGTACATCAACTCCGAGGTCAACCCGGCCATGGCCAACATCGTCGGCCCCAGCGAGGCGGTGGTGGTATCGACCTTCCACATCGAGCTGGACGGCGGCGGTGGCGACCTGCACGTGACCATGCCGTACTCGATGATCGAACCGGTGCGCGAAATGCTCGATGCCGGTTTCCAGTCCGACCTGGACGATCAGGACGAGCGCTGGGTCAAGGCGCTGCGCGAAGACGTACTGGACGTTGCCGTGCCGTTGTCGGCCACCGTTGCCCGGCGCCAGCTCAAGCTGCGTGACATCCTGCACATGCAGCCTGGCGACGTAATACCGGTGGAGCTGCCCGAGCACCTGGTGTTGCGCGCCAATGGCGTGCCGGCGTTCAAGGCGCGGTTAGGTTCGCACAAAGGCACCCTGTCGCTGCAGATCATCGACCCGATCGAACGCCGCTGACGGCGTGCCGGTCGCTTTAAACGTATTGAAAGGTTGTCGAGGAAATCATGGCTAACGAAAACGAGATCAACTCCCCCGAGGAACAGGCACTGGCCGACGAGTGGGCTGCAGCGCTCGAGGAAACCGGTGATGCCGGCCAGGCGGATATCGATGCACTGCTCGGTGGCGACATGGGTGGCAGTAACCGCCTGCCGATGGAAGAGTTCGCAAGCTCGCCCAAGCCCAACGAGAACGTCAGCCTCGAAGGCCCGAACCTGGACGTGATCCTGGACATCCCGGTGAGCATCTCCATGGAAGTGGGCAGCACCGAGATCAACATCCGCAACCTGCTGCAGCTCAACCAGGGTTCGGTGATCGAGCTCGACCGCCTGGCCGGTGAGCCGCTGGACGTGCTGGTCAACGGCACCCTGATCGCCCATGGCGAGGTGGTGGTGGTCAACGAAAAGTTCGGCATCCGCCTGACCGACGTGATCAGCCCCAGCGAACGTATCAAGAAGCTGCGCTGAGTGAAGGGCATGGCGCGGGCCGTTTCGGCCCTGGCGGCGCTGCTGGCCAGCGAAGTGGTGATCGCCGCCGGCGAAACGGCTGCGGCACCCGCTAGCGTGCCCGGCGGTCTGGGGGCGCAACTGGCGCAGATGGTCTTCGGCCTGCTGCTGGTGGTGGGCCTGATCTTCTTCCTGGCCTGGCTGTTGCGGCGCATGCAGGGCAACGCGCAGCGCGGTGCCCAGGTGATCGAGATCGTCGGCAGCCGTGCCATCGGCCCGCGCGACCGCTTGCTGCTGGTGCAGGTCGGCAAGGAGCAGATTCTTATCGGCCATACGCCGGGCAGCATCGAAGCCCTGCATGTGTTGGCCGAGCCTGTCGAGGTGCCCACCGCGGCACGCCAGGCCACGCCGGAGTTCGCCCAGCGGCTGCTCGAGCTGATGGGCAAGGATCAGAAGGACAAGAAGTGATGATGGGCGCCCTGCGCATGCTGTTCACCCTGGCGCTGCTGCTGGCTGCGCCACTGGCCCTGGCTGCCGACCCGCTGTCGATACCGGCCATCACCCTGTCCAGCGGGGCGGACGGGCAGCAGGAGTACTCGGTCAGCCTGCAGATCCTGCTGATCATGACGGCGCTGAGCTTCATCCCGGCGTTCGTCATCCTGATGACCAGTTTCACCCGCATCATCATCGTCTTCTCCATCCTGCGCCAGGCGCTGGGCTTGCAGCAGACCCCGTCCAACCAGGTGCTCACCGGCATGGCGCTGTTTTTGACCATGTTCATCATGGCGCCAGTGTTCGACCGGGTGAACAAGGACGCCCTGCAGCCGTACCTGGCCGAGCAGATGACCGCCCAGCAGGCGATCGACAAGGCCCAGGGGCCGCTGAAGGACTTCATGCTGGCGCAAACCCGGCAAAGCGACCTCGACCTGTTCATGCGCCTGTCCAAGCGCACCGATATCGCCGGCCCCGACCAGGTGCCGCTGACCATCCTGGTCCCGGCCTTCGTCACCTCGGAGCTCAAGACCGCGTTCCAGATCGGCTTCATGATCTTCATCCCGTTCCTGATCATCGACATGGTGGTCGCCAGTGTGCTGATGGCCATGGGTATGATGATGCTGTCGCCCCTGATCATTTCGCTGCCGTTCAAGATCATGCTGTTCGTGCTGGTCGATGGCTGGGCGCTGATCATGGGCACCCTGGCCGGCAGTTTCGGCGGTGTCTGACACCCAAATGGAGAGCCTGACATGACGCCAGAAGTCGCCGTCGACCTGTTTCGTGACGCGCTGTGGCTGACCACGCTGATGGTGGCGGTGCTGGTGGTGCCGAGCCTGCTGGTCGGCCTGGTGGTGGCGATGTTCCAGGCCGCCACCCAGATCAACGAACAGACCCTGAGCTTCCTGCCGCGCCTGCTGGTGATGCTGATCACGCTGATCGTCGCCGGGCCGTGGCTGGTGCAGAAGTTCATGGAATACATCACCGGGCTGTACACCAACATCCCGCATCTCATCGGTTGACGCCGCCATGCTGGAGTTGACCAACGCGCAGATCGGCACCTGGGTCGCCACCTTCATCCTGCCGCTGTTCCGGGTGGCGGCGGTGCTGATGACCATGCCGATCTTCGGCACCAAGATGCTGCCGGCCCGGGTTCGCCTGTATGCGGCCGTGGCAATCACCGTGGTGATCGTGCCGGCCCTGCCACCGATCCCCGAATTCGAACCGCTGAGCCTGCGCGGCATGCTGCTGTGCGGCGAGCAGATCATCGTCGGGGCGTTGTTCGGTTTCTCCCTGCAGCTGTTGTTCCAGGCCTTCGTGATTGCCGGGCAGATTGTCGCGGTGCAGATGGGCATGGCCTTCGCCTCGATGGTCGACCCGGCCAACGGCGTCAACGTCACGGTGATCAGCCAGTTCCTGACCATGCTGGTGAGCGTGCTGTTCCTGCTGATGAACGGCCACCTGGTGGTGTTCGAGGTGCTGACCGAGAGTTTCACCACGCTGCCGGTGGGCAGCGCCCTGGTGGTCAATCACTTCTGGGAGATGGCTGGGCGCCTGAGTTGGGTAATGGGCGCCGCACTGCTGCTGATCCTGCCGGCGATCGCGGCGTTGCTGGTGGTCAACATCGCCTTCGGCGTGATGACCCGTGCCGCGCCCCAGTTGAACATCTTCTCCATCGGTTTCCCGCTCACCCTGGTGCTGGGCATGGGGATCTTCTGGGTCGGCCTGGCCGACATTCTTTCCCACTACCAGGCACTGGCCAGCGAAGCGCTGCAGTGGCTGCGTGAACTGGCACGGGCGCGCTGAGCATGGCCGAAAGCGAGAGCGGGCAGGACAAGACAGAGGAACCCACCGAAAAGCGCAAACGCGACGCGCGGGAAAAAGGTGAGATCGCCCGTTCCAAGGAACTGAACACGGTTGCCGTGACCCTGGCCGGTGCGGGCGGCGTGCTGGCCTTTGGCGGCTACCTGGCGGAAACCCTGATGAGCCTGATGCGCATGAATTTCAGCCTCACTCGCGAAGTGATCGTGGATGAGCGCAGCATGGGCGCGTTCCTGCTGGCATCGGGCAAGATGGCCATCTGGTCGGTGCAGCCGATCCTGATCCTGCTGTTCGTCATTTCGTTCGTCGCCCCCATCGCCCTCGGCGGTTTCCTGTTCTCCGGCAGCCTGCTGCAACCCAAGTTCAGCCGCATGAACCCGCTGTCGGGGATCAAGCGCATGTTCTCGATGAATTCGCTGACCGAGCTGCTCAAGGCCCTGGCCAAGTTCATCATGATCCTGGTGGTGGCGCTGCTGGTGCTGATCAGTGACCGTGAGGCGCTGCTGGCCATCGCCAAGTTGCCGATGGAGCAGGCGATCATCCAGGCGGTCCAGGTGGTCGGCTGGAGTGCCTTGTGGATGGCCGCGGGGCTGCTGCTGATCGCTGGGCTCGACGTGCCGTTCCAGCTTTGGCAATCGCACAAGAAGTTGAAGATGACCAAGCAGGAAGTGACCGACGAGTACAAGAACTCCGAGGGCAAGCCCGAGGTCAAGCAGCGCATACGCCAGCTGCAGCGCGAGATGTCGCAGCGGCGCATGATGGCGGCGGTGCCCGATGCCGACGTGATCATCACCAACCCGACCCACTATGCCGTGGCCTTGCAGTACGACCCGGAAAAAGGCAGTTCGGCGCCGCTGCTGCTGGCCAAGGGCACCGACTTCATGGCCTTGAAGATTCGCGAGATCGGCGTCGAGCACAAGGTGCAGATCCTCGAATCGCCGGCCCTGGCGCGGGCAATCTACTACTCCACGGAAATCGAGCAGGAAATCCCCGCCGGGCTGTACATGGCGGTGGCGCAGGTGCTGGCGTACGTGTTCCAGATCCGCCAGTACCGCGCCGGCCGGGGCAAGCCGCCGGAGCCGTTGAAGAAGGACTTGCCCATCCCCGACGACCTGCGGCGCGACAGCTGAGCCCGCTCAGTTCTTGGTGCGTGAGTGCCGCCAGCCTTGATCGAAGAAGGCGGCGACCACCACCAGTGCACCGGCCACTGCAAGCATCAACGCCACGCCATCCGTCGAGTGGGTGGCCGAGCTTGCCACCAGCGCCAGCCCGCCCAACGGGGCCAGGCCACCCGCTACCGCGGTACCGACCTCACGCCCGGTGCCAAAACCCGAAGAGCGCGTCTGGGTCGGGAACTGGCGGCTGAGGAACGAGCCCTGGGGAGCGAACATCATCGGCGCCAGGATGCCAGTGCCGATGGCGATGGCCACATAGATCAGCATCGGCTCGCCCGTCGACAGCAAGCGCAGGAAGGGGTAGGCGAACAGCGCCGACAGCAGCCCGCCGAGCATCAGCACGGTCTTGCTGCTCCACTTGTCGCACAGCCAGCCGAAGAACGGCACGGCAACGATCGCCACCAGGCTGGCCAGGGTCACCGACAGGGACGTGACGTGCGCCTCGACGCCCTTGAACTGGGTGAGATAGGCCAGCGAGAAGGTCTTGAAGATGTAGCTCAGCGCGTTGTAGCCGATAGCGACGAAGAACACCACGGCCAGGCCCTTGAGGTCGTTCTTGAACAGCAGTTTCAGGGGCGAGACCTTGGGTTTGTCATCGGCGTGGTCGAGTTCCTTGAAGTCCGGCGTCTCGGGGATGCTCTTGCGCACCCACAGGCCCACCGCCACCAGGGCGATGCTGGCGATGAAGGGGATGCGCCAGCCACCGGCCAAGAGGAATTCATTGCCGTTCATGGTCAGCAAGTAGACGGTCAGCGACGACAGCAACAGGCCCAGGTTCAGCCCCAGCGCCGGCCAGGCGCCCTGGCTGCCACGCTTGCCTTCGCTGGCATGTTCATAGGAGGTCACCGCCGCACCGGACAGTTCGGCGCCGGCGCCCAGGCCCTGGATGATGCGGATCACCACCAGCAGGATCGGTGCCCAGATGCCGATGGTGGCGTAGCCGGGGATCAGGCCGATGAGCATGGTGCACACGCCCATCATGCAGAAGGTGATCACCAGCACGTGTTTACGCCCGAAACGGTCGCCCAGGTAGCCGAACAGCACGCCGCCGAAGGGGCGGGCGATGAAGCCGATGGCGAAGGTGGAAAACGCCAGCAGCGAGGCCACCGCCGGGTTGCTCGGGTCGAAGAAGATCTTCGAAAAGACGATCGCCGCCATGGTGGCGTAGAGATAGAAGTCGTACCACTCCAGCATCGAGCCGAAGATGGTCGCCGCTGCCACCTTGCGCAGGCGTTTGCGTTGCTGTTCAGGCGTTTCGCTTGCGGCCGGGGCCGCCTCGTGTACCGACATGGGGTTTCCTTATTGTCTTTGTAATGGGGTGTGCAGCGGTGAATCAGCGGGCCTTGAGGATCTTCTCGGCGATCATCTGGCCGATCGGGATGGCCGAGGTGGCAGCCGGCGACGGGGCATTGCAGACATGCACCATGCGCGGGGTCTCGGCGAACAGGAAGTCATGCACCAGGGTGCCGTCGCGCATCACCGCCTGGGCGCGGATGCCAGCTTCATAGGGCAGCAAGTCTTCGACCTGCAGGGACGGGCAGTACTTGCGGCACTGTTCCAGGTAGCCGCGCTTGAACAGCGAGTTCTTCATCTCGGCGGTGCCGGAACCGAGGTTGTTCCAGAGGGTTTTCCAGAACCCCGGGAAGCGCGCGTATTCCGCGACATCGCGCCAGTTCACCGAGAACTTGCGGTAGTTTTCCCGGCCAAGCCCCAGCACCGCGTTAGGGCCGACGGTGACGCTGCCATCGATCATCCGCGTCAGGTGCACCCCCAGGAACGGCAGCTCCGGGTCGGGGATCGGGTAGATCAGATGATTGACGATCTGGTTCTTGCTCGCCGGCAAGCGGTAGTACTCGCCGCGGAAGGGGATGATCTGGTGGTCGATCTTCACCCCGGCCAGGCGTGCCAGGCGGTCGGACTGCAGGCCGGCGCAGGCCACCAGTTGGCGGGCGTGCCAGGTCTTGCCGTCGCTGCTGACGCTGACGTGCTCGGCATGCTCCTGGATCGCCCGCACCGGGGTGGACAGGTGCAGCTCGCCGCCGGCCTGGCGAATGACCTTGGCCATGGCATTGCACACCTGCGTGTAATCGACGATGCCGGTGGCGTCGAGGAACAGCGCGCCTTTGCCGACGATATTCGGCTCACGCTGGCGCAGCTCGGCGGCGTCCAGGCGCTCGACCTTCAAGCCGTTCTGTTGCGAACGCTCGTAGAGCGCCTGCATGCGCTGCATTTCCAGGTCGTTGGAGGCTACCAGCAGCTTGCCGCAGACGTCGAAGGCGATGCCGTGCTCGCGGCAAAAGTCCTTGGTGGCCTGGGCGCCGCGCTTGCACAGGTCAGCCTTGAGGCTGCCGGGGGCATAGTAGATACCTGCGTGGATCACACCACTGTTGTGGCCGGTCTGGTGACGGCCGAGGCTGGCTTCCTTTTCCAGGATCAGCAGTGAGGCCCCTGGGCGCTGTTGGAGCAGGGCCATGGCGGTCGCGAGGCCGACGATGCCGCCGCCGATGATGCAGTAGTCGTAAGTCATGCAGGAATACCTTGGTGTTCTTGTCAGTGGATCTGCTTATCAGGTTGTCAGACTAAGTAGTGCGCGAGAAAACCTCGCATGAATACGATGAGGTTCTCCGGGTTCAGTCGAGGGTCGGCAGGTCGAGTTTCAGGCGCTTGGCCGAAGCCCGCAGGTGGGCTTCGGCGCACGCGGCGGCGGCTTGGCGGTCGCCATCGGCAATGGCCTGGTACAGCGCCTGGTGTTCGCGCAGGGCGTCGGCCGAACCGCCCACTGAGTGGGCGGCGGAGTTTTCCCACGCATTGCGACGTGCGGCGGCCAGTTGGCCACCCAGGAAATCGTGGAAGGCGACGAAATAGTCGTTCTTGCTGGCTTCGGCAATGGCGCGATGGAAGGCCACGTCGGCAGCGGAGGCGGTGGCCAGGTCGGCGCGCTTGTCGAGCATGATGCGCAGGGCCTCGCCCATGCGGGCCAGGTCGGCTTCATCGCGGCGGCGCGCGGCGATGGCGGCGGCCTGGGTCTCGATCCACAGGCGCATCTCGAACATCTGCACCAGATCCGGCTTGCGCCCCTGGCTGTCAGGGAAACGGAATACCGTGCCGTGCGGCGTCTGCGAGATATAGGAGCCAAGCCCACGGCGGGCGATCAGCACCCCATCGGCCTTGAGCTGCGCAACCGCTTCGCGCACCACCGAGCGGCTGACATTGAGCTGTTCAGCCAGTTGCTGTTCGGTGGGCAGGCGCGATTCGGCGGCCAGGCGGCCTGCGTCGATCTCGCCGCGGATGGCGCTGACGACCCGTTCGACCAGGGTGTCGGGGCGCTGGAGTTCTAGCATGGAAGGGAAGCCAATTAATCAGGTTGTCAGACAATGCCCGTTTCAATGAGGCAGTGTCAACGGGGGAGCTGCTGGCAATTCGCCTGTTGCGGCCTCTTCGCGGGTAAATCGCAGCGGCGAACCGCCGCTCCCACAGGTTCACTGCAGGTCCCGAGGGCGGCACTCCACTTGTGGGAGCGGGTTTACCCGCGAAGAGGCCCGAGGGTCAAACTCATATCTCGTTAAGGAACGTCCCGGTGCCTTCAAGGATGTTGCGCAATGTCAGCGCCACCTCGTCCATATCGCTGCCTTGCGAAGTCAGGATGATCTCCAGACTGTCATCGCCCCTGAGCGCATCACGGTCCCCCGCAGCCACCTCGAGCAGCAGGCGATTGGCGCTGAGCGTCACCTTCAGCCCATCCAGGGTCGAGGGCTCGTCATCCAGCGTCAGGTCGACCGTGTCTTCGTCCGGGTAGCGGGTCAGCAGAAACATCTGGCCCTTGTCGCTGTGGCAGCACAAGGTCGCCATGTTGTCTTCCTCGTCGTCACAGGGAGTGGCGAACAGCAGGGCGGTCTTCAGTTGCATGGGGTGGCTCGAATCAATGGAAATGAAAAGGAATTCTGACAGCCTTACGCCCACTGATAAACGTAAAGTTACCGCGCATTGACCGAAATTGTCGCAGCGCTGCAAGCCGGAGTGACCGTTCAGTCGTTAAGCTCCCCAGTCGATGGGTTCCCGTAAAGGCACAGCCACCGGGCAGTCGCTTTTGCAGGTACCCAACGCTTCCGTCTTGCCACGGGTTGGCTATGGTTGATCCGTACAAGGCGCACGCACGCGACGCTTCACCTATAAAAGCCCAAGCGGAGTACCACAGATGGCGTTCTTCACCGCAGCCAGCAAAGCCGACTTCCAGCATCAACTGCAAGCGGCCCTGGCGCAGCACATCAGCGAACAGTCCCTGCCACAAGTGGCACTGTTCGCCGACCAGTTCTTCGGCATCATCTCTCTGGACGAACTCACTCAGCGGCGGCTGTCCGACCTCGCCGGCTGCACGCTTTCCGCCTGGCGCATCATCGAGCGCTTCGACCCCGAACACCCGCAGGTGCGGGTCTACAACCCCGATTACGAACGCCACGGCTGGCAATCCACCCACACCGTGGTTGAGGTGCTGCACCACGACCTGCCGTTCCTGGTCGACTCGGTGCGTACCGAACTCAACCGCCGCGGCTACAGCATCCACACCCTGCAGACCACCGTGCTCAGCGTACGCCGTGGCAGCAAGGGCGAGCTGGTCGAGCTGCTGCCCAAGGGCACCCAGGGCGAGGGCGTCAGCCACGAATCGCTGATGTACCTGGAGATCGACCGCTGCTCCAACGCCGCCGAGCTCACTACCCTGACCAAGGAGCTGGAGCAGGTGCTGGCCGAGGTGCGCGGCGTGGTCGCCGACTTCGAGCCGATGAAGGCCAAGATCCACGAACTGCTGGCGCTGGTCGAGCAGAATGCCTTTGGCCCGGCGCAGAACGACAAGGCCGAGGTGAAGAGCTTCCTGTCGTGGCTGCTGGACAACCATTTCACCTTCCTCGGCTATGAAGAATTCACCGTCCAGGCCGATGCCGACGGTGGCCACCTGGTCTACGACGATGCCTCGTTCCTCGGCCTGACCCGCCTGCTGCGTGCCGGCCTGGGCGCCGACGACCTGCGCATCGAGGACTACGCCGTCGCCTACCTGCGCGAGCCGCGCCTGCTGTCGTTCGCCAAGGCCTCGCAGCCGAGCCGCGTGCACCGCCCGGCCTATCCCGACTACGTGTCGATCCGCCAGATCGACGCAGACGGCAATGTGCTCAAGGAATGCCGCTTCATGGGCCTGTACACCTCGTCGGTGTACGGCGAGAGCGTGCACACCATCCCCTACATTCGCGGCAAGGTGGCCGAAGTCGAGCGCCGCTCGCACTTCGACCCCAAGGCCCACCTGGGCAAGGAGCTGGCGCAGGTACTGGAAGTGCTGCCGCGCGACGACCTGTTCCAGACCCCGGTCGACGAGCTGTTCAGCACTGCCATGTCGATCGTGCAGATCCAGGAGCGCAACAAGATCCGCGTGTTCCTGCGCAAGGACCCGTACGGCCGCTTCTGCTACTGCCTGGCCTACGTGCCTCGCGAGATCTACTCCACCGAAGTGCGGCAGAAGATCCAGCAGGTGCTGATGGAGCGCCTGAAGGCCACCGACTGCGAGTTCTGGACTTTCTTCTCTGAGTCGGTGCTGGCCCGTGTGCAGTTGATCCTGCGCGTCGACCCGAAGAATCGTATCGATATCGACCTGCAGCAGCTGGAAAACGAAGTGATCCAGGCGTGCCGCTCGTGGCATGACGATTACTCGGCGCTGGTGGTGGAAAACTTCGGCGAAGCCCAGGGCACCACCATCCTCGATGAGTTCCCGAAAGGCTTCCCGGCCGGCTACCGCGAGCGCTTCGCCGCCCATTCGGCGGTGGTCGACATGCAGCACGTGCTGAACCTGTCGGAACACAAACCGCTGGCCATGAGCTTCTACCAGCCGCTCACGCAACTGGGTGAACGCACGCTGCACTGCAAGCTGTACCACGCCGATACGCCGCTGGCGCTGTCGGACGTGCTGCCGATCCTGGAAAACCTCGGCCTGCGTGTGCTCGGCGAGTTCCCTTACCGCCTGCGCCATGCCAGTGGCCGTGAGTTCTGGATCCACGACTTCGCCTTCACCTACAGCGAAGGCCTGAACCTGGATATCCAGCAGCTCAACGACACCTTCCAGGACGCCTTCATCCACATCGTCAAGGGCGACGCCGAGAACGACGCCTTCAACCGCCTGGTACTGACCGCCGGCTTGCCGTGGCGCGACGTGGCGCTGCTGCGCGCCTATGCCCGGTACCTGAAGCAGATCCGCCTGGGCTTCGACCTGGGTTACATCGCCAGCACCCTGAACAACCACACCGACATCGCCCGCGAGCTGACCCGGTTGTTCAAGACCCGCTTCTACCTGGCGCGCAAACTCACCCAGGACGACCTCGACGACAAGCAGCAGCGCCTGGAGCAGGCGATCCTTACCGCCCTGGACGACGTGCAGGTGCTCAACGAGGACCGCATCCTGCGGCGCTACCTGGACCTGATCAAGGCCACCCTGCGCACCAACTTCTACCAGCCGGATGCCAACGGCCAGAACAAGTCGTACTTCAGCTTCAAGTTCAACCCCAAGCTGATCCCCGAGCTGCCCAAACCGGTACCCAAATTCGAGATATTCGTCTATTCACCGCGGGTCGAGGGCGTGCACCTGCGCTTCGGCAACGTTGCCCGTGGCGGCCTGCGCTGGTCGGACCGCGAAGAAGACTTCCGCACCGAAGTGCTGGGCCTGGTCAAGGCGCAGCAGGTGAAAAACTCGGTGATCGTGCCGGTGGGTGCCAAGGGCGGCTTCCTGCCGCGTCGCTTGCCGCTGGGCGGCAGCCGTGACGAGATCGCCGCCGAAGGCGTGGCGTGCTATCGCATCTTCATCTCCGGCCTGCTCGACATCACCGACAACCTCAAGGACGGTGGCGTGGTGCCGCCGTCGAACGTGGTGCGTCACGATGACGACGACCCGTACCTGGTCGTCGCTGCCGACAAAGGCACCGCGACCTTCTCCGACATCGCCAACGGCATCGCCATCGACTACGGTTTCTGGCTGGGCGATGCGTTCGCCTCGGGCGGCTCGGCCGGCTATGACCACAAGAAGATGGGCATCACCGCACGTGGCGCGTGGGTGGGCGTACAGCGCCACTTCCGCGAGCGTGGCATCAACGTGCAGGAAGACCCGATCACCGTGGTGGGTGTCGGCGACATGGCCGGTGACGTGTTCGGCAACGGCCTGCTGATGTCGGAAAAACTGCAGCTGGTGGCCGCGTTCAACCACCTGCACATCTTCATCGACCCGAACCCGGACCCGGCCACCAGCTTCGTCGAGCGCAAGCGCCTGTTCGACCTGCCGCGCTCGGCCTGGAGCGACTACGACACCAGCATCATGTCCGAAGGCGGCGGGATCTTCCCGCGCAGTGCCAAGAGCATCGCCATCAGCCCGCAGATGAAGGAACGCTTCGCCATCGAAGCCGACCGCCTGACCCCGACCGAACTGCTGCATGCCCTGCTGCAGGCGCCGGTCGACCTGCTGTGGAACGGCGGTATTGGCACCTACGTCAAGGCCAGCAGCGAAAGCCACGCCGATGTCGGCGACAAGGCCAACGACGCCCTGCGCGTCAACGGCAACGAACTGCGCTGCAAGGTGGTGGGCGAGGGCGGCAACCTGGGCATGACCCAGCTGGGCCGTGTCGAGTTCGGCCTCAATGGCGGCGCCACCAACACCGACTTCATCGACAACGCCGGGGGCGTGGACTGCTCCGACCACGAGGTCAACATCAAGATCCTGCTCAACGAAGTGGTGCAGGCCGGCGACATGACCGAGAAGCAGCGTAACCAGCTGCTGGGCAGCATGACCGACGAAGTGGCCGGGCTGGTGCTGGGCAACAACTACAAGCAGACGCAAGCGCTGTCGCTGGCCGCGCGCCGCGCCCGCGAGCGGATTGCCGAGTACAAGCGCCTGATGGCCGACCTCGAGGCCCGTGGCAAGCTGGACCGTGCCATCGAGTTCCTGCCGAGCGAAGAGCAGTTGGCCGAGCGCCTGGCCGCAGGCCAGGGCCTGACCCGCGCCGAGCTGTCGGTGCTGATCTCGTACAGCAAGATCGACCTCAAGGAACAACTGCTCAAGTCGCTGGTGCCCGACGACGACTACCTCACCCGCGACATGGAGACGGCGTTCCCGCCGTCGCTGGTGACCAAGTACGCCGATTCCATGCGCGGCCATCGCCTGAAACGCGAGATCGTCAGCACCCAGATCGCCAACGACCTGGTCAACAACATGGGCATCACCTTCGTGCAGCGCCTGAAGGAGTCCACCGGCATGAGCCCGGCCAACGTGGCTGGCGCCTACGTGATCGTGCGCGACATCTTCCACCTGCCGCACTGGTTCCGCCAGATCGAGGCCCTGGACTACCAGGTGCCGGCCGAGATCCAGCTGACCCTGATGGACGAACTGATGCGCCTGGGCCGCCGCGCCACCCGCTGGTTCCTGCGTAGCCGCCGTAACGAGCAGGATGCTGGCCGTGACGTCGCCCACTTCGGGCCGAAGATCGCCCAGCTGGGGCTCAAGCTCGACGAACTGCTCGAAGGCCCGACCCGCGAGCGCTGGATGATCCGTTACCAGGGCTTCGTCGAAGCCGGTGTGCCGGAGCTGCTGGCGCGCATGGTCGCTGGCACCACGCACCTGTACACCCTGCTGCCGATCATCGAGGCGTCCGACGTGACCGGGCATGATCCTGCGCAGGTGGCCAAGGCGTTCTTCGCCGTGGGCAGCTCGCTGGACCTGACCTGGTACCTGCAGGAAATCAGCAACCTGCCGGTGGAAAACAACTGGCAGGCGCTGGCCCGCGAAGCGTTCCGTGATGACATCGACCTGCAGCAGCGGGCGATCACCATCTCGGTCTTGCAGATGGCCGATGCGCCGGACGACATGGACGCCCGTGTGGCCCTGTGGTGCGAGCAGCACCGGGTGATGGTGGAGCGCTGGCGCGCCATGCTCGACGACCTGCGCAACGCCACCGGTACCGACTATGCGATGTACGCGGTGGCCAACCGCGAGCTGGTCGACCTGGCAATGAGCGGGCAGGCGGCGGTGATTCCGTCCTGAGCCCTGCGCTGAAATGAAAAAAGCCCCGGCAGTGATGCCGGGGCTTTTTCATGTTCACTGGCGCGATCCCTGTAGGAGCGGCCTTGTGCCGCGAAAGGGCTGCGCAGCGGCCCCAGGTTCATGCGTTTCAACATAAATTGCCGGGGCTGCTGCGCAGCCCTTTCGCGGCACAAGGCCGCTCCTACAGGGGCGAGATGGCAAATACAGGTGTTACTTGAAGCGTCGCTCCACCCCTTTCTCCACCAGGATCTTCGCCGAAATCTCTTCCACCGAAAAATGCGTGGAGTTGATGTTGGGAATGTTCTCCCGGCGGAACAGGTTTTCCACTTCGCGCACCTCGAACTCGCACTGGGCGAAGCTCGAATAGCGGCTGTTGGGCTTGCGCTCGTGGCGGATGGCAGTCAGGCGGTCGGGGTCGATGGTCAGGCCGAACAGCTTGTTGTGGTGCTTTTTCAGCACCGCCGGCAACTGCAGGCGCTCCATGTCGTCCTCGGTGAGCGGGTAGTTGGCGGCGCGAATGCCGAACTGCATGGCCATGTACAGGCAGGTTGGGGTCTTGCCGCAGCGGGACACGCCCACCAGGATCAGGTCGGCCTTGTCGTAGTAATGGGTGCGTGCGCCGTCGTCGTTGTCGAGGGCGAAGTTGACCGCCTCGATACGCTCCATGTAGTTGGAATTGCCGCCGATCGAGTGGGATTTACCCACGGAATACGACGAGTGGGCAGTCAATTCCTGCTCGAGCGGGGATAAAAACGTCGAAAAGATGTCGATCATGAAGCCATTGGACGTGGCCATGACTTCGCGGATGTCCTGGTTGACGATGGTGTCGAAGATGATCGGGCGAACCCCGTCACGCTCGGCCGCCGCGTTGATTTGCTGGACCATGGCCCGGGCCTTGTCCAGCGTATCGATGTAGGGGCGGGTGAATTTATTGAACGGAATGCTCTCGAATTGTGCGAGCAGGCTCTGCCCCAACGTTTCTGCAGTGATGCCGGTACCGTCGGAGATGAAAAACGCGGTTCGTTTCATTTGCACCTGGGGGCCTTAAGCTGCCGAAGATTTCTGGATATGATAGGTTCGGTTTGCCGAACGCGGTTGCTCGGCATTCTCACTTATTTTCCAGGTCCAGGCCACAAGCGTCCCGGCCCAGTCGCAGAGCAGACAGGCGGGCGCCCTTGAGCTTTTCCAATACAGTTAGTGGAGAGATCACCTTGGTAGAGTACGTAGTTTCCCTCGATAAGCTCGGCGTCCATGATGTGGAGCATGTGGGGGGCAAGAACGCATCCCTGGGCGAGATGATCAGCAATCTTGCCGGTGCCGGCGTTTCGGTGCCGGGCGGCTTTGCCACTACGGCTCAGGCGTACCGCGACTTTCTCGAACAGAGTGGCCTGAACGACCGTATCCATGCCGCGCTCGACGCGCTGGACGTCGATGACATCAATGCCCTGACCAAGACCGGCGCACAAATCCGCCAGTGGGTCATGGAGGCCGAATTCCCGGCACGCCTGGATGCGGAAATCCGTACGGCCTTCGCCGAAATGGCCGCCGGCAACGACAACATGGCGGTCGCCGTGCGCTCCTCGGCCACCGCCGAAGACCTGCCGGACGCCTCGTTCGCCGGCCAGCAGGAGACCTTCCTCAACATCCGCGGCGTCGACAACGTGATCCGCGCGGCCAAGGAAGTCTTCGCCTCGCTGTTCAACGACCGTGCCATCGCCTACCGCGTGCACCAGGGCTTCGACCACAAGCTGGTCGCCCTGTCCGCCGGCGTGCAGCGCATGGTCCGCTCCGAAACCGGCACCGCCGGCGTGATGTTCACCCTCGACACCGAGTCGGGCTTCCGTGACGTGGTGTTCATCACCGGCGCCTACGGCCTGGGTGAAACCGTGGTGCAGGGTGCGGTCAACCCGGACGAATTCTACGTCCACAAGAACACCCTGCAGGCCGGTCGCCCGGCGATCCTGCGCCGTAACCTGGGCAGCAAGGCGATCAAGATGGTCTACGGCGACGAAGCCAAGGCCGGCCGTTCGGTCAAGACCGTCGAAGTCGACCGCGCCGAACGCGCGCGCTTCTGCCTGAGCGACGCCGAAGTGGCCGAACTGGCCAAGCAGGCGATGATCATCGAACAGCACTACCAGCGCCCGATGGATATCGAGTGGGCCAAGGACGGTGACGACGGCAAGCTGTACATCGTTCAGGCCCGCCCTGAGACCGTGAAGAGCCGTGCCAGCGCCAACGTGATGGAGCGCTACCTGCTTAAGGAAAAAGGCACCGTGCTGGTCGAAGGCCGCGCCATCGGCCAGCGCATCGGCGCCGGCAAGGTGCGCGTGATCAAGGACGTGTCGGAAATGGACAAGGTCCAGCCCGGCGACGTGCTGGTGTCGGACATGACCGACCCGGACTGGGAACCGGTGATGAAGCGCGCCAGCGCCATCGTCACCAACCGCGGCGGGCGTACCTGCCACGCGGCCATCATCGCCCGTGAGCTGGGTATCCCGGCAGTGGTCGGTTGCGGCAACGCCACCCAACTGCTCAAGGACGGCCAAGGCGTGACCGTGTCCTGCGCCGAAGGCGACACCGGTTTCATCTTCGAAGGCGAGCTGGGCTTCGACGTCAAGCAGAACTCGGTGGACGCCATGCCCGAGCTGCCGTTCAAGATCATGATGAACGTGGGCAACCCGGACCGCGCGTTCGACTTCGCCCAGCTGCCCAACGAAGGTGTGGGCCTGGCGCGCCTGGAGTTCATCATCAACCGCATGATCGGCGTGCACCCCAAGGCGCTGCTGAACTACGCGGGCCTGCCGCCGGAGCTCAAAGAGAGCGTCGACAAGCGCATCGCCGGCTACAGCGACCCGGTCGGCTTCTATGTCGAGAAGCTGGTCGAAGGCATCAGCACCCTGGCCGCGGCCTTCTACCCGAAAAAGGTCATCGTGCGCCTGTCGGACTTCAAGTCCAACGAATACGCCAACCTGATCGGCGGCAAGCTGTACGAGCCGGAAGAAGAAAACCCGATGCTGGGCTTCCGTGGCGCCTCGCGCTACATCAGCGAGTCGTTCCGTGACTGCTTCGAGCTCGAGTGCCGTGCCCTCAAGCGCGTGCGCAACGAAATGGGCCTGACCAACGTCGAGATCATGGTGCCGTTCGTGCGCACCCTGGGCGAAGCCAGCCAGGTCGTCGACCTGCTCGCCGAAAACGGCCTGGCCCGTGGCGACAACGGCCTGCGCGTGATCATGATGTGCGAGCTGCCGTCCAACGCCATCCTGGCCGAAGAGTTCCTCGAGTACTTCGACGGCTTCTCGATCGGCTCCAACGACCTGACCCAGCTCACCCTGGGCCTGGACCGCGACTCGGGGATCATCGCCCACCTGTTCGACGAGCGTAACCCTGCGGTCAAGAAGCTGCTGGCCAACGCCATTGCCGCGTGCAACAAGGCTGGCAAGTACATCGGCATCTGCGGCCAGGGCCCTTCGGACCACCCGGACCTGGCCAAATGGTTGATGGAGCAGGGTATCGAGAGCGTGTCGCTGAACCCGGACTCGGTGCTCGAGACCTGGTTCTTCCTGGCCGAAGGCCAGGGCGCGGCCTGATGCGGTGAGTGCGCGGGTGCCCTGGCATCCGCGCATCGCACCTGTAGGAGCGGGCTTGTCCCGCGACAGCGCCAGCAAGGACAACCCTGTCGTCCGATCTGTCACTGTCGCGGGCCAAGCCCGCTCCCACGTTTCATATCCACTGAATTTGTGAAGCCATGCAAAGCAGCAGCACCCAATTTCCCGTCGCGTTGCTCAGTGCCGAGCGCCGCGGCGACCTCAGCGAAGACGTCTACCGGATCAAGGCAGGCAACAGCCCCGATTTGAGCGTCGAGTTGGCCGTCACTCGCCTGGGCCTGGCCGACCAGGGGCGTGCCCAGGGCGTGCCGGTCATCCTCCTGCACGGCAGTTTTTCCAATCGGCGCTTTTGGTACTCGCCCAAGGGCATCGGCCTGGGCGCCTACCTTGCCCGCGCCGGTTTCGATGTATGGATCCCGGAGATGCGCGGCCATGGCCTGTCGCCCCGCAACCGCGACTGGCGCCAGAACCGTGTGGCCGACTATGCCCGCTATGACCTGCCGGTGATCGGGGCTTTCGTTCAGGAGCAAACCGGGCAAGCGCCGCACTGGCTGGGCCATTCCCTGGGCGGCACAACCCTGGCCGCTGCGCTGGGCAGTGGCTACCTGGCCTGCGAGCAGGTGGCCAGCGCGGCCTTCTTCGGCGCCCAGGTCAGCCGCGTGTACTGGCCGCTGAAGGTGCCGCCGGTGGCGTGGGGGGCGAAGTTGCTGCTTAAGCGCTTTGCCCAGATCAGCGGTTCGAGGCTCAAGCGTGGTCCGGAAGACGAACCGATCGGCCTGGCCCTGGAAAGCCTGCGCTGGAATGGCCTGTTCGGCCGTTTCGGCGACAAGGATCGCGACTGGTGGGCGGGGTTGACCGAGGTTGACGTTCCGGTGCTGGCCGTAGCCGGGGCAGGCGATTTCCAGGACCCGGTGTGGGCTTGCCGCAAGCTGTTCGAGCAGTTGGGCGGTGACAGCAAGCAGTTTCTGCGCCTGGGGCGGGAAGAGGGCTTCGAGGCTTTCGGGCACGTCGACATGCTGGTCAGCAAGGCGGCGCAGGCCCAGGTGTGGCCGCTGGTAGCGCGCTGGTTGCGCGATCCGCGGGTGCCAGTGCATGAGTCGACGGTGGCGGCAGAGCCGGCGCAGCCAGCGATAAACTGACTGCCCGGTCCCGGATGACTGCCATGCCTTCCACGGTGTAGCCTTGATCCCACATCCGCTTTCGTTGTGACTGACAGGAGTTTCCCATGCAGCATTACGTAACGCCCGACCTGTGCGACGCCTACCCTGACCTCGTCCAGGTGCTCGAACCGATGTTCAGCAACTTCGGCGGCCGCGACTCGTTCGGCGGCCAGATCGTCACCATCAAGTGTTTCGAGGACAACTCGCTGGTCAAGGAGCAGGTCGAGCTCGATGGCAAGGGCAAGGTGCTGGTGGTCGATGGCGGTGGTTCGCTGCGCCGCGCGTTGCTGGGCGACATGCTCGCCGAGAAGGCGGCGAAGAGCGGTTGGGAGGGCCTGGTGATCTATGGCTGTGTGCGCGATGTCGACGTGCTGGTGCAGACCGACGTGGGTGTGCAGGCCCTGGCCAGCCACCCGATGAAGACCGACAAGCGCGGCATTGGCGACCTTAACGTCGCGGTGACCTTCGCCGGGGTGACCTTCCGCCCGGGCGAATATGTGTACGCCGACAACAATGGCGTCATCGTCTCGCCAAGCCCGCTGAAGATGCCCGAGTGACGCGCGGCGCGCGCTGATGGAGCTTTGATGTTCGAGGAAGACAACGCGCAGTGGGGCCTGGTGCATGCCCTGGTGCTCGATGGCAAAGGCGGCGCGCGCTCGATAGCCCGTACCGAGCTGGACGATTTGCAGCTGCAGCCTCTGGAGAGCCTGTGGCTGCATTGGGATCGCAGCCACCCGCAAACCCGCACCTGGCTGCTGCACGACAGTGGCCTGAGCGAGTTCGCCTGCGATCTGCTGTTGGAGGAGAATACCCGGCCGCGCCTGCTGCAGTTGGCCAACGAGCAGATGCTGCTGTTCCTGCGCGGGGTCAACCTCAACCCGGGTGCCGAGCCTGAGGACATGGTTTCGGTGCGCATTTTCGCCGAGGCGCGGCGGGTCATCTCGCTGCGCCTGCGGCCGCTGCGTGCCAGCGACGAGGTGCTTCAGCAGCTGGATGAGGGCAGGGGGCCGAAGTCGGCATCCGAGCTGTTGCTGCTGATGGGCGAGTTGCTCACCGAGAAGGTCCAGGCGCTGGTCAGCGACCTGTCCGAGGCGGTCGATCTCGAAGAGGAGAAGGTGGAAGCCGACGAACGGTATGCCCCCGAGCAGGGCAGCCTGCAGCAGATCCGTCGACGTGCCGCCGGCCTGCGCCGCTTCCTGGCGCCACAGCGGGATATCTACGCGCAGTTGTCGCGCAACAAGTGCAGCTGGTTCGCCGACCCCGACAGCGATTACTGGAACGAGCTCAACAACAGCCTGATCCGCTACCTCGAAGAGCTCGAGCTGGCCCGTGAGCGCGCCGCCCTGGTGCTGGAAAGCGAGGACCGACGCCGCAGCGAACGGATGAACCGGACCATGTACCGCTTCGGCATCATTACCTGCATCTTCCTGCCCATGAGTTTCATCACTGGCCTGCTGGGCATCAACGTTGGCGGCATACCGGGTTCGAGCAGCCCCTATGGCTTCCTGTTCGCCAGCTTGATCGTGCTGGGCCTGGCGGTGGCGCAGTGGCTGTTGTTCCGCAAGTTGCGGTGGGTCTAGATGGCGTTTGACCTGCACTGTTCTCATTCTGAAACATTCGTCCCACGTCCCTGTGTGACCCATCGCCCGCAGCTCTCGTCTTTGACTGACACTGCGCGAGGTGCCCATGCACGATCCGTTTGAAGAATCCCTGCGTGACCTGCTCAAGGCGTCACCCTCCGGCCAGGAGCGCGACGACGCCGCCTGCCTGGGTCGCGTGCTCAAGACCGCCAACCGCCAGGTCGGCGCGGGCGATCTGTTCAGCCTGCTCGGCCGCTGGAGCCAGGCGCTGATGATCGCTGTCAACAATGGCTCGGCGCATGTCGCGCCGGTGCGTCGCAATGCCACCCGCAATCCTGCCGCCGGCAGAAACGTAGATAAGGCCGATTGAATATGGAACTCGATCTCTGGACCCAGAGTCTGGTCACCGCCATGACTGCCCTTTGGACCAAGGTGGCGAACTTCATCCCCAACTTGTTCGGGGCGCTGGTGGTGGTGTTGCTGGGCTTCGTCGTGGCGAAGCTGCTCGACACACTGCTGTCCAAGCTACTGGCCAAATTTGGCCTGGATCGCCTGATGAGCGGTACCGGGCTGACCAAGATCCTCGCCCGGGCAGGCATTCAGGTGCCGATCTCGACGTTGGTCGGCAAGATCGTCTACTGGTTCGTGCTGTTGATCTTCCTGGTCTCGGCCGCGGAATCGCTAGGCCTTGAGCGGGTCTCGGCGACCCTCGACATGCTTGCCCTGTACCTGCCCAAGGTGTTCGGCGCGGCGCTGGTGCTGCTGGCCGGTGTGCTGTTGGCACAGCTGGTCAACGGCCTGGTGCGGGGCGCCGCCGAAGGCATTGGCCTGGAGTATGCCGCTGGCGTGGGGCGGATAGCACAGGGCCTGGTGATCATCATCAGTATCTCGGTGGCGATCAGCCAGTTGGAGGTCAAGACCGACCTGCTCAACCATGTGATCGTCATCGGCCTGATTACCGTTGGTCTGGCAATTGCATTGGCCATGGGCCTCGGCAGCCGTGAAATCGCCGGGCAGATTCTTGCCGGAATCTACGTGCGCGAACTCTATCAGGTCGGCCAGCAGGTGCGGATTGGAGAGGTTGAAGGGCACATCGAAGAGATCGGCACCGTCAAGACGACGCTGCTGACCGATGATGGCGAACTGGTGTCGTTGTCTAATCGCGAGCTGCTCGAGCAGCGCGTGAATAGCCGCTAACCGCACAAAAGCTGTTAATGTATGCCGCCGCGAAAATCGGCCCTAGGGGCTGAGCGGCGACATTGACCCGACTGTCGGCCAGATCCGCATTGAATAAAGTTCATTTGCCGCCCATGCGCTATGACCCCCGGGAGCTCACCGACGAGGAGTTGGTGGCGCGTTCGCATGAGGAGCTGTTTCACGTTACCCGCGCCTATGAGGAGCTCATGAGGCGCTATCAGCGCACGCTGTTCAACGTGTGTGCGCGGTATCTGGGGAACGACCGGGATGCTGACGATGTCTGTCAGGAGGTGATGCTCAAAGTGCTGTACGGGCTGAAGAACTTCGAGGGTAAATCCAAGTTCAAGACCTGGCTCTACAGCATCACCTACAACGAATGCATCACCCAGTACCGCAAGGAGCGTCGCAAGCGCAGGTTGATGGATGCCCTGAGCCTGGACCCTGTCGAAGAGGCGTCCGAGGACAAGGCTCCGAAACCTGAAGAGAAAGGCGGGCTGGACAAATGGCTGGTGCATGTGAACCCGATCGACCGGGAAATCCTGGTGCTGCGATTTGTCGCAGAGCTGGAATTCCAGGAGATCGCCGACATCATGCACATGGGCCTGAGTGCCACGAAAATGCGCTACAAGCGTGCGCTCGACAAGCTTAGAGAGAAATTTGCAGGGCTCACTGAAACTTAGTGGCGTTCAAATATCTCTAACCAACCGGCAAGTTCTGCTAGACTTGCCGTCGAGTTGTCCCCCGGATTTTGGTGGGACTGCTTAACTATCACCAGATGGGGATTTAACGGATGAAATTGAAAAACACCTTGGGCTTGGCCATTGGCTCTCTCGTAGCCGTGACTTCGCTCGGCGCTCTGGCTCAAGGCCAAGGCGCGGTCGAAATCGAAGGTAACGTTACCAAGCAGTTCTACGACAGCGAGCGTAACTTCAAGAACGACGGCACCAACCCTGGTGTTCGCCTCGGTTACTTCCTGACCGACGACGTCTCCCTGGACCTGGGCTACAACGAGACCCACAACGCTCGCGGTGAAGTCTTCAACAAAGACATCAAAGGCTCCAAGACCAAGCTCGACGCTACCTACCACTTCGGTACCGTAGGCGATGCACTGCGTCCGTACGTTTCTGCCGGCTTCGCGCACGAGAGCCTGGGCCAGGCCACCCGTAGCGGCCGTGACCACTCCACCTTCGCCAACGTTGGCGCTGGCGCCAAGTGGTACATCACCGACATGTTCTTCGCCCGCGCTGGCGTCGAAGCCATGTACAACATCGACAACGGCAACACCGAGTGGGGCCCGACCGTTGGTCTGGGTCTGAACTTCGGTGGCAGCGGTGGCCAGAAAGCCGCTCCTGCGCCTGCTCCAGTCGCCGAAGTCTGCTCCGACAGCGACAACGATGGCGTTTGCGACAACGTCGACAAGTGCCCAGACACCCCAGCCAACGTTACCGTTGACGCTGATGGCTGCCCGGCTGTTGCCGAAGTCGTTCGCGTTGAGCTGGACGTCAAGTTCGACTTCGACAAGTCGGTCGTCAAGCCTAACAGCTACGGCGACATCAAGAACCTGGCTGACTTCATGAAGCAGTACCCACAGACCACCACCACCGTGGAAGGTCACACTGACTCCGTCGGCCCAGACGCTTACAACCAGAAGCTGTCCGAGCGTCGTGCCAGCGCTGTCAAGCAAGTCCTGACCCAGCAGTACGGCGTCGAATCGAGCCGTGTTAGCTCGGTTGGCTACGGTGAGACCCGTCCGGTCGCCGACAACGCCACCGAAGCTGGCCGCGCCGTTAACCGTCGCGTAGAAGCTCAGGTAGAAGCCCAGGCCAAGTAATTGGTTTGAAGCTTCACGAAAAACCCGGCCTCGGCCGGGTTTTTCTTTGCCTGGGATTTACCATTACGCTTGACACGGCTTCTGTAGGAGCGGCCTTGTGTCGCGAAAGGGCCGCAGGGCGGCCACAGGATTTCAGCGTTGATGCACCCATTGCTGGGGCCGCTCTGCGGCCCTTTCGCGGCACGAGGCCGCTCCTACAACCTCACCGATCACCAAAATTGCCGGGCTGCGCAAGCCAAACGCCAATGCATCCTCCTCCAGCGCCGCCAGATGGCTACGGCATTCACGCTGCTGCGGCAATGACGCATTCTCGATCATCGCCACTGGCGTGCCGGGCGCCATTCCGCCTTGCAGCAGGCCACGGCGAATCTGCTCCAGGCGCGCCACGCCCATGTACAGCACCAGTGTGGTGCCGCCCTGGGCCAGTGCCTGCCAGTTAAGCTCGCTGTCGTCCTGGGTGTGCGCGGTCAACAGCGTCACGCCACGGCTGACGCCGCGCAGGGTCAGCGGAATGTCGCATTGGGTGGCGCCGGCCAGGCCGGCGGTGATGCCGTTGACCACCTCCACCTCGATGCCGTGCCCGCGCAGCCACGCCGCTTCTTCACCGGCGCGACCGAAGATGCACGGGTCGCCACCCTTGAGCCGCACCACGCAACGCCCCTGGCGGGCATGGCGCAGCATCAGGCGCTGGATGAAGGCCTGGGGCGTGGAGCGGCAGCCGCCGCGCTTGCCCACGGCAATCACCCGCGCCTGCGGGCAGTGCGCCAATATGCCCGGGTTGACCAGATCGTCGATCATCACCACCTGGGCCTGGCCCAGCGCACGGACAGCCTTGAGGGTGAGCAGTTCGGGGTCGCCAGGGCCGGCACCAACCAACCAGACTTTCGCATTCATCGGGTGTTCCTCGTCGACAGGTGCCACTCAACCCTTGAGCAGGGCGAACAGCAGGATCAGGTTGAACAGCAGGGACAGCAGCGCCAGGCAGCGCCAGACCTTCAGGGGTTCGCGCTCCAGCAGTGGGCTAGGGCGGTCAGGCAGCGCCTGGCGGTCGCCGCGTTCGAGCAGCAGCAGCCATTGCTCGGCGGTCTCGAAGCGTTGGGCCGGGTCGCTGGCCAGTGCCTGCTCCAGGTTGCGTTGCAACCATTCGGGCAGGTCGGGCCGGTAGCGGCCGGGGTTGATCAGCGCGGTGAAGCGCGGACGCTGGAATGCTTCGACTTCACCGTAGGGGTAGTGGCCGGTGAGCAGGTGATAGAGCGTGACGCCCACGGCGTAGAGGTCTTGGCGCGCGCTTGGCGGTTGGCCGTCGAACGCCTCGGGGGCGATGTAGGACGGCGTTCCGGGCAGGCTGTGCGGCTGGTCTTCAGATAGCCCCGGGCAATAGGCCAGGCCAAAGTCCAGCAAACGCAGTTGGCCGTCGCTGCCCAGGTGCAGGTTTTCCGGCTTGATGTCGCGGTGCAGCAGGTTGCGCCGATGCAGCACGCCGACCGCCTGCAGCAGCTGGCGCGCCAGTTCCAGCCACTGCGGCAGGGGCAGCGGGCCGTCTTGCTTGAGCAAGGCAGCGAGGGTCCTGCCGGGGTACTCACGCATCAGGTAATACAGATGCTGGCGCTGGCTGGCCGGATGCACCTCGGGGAAGTGGCGGCCGGCGACCCGGCGCAGGAACCATTCCTCCAGCAGCAAGGCCTGGGCAGCCCCGGGCTCTTGATCGCGGGCCTGTGGCAGGGTCTTGAGTAGCCAGGCCTGACCGAGGGCATCACGTACCCGGTACAGCAGCGATTGCCGGCTCTGCGCCAGCAGCCCGTCAAGCCGCCAGCCATCGAGGGTCTGCCCGTCCCGCAACGGGCCGGGCAGCGGCCACTGCTGGAGCTGGGCCAAGGTATCGCCGAGGTTCGCGGCGCCCAGTTCGTCGACGCTGATCAGCATGGCGCTGGCATTGTCCTGGCTGCCGCTGTGGTGGGCGGTAGCCACCAGGGTGTCGACGGCATCCTGCAGGTCGGGGTGTTCGCGCAGGATAGCCTGGATACGCTGGTCGCCGAGGCTGGCCCACACGCCATCGCTGAGCAGCAGGAACCGTTCGCCCTGGTGCAGCTCGCCATCCAGGTAATCGACCAGCAGGTGCTGGTCAAGGCCCAGCGCGCGCTTGAGCACATGCTGCATGCCGGGCTGGTCCCAGACGTGGTCTTCGCTCAGGCAGTGCAACTGGCCGTCATGCCAACGATAGACACGGCAATCGCCGACGTGGGCGAGGGTGAAGCGACGCCCGCGCAGCACCAGGGCACTGAGGGTGGTGAGCAGCGGCTGGCCGTTGCCCTGGGCGCGCAGCCAGCGATTCTGGGCCAGCAACAGCCGGTCCAGGGCCTGGGCCACGCCCCAGGTGGCGGGCGTGGCGTAGTAGTCCAGGGCCAGGGCCTGCAGGCTGGCGCGGGCCGCCAGGCCGCCATCGGCGCACTGGCTGACACCGTCGGCGAGGGCGCACAGGTAGCCCTTGCTGGCGGCCAGTTCCGGTGCCGGCGTGACCAGGCGCAGGGCGTCCTGGTTCTCTGTGCGGGGGCCGGTGGCAGAGGCCTGGGCAAAGCTCAGTTGCAGGCTCATGGTGTGTG
The DNA here is from genome assembly GCF_021601385.1 of Pseudomonas parasichuanensis. Taxonomy (GTDB): domain Bacteria; phylum Pseudomonadota; class Gammaproteobacteria; order Pseudomonadales; family Pseudomonadaceae; genus Aquipseudomonas; species Aquipseudomonas parasichuanensis. Next base: position 47,980 of record NZ_BQHO01000007.1, on the reverse strand, counting down.
CTCAGACCCGTGCCGCAGTGACGGCCGCCGAACCCCAGGTGGTGCGCCAGCGCTGCTTGACGCCGTGCAGGCCGAACCAGGCCAGCAGGCCAAGGCTGGCGAACAGCCACAGGCCCATCTGGTAGTCACCGGTGTGTTGCTTGACGGTGCCCAGGCCTGCGGCCAGCAGGAAGCCACCGATGCCACCGGCCATGCCGATCAGCCCGGTCATCACCCCGATCTCCTGGCGAAAGCGCTGCGGCACCAGCTGGAACACCGCGCCATTGCCGGCACCCAACCCGAGCATGGCGCTGACGAACAGGGCCAGTGCCGCTGCGGCGCTGGGCAGGTTGAAGCCGACGGCGGCGATGCACACCGCCGCCACGCTGTACATGCCCAGCAGGGTGCGGATGCCGCCGAAGCGGTCGGCCAGGGCGCCGCCCAGCGGGCGCATCAGGCTGCCGGCGAACACGCAAGCGGCGGTGTAGTAGCCGGCGGTCACCGGGCTCAGGCCGTACTGGTCGTTGAAGTAGCCGGGCAGGGTGCTGGCCAGGCCGATGAAGCCGCCGAAGGTGACGCTGTAGAAGAACATGAACCACCAGCTGTCACGGTCACCCAGCGCTTTGAGGTAATCGGCCATGGCCTTGGGTTTTGGCCGCTCGGGTGCGTTGCGGGCCAGCAGGGCGAACAGCACCAGGGTCAGCAACAGTGGCAGCAGGGCGAAACCGAACACGTTGTTCCAGCCGTAGGCCGCCGCCAGCACCGGCGCCAGCAGCGCGGCGAACACGGTGCCGGAGTTGCCGGCGCCGGCGATGCCCATGGCCTTGCCCTGATGCTGGGGTGGGTACCACTGCGACGCCAGGGGCAGCGAAACGGCGAACGAGGCGCCGGCAACGCCGAGGAAAACGCCCAGCAGCAGCACCTGCTCGAAGCTGTGCACGCCCAGGTGCCAGGCGCAGGCCAGGGCGACGATCACCACCACCTGGCCGATCAGGCCGGCGGTCTTGGGCGACAGGCGATCGACCAGCAGGCCCATGGCGAAGCGCAGCAGGGCACCGGCGAGGATGGGTGTAGCGACCATCAGGCCCCGTTGCTGGGCGCTCAGTTGCAGGTCGGTGGCGATCTGCACCGCCATGGGGCCGAGCAGGTACCAGACCATGAAGCTCAGGTCGAAATACAGGAAGGCAGCGAACAGGGTGGGCACATGCCCGGATTTCCAGAAGCTCGTATTCATCGAACACCTCGATCGGCGTGCAACACAGGGGCGGAAACGAAAAAGACGCCGCTGCCCGGTCCACTGGCGTGGAGGGGGAGCGACGTCTTTGTCGGGGTATCTTGGCAACCGCCGTTGGCTACCTGGTGATTCACTGAGCAAGAGCCGGGCCAAGATTACTTGCCGGCTCAGGCATCGATTTCTGTAGGAGCGGCCTTGCCGGGGCGCCGGACCGGCCGGAAAGGGGCGCGCAGCGGCCCCAGCGATAGGTGCAAGAGCCACTACATTCTGGGGGCGCTACGCACACCCCATCCGCGGCACAAGGCCGCTCCTGCAGTTGAAAAATGGGGTTTCAGCCAAGCATCTCCGACATGGCGATGATCTGTTCGGCCACCTGGATCAGCTTCTGCTGGCGGCTCATGGCCTGGCGCCGCATCAGGGTGTAGGCCTGCTCTTCGTTGCAATCCTTCATCTTCATCAGCAAGCCCTTGGCCTGCTCGATACGCTTGCGCTCGGCCAATTGCAGGTCGCGGGCCAGCAGCTGGGCCTTGAGCGCCTGGTCGCTTTCGAAGCGGGCCATGGCCACGTCGAGGATCGGCTGCAGGCGCGCGGTATGGATGCCTTCGACGATGTAGGCGCTGACCCCGGCCTGGATCGCCTGGCGCATCACCCCCGGGTCGTGTTCGTCAGTGAACAGCACGATGGGGCGGGGCCGGTCGCGGCTGACCAGCACCACTTGCTCCATCACATCACGGCCCGGTGACTCGGTATCGATCAGTACCACGTCCGGGCGCACCGTTTCGACGCAGGCCGGCAGGTCGATGGTCAGGCCAGGGGCTTCGATCACCTCGAAGCCAGCCTCGACCAATGCGGCCTTGAGGCGGCCGACTTTCTTTTCAGTGTCGTCGATCAGCAGGATGCGCAGCATGGTCGGCTCCTCACAGACCGACGCGGGCGTCGGGCGCCGCGTCCAGGGCGTGCAGCTTGAAGCTGCGCGCGTAGCCATGCGGATCGCTGCCGTCCCAGCGGCTGCCGTCGATCAGCTGGCTGCTGCGCATCGGCAGGTCGGCGCAGGGCACGCCCAGTGCGTCGGCGGCCTCGCGGTACAGCGCCAGCTGCTGGACCTGGCGTGCCACGGCGAGGTAGTCCGGGTCGTCACGCAGGATGCCCCAGCGGCGGAACTGGGTCATGAACCACATGCCGTCGGACAGGTAGGGCAGGTTGGCCCGCCCCTGGTCGAACAGGCGCAGGGCATGGCGGTCTTGCCAGCGGTTGCCCAGGCCGTCCTGGTAATCGCCCAGCAGGCGTGGCTCGATGCTGCTGGCCGGGGTGTCCAGATAGGCGCTGCCACTGAGCAATTGCGCGGCGCCACGACGGTTCTCGGTGCTGCTTTCGATGAAGCGGCTGGCGGCGAGGATCGCCTTGATCAGCGCGCGTGCGCTGTTGGGGTATTGCTCGGCGAAACTGCGCGCGCAGGCCAGGACCTTTTCCGGGTGGTCCGGCCAGATCGACTGGCTGGTGGCGAGGGTGAACCCCTGGCCTTGGGTGATGGCCTCGGCCGACCACGGCTCGCCGACACAAAAACCATCGATGCGCCCGGCCTGCAGGTGGGCGACCATCTGGGCCGGCGGCACCACCACGCTGTTGACGTCATGCAGCGGGTGGATGCCCTGGCTGGCCAGCCAGTAATACAGCCACATGGCGTGGGTGCCGGTGGGGAAGGTCTGGGCGAAGGTCAGGCGCGCACCGCCCTGGTGCGCCAGCCGCGCCAGTGCCTCGGGGTTGGTCACGCCCTTGCGTTGCAGGGCCGCGGACAGGTTGATGGCCTGGGCGTTCTGGTTCAGGCCCATGAGCACTGCCATGTCATTGGCGGGCCCGCCGCCCACGCCCAACTGCACGGCGTAGACCAGGCCATACAAACAGTGCGCGGCGTCCAGTTCGCCGCTGACCAGCCTGTCACGCAGCCCGGCCCAGGACGCCTGGCGCTGCAGGTTGAGGGTCAGGCCCTGTTGCTGGGCAAAGCCCTGGGTGGCGGCGACCACCACCGAGGCGCAATCGCTCAGGGCCATGAAACCGATGTTCAGGCTGTTTTTTTCTGGCGCGTCGCTGCCGTTGACCCAGGCCAGTGGCGATGTCGGGAAAGCTGTATTCACGTGGATCCTCGGGCGTTCTGCGGGGGCTGCATGGGGTTGTTGAAGCAACCCATGTGCCATGGCCCTGTCGCCCCGGCGATGCGCTGGCTATAATCGCACCCCTCACACACCGCGAGTCCGCCCGCCCATGTATACCCTGGCCCGCCAGCTGCTGTTCAAGCTCTCCCCGGAAACCTCCCACGACCTGTCGCTGGACCTGATCGGTGCCGGTGGCCGGCTTGGTCTCAACGGCTTGCTGTGCAAGCAGCCAGCGGCGCTGCCGGTGAGCGTCATGGGCTTGAACTTCGCCAACCCGGTGGGACTGGCCGCTGGCCTGGACAAGAACGGCGCGGCCATCGACGGTTTCGCCCAGCTGGGCTTCGGTTTCGTCGAAATCGGCACCATCACCCCGCGCCCACAGCCGGGCAACCCCAAGCCACGCCTGTTCCGCCTGCCGCAAGCTTGCGCGATCATCAACCGCATGGGCTTCAACAACCTGGGCGTCGACCATCTGCTGGCGCGGGTGCGGGCCGCACGCTACACCGGCGTGCTGGGCATCAACATCGGCAAGAACTTCGACACCCCGGTCGAGCGGGCCCAGGACGATTACCTGATCTGCCTGGAGAAGGTCTACAACGACGCCAGCTACATCACCGTCAACGTCAGCTCGCCAAACACCCCGGGCCTGCGCTCGCTGCAGTTCGGTGACTCGCTCAAGCAACTGCTCGATGCCCTGGCCGAGCGCCGCGAGCAGCTGGCGGTGAGCAATGGCAAGCGCGTGCCACTGGCGATCAAGATCGCCCCGGACATGAGCGATGAAGAAACCGCCCTGGTGGCTGCTGCGCTGATGGAGTCGGGGATGGACGCGGTGATCGCCACCAACACCACCCTGGGCCGTGAGGGTGTCGAAGGGCTGCCGTTCGGTGGCGAGGCGGGCGGCCTGTCGGGCGCACCAGTGCTGGAGAAGAGCACCCACACGGTGAAAGTGCTGGCGGGTGAGCTGGGTGGCAAGCTGCCGATCATTGCGGCCGGTGGTATTACCGAGGGCCGTCACGCCGCGGAGAAGATCGCCGCCGGTGCCAGCCTGGTGCAGATTTACTCGGGCTTCATCTATAAGGGCCCGGCGCTGATCCGCGAGGCGGTGGATGCTATCGCGGCCATGCCTCGGCAATAAGCGGCCATAAAAAAGGGGCCCCGCATGGGGCCCCCTGGGCCGTAGCCCGCCGCCCGGATGGGGCGCGCATGGTAACTCGAATTCAGTGTCCTCGATCAGCCAACGGCGTGATTTTCGTTGAGTCTATGGATGCCAGCGGTGCCGGTCATGCCGTCCCAGTTATCGCCGCGCCCTTCGCGCCAGCCGTTGATCCAGGCTTGACGTACGGAAGGTAGAGTAAATGGGCAAAGTTCGCGGGATTTGCCGGTGACCCCATACTGGTAGCCACGTGAATATGCTCTTTCCAACGGATCACGCTTAAGTCTTCTCATAGGGTGTTGCCCTCACTTGTTGACTGTAATGTCCCGTCGGCCTCTACGAGGCCGGGCAGAATCGTTCTGCCGGTGTGCGCCCGCTGCCGGCGTGGCGGGCTGAAGGTGTCGCCCCATTGCGAGGCGACCTGAGATCAGTTCTAACGAATGCGAGTCACAGTGTGAATGATCGTTTTGTCATAAGGACGTAACCTTTCCAAGGGTGAGAGGATAAGTAAATAGATGCGACTCAACCTTGTTTGCCGTTGGGCCCGCTATGATCAGGGTTTAGTCAGCTTTGACGTCAATTGGCCAGCGTGTCTGGTCAATGGCTCGTAATAATTGGTAATGCGACGAAGGGTCACATCTGGACCCGCTGTGCGCGAATTTTCATACTGCTCGACGATCAAAGCCTTTTTCGCCACCCGGCGAGAGCAGGTTGCGTCGGGCGGCCAGGCCTGGCGAGACAGCTCGCGGGCCACCCGGGCGCCTGCTTAAAGGGCGTGCGGGAAAACCTCGGCAGGCCGATGCGTCGGCTGCCATCTACTTAGCCAAAGGCTCTGGAATACCCATGTCGGACCGTATCGAACTTTATCTCACCTGCCCCAAGGGCCTCGAAGGCCTGCTCGTCGAAGAGGCCCGGGAGCTGGGCCTGACCGAGGTGCGTGAGCACACCTCGGCCATCCGCGGCGAGGCCGACATGGAAACCGCCTACCGCCTGTGCCTCTGGTCGCGCCTGGCCAACCGCGTGCTGCTGGTGCTCAAGCGCTTCCCGATGAAAAACGCCGACGACCTCTATGACGGGGTGAACGCGGTGGATTGGGCCGATCACCTGGCGGCCGACGGCACCCTGGCGGTGGAGTTCAGCGGCCATGGCTCGGGTATCGACAACACCCACTTCGGCGCGCTGAAGGTCAAGGATGCGATCGTCGACAAGCTGCGCAACCGTGAAGGCCTGCGCCCGTCGGTGGAAAAGATCGACCCGGATGTGCGCGTGCACCTGCGCCTGGACCGTGGCGAGGCGATCCTCTCCCTTGACCTGTCCGGCCACAGCCTGCACCAGCGCGGCTACCGCCTGCAGCAAGGCGCGGCGCCGCTCAAGGAAAACCTGGCGGCGGCGGTGTTGATCCGCGCCGGCTGGCCGCGCATCGCCGCCCAGGGCGGCGCACTGGCCGACCCAATGTGCGGTGTGGGCACCTTCCTGGTCGAGGCGGCGATGATAGCTGCCGACATGGCCCCCAACCTCAAGCGCGAGCGCTGGGGCTTCAGCGCCTGGCTCGGCCATGTGCCGGCACTGTGGCGCAAGCTGCACGAAGAGGCCCAGGCCCGTGCCCAGGCCGGCCTGGCCAAACCGCCGCTGTGGATCCGTGGCTACGAGGCTGACCCGCGGCTGATCCAGCCGGGGCGCAACAACGTCGAGCGCGCAGGCCTGGGTGACTGGGTGAAGATCTACCAGGGCGAGGTGGCCAGCTTCGAGCCGCGCCCGGACCAGAACCAGAAAGGCCTGGTGATCAGCAACCCGCCTTATGGCGAGCGTCTGGGCGACGAAGCCAGCCTGCTGTACCTCTACCAGAACCTTGGCGAGCGCCTGCGCCAGGCCTGCATGGGCTGGGAAGCAGCGGTGTTCACCGGCGCGCCGGAGCTGGGCAAGCGCATGGGTATCCGTAGCCACAAGCAATACGCGTTCTGGAACGGCGCGTTGCCCTGCAAGCTGCTGCTGTTCAAGTTGCAGCCCGACCAGTTCGTCACCGGCGAGCGCCGCCCGGCCCAGGTTGAAGAGGGCCAGGAGCGTCGCCCGGCGCCACAGGCCAGCGAGCCGGCGCGGCTGTCCGAAGGCGCGCAGATGTTCGCCAACCGCCTGCAGAAGAACTACAAGCAGCTGGGCAAGTGGGCCCGCCGCGAGAAGGTCGACTGCTACCGCGTGTACGATGCCGACATGCCCGAGTACGCCGTGGCGGTCGACCTGTACCACGACTGGGTGCATGTGCAGGAATACGCCGCCCCGCGTTCCATCGACCCGGAAAAGGCCCAGGCGCGTCTGCTCGATGCCCTGGCGGCCATTCCCCAGGCGCTGGGTGTCGATCAGCAGCGCGTGGTGCTCAAGCGCCGTGAGCGCCAGAGCGGCACGCGCCAGTACGAGCGCCAGGCCACCGAAGGGCGCTTCCAGGAAGTCAGCGAAGGCGGCGTCAAGCTGCTGGTCAACCTCACCGACTACCTGGACACCGGCCTGTTCCTCGACCACCGCCCGATGCGCATGCGCATCCAGCGCGAGGCCGAGGGCAAGCGCTTCCTCAACCTGTTCTGCTACACCGCCACGGCCACCGTGCACGCGGCCAAGGGCGGCGCGCGCAGCACCACCAGCGTCGACCTGTCGAAGACCTACCTGGACTGGGCGCGGCGCAACCTGTCGCTGAACGGCTTCTCCGAGCGCAACCGCCTGGAGCAGGGCGACGTCATGGCCTGGCTGCAGAGCGCGACGGACAGCTACGACCTGATCTTCATCGACCCGCCGACCTTCTCCAACTCCAAGCGCATGGAAGGGGTGTTCGACGTGCAGCGCGACCATGTCGAGCTGCTGGACCTGGCCATGGCCCGCCTGGCGCCGGGCGGCGTGCTGTATTTCTCCAACAACTTCCGCAAGTTCCAGCTCGACGAGCACCTGGCAACGCGTTATGCGGTGGAGGAAATCAGCGCCCAGACCCTGGACCCGGACTTCGCCCGCAACAACCGTATCCACCGCGCCTGGCAACTGCGTCTGCGCTGAGACGACGAGGTACATTGCGCGGCTGCTGGCCAGTGGCTATAAAGCACTGAAGGGTTAATCCATTCGCAGGACGCTGATGTTGTCGAGAGTCCTTTATGGCGAATGCGGGTGTACCTGCGAAGTGGTTTGGCCTGCTCGGTGACGAGCTGTCGGCCTGGGGTGTGGCCCTGGCGGCGCTGGTCGCCGGCGGCCTGCTCACGGCAGCCTTGGCCATTGCCACCCAGAGCTTCTACAAGCAGCAGTTGCGCCAGCGCTTCGAGCTGTTGGCCGGCGAGCGCTACAGCCGTATCGCCGAGCGTTTCGAAGAACAGGAGCAGCGCCTGGATGGCCTGCGCCGGTTCTTCGATTTCTCCAACGAAATCACCCCCCGCGAGTTTGACGGCTATGCACGTCCGCTGCTGCACCGCACCCAAGCCTATTCCTGGGCGCCGCGGGTGGAGGCAGGGCAGCGTGAAGCTTTCGAGCAGCGCGCCAGCGATTTGCTAGCGCAGCGCTACCAGATCCGCGACCAGGACGCGCAAGGCGGCTGGCAGGCGGCCCCCGCGCGCGACCACTATTACCCGGTGCTGTACAACCAGGCCTCCAGCCAGCAAGGGCAGCCCTATGGCCTGGACCTGCTCGGCCAGCCGAAACGCACGGCGACCCTGGCCAGGGCCGTAGCACCTGGCAGCATGGCGGTGTCCGAGCCGCTGGACATGCTCAGTGTCGACCCGGCCTACAGCCGTGGCCTGCTGATGGTGGCACCGGTGTTCGCCGAATCGGCCCCGGCCGGTGGCCCGCCCAGTGGCTATGTCATGGCGTTGCTCAGCCTGCGTCAGTTGATCGTTGAGAGCTTGCCGACGGTGGCGGACGACAACCTGGTGGTACGGATCCTCGACCTGTCCACCGACGGTGGCCACGAAGTGCTGTTCGATTCTGGCAACCGAACGGCGCGCATGGCCCTGGCCAGTACCCACCTGCTGCACCTGGCCGATCACCACTACCAGCTCGACATCCGCCCCAGCGTAGGTTTCATGGCCGCCAACCGCTCGGCGGCGGTGCAGGTGGTCGGTCTGCTCGGCGGTTTGCTCAGCCTGTTGCTGGCGACCTTGCTCTACAGCCTGTTCAGTCAGCGCCAGCGCGCCCTGGACCTGGTGGCCCGGCGTACCACTGAGCTGCGTATCAGCGAGCAATCGTTGCGGGAAACCCACAACCAGCTGCGCAGTGTGCTCGACGCCGCGACTCAGGTAGCGATCATCGCCACCAGCCTCAAGGGTGTGATAGGTACCTTCAATGCCGGTGCCGAACGCCTGCTCGGTTATTCGGCCGAGGAAGCCCTGGGCGTGCTCACCCTCGAGGACCTGGTGCAGCCCGAAGAGCTGCATCGTCGTGCCCATGCCCTGAGCCTGCGTTATGGGCGCGAGGTCGGTGCGGGCCAGGCGATGTTCGCCGAGACCGTGCAGGAAGGCGGCGCAGAGCCCGGCGAATGGACCCTGGTGCGCAAGGATGGCAGCCACCTGCTGGCCAACATGCTGGTGACTGCTGTTCTCGATGAGCAGGGCTTGTGGGTGGGCTACCTGGCCATCTGCATCGACGTCACCGAGCGGCGTCGAGTGCACGAGGCGCTGGCAGCGCGCGATCGGTTGCTGGAGAAGCTCAGTGCCGAGGTGCCCGGCGGTATCTACCAGTACCGCCTGGATGCTGACGGGCGCTCGTGTTTCCCTTATGCCAGCCAGGGGCTGCACGATATCTACGAAGTCGACCTGGCGCTGCTGCAGCAGGATGCCACGGTGGTGTTCGAACGCATCCATCCTGATGATCTGGAGCGGGTGCGGCGCTCGGTGCGTTTTTCCGCCGAGCACCTGACGCCCTGGCGCGAGGAGTATCGGGTGTGCCTGCCCCGGGCCGGCCTGCGCTGGGTGCGCGGCGAGGCAACGCCGGAAATCGGCGACCACGGTTGCACCCTCTGGCATGGCTACCTGACCGATATCTCCGACCTCAAACGGGTGGAGGAGGAACTGCGCGCGCTGTCGATCACCGATGCCCTTACCGGCATCCACAATCGCCGTTATTTCCAGGAGCGCCTGCGCAATGAACTTGATCGTGCCCAGCGGGACGGGCTGGACCTGGCGGTGATCATGCTCGATATCGACCATTTCAAACGGATCAATGACCAGTTCGGCCACGCGGTGGGCGACCTGGTGCTGCGCAGCCTGTGCCAGCGGATCAGCCAGCGGTTGCGGCGCACCGATGTGTTCTGCCGCTTGGGCGGTGAGGAGTTCATGGTGCTGTGCCCGGGCAGCGATGCCGAACAGGCGCGGTTGCTGGCGCTGGAGCTGTGGCAGGGCGTGCGTAACGTGCCGATCGAAGGTGTCGGGCGGGTGACGGCAAGCTTCGGGGTCGCGGGCTGGCGGGACGGGGAGGGGGCCGATGCGCTGTTGCTGCGGGCGGATGCGGGGGTGTATGCAGCCAAGCAGGGTGGCCGGGACCGGGTCGAGGCGGAGCTTGCCTGACCCCTGGCCTGGCGTCACTGCCAGGCCAGGGTGTCAGCGCTTTACAGGAACACGAACTTGGCGATGAAGATCACGCTGAGCACCCACAGGCTCGGCGAAACTTCCTTCAATTTGCCGGTGCCCGCCTTCAGGGCCACATAGCTGATGAAGCCCAGGGCGATGCCGTCAGCGACCGAGAAGGTCAGCGGCATCATGATCACCGTGACGATCGCCGGGATGCTGTCGGTGGCTTCGTCCCACTCGATGTGCGCCATGCTGCCCATCATCAGCATCGCCACATAGATCAGCGCACCGGCGGTGGCATAGGCCGGGATCATCCCCGCCAGCGGCGCGAAGAACATCGCGGCGACGAACAGCAGACCGACCACCACGGCAGTCAGGCCGGTGCGGCCGCCGGCGGCGACGCCTGCGGCGCTCTCGACGTAGCTGGTGACCGGTGGTACGCCCACCGCGGCACCGAATACGCTGGAGGCACTGTCGGCCTTCAGCGCCCGCGACAGGTTCTCGATGCGCCCATCGGCCGCTACCAGGCCGGCGCGCTGGGCGACGCCCATCAGCGTGCCGGCAGTGTCGAACATGTGCACGAACAGGAACGCGAAGACCACGCTGATCATGCTGACGTTGAACACGCCCGCCACATCCATTGCCATCCAGGTCGGCGCCAGGCTCGGCGGCATCGACATCACCCCGCCGAACTTGACCAGCCCCAGGCCCCAGCCGGCCAGGGTGACGCTGATGATGCTGATGAGGATCGCACCGAACACCCGTTTGTAGCTGAGGATCGCGATCATCAGGAAGCACACGGCCGCCAGCAGCGGGCCGGGCTCATGCAGCGAGCCGAGCTTGATCAGGGTGGCCGGGCTGTCGACGACGATGCCCGCGGTTTTCAGGCCGATCAGCCCGAGGAACAATCCGACGCCGGCCCCCATGGCATGGCGCAGGCTCACTGGGATGCTGTTGAGCAGCCACTCGCGCACCCGTGACAGGGTGAGGAACATGAACAGCACGCCCGAGATGAACACCGCACCCAGCGCGGCCTGCCAGGTGTAGCCCATGGTGCCGACCACGGTGTAGGTGAAGAAGGCGTTGAGGCCCATGCCGGGCGCCAGGCCCACCGGCCAGTTGGCGTACAGGCCCATCAGCAGGCAGCCCAGCGCCGCGGCAATGCAGGTAGCGACGAAGGCCGCCCCGTGATCGATGCCGGCGTCGGCCATGATGTTGGGGTTGACGAAGATGATGTAGGCCATGGTGATGAAGGTGGTCACCCCGGCTATCAGTTCGGTGCGGACGGTGGTGCCATGTCGCTTGAGTTTGAAAATCCGCTCCAGCCAACCCGTTTCGGGCGGCGCAGCGAGATCCAGCGTAGGGGCTTCGGATTTGCGGCTTTCCACAGCGAGTACTCCTCAAGTCTTTCTTGTTGTTCGAAGCCTGATCCTGAGCAATGCACTTGGGGGCTTCGCGAGGGGGTGTGGCAGACGTCCGACCATTTTGTTGACTTGCGGGTCAGGAAGTTGCTCGCAGGATTATGCTTTTGTGTACAAAGAATGCAAATAATGTTTTATCTTTTGTGCGCACAAACTGCCGTACAACGGCTATATAGGTTAAAGGCCCCCTGCAGAAACGGGTCAGCCTGTGTACAATGGCGCCATACCTTGGTCCACCACCTACTTCCAGGACTTGCCCTCCACCCGCTGACAGGTAGTACAGTCACGGTCCGACTGGCAGATCCTTTGTGCTCGAGAGCCCATGAACGAACAGCTGCAACCTCTGAAAAAACCTGTGCGCACTGGCAAGGCCGGCCGCAGTGGTACCCAGGACGACATCGTCTACGCGCACATCTTCGAGGCGATCCTCGAGCAGCGCCTGGCGCCGGGCACCAAGTTGAGCGAGGAGGCACTGGGCGAGATCTTCGGCGTCAGCCGCACCATCATCCGCCGCGCGCTGTCGCGCCTGGCTCATGAAAGCGTGGTGCTGCTGCGGCCCAACCGCGGCGCGGTAGTGGCCAGCCCCACAGTGGAAGAGGCGCGCCAAGTGTTCTTCTCGCGGCGCATGGTCGAACGTGCCATCACCGAGTTGGCCGTGCAGCACGCCACCCTCGAGCAGCTCAACGAATTGCGCCAGATGGTCCGTGATGAGCGTGACAGCTTCTCCCGTGGCGACCGTGGCGCCGGCATCCGCCTTTCCGGCGAATTCCACCTCAAGCTGGCCGAAGCCGCGGGCAATGCCCCGCTGGTGAGCTTCCAGCGCAGCCTGGTGTCGCAGACCTCGCTGATCATTGCCCAGTACGAGAGCGGCAACCGCTCGCACTGTTCCTATGACGAGCACATGCAACTGATCGACGCCATCGAGGCCCGTGACGCACAGCAGGCGGTCAGCCTGATGATGCACCACATGGATCATATCGACAGCAAGCTCAACCTCGATGAGGAAAGCGCGTCGGACGATCTGCATGCCGTGTTCTCGCACCTGCTGAAAAAGCCCAAGGCCACCGCCAAGGGTTGATCGTTTGCCTTGATGACCGAAGGGCCGCTTAGCGGCCCTTCGTCGTTACTGGCCCTTGGCCAAAGCTCTGCTAGATTTCAAACCAGCAAACCTTCATCAAGCAGTTGGGCTTGCGCAGTCGTTGCGTCCAATTACTTGAGGAAGGGTTCATGACTTCATCCCTGGGTGTGCGCATGGGTGCCGAGCTGGTCGGCACTTTCTGGCTGGTCCTTGGCGGGTGCGGCAGTGCCGTGCTGGCCGCCAGTTCTCCCGTTGGCATCGGCGTTCTCGGTGTCGCTTTCGCGTTCGGCCTGACTGTCCTGACCATGGCCTTCGCCATCGGCCATATCTCGGGTTGTCACCTCAATCCTGCCGTGTCGTTCGGCTTGGTGGTGGGCGGGCGGTTCCCGGCAAAAGAGCTGCTGCCCTATGTGATTGCCCAAGTGATCGGCGCCATCCTGGCCGCAGCGGTGATCTACTTCATCGCCAGTGGAAAAGCCGGCTTCGAACTGGCCAGCGGCCTGGCCTCGAACGGGTACGGTGAGCATTCGCCGGGCGGCTACACGCTGGCGGCAGGCTTCACCAGTGAGGTGGTGATGACCGCGATGTTCCTGGTGATCATCATGGGCGCCACCGATGCCCGGGCACCGGCCGGCTTTGCGCCAATTGCGATTGGCCTGGCGCTGACCCTGATACATCTGATCTCGATTCCGGTCACCAACACCTCGGTCAACCCGGCGCGCAGCACCGGGCCGGCCTTGTTCGTGGGTGGCTGGGCGCTGCAGCAGCTGTGGTTGTTCTGGCTGGCGCCGCTGATCGGGGCAGCGATCGGCGGCGCACTGTACCGAGGGTTGGCGAAACAGCCTTAGCGCTGGTGCACGCAACGGCCGGCGGCGTAGGTTTCACGCACGGTGCGGTCGTCGCCCAGGGTGGTGAGCACGAACAGGGTTTCCTCGATGCTGTTGGACTGCTGGATGCGGTAGTCCAGCAGCGGCGTGGCCTTGTAGTCGAGCACCACGAAGTCGGCGTCGTTGCCCGGGCGCAGGCTGCCGATCCGGTCGTCCAGGCGCAAGGCCCGCGCGCCGCCGAGGGTGGCCAGGTACAGCGACTTGAACGGGTGCAAGCGCGCGCCCTGCAGCTGCATCACCTTGTAGGCCTCGTTCAGGGTGTTGAGCAGCGAGAAGCTGGTGCCCGCGCCCACATCGGTGCCCAGGCCCACATTGACCTTGAAACGCTCGGCCTGGGGCAGGTTGAACAGGCCGCTGCCCAGGAACAGGTTGGAGGTGGGGCAGAAGGCGATGGCCGAGCCGGTCTCGGCCAGGCGCTTGCACTCGTCGTCGCACAGGTGCACGCCGTGGGCGAACACCGAGCGCTCACCCAGCAGCTCGAAGTGATCGTAGACATCCAGATAACCGTTCTGCTCGGGGAACAGCGCCTTCACCCACTCGATCTCCTTGAGGTTCTCGGACAGGTGGGTGTGCATGTAAACGCCCGGGTGCTCCTTGAGCAGTTGACCGGCCAGGGCCAGCTGTTCGGGTGTGCTGGTGGGGGCGAAGCGCGGCGTGACCGCGTAGTGCAGGCGGCCCTTGCCGTGCCAGCGCTCGATCAGCGCCTTGCTCTCGGTGTAGCCGGATTCGGCGGTATCGGTCAGGTAGTCGGGGGCGTTGCGGTCCATCATCACCTTGCCGGCGATCAGGCGCAGGTCCAGGCGCTCGGCTTCCTCGAACAGCGCGTTGACCGACTCGGGGTGCACGCTGCCGAACACCAGGGCGGTGGTGGTGCCGTTGCGCAGCAGCTCCTGGAGGAAGATCTTTGCCACCTTGTCGGCGTGGGCCTTGTCGGCGAACTGCTTCTCGCAGGGGAAGGTGTAGGTGTTCAGCCAGTCCAGCAGCTGTTCGCCGTAGGAGCCGATCATGCCGGTCTGCGGGAAGTGGATATGGGTGTCGATGAAGCCCGGGGTGATCAGGGCATCCTGGTAGTGCACCACCTCGATGTCGGCCTCAAGCGTCGGCAGCAGCTCGCTGGCGTGGCCGAGGGCCTTGATACGGCCGTTGTCGATTACCAGCAGGCCATCCTCGTAGTATTCCTGGGAGGCCTCCAGGCCGACCTCGGCGGGGTCGGCGATGCTGTGCAGGATGGCGGCGCGGTAGGCTTTGCGGGTTGCGGTCATGGATACGCTCGTCAAAGGGTCTGGCTGCGCCGGGAGGGCGGCAGCAACTGGGTGATCTGGCCGGCGTTGGCGGCACTGTCGTGCTGGCCGAAGCAGGCGTTGTAGGTGGCAATGATTTCGGCGGCGATGGACACGGCGATCTCGATCGGCAGCTTGCCCTTCACTTCGGCCAGGCCCATCGGGCAGCGCATCCGCGCCATCAGTGCCTCGTCGAAGCCGCGCTCGCGCAGGCGGTGCTCGAATTTGGCCCGTTTGGTCTTCGAGCCGATCAGGCCGAACCAGGTGAAATCATTGCGTTTGAGAATGGCGGCGGTCAGTTCCAGATCCAGCTGGTGGTTATGGGTCATGACGATGCAGTAGCTGCCTGGCGGCAGGTCCGCGACTTCGTCGACCGGCTCCTCGCTGACGATCTTGCTCACCCCGCTGGGGATGTGCTCGGGGAATTCCTGTTCGCGCGAATCGATCCAGCGCACCCGGCAGGGCAGCGCCGCGAGCAAGGGTACCAGAGCCCGGCCGACATGGCCTGCGCCGAACACGGCGATCTGCGCCTGCACCCCGCTCATCGGTTCGAACAGCAGCACCGTGGCGCCGCCGCAGCACTGGCCGAGGCTGGCACCCAGGCTGAAGCGCTCCAGGTGTGGCGTGTAGCGGTGCTCCTCGAGCATCTGCCGGGCGATGTGCAGTGCCTTGAATTCCAGGTGGCCACCGCCGATGGTGTCGTACAGGGCGCTGGCGCTGACCACCATCTTCGAGCCTGCGTTACGCGGGGTGGAGCCGCGTTCTTCGATGATGGTCACCAGCACGCAGGGTTCGCCGCGTGCTTGGTGGTCGGCGAGGGCGTTGATCCATTGGTGCATAGCTGAATCCTCGGTGAGCACTGTGGGAGCGGGTTTACCCGCGAAGAGGGCGGTGAGCCCACCAGCGCATTCGCGGGCAAGCCCGCTCCCACAGGGTTTCCTCGCTGTCAGTGAGTGACGGTTTCCAGTTCGGCCTCGGTCGGTTGCTGCTGTGCCACCGCTTTGCGCATCTGCTCGCAGCCCCACAGCACCCGCTCCGGCGTCGACGGCGCGTCGATGTTCGGCTGCACGCGGTAGTCGGCGATGCTCGCCACCGCGTCCTTGATCGCACACCAGGCGGCGATGCCGAGCATGAACGGTGGCTCGCCCACGGCCTTGGAATGGAACACCGTGTCCTCGGGGTTCTTGCGGTTTTCCACCAGTTTCACGCGCATGTCGATCGGCATGTCGGCCACCGCCGGGATCTTGTAGCTGGCCGGGCCGTTGGTCATCAGCTTGCCCTTGGCGTTCCACACCAGTTCTTCGGTGGTCAGCCAGCCCATGCCCTGGACGAAGCCGCCCTCGACCTGGCCGATGTCGATGGCCGGGTTCAGCGAGTCGCCCACGTCATGCAGGATGTCGGCGCGCAGCATCTTGTACTCACCGGTCAGGGTGTCCACCACGACCTCCACGCAGGCGGCGCCGAAGGCGAAGTAGTAGAACGGCCGGCCGCGTGCCTGGCTGCGGTCGTAGAAGATCTTTGGCGTGCGGTAGAAACCGGTGGTCGACAGCGATACCTGGGCGAAGTAGGCCTGCTGCACCAGCTGCTCGAAGCTGACGATCTGGTCGCGGGCACGCACATGGCCGTTGCGGAACTCGATGTCTTCCTCGGTGACGTTGTAATGCCGTGCGGCGAACTCGGTCAGGCGCTTCTTGAGGATTTCGGCGGCGTTCTGCGCGGCCTTGCCGTTCAGGTCGGCGCCGCTGGAGGCGGCGGTCGGCGAGGTGTTGGGCACCTTGTCGGTGTTGGTGGCGGTGATCTGGATGCGGTTGAAATCCACCTGGAACACTTCAGCCACCACCTGCGCGACCTTGGTGTTCAGGCCCTGACCCATCTCGGTGCCGCCGTGGTTCAGGTGGATACTGCCGTCGGTGTAGATGTGGATCAGCGCGCCGGCCTGGTTGAGGAAGGTGGCGGTGAACGAAATGCCGAACTTGACCGGGGTCAGCGCCAAGCCTTTTTTCAGCACCGGGCTGTTGGCGTTGAAACGGCGGATCGACTCGCGGCGCTCATGGTAGTCGCTGCTGGCCTCGAGCTCTGCGGTCATCTCCTCGAGCATGTTGTGCTCGACGGTCTGGTAGTAGTGGGTGACGTTGCGTTCGGTCTTGCCGTAGTAGTTGGCCTTGCGCACCGCCAGCGGGTCGAGCGCCAGGTGGCGGGCGATATGGTCCATCACCTGCTCGATGGCGACCATCCCCTGTGGGCCGCCGAAGCCGCGGTAGGCGGTGTTGGAGGCGGTGTTGGTCTTGCAGCGGTGGCCATGCACGGTGGCATCGCCCAGGTAGTAGGCGTTGTCGGAGTGGAACATGGCGCGGTCGACGATCGAGCCGGACAGGTCCGGCGAGTAGCCGCAGTTGCCGGCCAGGTCGAAGTTGATGCCGTGCAGGCGACCGTTGTCGTCGAAGCCCACGTCGTACTCGACGTAGAACGGGTGGCGCTTGCCGGTCATGGTCATGTCTTCGACCCTTGGCAGGCGCATCTTGGTCGGCTGGCCGGTCAGGCGCGCGATCACCGCGCACAGGCACGCGGGGCTGGCAGCCTGGGTTTCCTTGCCGCCGAAGCCACCGCCCATGCGGCGCATGTCGACGACGATCTTGTGCATCGGCACGTCGAGCACTTCGGCGACCAGCTTCTGCACCTCGGTGGGGTTCTGGGTGGAGCAGAACACGATCATGCCGCCGTCTTCTGCGGGCATCACCGAGCTGATCTGGGTTTCCAGGTAGAAGTGCTCCTGGCCACCGATGTGCAGGGTGCCCTGGATACGGTGCGGGGCGCTGGCCAAGGCGCTGGCCGAGTCGCCGCGCTGGTGGGTGTGGCTGTCGAGCACGAAGTGTTTCTTGCGCAGGGCCTCGACCACGTCGAGTACCGGCTCCAGGTCTTCGTACTCGATGATCGCCGCCATCGCCGCGCGGCGTGCGGTTTCCAGGTCGCGGGCCGCAACGGCGAGCACCGGCTGGCCGAAGAACTCGACCTTGTCGATGGCCAGCAGCGGGTCGCCGGCCACCACCGGGCCGATGTCCTTCAGGCCTGGAATGTCTTCGTGGGTGATGGCGATGCGCACGCCTTCAAACTGGTAGCACGGCGTGGTATCGATGCTCAGGATGCGTGCATGGGCACGGTCAGCGGTGCGCGCATAGACATGTAGCTGGTTGGGGAACTCCAGGCGGTCGTCGATATACACCGCCTCGCCCGCCACATGCTTGTCGGCGCTGTCGTGCTTGAGGCTGCGGCCGACCCCGGTGGTCAGGTCCTGGCTGAACAGTGCGGCCATCTCGGCCTGGCTCTTGACGGCGTGATGGTTAGACATAGTCGGTCACCCGGGTTTCGATGTGCGGCGATTGCAGTTCGATGAAGTACTTGCGCAGCAGGTTCTGCGCGGTCAGCAGGCGGTACTCGCGGCTGGCGCGGAAGTCGCTGAGCGGGGTGAAGTCCTCGGCCAGGGCCTGGCAGGCACGCTCGACGGTGGCCTGGTTCCAGGGCTTGCCGCGCAGGGCGGCTTCGCAGGCGCGGGCGCGCTTGGGGATTGCGGCCATGCCGCCGAAGGCCACGCGTACGCCGCTGACCACACCGTTCTCGATGCTCAGGTTGAACGCGGCGCACACTGCCGAGATATCGTCATCCAGGCGCTTGGACACCTTGTAGGCGCGGAACGCCCAGTCGCTGGTGGCACGGGGGACGATGATCTTCTCGATGAACTCACTGTCCTGGCGCGCGGTGATGCGGTAGTCGATGAAGTAGTCTTCCAGGGCCAGGGTGCGCTGGCGCTCGCCCTGGCGCAGGACCACCTGGGCATCGAGGGCGATCAGCAGGGGTGGCGAGTCACCGATCGGCGAGGCGTTGCCGATGTTGCCGCCCAGGGTGCCCTGGTTGCGGATCTGCAGCGAAGCGAAGCGGTGCAGCAGGTCGCCGAAGTCGGAGTACTCCTCGTTCAAGGCGGTGTAGCAGTCGGTCAGCGGGGTGGCGGCGCCGATTTCCAGGTGCGTGGCGGTCTTTTCGATGCGCTTGAGTTCGGCGACGTGGCCAACATAGATCATCACCGGCAGGGTGCGGTGGAACTGGGTGACTTCCAGTGCCAGGTCGGTACCGCCGGCCAGCAGGCGCGCCTCGGGGTGCGAGCTGTAGAGGTCGGCCAGGTCCGCCACGGTCAGCGGCACCAGGCAGCGCTTGTCGCCGCTGTTGAGTTCACCGGTCTGTTGCGGGGCGATGGCCTTGAGGCGGGCGATGGTCTGCGCCTGCTGCGCGTCGAACTGGTCGCGGCAGGGACGGGCGCAGCTTTGCTCGGCAGCGTCGAGGATCGGCCGATAGCCGGTGCAGCGGCACAGGTTGCCGGCCAGGGCTTCCTGGGCCTGGTGCAGGTCGTGACCTTCGCTGTTCTTCTGCAGCGCGAACAGCGACATGACGAAACCGGGGGTACAGAAACCGCACTGCGAGCCGTGGCAGTCGGCCATGGCTTTCTGCACGCTGTGCAGTTCGCCCTGGTGCTTGAGACCCTCGACGCTGATCAGCTGTTTACCGTGAAGGGAAGAGACAAACGTCAGGCACGAGTTGAGGCTGCGGTAGCGAATGCTGTCGCTGCCCAGTTCGTCGGCGACGAGTTCGCCGACGACCACGGTGCAGGCGCCACAGTCGCCGCTGGCGCAGCCTTCCTTGGTACCGGGTTTGCCCAGGTGCTCACGCAGGTACTGCAGCACCGTCATGTTCGGGTCCAGGGCGTGCTCGTTGCGCAGCTCCTGGTTGACGAGAAACTGGATCACGGGGAGGGCCTCGCAATGGTTTTATTGTTGTTCGGGCGGACTCTAAGCAAGGGCTGACCTCTTGGTCAATAATTTTCTGACTCAAAGGTCAAGAAATTGCCTGCGTTACGTCCGAACCGCCTCAAGGAACCTTCCTCAAGCATAGTTCGCGCCGGGCATCAGGGTTGACCGCACAGTC
Source organism: Pseudomonas parasichuanensis (assembly GCF_021601385.1). Taxonomy (GTDB): domain Bacteria; phylum Pseudomonadota; class Gammaproteobacteria; order Pseudomonadales; family Pseudomonadaceae; genus Aquipseudomonas; species Aquipseudomonas parasichuanensis. The sequence continues at coordinate 28,296 of NZ_BQHO01000007.1, read as the reverse complement.
GCACAAAGCACGTGATCCCCCTGCGCGAGCACCGGGCAAGTGCGCTACAATCGCGCGCTTGTGCACAGCGATCCGATTTCGAAGGAAACCCATGACGTTCAAGGCGCCGGACAGCCTCTCCGAGCAAATTGCCCACTACCTGGCCGAGCGGATCATCCGCGGCGAACTCGCGCCCGGCGAGCGTATCCAGGAGCAGAAGGTCACCCAGGCCCTCAACGTCAGCCGTGGTTCGGTGCGTGAGGCACTGCTGATTCTTGAACGTCGCCACTTGGTGGCGATCCTGCCGCGGCGCGGCGCCCATGTGACCGAACTCGACGAAAACAGCGTGCGCAGCCTGTGCGCGCTGATGGGCGAGTTCTACATCCTGCTGGGCAATGCCGTTGCCCTGCATTGGCGCACCGAGGCCGACCTGCGCCCGTTCCTGGAGATCCAGCAGCGCCTGGCCCAGGCCCACGCCGAGCAGGACATCAAAGCCTTCGTCGCCGACAGTTTCGCGGTAATGCGCGCCGCTTACCCGTTCGCCAACAACCCCTACCTGCAGGAAACCGTCGAGAACCTGCAGCCGGCCATGAGCCGTGCCTACTACCTCGCGCTCGACCAGCGCCAGGCCAACATGGCCGATTACCTCAACCTGTTCGCCCGCCTGCTCGAAGCCGTGGTCGCCCGTGACCAGCCGCGCATCCGCGAGGTCCTCGCCGCCTATTGCCAGCGCAGCTGCGAGCTGGTGCTGGCGGCCTTGGCGCGGACCTGACCGATGCGCCTGAAGTGCATTCGCCTGGCCGGTTTCAAGTCGTTCGTCGACCCGACCACGGTCAACTTCCCCAGCAACATGGCGGCCGTGGTCGGCCCCAATGGCTGCGGCAAGTCCAACATCATCGACGCGGTGCGCTGGGTGATGGGCGAAAGTTCGGCGAAGAACCTGCGCGGCGAGTCGATGACCGACGTCATCTTCAATGGCTCCACCAGCCGCAAGCCGGTCAGCCAGGCCAGCATCGAGCTGGTGTTCGACAACAGCGACAACTCCCTGGTGGGCGAGTACGCCGCCTACGCCGAGATCTCGATCCGCCGCAAGGTCACCCGCGACGCGCAGAACACCTACTACCTGAACGGCACCAAGTGCCGCCGCCGTGATATCACCGACATTTTCCTCGGTACCGGCCTGGGCCCGCGCAGTTACTCGATCATCGAGCAGGGCATGATCTCCAAGCTGATCGAAGCCAAGCCTGAAGAACTGCGCAATTTCATCGAAGAAGCGGCCGGCATCTCCAAGTACAAGGAGCGCCGCCGCGAGACCGAAAACCGCATTCGCCGCACCCAGGAAAACCTGGCGCGCCTGACCGACCTGCGCGAAGAGCTGGAGCGTCAGCTCGAACGCCTGCACCGCCAGGCCCAGGCCGCCGAAAAATACCGTGAATACAAGGCCCAGGAACGCCAGCTCAAGGCTCGCTTGGCGGCCCTGCGCTGGCGTGACCTGGACGACCGCGTGCGCCAGCGCGAAAGCGTCATCGGTGACCAGGAAATCGCCTTCGAGGCGCTGGTGGCTGAGCAACGCAATGCCGATGCCAGCATCGAGCGCCTGCGCGATGGCCATCACGAGTTGTCCGAGCGCTTCAACCAGGTGCAGGGCCGCTTCTATTCGGTGGCCGGCGATATCGCCCGGGTCGAGCAGAGCATCCAGCACGGCCAGCAGCGCCTGCGCCAGTTGCAGGACGACCTCAAAGAGGCCGAGCGCACCCGCCTGGAAACCGAATCGCACCTGGGCCATGACCGCACGTTGCTGGCCACCTTGGGTGAAGAGCTGCAAATGCTCGAACCTGAGCAGGAACTTACCCTGGCCGCCGCCGAAGAAGCCGCTGCGGCGCTGGAAGAGGCCGAGCTGGGCATGCATGGCTGGCAGGAGCAGTGGGACAGCTTCAACGCCCGCTCCGCCGAGCCGCGCCGCCAGGCCGAAGTGCAGCAGGCGCGCCTTGCCCAGCTTGAAACGAGCCTGGAACGCCTGGGCGAGCGCCAGCGCAAGCTGGGCGAGGAAGACGAGCAACTGCTCGCCGACCCGCAGGACGCTGAAATGCTCGACCTGGCGGAGCAGGTGCTCGGCAGCGAACTGTTGCTCGAGGAGCTGCAACTGCAGGAGCAGCAGGTGGTCGAGCAGCTCGAGGCGCTGCGTGAGCAACTGCAGCAGTCCAACCAGGCGCAGCAGCAACAGCAAGGCGATCTGCAGCGTCTCGGTGGCCGCCTCGCGTCCCTGGAAGCCTTGCAGCAAGCTGCGCTGGAACCGAGCGTCGGCGCCGCCGACTGGTTGCGCGAGCAGGGTTTACAGCAGCGCCCGCGCCTGGCCGAAGGCCTGAGGGTCGAGCCCGGCTGGGAGCTGGCGGTGGAGACGGTGCTGGGTGCCGACCTGCAGGCCGTGCTGCTGGAGGATTTCAACAACCTCGAATTCGCCAGTCTGGAACAGGGCGATTTGCGTCTGCTGTTGAGCGATGGCAAAGGGGCAAGTATTCCCGGCAGCCTGCTCGACAAGGTCGAGGGGCGTACCGATCTTTCGCCCTGGCTCGGCCAGGTCAAGCCGGTGGAAAGCCTGGAGCAGGCGCTGGCCCTGCGCCCGACCTTGGCTGACGGCCATAGTTTGGTCAGCCGCGACGGCTACTGGGTTGGGCGGCACTTCCTGCGCATCAGCCGTGGCGGTGAGTCCCAGGGTGGTGTGCTGGCCCGTGGCCAGGAAATCGAGCGCCTGGGCCAGGAACAGTTGGAGCAGCAGGCGCAGTTGGAACAGTTGGACGAGCAGCTGCAGCGTCTGCGTGAGCAGCAGCTCGACCTGGAAGAGCAGCGCGAACAGCTGCGCCGCCGCAGCCAGGACGAGGGTCGCCAGCATGGCGAACTTAAAGCGCGTCTGTCCGCCGGCCGCGCCCGTGCCGAGCAGCTTGAGCTGCGCCGTAAGCGCCTGAACGAAGAACTGGCTGAGCTGCAGGAGCAGCGCGCCCTGGAACACGAGCAGTTGGGTGAGTCACGCCTGCTGCTGCAGGACGCCCTCGACCTGATGGCCCAGGACACCGAGCAGCGCGAACAGCTGATGGCCCGGCGCGACAGCTTGCGCGAAGGCCTTGACCGTATCCGCCAGGAAGCCCGCCAGCACAAGGACCATGCCCATCAGCTGGCCGTGCGCCTGGGCTCGCTGCGCGCCCAGCACGACTCCACCCGCCAGGCCCTCGAGCGCCTGGAGCAGCAGGCCGCGCGCTTGGGCGAGCGCCAGGAGCAGCTGAGCCTGAACCTGGAGGAGGGCGAGGCGCCCCAGGAAGAGCTGCGCCTCAAATTGGAAGAACTGCTTGAGCGGCGCATGAGCGTCGACGAAGAGATGCGCCAGGCCCGCCTGCACATGGACGAAGCCGACCGCGAACTGCGCGATGCCGAGCGCCGTCGCACCCAGGCCGAACAGCAGTCGCAACTGCTGCGCGGCCAGCTGGAACAGCAGCGCCTGGAGTCGCAAGGCCTGGATGTGCGGCGCAAGACCCTGCAGGAACAACTGCTGGCTGACGGCTACGATCTTCCGGGCGTGCTCGCCACGCTCGATGAGCACGCCAGCGAACAGGGTACCGAACAGGAACTGGAGCAGCTCGATGGGCGTATCCAGCGCCTGGGCGCGATCAACCTGGCGGCCATCGAGGAATACGAGCAGCAGTCCGAGCGCAAGCGTTACCTGGACGCCCAGAATGCCGACCTGGTTGAAGCGCTGGAGACCCTGGAAAACGTCATCCGCAAGATCGACAAAGAGACCCGTAACCGCTTCAAGGATACCTTTGATCAGATAAATGCCGGATTACAGGCACTTTTCCCAAAAGTTTTCGGTGGTGGCAGCGCTTATCTGGAACTGACGGGCGAAGATCTACTCGATACAGGGGTGACGATCATGGCGCGCCCGCCGGGCAAGAAAAACAGCACGATCCATTTGCTGTCCGGTGGCGAGAAGGCGTTGACAGCCCTGGCGCTGGTGTTCGCCATCTTCAAACTGAACCCGGCGCCGTTCTGCATGCTCGACGAAGTCGACGCACCGCTGGACGACGCCAACGTCGGGCGTTATGCGCGCCTGGTGAAGGAAATGAGCGAGAGCGTGCAGTTCATCTATATCACCCACAACAAGATTGCCATGGAAATGGCCGATCAATTGATGGGGGTGACCATGCATGAGCCGGGCTGCTCGCGCCTGGTGGCGGTGGATGTCGAGGAGGCCTTGGCCATGGTCGATGCATGACGAGGGAAGATTGGGTGCGATCAAGCAGGTAAAATCCGCAGCAGGTGCGACAGACGGTGTAAAGTTGCCTTTGGTCGTGCTAGCTTTACGTCACTTGTTTTTGCGTGGGTAAAACGCCTGTCAGAACATAGAGTTGGCGCCACGTGTTAAAGGCCTTTGAAGCCTTTGTTTTCAAGCATATTTTTTATAGAGGCACGGGATTACATGGAAATCGGTCTGCGCGAGTGGCTGATCCTCATCGGCGTCATTGTCATTGCCGGTATTCTTTTCGACGGCTGGCGTCGCATGCGCGGCGGCAAGGGCAAGTTGAAGTTCCGTCTGGACCGTAGCTACGCCAATGCCCAGGACGAAGAGGGCAGTGCCGAGGTGCTTGGCCCTTCACGTGTGCTGGATACGCACAAAGAGCCCGAGCTGGACGAGACCGACCTGCCGTCGCTGAGTGCGCCGGCGCGTGAGCGCGAGCGTGAACCCAAGCCGGCCAAGCAGCCCAAGCGCGGCAAGCGCAACAACAGCGAGCCGCAGCAGGGCGACCTCAACCTTGCCGCCGAGCGCGAGCCCGACCTGTTCGCCGACAGCGATGATGACGTGGTTGTCGACACCGGCAGCCGCAACAACGGCGCGGCCAGTAGCGCCAGCACCCCAGCCAGGGAGCTGCCGCCGATGGAAGAGGTGCTGGTGATCAGCGTCATCTCCCGCGACGAAGGCGGCTTCAAGGGCCCGGCCCTGTTGCAGAACATCCTGGAAAGCGGCCTGCGCTTCGGCGAGATGGACATCTTCCATCGCCACGAAAGCATGGCCGGCCACGGCGAAGTGCTGTTCTCCATGGCCAACGCGGTCAAGCCCGGCGTGTTCGACCTGGACGACATCGACCACTTCAGCACCCGTGCCGTGAGCTTCTTCCTTGGCTTGCCTGGCCCGCGCCACCCCAAGCAGGCCTTCGACGTGATGGTCGCCGCCGCGCGCAAGCTGTCCCACGAGCTCAACGGCGAGCTCAAGGACGACCAGCGCAGCGTGCTCACCGCCCAGACCATCGAGCACTACCGCCAGCGCATCGTCGAGTTCGAGCGCCGGGCGCTGACGCAGAAACGCTGATCCAGACCAGCGGTCGGCTCCCGCCTCGGTCCGCGCCGCGATGATTCAAGCAAAAGAGCAGCCTGGGGCTGCTCTTTTGCTTTGCACGAGAAGACGAAAAAATGAACGCCGAAACCCGAATCCATGAACTGCGTGCCGAGCTCGACCTGCACAACCACCGCTACTACGTGCTCGACGAGCCCAGCGTGCCGGACGCCGAATACGACCGGCTGTTCAACGAGCTCAAGGCACTGGAGGCCGAGCACCCGCATCTGGTGACCCCCGACTCGCCTACCCAGCGCGTCGGCGGTGCGGCCCTGGCGGCGTTCAGCCAGGTGCGCCACGAAGTGCCCATGCTCAGCCTGGGCAACGCTTTCGAAGAGGATGACCTGCGCGATTTCGACCGTCGCGTGGTCGAGGGCCTCGACCTGCCTGGCGGCGATCTGTTCGCTGCCCGCGCCGCCGTCGATTACAGCTGCGAACCCAAGCTCGATGGCCTGGCGGTCAGCCTGCTGTACCGCGACGGCCAGCTGGTGCAGGGCGCCACCCGTGGCGACGGCACCACCGGCGAGGACATCAGCGCCAACGTGCGTACCGTGCGCAATATCCCGCTCAGGCTGCAGGGCGACGGTTGGCCGTCGGTGCTGGAGGTGCGTGGCGAGGTGTACATGAGCAAGGCCGGTTTCGACCGGCTCAACGCCGCCCAGGCCGAAGCCGGTGGCAAGACCTTCGCCAACCCGCGCAACGCCGCCGCCGGCAGCCTGCGCCAGCTGGACTCGAAGATCACCGCCAGCCGCCCGCTGGAGTTCTGCTGCTACGGCGTCGGCCAGGTGTCGGAGCCTTTCGGTGACAGCCATATCGGTATTCTCGAGAAGCTCAAGGGCTGGGGCCTGCCCATCAGCCGCGAGCTCCGGCACGCGGCCGGTATCGAAGAGTGCCTGGCCTACTACCGGGATATCGGCGAACGGCGCAATGAGCTGCCCTACGAGATCGACGGGGTGGTGTTCAAGGTCAACAGCCTGGCCGCGCAGCGCGAGCTGGGTTTCCGCGCCCGTGAACCGCGCTGGGCGATTGCCCACAAGTTCCCGGCCATGGAAGAGCTGACCGAGGTGCTCGACGTCGAATTCCAGGTCGGCCGTACCGGCGCGGTAACGCCCGTGGCGCGGCTGAGGCCGGTCAAGGTGGCCGGGGTCACCGTGTCCAATGCCACCCTGCACAACATGGACGAAGTCGCCCGGCTTGGCCTGTGCATTGGCGACACGGTCATCATCCGCCGTGCCGGCGACGTGATCCCGCAGGTGATGCAGGTGGTGACCGAGCGCCGCCCGGCCGATGCCCGGCCGGTGCAGGTGCCCAGCGCCTGCCCGGTGTGCGGCTCGCAGGTCGAGCGCACGCAGCTGGTCAAACGCAGCAAGGGCAAGGCGACCACCAGCGAAGGCGCGGTGTACCGCTGTGTCGGCCGCTTGAGCTGCGCAGCCCAGCTCAAGCAGGCGATCATCCACTACGTGTCGCGCCGGGCCATGGACATCGACGGCCTGGGCGAGAAGAGCGTCGAGCAACTGGTCGATGAAGGCCTGATCCGCTCGCCGGCCGACCTTTACACGCTTGAGTTCGAGCAAGTGGTTGCGCTGGAAGGCTTCGCCGAGGTGTCCAGCCGCAAATTGCTCGAAGCCATCGAGGCCAGCAAGCGTCCGCCCCTGGCGCGCTTCATCTTTGCCCTGGGCATCCCCGATGTCGGCGAGGAGACCGCCAAGGTGCTGGCCCGTTCGCTGGGCAGCCTGGCGCGGGTCCAGGTGGCGCTGCCCCAGGTGCTCACCTACCTGCCGGACATTGGCCTGGAAGTGGCCTACGAGATCCACAACTTCTTCGAGGCCGAGCACAACCGCGAGGTGATCGCGCAATTGCTGGCCAGTGGCATGCAACTGCAGGACGAAGGTGAGCTCGCCGCCGAGTTTGCCGCCTGCACCACACTGGCCGGGATGCTGGCCAAGCTCGACATCCCTTCGGTCGGCCCGACCGGCGCCGAGAAGCTGGTGGACAAGCTCGGCACGCTGGACAAGATCATCGCCGCCGATGGCATCGACTTGCGCCAGGCGTTGAGTGCCAAGCAGGCCGAGGGTGTGCGCGAGTTCTTCAAGGTCGAGGCCAACCAGCAGCTGGCCCGGGCCATCGAAGCCCAGTTGCTCGCGTTCGGCATGCATTGGTCCTGCGAGAAGAAAACCGCCGAGGGCCTGCCCCTGGCCGGCCAGACCTGGGTGCTCACCGGTACGCTGGAGCGCATGAGCCGGGATATCGCCAAAGAGAAGCTGGAAAGCCTGGGGGCGAAAGTCTCAGGTTCGGTCTCCGGCAAGACTCATTGCGTGGTTGCCGGCCCCGGTGCCGGCTCGAAGCTGGCCAAGGCCGGTGAGCTGGGAGTCAAGGTGCTGGACGAGGAGCAGTTCGTTGCCTTTATGGCGGGGCAGGGTATCGCCGTTTGACAGCGTCGCGGGACAAGTCATTGAGAAATGATGCTTTTTTCTTGATGCAAAGGTTGTAACTTCGTCGCTGACAGGTACAATGGCGCGGCTCGTCACTTGGCGAGCCGTCGTGGTGGCCCCATCGGTCCCCCCGCATTGATTACCCGTTAACCTGGTCAGGCCCGGAAGGGAGCAGCCATAGCGGGAACATCGAGTGCCGGGGTGTGGCTGGTGGGGCCGCCTCCATTTTGGGCGCAGGCTTTTTCGCTTCGCGCACCTTTCGTACCCCGCCTGTACCCTTTCTTTACGCCCACCTAAGCCTTAACCCCTGCACAATCGTGCGTGGCGTCTTATCATGCCCCCAGCGTTCATTGCGTTCGGCCAGGAGATAGCGACCGTGGAACATGTCGACGACCTTACCCGTCACAAGATCCGGGAGTGGCAGATGCGCCGCCTGGAAATCAAGGACCAGATGGCCGCCAGCCCCGAGCGGGTGCTGGAGTTGTCGCGGGTGCTCGACCAGATGGAAGAGGAGCACGAGCGCATTCTCGCCGAGGCCACGCCCCCAGCGCCTGTTGCCGCGCCCCAGGCCTTGCTGGACCTTCACTTGAACGTATCGGCCGGCAGCGTGCGTGACCTGCGCAAGTTGCTGGAACTGGCATTGCACGAACTCGATGGCGTGCTCGATGAGCCTCAGCCGAGTGACAGCCATCCTGGCGGGATGTCGGGGTCACTGGGTGCATACCAGTTCGAACTGCGGGTTGGCCAGGCGCCGGATGCCGACACGCCCTGAATCAGCCTTTGCCTGGACATTGAGCGCACATGCAGCCTGAACATTTCAATTTCTCCTGCCCTGTCTTCCTGCCCATCACCCTGGAGCGCTGCCAGGGGTTGCTGCAGGCCGAAGGCGCGCCCGCCCTGGACGCGCTGAGCGACCCTGAGCTGGCGGCCTTGCTGGTGATCCAGAACCTTGCCCAGGCCCAGGGCAAGCTCGATGCGCCGGCGGCGGAGAAGGTGCTGGGCAAGTTGCTGGCCTGGTCTGTCGATGGCCTCCATTCGGCTGATGTGAGCCTGCTCTCGGAAGCACATCGGCTGTTCGATGCACGCAAACTGTACTTCGGCCTCGAGGTGATCAAGGCCTCGAAGCTGCGCCTGCTCAGCGCAGAAGAGGTGCAGGGCAGGGATTACCTGCTGGCCGACGGCAAGTGGGATTTCGACTTCAGGCTCCGCCGGCAGCAAACCGACAACCCCTTCAGCCAGCAGGTGGTGACCGGTTTCGACAACGAGCGCTGGCTGACCGTCGAGCAGGACAAGCTGCTCAAGGTCATCCGCGCCAACCTCGACGAAGACATCCATGTCCAGGGCTACGCCGGCATCGGCAAGAGCTACCTGCTCGGCGCGTTGATGGATTGCCTGCCGCGCGGGCGGGTGCTGGCCCTGGCGCGCACACCGGCCAAGCTTGGCACCCTGCGCCAGCGAATGGGGCTGGACCCGCAGTCAAAGGTCGGCATGACCTTCGGTCAGTTCGCCAAGGCCCTGCTCAAGGATGCGCAACCAGCCAACGGCAGGGCAGCAGCGCGAGGCCCTGGCAAGCTGAAGCTGGCCGAAGAGCTCGGCATTGTCGGGCTGCGCCAGTACGACGCCGGGCATGCCCTGGATATCTGCCTCGAAGTGCTGCACAGCTATTGCGAGTCACGTGACTACAGCCTGTCGAATCGCCACCTGCCGTTCTTCCGTCAGGCGCTGTCGGGCGTCGACGCCCAGGTCCTGCTCGAATATGCCAGCCGGCTGTGGCGCTACCTGGAGTCGCATTCGGCCTGGGGCGCGCAGACCGGTTTCGAGGCGCTGCTGCTGATCAAACGTGCCAGCCTGGGCGGCTGCAGCGTGCCTACTCGCTTCAGCCACGTGATCATCGACGAGAGCCAGGACGTGCCGGGCTCGCTGCTGCAGATCATCGAGCGCGGGCGGCAGGTGTTGATCACCCTGGGCGACGAATACCAGAAGGCCTCCGGCGCCGTGGTGCGGCGTGAGCGCCAGGTGCGGCAAAAGGATATCGCCTTCGCCGTGCGCTCCGGGCCAAAGGTCGAGCGCCTGATCAACCCGTTGATCGACGTGCATTCGCAAAAGTCGAAAGTAGCCTTCGAGGCGGCGCGCAACGTCGATGTCGGTATCGAGCTGTTTCCCCAGGGCTTCACCCCGCCCGACGGCTGCGTGGTGCTGACTGCCTCGCGCTGGGACAGCATGCGCTGGGCCATGGAGCTGGCCGAGTCCGGTTGCCTGCTGAAATTCCCCGACTGGCCCGATATGCGGCGCTTCATGGCCACTGCGGTCGGCCTGTTCCGGGCGGCAATCCATGGCCCGGTGCAGGACGCCGAAGGGCCACACCCGCACTTCGCGCACATGCTCGACTGGCAGCAGGTGCGCGAGGCCGAGCGTTTCGATGAGTCGTTCCTGTGGGTCGAGGCACGGCTGCAGGACGGTTTCAAACTGGCAGACTTGACCACCCTGGCGGCGCGGGTCGCCGAGCAACGTACCAGCCTGTTGCTGATGATGGCCGAGGAGGCCGGGGGCCTTGAGTTCGATCATGTCCTGCTTACGCCCGAGCTGATGACCACCAACCGCTTCAAGGATGCCTACGCGTTCGATGCGCGTATCTGCGCGGTGTATATCGCCCTGTCGCGGGCGCGGCGCCAGTTGTACCTGCCCTACGACGTGGAAGAGTGGATCACCTACCACAAGAGCCAGCCGTTCCGCGAACTGCACGGCTATTGACGGCTCACTCGCGCGGCGCTCGGCCGCGCTTGCCCTGGCTGGCGGACACTGTCATCAACCTCTGGAAGGTCGGGCACTGCAGGTGATGCTCTTCAGGGCACACCGCCGCATGCCGCAACCCCTTGCTCATCGCCTGCAGGCGCTTGATCCGCTGGTCGATCTCGTCGGCCTTGGCCAGCAGCAATTGCCGGTCGACCTGCTGCTCGGCCAGCATCGCCGCCACTTCATCCAGCGAAAAGCCGGCCGCCTGGCCCAGGGCGATCAACGCCAGGCGCTGTGGCGTGTCGGCCGGGAACTGGCGACGCTGACCCCGGCCGGACAACGCCGTTAGCAGGCCCCTGTTGGCGTAGTAACGCAGGGTCGACGCCGGTACACCACTGCACCTGGCGACATCGGCAATATCCATCGGTGGCCTCTTGACTTGAAGTTGACTTCAACTTGCATGCTGCTTGGCAAAGACCTGTTCCGTCAATCTGCCAAGGGCATCCGTCATGACCGTAACCTCGTTGATCTACTCCACGCTGTTCATCGGCATCGTCGCCACGCTGGTGATGGACCTGTGGACGCTGTTGCTCAGGCGCCTGGGTATCACGACCCTGAACTACGCCATGATCGGCCGTTGGGCAGGGCACTTGCTGAAAGGGCGCTGGCGGCATGCGGCGATTGGCAAGGCCGAAGCTGTTCGCGGTGAGCTGGCGTGGGGCTGGCTGCTGCACTATGTCACCGGGTTGTTGTTCGCCGCACTCCTGGTGGGGCTGGTTGGAGTGCCTTGGTTGCGTGAACCGACGGCACTCCCGGCCTTGCTGTTCGGGATTGTTTCGGTGCTGGTGCCGCTGTGCGTGATACAGCCGGCGCTGGGGGCGGGGTACTTTGCTGCCAATACGCCTGCACCGGTGAAAAGCTGCCTGCGCAGCCTGGGGACGCATTGCGTGTTCGGGGGTGGCCTGTACCTGGCCGCGCTGGGCGCGCGTGGCTTGTTAGGCTAGTGGTCCTTGCCGTCGGCCACGGGTTGCACAGTGAGGCCTTGGGTGTAACGCCCGATGATCCGCTCGATCTCCCCGGATTGCTTCAGCCGCACAAATGCTCTCAGCATCGCCTGCGTCGGTAACGCCGGATCGTTGCGCACCATGCAGCCCAGTGCCTGTTCTTCCAGTACCGCCAGCCCATGCAGCTGCTGCGCCTGTGGCAGCCCACGGTTGAACCATTGCAGCGATAACTGGTTGCTCACCGCATGCTGATAGCGCCCGGCCTGGAGCTTCTGCAGGGCCAGAAGCTGGTTGCGGCTGTCCTCGCGCCGTAGCTGGCCGCGGGTGAACAATGGCTCAAGGGTGGGGTAGCTGTAGCCCAGCACGGTGCCAAGCGCTTGCGCAGGGAGAGCGTCGGGGGTGGTGACGGTGTCGCCCGGGCGGCCTACCAGCAGGTCACGCTGCTCGATCAGTGGGATGCTCCACAGGTAATCGCCGGGGCGGTTGGTCAACCATTGGGTGGAGACGTAGCAGCGCACGTCGATGTCGCCGTTCTCCATGGCCTCCTGCAGCCGCAGCCGGGCCATCACATGGTACTGCGCCTGCACCCCTGCTTCGCGGGCCGCAGCCTGCATCAACTCGAACAGAATGCCCTCTGCCGGCTGCCCCTGCTCGATGCGCATCAGCGGCATGCTCCAGCTTTCGGCCACGGAAAAACGCAGTACAGGCGGCTCGGCCAGGCTGCATGTACTGCATAACCACAGGATGACCAAGGCTCGCCGCACGTCTCATCCTCCCTGATCAGCCCCTGGCTGCGCCTGCTGCTGAGCTTAGACGAGATCCGCAGGGTGCAATTTCCCCCTCGCTCCGCTAGCATTAGCGCTCTTTCCGCCCGCTCCGGTCACGATGGTTTTTTGATGAGTTATCAGGTTCTTGCACGTAAATGGCGTCCGCGCTCGTTCCGCGAAATGGTCGGCCAGACCCATGTGCTCAAGGCTTTGATCAACGCCCTGGACAACCAGCGCCTGCACCATGCGTACCTGTTCACCGGCACCCGTGGGGTGGGCAAGACCACCATCGCGCGGATCATCGCCAAGTGCCTGAACTGCGAAACCGGCATCACCTCCACGCCCTGCGGTACCTGCTCGGTGTGCCGGGAGATCGATGAAGGCCGCTTCGTCGACCTGATCGAGATCGACGCCGCCAGCCGCACCAAGGTCGAAGATACCCGCGAGCTGCTCGACAACGTGCAGTACGCCCCCAGCCGCGGGCGCTTCAAGGTCTACCTGATCGACGAAGTGCACATGCTCTCGACCCACTCCTTCAACGCCTTGTTGAAGACGCTGGAAGAGCCGCCGCCCTACGTCAAGTTCATCCTCGCCACCACCGATCCGCAAAAGCTGCCGGCCACCATCCTGTCGCGCTGCCTGCAGTTCTCGCTGAAGAACATGAGCCCGGAGCGGGTGGTCGAGCACCTCAGCCATGTGCTGGGCGCCGAGAACGTGCCGTTCGAAGACGACGCCCTGTGGTTGCTGGGCCGTGCTGCCGACGGCTCGATGCGCGACGCCATGAGCCTGACCGACCAGGCTATCGCCTTCGGCGAAGGCAAGGTGTTGGCGGCGGATGTGCGGGCGATGCTCGGCACGCTTGACCACGGCCAGGTATACGGCGTGCTGCAGGCACTGCTCGACGGCGATGCCCGGGCCTTGCTCGAAGCGGTGCGCCACCTCGCCGAGCAGGGGCCGGACTGGAACGGCGTGCTCTCGGAAATGCTCAATGTGCTGCACCGCGTGGCCATCGCCCAGGCGCTGCCCGAGGCGGTCGACAACGGCCAGGGCGACCGTGAGCGGGTGCTGGCGCTGGCCCAGGCGCTGCCCGCCGAGGACGTGCAGTTCTACTACCAGATGGGCCTGATCGGCCGCCGCGACCTGCCGCTGGCACCCGACCCGCGTGGCGGCTTCGAAATGGTCCTGCTGCGCATGCTGGCGTTCCGCCCGGCCGACAGCGACGATGCACCCAAACCGGTACTAAAGCCAGTGGGGATCAGCCAGGCCACAGCTGATCCGGCCCCACCGGTGGCAGCTGCGGCAGTTGCCGTCGCAGCGCCCGTTGAACCTGTTGTCGAGCAAGCCGCCGCACAGGCCCCGATAGAGGCGCCTGTCGTCGCCGAGGCCGTGGCTCAAGCGCACGTCGCGCAGCCTGAGCCAGCCCCGGTGCCCGAGCCGGTCGAGGACGTGATCGATCTGCCATGGGAGGAGCCCGCCGCCCCTCCTGCGCCGGTCGCCGCCCCGCCGCAGCCTGAGCCAGTGGTTGCCGCGCCGACCGTTGCCGAGCCGGCCGGCAGCCAGCCGGACTACGACGCGCCACCCTTTGACCCGTCCGCGTACAACGCTGTGGGCATGGATCGCGATGACGAGCCGCCGGCGGACGAAGACTATTACGTCGCGGACAGCGACCCGGCGGGCTTCAGCTACCTCGACGAACTGGCCGAGCATGTGCAGGAAGACGAGCCCGCCAAGGCCCCCGAGCCCCTGCCGGCGGCTCAGCCCGCCACGGGCCTGGCCCTGCAATGGCTGGAATTATTCCCACAATTGCCTGTCTCGGGTATGACAGGCAACATCGCCGCGAACTGTACGCTGATCGCCGCCGATGGTGATGACTGGCTGCTGCACCTGGACCCGGGCCAAGGGGCGTTGTTCAACAGCACGCAACAGCGCCGCCTCAACGATGCGCTCAACCAGCAGCTGGGGCGCGAGATCCGGCTGAAGATCGAACTGATTCGCCCGGAGCAGGAAACCCCGGCCCAGGCCGCGTCCCGCAAACGCGCCGAACGCCAGCACGATGCGGTGGTGTCGATCGAACAGGATCCGCTCATCCAGCAGATGATCCGGCAGTTCGGTGCGACGGTACGGCAGGATACTATTGAGCCTGTGGATGCCCTGGCCAGCCAGGGCCAATAACGGATAACCATGCGGCCGGCCCTGTGCGCGGCCGCATTACATGAACCAATTGAGGTATACCCCATGATGAAAGGTGGCATGGCCGGCCTGATGAAGCAGGCCCAGCAGATGCAGGAAAAGATGCAGAAGATGCAGGAAGAGCTGGCGAACGCCGAAGTTACCGGCCAGTCCGGTGGTGGCCTGGTCAGCGTGGTGATGACCGGTCGCCACGACGTCAAGCGCGTCAGCATCGATGACAGCCTGATGTCGGCTGATGCCGACGACAAGGAAGTGCTCGAAGACCTGATCGCCGCCGCACTCAACGACGCCGTGCGCAAGATCGAGCAGAGCAGCCAGGAAAAGATGGGCGGCATGACCGCCGGCATGCAGCTGCCGCCTGGCTTCAAGATGCCGTTCTGATCGGCTTCGCGTTACCCCGGGGGAGCAACGGCCAGGCGGTCGTTGCTCCCTTGTTCATTCTGTTTCCTGAACTGGCAGGCCCGCATACATGAGCTTCAGCCCCCTGATCCGCCAACTGATCGACGCCCTGCGCATTCTGCCCGGTGTCGGCCAGAAAACCGCCCAGCGCATGGCCCTGCAACTGCTCGAACGCGACCGCAGTGGCGGTACGCGCCTGGCCCAGGCCCTGAGCCAGGCCATGGACGGCGTTGGCCATTGCCGCCAGTGCCGCACCCTGACCGAGCAGGAGCTGTGCCCGCAGTGCGCCGACCCGCGTCGTGATGACAGCCAGCTGTGCGTGGTCGAAGGGCCGATGGACATGTTTGCAGTGGAGCAGGCCGGCTACCGTGGCCGTTACTTCGTGCTCAAGGGGCACCTGTCGCCGCTCGATGGCCTGGGGCCGGATGCAATCGGTATTCCGCAGCTCATGGCGCGGATCGAAGAGCAGGGCACCTTCAGTGAGGTGATCCTGGCGACCAACCCCACGGTGGAGGGGGAGGCGACGGCCCACTACATCGCCCAGTTGCTGGCCGAGAAGGGTTTGAGCACCACGCGTATCGCCCATGGCGTACCGCTGGGTGGCGAGCTGGAACTGGTGGATGGCGGGACGCTGGCCCATGCCTTTGCCGGGCGCCGGCCGATTTCGCTGTGACGCGCTGAGCGGCACTCCATTCCCTGGGCTTGCACATTCCCTGTAGGAGCGGCCTTGTGCCGCGAAAGGGCTGCGGAGCAGCCCCGGCAACGTCGTGGCGTACCTGAAACCTGGGGCCGCTGCGCGCCCCTTTCGCGGCACAAGGCCGCTCCTACAGGGGGGCATCGCAGTCGATGCGGGCTTGCTGGTGGTCACTCAGTATTCGCTGAGCGAAAACTCGGTCAGGCAGAAGGTCGGTACCCCGGCCGCCTGCAGCCGGCGCGAGCCTTCCAGCTCCGGCAAATCGATGATCGCCGCCGCCTCGAATACCTGCGCCCCGGTGCGACGCACCAGGTTGGCTGCCGCCAGCAGGGTACCGCCGGTGGCGATAAGGTCATCGAAGATCAGCACCGAATCCCCTTCGCACAGGCTGTCGGCGTGCACTTCCAGGAAGGCTTCGCCGTACTCGGTCTGGTAACCCTCCGACAGCACGTCGGCCGGCAGCTTGCCTTGCTTGCGGAACAGGATCAGCGGCTTGTTCAACTGGTGGGCGATGATCGAGCCGATCAGGAAACCCCGCGCATCCATGGCACCGATATGGCTGAACTCGGCCTCGACATAACGCTCGATGAACTGGTCAGCGACATAGCGCAGCCCACGCGGCGATTGGAACAACGGAGTGATATCGCGGAAGATGACCCCCGGTTTGGGGAAGTCCACTACCGGGCGAATCAGGGCTTTGAGGTCGAAAGTGTCGCTGTGCATGGTGCGGGTATCCTGGAAAAACCAAGGCGCCAGTATACCCGCATCCGGCCTGTGTCAGGCCTCCATTGCACCACCGGCCAGCGCACACAGCTGGATCGGGTCGAGGATGTGCACTTCCTTGCCCTCGGCCTTGAGCAGGCCGTTCTGCTGGAAGCGGGTGAACACCCGCGAGACGGTTTCCACGGCCAGGCCCAGGTAGTTGCCGATCTCGTTGCGCGACATGCTCAGGCGGAACTGGTTGGCCGAGTAGCCACGGGCGCGGAAGCGCGCCGACAGGTTGACCAGGAAGGTGGCGATGCGCTCGTCGGCGGTTTTCTTCGACAACAGCAGCATCATCTGCTGGTCATCGCGGATCTCGCGGCTCATGACCCGCATCAGCTGGCGGCGCAGTTGCGGCAGTTGTACCGAAAGCTCATCCAGGCGTTCGAAGGGGATCTCGCACACCGAGGTGGTTTCCTGGGCCTGGGCCGACACCGGGTAGGCTTCGGTGTCCATGCCGGACAGGCCGACCAGCTCGCTGGGCAGGTGGAAGCCGGTGATCTGCTCTTCGCCAGCGTCGCTGAGGCTGAAGGTCTTGAGGGCGCCGGAGCGGACTGCGTAAACCGAGCCGAAATTGTCACCCTGGCGGAACAGGAATTCGCCTTTTTTCAGTGGGCGACCGCGTTTGACGATTTCATCCAGTGCATCCATGTCCTCGAGGTTGAGGGACAGGGGCAGGCACAGAGGGGCCAGGCTGCAATCCTTGCAGTGGGCCTGGTTGTGTGGGCGCAGTTTTACTGGCTCGGACATTTCTTCGATCCTTGTGGGAAAGCACACATAAGCCGTAAGGGTAACCCACGGCATAGGCTGGAGGCCAGCATGCACTTGTTTGGTGCGTGCTGGCGGCGGCCCGGAGTGGATGTTTCCGGTACCTTTCGACTGTCCATAGTGTGCCCCTGAAGGCGGGCTGTCCATGCGGTGAAACGCCTCAATCGCCTCAGATCACCCGTGAGAAACGCTGGCGATTCTGTTGCGCGAGGTAAGCATCGAAAACCATGCACACCGAGCGCGCCAGCAGGCGGCCGGCTGGCAGGATGCGGATGCCTTTGCTGTCGAGGCTGATCAGGCCGTCGCGCTGCATGGCCTGCAGTTGCGGCCACAGTTCGTTGAAGTAGCCGCGAAAATCGATGGTGAATTGCCGTTCGATCTGTTCGAAGTCCAGTTCGAAATGGCAGATCAATTGCTGGATCACCGCCCGCCGCAAGCGGTCGTCCTGGTTGCACAGCAGGCCGCGCTGGGTGGCCAGTTGGGCGGTGGACAGGGTGTCCTGGTAGGTGTTGAGGTCGCTGCTGTTCTGGCAGTACAGGTCGCCGATCTGGCTGATGGCCGAGACCCCCAGGCCGATCAGGTCGCAATGGCCGTGGGTGGTGTAGCCCTGGAAGTTGCGCTGCAGGGTGCCTTCCTCCTGGGCGATGGCCAGCTCGTCGTCGGGCAGGGCGAAATGGTCCATGCCGATATAGCGGTAACCGGCGGCGGTCAGTTGGTCGATGGTGGCGTGCAGCATCTCCAGTTTGGCCGCGGGGGCCGGCAGGTCGTTGCTGTCGATGCGCCGCTGCGGCATGAAACGCTCGGGCAGGTGGGCGTAGTTGAACACCGACAGGCGGTCGGGTTGCAGGCGGATCACTTCTTCGACGGTGCGGGCGAAACCTTCCGGGGTCTGCTTGGGCAGGCCGTAGATCAGGTCGAGGTTGATCGAGCGGAACTGCAGGGTGCGCGCCGCTTCGATCAGGGTGCGGGTTTGTTCCAGGCTCTGCAGGCGGTTGACCGCACGCTGCACCGCCGGATCGAGGTCCTGCACACCGAGGCTGACGCGGTTGAAGCCCAGCTCGCGCAGCAGGCCCATGGTCGACCAGTCGGCCTCGCGCGGGTCGATCTCGATGCCGTAGTCACCGGAGTCATCGTCCAGCAGGTTGAAGTGCTGGCGCAGGGTCGCCATCAGCTGGCGCAGTTCCACATGGCTGAGGAAGGTCGGGGTGCCGCCGCCAAAATGCAGCTGCTCGACGCGTTGCTTGGGGTCCAGGTGGCAGGCGAGCAGCTGGATTTCCTGCTCCAGGCGCTGCAGGTAGGGCGCGGCGCGGCCGCGGTCCTTGGTGATGACCTTGTTGCAGGCGCAGTAGTAGCAGATGTTGGCGCAGAACGGCACGTGCACGTACAGCGACAGCGGGCGCGTGGCCCGGCGGCTCTCGCGCAGGGCGTGGAGCAGGTCGAACGAGCCCACTTCGCCGTGCAGTTGCACGGCGGTAGGGTAGGAGGTGTAGCGTGGCCCGGCCAGATCGTAACGACGGATCAGGTCGGCGTCCCAGCGTAGGTCGTCGAGCATGTGGGCAGTCCCCGGATAGAGCAGCAGTGTCCGGAGTCTAGGGGTGTGCAGCGGCGTGCGTGTTGATTTGCATCAAGGGCAATCGGCGCGCTTAGGCAGGCCAGCACCGATCCCTGTAGGAGCGGCCTTGCCGGGGCGCCGGACCGACCGGAAAGGGCTGCGAAGCGGCCCCGGCAATTTTGCATGATGCAGAGATCCTGGGGCCGCTGCGCGGCCTTTTCGCGGCACAAGGCCGCTCCTGCACAGCGAGGGTTGTGTCAATGCCCCATCAGCCAATGCTGGTGCGGCCCGGGCATCGTCCAAAGCCCGAACAGGATCACCAGCACCCCGCCCGCCATCCGCACCCCGCGCTTGCGCAGCACGCTGCCTACACGCTCTGCCGCCAACCCCGTGGCCAGCAACACCGGCCAGGTACCCACACCAAACGCCAGCATCAGCGCCGCGCTGTGCAGCGCATCACCCTGGCTGGCCGCCCACAGCAGGGTGCTGTACACCAGCCCACACGGCAGCCAGCCCCACAAGGCGCCGAGCAGCAGGGCGCGGGGCAAGCTGGACACCGGCAGCAACCGTGTGGCCAGCGGCTGTATGTGGCGCCACAGGCCGCGTCCCAATGCCTCGATACGGGTCAGGCCACTCCACCACCCCGCCAGGTACAAACCCATGGCAATCAGCAGCAGCGCCGCGACCACCCGCAGCCCGATTGCCAGCGGGCTGCTGGCCAGGGCCACGCCGGCCAGGCCCAGCAACAGGCCGGCAGCGGCATAGCTGAGGATGCGCCCGAGGTTGTAGGCCAGCAGCAGGCGCAGGCGCCGGCTGCGCTGCTCCGGCGGGATGGCCAGGGTCAAGGCGCCCATCAGGCCGCCGCACATCCCCAGGCAGTGGCCGCCGCCGAGTAGGCCGAGGACCAGCGCCGAGCCGAGCAGGGGGATCAGTTCAGGCACTCGGTTTGGTGTCCTTGTCTTCGGCGGGTTGCTCGTCTTTGACCGCGGCCTGGTGGCGTGGGTCCTGGTCGTCGAACAGGATGCTGTGGGCCGGCCCTTCGAGGTCGTCGTACTGGCCGCTGTCCACCGCCCAGAAGAAAATGTACACGGCCACCCCGACCAGCAGCAGGGCGGCGGGGATCATCACGTAGAGGGCGGGCATAAGGGTTTGCTTCCAAGTGACGGTGGTACGTTCGCCGGCACGCCCGCGGGCGTTGGCAGCCGGGTCAGGCGCAAGGCGTTGAGCACGACGATCAGCGAGCTGACCGACATGCCGACCGCCGCCCATACCGGGGTGATCCAGCCAAGCGCGGCGAACGGCAGCATGAGGCCATTGTACAGGGTCGCCCAGAGCAGGTTCTCGACAATGTTGCGGCGCGTGCGCCGGGCCAGGGCGAAGGCCTGCACCAGCGCGTGCAGGTTGTTGGACAGCAGCACGGCGTCGGCGCTGGTCTTGGCAAGGTCGGTGGCGCTGCCCATGGCGATGCTGATATCGGCGGCGGCCAGCACCGGCACATCGTTCACCCCGTCCCCCAGCATCAGCACCTTGCGCCCTTCGGCCTGCAGCTGTTTCAGGCGCGCGAGCTTGTCGTCCGGGCGCAGGCCGCCGACGGCCTGGTCGATGCCCAGCTGCGCGGCCACCTCGGCAACCATCGGCGAGCTGTCGCCGGACAGCAGCAGGGTTTTCCAGCCACGGGCCTTGCAGGCGGCCACCAGGTCGGCGGCGTCGTCGCGCAGGCGATCATCCAGGCCGAACCAGGCCAGCGGGCCCTGGCGATCGCCCAGCAGCAGCCACTGGCCGCGAGGCTCGGGTACGCCAGGCACCTCGGCACCACTCAGGGCGCAGACGAAGGTGGCCTGGCCGATGCGCAGGCGCTGGCCGTCCACCTCACCCTCCAGGCCCAGGCCAGGCACTGCGTTGACTGCCTCGGCCGGCCGGGCGGCGCGGCCGAAGGCGCGGGCGATAGGGTGTTCGGAGCGGTTCTCCAGCGCAGCGGCCAGTGCCAGGCAGCGGTCGGCATCCAGGCGCCCCAGCGGGCGGATGCTGCGCAGGGCCAGGCGGCCCTCGGTGAGGGTGCCGGTCTTGTCGAAGATCACCGTGTCGATCTGGTTGAGGCCTTCCAGCACATGGCCACGGGTCACCAGCAGGCCAAGCTTGTGCAGGGTGCCGGTGGCGGCGGTGAGGGCGGTCGGGGTGGCCAGCGACAGCGCGCAGGGGCAGGTGGCGACCAGCATGGCCAGGACGATCCAGAACGCCCGCCCGGCATCGAGTTGCCACCAGACCAGGCCGATGATCGCCGCCGCTACCAGGGTGAACAACAGGAACCATTGCGAGGCGCGGTCGGCAATCTCGGCCAGGCGCGGCTTTTCGGTCTGTGCCCGCTCCAGCAGGCGCACGATGGCCGACAGCCGTGAGTCCTGGCCCAGGGCCTGGACCTCGACGGTGAGGGTGCTCTCGACGTTGAGGGTGCCGCCGGTGACCCGGTCGCCGGCGCGCCGCGCCAAGGGCAGGTATTCACCGGTGAGCAGCGATTCGTCGACGCTGGAGCGGCCCTCGACGATGCAGCCGTCGGCAGGGATCACCGCGCCGGGCAGCACCTGTACCCGGTCGCCGCACTTGAGTTCGCCAAGCAGGATGCGCTCGGCCTGGCCGTTGGCGTCCAGGCGAAGGCACGAGGCCGGTAGCAGGTTGACCAGCTGCGCCGTGGCCGCCGCCGTGCGCTCGCGGGCGCGGCGTTCCAGGTAGCGGCCGGTGAGCAGGAACAGGGCGAACATGCCCACGGTGTCGAAGTACAGCTCGCCGCTGCCGGTGATCGCGGTCCAGATCCCGGCGCAGTAGGCCAGGGCGATGGCCAGCGACACCGAGACGTCCATGGTCAGGTGTCGGGTGCGCAGGTCGCGGGCGGCGCCCTTGAAAAACGGCGCGCAGCTGTAGAACACGATCGGGGTGGTGAGGAACAACGCGACCCAGCGCAGGATGGTGTGCAGCTCGGGGGACAGGTCGATGTTGAATTCCGGCCAGGTGGCCATGGTCGCCATCATCGCCTGGAACCACAGCAGCCCGGCCACGCCCAGGCGGCGCAGGGCGCTACGGTTTTCCCGGGCCAGCTGCTCGGCGGCCTGGTCCGGCTGGTAGGGGTGGGCGGCGTAGCCGATGCGCCGCAGCTCGGCCAGCAGCCTGGACAGCGGCAGCGCGCTGTCGGCCCAGTTGACCAGCAGGCGGTGGTTGGACAGGTTCAGGCGCGCTTCGGCAACCCCGGGCAGGGTGCGCAGGTGTTTCTCGATCAGCCAGCCGCAGGCGGCGCAGCTGATGCCTTCGACCAGCAGGGTGGCTTCGGCCAGTTCGCCCTCGTGGCGCACGAAGCCCTGTTGCACGTCGTTGCGGTCGTACAGCGCCAGTTCGTCCTGCAACTGGCGGGGCAGGGCTTCGGGGTTGGCGCTGGTGTCGCTGCGGTGCTGGTAATAGTGCTCAAGGCCCCCGGCGACGATGGACTCGGCCACCGCCTGGCAACCCGGGCAGCAGAATGCCCGGGGCTCGCCGAGCACCACGGCGGTGAAGCGGCTGCCGGCGGGGACGGGCAGGGCGCAGTGGTAGCAGGGGGTGGGTTGGGTCATTTTCGGGCGGTCTTATTGATACTTCGAGAATGCTGGGGCTGCTGTGCAGCCCTTTCGCGGCGCAAGGCCGCTGCTACAGGAGATCGCATAACCCTGTAGGAGCGGCCTTGTGCCGCGAAAGGGGCGCGCAGCGCCCCCATCATAGGGAAAATCATGGCTGGTGCTCGGCACCTTGCAATGCTTCATCGCCCAACTGCAAGGTCACCCCATGCTCGACCTTCTCTTCTTCGAACAACCGCCACACATGGTCATCCTGGCTGCCGAGCAGTTCGACGAAGCGCCGGCCATCGACCTTGTCGTCCAGCTGGCCGACATAGCGGCCCGGCTCGGTGCGTGCCAGCGCCACCTTGCGGTCCTTGTTCGGCTGGGTCGGCGAGATCAGGTTCAGCTCAAGCGCCTGGGGGGCGCTGTTGCCGGTCAGGCGCACGTCCACTTCACCGGTCAGTTCGTCCAGGTGGATGCTGGCCTTGATGTTGAGGGTCTGGGCCAGCAGTTCACGGTCCAGCGAGCGGTTGATGCCCTTGCCGGCTTCGTAATAGTTGTCGTTGACCAGGTTGTCCGGGTTGCGCACGGCGATGCTGACCATGGTCAGGCTCAGGCAGACCGAGGTGGCCAGGATGCCGATGATGATCCAGGGCCAGAGGTGCTTGTACCAGGGGCTGGCGGCGGTGGCGGCAGGCATTGTCTGTGTTCTCTCTAGTCAGCGGATCTGTGGGCCGATGAAGCGGCTCTTGGCTTCAACCTGGCTGGCGCTGTCGTCGGCGTCCTTGAGGATGAAGGTGATTTCGTTGGTGGTCGAGGGCAGTTTCTCCGGGGCAACCGACAGTTGCACCGGCAGGCTGACGATATCGCCGGCGGCCACGCGGATCTCGCGGTGGCCTTCAAGCTTGAGGTCCGGCAGGCCGGCGGCATCCAGCACGTAGACGTGGTCGCGCTGGTCCTTGTTCATCACTTTCAGGCTGTACACGTTTTCGATCCGCCCCTGGGCGTTCTCGCGGTACAGCACCCGGTCCTTGGCCACGTCGAAGCCGACCAGCGAACGGGTGGCGAAGGCGGTGGTCAGGGCGCCGATCATCACCAGCAGCACCAGCGCGTAGCCGATCAGGCGCGGGCGCAGCATGTGGGTCTTCTGCCCGGACAGGTTGTGTTCGGTGGTGTAGCTGATCAGGCCCTTGGGGTAGTTCATCTTGTCCATGATGCTGTCGCAGGCGTCGATGCAGGCGGCGCAGCCGATGCACTCGATCTGCAGGCCGTCGCGAATGTCGATGCCGGTGGGGCAGACCTGCACGCACATGGTGCAGTCGATGCAGTCGCCCAGGCCCTTGGCCTTGTAGTCGATGTCTTTTTTGCGCGGGCCACGGGTTTCGCCGCGGCGGGGGTCGTAGCTGACGATCAGGGTGTCCTTGTCGAACATCACGCTCTGGAAGCGCGCATAGGGGCACATGTACACGCACACCTGCTCGCGCAGCCAGCCGGCGTTGCCGTAGGTGGCCAGGGTGAAGAAACCGACCCAGAAGTAGGCCCAGCCGTCGGCCTGCCCGGTAAAGAACTCGATGACCAGTTCGCGGATCGGCGAGAAGTAGCCGACGAAAGTCATGCCGGTGACAAAGCCGATCAGCAGCCACAGGCTGTGCTTGGCGAACTTGCGCAGGAACTTGTTGCCGCTCATGGGCGCCTTGTCCAGCTTCATGCGCTGGTTGCGGTCACCCTCGGTGACCTTCTCGCACCACATGAACACCCAGGTCCACACGCTTTGCGGGCAGGTGTAGCCGCACCAGACGCGGCCGGCGTAGACGGTGATGAAGAACAGGCCAAAGGCCGCGACGATCAGCAGGCCCGAGAGCAGGATGAAGTCCTGCGGCCAGATGGTGGCGCCGAAGATGTAGAACTTGCGCTCGGGCAGGTTCCACCACACGGCCTGGTGGCCGCCCCAGTTCAGCCACACAGTGCCGAAATACAGCAGGAACAACACCGCGCCGCCGACCATCCGCAGCCTGCGGAAAATGCCAGTGAAGGCGCGTGTATAGATTTTTTCGCGTGATGCGTAGAGGTCGACGGAATCCTTCCCTTTGCTGGCAGGCGGGGTGACGTCATGTACCGGAATTTGCTTGCTCATCATCTAGTCCCACGGCAGTGGAGAAACGCCGCGGCCAGTGCTTGCCGGCCGCAGTCGCGCGCGTTCTTGCTGGCGCTCTGCGGCCCATGATACGCCTGTGGTGGCGTGCCGGGGCCTTGCTGCGACACTTAGTCGCGTTGGGTGCTGGTTTGAATCGTGATATGGCGAGTGTCAATTGATCCAGGTCATCTGCTCTCAAGTTATGCAGTGCCTGTGCCGGCCTCTTCGCGGGCAAGCCCGCTCCCACAGGAACTGCGCAACGTTTGAAAAAGCAGTGAACCTGTGGGAGCGGGCTTGCCCGCGAAGAGGCCAGGCCTGCCTTACTCGGCCTGTGGAGCTGCCTCCGGCTGATGCGACAGGCTATATACATAGGCCGCCAGCAGGTGCACCTTGTCGTTGCCCTGCATCTGTTCCTGGGCCGGCATCTGGCCCTGGCGGCCATAGCGGATGGTCTGTTGCAGCTGGGCGAAGCTCGAGCCGTAGATGAACGCCTGCGGGTGGGTCAGGTTCGGCGCGCCCATGGCGGGAGTGCCCTTGCCTTCAGGCCCATGGCAGGCCACGCAGTTGGTGGCGAAGATCTGCTGGCCCTTGACCGGGTCGGCCTTGGCATCCTCGGGCAGTGTGCGGCCGTCGAGCCTGGTCAGCACGAAGGCCGCCACGTCAGCCACGCCCTGCTCGCCGATCACCGTGCCCCAGCCCGGCATCACGCCATGGCGACCACCCATGATGGTGGTCTTGATGGTTTCCGGTTCTCCGCCCCAGCGCCAGTCGTTGTCGGTCAGGTTGGGGAAGCCGTAGGCGCCCTTGGCGTCGGAGCCGTGGCACACCGAGCAGTTGGAGGCGAACAGGCGTGCGCCCATCTTGAGTGCCTGCGGGTCCTTGGCCACTTCTTCCACCGGCATGGCAGCGAACTTGGCGAAGATCGGCCCGAAGCGGGCGTCGGCCTTGGCCATCTCCTTTTCCCACTCGTGCACGCCGGTCCAACCGGCCTGGCCATTGCTGAACTCGGTCTGCTTGTCGTTATCCAGGTACGAATAACCTGGCAGCACGCCTTTCCAGTTGCCCAGGCCCGGGTACAGCACCAGGTAGCCCAGGGCGAAGATGATGGTGCCGACGAACAGCCAGAACCACCATTTGGGCAACGGGTTGTCGTATTCCTCGATGCCATCGAAGGCGTGGCCGACGGTTTCGTCGGTGATCTCTTCGCGCTGGCCCTTGCGGGTCGACAGCAACAGCCAGGTCAAGGCGAAGATGGTGCCCAGGGTCAGGACGGTGACGTACAGACTCCAGAAGGTTGTCATTGTTGTTTGCTCCCAGAAGCTTTTTGCGCTTTCGCGTGCTCAACGTGGCGAGTGGCCTCGGGGTCGTCCGCAAAGGGCAACTGCGTGGCCTCGTCGAAGTCCTGCTTGCGCCGCGGGCTGAACACCCACAACGCCAGGCCCACGAAAGCCACCAGCACCACGACGGTGCCCAGGCCGCGAATCATCCCGATATCCATCAGTGTCACCGTTTGCTTTTGATGAGGGTGCCAAGGCCTTGCAGGTACGCCACCAGGGCGTCCATCTCGGTCTTGCCCTTGACCGCGTCGCGGGCACCGGCGATGTCTTCGTCGGTGTACGGCGTGCCGAGGGTGCGCAGGACTTCCAGTTTCTTGGCGGTGTCCTTGCCATCGAGTTTGTTCTCGACCAGCCACGGGTAGGACGGCATCTTCGATTCCGGTACCACGTTGCGCGGGTTGTACAGGTGCGCGCGGTGCCAGTCATCGGAGTAGCGGCCACCCACGCGGGCCAGGTCCGGGCCGGTGCGCTTGGAGCCCCACAGGAACGGGTGGTCCCACACGCTTTCGCCGGCCACCGAGTAGTGGCCGTAGCGCTCGGTCTCGGCGCGGAACGGGCGGATCATCTGCGAGTGACAGCCCACGCAGCCTTCGCGGATATAGATATCGCGACCTTCGACTTCCAGTGCGGTGCGCGGCTTCATGCCTTCGACCGGCTTGTTGGTGACGTCCTGGAAAAACAGCGGGACGATCTGGGTAAGGCCACCCACGCTGACGGCGATGACCATGAAGAAGGCCAGCAGGCCAATGTTCTTCTCGACGGCTTCATGCTTCATCAGTGCGCTCCCACGACGACGATCTTGGCGGCTTCCTCAGCCTGTACCGGGTTGGCCGCGCGAACGGTGCGGAACACGTTGTAGGCCATCAGCAGCATGCCCGAGGCGAAGAACGCACCGCCCAGGGCGCGGACGATGTAGCCCGGGTGGCTGGCTTGCAGCGCTTCGACGAACGAATAGGTGAGGGTGCCGTCGTCGTTGATGGCGCGCCACATCAGGCCCTGGGTGATGCCGTTGACCCACATCGAGGCGATGTACAGCACGGTGCCGATGGTCGCCAGCCAGAAGTGCGTGTTGATCAGGCCGACGCTGTGCATCTGCTCGCGGCCGTACAGTTTGGGGATCATGTGGTAGACCGCGCCGATCGAGATCATCGCCACCCAGCCGAGGGCGCCGGCGTGCACGTGGCCGATGGTCCAGTCGGTGTAGTGGGACAGCGAGTTGACCGTCTTGATGGCCATCATCGGGCCTTCGAAGGTGGACATGCCGTAGAACGCCAGCGATACCACGAGGAAGCGCAGGATCGGGTCGGTGCGCAGCTTATGCCAGGCCCCCGACAGGGTCATCATGCCGTTGATCATGCCGCCCCAGCTCGGCGCCAGGAGGATGATCGACATCACCATGCCCAGTGACTGTGCCCAGTCCGGCAGGGCGGTGTAGTGCAGGTGGTGCGGGCCGGCCCAGATGTACAGGGTGATCAGTGCCCAGAAGTGCACGATCGACAGGCGATAGGAGTAGATCGGGCGCTCGGCCTGCTTGGGCACGAAGTAGTACATCATCCCGAGGAAACCGGTGGTGAGGAAGAAGCCCACGGCGTTGTGGCCGTACCACCACTGGATCATCGCGTCGGTGGCGCCGGAGTAGGCCGAGTACGACTTGAACAGGCTCACTGGCAGCGACATGTGGTTGACGATGTGCAGCATCGCGGTGACCACGATGAAGGCCCCGTAGAACCAGTTGCCGACATAGATGTGCTTGGTCTTGCGCTTGACGATGGTGCCGAAGAACACCAGCCCGTAGGTCACCCAGACGATGGCCAGCAGGATCGCCAGCGGCCACTCGAGCTCGGCGTATTCCTTGGTGGTGGTGAAGCCCATGGGCAGCGTGATCAGCGCGCCGACGATCACCGCCTGCCAGCCCCAGAAGGTGAAGGCGGCCATGCTGTCGGAGATCAGGCGGGTCTGGCAGGTGCGCTGCACCACGTAGTAGCTGGTGCCGAACAGGGCACAGCCACCGAAGGCGAAGATCACCAGGTTGGTGTGCAGTGGGCGCAGGCGGCCGAAGCTCGTCCATGGCAGGTCCAGGTTGAGCTGGGGCCATACCAGTTGCGAGGCGATGAAGACGCCAAGCCCCATGCCAAGGATCCCCCAGACCACCGTCATGATGGCGAACTGGCGGACGACCTTATAGTTATAAGCAGTCGGACTGATTGCAGTGCTCATTCTAAGGTTCCACGGTTTGGGTATTCTTGTTGGTTGGTAAATCGGCGCCAGTATCAATAACCGCCATGATTATGGCAACGCATGTTATGTACGCCGACCCGTGTCCAGACCCTGTTCGCCACCGTCCCGTGGCGTCGGGGTTTGAACGATTGTACACAAATAAATCTTTGTAATGTGTACCGTTTCCCATGTTTTTCTGATCGATCGGTCAAGCTTTTATTGCCGGGACGGGCACGCAAGGCATCATCCCAAAGCGTGGGCTCGCAAGGCTGGATTCGCTGCATGGTGGCAGGCTGTGAACCACGTCTGCTCCGGCTGCTGCGAGCGGGGCAACTGTGGCAACAAGCTTAGTTGCGTTCGGAGGGGGTGC
>NZ_BQHO01000006.1 GCF_021601385.1 Pseudomonas parasichuanensis | reverse complement strand
CCCTGGCTGCGGAACTGGGTGACGGCAAGCAGTTCCGTTGTGGACGAGATTACTCAGCCTCCATAGGCCTGGTTCCCAGGCAACATACAACGGGCGGCAAACCTTGCTTGGGGCGAATCAGCAAGCGCGGGGATGGTAATCAGCGACGACTGCTGATCCAGTGCGTGAGGGTTTATTTGATGGGGCTGCAGCGCCAAACCGGCAAGCTGGCGGACTGGGTGAAAGACTTGCTGCGCGCTCATCACCCCAACCTGGTGGTTTGCGCTATCGCCAACAAGCTGGCCCGCATCGCCTGGGCCATCACCGCACACCACAGCGAATTTGATGCAGGGGCAAGCGCCATGAACGCCTGACCCTGCGGACACACGAGTTGTAACCACCTGGTTTTGCGATGCTGCACACAGATGACGTGAACGGTACACCGGCCTGGCGATCAACCTGAGCTCCCACTCGGCTTTAGAAGCCGAACAAATATCAAGGCTCGTCGGGCGCGACTTTCATCGAGGCGCGGGACTGACCTCCCACACGACGCCGTATAGATTGACGCAAACCACACTCACGCACATCTCGATACAGTATTGCAGAAAAGGGGGTAACCATAGATGTGGGAGCTGGCTTGCCAGCGATGCGCCGCGCGGGCGGCGCTCGATCTTGAGGGCGCTGAAGAGCCCTCGTCGAACACCTGTCAGCCCTGATGCAATCTCAAACCATACCCTCCCGGGCATAACGCTCCCCCAGTGCCCCCATCGCCAGCCCCCCAAAACCCTGACCTTTCACACGGACACATGCTCTGCGCGCAATTCAGGTTTATGATGCCCAACGGCAGAATAATTCCTCACACGGAGTGCGCAATGCAGACCCTCTACCCGCAGATCAAACCCTACGCCCGGCACGATCTGGCCGTGGAAGCGCCGCATGTGCTGTATGTCGATGAAAGCGGCTCGCCGGAAGGTCTGCCGGTGGTGTTCATCCACGGTGGCCCCGGCGCCGGTTGCGATGCCCAGAGCCGCTGCTACTTCGACCCCAACCTGTACCGCATCATCACCTTCGACCAGCGCGGCTGTGGCCGCTCCACGCCCCACGCGAGCCTGGAGAACAACACCACCTGGCACCTGGTCGAAGACCTGGAGCGCATCCGCGAGCACTTAGGGATAGACAAATGGGTGCTGTTCGGCGGCTCCTGGGGCTCGACCCTGGCCCTGGCCTACGCCCAGACCCACCCCGAGCGCGTGCACGGCCTGATCCTGCGGGGCATCTTCCTGTGCCGCCCGCAGGAAATCAGCTGGTTCTACCAGGAAGGCGCCAGCCGCCTGTTCCCCGACTACTGGCAGGACTATATCGCGCCGATCCCGCCGGAAGAGCGCGGCGACCTGGTCAAGGCTTTCCACAAGCGCCTCATCGGCAACGACCAGATTGCCCAGATGCACGCCGCCAAGGCCTGGTCCACCTGGGAAGGCCGCACCGCGACGCTGCGCCCGAACCCACTGGTGGTCGACCGTTTCTCCGAGCCGCAGCGTGCGCTGTCGATCGCCCGTATCGAATGTCACTATTTCACCAACAATGCCTTCCTCGAAGAAAACCAGCTGATCCGCGACATCCCGAAGATCGCCCACCTGCCGGCGGTGATCGTGCATGGCCGCTACGACGTGATCTGCCCGCTGGACAACGCCTGGGAACTGCACCAGGCCTGGCCGAACAGTGAGCTGAAGGTAATCCGCGATGCCGGTCACGCCGCCTCCGAGCCGGGTATCACCGACGCCCTGGTGCGCGCCGCCGACCAGATGGCCCGGCGCTTGCTCGACCTGCCTCTGGAAGAAGCATGAAAGGCTTGATCCAGCGCGTACGCGGTGCGCGGGTCGAAGTGGCCGGCGAGATCGTCGGCGCCATCGACCAGGGGCTGCTGGCGCTGGTCGCGGTCGAACCTGAAGATTCGCCGGAGCTGGCCGACAAACTGTTGCACAAGCTGCTCAACTACCGGGTATTCAGCGATGAGCAGGGCAAGATGAACCGCTCGCTCAAGGAGGTTGGCGGTGGCCTGCTGCTGGTGTCGCAGTTCACCCTGGCGGCCGATACCCGCAATGGCATGCGCCCGAGCTTTTCGACGGCTGCGCCGCCGGCCCTCGGTGCCGAGCTTTTCGACTATCTTTTGCAGCAGGCACAGCGCCAGCACCCTGTGGTGGCCAGCGGTCGCTTCGGTGCAGACATGCAGGTGCATCTGGTCAATGATGGCCCGGTAACATTTATGTTACAAATATGAGGTCAAAAAACCCCTTGTTTGTAGGAAAACAAGGGGTTTTGTACGATAAATAGTTGCGCAAGCCTGATGCGTTGTAACGCGACCTGCTGGATAATCGCGCGCTGCTTGAACCTGCGTTCGCGGGTTCGTTTCACTTTGACTCGAGTATTGTCTGGATCCGTTTGGGGAATCATTACGCCCTCACGGGGTCCGAACAGTGCTCGCCAACCCGGCATTGGTCGCTGGCCGTTGGTTTCATGATCTGTTTTCGGCGAGGATTGCTCGTGATTGTAAGCCCCAGTTTTGCACCAAGAATCCCCAGCACTCGGCTGCGCAAGGCGATGCTCGCCGGCGTCGCGCTGGTCGGCCTGATGAGCGCGGGCCAGTTGTGGGCATTCAATCTGGATGATGTTGCAGCCAAGGCAAAGGATCTCGCCGGCCAGAAGTACGAGGCACCGAAGAGCAACCTGCCGCCGGTGTTCCGCGACATGAAGTACGCCGACTACCAGCAGATCCGCTTCCTGCAGGAGAAGGCCGAGTGGGCCAAGGACAAGACGCCGTTCAAGCTCTCGTTCTACCACCAGGGCATGCACTTCGACACGCCGGTGACCATCAACGAGATCACCGCCAACAAGGTCGAAGAGATCAAGTACGACCCGAGCCGCTTCGAGTTCGGTGACGTGCCCCATGACGCCGAGGCCACCAAGAACCTCGGCTACGCCGGCTTCCGGGTGCTCTACCCGATCAACAAGGCCGACAAGCAGGACGAGATCATGACCCTGCTGGGTGCCAGCTATTTCCGCGTGGTCGGCAAGGGCCATCGCTACGGCCTGTCGGCCCGTGGCCTGGCCATCGACACAGCGCTGCCGTCGGGCGAAGAGTTCCCGCGCTTTCGCGAGTTCTGGATCGAGAAGCCCAAGCCCAACGACAAGCACCTGGTGATCTACGCGCTGCTCGACTCGCCGCGCTCCACCGGTGCCTACAAGCTCACCCTGCGTCCGGGCGAGGACACCCTGGTCGACGTCAAGTCGCGCGTTTACCTGCGTGACCACGTCAGCCGCCTGGGCATTGCCCCGCTGACCAGCATGTACCTGTTCGGCCCCAACCAGCCGTCGAAGATCATGAACTACCGCCCGGCCCTGCACGACTCCGAAGGCCTGGCGATCCATGCCGGCAACGGCGAATGGCTGTGGCGCCCGCTGAACAACCCGAAACACCTGGCCGTGAGCAACTTCAGCGTCGAGAACCCGCGTGGTTTCGGCCTGCTGCAGCGCCAGCGCGACTTCAGCGACTACGAAGACCTCGACGACGAATACGAAAAGCGCCCAAGCGCCTGGATCGAGCCGAAAGGCGACTGGGGCAAAGGCACCGTCGACCTGGTGGAAATCCCCACCGCCGACGAGACCAACGACAACATCGTTGCGTTCTGGAGCCCGGAAACCCTGCCTGAGCCAGGCAAGCCGTTCGAATACGACTACCGCCTGCGCTGGACCATCAAGGAAGACCAGCTGCACTCCCAGGAACTGGGCTGGGTCAAGCAGACCCTGCGCTCCGCGGGTGACGTCAAGCAGTCCAACCTGATCCGCCAGACCGACGGCAGCGTCGCCCTGCTGGTCGATTTCGTCGGCCCGAACCTGGCGGCCCTGCCGGCAGACACCGCCGTGCGCAGCCAGGTCAGCGTCGGCGACAACGCCGAAGTGGTCGAGAACAACCTGCGTTACAACCCCGAAACCAAAGGCTGGCGTCTCACCCTGCGCCTGAAGGTGCAGGACCCGAAAAAGGCCACCGAGATGCGCGCCGCACTGCTGCGTGACGTACCGGTCGAGCAACCGAAGCCCGCCAAGGAAACCAAGCAGGAAAAAGCCGCGGCCAAGCACGCCCATGCCAAGGCTGAAAAAGCCAAGGCCGAGCAGGCTGCCGAGCAACCCGCCGCCGACGCGGCATCCACCACCGGTACCCCGGCCACCACCGAAAAAGTGCTGACCGAGACCTGGAGCTATCAGTTGCCTGCCGATGAGTAACTCAAGCGCAAGGCCGGAATCGCTTGGCGAATACCTGGCCCACCTCCCCCTGAGCGACGAGCAGCGCGCGGAACTCGCCCGCTGCACCTCGTTCAGCGAGCTGCACCAACGTCTGGCGGCCAACCCGGCCGCCGGCACCGCCGAGGCCGTGCAGGCCTCGGTGGGCTCGCGCCTTACCGTAGGCAGCGCCGCCGAGCTGGAAGAGGCCGAAATGCTCGGCGTCGACGGCAGCGGGCGGCTGTGCCTGAAGATCGCCCCGCCGATCAAGCGCACCAAGGTCGTGCCCGAGCCCTGGCGCACCAACGTGCTGATCCGCATGTGGCGGCGCATGACCGGCCGCACCAACGCCCCGCAGCCGCCCAAGCGCGAGCTGCCGCCGGCGCGCTGGCGCATGGTCGGCTCGATCCGCCGCTATATCCTGCTGACCCTGATGATCGGCCAGACCATCGTCGCCGGCTGGTACATGAAGGGCATCCTGCCGTACCAGGGCTGGTCGTTCGTCGACCTCGACGAAGTCGTCCATCAGCCACTGTGGGACACCGTGGTACAGGTGTGGCCCTATGCGCTGCAGACTTCCATCCTGATTCTGTTCGGCATCCTGTTCTGCTGGGTTTCGGCGGGCTTCTGGACCGCATTGATGGGCTTCCTCGAGCTGCTCACCGGGCGTGACAAGTACCGTATTTCCGGCAGCAGTGCCGGCAACGAGCCGATCCCCGCCGAGGCGCGCACCGCGCTGGTGATGCCGATCTGCAACGAAGACGTGCCACGGGTGTTCGCCGGCCTGCGCGCCACCTTCGAGTCGGTGGCTGCCAGCGGCAACCTCGACCGCTTCGACTTCTTCGTGCTCAGCGACACCAACGACACCGACATCGCCGTGGCCGAACAGCAGGCCTGGCTGGACGTGTGCCGTGAAGCCAAGGGCTTCGGCCGCATCTTCTACCGCCGCCGCCGCCGCCGCGTGAAGCGCAAGAGCGGCAACCTCGACGACTTCTGCCGTCGCTGGGGTGGCGAGTACAAGTACATGGTCGTGCTCGACGCCGACAGCGTCATGAGTGGCGAGTGCCTGAGCAGCCTGGTGCGCCTGATGGAGGCCAACCCGGACGCCGGCATCATCCAGACCGGCCCTAAAGCCTCGGGCATGGACACCCTGTATGCGCGCATGCAGCAGTTCGCCACCCGCGTGTACGGCCCGCTGTTCACCGCCGGCCTGCACTTCTGGCAGCTGGGCGAGTCGCACTACTGGGGCCACAACGCGATCATCCGCATGAAGCCGTTCATCGAGCACTGCGCCCTGGCGCCGTTGCCGGGCAAGGGCGCGTTCGCCGGGGCCATCCTCTCCCACGACTTCGTCGAAGCCGCGCTGATGCGCCGTGCCGGCTGGGGCGTGTGGATCGCCTACGACCTGCCGGGCAGCTACGAAGAGTTGCCGCCGAACCTGCTCGACGAGCTCAAGCGTGACCGCCGCTGGTGCCACGGCAACCTGATGAACTTCCGCCTGTTCCTGGTCAAGGGCATGCACCCGGTGCACCGTGCGGTGTTCCTCACCGGGGTGATGTCGTACCTGTCGGCGCCGTTGTGGTTCCTGTTCCTGGTGCTGTCGACCGCGCTGCTGGCGACCAACACCCTGATGGAGCCGCAGTACTTCATCGAGCCGTTCCAGCTCTACCCGCTGTGGCCGCAGTGGCACCCGGAGAAAGCCATCGCGCTGTTCTCCACCACCATCGTGCTGCTGTTCCTGCCCAAGCTGCTCAGCGTCATCCTGATCTGGGCCAAGGGCGCCACCGAGTTTGGCGGGCGCATCAAGGTCACCCTGTCGATGCTGATGGAGATGCTGTTCTCCATGCTGCTGGCGCCGGTGCGGATGATCTTCCACACCCGTTTCGTGCTGGCCGCGTTCCTCGGCTGGGCCGCGACCTGGAACTCGCCGCAGCGTGACGACGACTCCACGCCGTGGAGCGAAGCGGTGCGTCGCCACGGCCCACAGACCCTGCTGGGCTTTGCCTGGGCCGCGCTGGTGGCCTGGCTGAACCCAAGCTTCCTGTGGTGGCTGGCGCCGATCGTTGGTTCGCTGCTGCTGTCGATCCCGGTGTCGGTGATCTCCAGCCGCACGCGCCTGGGCCTGGCGGC
This sequence comes from Pseudomonas parasichuanensis, assembly GCF_021601385.1. GTDB lineage: Bacteria > Pseudomonadota > Gammaproteobacteria > Pseudomonadales > Pseudomonadaceae > Aquipseudomonas > Aquipseudomonas parasichuanensis. The sequence goes on along the minus strand of NZ_BQHO01000006.1, from coordinate 214,692 downwards.
CAAGGACGAGAAGCTGTTCCTCATCCCCGAGGAGTACGCCACGCCGCAGGAACTGCTGGCCACCGACCAGTACACCCACGAGAACCGCTGGCACGCGCTGCACGACGGTTTCGTCCGCGCCGTGGTCGACCCGCGCCAGAACGCCCTGGCCTGCGCCATGGCCACCGCGCGCCATGGTCAGTCCACTGCGATCGAATCCCTGCGTGCCGAACGCGTGGCCAAGGCGCTGGAAGTGGGCCCCAAAGGCCTGGACGGCAACACCCGCCTGGCCTTGCTGAGCGACCCAGTGGCACTGTCGCGCCTGCACGGGCAGGTCTGGGCCGAGCACAACGCGGCGTGGATCGATGTGTGGCGTGCGTCGATCGACAACGACCCGCACTCGCCGCTGCTGCCGTTGCATCCGGAGAACGAGGCGCAGCCAGCCCTGGCTTGAGCCTGCTGGGGCCGCTTTGCGGCCCTTTCGCTGGCAAGCCAGCTCCCACAGAGTCAAGGCTAACGCCATACCTGTGGGAGCCGGCTTGCCGGCGAAACGAGGGCAAAGCCCTCGCCCCTCCTCGATTTTGGCCAACAAAGTCCCCCCCGGCCCTAGGTCCCAGCCCGCGCATGCGTTAGCATCCCACCCGACATAACGCATCGGCCTGTAAGGCCGTGCCTACAAAAAAATTTGCGTACTTCTTGCTAGGGGACTTGGTGATGATGAAGAAATACCTGTCGCGACTGCTGGTGGGTGCGACCGCGCTCATCGCGGTAACCGCCGCCCAGGCCGGCGCCATCGACGACGCGGTCAAGCGCGGCACCCTGCGGGTCGGCATGGACCCGACCTACATGCCGTTCGAGATGACCAACAAGCGCGGCGAGATCATCGGCTTCGAAGTCGACATCCTCAAGGCCATGGCCAAGTCCATGGGCGTGAAGCTGGAGACCGTCTCCACCGCCTATGACGGCATCATCCCGGCCCTGCTCACCGACAAGTTCGACTTCATCGGCAGCGGCATGACCCTGACCCAAGAGCGCAACCTGCGCCTGAACTTCAGCGAACCCTTCATCGTGGTCGGCCAGACCCTGCTGATCCGCAAGGAACTGGCAGGCGAGATCAAGTCGTACAAGGACCTGAACAACGAGAAGTACCGCATCACCTCCAAGCTTGGCACCACCGGCGAGATGGTTTCCAAGAAGCTGATCGGCAAAGCCAAGTACCACGGCTACGACAACGAGCAGGAAGCGGTGATGGACGTGGTCAACGGCAAGGCCGACGCCTTTGTCTACGACGCCCCTTACAACGTGGTGGCGGTGGAGAAGGCCGGTGCCGGCAAGCTGCTGTTCCTCGAAGAACCCTTCACCTACGAGCCGCTGGCCTTCGGCCTGAAGAAAGGCGACTACGACAGCATCAACTTCATCAACAACTTCCTGCACCAGATCAAGCATGACGGGACCTACGATCGAATCCACGACAAGTGGTTCAAGAACAAGGACTGGCTGAAGGAAATGGAATAAGGCCCAGGCCACAAGCCCAGGCTTTGACCCCGACGCGCAGGTGACGCCGAGGGTGGTTGGTCGAGGACAGCGGCTGTATTCGCCGGCCTCTTCGCGGGTAAACCCGCTCCCACAGGGTTTTGCGATGCCTGTGGGAGCGGGTTTACCCGCGAAGAAGTTTACGCAACCTCACTGGCCACCACCCAAGCTCACCTAGCGCGTTTCGCATTTACGGAAGTACCCCACGTGATCAAACACAAGAAAGCACAGTGGCCCTGGCATGGGCTGACCGCGCTGGTCCTGGTGGGCCTGGCGTTCAGCCTGTACATGGCCACCTCGATGATTTCCTACGAGTGGCGCTGGAACCGTGTTCCGCAATACTTCGCCTACAAGGCCGAGGAAACCCAGCGTGCCGCCAACCCAGGCACGGTCGAGGAAATCGTGGTGTCCGGCGACAACGCCCGGGTCACCCTGAAGGATGAAAGCGGCGACACCCAGGTGGTCGAAGTGGCCAAGGACAGCATGCTGCTGGCCCGTGGCGACGACGTCGCCGAGGGCGATGCCATCGGCGTCACCCGCCACTGGGCCGCCGGCCCGCTGGCGTGGGGCCTGTGGACCACGCTGTGGCTGTCGGTGGTCTCCGGTGCCCTGGGCCTGGTGATCGGCCTGTTTGCCGGGTTGTGCCGGTTGTCGAGCAACCCCACGCTACGCGACCTGTCCACGGTCTACGTCGAACTGGTGCGCGGCACGCCGCTGCTGGTGCAGATCTTCATCTTCTACTTCTTCATCGGCACCGTGCTCAATCTGAGCCGCGAGTTCGCTGGTGTCGCCGCGCTTGCGCTGTTTACTGGCGCTTACGTGGCCGAGATCGTCCGCGCTGGCGTGCAGTCGATTGCCAAAGGTCAGAACGAAGCCGCACGCTCGCTGGGCCTGAACGGCGCCCAGTCGATGCGCCACGTGATCCTGCCGCAAGCGTTCAAGCGCGTGCTGCCACCGCTGGCCGGGCAGTTCATCAGCCTGGTCAAGGACACCTCGCTGGTGTCGGTGATCGCCATCACCGAGCTGACCAAGAGCGGCCGCGAAGCCATCACCACTTCGTTCTCGACCTTCGAGATCTGGTTCTGCGTGGCAGGCCTGTACCTGCTGATCAACCTGCCGCTGTCGCACATCGCCAGCCGGCTCGAGCGGAGGCTTGCGCAAAGTGATTGAAGTCCGTGACCTGCTGAAAGTCTTCGACACCCGCGGCCAGGTGGTGCGTGCGGTGGACAACGTCACCACCCAGGTCGCCAAGGGCGAAGTGGTGGTGGTGCTCGGCCCGTCCGGTTCGGGCAAGTCGACCTTCCTGCGCTGCCTCAACGGCCTGGAGCATTTCGACCAGGGCCATGTGGCCATCGACGGCCTGCAGCTGGCCGACCCGAAAACCGACATCAACGCTTACCGCCGCGAAGTCGGCATGGTGTTCCAGCACTTCAACCTGTTCCCGCACATGACCGTGCTGGAGAACCTGTGCCTGGCACAGAAGGTGGTGCGCAAGCGCGGCAAGGCCGAGCGTGAAGCCAAGGCCCTGGCGTTGTTGCAGAAGGTCGGTATCTCGCAGAAGGCCAACGAGTACCCCTCGCGCCTGTCCGGTGGCCAGCAGCAGCGGGTGGCGATTGCCCGCGCCCTGGCGATGGAACCCAAGGTGATGCTGTTCGACGAGCCCACCTCGGCGCTCGACCCGGAGATGGTCGGCGAGGTGCTGGACGTGATGAAGACCCTCGCGCAAGAGGGCATGACCATGGTCTGCGTGACCCACGAAATGGGCTTCGCCCGTGAAGTGGCGGACCGGGTGCTGTTCTTCGACCACGGCAAGCTGCTGGAGGATTCGCCGCCAGGGCAGTTCTTCGACGCGCCCCAGGATCCACGGGCACAGGCCTTCCTGCGCCAGGTGTTGTGATCTCAGTCTGAAGGCTTGCACGAACCCTGTAGGAGTGGCCTTGCGCCGCGAAAGGGCTGCACAGCAGCCCCCCGGTATTGGCGGCGCCACATAGATCGCGGGGCCGCTTTGCGGCCCTTTCGCGGCACAAGGCCGCTCCTACAGGTGACGGTGCTAGCTGCTACAGGCCACAAGGCTAAAGGCTGAACCGCCCCACCAGCCCCCGCAATTCCCGCCCCAACTGCCCCAGCTCAACACTGGACGCCGCCGTCTGCTCACTGGCCGTGCTGGTCTGGTCCGACACCTCGCGCACGTTCATCACACTGCGGTTGATCTGCTCAGCCACCACACTCTGCTCTTCGCTGGCGGTAGCGATCTGCTGGTTCATGCCCTGGATGGTCGAGACCGTCGCGGTGATCTGCCCGAGTGCTTCACCGGCCTTGCGGCTGAGCTCGACGCTTTGCCCGGTAAGGCGCTTGCTGTCGTCGAGCAGGCCCATAACCTGCTCGGTGCCGCTGTGCAGGTTACCGATCAGTTGCTCGATCTCTTCGGTCGACTGCTGGGTACGCTGGGCCAGGCCGCGCACTTCGTCGGCCACCACGGCAAAACCGCGGCCGGCCTCGCCGGCCCGGGCCGCTTCGATGGCCGCGTTGAGGGCCAGCAGGTTGGTCTGCTCGGACACCGACTTGATCACATCGAGGATCGAGCCGATGCGCTGGCTCTCCTGCGCCAAGTGGGTCATGGCCTGCTGGCAGTGCTCCATCTGCCCGGCCAATTGCTCGATACGCTCGATGGCCTGGGCAACCACCTGGTCGCCCAGCTGTGCTTGATGATCAGCGGTGGTCGCGGCCTGGGAGGCTTGCTCGGCGTTGTGAGCCACTTCCTGCACGGTGGCGCTCATCTGGTTCATGGCCGTGGCCACCTGGTCGGTCTCTTCCTTCTGCTGGCCGACCCGCTGCTGGGTCTGCTCGCTGACCGTCGCCAGCTCGTCCACCGCTTGTGACAGGCGGTTGACGCCGTGGTCGATGCCGCCCAGCAACTCGCGCAGGCTCAGGGTCATGCTACGCATGCTGCCTTGCAGTTGCCCAAGGTCGTCGCTGCGGGTGACGTCGTCGGCCTGGCTCAAGTCGCCCTTGGCGATACGTTCGGCCTGGAGCAGTGTCTGTTTCAGCGGTGCGGTGATCTGTTGGCTGATCAGCCAGGCCGCCAAGCTGCCGATCAGCAGGGCGAGCAGGGCGACGCTGGTCATCAGGCTGCGGGAGGCCAGCGCCTGTTCGTCGCGCAGTGCAATCTGGTTGTCGCTGAGTTCGCGGCTGCTGGTGGTGATCCGGTCGCCCAGCTGCTCCATGTCGTTTTGCAGCAGCTCCACGGCGATCGCTGAGCGCGCGTACTGGCGCAGCTGCTCGCGGTACCGGGCCACGCTGTCAGTCACGGGGGCGGTCAGGCGTTCATCCAGGCCCAGGCGCCGTACCAGCTGGTCAAGTTGCCCGAGCGTGGCTTGCGCTGCATCCATGGCGGGTTGGCCGACATCCTCGAAGGCTTGCAGCGGTTCGCTGTAGTAGGCGGGGATGGCGGCGCGCTGGTTGGCCATTTCCACATGGCGGTTGAGTGTATCGATGAGGGTGAGTGCCTGGCCCTGGGCGGCCGGTTGGTCGAGCTGGCTCAAGCGCTTGACCAGTTCAGCTTGCAGGGCGCTGATGTGCTTGTCCTGCTCGGATTCTTGATGCTGCAGGGCTGTGCTTTGCTGCTGGCGTGTGGCCACAGCCTGCTGCAATTTTTCGAAGTCGGCCCGGTAGCGTGCGACGTAATCGCGCTTCTCGGCGATCAGGCGCACGTTCTCCGGGGACAGGTAGCGTGGGCGCATGGTTTCGATCAAGGCTTCGAGCTGCGTGATGGTCTGGCCAAGCTGCGTGCGGCTTTGATCGTCGTTGAGCACGCGGAAGGTGATGCGTTCGGCACGCAGGTCCTTGCTGAGCTCGTTGAGCTGGGCGATCTGGCTGAGCTTCTCCGAGCGATCGATGGCATCACTCAGGGCCTGCCAGCCGGTCAGGGTGGTCAGCAGGGTGAGCAGCAGTACCACGGCAAAGCCGAGGGCCAGTTTCAGGCGCACGCTGAGGTGGCCGAGCAGGCGGTTGAGCGGTCCGAGCATGGTGGATCTCCGGTGAGTGATGACAGAGTGCTCATCGGCCGGAGTGGGGTCGGACTGGACCTGCAAATCGCGCGGGAAATTTCCTAGTGGAGGCTAGGAAATTTCACCTTGGAAGCGTCCTGCGAAATTTACGCGAGCACTGTTACAACCGGAACTTGGCGACCAGACCCTGCAGATGGGTGCCCAGCCGTGCCAACTCGACGCTGGAACTGGCGGTCTCTTCACTGGCGGCGGAGGTTTGGTCGGAGATATCGCGTACGTTCATCACGCTGCGGTTGATCTCCTCGGCCACCGCACTCTGCTGCTCGGCAGCGGTGGCGATCTGCTGGTTCATCGCCTGGATCGACGACACGGTGCGGGTGATGGTATCCAGCGAACCGCCGGCGCGGCGGGTCAGCTCGACGCTGCTGTCGGTGAGGCTGCGGCTGCTGTCCATCACGCTGGCCACGCGCTGGGTGCCATTTTGCAGGCCGGCGATCAGTGCTTCGATCTCTTCGGTCGACTGCTGGGTGCGCTGGGCCAGGCTGCGCACCTCGTCGGCGACCACGGCGAAACCGCGCCCGGCTTCGCCGGCACGGGCGGCTTCGATGGCGGCATTGAGTGCCAGCAGGTTGGTCTGTTGTGCGACCGACTTGATCACGTCGAGCACGCTGCCGATCTTGTCGCTTTCGGCCTTGAGCTGGTTCATTGCCTCGCTGGAGTTCTCCACTTCATGGGCCAGGCGTTCGATCTGGGTGATCGCCTCGCTGACGACCTTGTCGCCCTCGCGGGCCTGCTGGTCGGCCATCAGCGCCGCTTCCGAGGCCTGCTCGGCGTTGCGTGCGACTTCCTGCACCGTGGCGGCCATCTCATTCATGGCCGTGGCCACCTGGTCGGTCTCGACTTTCTGGTTGTTCACCCCGGCGCTGGTCTGCTCGGTCACTGCCGACAGCTCTTCGGCGGCGCTGGCGATCTGCGTCACGCCATCGCCGATGCCGCTGATCAACTGGCGCAGGCCCTGGGTCATGCGCTGCATGCTGGCTTGCAACTGGCCCAGCTCGTCGCGCCGGTCCGCCTGCAGGTCCTGGCTGAGGTCGCCATTGGCCACGCGCTCGGCAGCGGTCAGGGTCTGGCGCAGGGGCACGATGATCTGCCGGGTGATGGCCAATGCGGCCAGCACACCCAGCAGCAGGGCCAGGGCGGTGGCACCGGCGAGCAGGGTCTTGGCCTGTTGGGTGCCCAGGTCGCGGACCTGGGTCTGCGACAGGGTCATTTCCTGGCTGGTGCTGAGCAGCAGCTGGCCTTGGGCGGCCATGCGCTGCAGGGCCTGTTCGCTGGCGGACTGGGCACTGCCGAACTGGTTCACCGCGTCACGGTAGGCAGCCAGGGCTTCGCTGGCATCGTCGAGGCTGGCGGCGTACTCGGCGGGGAGCTTGGCCGGCAAGGCCTTGAGCACGGCCATGGCCTGGTCGATGGCGGTGAGCGCGGTCTGCTGGAACTCGGCCTTGCCGCTGTAGGTGTAGCCGCGCACCTGGAAGCGCGCCTGTTGCAGCAAGGCGCTGGTTTCCACCGTTTGTTGGTATTGCTGGATATCGCCGCCCTGCAGCAGGCGCTGCTGGGCTTTGCCGATCAGCGCAGCGGCCTTGTCGGCGCTGTCGCCCAGCAGGCCACGGCTGGCTTCGCGGCGCTGGCCGGCCTGCTTGAGCTCGCTAAAGGCCTGTTGGTATTGGCGTATGGCGTCCTGTTGCTGGTCAAGGCGCTGGCGGTCGGCGGGCTGCTCGATCTGGCCGAGCATCAGCTGTACCTGGCGTTCGAGGTTGGCCAGGGCTTTGTCCAGCTCGGCCACCGAGGCCTCGTCGCGGTTGCGCTCGTACTGCTGGCGAGCAAGGCGCAGGTCCTGGGTGTACTGGTGGATCACCGAGATATTACCGAGCTTATCGCCCCGGCTGGTCACGCTGTCGATGCCCATCCACCCGGTGAAGGTGATACCCAGGGTGAGCAGCAGCACCAGGCCGAAGCCGATCCCCAATTTGCGATTGACGCTTACATTCCCGAGTGACTGGGCAAACCAACGGTACATAGACGACTCCCCGGCGCGTGGCAGTGCGGATTATTGTTTTGTTGCCAAGGCCATCGGCGTGCGTCGGGGAAACTTGATGGGCAAAAGCTGACCCGTCTGTCAGAAAATTCGCGATAGCAGGGCGGTAACCGCGGTCTCGACCCGCAAGATGCGATCACCCAATTGCACGGGGGCCAGGCCGGCCTTGTGCAGCAGGTCGACTTCATACGGGATCCAGCCGCCTTCGGGGCCGATCGCCAGGGTTACCGGGCCTTCCACTGCGCGCGGGCAGGCCGGGTAGGGGCCGGGGTGGCCGACCAGGCCGAGGGTGCCGGCAGCGATGGCGGGCAGGCGATCTTCGACGAACGGTTTGAAGCGTTTTTCGATGATGACCTCAGGCAAGACCGTGTCGCGGGCCTGCTCCAGGCCCAGGATGAGGTTTTCGCGGATCGTTTCGGGGTTGAGGAACGGCGTCTGCCAGAAACTCTTCTCGACTTTGTAGCTGTTGACCAGGATCAGCCGGGGAACGCCCAGGGTGGCGATGGTCTGGAACAGCCGGCGGAGCATTTTCGGCCGGGGCACGGCCAGCACCAGGGTGAGCGGCAGCTTGGCCGGTGGCGGCTGGTCGAAAGCTACCTGAAGCTCGGCTTCATGGCCTGCGAGGCGGACAACTTCGGCCTTGCCCATCAAGCCGTTGATACGCCCGACGCGCAGGCTGTCGCCCACCGCCACGCCGTGGATTTGCTGCATGTGGGTGAAACGGCGGTCGGCGAGGATGACGCGGTCGGCCGACACGAAGTCGGCCTCTTCAAGAAGCAACAGGTTCACGGTTGGGTCGCAGGCGGTTGGTCGTTGTGGTCTTGGTTTTGTTCGTCGCGTTCGTGGCTGCGCTTGCGGATCAGGCTGCCGCACAGCACGCCGATCTCGAACAACAGCCACATGGGCACGGCCAGCAGGGTCTGGGAGAAGATGTCCGGCGGCGTCAGCACCATGCCGACCACGAAGCAGCCGATGATCACGTACGGGCGGATCTTCTTCAGGTACTGCACATCGACCACACCGATCCACACCAGCAGCACCACGGCCACCGGGATCTCGAAGGCCACGCCGAAGGCGAAGAACAAGGTCATGACGAAGTCGAGGTAGCTGGCGATGTCGGTCATCATCGACACGCCTTCGGGGGTGGCGCTGGCGAAGAAGCCGAAGATCAGCGGGAACACCAGGAAGTAGGCGAAGGCCATGCCGGCGTAGAACAGGAAGATGCTCGACACCAGCAGCGGGATGGCGATGCGTTTTTCGTGGCGGTACAGCCCCGGCGCGATGAAGCCCCAGATCTGCTGGAGGATGAACGGGATCGCCAGGAACAGCGAGACGATCATGGTCAGCTTGAACGGCGTGAGGAACGGCGAGGCCACGTCGGTGGCGATCATCGTCGCGTTGGCCGGCAGGTGCGCGCGCAGTGGCGCCGACACCAGGGTGTAGATCTGCTGGGCGAAGGAGAACAGCCCGGCGAAGATCAGGAAGATGGCGGCGACGCAACGCAACAGGCGGGTGCGCAGCTCGGTCAGGTGCGAAACCAGCGGCATTGGCTGGTCGTTTTCCGGATTCTCGCTCATGGGGCTCGCGGCGTTTGGGGCGGCTCGGAGGGTTGCGGCGCAGCGGCAGGAGCTGTCGGCGCTGCGTCGGCGGCGGGTGCTGCGGGGGCTGCGGATGCATCAGTGCCGGGTTGGGCGACAGGCGGCGCCAGCGGATTGAGGATGCGCTTGGCTTCCTGTTCCATCTGCAGGATGTGCTCGTTGTGCAGCTGGCGGCGGATGTCGTCGGCGCCGATTTCGCGCTCGACCTCCATCTTGATCGCGTTGAAGCTGCGCTTGAGCCGGCCGATCCACAGGCCTGCGGTGCGCGCGGCGCCCGGCAGGCGCTCGGGGCCGAGCACCAGCAGGGCGACCAGGCCGACGAGCAGCAGCTCGCTGAAACTGATGCCGAACATGGGTCAGTCTTTCCGCTGCGGCTCTTGGACCGGCTGCGCCTGGCCCTCGATGGTGTGGCCCTGGGCCTGCTGGGCGGTGTTCTGCACCGGTGGCACGGGCTGGGCGGGCGGCGGGGTCTGTTCGGCCGGCTTGGTTTCTTCTTCGTTCATGGCCTTGCGAAAGCCCTTGATCGACTCGCCCAGGTCGCTGCCGAAGTTTTTCAGCTTCTTGGTGCCGAACACCAGCACGACGACGACCAGCAGGACGATCCAGTGTTTCCAGTCAAAAATACCCATTTCGTACTCCTGAAAAATGTGTGTCGGTCTATCGGGCCCTGGGGGCTGCCTTGCAGCCCTTCGCGGCACAAGGCCGCTCCTACAGGGTTCAGCGAATCATTCAGGCGACACTGCCCCCTGTGTAGGAGCGGCCTTGTGCCGCGAAAGGGGCGCACAGCGCCCCCGGCAATCATTCAGGCAGACGGCTGTCGCGCCGCCTTCTCATCATGGCCGGATAGCCCGAAACGGCGCTCCAGCTCATCGAGCACCGCCTGCGGGTGCTGGCCCAGCGCGCTGAGCATGACCAGGCTATGAAACCACAGGTCGGCGGTCTCATAGATTACATCGCTGTAATCCTTGCTGGCAGCGGCATCCTTGGCGGCGATGATGGTCTCGATCGACTCTTCGCCGAGCTTTTCGAGGATCTTGTTCAGGCCCTTGTGATAGAGGCTGGCCACATAGCTGCTGTCGGGGGCGGCGTGCTTGCGTTCTTCCAGCACTTCGGCGAGGCGGTTCAGCGTGTCGCTCATGTTCAGTGTCCTGCGCTGTAGATGGCGTCCGGGTCCTTGAGGACCGGATCGACGATTTTCCACTGGCCGTCTTCGAAAACGCGGTAGAAGCAGCTTTCGCGGCCGGTATGACAGGCGATATGGCCCAGCTGCTCGACCATCAGGATGATCACGTCGGCGTCGCAGTCCAGGCGCATTTCATGCAGCTTTTGCACATGGCCCGACTCTTCGCCCTTGCGCCACAGCTTGCCCCGCGAACGCGACCAGTAGATGGCGCGGTTTTCGGCGGCGGTCAGCACGAGGGATTCACGGTTCATCCAGGCCATCATCAGCACGCGCCCGGTCTTGTGGTCCTGGGCAATGGCCGGTACCAGGCCATCGCTGTTCCACTTGATCTCGTCCAGCCAGTCTTTCATCGTCGACTCCAAACCGGGCCCGCTCCCGTACCGGGCCCCTGTGCGCTAGTGTGCCAGCCAGCCGCGCGGCTGGCTATCGGCGCACGATCAGGTACAAGCCTGCGGCCAGCATCAACCAGGCCGGCCACGCCGCCGGGGCGCTCAGGCTCACGGCGCCGGCGGCGAGCGTGGCGCCGCCGGCCAGCAGGCCGGCACCGAGCAGGCGCAGCGCCCAGTTGTCGCCCTGGCGACGGCGCTCGGGCAGTTGCGGATCGTGCAGGTGCGGCTGCGACAGGCGTTCGAGCAGGTCGCGGGTCATGTCGGCCAGGTGCGGCAGTTGCTCGGCCTGGCTGTACAGGTTGCCGAACACCGCCTTGGGGCTCATGCGCTCGCGCATCCAGCGTTCGAGGAACGGCTTGGCGGTGCTCCACAGGTCCAGGTCGGGGTACAGCTGGCGGCCCAGGCCTTCGATGTTGAGCAGGGTCTTCTGCAGCAGCACCAGTTGCGGCTGGACTTCCATGTTGAAGCGCCGGGCGGTCTGGAACAGGCGCATCAGCACCTGGCCGAAGGAGATGTCCTTGAGCGGTTTTTCGAAGATCGGCTCGCACACGGTGCGGATCGCCGCTTCGAACTCGTTGACCTTGGTCTGCGCCGGCACCCAGCCCGAGTCGATGTGCAGTTGCGCCACGCGGCGGTAGTCGCGCTTGAAGAAGGCGATCAGGTTGCGCGCCAGGTAGTCCTGATCCTCGGCGGTGAGGCTGCCGACGATGCCGCAGTCGATGGCGATGTACTGCGGGCTCCACGGCTTGACCGTGCTGACGAAGATGTTGCCCGGGTGCATGTCGGCGTGGAAGAAGCTGTCGCGGAACACCTGGGTAAAGAACACCTCGACACCGCGCTCGGCCAGCAGCTTCATGTCGGTGCGCTGGTCGGCCAGGGTGGCCATGTCGGTCACCGGCACGCCGTAGATGCGCTCCATCACCAGCACCTTGGGCCGGCAGAAGTCCCAGTACACCTGGGGCACGTACATCAGCTCGGAGCCTTCGAAGTTGCGTCGCAGCTGGCTGGCGTTGGCCGCCTCGCGCAGCAGGTCGAGCTCGTCGTAGATGGTTTTTTCGTAGTCGCCGACGATCTCTACCGGGTGCAGGCGGCGGGCATCGGCCGAGGCGCGCTCGGCGGCCTTGGCGATCAGGAACAGCCAGGCCAGGTCCTGGGCGATCACCGGCTTCAGGCCCGGGCGTACCACCTTGACCACCACTTCCTCGCCGCTTTTCAAGCGTGCGGCGTGCACCTGGGCCACCGAGGCAGAGGCCAGCGGTTCGACGTCGAAACGGCTGAACACCTCGCCAACCTTGGCGCCGAGCTGTTCTTCGATCAGCGCCACGGCGTGCTGCGGGTCGAACGGCGGTACCCGGTCCTGCAGCAGCATCAGCTCGTCGGCGATGTCGGTGGGCAGCAGGTCGCGGCGGGTAGACAGCAGCTGGCCGAACTTGATGAAGATCGGCCCCAGGTCCTGCAGCGCCAGGCGCATGCGCGCGCCGCGGCTGAGCTCGAGGGGTTTGCGCGGCAGCCAGCGCCAGGGCATCAGCAGGCGCAGGCTGGCCAACCACCAGGGCAGCAGGGGCTGTTCGAACAGCAGGTCATCGAGGCGGTAGCGGATCACGACGCGCTGGATGCGCAACAGACGGCGGACGGCGAGCAGCTTCATGCGTTATCGCTGGTATCAAGAGTGTGGGCGAGGCGGCGCAGGCGCGCCTCGAGACGTTCGATGTCGACTTTCAGCGCATCGAGTTCGCTGAACGCCGCTTCGGCTTCGCGTTTGCCGACCAGGGTGCGGGACTCTTCGGCCAGGTATTCGGAGAGGTTCTGGCTGAAACGGGCCAGGCCCTGTTTGGTCCAGCGTGCGCGCAGGCGCACATGGCCGGCGAGCAGTGCGGTCGGTACCGGGCCGAGCCAGCGTTGCAGCTCGTGTTCCCAGTCCAGCTCCAGGTCCTGCAGCACACCGAACAGGTCGAGCAGCACCGCGCTGTCGCCATGCAGTTCGACCTGCGGGCTGTGCAGCACGGCAGTCTTGTCCTGGCTCAGGGCCAGCTGGGCCAAGCGCCCGGCCGGGGCGCGCAGGGTGCAGTCGACCTCGCCCTCCCAGTGGGCGGCCAGCATCAGGCCTTCTTCATCGGGCAGCACGAACAGCTTGAGGGCCGGCTGCACGCAATCGATCTCGATCACCTGGCCCTCCAGCGCGGCCAGCCGCGGCAGGGCCGTGCTGTCCATGCGCAGGACCCGGTTCAGGCCATGTTCGACGCTGGCGAGGAGGCCGGCCAGGAGCATCAGGGTTTGATCCCCCGGTGCACGGCAACGATGCCGCTGGTCATGTTGTGGTAGGTGACGCGGTCGAAGCCGGCCTCGACCATCATGCTTTTCAGCGTTTCCTGGTCGGGGTGCATGCGGATCGACTCGGCGAGGTAACGGTAGCTCTCGGAGTCGTTGGTGATCAGCTTGCCGGCCAGCGGCATGAAGGCGAACGAGTAGGCGTCGTAGGCCTTGGCCATCAGCTTGTTGGTGGGTTTGGAGAACTCCAGCACCAGCAGGCGACCGCCTGGCTTGAGCACGCGCAGCATCGAGCGGATGGCTTCGTCCTTGTGCGTCACGTTGCGCAGGCCGAAGGCGATGGTCACGCAGTCGAAGTGGTTGTCCGGGAACGGCAGCTTCTCGGCGTCGGCCTGGACGAACTCGATGTTGCCGGCCACGCCACGGTCGAGCAGGCGGTCACGGCCGACCTTGAGCATCGAATCGTTGATGTCGGCCAGTACCACCTGGCCGGTCGGGCCGACCAGGCGCGAGAACTTGGCCGCCAGGTCGCCGGTACCGCCGGCGATGTCCAGCACCCGGTTGCCGCTGCGCACGCCCGACAGCTCGATGGTGAAGCGCTTCCACAGGCGGTGCATGCCGCCGGACAGCACGTCGTTCATCAGGTCGTACTTGGCGGCGACGGAGTGGAACACCTCGGCGACTTTCTTCGCCTTCTGGCTCTCGGGCACGTCCTGGTAGCCGAAGTGGGTGGTGGGTTCGGCGTGGTCGCCTTTGCGCTGGTCGGTCATTTCGCTTCACCAGAAAAAAATTACCGCCATTCTATGGGCTACGGGCGGTTTTGTCTTGGCAGGGTGTGTCGCCGGGCGGGCGGGGGCATAATGCGGCCATTGTCTTCATATCCAGGAACACCCGCATGACCCAGATCAGCGTCGAACGCAAACACTCCCTCGGCCGCGAAGCCGCCCGTGCCAAGGCCGAAGCGCTGGTGGACAAGCTGAGCCGCGAATACGACCTCAAGGCCAGCTGGAACGGTGATCGCGTCGACGTAACCCGCAGCGGCGCCAATGGCAGCGTGCATATCGGTGAGGACAGCATCCGCGTGGAGCTCAAGCTGGGCATGATGCTGTCGATGATGAGCGGCACCATCAAGGGCGAGATCGAGCGGGCGCTGGATAAAGCCCTGGTCTGATCCCACCTTAGGGTGAGGATTCTAATTTTTTTGCCTACCTTCACGCTCAAGCCCTACCACCCTGGGCCCATCCTCCCTCCCCAAACGAGCATGAGGTACAGAGCATGGCCAAAGTGAATCTCAAGCAGGACGACGCCCAGGGCACCCTGGGCGAAGTGCGCGGCTACGCGCGCAAGATCTGGCTGGCGGGCATCGGCGCTTACGCCCGTGTTGGCCAGGAAGGCTCCGACTACTTCAAGGAACTGGTCAAGGCCGGTGAAGGCGTCGAGAAACGCGGCAAGAAACGTATCCATAAAGAGCTCGATGCCGCCAACCACCAGATCGAAGAAGCCGGCCAGGAAGTGACCCGCGTGCGGGGCAAGGTCGAGGTCCAGCTGGACAAAATCGAGAAAGCCTTCGACGAGCGCGTCGGCCGCGCCTTGAATCGCCTCGGCATTCCGTCTAAACATGACGTTGAGGCGTTGTCCATCAAGCTTGAACAGCTGCACGAGCTGCTCGAGCGCGTCGCGCACAAACCATAAGGAGAGCAGGATGGCTGGCAAGAAGAACACCGAGAAAGAAGGCAGCTCCTGGATCGGCGGAATCGAGAAGTACTCCCGCAAGATCTGGTTGGCTGGCCTGGGTATCTATTCCAAGGTCGACCAGGACGGCCCGAAGTTGTTCGATTCGCTGGTGAAGGATGGCGAGAAGGCCGAGAAGCAGGCGAAGAAAAGCGTCGACTCGGCGGCCGACTCGGCCAAGTCCGCCACCACCTCGCGGGTATCGGACGTCAAGGAACGCGCCCTGGGCAAGTGGAGCGAACTCGAAGAAGCCTTCGACAAGCGCCTGAACAGCGCCATCTCGCGCCTGGGCGTGCCCAGCCGCAACGAGATCAAGGCCCTGCACCAGCAGGTCGACACGCTGACCAAGCAGATCGAGAAACTCACCGGTGCTTCGGTGACCCCGATCTCCAAGGCCGCCGCCAGCAAGACCGCCGCCAAGCCTCTGGCCAAAGCCGCCGCCAAACCGGCCGCCAAGACCGCTGCGGCGAAACCGGCGGCCAAGCCTGCGGTTAAAACCGCTGCGGCCAAGCCGGCTGCGGCCAAGCCTGCGGCCAAACCGGCAGCGGCGAAGAAGCCTGCGGTGAAGAAACCGGCTGCGGCCAAGCCTGCGCCAGCCAAGCCGGCAGCAGCGGCACCCGCCGCCACCGCGGCCCCGGCACCCAGCGCGGCCCCGGCCAGCGCCACCCCGTCGGCACCGGTAAACGCGGCCGCCCAGGCCTGATACCGCGTCGCCTTCATCGCGGCACAAGGCCGCTCCTACAGGTTTACGCTATCCCTGTAGGAGCGGCCTTGTGCCGCGAACGGGCTGCGAAGCGGCCCCGGCGATTGCAGCACCAGAGCCGAATACCGAGGACTGCTCCGCTACCTTTTCGCGGCACAAGGCCGCTCCTACAGCGCGATCATTTCATCCTTCCAGATAGCGCATCGCCAACTGCTCCGCCGCCGTGCGCGCCGGCGCCTGCAAGTGCGGCGCCACCAGCATCATCACCTGGTACACCACCACCCCTACATCGCCCTCACGGCCAATCACCCGCTGGTAATCCAGCGAACAGATCAGGGTCAGGGCTATCTGCTCCACCAACTGCCCCAATGCTTGGGTTTCGCTGGTCACCAGGCCCTGGCCCTTGAGGCTGGCCAGCAGTGCGGCGAGGGTGCGCTTGAGCGCGTTGATCAGGCTGCGCACGCCGCGCGCCAGCTTGGGCAGGCGCCCGGTGAGGTTCGACAGGTCCTGGAACAAGAACCGGTACTGGGCCATGCGCTCGACGATCAGGTGCAGGAACAGCCAGTAGTCCTCGGCGTCCAGGCGCACGTCCAGAGGCGGGTCGAGCAGCGGCATCAGCTGTTCTTCGAAGCGCTCGAACAGGCCGATCACCAATGGCTCCTTGCCGTGGAAGTGGTAGTACAGGTTGCCCGGGCTGATCCCCAGTTCGTTGGCGATCTCCAGGGTCGAGACGTTAGGTTCGCCCTGGCGGTTGAACAGCAGCAGGGCGCATTCGAGGATGCGGTCGCGGGTTTTCATCCGGTCAGCGTGCCAGTACGTAGGTGCCTGGCGCGGGGCCCAGCGGTGGATAGGTGGCGTTGCCCAGCTCGTTGCGCGGTGCCTTGAGCGTGCCGGAGCGCTGGCTTATCCACTCCAGCCACTGCGGCCACCAGCTGCCGTCGCGGCGCTCGGCATCATAGAACCAGGCGCGCGGGTCGCCGGACAGCTTGGGGTTTTCCAGGTAGTAGGCCTTGGGGTTGCCGGGCGGGTTGATGATGCTCTGGATATGCCCGCTGTGCGACAGCACGAAGCGCCGATCGCCCCCCAGCAGCAACGCCGAGCGGTACACCGCGTCCCAGGGGGTGATGTGGTCGTTGCTGCCGGCCACGGTGAAGCTGTCGAGGTCGACCTGCTTGAGGTCGATGGGGGTGCCGCACACCTCCAGGCCGTCGGCGTGGGGCAGTGGGTTGTGCTTGAAGAAGTCCAGCAGGTCGCCGTGCAGGGCGGCCGGCAGGCGGGTGTTGTCGGCGTTCCAGTAGAGGATGTCGAAGGCCGGCGGCGTCTTGCCCATCAGGTAGTTGTTGACCCAGTAGTTCCAGATCAGGTCGTTGGGCCGCATCCAGGCGAAGATCCGCGCCACTTCACCGCCGTCGAGCACACCGCGCTGGTACGAGCGGCGCTTGGCCGCCTCGAGGGTCTGTTCGTCGGCGAACAGGCTGGCCGGGCTGTCGAACTGGCTGTCGAGCAGGCTCACCAGGTAGGTGGCGCTGCGCACCTTGCGCAGTTGGTTCTTGGCTTGCAGGTGGCCCTGCAGCGCAGCCATGGTCAGGCCGCCGGCACAGGCGCCCATCAGGTTGGGATCGCGGCTACCGCTGATGCTGCGGCAGGCGTTGAGCGCTTCTTCGAGGGCCTGCACGTAGCTCGACAGGCCCCACTCGCGGTGGCGCGGGTCGGGGTTGCGCCAGCTGATCATGAACACCTGCAGGCCGTTCTTGAGCATGTACTGGACGAAGCTGTTGGTCGGGCCGAGGTCGAAGATGTAGAACTTGTTGATCTGTGGCGGCACCACCAGCACGGGCCGGGCGTACTGCTTTTCGCTCATCGGCTTGTACTGGATCAGCTCCAGCAGCTCATTGCGAAACACCACCGCGCCAGGCGTGGCGGCGAGGTTGCCGCCGACCTCGAAGGCGCGCTCGTCCACCTGGCGTGGCAGCCCGTCGTTGTGGCGCAGGTCGTCCAGTAGATGGCTCACGCCCCTTAGCAGGCTCTGGCCGCCGGTGTTGAGCAGCTCCTTGACCGCCAGCGGGTTGAGCAGCGAGTTGCTGGGGGCGATGGCGTCGTTGATCAGGTTGAACAGGAACTGCGCGCGAACGCGGTCATCGTGGGACAGCGAGCTTTCCTCGACCCACAGGCGGGTCTGTTTCTGCCAGGCCAGGTAGGCCTGCAGGCTGCGCCGGTAGAACGGGTTCTGGCTCCAGGTGGGGTCGCTGAAGCGGCTGTCGCGCGCGTGCGGTTGGAACGGGGTGTCGCCGAGCATCACCCGGCCCAGGGTGCCGCCCAGCTCCAGCAAGTGTTTTGCCGTGTGCAACGGGTGGCGCAGGCCATGGCGGCCGACATGGCGCAGCGTCGAAATCAGGTCGCGGCCACGCAGGCCAGTGATGGCGTTGCGCACGTTCATGCTGGTGGCCGGGATCGGTGTCGTCCCTGTTGCCGGTTTGTCTTTCATGCCAACACTCCATCGTCAGAACACAGCAAGAAGGTCCGCGCGTACTCCATGCGCGGGGCCGGCATCAGCCGCCGCTGGCGGGCCGGGGGTGCATGACCGCGCGCTGGCGCTCTTGCTGGAGGAATTTCATGATGATCGGGGCGACGGCCTCGGCCCGGGTGATCAGGAACAGGTGGCCATCGTCGATTATGTGTAGCTGGGCGTTGGGAATCCGCCAGGCCAGCAGGCGCATGTTGACCAGGGGGATCAGCGGGTCGTCGTCGCCGGCCAGTACCAGGGTCGGCTGCTGGATCTTGTGCAGCCAGTGGATACTGGTCCAGCCGAGCCCGGCGAACAGCTGCCAGTAGTAGCCCATCTTGCCGCCGGAGCGCACCTTCGAGGCGTGGTGCAGCGCCAGGTCCGGGTCGCGACGAAAGGCGCCGCCATAAATCATGGGGGCGATGCGGATCACGTGGGAGGGCTGGATGTAACGCCGGGGGCTGGCCATCAGCCACAGCACCTTGGGCTTGCCCGGCACCATCACCGCACCGGCGGCGGTGGCGGCCAACACCAGCTTCTTGCAGCGTTCGGGGTAGTCGTGGGCGAACTGCTGGGCCAGCGCACCCCCCCAGGACACGCCGATGGCGTTGACCTGGCCGTAGTCCAGGTAGTCGAGCATGCGCGCGGTCAGCTTGGCCAGGCCTGGGAAGCGGTAGGGGTGGCGTGGCGTCGAAGAACCGCCGACCCCGGGCACGTCGAAGGCAATGACCTCCAGGTCCGGGTCCAGCGCCTCGATGAACGGGAACACCAGTTCGAGGTTGGCGCCGATGCCGTTGAAGATCAGCAGCGGCGTCAGGTGCGGCTTGCCCGGGCGCACCGCGGTGCGGATGGACTGGTCGTCCAGCTCGACGGTGCGGAAGATGTAGGGTTGCGGCATACGCGTGACTCTGGGGTGAAGGTAGCGCCGCGATGCGCCTGCCGGCACACCGCGGCGGTTGGGCTCAACGCTCGTGCACGTAGGTTCCCGGTGCGGCCTCGCCTGCGCTGTAGCTGCGGTTGCCCAGCCGGGTTGGCGCCTTCTTCAGGTCCCCGGCGCGCTCGCCCAGCCACGTCTGCCAGTGCAGCCACCAGGAGTCGGCGTGCTTGACCGCGTTCTCCTGCCAGGCCAGCGGGTCGTCCGGGCGGTCTTCACCGGTCATGAAGCGCGCCTTGGGGTTGCCCGGCGGGTTGAGGATGCTCTGGATATGGCCGCTGTTGGACAGCACGAATTCGATCTTGCCGCCGAACAGGTGCGCCGAGCGGTAGCACGACTGCCACGGGGTGATGTGGTCGGCGGTGCCGGCGACGCTGAAGATGTCGCAGTCGACCTGCTTCAGGTCGATGGCGGTGCCGCACACCTCCAGGGCGTTGGCGCGGATCAGCGGGTTGTTCTTGAACATTTCGATCAGGTCGCCGTGGAAGGCGGCCGGCAGGCGCGTGGTGTCGTTGTTCCAGAACAGGATGTCGAACACGGGCGGTGAATTGCCCAGCAGGTAGTTGTTGACCCAGTAGTTCCAGATCAGGTCGTTGGGGCGCATCCAGGCGAACACCTTGGCCATGTCGCTGCCCTCGAGCACCCCCGACTGGTAGGAGTGGCGCTTGGCCGCCTCCAGCGTCTGCTCGTCGACGAACAGCGCCACCTCAGTGTCGATGGTGGTGTCGAGCACGCTGACCAGTAGCGTGAGGGCGTTGACCTTCTTCTCGCCCAGGGCCGCGTAGTGGCCCACCAGCGCGGTGCAGGTGATGCCGCCGGAGCAGGCGCCGAGCATGTTCAGGTCCTTGCTGCCGGTGATCGCCAGCACCGCGTCGACCGCTTCCTTGAGGGCGTCGATATAGGTGGACAGGCCCCACTCGCGCTGGGCCTTGGTCGGGTTGCGCCAACTGATGATGAAAGTTTGCTGCTGCGAGCGCAGGCAGAAGCGCGCCAGGCTCTTCTCCGGGCTCAGGTCGAACACGTAGAACTTGTTGATCTGCGGCGGCACCACCAGCAGCGGGCGGCTGTGCACCTGCTCGGTGATGGGTTTGTACTGGATCAGTTCGAGCACGTCGTTGCGGTACACCACCGCACCTTCGCTGGTGCCCAGGTTCTTGCCCACCTCGAAGGCTTCCATGTTCACCTGGCTGGGCATGCCGCCGTTGTTGACCATGTCCTTGGCGAGGTTGGACAGCCCGTCGAGCAGGCTCTTGCCGCCGGTTTCGAAGAAGCGCTTGATCGCCGCGGGGTTGGAGAGGGTGTTGGTCGGCGCCATGGCTTCGGTCATCAGGTTGATGACGAACTGGCCACGGCTGATGTCCTGGGGCGACAGGTCGCTTTCGCCGATCCAGTCGTTGAGCTCCTTGCGCCAGGCCAGGTAGGTCTGCAGGTAGCGACGGTACAGCGGGTTCTGGCCCCAGGCCGGGTCACTGAACCGACGGTCGTCGCCACCGGGCTGCAGGCTGGATTTGCCCAGCAGCACGTTTTTCAGTTCCAGCCCGAAATGCGCCACGTGCTTGGCACTGTGCAGGGGCTGGCGAACCGCCTGGCGCAATACCGTACGCGCCGACGTGAGCAAATCCTTACGGCGAATGCCGATGACCGGGTTCAGCCCCAGGGTGTTCTCCGAGGCCTGCCGCTGCAACTCATCGTTGTTCTTGTTACTCATCTACGACGCTCCGTTGTCCTGAGACGAGTACCGGTGTGCTGTGACAGCCCGGTACTGCTACTCGGGTGACCAGTGATAAGGAACAGCGGTGCTGCGACCGGATGCGTGTCGATGATGAGCTGCGGGGGTTTCTGCGTGTGAAGACAACCTGCTTTCGCTCGCGACCTCTACATACCGGCCTGGCCCTGCCTGCCGAAAAGGCGATGCAGGGAACTTGCCAGCTCCATTGGTTACCCGACTTTCATGTAATGCGCAAGACAGCCAGTCTTTGGCCGCCGTCCACGCATTCAAGCAGATGAGATTAGAAAATGCGCTCTAAAACCTGGAGGCCCCGCGCTAGAGCATCAGTTTCACCACCGACTCGGACGGGTCGCGGGATTTGCCGGCCTTGTGCAGGTCATCCAGATACTCGGCCCACAGCTGTTCCTGGCGCAGGCACAACTGCTCGAGGTATTCCCAGGTGAACAGTCCTGAGTCATGGCCGTCGTCGAAGGTCAGTTTCAGTGCGTATTGGCCGGCAGGCTCCAGGCCGCTGAGGCCGACGTTGATCTTGCCAAATTGCAGGATGGGATTGCCGTGGCCCTGGACCTCGGCTGAGGGGGAGTGCACCCGCAGGAACTCGGCGGGCAGGTGGTAGACCTCGCCGGGGGCGTAGGTGAGCGTGAGGGTTTTAGAGGCTTTGTGCAGGTTGATGGCGGTGGGCAGGCGGGCCATGGGCTGGAATCTCTGGGAGCTGATGGAGTCAGCTTCCAGCTTCTTGGGCTGGGATTCAAGGGCCCTTTCGCGGGCAAGCCCGCTCCCACAGGGATCGTGCAGTCCCTGTGGGAGCGGGCTTGCCCGCGAAGATGGCGACGCTGTCTTACAGGATGTAGCGCGACAGGTCTTCGTTCTGCGCCAGCTCGCCCAGGTGGCTGTTCACATACGCGGCGTCGATGTGGATCGGCGTCTCGTCGTGGGCACTGGCCAGGTCACCGGCACTGAACGACACCTCTTCGAGCAGGCGCTCGAGCAGGGTGTGCAGGCGGCGGGCACCGATGTTCTCGGTCTTCTCGTTGACCTGGAAGGCGATCTCGGCCAGGCGCTTGAGGCCCTCGTCGGCGAACTCGATGTTCAGGCCTTCGGTCTTGAGCAGCTCGCGGTATTGCTCGGTCAGCGAGGCGTGCGGCTCTTTGAGGATGCGCTCGAAGTCTTCCGGGGTCAGGGCCTTGAGCTCGACGCGGATCGGCAGGCGACCCTGCAGCTCGGGCACCAGGTCGCTCGGCTTGCTCAGGTGGAACGCACCGGAGGCGATGAACAGGATGTGGTCGGTCTTGACCATGCCCAGCTTGGTGTTGACGGTGCAGCCTTCGATCAGCGGCAGCAGGTCGCGCTGCACGCCTTCACGGGACACATCGGCGCCGCCGACGTTGCCGCGCTTGGCCACCTTGTCGATTTCGTCGATGAACACGATGCCGTGCTGCTCGACCGCTTCCAGGGCCTTGGCCTTGAGCTCTTCGTCATTGACCAGGCGGCCGGCCTCTTCGTCGCGGACCATCTTCAGCGCGTCCTTGACCTTGAGCTTGCGCGCCTTGCGCTTGCCCTTGCCCATGTTGGCGAACAGGCTCTGCAGCTGGTTGGTCATCTCTTCCATGCCGGGCGGCGCGGCGATTTCGACACCGACCGCGTCGGCCACTTCGATCTCGATTTCCTTGTCGTCCAGCTGGCCTTCACGCAGGCGCTTGCGGAACAGCTGACGGGTGTTGGAATCGCTGCTCGACGGTGCGGCCTCTTCGGCGAAGCTGCTGGTGCGCGCCTGTGGCAGCAGGGCGTCGAGGATACGGTCTTCGGCAGCGTCTTCGGCGCGGTGGCGCACGCGCACGATCTCTTGCTCGCGGAGCATCTTCAGTGCGGCATCGGCCAGGTCGCGGATGATCGACTCGACGTCACGGCCGACGTAGCCGACTTCGGTGAACTTGGTCGCTTCGACCTTGATGAACGGCGCGTTGGCCAGCTTGGCCAGGCGGCGGGCGATTTCGGTCTTGCCCACGCCGGTGGGGCCGATCATCAGGATGTTCTTCGGGGTGACCTCGGCACGCAGCTCGGCCGGCAGCTGCATGCGCCGCCAGCGGTTGCGCAGGGCAATGGCGACGGCGCGCTTGGCGTCGTCCTGGCCGATGATGTGGCGGTTCAGTTCGTGAACGATTTCGCGGGGGGTCATGGACATGATCAATAGGGTCCTAAGGCGCAGTCATCAGTGTGGAAAAGTCCCGCGCTGGGCGGGACGCCAAAACAACTGATTACTCGGCCAGGTCCTGCTCCTCGATGGTCAGGTTGTGGTTGGTGAACACGCAGATATCGCCGGCGATGTTCAGGGCGGCCTCGGTGATTTCCCGGGCCGACAGGTCGGTCTTGTTCAGCAGCGCGCGGGCCGCGGCCTGGGCGTAGCCACCACCGGAACCCATGGCGATCAGGCCGTCTTCGGGTTCGACCACGTCGCCGTTGCCGGTGATGATCAGGGAGGCGTCCTTGTTGGCTACCGCCAGCATCGCTTCCAGCCGGCTCAGGGAGCGGTCGGTACGCCATTCCTTGGCCAGCTCGACGGCGGCGCGCACCAGGTGGCCGGAGTGTTTCTGCAGCTGGGCTTCGAAGCGCTCGAACAGGGTGAAGGCGTCGGCGGTGGCACCGGCGAAGCCGGCGATGACCTGGCCGTTGTACAGGCGACGGACTTTCTTGGCGTTGCCTTTCATCACGGTGTTGCCGAGGGAAACCTGGCCGTCGCCGCCCATGACGACTTTGCCGTTACGGCGGACAGAAACGATGGTAGTCAAGGGAGAGTCTCCACGCAGCGGGGCGAAAATGCCTGATGCAGACTCATATGGGGGTGGGGGGAAGGATTTCAACCACAGCGGATGAATGGCAAGGGGCGGGCGCAATCGTTGCAGGAGCGGCCTTGTGCCGCGAAAGGGCTGCGCAGCAGCCCCAGGAATTAAACGTAATGCAAAAATCTGGGGCCGCTTTGCGGCCCTTTCGCGACACAAGGCCGCTCCTACAGGAGCGAGGCGGGCGTTTACTCAGGCCTCGTGGCAGATGTGCCCATCGACAAAGGTATAACGCACCGCGCCCGGCAGGCAGTGGCCGATGAACGGGCAGTTTTCGCCACGCGACAGCCATTGCTCGCCCGCCACGGTCGAAGCCTTGGGATCGAACAGCACCAGGTCCGCCGCGCCGCCCACTTTCAGCTCACCCGCCGGCAGGCGCATGGCCGCGGCCGGGCCGCTGCTCAGGCGTGCCAGCAGTGTCGGCAGGTCGAGCAGGCCGTCCTCGACCAGGGTCATGGCCAGCGGCAGCAGCAACTCGACACTGCTGATGCCCGGCTCGGTGGCACCGAATGGCGCCAGCTTGGCATCGCGCTCGTGGGGTTGGTGGTGGCTGGAGATCGCCTGGATCACGCCCGACTTCACCGCCTCGCGCAGGCCGTCACGGTCGGCGGCGCTGCGCAGCGGCGGCTGCACGTGGTACAGGCTGGAGAAATCGCGCAGTGCTTCGTCGGTGAGGATCAGCTGGTACAGCGCCACGTCGGCGGTGACCGGCAGCCCCAGTTGCTGGGCCTGGGCGATCAGCCGCGCGCCACGGGCGCTGGTGATCTGGCTGAAGTGCGCGCGCACGCCGCTCTGCTCGACCAGCAGCAGGTTGCGGGCCAGGGCCACGGTCTCGGCGCTCTCGGGGATGCCGGGCAGGCCGAGGAAGCTGGCCATCGGGCCTTCGTGGGCCAGGCCGCCCTGGGACAGGTCGCGGTCCTGGGAGTGGAACACCACGGTCAGGTCGAAGGTCGCCGCGTATTCCAGGGCGCGGGCCAGGGTACGGTTGTTGGGGATCTCTTTGAGGCCGTTGCCGAAGGCCACGCAACCGGTGTCGCGCAGGGCCACCAGCTCGGCCAGTTGCTCGCCTTCCAGGCCTTTGGTCAGGGCGCCGATCGGGTATACCTTGCTGTTGGCCGCTTCGCGGGCGCGGTCGAGGATCAGTTCGGCCACGGCCGAGGTGTCCAGCACCGGCTTGGTCTGCGGCGGGCAGCACAGGCTGGTGACGCCGCCGGCGACCGCCGCGCGGGTTTCACTGGCGATGCTGCCCTTGCGGCTGTAGCCCGGCTCGCGCAGCGAGACCCCGAGGTCGACCAGGCCAGGCGCTGCGACCAGGCCATCGGCCTGGATCGTGCGGCTGGCGCTGAAGCCGGCCGGGGCCGCGCCGATGGCGGCAATGCGACCGCCCTCCAGGTGCAGGTCGGTGACGCTGTCCAGGCCGCTGTTGGGGTCGATGACCCGAGCGCCGATAATGCTGAGGGTCACTGGGCGTTCTCCTGCTCGATTTGACGTTGCGCGTTCTGCCCGCTCATGGCCATGGACAGCACGGCCATGCGCACGGCGATGCCGTAGGTGACCTGGTTGAGGATCACCGAGTGCTTGCCGTCGGCCACCGCCGACTCGATCTCCACGCCCCGGTTGATCGGGCCGGGGTGCATGACGATGGCATCGGGCTTGGCCCCGGCCAGGCGCGCGGTGGTCAGGCCGAACAGGCGGTAGAACTCGCCCTCGCTGGGCAGCAGGCCGCCGGCCATGCGCTCACGCTGCAGGCGCAGCATGATCACCACGTCGACGTCTTTAAGGCCTTCGGCCATGTCGGTGTAGACCTTCACCCCGTACTGCTCGATGCCGATCGGGATCAGGGTTTTCGGGCCGATCACGCGGATGTCCGGGCAGCCCAGCGCCTTGAGCGCGAGCATGTCCGAGCGGGCCACGCGCGAGTGCAGGATGTCGCCGACGATGGCCACCGACAGGTTCTCGAAGCTGCCCTTGTGCCGACGGATGGTCAGCATGTCGAGCATGCCCTGGGTGGGGTGCGCGTGGCGGCCGTCACCGCCGTTGATCACCGCCACGTCCGGGCACACATGCTCGGCGATGAAGTGGGCGGCGCCCGAGTCGGAGTGGCGCACGACGAACATGTCGGCGGCCATGGCTTCGAGGTTGCGCAGGGTGTCGAACAGGGTCTCGCCCTTGCTGGTCGAGGAGGTCGACACGTTCAGGCTGATCACGTCGGCCGACAGGCGCTGGGCGGCCAGTTCGAAGGTGGTGCGGGTACGGGTGGAGTTCTCGAAGAACACGTTGCACACGGTCTTGCCGCGCAGCAACGGGACTTTCTTCACGGCCCGGGCGCCGACTTCGAGGAACGAGTCGGCGGTGTCGAGGATCTCGGTGAGCAGTTCGCGGGGCAAACCGTCGAGCGAGAGGAAGTGGCGCAGCTGGCCCTGGTCATTGAGCTGCAGCGGGCGCTTGGCGTCGAATGGCGTCATCGCGGGGGACTCTTAAAGGGCGGAAGCGGAAGCGAGGTCCTGGCGCTCGAGGGCGAGCGGTGCGGGTCCGGTCAATTTTACCCGTTCATGGGCGGCCAGCGACAGGGTGGCACCGAGCACATTGGGGCGGATCGGCAGTTCGCCGGCATCCAGGTCCAGCAGGCACACCAGCGTCACGCTGGCCGGGCGGCCATAGTCGAACAGTTCGTTGAGGGCGGCGCGGATGGTGCGGCCGCTCATCAGCACGTCGTCGATCAGCACCAGGTGCTGGCCTTCGATCTCGAACGGCAGCTCCGAGGGGCGCACTTGCGGGTGCAGGCCGTTCTGGCTGAAGTCGTCGCGGTAGAAGGAAACGTCCAGGGTGCCCAGTGGGCTCTTGTCGCCCATTTCTGTTTGCAGGGCCTCGGCCACCCAAACACCTCCAGTGCGAATGCCGATGAAGCGTGGCTCGGCGATGGCGCGGCGGGCCAGGTGGGCGCGAAGGTCGACGGCCATCTGCCGGATCAGGTCGGCGGGATTGGGTAGGCTCATTGCGTGCTCCTCGGAAGGCGGGCGCCGGGTAGCTCCGGCGGCAAAGCGGAATTAAGTGTTGGCCTCCAGCCAGCCTTGCAGCAGCAGGGCGGCGGCGATGGCGTCGACCGGGTTGTCGCGGTAGCTGCCGTGGCGGCCGCCACGGGCCATTTGCTCGCCTTTGGCTTCAAAGGTGGTCAGGCGTTCGTCGTGGGTGTGCACCGGCAGGTTGAAACGGCCATTGAGGCGACGGGCGAATTTTTCGGCGCGCTCGCTCATCTCGCTGGGCGTGCCGTCCATGTTCAGCGGCAGGCCGACGACGATGGCGTCGGGTTTCCATTCCTTGATCAGCTTTTCGACCTGGTTCCAGTCCGGCACGCCGTTCTGTGCCTTGAGCACGCAGAGCTCGCGGGCCTGGCCGGTGATCACCTGGCCGACGGCCACGCCGATCTGTTTGCTGCCGTAGTCGAAGCCCAGCAGCAGGCGCAGCTCGGCCATCAGGCGTGCCCCGCCTGGCTGGTGAGCAGGCTCAGGTTGATGCCGAGGCTGGCGGCGGCCGCGCCCAGGCGCTGCTCGCTGTCCATGCCGAAGAGGATCGCGGGGTCGAACGGGCAGTTGAGCCAGGCGTTGTCGGCCAGTTCGGCTTCCAGCTGGCCGGCTTCCCAGCCCGCATAGCCGAGGGTGATCAGGCTCTTTTTCGGGCCCACGCCAGCGGCGATGGCCAGCAGCACGTCCTGGGAGGTGGTCAGCGACAGGCCTTCCAGGGCCACGGTGGCCTGGAAGCTGCACTCGTCGCTGTGCAGCACGAAACCGCGGTCGGTCTGCACTGGGCCGCCCAGGTAGATGGGCACCTGCAGGGTGCTGGCCGGGGGCGTTTCGTCGGGCCGCAACTGTTCGAGGATATCGCCCAGGTTCAGCTCCTGCGGGCGGTTGACCACCAACCCCATGGCGCCGTTGGCGTTGTGCTCGACGATGTAGGTGAGGGTGTGGGCAAAGTTCGGGTCGGCCATGTGCGGCATGGCGATCAGGAACTGGTGCTTGAGGTAGCTGGGGGCGAAGGTTTTCATGAGCGCTAGTGTGGCGCCAGGTGGCGGGGCTGGCAAGGTGCTCTGCAGGACAGCCTGGGGCTGCTTTGCAGCCCATCGCTGGCAAGCCAGCTCCCACAGGGATAGCGCATGGCTTGGGTTTATGCGGTCGTTGTGGGAGCCGGCTTGCCGGCGATGGGGCGCAAAGCGGCCCCAATCAGTTGCTCGAAAGTCGATCCCCACGGGCAAAGCGCCAGGTGCGGATGATCTCCAGCCGATCGAACTCCGCCATGTCCCCGGTAAACGGCGCGAACGGCGCCGCCAGGCGCACGATGCGCTGGGCCGCCTGGTCCAGCACCGGCTGGCCGGACGATTCCAGTACCAGCACTTCATACAGCGAGCCATCGCGGTTGATCGACACCATCAGCCGCAGGCTGCCGTACAGCTGCTGGCGCCGTGCTTCGTCTGGGTAGTTGAGGTTGCCGATGCGCTCGACCTTCTTGCGCCACTCTTCCTTGTACCAGGCGCCCTTGTCGCGCATGGTCGAGGCCGCGTTCAGGCGGTGGATGCGCGGGCGTTTGGCGTACAGCTGCTGTTCGTTGGACAGCTCGGCCTCAAGGCTGGCGATCTGGCTGGACAGTTGCGAGCTGTCGAAGTCCGGCGCCTTGGCCTCAGCCTTGGGCTGTGGCTTGCTTTCCTTCGGCTTGGGCTCGACTTTCTGCTGCTTTGGCGCCTGGGTGGCGACCACTGACTTCTGCGGGGCGGGTGGCGACTCCACTTTCGCGGCCGGCGGCGGGGTGATCTTGTTGATCTTGCTGTCCTGGAACGGCGCCACCTCGGTGGTCTTGGGTACCGCTTTCTTGTCCAGGGTGCCGCTGCCCTGCTGGTTTTCCTGGGCCTGGAAATCGGCCTTCTCGGGCGCCTTCTCGCTCTTGAAGGTGGCCAGGGTGATGTCCATGGTGTGGCGGATTTCAGCGGGTTTGATCACCGTGAAACCAACGCCCAGGATCAACGCCAGGTGCACCAGCGCGGCCAGGAACAGGGTAAAGCCGAGCCGGTCCACCGGGCGAACGCGGGGTGGCAGCAGGTCAGCAGGGATGTCGGCGGGGAGCGTCATCGGATATCCAGCAACCGCTAGGCAAACCTTAAGCGGGGCAGCAGCTCAGTCAAAAAGGACCGGCATCATACCCCACTGTACGGTGTTGCCACCTGTCCTCGGTCAGCGCGCTTGCAGCTTGCGATCAATGGCATCCATCAGCTTGCCGCCGATGTTGGTATTGAAGGCGGCATCGATCTCGCGGATGCAGGTCGGGCTGGTCACGTTGATTTCGGTGAGGTGCTCGCCGATCACGTCCAGGCCGACGAACAGCAGGCCCTTCTCGCGCAGGGTGGGGCCAACCTGCGCGGCGATCCAGCGATCGCGGTCGCTCAGCGGGCGGGCTTCGCCACGGCCTCCGGCGGCCAGGTTGCCGCGGGTCTCGCCGCTGGCCGGGATGCGCGCCAGGCAGTAGTCCACCGGCTCGCCGTCGATCATCAGGATGCGCTTGTCGCCGTCCTTGATCGCCGGCAGGTAGGCCTGGGCCATGATCTGCTGGGCGCCCAGGGCGGTCAGGGTCTCGAGGATCACCGACAGGTTGGGGTCGCCGACCCGGTGGCGGAAGATCGAGGTGCCGCCCATGCCGTCCAGCGGCTTGAGGATCACGTCGCCGTGCTTGGCGGCGAACTCACGGATGATGTCCGGGCGGCGGCTGACCAGGGTCGGCGGCGTGCACTGCGGGAACAGCGTGGCGAACAGTTTCTCGTTGCAGTCGCGCAGGCTCTGCGGGCGGTTGACCACCAGCACGCCGTCGGCCTCGGCCTGCTCCAGCAGGTAGGTGCTGTAGACGAACTCCATGTCGAAGGGCGGGTCCTTGCGCATCAGGATCACGTCCAGCTCGCTGAGCAGGCTGTCCTGCTCGTCGCCCAGCTCGAACCAGCGCGCCGGGTCGGCGAACACCTTCAGTGGGCGCATCCGCGCGCGAGCCTTGCCTTCGCCCTGGTACAGGTCGCGCTGTTCCATGTAGAACAGGCTCCAGCCACGCTCCTGGGCGGCCAGCAGCATGGCCAGCGAGCTGTCCTTTTTATAGGAGATGGACGCGATTGGGTCCATGACAATCCCGAGGCGAACGCTCATGGGTAATTCCTCTTGGCGGCGGGTGGCCGCGATGGCACGAAAAAGTGGCTCAGGGTGGCGCCGGGCGCGCGCCCGGTCAAGGGGGCGGGCAGATGGAATGGCCCTGCGGAGTGTGCTAAAAAGGCCTGGCACGTGGCCTGCACGGCCCTTCGGCGAATTCGCGACCAGGCAGAAGCGCAACTATGGAACAACCCCTGAAGGTGATGGTGATCGACGATTCGCGCACGATCCGCCGCACTGCCCAGATGTTGCTCGGCGAGGCGGGCTGCGAGGTGATCACCGCCAGCGATGGCTTCGACGCCCTGGCGAAAATCATCGACCACAAGCCACGCATCATTTTCGTCGACGTGCTGATGCCGCGCCTGGACGGCTACCAGACCTGCGCGGTGATCAAGCACAACAGCGAATTCAAGGACACCCCGGTCATCCTGCTCTCTTCCCGCGACGGCCTGTTCGACAAGGCCCGCGGCCGGGTGGTGGGCTCCGACCAGTTCCTGACCAAACCGTTCAACAAGGAAGAACTGCTCGATGCAATCCGCGCCCATGTGCCCGGTTTCGCCGCGCAGGACCCAAACGCACCCTGACGCCGCCGGCATACAAGGCGGCGTCTCACGTTCCTCATGGGGAAACAGCATGGCCCGAGTTCTGATTGTCGACGATTCGCCGACCGAGATGTACCGCTTGACCGAGTGGCTGGAAAAACACGGCCACCAGGTGCTCAAGGCCAGCAACGGCGCCGACGGCGTGGCCCTGGCCCGCCAGGAAAAGCCCGATGCGGTGCTGATGGACATCGTCATGCCCGGCATGAACGGCTTCCAGGCCACCCGCCAGCTGAGCAAAGACCCAGAGACCAGCGCCATCCCGGTGATCGTGGTCACCACCAAGGACCAGGAAACCGACCGCATCTGGGCCACGCGCCAGGGCGCCCGCGACTTCCTGACCAAGCCCGTGGAAGAGGACGCGTTGATCGCCAAGCTGGTCGAGGTGCTCGGCGCTTGACCACTCGCCCTCAGGGCGCGGCGCTGACCGCCTTCGAGCTGCTGCTGGACATCGACCGGCGTTGCCGCCTGCTGGTGGCCGACCAGCCGCCCCAGGACACCCGCCTGCAGCAGTGGAGTGGCATCGGCTTTCGCATTGCCGGGCAATGGTTCGTCGCGCCCATGGGTGAGGTCGCCGAGGTGTTGCGTGAACCGCGCAGCAGCCGGGTGCCGGGGGTGCAGCCCTGGGTGCGCGGGGTGGCCAACCTGCGCGGGCGGCTGTTGCCGGTGATGGACCTGAGCGCGTTCTTCGGCCTTGGCCCGGCGGCGGCGGGCAAGCAACGGCGGGTGCTGGTGCTGGACCACGAAGAGCTGTTCGCCGGGCTGCTGGTGGACGAAGTGGTGGGCCTGCAGCACTTCGCCCTGAGCAGCCTCGAACTGTCGCCGCCGCAGCCGTTGATCCGCGCCGCCGCACCCTTCGTGCAGGGGCATTTCCCCCGTGAGCGCAACTGGGCGATCTTCAGCCCGTTCGCCCTGGCCCAGGCACCGGGCTTTCTCGATGTGGCGTTGTAGAGGACTTTCGACGTGAACAAGCCAGGCCCCTCCGTTTCCCCCGCCGCCGTGGCCCAACGCCCGCGCAGCAGCGCGCAGATCACCGTGCTGTTCGTGGTGCTGATCCTGTCGATCGTGCTGCTGTTCGCCAACTTCGCCTACCTCAACACCCAGGCCAACCACGACAAGCAGTACATCGGCCACGCCGGCGAGCTGCGGGTGCTCTCGCAACGCATCGCCAAGAACGCCACCGAGGCGGCAGCCGGCAAGGCCTTGGCCTTCCGCCTGCTCAGTGATGCCCGCAACGACTTCGAGCGGCGCTGGAGCTACCTGCGCGAGGGCGACAAGGCCACCGGCCTGCCGGCCGCCCCGGCCACCGTGCGCGACGAAATGGACGCGGTGCGCCAGGACTGGGAAAACCTGCGCAAGAACACCGACACCATCCTGGCCAGCGAACAGACCGTACTGTCGCTGCACCAGGTGGCGGCCACCCTGGCCGAGACCGTGCCGCAGTTGCAGGTCGAGTATGAAAAGGTGGTGGAGATCCTGCTGCAAAGCGGCGCCCCGGCCAGCCAGGTGGCAGTGGCCCAGCGCCAGCTGTTGCTGGCCGAGCGCATCCTCGGTTCGGTCAACACCGTGCTGGCCGGCGACGACAGCTCGGTGCAGGCCGCCGACACCTTCGGCCGCGACGCCAGCCGCTTCGGCCAGGTGCTCGAAGGCATGCTCGCCGGTAACCCGGCGATCCAGGTGACCCGGGTCGAAGACGCCGATGCCCGCGCGCGCCTGGCCGAAATTGCCGAGCTGTTCCAGTTCGTTGCAGGTTCGGTGGACGAAATCCTCGAAACCTCGCCCGAACTGTTCCGGGTGCGCGAAGCCGCCGGCAACATCTTCAGCCTCTCGCAAACCCTGCTCGACGAGGCCTCGCACCTGGCCAACGGTTTTGAAAACCTGGCCAGCGGGCGCACCCTCGACACCGTCGGCGGCTACGTGCTGGGCCTGCTGGCGCTGGCCTCGATCATCCTCATCGGCCTGGTGATGGTGCGTGCCACCCACCGCCAACTGCGCGAAACCGCCGAAAAGAACGAACGCAACCAGCAGGCGATCATGCGCCTGCTCGACGAAATCGAAGAGCTGGCCGACGGCGACCTCACCGTCACCGTGGCGGTCACCGAAGACTTCACCGGCGCCATCGCCGACTCGATCAACTACTCGGTCGACCAGCTGCGCGACCTGGTCGCCACCATCAACCACAGCGCCGAGCAGGTCGCCGCCGCCG
Source organism: Pseudomonas parasichuanensis (assembly GCF_021601385.1). Classification (GTDB taxonomy): domain Bacteria; phylum Pseudomonadota; class Gammaproteobacteria; order Pseudomonadales; family Pseudomonadaceae; genus Aquipseudomonas; species Aquipseudomonas parasichuanensis. The sequence continues at coordinate 182,225 of NZ_BQHO01000006.1, read as the reverse complement.
TGCAGGATACCCAGAACACCGCGCGCCAGCTGGCCAAGGCCTCCGAGCACCAGGCCGCGCAGATCAGCGAGGCCTCGGAGGCGGTGGGCGACATGGTCGAGTCGATCGACCGGGTGTCGGCCCACGCCTACGAGTCGGCCAAGGTGGCCGAGCGCTCGGTGGCCATCGCCAACAAGGGCAACGAGGTGGTGCACAACACCATCAACGGCATGGACAACATCCGCGAGCAGATCCAGGACACCGCCAAGCGGATCAAGCGCCTGGGTGAGTCATCCCAGGAAATCGGCGACATCGTCAGCCTGATCGACGACATTGCCGATCAGACCAACATCCTCGCCCTCAACGCGGCGATCCAGGCCTCGCTGGCCGGCGAGGCCGGGCGCGGCTTTGCCGTGGTCGCCGACGAAGTGCAACGCCTGGCCGAACGTTCGTCGTCGGCCACCCGGCAGATCGAGGCGCTGGTGCGCACCATCCAGGCCGACACCCACGAGGCGGTGACCTCCATGGAGCAGACCACCGCCGAAGTGGTACGCGGCGCGCGCCTGGCGCAGGACGCCGGGGTGGCGCTGGCCGAAATCGAGGGGGTGTCGCAGACCCTGGCCGAACTTATCCACAGCATCTCCGACGCTGCCCAGTTGCAAACCTCGTCCGCCGGGCAGATCTCCCACACCATGGCGGTGATCCAGCAGATCACCGCGCAGACCTCCGCCGGTTCCGGCGCCACCGCCGACAGCATCCGCCACCTGGCGCGCATGGCCAGTGAAATGCGCCGCTCGGTGTCGGGCTTCACCCTGCCGACCGCGGCCGAGCGCCGGTGATGGAGGCGCCCATGACCTCGGTGGCGGTACACAGCGAACGGCACGACACGGTCGCCCTGGCCTGGGCCAAGGCGCCCATCCTCGACTGCCTGGGCCAGGCGCGCCAGGCCCTGGAGCATTTCACCGGGGCGCCGGACGACCTGTCCAACCTGACCTTCTTCGTCGACAACCTGCACCAGGTGCACGGCTGCCTGCGCATGCTCGAATTGCCCGGCGCCACGCGCCTGGCCGAAGAGCTGGAGCTGCTCGGGCGGGCCATGGCGGAGGGCCAGGTCAGCCCCCGCGGCGAATGCCTGGGCGCGCTGTTCCGGGGCCTGGAGCAACTGCCGCCGTACCTTGACCGGCTGCGCGGGGCACGCCACGACCTGCCCTTGGTGGTGATGCCGCTGCTCAACCAGCTGCGCGCCTGCCGCGGCGCCGAAGCGCTGGCCCAGGGCAGCCTGCTGGGTGAGCTCGGCCAGCGCCTGGCCGGTGCCGAAGACCTGGCCAACCTCGACCTGTCGCTGGGCAACTGGCGCGAGCACATGCAGGCCGGCGCCGGGCGCGATGCCCTGCGTTCGGTGGTGTCGGCCCTGTGCGACGACCTGATGCGCATCAAGGACCAGCTCGACCCACTGGTCAGTGACGAGCGGCCGCCGCGCGCGCCGCTGCAAGCCCTGCTGGCGCCGTTGCGCCATGTGGCCGACACCCTGGCGGTGCTGGGTTTCCAGCAGCCACGGCGGGTGATCATCGACCAGGTGCTGGCGTTGCAGGCCTTGGTGGAGCAGGACGACAGCGTCAATGAAGCGGTACTGATGGATGTGGCCGGGGCGTTGCTCTATGTGGAAGCGACGCTCAACGGCATGGTCGGCCCGCTGGAAGAAAGCCAGCCCGGCAGCCTGCCCGGCTCGGACCTGGCCGAGATCCGCCAGCTGGTGCTCCACGAATCGCTCAATGTCTTGCAGCAGGCCAAGGACCTGATTGGCGACTGCCTCGAGTCGGACTGGTCGCGCCAACGCCTGCAGGCGCTGCCTGGGCTGCTGCAGCAGGTGCGCGGCGCACTGGCGATGCTGATGCTGCCGGCCGCCGCCGAGCTGTTCGCAGGTGCCGCCGGCTACGTGCAGGGCTGGCTGGTGCACCTGGAGGACGAGCCGCTGCCCGACGAGCTGACGCACCTGGCCGAGGCACTGTGCGCCGCCGAGGCGTACCTGCAGTGGCGGGTGGCCGACCCCTTGGCCAATGCGCAACCTTTCATCGAGATGGCCCGTGCCAGCCTGGCGGCACTGGGAGTGCAGTGTCAGCAGCCGGAGGCCGCAAACGCTACTGGCCGGGCCGTGGACGGCATTGATGACGAACTGCGTGAAGTGTTCCTCGAAGAAGCCGGTGAGCTACTGCCGGAAATCGAACGCCACTGGCTACGCTGGCGTGCCGACAACAGCCTGCGCGATCCGTTGATCGAGGTGCGGCGTGCCTTGCATACCCTCAAGGGCAGTGGGCGCATGGTCCATGCCGAGGCCCTGGCGGAGCTGGCATGGGGCGCCGAGCACCTGCTCAACCGGGTGCTGGAAGGGCGCATCGCCCTCAGCGCCGAGGGGTTGGTGGCGCTGCAACAGGTGTTCGTGCGCCTGCCCGACCTGCTGGCCGATTTCGCCGCCAGCCAATTGCCGGCCAGCGCCGAGATCGAGCAGCTGGCCGCCCACCTGCACGCGCTGGCGCTCAACGATGCGGCGCCCGGCGCCAGCATCGACGGGCTCGACCCGCAGCTGCTGGAGATCTTCCGCAACGAGGCCCAGGGCCATCTGGCCGGGCTCGATGCTTTCCTGCACCAGGCCAGCGCCGAGGGCACGCCGGTCAGCGACGGCCTGCAGCGCGCGTTGCACACGCTCAAGGGCAGTGCGGCCATGGCCGGGGTGATGCCGGTGGCCGAGCTCGCCACCGCGCTCGATCGCCTGGTGCGTGAGTACAAGGGCCACGAACTGCCCCTGCTACTGGTGGAAATCGAACTGCTGGAAGCGGCCCGTGCCCTGTTCCACCTGGGGCTGGCGCAACTGGCCAGCACGCCGCTGGCGCCGATCCCCGGTGCCGCCGGGTTGATCGAACAGGTCGGGCAGACTGTCGATGCGCGCCTGGCGCAGCTGCACAGCGACCCCCACCAGGTGCGCCGCAGCCGCCGTGATCCGCAACTGATCGCCAGTTTCCTGGCCACGGGCATGGACACCCTGCTCGACGCCGAGGCGCAACTGGCGCACTGGCAGCAACAGCCCGCGCTGCGCCACGGGCTGGAGCCCTTGCTGGATGCCATGACCAGCCTCAGCCACGCGGCCCACCAGGCCGAGTTGTGGCAGGTGGATGAAATCTGCGAAGGGTTGCTCGACCTGTATGGCGCCGTGGAGGAGGGCAGCCTGGCGGCCACGCCGAGGTTCTTCGAAGTGGCCGGGCAGGCCCATGAAGTGCTGCTCGACATGCTCGATGAGATTGCCGCCGGCCAGGACCTGAACGCCCGCCCCGAGTGCCTGGCGGCGTTGCGCGGGTTGCTCGACGATGCGCTCGACCCGGCCGTGATGGGCGTGGTCGGTGCAGAGGGGGTGGCGCCGCTGCCTGCGCCGGCGTTGGTCGAGCTGTTCCTGGAGGAAGCCGGGGATATCCTCGACAGCGCCGACCAGGCCCTGCATCAGTGGCAAAACGACCCGAACAACCTCACGACCCTGTCTTCGCTGCAGCATGACGCGCTGACCCTCAAGGGCGGGGCGCAGATGGCCGCGATTGGCGCGGTGGAGGTGCTCGCCGAGGAACTGGCGCTGCTTTACGAAGGGCTGGTGGACCGTCGCCTGGGGGCCAGCCCGGCGCTGTATGACTTGCTGCAGCGCAGCCATGTGGCACTGGCCGAGATGCTGCACAGCCTGCACCAGGGCCAGGTACCGGCCTCGGCCGTGCCATTGCTGGGCGAGCTGCGCGAGTTTCGCCAGAGCGCGCCACCGCCGAGCCAGGCCGACGCGCCCGGCACGCTCGAAGAGCAGGCCCAGGCTGCAGGCGACAAGGAGCTGCTGGAAGTCTTTCTCGAAGAGAGCTCCGACATCGTCGAGAGCGCCGCCGATGCCCTGGGCCGCTGGCAGGCCGACCCGCGCAGCACGGTCGAGGTGGAGAACCTGCTGCGTGACCTGCACACCCTCAAGGGCGGCGCGCGAATGGTCGAGATCGCCGCCATTGGCGACCTGGCCCACGAACTGGAGTTCCTCTACGAGTTGCTGGCCGCCGGCAGGCTGCCGTCGACGCCGGCCTTGTTCAGCCTGCTGCAGAACTGCCATGACCGCCTGGCGCACATGCTCGATGCCGTGCGCCTGGGCCAGCCGCTGCATGCCGCCACGGCACTGATCGACTACATCCGCAATTTCTCCAGTGCTGCGCTGACCGACAGCGCCGCCGCCGCGCCGCAGGTCGAAGCCGTGCCCGTCGAGCTGCCGGCCGCTGCGCCGGAGCGGGCCGGCGACATGATCAAGGTCGATGCCGAGCTGCTCGACGACCTGGGCAACCTGGCCGGTGAGCACACGGTGATCCGCGGGCGCATCGAGCAGCAGGTCAACGATGCGCAGTTCGCCCTCAACGAAATGGAGACCACGCTGGAGCGCATGCGCGACCAGCTGCTGCGCCTGGACATCGAAACCCAGGGGCGGATCTTGAGCCGCCAGCAGTTCGAGGGCGACGCCTACGACGATTTCGACCCGCTGGAGATGGACCGCCACTCGCAGCTGCAGCAGCTGTCGCGAGCCTTGTTCGAGTCGGCGTCGGACCTGCTCGACCTGAAAGAGACCCTGCTGCAGCGCTCGCAGGAAACCCACAGCCTTTTGCAGCAGCAGGCGCGGGTCAACAGCCAGTTGCAGGAAGGCCTGACCGCGACTCTGATGGTGCCGTTCGAACGCCTGGTGCCGCGCTTGCAGCGCGTGGTGCGGCAGGTGGCCAGCGAGCTGGGCAAGCAAGTCGAGCTGGTGGTCGGCAACGCCGAGGGCGAGCTCGACCGCAGTGTGCTGGAGCGCATGGTGGCGCCGCTGGAGCACATGCTGCGCAACGCCGTCGACCATGGCCTGGAAGGCCGCGAGGCGCGCCTGGCTGCCGGCAAGCCGGAACTGGGCACCATCCACCTCAACCTGCTGCATGAAGGCGCCGATATCGTCATCGAAATGAGCGATGACGGCGCCGGGGTGCCGCTGGAGGCGGTGCGCAAAAAGGCGATCAAGCGCGGCCTGCTCGACCCCCAGGCGCGCTTGAGCGACCACGAGATCCTGCAGTTCATCTTGCGTCCCGGGTTCTCTACCGCCGAAAAGATCACCCAGATTTCCGGGCGCGGCCTGGGCATGGACGTGGTCCATGAAGAGGTCAAGCAGCTGGGCGGCTCGATGAGCATCGAGTCCAGCCCGGGCAAGGGCGCGCGTTTTCTCATCCGCCTGCCGTTCACCGTGTCGGTGAACCGGGCGCTGATGGTGCACCTGGGCGACGAGCAGTACGCCATCCCGCTGAACACCATCGAAGGCATCGTGCGGGTGCCGGCCGCAGAGCTCGAGGCCTGCTACCGCCTCGACCCGCCGCGCTACACCTATGCCGGCCACGACTATGCCCTGCGCTACCTCGGCGAGCTGGTGCAGGGCGGCGGTCAGCCCGGGCTGCTGGGCCAGAGCGTGCCGCTGCCGGTGCTGCTCACCCATTCCCAGGAGCAGTCGTTCGCCATCCAGGTCGACAGCCTGTCGCCCAGCCGCGAGATCGTGGTCAAGAGCCTCGGGCCGCAGTTCGCGGCCGTGCCGGGGCTGTCGGGTGCGACGCTGCTGGGCGATGGCCGGGTGGTGCTGATTCTCGACCTGCTCGGCCAGTTGCGTGGCCAGCAGCGGCGCCTGGCGCGCCTGCCGGGGGGCAACGACGGCCAGCGCGCGCTGACCGGGCCTGCGCCACGCCGGGCGTTGCTGGTGATGGTGGTGGATGACTCGGTGACCGTGCGCAAGGTCACCAGCCGCCTGCTGGAGCGCCATGGCATGAGCGTGCTGACCGCCAAGGACGGTGTCGATGCCATGGCCCTGCTCGAAGAGCACCGCCCGGACGTGCTGCTGCTGGACATCGAGATGCCGCGCATGGACGGCTTCGAGGTGGCCACGCGCATCCGCCGTGACGAGCGCCTCAAGCAGCTGCCGATCATCATGATCACCTCGCGCACCGGGCAGAAGCACCGTGAGCGGGCCATGGCCATCGGCGTCAACGAGTACCTTGGCAAGCCGTACCAGGAGTCGGTCCTGTTGCAGAGCATCGCCCACTGGAGCCAGCACCATGCTTGACCATATCGCCGGGCAGCGCAGCAGCCTGACCGGGTTGTTGTTGCCGCTGGGCGACCGTGCCCTGGTGCTGCCGAACGTGGCGGTGGCCGAACTGATCGGCCACCGTGCCATCGCCTGTGAACCGGGGGAGCCCGGTTGGCACCTGGGTTGGGTCGACTGGCGCCAGCAGCGGCTGCCACTGGTCGGTTTCGAGGCCGCCTGCGGTGGGCACACCCCCTGTGGTGAGCGGGCGCGGATCGTCGTGCTCAACGCCCTGGGCGATACCGGGCTGCGTTACCTGGCGCTGCTGCTGCAGGGGATTCCGCGTTCGTGCAAGCTCGACAGCCAGCTCAACTACGTGGATGTGCCGCTGGCCGCGCTGGAACTGGCGGCGGTGCAGGTGGGCGAGCAGGTGGCGCGGGTGCCGGACCTGGCGGGGCTGGAGCGGATGGTGCGTGACGCGCAACTGTAATCAGCCCTTGGGTAGGATGATTGGGCTGATGGCCTCTTCGCGGGCAAGTCGCATCGGCGCACCGCCGCCCCCACAGGTACACCGCCGCCCTCGAGCATGGCGCGGTCCTGTGGGGGCGGCGGTGCGCCGATGCGACTTGCCCGCGAAGGGGCCGTAACAGGCCCAAACAGGAACCCAGGCCACTTCACGAGGTCTTTGTTTGCATGTACTACGGTGAACGCTTCAACGCCTGGACCCATCTGGTCGGCGCGGTACTGGCCTGCATCGGCGCGATCTGGCTGATCGTCGTCGCGGGCCTGCAGGGCGATCCCTGGAAGATCGTCAGCTTCTCCATCTACGGCTTCACGCTGCTGTTGCTCTACAGCATCTCCACCCTCTATCACAGCACCCGCGGCAGGGCGAAGCAGGTCATGCGCAAGCTCGACCATCTGTCGATCTACCTGCTGATCGCCGGCAGCTACACGCCGTTCTGCCTGGTCAGCCTGCGCGGGCCCTGGGGCTGGAGCCTGTTCGGGGTGGTCTGGGGGTTGGCGCTGATCGGCATGCTGCAGGAGATCAAGCCGCGCTCGGAGGCGCGAATCCTGTCGATCGTCATCTACGCGGTGATGGGCTGGATCGTGCTGGTGGCGGTCAAGCCGTTGCTGTACAGCCTGGGCACCGCCGGCTTCACCTGGCTGGCGGCCGGCGGTGTGTTCTACACCGTCGGCATCATTTTCTTCGCCCTCGACAGCCGCCTGCGCCATGCCCACGGCATCTGGCACCTGTTCGTGATCGTCGGCAGCCTGATGCACTTCGTCGCGGTGTTCTTCTACGTCAGTTAGAAATCGCCCCACAGCTGTTGCGCCACCGACAGCGCCACCACCGGCGCGGTCTCGGTGCGCAGCACCCGCGGGCCGAGGCGGGCGGCGTGGTAGCCGGCGGCCTTGGCCTGTTCGACCTCGGCGTCGCTCAGGCCGCCTTCGGGGCCGATCAGGAAGGCCAGGCGTGCGGGCTTGGCGTGGCTGGTCAACGGCTCGGCCACCGGGTGCAGCACCAGCTTGAGGTCGGCCTCGCAGGCCTTGAGCCATTCGGCCAGGGTGAGTGGCGGGTGGATGACCGGCAGGGTCGAGCGGCCGCACTGCTCGCAGGCGCTGATGGCTACCTGGCGCCAGTGGGCCAGGCGCTTGTCGGCGCGCTCGTCCTTCAGGCGGACTTCGCAGCGTTCGCTGACGATCGGGGTGATTTCGTTTGCACCCAGCTCGGTGGCTTTCTGGATCGCCCAGTCCATGCGCTCGCCACGGGACAGGCCCTGGCCGAGGTGGATGTGCAGTGGCGATTCGGCCTGGCCGGGGAGGGCCTGGTCGAGGCTGACGCGCACGCTTTTCTTGCCGACTTCGAGCAGTTGGCCAAGGTATTCCTGGCCGCTGCCGTCGAACAGCTGCACGGCGTCGCCGGCGGCCATGCGCAGCACGCGGCCGATGTAGTGGGCCTGGGCTTCGGGCAGGTCATGCTCGCCGAGGGCCAGGGGGGCGTCGATGAAGAAGCGGGAGAGTCTCATGGGGCGCTCATTGAAAGGGTGTACTCGACCCCTGTAGGAGCGGCCTTGTGCCGCGAAAGGGCCGCGCAGCGGCCCCAGCAATTGATGCGCTGCCGCTGAAATCCTGGGGCTGCTGCGCAGCCCTTTCGCGGCACAAGGCCGCTCCTACAGGGGTATGTTCTTTGCTCCGCAGGTTAGCCCGGATCGCGGAAGTCGGGGTGGAAGTTGGCCGGTACCGCCACGCTGACATGATCGCGGGTGGCGATGTCGATACCTTCGCCGGCCACTTCGGCAAGGAAGTCGATCTGCTCCGGGGTGATCACGTAAGGCGGCAGGAAATACACCACGCTGCCCAGCGGGCGCAACAGCGCGCCTCGGGTCAGGGCGTGCTCGAACACCTTCAGGCCGCGGCGCTCCTGCCAGGGGTAGGCAGCCTTGCTGGCCTTGTCCTGGACCATCTCGATGGCCAGGGCCATGCCGGTCTGGCGGATCTCGGCGACGTGGGCATGGTCGGCCAGGTGCGCGGTGGCGCTGGCCATGCGTGCCGACAGGGCCTTGTTGGCCTCGATCACGTTGTCCTGCTCGAAGATGTCCAGGGTCGCCAGGGCAGCGGCGCAGGCCAGCGGGTTACCGGTGTAGCTGTGCGAGTGGAGGAACGCGCGCAGGGTCGGGTAGTCGTCGTAGAAGGCCTGGTACACCTTGTCGGTGGTCAGGCAGGCGGCCAGCGGCAGGTAGCCGCCGGTCAGGGCCTTGGACAGGCACAGGAAGTCCGGGCGGATGCCGGCCTGTTCGCAGGCGAACATCGTGCCGGTGCGGCCGAAGCCCACGGCGATTTCGTCGTGGATCAGGTGAACGTCGTAGCGGTCGCAGGCCTCGCGCAGCAGCTTGAGGTAGACCGGGTGGTACATGCGCATGCCGCCGGCGCCCTGGATCAGCGGCTCGACGATGACCGCGGCGATGCTTTCGTGGTGCTCGGCCAGGGTTTGCTCCATGGCGGCGAACATGTTTCGGGAGTGCTCCTCCCAGCCCATGCCTTCGGGGCGGTGGTAGCAGTCCGGGCTGGGCACCTTGATGGTGTCCAGCAGCAGGGCCTTGTAGGTCTCGGTGAACAGTGGCACGTCACCCACCGACATCGCGGCGATGGTCTCGCCGTGGTAGCTGTTGGTCAGGGTGACGAAGCGTTTTTTCGCAGGCTTGCCGGTGTTCTGCCAGTAGTGGAAGCTCATCTTCAGCGCCACTTCGATGCACGACGAGCCGTTGTCGGCGTAGAACACCCGGTCCAGGCCGGCCGGGGTCATGGCCACCAGGCGCTCGGACAGCTCGATCACCGGCTGGTGGCTGAAGCCCGCCAGGATCACGTGTTCGAGCTGATCGACCTGGTCCTTGATGCGCTGGTTGATGCGCGGGTTGGCGTGGCCGAACACGTTGACCCACCAGGAGCTGACCGCGTCCAGGTAGCGCTTGCCCTCGAAGTCCTCGAGCCACACGCCCTCGCCGCGCTTGATCGGGATCAGCGGCAGCTGCTCGTGGTCTTTCATCTGGGTGCAGGGGTGCCACAGGACCTTGAGGTCGCGTTGCATCCACTGATCGTTGAGGCCCATGGGCACTTCTCCTGGCTTGGCGGCGTGGCTTGACCGCGTAAGCCTAAGCAAAGCGGGCAGGCGGGACAACCGCCGGATGCATCGCTACAGGATGGCCGCAAACAAAAAATTCAGCCTTTAAAAGCACTTGCTGTGACCAACTGGCAGGGTGTGCGGACCTGACGTATTCTTAGCGCTACTTTCCTTGGGGATTTCCTCCCCCTTTTCCATTGTGATTTTTCAACCGGAGTTCGCCGACATGGCTGCTGCTTGGGTGCGCCTGTGCGCGTTGGTATTGATTGGTGTGTCCAGCGCTGGCGCGTTGGCCAAGGACAAGACGGCGATCGTCGTCGGTGGCGGCCTGGCGGGCCTGACGGCCGCCTACGAGCTGCAGAGCAAGGGCTGGCAGGTCACACTGCTGGAGGCCAAGGCGGGCATGGGCGGGCGCTCGGGCCTGGCCACCAGCGAGTGGATCGGCAACAACAAGACCCAGCCGGTGCTCAATCAGTACCTGGATCACTTCAAGGTCGGCACCTTGCCTGCGCCGGAGTTCGTCCGTACCCCCGGCTACCTGATCGACGGCGAGTATTTCAGCGCCACCGACCTGGCCACCAAGCAGCCGGCCACGGCCGAGGCGCTCAAGCGCTATGAGAAGACCCTGGATGACCTGGCACGCTCGATTGATGATCCGCTGAACCCGGCGGCCAACAGCACCTTGTTCGCCCTTGACCAGATCAACGTCGCCACTTGGCTGGACAAGCTGCAGCTGCCGGCGACCGCGCGTCAGCTGGTGAACCAGCAGATCCGCACGCGCTATGACGAGCCGTCGCGCCTGTCCTTGCTGTATTTCGCCCAGCAGAGCCGCGTGTACCGCAATGTCAGCGACCGTGACCTGCGCGCCGCGCGCCTGCCCGGTGGCAGCCCGGTGCTGGCCCAGGCCTTCGTCAAGCAGCTCAAGACCATCAAGACCAGCTCGCCGGTCACCGCGATCGTTCAGGACAAGGACGGTGTGACGGTCAAGGTCGGCGCTGTCGGCTATCAGGCCGATTACCTGGTCATGGCCGTGCCGCTGCGTGCGCTGGCCAAGATCCAGATGACCCCGGGCCTGGACAACCAGCACCTGGCCGCGCTCAAGGGCACCAACTACGGCTGGCGCGACCAGCTGATGCTCAAGTTCAAGAGCCCGGTCTGGGAAAGCCGCGCGCGCATGTCGGGTGAAATCTTCAGCAACACCGGCCTGGGCATGCTGTGGATCGAGCCAGCGCTCAAGGGTGGCGCCAATGTGGTGATCAACCTGTCCGGCGACAACGCGCGCTTGCTGCAGGCGTTCGGCGACAAGCAGATGGTCGATCAGGTGCTGATTCGCCTGCATGCGTTCTATCCGCAAGCCCGTGGCGCCTTCACCGGTTACGAAGTGCGGCGCTACAGCACCGACGCTGGCATGGGCGGCGCCTACCTGGCCTTCGGCCCCGGCCAGATCAGCAAGTACTGGCGCCTGTGGGAGCGCCCGGTGCAACGCATCACCTTTGCCGGCGAACACACCGACGCGCTGTACCCGGGCACCCTGGAAGGCGCCCTGCGCAGTGGCCAGCGCGCTGCTGGCCAGGTGCAGGACCTGGCGGCGGGCAAGTCGTTCGACCCGGTCAAGGCAGTCGCGGCCACCGCAGCAGCGGGTACCGTGGCGGCAGCGGCGGCCAAGGACAAGGGCGGGTTCTTCTCCAACCTGTTCGGCGGCTCGTCGGACAAGGCCGGGAAGGCGCCTGCCAAGCCGGAGCCGGTGAAGGTCGAAGAGGCCAAGCAGGACAAACCGGGGTTCTTCTCGCGTCTGTTCGGGGGTAGCGACAAGCCTGAGGTCAAGGCCGCGCCGGTCGCCAAGGTTGAAGCGGTGGCACCGGCTCCGGCCCCAGCTCCAGCTCCGGCAGCCCCTGCCGTGGTGGCCAAGGAAGAGCCGGTCAAGGCCACCCCTGCCAAGGCCGCGCCGGTCAAGCCAGCTGTGCAGAAGCCGGCAGCCAAGCAGGCGCAAAAACCGGCTGCCAAGCCTGCTCCTGTGAAGAAAGCCACGGCCAAGACCGAGCCTGCCAAGAAGGCGGTGGTGAACAGCCAGGCCAAGGCTGACTGAGCCCTCTGCGTCATCTGCCCGGGCCTCATCGCCGGCAAGCCGGCTCCCACCCCAACCGCATTAGCCAAAACTATGCGGTAACCCTGTGGGAGCTGGCTTGCCAGCGACGGCGGCGGTTCAGGCAACGCTGCCCTGGCATCCTCACCCCGAACGGCTATCGTTAACGTTTCCTTAATGGCAAGCTTGCAAAATTGCTATCGGATTTCTCGATAATCCGAAGCAATTTTTTCCGCTTTTATTCGATACGTTACCCGCTAGTCTTGTGCACAGCTTTCACGGGGAAATACGCCAACATGCAACTGCGCAACTCATCTTCTCGCTATGGCCTGGTCAGCATCGTCCTGCACTGGGGTGTGGCGCTGGCGGTCTTCGGGTTGTTCGGCCTGGGGCTGTGGATGGTCGGTCTGGATTACTACGACCCGTGGCGCAAGTCCGGGCCGGACCTGCACAAGAGCATTGGCCTGGTGCTGCTGGGGGTGATGCTGCTGCGGGTGCTCTGGCGTTTCGTCAGCCCACCGCCGCCGGCACCGGCCAACCATGGCAAGGTGACGCGCCTGGCCGCCAAGCTTGGGCATCTGGCGCTGTACCTGGGGCTGTTCGCGGTGATGATTGCCGGTTACCTGATCTCCACCGCCGACGGCGTCGGTATCCCGGTATTCGAGCTGTTCGAGGTGCCGGCATTGATCAGCGACCTGCCTGACCAGGCCGACACTGCCGGGGTCATCCATCTGTGGCTGGCCTGGGGCCTGGTGATCTTTGCCGTGCTCCACGCGCTGGCGGCACTCAAGCACCATTTCATCGACCGTGACGCGACCCTGACCCGCATGCTGGGCCGCAAAGCTTGACTCTCAACCTCAATTGCAAAGGAAGGAAGTAAGGATGTTGAAAAAGACTTTTGCCGCTCTGGCGCTCGGTACCGCTCTGTTCACCGCCGGCCAGGCCATGGCCGCCGAATACAAGATCGACAAGGAAGGCCAGCACGCGTTCGTCGACTGGAAGATCAGCCACCTGGGCTACAGCTTCATCCACGGCACCTTCAAGGACTTCGACGGCAACTTCACCTGGGACAGCGCCAAGCCCGAGGCCAGCAAGATCAACGTCGACCTGAAAACCGCCAGCCTGTGGTCCAACCACGCCGAGCGTGACAAGCACATCGCCAGCAAAGACTTCCTGGATGTGAAGAAATACCCGGAAGCCAAGTTCGTCTCCACCAGCGTCAAGTCCACCGGTGAAAAGACCGCCGACGTGACCGGCGACCTGACCCTGCACGGCGTGACCAAGCCTGTGACCTTCAAGGCCACCTTCAACGGTGAGGGCAAGGACCCGTGGGGCGGCGAGCGTGCCGGCTTCAACGCCACCACCACCCTCAACCTGAATGACTTCGGCATCAAGGGCCCGGGCGCGACTTCCCAGACCCTGGACCTGGACATCAGCGTCGAAGGCGTGAAGCAGAAGTAATTCGTTGCACCGCAAATAAAAACGCCGCCCATTGGGCGGCGTTTTTGTTGGCGCTGCGTCTGCTTCATCGCCGGCAAGCCGGCTCCCACAGAGAGCCACCTTGCCAGCAGGCGGGTGATCAACCCTTGCGGGTCAACAGCGCCGGGCGCTCACCGCGTGGGCGGCTTGGCAGGTCATCCAGTTGCTCGGGCGTTGGGTAACGATCGAGCTTGGACTCCTTGCGGATGATGACCGGTGCCGGCTGCGAGTCGCGCGGATTGCGCACGGCCGGCTCTTGGCGGGCCGAATCGTCACGGCGGTTACGGCCAGCGTTGTTGTCGCGACGGGCGCCGCCATTGCTGCCGCCACCGTTACGGGCGCGTTTTTCGCCCGAGCCCTGGTTTTGGCCCTGGCCTTGGCGTTGCTGGCCATTGCTTCGGCCTTGGCCCTGAGCCTGGCCACCACCACTACGCTGACCTTGGCCTTGACCCTGGCCCCCCGTACCGCCTGGGCGGCGATTGCGGCCTTGGTTCTTGGCGTTCTGGTAGGGGCTGACGTAGTCGGCACGGTTACCGAAGTTGTCGATATCGTCGTCCAGGAACTCTTCGGGATCACGGTTGGCCGGCGCCGGTTGCGCGGCTTTCTGGCCTTGGCCGCCCTGCTGCTGGCGGGGTTTGCCATCGCGAGGCTTACGTTGGCGGCCCTGCTGTGGCTTGTCGTCGGCCTTGTCCTTGTCTGCGGACTTCTCGGCGGTCGACTTGCTCTTGCCTTGATCCTTGCCTTTGTCCTTGCGCCCACCGCTGCCTTCTTTCTTGGCGTCGCCACGGGCCTGCTGGTTACGGCCACCGCGCCCGGCGTTTGGCTGGCGCTCACGCACCTCTGGCTTTTCTGCCTCGACTTGCGAAGCATCGAAGCCCATCCAGTCGCCATCCGGGATCTTCTGCTTGGTGACGCGCTCGATGCTCTTGAGCAGCTTCTCTTCATCCGGGGCGACCATCGAGATGGCTTCGCCGGAACGGCCGGCACGGCCAGTACGGCCGATGCGGTGAACGTAGTCTTCCTCGACGTTGGGCAGCTCGAAGTTGACCACATGGGGCAGCTGGTCGATGTCCAGGCCGCGGGCGGCGATATCGGTGGCTACCAGTACGCGCACGGTGTTGGCCTTGAAGTCGGCCAGTGCCTTGGTGCGCGCGTTCTGGCTCTTGTTGCCATGGATCGCGGCAGCGGTCAGGCCGTGTTTTTCAAGGTACTCGGCCAGGCGGTTGGCGCCGTGCTTGGTGCGGGTGAACACCAGCACCTGCTCCCAGGCACCGAGGGTGATCAGGTGTGCCAGCAGCGCGCGCTTGTGGCTGGCGGGCAGGCGGTAGACGCGCTGCTCGATACGCTCGACGGTGGTGTTCGGCGGCGTGACCTCGATGCGCTCGGGGTTGTGCAGCAGCTTGTCGGCAAGGTCGGTGATGTCTTTGGAGAAGGTGGCCGAGAACAGCAGGTTCTGGCGCTTGGCCGGCAGGCGTGCCAGCACTTTCTTCACATCGTGGATGAAGCCCATGTCGAGCATGCGGTCGGCTTCGTCCAGCACCAGGATCTCGACGCGGGACAGGTCGACGCTGCCCTGGCCGGCCAGGTCGAGCAGGCGACCTGGGCAGGCCACCAGCACGTCAACGCCTTTGGCCATGGCCTGGACCTGCGGGTTCATGCCGACGCCGCCGAAGATGCAGGCGCTGATGAAGTTCAGGTCGCGGGCATAGACCTTGAAGCTGTCATGCACTTGCGCGGCCAGCTCACGGGTCGGGGTCAGCACCAGCACGCGTGGCTGGCGTGGGCCGTGGCGTTGCGATTTGTCGGGGTGGCCACCCGGGAACAGGCGCTCGAGAATAGGGAGCGCGAAGCCGCCGGTTTTACCTGTACCTGTCTGGGCGGCAACCATCAGGTCGCGGCCTTGCAACACGGCGGGAATGGCCCGCTGTTGCACTGGAGTGGGCTGGGTATAGCCCGCAGCTTCGATAGCGCGGACAAGTGCCTCGGAGAGACCGAGGGAAGCAAAGGACATGGGCAATCCTGTTCTCGTGGGGGCTAGGCCCTATGGGGTGTTCTGCCTGGCGCGACGGGCATCGGAGGGATGCGATCGCGTCCGGTCCAGCTGGGCGTTTACTGTGCATCCTGGAGGTGGCGGGTGGGCACTGTGTGTGCTGCGCCGCTGCTCGAGATGCCTGCAGTCAAGCCGAGCGTCCGGGCGTGAGCCGGGCGGGAAGGCCCGAGTATAACAGAGCAATCAGCGTGTGCTGCGTTCCTGCTGCTCAACGGCGAAAGGAATAGCGTCTTCGCCGATATAGCGCGCATTGATGGCGGCGTAGCCGGGCTCCTGCTTGAAGCGTCGCAGCTCATCGGAGAACGCCTGGGCCAGTTCCTCGCGGCCCGGCTTGCGGGCCAGGCCCAGGTATTGGGTCTGGCGGGCGATCACCAGTGGCAGCGCTTCGACCTGCTGCTCGAGCCCCAGCCTGCGGCTGAGGTAGCGCCCGACCTTGCGGTCGGTGATCAGCAGGTCGATACGCCCCAGCGCCAGCTTGCCGAAGTTGGCTTCGTGGCTGGGGGCCGATTCGCGGCGGAACAGCGTGGACTCATTGAAGGCATTGCCGTAGGCGTAACCTGGCGAGGTGCCCACGGTCAGGCCGGCGAGGTCCTCGAGTGCCTGCACGGCGTGGCGGCGGGTACGGGCCTGGTACAGCACGAACTCGACGTCGGACATCGGCTCGTCCGGGTAGACCATGTAGGCCTGGCGCGAGTCGACACGGAAGATGTCCATCACGCCGTCGGCCAGGCCTTGCTGGATCATCGCCAGGCAGCGTTTCCAGGGCATGAACTCCCATTGCACATCGACACCCAGGCGCTTGAACACTTCGCTGGTCACTTCATAGTCGATGCCCTTGGGCTGGCCGTTCTCCTGATAGAGATAAGGCGCCCAGTCGTCACTGACGATACGCAGGCGTTCGCTGTGAGCCAGCGGGCTCAGGCAGGCCAGCAGCAACAGGCACAAGGGGCGTAGCAGGCCGAGCAGGGCGCGGGGCAGGGTCAAGACTGGCTACCCCGCGATGGCGTGCCCGGCATGTCGATCAGCCCTGGTGCTGATTCAGCAGGTGGGACTCGACCTCGCCGTGGCGGCTGCCCAGTGACAGGCGCAGGCCGGGGTGGCGCAGGCAGCGCCGCAACTGCTCCGGGTCTGGCCGGCCATGACGCTGGCTGAGGTTCTCCAGGGCCTTGTCCCACCAGGCCGAGGCGCAGGCGCGGTCGAATTCATTGGCATACGGGTAGCAGCCGTACAGCAGTTCGCGGGCGAACTGCCGGTGCTGGCCGGGCAGCATGTAGGTCAACGCCTTGTAGCCCAGGCGGTGCAGGGCGGGTGGCCGTGGCAGCCGGTCGTTGACCAGCTGCACATCGGCCAGTGCCGCCTCGCTCAGCATGGCTTCGCCGTGCTTGCGCAGCCAGGCCTGGATCTTGGCGCGGAACTGGGCCTTGCGGCTCCAGTAGTGGTGGATGACGTCGGTGCACTCGGCGACCTTGAGCCTGCGATAGGCCGCCACCGCCAGGCAGAACTCCTCGAGGGTGTAGGCCTTGGGCGCGAGCGGGTGGAACTCGTCCATCATGGCGATGGACTGGTCGAGCAACGCCGCGTCGCTGGCGTTCAGGCCGATTACGCCGGAGTTGAGCAGTGGCATCTGCTCATCGGCCAGGCCGCGTTCCTTGAGGAGGCCCGCGAGGGTCTGGTGCAGCACGCAGTGTGGGTTGTCGCCGAAACGCCCGCCGATGGCGTTGCACAGCAGCGTGCCGGGCACGACACGGCGGAACAGCTGCATGGGCGAGGCGCGGAAGAAGGTGTCGGTGTCGATCAGCACCGCCAGCGGGTGCTGTTCGAGGACCTGGCGGATCAGCACGTGCTTGCTGCGAAAGTGATAACCGTGGGGCTGATTCCAGGCCTTGCGGGTGGCTTCGTCCAGCAGGTGGGCGGTAACCGGCAACTGGCGATAGGGCTCGAGGTTGTCGGTGTAGACCTGGATGTCGAGGGCTTCGCCGGGCGTGCTGCGCAGGTGCGCGAGGGCACTGACGATGCTGAAGCAGGCTTCCTGATGATAGGTGGCCGGGCCGAATGCCAGGTAGACAAGCTGAGGATTGGCGGAGACTGGGTGCTGCATACGGGCCATTAACCTATCGCACGGCAAAAGTGAAGAAGGCTTTAGCCTAAGCCAAAGCCTTCTTCATGGCGACGATTTTCAGCGCGGCAGCTTGAGGTTGTTCCAGATTGCCAGGCTCGGCTCGGCCTGGTTCAGGGTGTAGAAGTGCAGGCCCGGTGCGCCGCCTTGCAGCAGTTGTTCGCACATGCGGGTGATCACTTCTTCACCGAAGGCCTGGATGCTGGCGGTGTCGTCGGCATAGGCTTCCAGCTGCTTGCGGATCCAGCGCGGGATCTCGGCGCCGCAGGCGTCGGAGAAGCGCGCCAGCTTGCTGTAGTTGGTGATCGGCATGATGCCGGGCACCACCGGGATGTCCACGCCCAGCTTCTGTGCGCGCTCGACGAAGTAGAAGTAGCTGTCGGCGTTGAAGAAGTACTGGGTGATGGCGCTGTCGGCACCGGCCTTGACCTTGTGCACGAAATTGGCGAGATCGCTCTCGAAATTGCGTGCCTGTGGGTGCATCTCCGGGTAGGCAGCCACTTCCAGGTGGAAGTGATCGCCGGTTTCCTGGCGGATGAACTCGACCAGGTCGCTGGCGTAGCGCAGCTCGCCGCTGGCCATGCCCATGCCCGACGGCAGGTCGCCACGCAGGGCCACGATGCGCTTGATGCCGGCGGCCTGGTACTCGGCCAGCAGCGACCGCAGGTCGTCCTTGCTGTCGCCCACGCAGGACAGGTGCGGGGCGGCAGGCACCTTCACTTCGTTTTCCAGCTGCAGCACGGTGTTGAGCGTGCGGTCGCGGGTGGAGCCACCGGCACCGTAGGTGCAGGAGAAGAAGTCCGGGTTGTAGCTGGCCAGCTGGCGGGCGACGCCCATCAGCTTTTCGTGGCCGGCATCGGTCTTGGTGGGAAAGAACTCGAAACTGTAGCGGCGTTCTTGTGACATCACTCGTTCCTTCGGCAGTGGGCCATCGGCTGCTGCCTGCAAATAAAAGCCAGGGCGGTGGGGGCCGGCCTGGCTCGGACATCGGTTCGAAACGTTGCCTGCCGGCATCGGGCGTGTGCCCTGATGCCGGCATCCCGCCACTTAGTAGCGGTAGGCGTGCGGCTTGAACGGACCTTCGACGGTCACACCGATGTACTCAGCCTGCTGCGGGGTCAGCTGGGTGACCACGCCGCCGAAGCCGCGGACCATTTCCAGGGCCACTTCTTCGTCGAGTTTCTTCGGCAGCACTTCGACGGTCAGGCGCTCGGCTTTCTTCTCGGCCGACAGGTCGGCGTACTTCTGCTCGAACAGGAAGATCTGTGCCAGCACCTGGTTGGCGAACGAACCGTCCATGATGCGGCTTGGGTGGCCGGTGGCGTTGCCCAGGTTCACCAGGCGGCCTTCGGCCAGCAGGATCAGGTAGTCGTCGTTCTGCGGGTCGAAGTCGCCAGCGCCGGTGCGGTGGATCTTGTGCACCTGCGGCTTGACCTCTTCCCAGGCCCAGTTCTTGCGCATGAAGGCGGTGTCGATTTCGTTGTCGAAGTGGCCGATGTTGCACACCACGGCGCGCTTTTTCAGGGCCTTGAGCATGTTGGCGTCGCAGACGTTGACGTTACCGGTGGTGGTGACGATCAGGTCGATCTTGCCCAGCAGCGCTTTGTCGATGCTCGCTTCGGTACCGGTGTTGATACCGTCGATGAACGGCGAGACCAGCTCGAAGCCGTCCATGCAGGCCTGCATGGCGCAGATCGGGTCAACTTCGGAAACCTTGACGATCATGCCTTCCTGGCGCAGGGATTGGGCCGAGCCCTTGCCCACGTCACCGTAACCGATCACCAGGGCTTGCTTGCCCGACAGCAGGTGGTCGGTGCCACGCTTGATGGCGTCGTTCAGGCTGTGACGGCAGCCGTACTTGTTGTCGTTCTTGCTCTTGGTGACCGAGTCGTTGACGTTGATCGCCGGAACTTTCAGCTCGCCCTTGGCCAGCATGTCCAGCAGGCGGTGCACGCCGGTGGTGGTCTCTTCGGTCACGCCGTGGACGCGGTCCAGCACGGCCGGGTATTTCTTGTGCAGCAGTTCGGTCAGGTCGCCGCCGTCGTCGAGGATCATGTTGGCGTCCCATGGCTGGCCATCCTTGAGGATGGTCTGCTCCAGGCACCACTCGTACTCTTCTTCGGTTTCGCCTTTCCAGGCGAATACCGGGATACCGGCGGCAGCGATCGAGGCGGCGGCCTGGTCCTGGGTGGAGAAGATGTTGCAGGACGACCAGCGCACTTCGGCACCCAGGGCAACCAGGGTTTCGATCAGCACGGCGGTCTGGATGGTCATGTGGATGCAGCCCAGGATCTTCGCACCCTTGAGCGGTTGCTCGGCCAGGTACTTGCGACGCAGGCCCATCAGGGCTGGCATTTCCGATTCGGCGATGATGGTTTCGCGACGGCCCCAGGCGGCCAGGGAGATGTCGGCGACTTTGAAATCGGCAAAGCCGGCAGGCGTGTTTACAGCGCTCATGAAGAGCCTCCATTCGTAGTGTGCGAATGGGCGCCGTTGTGCGTTGAGCGTCCGCTTGGCGGACAACGCCCCAACCGAGCCTGACAGGACGAACCTGCTGCAGCGCCCCTCGGTCGGGTGGCGGGATGGCCACCGCTGCGGGGGGGCCATTTTGATCGGCAGCGATTATAGCCGTGCGCGTGTGACACACCCAAGACTTTCTGTCGATTAATCGCGACGATAGTCGATGTTCAATGGAGCGTGACCGGGCGGTCTGCCATCATTACCGCACGTCAAACAGGCAGGTCAGGAGTCACGATGAACTTTCACACCCGCAAATGGGTTAAACCCGAAGACCTCAACCCCAATGGCACCTTGTTCGGCGGTAGCCTGCTGCGCTGGATCGACGAGGAAGCGGCGATCTACGCCATCGTCCAGCTGGGCAACCAGCGTGTGGTGACCAAGTACATCTCCGAGATCAACTTCGTCAGCGCCTCGCGCCAGGGCGACATCATCGAGCTGGGCATCACTGCCACCGAGTTTGGCCGCACCTCCATCACCCTCAAGTGCGAAGTGCGCAACAAGATCACCCGCAGGGCCATCCTCACGGTGGACAAGATGGTGTTCGTCAACCTGGGTGAAGATGGCTTGCCGGCCGCCCATGGGCGTACCGAGATCAAGTACATCCAGGACCAGTTCCCGGATTCTGCGGTCGAGTGAACCGTCTTGGGGCTGCCATGCAGCCCTATCGCCGGCAAGCCGGCTCCCACAGGTACAGCGCATGCCTTTGACTTGCACAAGCCTGTGGGAGCTGGCTTGCCAGCGATAGGGCCGCACAGCGGCCCCGGCACTATCAAGGCTGGGCGCTGACCCTGCGCACCACCTTGCCCACCGTCAGGCCCTGAATCAGGATCGACGACAGCACCACGATGTAGGTGATCGACAGCAGCAGGTCGCGCTCTTCACCGATTGGCAACGACAAGGCCAATGCGACCGAAACGCCCCCGCGCAAGCCACCCCAGGTCAGCACGCGAATGGTGCCCTGCGGCACCGTGCGCCAACGGCGCAGCAGCACGATCGCCGGGGCCACGGTCAGCAGCCGCGAGGCCAGCACCGCCACCGCCAGCACGCCACCCGCCGCCAGGTGCAGCCAGTTGAATGGCAGCAGCAACAGCTCAAGGCCAATCAGGGCGAACAGCAGGGCGTTGAGCATGTCGTCGATCAGTTCCCAGAACCCGTCCATGTAGCGGCGGGTCATGTCGTTCATCGCCAGGTTACGCCCCAGGTTGCCGATGATCAGGCCGGCCACCACCATGGCAATCGGCGCCGACACGTGCAGCTCGTAGCACATTGCCGAACCGCCGATCACCAGCGCCAGGGTCAGCATCACCTCGACCTGGTATTGCTCGACGCTCTTGATCATGCGGTAGGTGGCGTAGCCGATCAGGCCGCCGAAGACCACGCCGCCAATGGCTTCACGGGCGAACAGCAGGGCCGTGTCGGCCACGCTGGGCGTCTCGCCCAACTGGATGATGCCCAGCAGCACGGTGAACACCACCACCGCGGTGCCGTCGTTGAACAGCGACTCGCCGACGATGGTGGTCTTCAGTGGTTTCGATGCGTTGGCGGTACGCAATGCGCCGAGCACGGCGATCGGGTCGGTGGGCGAAATCAGCGCGCCGAACAGCAGGCAGTAGATCAGTGGCACATTCCAACCGAACAGGCCGAACACCCAGTGCGCCAGGTAGCCGATCACCACGGTGGCGATCAGCACCCCGAGCGTGGCCAGCAGGCCGATCGGCCAGCGGTAGCTGCGCAGGTCGGCGAGGTTGACGTGCAGGGCGCCGGCAAACAGCAGGAACGCCAGCATCCAGTGCATCAACAGGTCGTTGAAATCGATCTGGTTCATCAGCCCTTCGACGCGTTCTTCAAGGCCGGGGAAGCCGATCAGGCTCAGGCCCTGGAGCATCAGGGAGAACAGCAGCGCCGTGACCATCACGCCGATGGCAGGTGGCAGGCCGATGAAGCGGTAATTCACATAGGTGAGGAGGGTGGTGAGGCAGATAAACGCGGCAACTAGTTCAAGCATCCCGAATCCTGTGACAGTGGCTTCCAAGTCGTTACCCGAATGGCTCGGGCAGTTCTTGGATGATCTGGCGCGGCGCTCGGGACACACCTTATGACCGGATTTGCAGAATTGGTTCCTGACATGGCCCTGTGGTGCTACCTGCAGGGCCCTGTCTTGTGAGACTTGCGCTGGCCTCATCGCCGGCAAGGCCGCTCCTACAATGATGTGTGCATCCTCTTTGAGTGGAGCTTGCCGGCGATGAGGCCAGTGCAGGCGTGTCGCTATATAGTGATCGCCACAAAACCAAGACAAGGACCCCAAGGCGTGCTGGCAACTTCACTCGTTCTGATCGCAGCCCTGCTGCACGCCACCTGGAACACCCTCATCAAATTCAGCGCCGAGCGCCTGCTGGTGATCGCCAGCATGGACCTGGTGGCGCTGGTGTTCGCGGTGCTGGCCGTGGCCTTCGTCGAGTTCCCGCCGGGCGAGATCTGGCCCTGGCTGCTGGCCTCGGCGCTGGCCGAGCAACTGTATCGGGTGCTGCTGATCAAGGCCTACCGGGTCGGTGACCTGGGCCTGGTCTACCCTCTGATGCGCGGGCTGTCGCCGTTGGTGGTGCTGGGGTTGACCCTGGCCTTTGCCGGGGAGTCGCTCAGCCAGCAGCAGATCATCGGCATCCTGTTGATCCCCTGCGGCATGGCCTGCCTGCTGTGGCAGGGCGGGGGTGGCGATCGGTTGCCCTGGTCGATGCTGCCGGTGGTAGCGCTGATCGGCCTGTGCATCGGCTGCTACACCTGGTTCGACGGCCAGGCCGTGCGCCTGTGGGGCAAGCCGCTGGACTACCTGGTATGGCTGACCCTGCTCAGTGCCTGGCCGTTTCCGCTGCTGGCCGGCGTCGCCCGGCGCGCGCCGTTCGTGCTGTTCTGGCGTACCCAGTGGCGCCTGGGCCTGGCGGTTGGCGTGTGCGTACTGTTGAGCTATGCCCTGGTGCTGTGGGCCATGCACCTGGGGTCGGTGGCCGAGGCGGCGGCGCTGCGTGAACTCAGCGTAATCCTGGTGGTGCTGCTGGGCATGCGCTACCTCAAAGAACCTTTTGGCGGGCCAAGACTCCTAGCTTGCGGGCTGGTGCTGGCGGGCATGCTGGTGATGAAGCTCTGACCGATCATTTTTGAACAAGGAGTCCTGTCCATGACCGTAGCCCTGTGGTGCATCCTGATTGCCCTGGTCCTGCCGCCGCTGTGTGCGTTGATCGCCAAAGTGAGCAGTGGGCGCTTCGGCCTGCGCGACAACCATGATCCGCGGGCCTTCCTCGACACGCTGTCCGGGCTGCCGCGACGTGCCCATGCGGCACAGCAGAATGGTTATGAGGCGTTCCCGGCGTTTGCCGCGGCGGTGCTGGTGGCGGATATCGTCGGCAACGCCGAGCAGGTGACCCAGGATGTGCTGGGGGTGATGTATATCACCAGCCGCCTGCTGTACATCATCTGCTACCTGGCCGACTGGGCGGCGCTGCGCTCGATCGTGTGGTTCGCCGGGCTGGCGTTGATCGTGGCGTTCTTTGTCGTGTCGGTCTGATACTGGGTCGAACACCGTCCCCTGTAGGAGCGGCCTTGTGCCGCGAAGCGGCCCCATGGATCCGTGTTGCGCCACAGATGGCCGGGGCTGCCATGCAGCTTTTTCGCGGCACAAGGCCGCTCCTACAGGGGGCGTGTGCCATCAGGGCACCTTCGGCACCTCAGGCAGCGCTACACCCTTGGGCCACAACATCCAGATTTGCCCCTGCTGCTTCATGTTGCCCGCCAACTCTCCGGCTTCAGGCCCGGTGCCCCAGAACAGGTCTGCACGCACCTCGCCGGTGATGGCGCCGCCGGTGTCCTGTGCGCCCACCGGGCGTACCACCGGGCTGCCGTCAGGGCGGGTGGTGGACAGCCACAAGAGGCTGCCCAGCGGGATCACCTTGCGGTCGATGGCCACGCTGTAGCCTGCGGTCAGTGGCACGTTGAGCGAGCCGCGCGGGCCTTCGTTGCTGTCCGGGCGGGTGCTGAAGAACACGTAGCTGGGGTTGCTCGCCAGCAGCTCGGGCACCCGCTGGGGGTTGGCCTGGGCCCAGCTGTGGATAGCGCCCATGGTCACCTCTTCTTTTTTCAGCTGGCCCTGCTCCACCAGCCAGCGGCCGATTGGCCGATAGGGGTGGCCGTTCTGGTCGGCATAGCCCAGGCGCAGCTGGCGCCCGTCACCCAGTTGCACCCGACCGGAGCCCTGGATCTGCAGGAACTGCAGGTCCATCGGGTCGGTCAGCCAGGCCAGTACCGGCGCCTTGGCGCCATCGCGGTTGATGGTCTCGGCGGTGTCGTAGGGCTTGAGCACACGGCCTTCCAGGCGCCCGCGCAGGCGCTTGCCCTTGAGCTCGGGGTACACGCTGGCCAGGTCCACCACGATCATGTCCTCCGGCACGCCATACACCGGCACCTGGGCCGCTTCGGTGCGTTTGAGGCTGCCCGGGTAGACCGGCTCGTAATAACCGGTGATCAGGCCGTTGGCGTTGTTTTCGGCCGAACGCAGGCCGTAGACCTGCAGGTTCTGTTCGAGGAAGGTGCGCACTTGGGCGGCGCTTGGTGTCGCCGTACCGGCTGCTTCACAGGTGGCGGCCCACACCGGGTCGCGCTTGAGTTTCTCGCAGCCGTTGCGCCAGGCGTTGAAACCGGCCAGCAGCTCGTCGTCGTTGACCGCGGGCAGATCCTGCCAGGTGGCGGGTGCGTAAGTGGCGATGGCGTGGGGTTCGGGCTTGGCGTTTTCGCCGCCGTTGCAGCCGGCCAGCAGGGCCAGGGCCGGAAGCGCCCAGGCAAGGTGGCGCAATGCAGATGTCATGAGCGTGATCCTGTGTTGGGCGAACATGAATATTCACCCTTGTTTTCTGTGTGGCTATTGGTCTTTGGCCGATGGGCGGCGATACTGGCGCCCCGTTGTTTCCGGCCGAAGAGACCATGATGTTCAAGCGATTGTCCGTAGTACTGCTGGCCGCCCTGGCCCTGACCGCCTGTAACCAGGTCGACCCCAACTCGCCGCTGGGCCAACGCAAGGCGATCTTCAAGGCGATGCTCAAGACCAGCGAGGACCTTGGCGGCATGCTGCGCGGCCGGCTGCCGTTCGACGGGGCGAAGTTCGCCGATGGCGCGGTCAAGCTCGATGGCCTTTCCCACCAGCCCTGGCAGCACTTCCCGCAGGTGCGCGACGAGGGCGACAGCAGTGCCCGGGCGGACGTCTGGGAGCGCCAGGCGCGGTTCCATGACCTGGCCCGGCAGTTGGAAGGGGTCACTGGCGAGCTGGTGGACGTGACGCGCAGCCAGCCGTTGGATGCCTCGCAGCTCAAGGGGCCGATGGACAAGGTCGAGGCGGCGTGCAAGGCCTGTCATACCGAGTTTCGTAATCACTGATCGACGCTCCGGCCCCATCGCCGGCAAGTCGCAGCGGCGGACCGCGGTTCCCACGGGGCATTTGTGGGAGCCGGCTTGCCGGCGATAGGGCCCGAACAGAGGAATCAGCGCTCCAGTTCGTCCACCGCTTCCTGCAGTTCCTTCTTCGCCTCGGCGAGCTTGTCCTTACGCTTGTTGATCTTCTCCGCGTCGCCTTTTTTCATGGCTTTGTCCAGGTCCTTGGTGCGCTGGTTCACTTCGTGGCGGGCGTCGAGCACCTTCTGCTCGCGCTCCTTGCGCAGGCCGGCATCGGTGCAGTGTTCGGTCACTTCACCCAAGGCTGTTTCCAGCCCGGCCAGCTGGTCGCCGTTGCCATGGGCGCGGGCTTGTTCGATCTGTTCGCTGATGGCCTGGCGCTTGGCCGCACATCCGGTCAGCGCCGGCTGTTCTTCGGCCGCCAGCAGTGGGCTGGCGACGAAACCAAGCAGGGTGGACAGGGCGAGGGACGAAAGCAGTTTCATCGAGGGCTCCATTCGGGGCAGGGCAGCAGAAAGCGGAATGCTGCCCTGATCCGCAAAATTTAGAAACCCTCGATTGCATGTTCTCGCAGTTGCCGGGCCAGGCCCTGCACCTGCTCATGCGTGAAAAAGCCGTGCAATTGCGCGGCCCGGCCAGGGCCGATGCCGGGCTCGGCAAGCCATTGCTCGATGTTTCTGGAGGCCAGGGTGGGCCAGTCGGGCCCAAGCTGCAGGGTGGCCGGGGCCGGTACGCCGAGGGCGCGCAGCCAGCGCTCGAACGGTTGCAGGCGGGCTTGGGCGAAGGCGTGCTGCAGGTGGTCGACACGGGCCTGGGCAATGCCGGGTATGGCTGCCAGGGTGTCGCGGTCGAGGGCCAGCCAGTCGCCCAGGGTGGTGAGCCGCCCACTGTCGACCAGCCGCTGCCAGGTGCCGGGCCCCGTGCCTGGCATGTTCAGCCCCTGCTTGCCGCTGAGCCAGGCCAGCCGGGCCAGAAACTGTTGCTGGCAACGCTCGCTGGCCTGCCAGCAGCTCAGTGCGTGGTGATCGGCCGGGTCTGGCGCTATGACCGGCGTGCGCTGCGGGCTGCGGTGCACCACGCGCTCCAGGCGTGGAATGGTCAGGCCCGCCAGGCTCACCGCTACCTGGTCGCCTGGGCGGATGTCCAGTTGCTGCCAGCGGGCCAGCGAGCCCAGGCTGAGCTGGTTGATATTGCGGTCATCCAGGCGCAGCGATTCGAGCTGCAGCAGCGGGGTGATGCGCCCGGTGCGGCCGATGCGAAACTGCACGTCGCGTACCTGCGCCAGTGCCTGCCTGAAGGGGTACTTCCAGGCGGCGATCCAGTAGGGCGTGCGGGCGCGCCAGCGCTCGGCGGGTGGCCGGCTGTCCTGGCGCAGGATCACGCCATCGGTGGCAAAGGGCAGGGCCGCGCGATACCAGTGCTGGCGCCAGTGTGCGGCCTCATCAAAGGTGCTGATCGCCACGCTGTGGCGCAGGCTGTCGGCAAAGCCCAACGCTTCGAGTTGCGCCAGGCGTTCGGCCTGTGTGTCCGGGCCTGTCGGCCAGTCCCAGACGAACAGGCCGATGCCGGCGCCCTGTGCGTCGCTCAGTTGCTTGCGTGCCAGCAGCCCGGCAACGATGCCGCGTGCGTTGGCGCTGCCGGCCTCTGCCTGCACATGGCCTTCGAGGCGCCAGTACAGCTCGCCCTGAAACACCGTGTCCAGTGGCTGGGGCAGCTCACGCAGAATGCCGCCCAGATGGGGGATGTGCCGGCTCCAGTCGTGCCCGTGGGTGCCATCGCCACGGCTGAGCAGCTGGCTCAAGCGGCCCTGACGAAAGATCAGCGACACGGCCACGCCATCGACCTTGGGCTGTATCCACACAGCCTTTTTGCCCTGTAGCCAGCTGCGCACCGCCTGCTCGTCGGCCAGTTTGTCGACGCCGGTGTGGGGGATGGGGTGGGGTATGGGGCCGCGTGCGCCGGCCAGCGGTTTGTCGCGGCCGGGGAGGTTGAAACAGGCTTGCAGGCGCTGCAACTGCTGGCGGCTCTGGTCATAGAGCTCGTCCGCTACCAGGGCAACGCCCTGGCGGTGATAGTGGTCGTCCCAGTGGGCCAGGGCCTGGCGCAGGTGGGTGACTTCATCACGGGCGCGCTGTGTGCTCCAGTCGGGGCAGGGCTCGGCATTGGCCGGGGCGAGGTAGGCGCACAGCAGAACAAACAACAACCTGAACGACATGGCCGGCATCCTTGCGTGGCGAAAGGGAATGCTCAGCCTAGGCATGGCTGGGCACCCGTGGCGCGCCGGGTTGTCAGCCGATATTTCATGAAAAAGGCCCCTGCCGATCACTCGGCAGGGGCCTTCCTGTACCGCCGTAGGAGGTTTACAGGCCGGCAGCGGCGCGCAGGGCGTCGGCGCGGTCGGTACGCTCCCAGGTGAAGGTGGTGAAGGTGTCGTCGCCGACCGTCTTCTGCTGCGGGGTACGGCCGAAGTGACCGTAGGCAGCGGTTTCCTGGTACATCGGGTGCAGCAGGTCGAGCATGGTGGTGATGGCGTACGGGCGCAGGTCGAAGCACTCGCGCACCAGCTGGACGATCTTGTCGTCGGAGATCTTGCCAGTACCGAAGGTGTTCAGCGAGATCGAGGTCGGCTGGGCCACGCCGATGGCGTAGGACACCTGGATCTCGCAACGCTCGGCCAGGCCGGCGGCGACGATGTTCTTGGCCACGTAGCGGCCGGCGTAGGCAGCCGAGCGGTCGACCTTGGACGGGTCCTTGCCGGAGAACGCGCCACCACCGTGGCGGGCCATGCCGCCGTAGGAGTCGACGATGATCTTGCGGCCGGTCAGGCCGCAATCGCCCACCGGGCCACCGATGATGAACTGGCCGGTCGGGTTGATGTGGAACTGGGTACCCTTGTGCAGCAGCTCGGCCGGCAGGGTGTGCTTGACGATCAGCTCCATCACCGCTTCCTGCAGGTCTTTTTGCGACACTTCAGGGTTGTGCTGGGTGGACAGGACCACGGCGTCGATGCCGACCACCTTGCCGTCTTCATAGCGGCAGGTGACCTGCGACTTGGCATCCGGGCGCAGCCACGGCAGCAGGCCGGACTTGCGCGCTTCGGCCTGGCGCTCGACCAGGCGGTGCGAGAAGCAGATCGGTGCCGGCATCAGCACGTCGGTTTCGTTGCTGGCATAGCCGAACATCAGGCCCTGGTCGCCGGCGCCCTGGTCTTCCGGCTTGCTGCGGTCGACGCCCTGGGCGATGTCCACCGACTGCTTGCCGATGATGTTCATCACGGCGCAGGTGGCGCCATCGAAGCCGACGTCGGAGCTGTTGTAGCCGATGTCGACGATGACCTTGCGCACGATGTCTTCCAGGTCGACCCAGGCCGAGGTGGTGACTTCGCCGGCGATGATGGCGACACCGGTCTTGACCAGGGTTTCACACGCGACGCGGGCGAACTTGTCCTGGGTGATGATGGCGTCCAGCACTGCGTCGGAGATCTGGTCGGCGATCTTGTCCGGATGCCCTTCGGACACGGACTCGGAAGTGAAAAGGGAGTATTCGCTCATCTCGAGGGGTTCCTAAAATTTACCGATGTGTGTGTCGCCAGCGGCCCGCTGAAAATGCCGGACCTGGATCTGGAAACCGTTACGCAAGCCAACGTAGAGGCTGTCCCCGTGGGCCAGCCCCGCCGCATTGGCCCAACGGGCCAGGTCGTCCTGCTCGAAACCAAGCCAGAGGTCGCCGCAGGCATCGCGCGCCCACCCCTGGTCATGGCTGCACAGCTCGGTGACCAGCAGGCTGCCGCCCGCCTTCACCCGTTTGGCCAGCAGGCGCAAGGCCAGGGCCGGGTCGCTGAAATGGTGCAGGACCATATTCAGCACCACGCAGTCGGCTTGCACCTCCGTTGCACCCAGTGCATCGGCCAACTGCAGGTTTACGTTATCCAGCTTGTCGCGCTCGCAGACCTGGCGGGCCAGGTCGAGCATGGTCGGGCTGTTGTCCATGGCCGTGACCTGGGCGAAGCGGCGGGCCAGGTCGGGCAAAAAGCCGCCATCGCCCGGGCCGACCTCCAGGGCGCTGGCATCGCTGGCGAAGCTCAGCTTGTCGAGCAGCGCCAGCAGGCTTTCGCGGTACTGCGGCAAGCCGGCGATCAGGTCCTGCTGGGCGCGGAATTTTTCTTCCACACGCTGGAAAAAGTCCTGGCTGGTGGCGGCCCGGCGCTGTTGCACCTGGGCAATGCGCGCCTGCACGTCTTGCGCCAGCGTCAGGCCGTCGACCTCTTCGAGCAGCGCCATGTGCAGGCGCCCGCCCGGTTGCTGGCTGTCCGGCAGGGCGCGGCGATAGAAGATCGCGTTGCCTTCACGGCGGGTCGCCACCAGGTCGGCCTGGGCCAGCACCTTGAGGTGGTGGCTCATGCCCGACTGGCCGATGTCGAAGATCTGTGCCAGTTCCAGCACGCCGAACGAGTCGCTGGCCAGTGCGCGCAACACGTTCAGGCGCAACGGGTCACCGCTGGCCTTGCACAGGGCGGCCAGGGTATCGCTGCGTTGAACGGGAAGGGGCGCATGGAGATTCATGGGGCGGGAGTCTAGACACGCGCTGCTGTCGTCGCAATAGCAATATCAAAAAGTTTTGATATTGCTGATGAGCTGCAAGTCATGAGCTTCAAGCCCCAAGATTAGAGCAGAACGCGTATCGATCCAGGTCCTCTTGCCGCTTGAAGCTTGCCACTTGGCGCTTAAATGATTGCCCCCGGCCCCCGCAGTGGGCGAAAATGGCCGCCTTTTTTCGTTTCACTATCTATTCAAGCCCCAGGAGACTCAGCGATGCCCAGCCGTCGTGAACGTGCCAACGCCATTCGTGCCCTCAGCATGGATGCCGTGCAAAAGGCCAACAGCGGCCACCCAGGTGCCCCCATGGGCATGGCGGATATCGCCGAAGTGCTTTGGCGCGACTACCTGAAGCACAACCCGAGCAACCCGAACTTCGCCGACCGTGACCGCTTCGTGCTGTCCAACGGCCATGGCTCGATGCTCATTTATTCGCTGCTGCACCTGACCGGCTACGACGTCACCATTGACGACCTCAAGGCCTTCCGCCAGCTGCACAGCCGCACCCCGGGCCACCCGGAGTTCGGTTACACCCCAGGCGTCGAAACCACCACCGGCCCGTTGGGCCAGGGCCTGGCCAACGCTGTGGGCTTCGCCCTGGCGGAAAAAGTGCTGGGCGCCCAGTTCAACCGTGAAGGCCACAACATCGTCGACCACAACACCTACGTGTTCCTCGGCGACGGCTGCATGATGGAAGGCATCTCCCACGAAGTCGCCTCGCTGGCCGGCACCTTGGGCCTGGGCAAGCTGATTGCGTTCTATGACGACAACGGCATCTCCATCGACGGCGAAGTTGAAGGCTGGTTCACCGACAACACCCCGGCACGCTTCGAGGCGTACAACTGGCAGGTGATCCGCAACGTCAACGGTCACGATGCCGACGAAATCAAGATGGCCATCGACACTGCCCGCAAGAGCGAGCAGCCGACCCTGATCTGCTGCAAGACCATCATCGGCTTTGGCTCGCCGAACAAGCAGGGCAAGGAAGACTGCCACGGCGCACCGCTGGGTAACGACGAAATCGCCCTGGCCCGCAAAGAGCTGAACTGGAACCACGGCCCGTTCGAGATCCCGGCCGACATCAAGGCCGAGTGGGATGCCAAGGACAAGGGCGCCAAGGTCGAAGCCGAGTGGGACCAGCGCTTCGCTGCCTACGCCGGCGCCTTCCCTGAGCTGGCCAGCGAGCTCAAGCGTCGCCTGAGCGGTGAGCTGCCGGCGGACTTCGCCGAGAAAGCCGCTGCCTACATCGCCGAAGTCGCCGCCAAAGGCGAAACCATCGCCAGCCGTAAAGCCAGCCAGAACACCCTGAATGCGTTCGGCCCGCTGCTGCCCGAGTTCCTCGGTGGTTCGGCCGACCTGGCCGGCTCCAACCTGACCCTGTGGAAGGGTTGCAAGGGTGTCAGCGCTGAAGATGCCAGCGGCAACTACATGTACTACGGCGTGCGCGAATTCGGCATGACCGCGATCATGAACGGTGTTGCCCTGCACGGCGGCCTGGTGCCGTACGGCGCCACCTTCCTGATGTTCATGGAGTACGCCCGCAACGCCGTGCGCATGTCGGCACTGATGAAGCAGCGTGTGATCCACGTCTACACCCACGACTCCATCGGCTTGGGCGAAGATGGCCCGACCCACCAGCCGATCGAGCAACTGACCAGCCTGCGCAGCACGCCGAACCTGGACACCTGGCGCCCGGCCGACGCGGTTGAATCCGCGGTGTCCTGGAAGTGCGCCCTGGAGCGCAAGGACGGCCCGTCGGCGCTGATCTTCTCGCGTCAGAACCTGCAGCACCAGGACCGCGACGCCCAGCAGATCGCCGATATCGCCCGTGGCGGTTACGTGCTCAAGGACTGCGCCGGCGAGCCTGAGCTGATCCTGATCGCCACCGGTTCCGAAGTGGGCCTGGCTGTTCAGGCGTTCGACAAGCTGAGCGAGCAGGGCCGCAAGGTGCGAGTGGTGTCGATGCCGAGCACCAGCGTGTTCGACGCCCAGGACGCAGCCTACAAACAGTCGGTACTGCCGCTGCAAGTGGGCGCGCGTATCGCCATCGAAGCCGCCCACGCGGACTTCTGGTACAAGTACGTCGGCCTCGAAGGCCGCGTCATCGGCATGACCACCTACGGTGAGTCGGCGCCGGCTGCCGCGCTGTTCGAAGAATTCGGCTTCACCCTGGACAACATCCTGGGTACCGCTGAAGAGCTGCTGGAAGACTGATACAGGCAAGGCGAGGGCCTTTGGCCCTCGTTCGCGGCACAAGGCCGCTCCTACAGGGTATTGTGCACGCAGTCCCTTGTAGGAGCGGCCTTGTGCCGCGAAAGGGCCGCGCAGCGGCCCCGTTCAACCGCCGGAGTTCAAGAGCCCCTATGTCCCACCCGCGTCCCTACAAAGTTGCACTCAACGGTTACGGCCGCATCGGCCGCTGTGTCCTGCGCGCACTGTTCGAGCGTGGGGCGAAGGCCGGTTTCGAGATCGTCGCGCTGAACGACCTGGCCGACCAGGCCAGCCTGGAATACCTGACCCGCTTCGACTCCACCCACGGGCGTTTCCCCGGTGAGGTGAAGGTCGATGGCGACTGTCTGCATATCAATGGCGACTGCGTGAAAGTGCTGCGCAGTGCCACCCCCGAAGGCATCGACTGGGGCGCCCTGGGCATCGACCTGGTGCTCGAGTGCACCGGCGCCTACAACACCCGCGCCGACGGCCAGCGCTTCCTCGATGCCGGCGCGCCGCGCGTGCTGTTCTCGCAGCCAATGGCCAGCGAGGCCGACGTCGACGCCACTGTGGTTTACGGCGTGAACCAGGATTGCCTGACCGGCAGCGAACTGCTGGTGTCGAACGCCTCCTGCACCACCAACTGCGGCGTGCCGCTGTTGCGGGTGCTGGACCAGGCATTTGGCATCGAGTACGTCCAGATCACCACGATTCACTCGGCGATGAACGACCAGCCGGTGATCGACGCCTATCACCACGAAGACCTGCGCCGCACCCGTTCGGCGTTCCAGTCGGTGATCCCGGTGTCCACCGGGCTTGCGCGCGGCATCGAACGCCTGCTGCCGGAACTTGCCGGGCGAATCCAGGCCAAAGCGGTACGCGTGCCGACCGTCAACGTGTCGTGCCTGGACATCACCCTGCAGACCGCCCGCGATACCAGCGCGGCCGAGGTCAACCGGGTGCTGCGCGAGGCCGCCCTGGATGGCCCGCTCAAAGGCTTGCTGGCCTACACCGAGCTGCCCCACGCCAGCTGTGATTTCAACCATGACCCGCATTCGGCCATCGTCGATGCCAGCCAGACCCGCGTTTCCGGCCCCCGCCTGGTGAACCTGCTGGCCTGGTTCGACAACGAATGGGGGTTCGCCAACCGTATGCTCGACGTTGCCGAACATTATCTGCACGTCGTCCACCCCACCCGCAGCAAACAGCCCTGAAGGACTGCATTCATGACCGTGTTGAAGATGACCGACCTCGACCTGCAAGGTAAGCGCGTACTGATCCGCGAAGACCTCAACGTGCCTGTGAAGGACGGTGTGGTTGCCAGCGATGCGCGTATCCTGGCCGCGCTGCCGACCATCAAGCTGGCCCTGGAGAAGGGCGCGGCGGTAATGGTCTGCTCGCACCTGGGCCGCCCGACCGAAGGCGAGTTCTCGGCCGAGAACAGCCTCAAGCCGGTCGCCGACTACCTGAGCAAGGCCCTGGGCCGCGAGGTACCGCTGGTTGCCGACTACCTCGGCGGTGTCGAGGTGAAGGCCGGTGACCTGGTGCTGTTCGAAAACGTGCGCTTCAACAAGGGCGAGAAGAAGAACGCCGACGAGCTGGCCCAGCAATACGCCGCCCTGTGCGACGTGTTCGTGATGGACGCCTTCGGCACCGCTCACCGCGCCGAAGGTTCCACCCACGGTGTGGCCAAGTTCGCCAAGGTCGCCGCTGCCGGCCCGCTGCTGGCCGCCGAGCTGGACGCCCTGGGCAAGGCCCTGAAGGCCCCGGCCAAGCCGATGGCCGCCATCGTCGCCGGCTCCAAGGTATCGACCAAGCTGGACGTGCTGAACAGCCTGAGCACCGTGTGCGACCTGCTGATCGTCGGCGGTGGCATCGCCAACACCTTCCTCGCCGCTGCCGGTCACCCGGTGGGCAAGTCGCTGTACGAGGCCGACCTGGTCGACACCGCCAAGGCCATCGCCGCCAAGGTCAATGTGCCGCTGCCGGTCGACGTTGTGGTTGCCAAGGAATTCGCCGAAAGCGCCGAAGCGACCGTCAAGGCGATCGCCGACGTGGCCGCTGACGACATGATCCTCGACATCGGCCCACAGACCGCCGCCAACTTCGCCGAGCTGCTGAAGTCGTCGCAGACCATCCTGTGGAACGGCCCGGTCGGCGTGTTCGAATTCGACCAGTTCGGCAACGGCACCAAGGTGCTGGCCAAGGCCATCGCCGACAGCGCCGCGTTCTCCATCGCCGGTGGTGGCGACACCCTGGCCGCCATCGACAAATATGGTGTTGGCGCGGATATCTCCTACATTTCTACCGGTGGCGGCGCGTTCCTCGAGTTCGTCGAGGGCAAAGTCCTGCCAGCCGTGGCGATTCTCGAAGAGCGGGCCAAGGCCTGAGCACGAAGGCGCCTGGCAAAGGGAGCGACCTGATGGTCAAGCAATTGCCTGTGATGATCGTGGCCTTGTTGCTGGGCGCCTGCGCCAGCGACAAGGGCGCGGACGGCGAGCCGTCGCAGACCCACAAGGGCGGCTGCTATCAGTCCCAGTGGCAGGCCGAGACGGTGCCGGTGATCAACAAGCGCCTGGGCCCGGACGGCCTGGAAAAGTACGACGACGAGCACCAGCGCAAGGCGCCAGGCTGCCCTTGATCGGGCGCCTGGCAACCAAGCCTGGGTTTTGTGGTCTTGGAAGAGGGGCTGCACAGCGGACCCATGACGAGGTTTTAGGATGAAAGCGCTTCTGGCCGCACTGGCCCTGGCGACCCTGGCAGGCTGCTCGCTGCTGCAGCCCGCCCCCGCCCCGGTGGCGGACAACTGGACCCGCTGGGTCTGCGACAGCCAGACCGAAGTGCTGTGGCGCTTCACTGATGCGAAACAGGATGCGGTCGACGTGCGCCTTGGCGGCGGCGACCAGGTCTACCGGCTCAAGTCCGAGCCGGGCGCCTCGGGCGCGCTGTACAGCGATGGCGTGCTGGCCTTCCACACCAAGGGCCAGGAAGGCCTGGTGTACTGGGTGGCGACCAACGATCTGATTGGGCGGGGCTGCAAGGCACCGTGACTGGCCGGGCCGCCACGGTGGCCCACACTACTTGAACAGCAACCGCCCCTGCGGCAGGCTTGCACGAAACAAACGACGCTTGTCGGGAGAGAGATACACCATGGCACTCATTAGCATGCGCCAGATGCTGGACCACGCCGCCGAGTTCGGTTACGGCGTCCCAGCTTTCAACGTCAACAACCTCGAGCAGATGCGCGCCATCATGGAAGCCGCCGACAAGACCGACTCTCCGGTCATCGTCCAGGCCTCCGCCGGTGCCCGCAAATACGCCGGTGCTCCTTTCCTGCGCCACCTGATCCTGGCGGCCATCGAAGAGTTCCCGCACATCCCGGTGTGCATGCACCAGGACCACGGCACCAGCCCTGACGTGTGCCAGCGCTCCATCCAGCTGGGCTTCAGCTCGGTGATGATGGACGGCTCGCTCGGTGAAGACGGCAAGACCCCGACCGATTACGAGTACAACGTCCGTGTGACCCAGCAGACCGTGGCCATGGCCCACGCCTGCGGTGTTTCGGTAGAAGGCGAGCTGGGCTGCCTGGGTTCGCTGGAAACCGGCATGGCCGGTGAAGAAGACGGCATCGGCGCCGAAGGCGTGCTCGACCACAGCCAGATGCTGACCGACCCGGAAGAAGCGGCCGACTTCGTCAAGAAGACCCAGGTCGATGCCCTGGCCATCGCCATCGGCACCAGCCACGGCGCCTACAAGTTCACCAAGCCGCCTACCGGCGACGTGCTGGCGATCGACCGCATCAAGGAAATCCACAAGCGCATCCCCAACACCCACCTGGTGATGCACGGTTCTTCCTCGGTACCGCAAGAGTGGCTGGCGATCATCAACCAGTACGGCGGCGACATCAAAGAGACCTACGGCGTACCGGTCGAAGAAATCGTTGAAGGCATCAAGCACGGCGTGCGCAAGGTCAACATCGACACCGACCTGCGCCTGGCCTCCACCGGTGCCATGCGTCGCCTGATGGCACAGAACCCGAGCGAGTTCGACCCACGCAAGTTCTTCGGTGAAACCGTCAAGGCCATGCGTGACGTGTGCATCGCCCGCTACGAAGCCTTCGGCACCGCCGGCAATGCCTCGAAGATCAAGCCGATCTCCCTGGAAGGCATGTTCCAGCGTTACCTGAAGGGCGAGCTGGCGGCCAAGGTCAACTGATCCGTTGGTGCTTGCTTGAAGAAACCCGCAGAGATGCGGGTTTTTTTATGCCTGCAACAATCGCGCTACAGTTAAGGATTATTCCCACACAACCTACCGCCATACCGTTAGTCGGCTAACATGAATTTCGATGGCGCTTAGCCATCTACCCGCGTTGCGTCTTCGGTCGCCCTGACTAGAGTAAAGATCGGATCCAATAGCGGGCCAGGGTCGGTCTAAAAATGGGAAGCAGCATGGATGTCGCTCACACACAACCTCCGGACAGTCGGTCGGTGCTACTGGTCGTAGACGACTACCCGGAGAACCTCATCAGCATGCGGGCGTTGCTGGCCCGCCAGGATTGGCAGGTGTTGACCGCAAGTTCCGGGATGGAAGCCCTGAGCGCGCTGCTCGAACACGAAGTCGACCTGGTCCTGCTCGACGTGCAGATGCCCGAGATGGACGGTTTCGAGGTCGCCCGGCTGATGCGCGGCAGCCAGCGCACGCGGCTGACCCCGATCATCTTCCTCACCGCCAACGAGCAGTCCGAAGCGGCCGTGCTCAAAGGCTATGCCAGTGGTGCGGTGGACTACCTGTTCAAACCGTTCGACCCCCAAATCCTCAAGCCCAAGGTGCAGGCCCAGCTGGAGCAGCAGCGCAACCGGCGCATGCTGCAGCGCCTGACCCGCGAACTGGAAGCGGCGCGGGCTTTCAACGCCTCGATCCTGGAAAACGCCGCCGAGGGCATCCTGGTGGTCGACGAGGCGGGCACCATCGGGTTTGCCAACCCCGCCATTTCGCGGCTGCTCGATGCACCGGTGGACACCTTGCAGGGCGCCCACGTGCTGGACTTGATCCAGCTGCCATGCGCCAGCCTGTGGCGTGAGTCAGACTTCTACCAGGCCTACCTTGGCCGGCAGATCTTCCGCGTGCATGACGCCCAACTGCGCACCGTCTCCGGCCAGCTGGTGCCGGTGGCGCTGTCCTGTGCGCCGTTGCCCGTCGAACAGCGGGCCATGGTGGTGACGGTGCTGGACATGTCGGTGGTGCGCAGCCTGCATCAACAACTGGAATACCAGGCGGTGACCGACCCGTTGACCGGGCTGCTCAACCGCCGTGGCTTCTACCAGGCCG
Source organism: Pseudomonas parasichuanensis (assembly GCF_021601385.1). GTDB lineage: Bacteria > Pseudomonadota > Gammaproteobacteria > Pseudomonadales > Pseudomonadaceae > Aquipseudomonas > Aquipseudomonas parasichuanensis. The sequence goes on along the minus strand of NZ_BQHO01000006.1, from coordinate 144,718 downwards.
CCGAAGCTGCGTTGCTGCGCAACGAACGCGCGGACAAGGCTCGGGCCCTGATGTACATGGACCTGGACGGCTTCAAGCGGATCAACGACCTGCTTGGCCACGAGGTCGGCGACAAGGTGCTGCGCTGGGTGGGCGAGCAACTCAAGGACTGCCTGGGTGACGAAGCGCTGCTGGCGCGCATGGGTGGCGATGAGTTCACCGCGCTGTTCGACGGGCTGCCGTACCCGGAGCAGGCCGGGCGCTTTGCCGAGAAACTGCTCGAACGCCTGTCGGGCCTGCAGGAAGTGGATGGGCTGGAAGTCAGCCTGGGGGTGAGCATCGGCATTGCCACCTACCCCGATTGCGGCTCCAGCGTCGAGGGCTTGCTGCGCGCGGCGGATGCCGCGATGTACGCCGCCAAGCAGGCCGGGCGCCAGCAGTACCGCTTCTATGACCAGGAGCTCAATGGCCGGGCGCGCTCGCGGCTGATGCTCGAAGATGGCGTGCGCGCGGCCATCGAGCAAAACGACTTCAACCTGGTCTATCAACCGCAGGTGGCGTTCGGCGATGGCCATTTGCGCGGCTTCGAAGCCTTGCTGCGCTGGAAACACCCGAGTGTCGGCGATGTGCCGCCGGGGTTGTTCATCCCGTTGCTGGAAGAAGCACGCCTGATCAACCGCCTGGCCAGCTGGATCTACCGCAAGGGCGCTGCCCAGCGCAAGGAATGGGGTGCGCGCTTCGGGCCCCGGCTGGTGCTGGGCATCAGCCTGAGCCGTGCCCAGTTCGCCATGCCGGCCCTTGCCGACGAGCTGGCGCGGGTGATCGACGAATATGCCCTGTTGCCTGCCCAGTTGGAGGTCGAGGTGGCCGAGACCTCGCTGAGGTACAACATCGACGAGGCGGTGAAGCAAGTGAATCGACTGCGCGAGATGGGCATCCGCGTGGCGCTGGACGACTTCGGTGCTGGCGACTGTTCGCTGCGCATGCTGCGCGACCTGCCCATCGACACCCTCAAACTCGACCGCCACCTGGTGGCGCGGTTGCCGGACTCGGCGGGCGACATTGCATTGGTGCGCAGTGTCATCGAATTGTGCGCGGCCTATGGCATTACCGTGATTGCCGAGGGCGTGGAAACCCAGGCGCAGGCGCAATGGCTCAAGGGCGCGGGTTGTGCCTACGTGCAGGGCTTTTTGGTGGCATGGCCGATGACCGCCGCCGATGCTGGCGACTTCCCGGCGGTATTCCCTTGGGGCGAGTGATTGGTAAACTCGGCGCTCCTTACCCCGACCTGCACCCTGATGACCGCCTTACGCTACCTGCAAGCCTACCCGCCGCATCTACAGGATCAGGTGCGTCAGCTGATCGCCAGCGGCCGCCTGGGCGCCTACCTGGACCAACGCTATGCCGAGCGGCATACGGTACAGAATGACAAGGCGTTGTACGGCTACGCACAAGATCTCAAGCAAGCGTTCCTGCGCAGCGCACCGCCGCTGGACAAGGTGCTGTTCGACAATCGCCTGGACCTGACCCATCGTGCCCTCGGCCTGAACACCGCGGTGTCACGGGTACAGGGCGGCAAGCTCAAGGCCAAGAAAGAGATCCGCATCGCCTCGCTGTTCAAGGAGGCCGCGCCGCAGTTTCTGCGCATGATCGTGGTGCACGAACTGGCGCACCTGAAGGAGCGCGACCACAGCAAGGCCTTCTACCAGCTCTGTCAGCACATGGAGCCGGACTACCACCAACTGGAATTCGACCTGCGCGTCTACCTGACCTATCGGGAGCTGCCGGGCAACACCTGAGGGACAAGCAACAGATGACCACGGAAGTGAGCAAGACCCGCAGCAGTTTCTACCGTCGGCTGTACGTGGCCTGGCTGATCGACAGCCAGACCGCCACCAGCGTGCCGGCGCTGATGGAGGCCACCGGCATGCCCCGGCGCACCGCCCAGGACACCATCGCTGCGCTGGCCGACCTGGACATCGTCTGTGAGTTCGAGCAGCAGAGCGGCGCCCGCAACCATGCCGGGCATTACCGCATCCGTGACTGGGGGGCGATCGACAAGCAGTGGATCATCCAGCATCTGCGCCAGATCAGGGATGTGCTGGGTTATCCGTGATCAGGGGTGCCAGGGTAGGGTGCTGTGTTGCCTGCGCTGGCCTCATCGCCGGCAAACTCCACTTAACGGTCTTGCACGCCCGTTGTAGGAGCGGCCTCGTGCCGCGAAAGGACTGCACAGCAGCCCCAGCGATTTTTGCGTTCACGCTGAGGTACTGGGGCCGCGCTGCGGCCCTTTCGCGGCACAAGGCCGCTCCTACAGTGGAGGTGCAAGCCTGTCAGGCGGGGCTTGCCGGCGAAAGGGGCGCGCAGCGCCCCCGGCCATCTCAACCCTTACGCATGCCGATATGGGGAATGTCGTCCTCGAGGTATTGCTCGCCCACCACCACGAAACCATGCCGGGCGTAATACCCCTGCAAATGCGCCTGCGCCGACAGGTACACCGGCGTCCCCGGCCAGCAATGCTCGGCACATTCCAGCCCCTTGAGCAGCAACTGGTGCCCAAGTCCGCCGCCCCGGGCGTCGGCGGCCGTTACCACTCTGCCGATGACCACGTCGCCCCCCTGTGATTGCGGGTCGAGCAGGCGCAGGTAGGCCACCAGCTTGTCGTCTTGCCAACCCATCAGGTGCAGGGTGTCGCCGCTCAGGTCCTGCCCGTCGACTTCCTGGTAGGCACAGCGCTGCTCGACCACGAACACTGCGCTGCGCAGTTGCAGGACGGCATACAGCTGTTCCTTGCCGAGGTCGCTGTGGTGCTTGCAAATCCACTCGATGGACATGGGGTATGAGTTCCTTGTATTGGCGCTCGATCATCGCAAATCCAGCCGCTGCGCACGAGCCTGGCCTTGCTGCAAATCACCTCCGATGGGGTTCGGCCAAAATAGAGGCTAAATGACATTATTGTCCGCTGTCGCCGGGATGCGGCTTGTGTAATCTGCAGGATCTGTTGTGAGTAGAGATCGCCATCTTCAGCGTGGGGCCCCCAACTGCGAAAGGATTTGAGCATGCGGCCACTGCTTTGCGTTCTTGGAGTACTGGGATTGTTGTGCGCGACGCCGGCAGCCGCCCAGGAAAAACTGCGACTGGTGGCCGACAGCTGGCCGCCCTTTACCGACGCCACCATGCCCGGTGGCGGCCTGGCCACCAGCATCGTCACCACGGCGCTGAACCGTGCCGGTTTCGCCACTTCGTTCGAGGAAGTGCCCTGGGCCAGGGCGCTCATGGGCATTGGCGAGGGGCGTTACGATGTACTGGTGAACGCCTGGTACAACGATGATCGCAAGCGTATCGGCGCGTTCTCCGGCGCTTACCTCACCAACCGCATACGCCTGCTCCAGCGCCAGGGCAAAGGCTTCGTCTTCAAGCGTCAGGCCGACCTCTACCCCTTCACCATCGCCGTGGTGCGCGACTATGCCTACTCACCGGGCTTCGACAGTGACGAACGCCTGAACAAGGTGCCTGTGCGCAACTTCTCGTCGGCGGTGCGCATGCTTGCGGCCGGGCGGGTCAACCTGACGGTGGAAGACGAGTACGTGGCGCGTTACAACCTGCAGCGCGAGCCGCAGCAGGTGCGTGATGGGGTGAGCTTCGTCGACCCGCCGCTGAGCGAGAACAGCCTGCACATCCTGGTCAGCCTCAAGCACCCGGAGCACCGGCAGGTCGTGGCACTGTTCGAGAAGGCCATCGCGGCGATGAAAGCCGATGGCAGCTACGCCCGGTTGTTGCGCCAGCACGGCTTCTGAACGCTGCTCGGTCCCTGTAGGAGCGGCCTTGTGCCGCGAACGGGCCGCGCAGCGGCCCCAACAATCTATGCGTTGTAGCCGATCCTGGGGCTGCTGCGCAGCCCTTTCGCGGCACAAGGCCGCTCCTACACGGGTTCACCTTCCTTGATCAAGTGGCCCGCCAGCGTACGCAGCGGCCCCAGCTGCCGGCAAATCAACGCCAGCTGGGTCTGCACCAGGCGCTGGTGCTCGTCCAGCTCCTCGGGCATCTGCTCCAGCGCATTGGCCAGGGCTTCTTCCGCGTCACTGTGGATCGCCACCGGCAGGCGTGCGGCCAGGCCGTTGGCGATTTCGTCGAGGCTGGCGGCCAAGGTCTGGCCTGCACCCTCGATCAGCTGCTCATGGACCTCCGCCGGCAATGCCGTGTCGCGGTGTGCCCCAAGCCCCGAGAGGTAACTGAGCAGGGTGTGCGACAGCACCAGGAAGCGGAAGCCGACATCGGCCTCCTTACGGAAATGCCCCGGCTCCATGAGCATGTTGGCCAGGGTGGTGGACAGCGCCGCGTCGGCGTTGTGCGCGTTGCGCCGGGCCAGGCGGTAGGCCAGGTCGTCGCGTTTGCCGTGGGCATACTGCTGCATGATCTGGCGCAGGTACTGGCTGGCGCAGGCCAGGGTATTGCCCAGTACCTTGTTCAGCCGCCGGCCCTGCCAGTCGGGCAGGAACAGGAACACCGCGAGGATGGCGATCAGGCTGCCGACCAGGGTATCGAACAGGCGTGGCAGGAACAGCCCGTAGCCATCGCCGGTCTGGTTGAAGCAGAACAGTACCATCAGGGTGATCGCCGCCGTGGCCAGGGTATAGCGGGTGGTACGGTTGACGAAGAACACCACTCCGGCCACCACGGCGAACGCCGACTGCATCAACGGGTTGGGGAACAGGTCGAACAGCGCCCAGCCCACGGTCAGGCCGATGGCAGTGCCAAGCATCCGCTGGCCCAGCTTGCGTCGGGTAGCCCCGTAGTTGGGCTGGCAGACGAACAGGGTGGTGAGGATGATCCAGTAGCCTTGCGTCGGGTGGATCAGGTGCACCATGCCGTAGCCCACCGACAGTGCCAGTGACAGGCGCAGGGCATGGCGGAACAGCAGCGAAGTGGGGGTCAGCTGGGTGCGCAGCCGCTGCCACACATCCTTCAGATTGCGCGGCGAGCGGTCGAGCAGGCTGCTGTCGCTGGCGTCGGCCAGGCTGTCGGGGTTACTGGCGGCGCCCAGCAGACGGTCCAGGGTGGCCAGGTTGGCAGCCAGCGCCCGCAGCGAGCGCAACAGCCCGCGCCAGGCCGGGTTGTTCTGTTCGCGCAGGTGCTCCAGTGAAGCATTCAGGTCTTCCAGCGCCTCGGGGTAGCCGCTGGCGAGCACAAACGGCTGGCGCAGGCGGATGGAGCGCGCCAGCTCCTGGCAGGAGGCACCCTGTTTGCGCAGCAGGCGTTGGCAGCGGAACATCACGTCGCTGTGGAAGAACGCCTCGTTGAGGGCGTTGTACGGGTAGTGCGAGGCGCTGACCCGCTCGTGCAGGTCCTGGGCCAGGAAGTACAGCTTCAGGTAGCGGCTGACCTTGGAGTTGGGCTGGCTGTTGCCCACCCGGTGCAGGATGATTTCCTTGGCGGCGTTGAGCGCGGCCACCACCTTGCCGTTCTGCTTGGCCAGTTCCAGGCGCGTGGCCTCGACGTCCAGGCCGCGGATCGGTTCGAACAGGCTGGCTTTGAGCTTGAGGTAGCTGCCCAGCTCATAGAACAGCTTGGCCAGGCTCTGCTGCACCGGCTGGTTGGAAAACAGCGCCTGCCAGAGTACCGACAGCAGGCCGTACCAGGCGGCGCCGGTCACCAGCAGCAGCGGCTCATGCCAGAAGTCACTGACCTCGCCACCGCGCTGGTCCACACCAATCATGGTGTACACCGACAGGATCAGGGTCGCCGAGGCGATGGCCCCGTAGCGCTCGCCCAGCGCACCGAGCATGGTCAGGCCGAAGGCGGCCAGGGCCAGGGCGATGGCGAAGATCCAGGGGTAGGGGAACAGCAGCTCCACCGACAAGGCGGCGATGGCAAAACAGCCGAGGGTCACCAGCAGGGCACTGAGGCGGCCCTGCCAACCATCGTCGGTCTCGGCCAGGGCGCTGGCGATGATGCCGAGGAACAGCGGGATGAGCAGGCTCATCTCGTTCTGGTACCAACACCAGGCCATGCTGCCGGTGAGGGCGATGGTCACGCGAATGGCGTAGCTGAACTTGTCTTGGCCCCACAGGCGACGCAATGAATGGCGGAACGAGCTCGATGACATGATGGCCCTGGGCTGTGAGCGGATGAATACCTTTCCAGGCCGTCGGGGGCCGCTTTGCGGCCCTTTCGCGACACAAGGCCGCTCCTACAGAGCTACGCGATCTCCTGTAGGAGCGGCCTTGTGCCGCGAAAGGGCTGCGCAGCAGCCCCCAAAAAAACGGCACTCCAGCACAGACCAGCAAGAAGCGTTCCGTGCTGCTGAATGGATTCTACTCTACACGAACTGCGCCGCAGCGTTGGCCGAAGCCCAGGCCCACTGGAAGTTGAAGCCACCCAGGTGGCCGCTCACGTCCAGTACCTCGCCGATGAAGTACAGCCCAGGGCTCTTCAGCGACTCCATGGTCTTGGACGACACCTCACGGGTGTCCACGCCGCCCAGGGTCACCTCGGCGGTGCGGTAGCCCTCGGTGCCCGCCGGCACCACCTGCCAGGCCGCCAGTTTCTCGGCGACCTCGGCCAACTCAGCCGGGGTGTATTGCTTGAGCGGCTTGGATTCGAACCACTGCTCGGCCAGCAGGTTGGCCAGCTTGCGGGTGAACACCTCGCCCAGCACGGTCTTCAGTTCGCTGTTGGGGCGCTCGGCCTGCTGGCCCTGCAGCCATTCCAGTGCATCACGGTCGGGCAGCAGGTTGATCTCGACGGTGTCGCCGGCCTCCCAGAACGACGAAATCTGCAGGATCGCCGGGCCGCTCAGGCCGCGGTGGGTGAACAGCAGGTTTTCCCGGAAACTGACGCCGTTGCAGCTGGCGGTGCAGTCCAGCGAAGTGCCGGACAGCTCGGTGCACAGTGCCTTGAGCTGGGGCTCGGTGATGGTGAACGGCACCAACCCGGCGCGGGTCGGCAGCAGTTCGTGGCCGAACTGGCGCGCAACCTGGTAGCCGAAGCCGGTGGCGCCCAGGGTCGGGATCGACAGGCCGCCGGTGGCGATCACCAACGACTGGCAGGCGAACGGGCCGGCACTGGTCTGCAGGCGGTAGCCGCCTTCGGTTTTCTCGATCTGTTCGATGCTGGTGTTCATGCGCAGCTCGGCGCCGGCCTCGTCGCACTCGGCCAGCAGCATGTCGAGGATGTCGCTGGATTTGTTGTCGCAGAACAGCTGGCCGAGCTTCTTCTCGTGGTACGGCACACCGTGCTTGCACACCAGTTCGATGAAGTCCCACTGGGTGTAGCGGGCCAGCGCCGACTTGCAGAAATGCGGGTTGTGCGAGAGGAAGTTGGCCGGCTCGGTGTACATGTTGGTGAAGTTGCAGCGCCCGCCGCCGGACATGAGGATCTTCTTGCCCGGTTTGTTGGCGTGGTCGAGCAGCAGCACCCGGCGCCCGCGCTTGGCGGTGAGCTGGGCGCACATCAGGCCAGCGGCGCCGGCGCCGAGGATGATCACGTCGGTGGAGTGCACGGTGTTACCTCTTCAAGAGCAGGGGCCGCTGTGCGCCCCATCGCCGGCAAGCCGGCTCCCACAGGGATCTCATCGAATCCTGTGGGAGCCGGCTTGCCGGCGATGGGCTGCACAGCAGCCCCAAAAATGCTTCAGACGATACGGACTTTCAGGGCGCGACCCTTGATCTTGCCGCTGTTCAGGCGCTGCATGGCCTGCTTGGCCACTGCCCGCTCCACGGCCACGAACGCGACGAAGTCGAAGATGGCGATCTTGCCCACCTGCTTGCCCGGCAGCCCGGCATCGCCGGTCAGCGCACCGAGGATGTCACCCGGGCGCAGCTTGTCCTTGCGCCCGGCGCCGATGCACAGGGTGGTCATCGCCGGCAGCAGCGGCTCGCCGCCTTTGTTCTTCAGGCTGTCCAGCTGTTCCCAGCGCAGCGGTTGCTTTTGCAGGTCTTCGATGGCCTGGGCGCGGTGGCCTTCGGCCGGGGCCACCAGGCTGATCGCCACGCCTTTTTCACCGGCACGGCCGGTACGGCCGACGCGGTGTACGTGGATCTCGGCGTCACGCGCCAGCTCGACGTTGATGACCATGTCCAGGCCATCGATGTCCAGGCCGCGGGCGGCCACGTCGGTGGCCACCAGCACCGAGCTGCTGCGGTTGGCGAACATGGTCAGCACCTGGTCGCGGTCGCGCTGCTCCAGGTCGCCGTGCAGCGCCTGGGCAACGATACCCTTGGCGGTCAGGTGGGCGACCACGTCCTCGCACTGCTGCTTGGTGAAGCAGAACGCCACGCAGGACTGCGGGCGGTAGTGGCCGAGCACGCGGGTCACGGCTTCCAGGCGCTGCTGCGCGTCGATCTCGATGAAGCGCTGTTCGATCTGGTTGTCGCTGTGCAGCGCTTCGACCTTGACCTGCTGCGGCTGGCGCATGAAGTCCTTGGCCAGTTGCTCGATGCCGGCCGGGTAGGTAGCCGAGAACAGCAGGGTCTGGCGGCGCGACGGGGTCTTGCCGATGATGCTGGCGATGGCGTCGAAGAAGCCCATGTCGAGCATGCGGTCGGCTTCGTCGAGCACCAGGGTGTTCAGCCCGTCGAGTACCAGGGTGCCCTTGTCCAGGTGCTGCTGGATGCGCCCCGGGGTGCCGACGATGATGTGCGCGCCGTGCTCCAGCGAGGCGATCTGCGGGCCCAGCGACACGCCGCCGCACAGGGTGAGGATCTTGATGTTGTCCTCGGCGCGGGCCAGGCGGCGCAGCTCCTTGGCGACCTGGTCGGCCAGCTCGCGGGTCGGGCACAGCACCAGCGCCTGGCAACCGAAGTAGCGTGGGTTGATCGGGTTGAGCAGGCCGATGCCGAAGGCGGCGGTCTTGCCGCTGCCGGTCTTGGCCTGGGCGATCAGGTCCTGGCCCTTGAGGATCACCGGCAGGCTCTGGGCCTGGATCGGGGTCATCGAGGTGTAGCCCAGGGCGTCCAGGTTGGCCAGCATGGCGGCGGACAGCGGGAGGGTGGCAAAGGCGGTGGTTTCAACGGTCACGAGGCGGGCCTGCGGTGCGAAGCGAAAAATGTCGCACAGTCTACCAGCCTCATGGCCATTCGCCCTACGACTCGACGTGCTCTTCCGGACGACGAGCGCGCCTTCCGTCTGTCGGCGCCAGTTGCAGGAAGATCGCCGCCGCCAGCATGGCCATCACGCCGATGGTGACGAAGGTCAGCTGGAACGCGCCGAGGGTGCTTTCCACGCCTTCGGCACTGCCGGCCGCGGTGAAGCCACCGAGCAGCGCACCGGCGCAGGCCACGCCCAGGCTCAGCGACAGTTGCGCGACCACCGACAGCAGGCTGTTGCCGCTGCTGGCGCTGGCGTCGTCGAGGTCGATCAGGGTCACGGTGTTCATCGCCGTGAACTGCATCGAGTTCACCGCCCCCAGCAGCGCCAGTTGCACCAGCAGCAGGGCATAAGGCGTCTGTTCATCGACCAGCCCCAGGCTGGCCAGCAGCAGGCCCAGCAGCAGGGTGTTGCCGGTGAGCACGATGCGGTAGCCGAGGCGCTCGATCAGCGGCCGGGCGACTGACTTGGCCAGCATCGCCGCGGCTGCCAGCGGGATCATGCTCATCCCGGCCTGGGCCGGCGAGTAGCCCAGCGCCACCTGCAGCAGCAATGGCACCAGGAAGGGCAGGGCGCCGCTGCCCAGGCGGGCGAACAGGTTGCCGAGGATGCCGATGGCGAAGGTGCGCACGCGAAACAGCGAGGGCGAGAACAAGGGCTCCGGGTCTCGCCCGGCGCGCAGCCAGTAGGCGGCCAGGCAGGCCATGCCGGCGAACAGCAACAGCATCACCCGCAGGTGCGGCAGGTGCAGCTCGCCCAGGCCTTCCATGGCGATGGTGATCAGCACCATCGCGGCGCCAAACAGCACGAAGCCCGGGCCGTCGAAGCGGGTGCGTTCGGCGCCACGCAGGTCGGGGATGAATTTCCACACCGCGTAGCAGCCCAGCGCGCCTACCGGCAGGTTGAGCAGGAAGATCCAGTGCCAGGTCAGGATCTCCACCAGCCAGCCGCCCAGCGTCGGGCCGAGCAGTGGGCCGAGCAGGCCCGGGATGGTGATGAAACTCATGATCCGCACCAGCTCGCTGCGCGGGTAGGCGCGCAGCACCACCAGCCGCCCGACCGGCAGCATCAGCGCCCCGCCCAGGCCTTGCACTACCCGGGCGAAGATCAGGAAACCCAGGCTGTTGGCCATGGCGCACAGCAACGAGCCGAAGCTGAACAGCAGGATGGCACTGAAGAAGATGCGCTTGGTGCCGAAGCGGTCGGCGATCCAGCCCGAGGCCGGGATCAGCAGGGCCACGGTGAGCATGTAGGCGATGATCACCCCCTGCATGCGCAGCGGGTCCTCGGCCAGCGAGCGGGCCATGGCCGGCAGCGCGGTGTTGAGGATGGTGCCGTCCAGCGACTGCATGAAGAAGGCGATGGCCACCACCCAGGGGATCCAGCGGGCGGTGACGGGGTCCAGTGGTGCGCGATCGGACATGGTTACCTCAATTCTGCTGTTTGCCTGTGCCGGCCTCATCGCCGGCAAGCCGGCTCCCACAGGGGCAGTGCACGCCGCTCAGTGTGGGAGCTGGCTTGCCAGCGATGAGGCCGGTCCCGCCGATCACAATGTCAGGGTCAACCCTCTGACCAGCGCCCCTGGCAAATGACTCGACCCGGTACTGCGCTGCCCATAAGTGCTGGTCGACAGGATCATCTCGCGCTCCTGGGTCAGGTCCTCCAGCTGGCTACCCAGCAAGCTGTAGAGACTGTCATCAAAACGCATGGTGCTCACCGGCCCCTGGATTTGGCCGTTTTCCACCCAGAACGTGGCGAACCGGGTCAGCCCGGTCATCCGCGCGGCCGGCAGGTCCGAATAGTTCAGGTACCACAGGTTGCTGATGTACAGGCCGGTGCCCAGACGTTCGAGGATCTGCGCGCTGGGCAGGTTGCCCGGCGCCAGGCTCAGTGCACAGGGCGACTCGTAGCTGTCGGCGCCATTGGCAGCCTGTGCGAACTCGACCGCGCTGCGGGCACTGACCAGCCGTTCCAGCGCCTGCCCTTCACCGATCAGGTGCAGGTCCTGGCGTGGTGAGCCTTCATCGGAAAACGCCGGGCTCAGCGAGCCACTGACCTGTTCGCTGAAACTCACCAGCGGGCTCAGTTGCGCATCGCCGTTGTACAGGCGTTGCAGCGAGCTGTTCCCCGTCGCCAGTGCCTGGGCGGAGAAACCACCCCAGCAGAGCATGCCCGCAATCTCGTCCATCGCCGCCGGCGCCAGGTAGGCGCGGTAGCTGCCGGGCTTGAGGGTGATCGCCGGGCGGCCCAGGTGTTCCAGCTGTTCGCGGGCCTGGCGCAGGCGCGCGGCAAAGGCCTCGCCGCTCCAGGCTTGGCCCGCGTAGTTGGCCTTGACCGCCTGGCCGTTGGCGTGGAACAGGCTCCAGTCGAAGTTGAAGCTGTTGGCCTGGTGCCAGCCGAAGGCGCCAAACGAGCTGGCGAAGCCGCGGCAGATGGGGCCGGCGGCGTAGATGCCGACCAGGTCAAGGTCGTTGGCCTCGCGTTCGACCAAGGCCAGCACTTCATCCAGCCCGGGCAGCGGCTGCTCCAGCAGGCTGTGGCTGTGCCAGGCGCTCTCGTCGAGGCTCAGGTAAGGGTCGACCGGCAGCAGCGGCAGGGTCTGGCGCAGTTGCCCGAGGCCATCATACAGGCGCTGGCGATCCAGCTCGGCGTCATCGCCCAAGGTGATCTGCTGCTCCGCCTGGCGGCCATCACGGATCAAGCGCAATTGCACACTGGCCTGGCTGACCACACCCGCCTGGCGCACCTTGGCATGGTTGAAGCGCACGAACTGCGAGTGCTCGGCGCTGTAGCCCAGGGTGAACTGCTCGCCCGGTTGCAGCGCATCGCGCAGGGCGCCGAGCAGGGCTTCGAAACGTTGTTGATAGGTGCTCATCAGGCGTCCCCTCCGAATACGTCGATCTGGCGGAACACACAGGCCGGCGAGGCGTGGCCGACCCGCACCACCTGGTTGGGCTCGCCCTTGCCGCAGTTGGGTGTGCCAAGCACCTGGAAGGTGCTGCGATCACCCACCGCCGACAGGTTGCGCCAGAACTCGGCGGAGATGCCCCGGTAGTTCGGGTTTTTCACCACGCCCTTGAGCTCGCCGTTCTCGATCAACTGGCCCCATTCACAACCGAACTGGAACTTGTTGCGGGCGTCATCGATGGACCATGAGCGGTTGGTGCGCATCAGGATGCCGTGCTCGATGCCGCCGATCAGTTGCTCAAGCGACTGGTCGCCGGGCTCGATGTTGAGGTTGGCCATGCGGTCGATCGGCGCGCGGTTCCAGCCACAGGCGCGGCTGTTGGCCACGCCGCCCAGGCCCGAGCGCAGTTGCGACAGCGCGCCGCCCAGCGGGCGCACCAGCAAGCCATCGCGGATCAGGAACTGCTTGCTGGCCGGGGTGCCGTCGTCGTCGAAGCTGTAGCTGGCCAGCTCTTCGCCGATGGTGGGGTCGAAGGTCACATTGAGCAGCGTGGAGCCGTATTGCAGGTGGCCGAAGTCGGCGGCCTTGACGAAGCTGGTGCCGGCGTAGTTGCGCTCGTCGCCGAGGATGCGGTCCATCTCCAGCGGGTGGCCGATGGATTCGTGGATCTGCAGCATCATCTGGTCGGGCATCAGCAGCAGGTCGCGGGTGCCGCTCGGCGTATTGGGTGCCAGCAGCAGTTGCAGCGCCTCATCCGCCACGCGGCGGGCCGCGCCCACCAGGCCGCAGCGCTCGATCACCTCGAAACTGCCTTGCTGGCCGAAGTTGTCGCGGCCCAGGGTGCGGCTCTGGCTGTCCTGGCCGTCGCTGGCGGTGACGCCCAGGCCCGGGTAGACGAAGCGCTGGGCATGGCGCAGCTCGGCGCCCGCGGAGTTCAGGTAGGTCTGCTCGACCAGGCTGATGCCGAGGCTGGCCTGCCAGTCCACCAGGCGGCTGTCCTTGGGCACACTGGCGGATTCCGCAGCCAGCAGGTCCAGGCAATCTGCGAGGTTGGGCAAGGGCTGGTCGAAGTTGGGCGAAACATGGTCGTGGCGTTCGCTCGGGGCGTGTTGGCCACTGAGGTCGAGCAGGCTGTGGGCCTGGATTCGGCGGGCCAGTGCCTCGGCCTGCTCCAGGGCGCGCTGCAGGCCACTTTGCGACAGGTCGGCGGTGGCCGCGTAGGCCTCCACGCCGTTGACCCGCACGGTGAGCATGGCGCCTTCGTCCTGGCTGAAGTGCGGCGGCTCGGTAACGTTGCGGCGAACTGAAAGGGACTGGTGCGATTGCTTGACGTGGCGAAGCGAGAACACTTCGGCCGTGCTGCGCAGCGCGGCGAAGCGCTGGCGCAGCAGGGCGCTGGAATCGAACATGGGAAACCTCCGTTGGCGCGGTGGCTCCCCCTAGAACCACCCCTCTTGCATGCCCAGGCACGTATCGTCGCGGGCCTCGAGCAAGGCGAGGTCATTATGGCAGCCCGGTACTTCCCAGGTGAGGAAATAACGCGCGGCCTGCAGCTTGCCCTGGTAGAAGTCGCGGTCGTTGCCCTTGAGCAAGCCCACTTCGGCATGGATGGCCTGCTCCAGCCAACGCCAGCCGATCACGCAGTGGCCGAAGGCCTTCAGGTACAGCGCCGAGTTGGCCAGGGCCCCGGCGACCTTGCCCTGGGCCAGGTCGCCGAGCAGGGCGAGGGTGACCGCTTGCAGGCGATTGACCAGCTGCTCCAGGGGCTGGCGCAGGTTGTCCAGGTTCGGGTGATGGCTGGCGCGCTCGCAGGTGCCGGCGATCAGGCGGATCAGTTGCTTGAGCCCGGCGCCGCCGTTCTGCGCCAGCTTGCGGCCCAGCAGGTCGAGGGACTGGATGCCCTCGGTGCCTTCGTGGATCGGGTTCAGGCGGTTGTCGCGGTAGTACTGCTCGACCGGGTATTCGCGGGTGTAGCCGTGGCCGCCGAGGATCTGGATCGCCAGTTCGTTGGCCTTGAGGCAGAAGGTCGAGGGCCAGGATTTGACGATGGGGGTGAGCAGGTCGAGCAGTTGCTGGGCTTGCTGGCGGATGTTTTCATCCGGCGCCGTGTGGGTGTCGTCGAACAGCCGGGCGGCGTACAGGCCCAGGTCGAAGGCGCCTTCCACGTAGGCCTTCTGCGCCAGCAGCATGCGCTTGACGTCGCTGTGCTCGATGATCGGCACCGCCGGGCTTTGTGGGTCTTTGTTGTCCGGCAGGCGGCCCTGGGGGCGCTGGCGGGCGTACTCCAGTGAATAGAGGTAGCCGGCGTAACCGAGCATCACCGCGCCCATGCCGACGCCGATACGCGCCTCGTTCATCATCTGGAACATGCAGGCCAGGCCTTGGTGCGGCTGGCCGACCAAGTAGCCGACGCACTGGCCGTTGTCGCCGAAGTTGAGCGCGGTGGAGGTAGTGCCGCGCCAGCCCATCTTGTGGAACAGCCCGGCCAGCAGCACGTCGTTGCGCGGGCCGAGGCTGCCGTCGGGGTTGACCAGGTACTTGGGCACGATGAACAGCGAGATGCCTTTCACCCCAGCCGGTGCGCCCGGCAGCTTGGCCAGGACCATGTGCACGATGTTCTCGGACAGTTCGTGGTCACCGCCGGAGATGAAGATCTTGTTGCCCTTGAGCCGGTAGCTGCCATCGCTGGCAGGCTCGGCGCGGGTGCGGATGTCGGCCAGCGAGGAGCCGGCGTGGGGCTCGGTGAGGGCCATGGTGCCGAAGTAGCGGCCTTCGATCATCGGTTGCAGGAACAGGCGCTTCTGTTCTTCGCTGCCGAAGCTCTCGATCAGGTTGGCCGCGCCCATGGTCAGGAACGGGTAGGCCGTGGTGCCGGCGTTGGCGGCCTGGAAGTGGGCGAAGCAGGCTTGCGATATCAGGCTGGGCAGCTGCATGCCACCCACTTCGAAATCGCGGTTGGCGTTGAGGAAGCCCGCTTCGAGGAAGGCGTCTACGGCCGGTTTCACTTCCGGGATCAGCTCGGCGCGGCCGTCCACGTAGCGTGGCTCGTTTTCATCGCCCTTGCGGTTGTGCGGGGCGAAGTACTTTTCGGCGATGGTGCGGGCGGTGGTCAGCGCGGCGTCGAAGGTTTCGCGGCTGTGCTCGGCGAAGCGCGGGCGCTGGGTCAGGGCCTCGGCATCGAGGACTTCGTAGAGTTCGAAGGCGAGGTTGCGGCTGCTGAGGAGTTGCTCGGACATGGCGGCATTCCTGGTTCGGGGTGCTGCGAGTCTAGGTTGGGGCTTGATGCGGGGAACAGGTTAATTGGTCTGGGTGATATGGCTCCAGAAGGAGCGCTGAAAAAGGTGCCATGTATTTGATATGCGCTGACTTATCGCTAATAGCATCCGGGTACGTGTTGGCTCGCCTGACAGCGATTTTCAGGTGGACATTAAGCTAAGAACAGCATGCCGTCTGATTTTAGGGGCCGAAAAAAACCTTTGATGCAGCTGACATCACGTACACAGAGCTGAATGTGCGTCTCCTGTCGGAAGGAGGTGCCGGGGTAGAGTTCGGGGCCTTCCAGAAAAGGAGAACGGATGGATTGATAGGGCTCTAACTCAACAAGCTCTCGGGCTGTGTGAAGGAGTTGGAAAACAGCGCAGTCCAAGTACCGCTTGAGGTTGTCCGTATCGCCTGGGAAGCCCCGCGCGTTTTCAGGAATTACGCCACCTTTATCGATCAGCAAATGGTAGGCGACACCAAGCTCTTGTAGTGCGCCTTCGTCCGTGAGGTTCAGACACAAGCCGAGGTTGATGACAGCCCCAATTACGTAGGGGCTTTTTATACTTCCTTGGCCGCGCTTATGTTCCTTCAGGCGTTGGGCATAACTAAGCGCTCGGTCGGGGCTGTTTTCCCAGAAATACGCGCCCTCACCGAGCCAGTCGTAAGCATTGACACTGGGTGAAATGGGTTCGCCTGCGAGGATGGCTTCGCCTACCTCGCGATCACAGCCATGGAAACCGAGGACGAATGAGGGAAGGAATTGATACATCTAGCGGTAAGGAGCCTTAAGTTCACCTTCTTCAGTGAAAACCCCGGTTTTTACCCAGAACGCCCTGGCTTCGTCGGGGTTACGTAACAGAATCTGTGCGAGCTGACGAATGCGCTGGACTGCCTCGATGTGTGGGTTGTCGGCCCTCGACCTGTTCAATGCCTTTGTACTCATGTTGACCTCCCTTGACTCCGTGTTGGTGGAAGTGGCTCGGGCGAGTTTAGAGCGGATTGGTCCTGGGTGTCAGGACGTCATGCTATCTATTAGGTTGGCATTTGATTGCGATTTGTGTGCGCTTTCTCAGCTTTTCCCTATTGCTTGTAGTCCGTTTCCCAAGCAGGCTTCTGACCTCATTCAAGCCATTGCGGTGCTCTGGGTTGGTATCTAGTCTCGGGCGGTCGCTGTAAAAAACAGTGACCGGCTTTGACAGGCCGCCCTGAACAAACCGCATGGCTTAGCTTTTACGGCAGCTGTGCGTGGGGCACCTTCGTGTGCGCCGGTTTCTGGTTCTGTTCACCGGTCTGTCAACCCATGTACAGCTGCCACCTTCTTGTTTGACAGCATGCGGTGGTGGTTCTTATTCACGAACAGGACTATGACCATGCTAAAGATCGTCCCCGATCCGCCCCACAACCATCATTCCCTTGAAGACACCCTGATCCAGGCCACTGAGTACGCCTTGTGTGCGGTGACCGTGGCCCATCAGGCGGTGTTGTTGCAGCCCAAGACGCCGGCTTCGATCCTGATGCTGGCATCGATGCATGAAGTCGAGTCGCTGCGGGTGTTGCTCGAATCGGCGTTGATTCAGGTGCAGATGCTCGGTCAGCCGCAGGCGATGCATTAGGCCACGAGCGCTGTGTTGTTCAGGCGGGCCTCATCGCCGGCAAGCCGGCTCCCACAGGTACGGCGTACACGTCACCGTGTGGGAGCTGGCTTGCCAGCGATAGGGCCGGCCCAGGCACCGAAGAGTCTCTGGGAGATTGAGCAATGACCATAGAAGACACCAACCCCAAAACCACCGCAGGCAAGACCAAGTTCTACCAAGGCGAGGGCATGACCGACCCGCTGTTCTGCATCGAGCCCGGCATCCCTTGCCAGCATGCCCGTGACCAGGCTTCGGAGTTGATGGGCTGTGTGCGCGACCTGACCATCACCGGGATCATGGAGGAAAAGCCGCAGTTGCTATGGGCGTCGTACTACCTGAGCGCGCTGGCCAGGGCGCTGATGGACGATGCCGAGCTGGGCATGGGGCGTTGAACCCAAAAGGGCATCGCGAGGAAGCCCGCTGCCACGCCAGTTGTGCACTGCCATGGGATTGGGGCTGCCTTGATATCGCGCCAAGCGCCGGTTTGGGACAGCTCCTACATGGCGGCAGGACTTAACGCTGTTCTGCCGCTGGAGAGAATCCGGTTCCATATCCGCCTTTCCCGGCGGCGATCAGTTCTCTAAATCGTTTCAAAACTCGACCTTGCGAGTTGTACTCAAGTTTGTACAATGTTTGGCAGGTCAAGTCGCACAGCGCAGACCTGCCATCAGGCTTGTTGGCCCCCGGGAACTGATCCAGGCGCTACCTGGAAAGGAAAGAAAAATGCATGTACTGACTTTCAGCCAGGCACGCGCCGATCTGAAGCAGACAATGGACGACGTATGCAGGGACCACGAGCCGGCTGTCATCACGCGCCAGCGTGGTGAGCCGGTCGTGATGATTTCGCTCGAGGATTACAACGGCATGCGCGAGACCATGTACCTGCTGGAATCGTCTGCAAACGCCAAGCGTCTTCGTTCTTCCATTGCTCAGCTCCGGGCTGGTAAGGCCGTTACCCAGGAACTGGCACTCGATGAACGTGAAAGCCAAGCAACGAAACAAGACTGAAGCGCGAAGTACCACAAGTGTGGCCTTCACTACGGAGGGTTGGGAGGATTACGGTTACTGGCGAGTCAGTGATTTCGGGATCTTCCAGCGCATCAATGCGATGATCTGCGAGTGTTTGCGTAGCCCTTTCAAAGGTACCGGCAAGCCAGAGCCGCTCAAAGGTGACTTGTCAGGTTTCTGGTCTCGCCGCATTACTCGTGAACACCGATTGGTCTTCTTCTATGAAGCAGGAACCCTGACCATCCTGCAATGCCGTTACCACTACGACGATTAGGTCAGTACCAACGAAAAAGGAGAGCCGAGGCTCTCCTTTTTCGTTAACCGACAACCAGCGTCAGCCGATGGTCATCAGGCTGGCGTTACCGCCGGCAGCAGCGGTGTTCACACTCACCGCCCGCTCGATCACCAGGCGCTCCAGGGCGATCTGATGATCGCCGCTCGACAACCCATGCACACCAACGATCGCACCGGCACGCTTGGCCACCTGCTCGCAGATGCCGCGCAACTGGTCCGAATGGCCGTGGTGGATCACCGCGTCGAACGCCACGTCATCCTGGTTCCAGTCCGCCACCAGCTTGATCTTGCCCTGCAGCTCCTTCGGCAGGCGACCGCGCAGGCCTTTGGCCGGCTCGCCGTCCTGGAACACCGCCGAGCTACCCACCGCCAGCACCGCCGCGAACTGCGCCAGCAGGTCGGCTTCGTTGTCGGCCAGGCACAGCACGTGCTCGCGTGGCAGCACGCTGTAGCTGTTGCGCTCGCCGGTCGGGCCAGGCAATACGCGGGTGATGCCGCTCTGCGATTGTTCAGCGAACTGCTCGCACAGTGCGGCCAGGTCGCTCAGCTGGCTGCCGGCTGCCCAGGTCTTGAGCGTGTTCAGCGGCTTGATCTGCTGGTCGCGCAGGGTGGTGTCGGCTGGGCTGCGGGCATCGTCGGCCTGGAAGTGGCGGGCGATGGCGTCGGCCGGGCGGGTCGACAGCAGGCGGTACAGGTACAGCGGGCCGCCGGCTTTCGGGCCGGTGCCGGACAGGCCTTCACCACCGAATGGCTGCACACCGACCACGGCGCCGACGATGTTGCGGTTGACGTACATGTTGCCGGCGTTGACGTTGCCCACCACCTTGGCGATGGTCTCGTCGATGCGGGTGTGCACGCCCAGGGTCAGGCCGTAGCCGGAGGCGTTGATCTGCTCGATCAGCTGGTCCAGGTCTTTGCGGTTGTAGCGCACCACGTGCAGGACTGGGCCGAAGATCTCGCGCTGCAGCTCGTCGAAGCTTTCCAGCTCGATCAGGGTCGGCATCACGAAGGTGCCGCGCTTGATTTCTTCACCCTCGGCGATGGCCACCTGGTACACGGTGCGGCCTTTGTCGCGCATGCCCTGGATGTGCTTCTCGATGCCGGCCTTGGCTTCGGCGTCGATCACCGGGCCAATGTCCACGGACAGGCGCTCGGGGTTGCCCAGGCGGCTTTCGGCCATGGCGCCCTTGAGCATCTCGATCACGCGGTCGGCGGAGTCTTCCTGCAGGCACAGCACGCGCAGGGCCGAGCAACGCTGGCCGGCGCTGTCGAAGGCCGAGGACACCACGTCGATCACCACCTGCTCGGTGAGGGCCGAGGAGTCGACGATCATGGCGTTCTGGCCGCCGGTTTCGGCGATCAGCGGGATTGGGCGGCCCTGGTTGTCCAGGCGGCCGGCGATGTTGCGTTGCAGCAGGCGGGCGACTTCGGTGGAACCGGTGAACATCACGCCCTTGACGCGCTCGTCACCGACCAGGCCGGCGCCGACGGTTTCGCCCTGGCCTGGCAGCAGTTGCAGCACGCCTTCAGGGATACCGGCTTCGAGCATCAGGCGCACGGCCTGGGCGGCGACCAGCGGGGTCTGTTCGGCGGGCTTGGCCAGTACCGGGTTGCCGGCGGCCAGCGCTGCGGCCACCTGGCCGGAGAAGATCGCCAGCGGGAAGTTCCACGGGCTGATGCACACCACCGGGCCCAGCGGGCGGCAGTTGTCGTTGCGCAGGTCGTTACGTGCCTGCACCGCGTAGTAGCGCAGGAAGTCCACCGCTTCGCGCACTTCGGCGATGGCGTTGGCGAAGGTCTTGCCGGCTTCGCGTACCAGCAGGCCCATCAGCGGCTGGATGTCGGCTTCCATCAGGTCGGCGGCACGTTCCAGGATCGCGGCGCGCTCGGCCGGCGGGGTGGCCTGCCAGATCGGCGCGGCGTTCAACGCGCACTGGATGGCGTTGTCGACGTCGGCAACGGTGGCTTCCTGCACGTGGCCGACCACATCGCGGTGGTCCGATGGGTTGAGTACCGGTGCCGCGGCTTGCTCGCTGGCGGCGCAGGCCAGCAGCGGGGCGGCTTTCCAGTCGTTGTGGGCAGTGGCCAGCAGGGCGCAGGACAGCGACGCCAGGCGGTGTTCGTTGGCCATGTCGATACCGGCCGAGTTGGCCCGCTCGCTGCCATACAGCGCACGCGGCATCGGGATGCGCGGGTGCGGCAGGCCGATGCTGCCTTCCTGGGTGCCCATGCGCTCGATGCTGGCGACCGGGTCGGCGACCAGTTCCTGGATCGAGATCGAGTGGTCGGCGATGCGGTTGACGAACGAGGTGTTGGCGCCGTTTTCCAGCAGGCGGCGTACCAGGTAGGCCAGCAGGGTTTCGTGGGTACCGACCGGGGCGTACACGCGGCACGGGCGGTTCAGCTTGCCTTCGGAGACCTTGCCTACAACTTGTTCGTACAGCGGCTCACCCATGCCGTGCAGGCACTGGAACTCGTACTGGCCCGGGTAGTAGTTCTGCCCGGCGATGGTGTAGATGGCCGACAGGGTGTGGGCGTTGTGGGTGGCGAACTGCGGGTAGATGGCTTCCGGGACCGCCAGCAGCTTGCGGGCACAGGCGACGTAGGACACGTCGGTGTACACCTTGCGGGTGTACACCGGGTAGCCTTCCAGGCCTTCGACCTGGGCGCGCTTGATCTCGCTGTCCCAGTACGCGCCTTTTACCAGGCGGATCATCAGGCGGTGGCGGCTGCGCTTGGCCAGGTCGATGACGTAGTCGATCACGTACGGGCAGCGCTTCTGGTAGGCCTGGATCACGAAGCCGATGCCGTTCCAGCCAGCCAGCGACGGCTCGAAGCACAGGCGCTCGAGCAGGTCCAGCGACAGCTCCAGGCGGTCGGCCTCTTCGGCGTCGATGTTCAGGCCGATGTCGTATTGCTTGGCCAGCAGGGTCAGCGACAGCAGGCGCGGGTACAGCTCGCTCATCACGCGCTCGTACTGGGCGCGGCTGTAGCGCGGGTGCAGGGCCGAGAGCTTGATCGAGATGCCTGGGCCTTCATAGATGCCACGCCCGTGCGACGCCTTGCCGATCGAGTGGATCGCCTGCTCGTAGGAGGCCAGGTACTTCTGTGCGTCGTGCTCGGTCAGCGCGGCTTCGCCGAGCATGTCGTAGCTGTAGCGGAAGCCCTTGGCTTCGAACTTGCTGGCGTTGGCCAGGGCTTCGGCGATGGTTTCGCCGGTGACGAACTGCTCGCCCATCAGGCGCATGGCCATGTCGACGCCCTTGCGGATCATCGGCTCGCCGCTCTTGCCGATGATGCGGGTGAGCGAGGAGGTCAGGCCGGATTCGTTGTGGGTGCTGACCAGCTTGCCGGTCAGCAGCAGGCCCCAGGTCGCGGCGTTGACGAACAGCGACGGGCTGTTGCCCAGGTGCGGCTGCCAGTTGCCGGTGCTGATCTTGTCGCGGATCAGCGCGTCGCGGGTGCCTTTGTCGGGGATGCGCAGCAGGGCTTCGGCCAGGCACATCAGTGCCACGCCTTCTTGCGAGGACAGGGAGAACTCCTGCAGCAGGCCCTGGACGATACCGGCACGGCCACCGGCGCTCTTCTGGTTGCGCAGCTTGTCGGCCAGGCTGGCGGCCAACTTGTTGGTGGCTTCGGCCTGGGCGGCCGGCAGGCGCGCCTGCTCCAGCAGCATCGGCACCACTTCCGGCTCGGGGCGGCGGTAGGCGGCGGTGATCGCCGAGCGCAGCACCGATTGCGGCAGGATGCTTTCGGCGAACTCCAGGAAGCACTGGTGGGCGTGGTCGGTCGGCGCTTCGCCGGCCTCGTCGCCCAGGTTGACGGCGTGGCCGTTGAGGTCGTTCAGGGTGGCGCCACCCTCGAGCTTCTCGAGATAGTTGAAGATCGCTTGCTTGATCAACCAGTGCGGCGTGCGGTCGATGGACTGCGCAGCTGCCTTGAGTCGCTCACGGGTTGGGTCGTCAAGTTTGACCCCAAGGGTGGTCGTCGCCATTTCTTATCCTCGTTATTGGCCACGGGTGTGACCTAAGCTGGAGGCAAGATTAGCCTGTAGGACAATTCGGGTGCAACCGGGTGCAACCCGAAATTTTGACGGCAAAGGTGCAACTCGTCTGAAGGGCGTTTCCGTACAGCGGAAAAGGTCTTTCTCGGTGCTTTTTGTTATGGAAAACGCTGTTTTTGCTCCGAAATGGAGCAAAAACACGGTTTTAGTGGAAAATGCAGGAACGGGTGCAACTTGCAAATGAAAAGTGGTTGCACCTCGTTCATGTTGTTGCATAGGATGCGCCGCCTGGGTGCAACCGTCGTCACGCACGGCGGTCGCTGGAGATAAAAACAACGCCAGGGCACAACTCATGGGCAATCCTCTAACCATCACCTTCGTGGTGTACATCGCGGCAATGGTGCTGATCGGCTTCGCCGCCTATCGCTCCACCAACAACCTTTCCGACTACATCCTCGGTGGCCGCAGCCTCGGCAGCGTGGTGACCGCGCTTTCCGCCGGTGCCTCCGACATGAGCGGCTGGCTGCTGATGGGCCTGCCGGGCGCCATCTACTTCGCCGGCCTCTCCGAAGCCTGGATCGCCATCGGCCTGACCGTCGGCGCCTACCTCAACTGGTTGTTCGTTGCCGGCCGTCTGCGCGTGCAGACCGAGCACAATGGCGATGCGCTGACCCTTCCGGATTATTTCTCGAGCCGCTTTGAAGACAACAGCGGTGTGCTGCGGATCATCTCCGCCATCGTGATCCTGGTGTTCTTCACCATCTATTGCGCTTCGGGCATCGTCGCCGGCGCACGCCTGTTCGAAAGCACCTTCGGCATGTCCTACGAAACCGCCCTGTGGGCCGGTGCCGCGGCCACCATCGCCTACACCTTCGTCGGTGGCTTCCTGGCGGTCAGCTGGACCGACACCGTACAGGCCTCGCTGATGATCTTCGCGCTGATCCTCACGCCGATCATCGTGCTGATCTCCACCGGTGGCTTCGACACCACCTTCCTCGCCATCGAGGCGGTGAACCCGGCGCACTTCGACATGTTCAAGGGCGCTACCTTCATCGGCATCATCTCGCTGATGGGTTGGGGCCTGGGCTACTTCGGCCAGCCGCACATCCTGGCGCGCTTCATGGCCGCCGACTCGGTGAAGTCGATCGCCAACGCCCGCCGCATCTCCATGACCTGGATGATCCTGTGCCTGGCCGGTACCTGTGCCGTGGGCTTCTTCGGCATCGCCTACTTCTCGGCGCACCCGGACCTCGCAGGTCCAGTCACCGAGAACCATGAGCGCGTGTTCATCGAGCTGGCCAAGATCCTGTTCAACCCATGGATCGCCGGTGTGCTGCTGTCGGCCATCCTGGCGGCGGTGATGAGCACCCTGAGCTGCCAGCTGCTGGTGTGCTCCAGTGCCCTGACCGAAGACTTCTACAAGAGCTTCCTGCGCAAGAACGCTTCGCAGCAGGAGCTGGTGTGGGTCGGCCGCCTGATGGTGCTGGCCGTTGCGCTGATCGCCATTGCCATGGCCGCCAACCCTGAGAACCGCGTGCTGGGCCTGGTGGCCTACGCCTGGGCTGGCTTCGGTGCCGCCTTCGGCCCGGTGGTGCTGCTTTCGGTGCTGTGGAAAGGCATGACCCGCAATGGCGCGCTGGCAGGTATCGTGGTCGGTGCGCTGACCGTGATCCTGTGGAAGCAGCTGGGTACCGGTCTGTACGAGATCATCCCGGGCTTCCTGTTCGCCAGCATCGCCATCTTCCTGGTGAGCAAGCTGGGCAGCCCGTCGAACAGCATGGTTTCGCGTTTTGAAACCGCTGACGCGCAGTATCACGCCGACAAGTAATACCTGCTGAATCGGCGTCGCCTTCATCGCCGGCAAGCCGGCTCCCACAGAGGTCACATTGAACCTGTGGGAGCCGGCTTGCCGGCGATGCGGCTCAAACCGCTCGACCGCCGCACCTGACGTCTCCTTCGCGACAAGGTAAACTTGCCGCCCCCGCAGGAGCCGCCATGAACTATCGTCACGCCTTCCACGCCGGCAACCACGCCGACGTCCTCAAACACATCGTGCTCACCCGCCTCATCGCCCTGATGTCGCGCAAGGAGCAGCCGTTCGCCTATATCGACACCCACGCCGGGCTTGGCCTGTACGACCTGCAGGGCGACCAGGCAAGCCGCACCGGTGAATACCTCGAAGGCGTTGCCCGCCTGTGGAATCGCGATGACCTGCCGGCTGTTACCGCCGACTACATGGGCGTCATCAAGCGCCTGAACAAGAACGGCGAGCTGCGCTACTACCCGGGCTCGCCCGAGCTGGCTCGGCGCCTGATGCGCGAGCAGGACCGTGCGCAGCTCAACGAAAAGCACCCTGAAGACGGCGTGCTGCTCAAAGAGAACATGAAGAAAGACCCGCGCGTTACCGTGCACCTGGGCGAGGGCTGGCACATTCCGCGGGCCCTGCTGCCGGTGCAGGAAAAGCGCGCGATCATGCTGATCGACCCGCCGTTCGAGCAGGCCGACGAGCTCAAGCGCTGCACCGTGGCGATGAAAGAGGCGATCGGCCGCATGCGCCAGACCGTCGCGGCGATCTGGTACCCGATCAAGGACCAGCGCTCACTGACCCGCTTCTACCAGGACCTGACCAGCACCGGCGCGCCCAAGCTGCTGCGGGTGGAGCTGTACGTGCACCACCAGGACAGCCCGCAGGGCCTGAACGGCTCGGGCCTGGCCATCGCCAACCCGCCGTGGGGCCTTGAGGACGAGCTCAAGGAGCTGCTGCCTTGGCTGGCCAAAGAGCTGGCGCAGACCGCCGGTAGCTTCCGCATGGACTGGTTGATCGCCGAATAGTCCGGCACCACGCCCTTTGCAGGAGCGGCCTCGTGCCGCGAAAGGGCCGCAAGGCGGCCCCGGCGATGCTCGCAGAGAAGCTCAAACCCTGGGGCCGCTTTGCGCCCCTTTCGCGGCACAAGGCCGCTCCTACAACGACCGTGCAGTGCATGTCGTTTGCGTTATAATCCCGCCCTTTAGCCGCCATCCGCCCAACGGGTCGCTGGCGCACTTCTACCGATTTGAGAGGCTAACCCCTTGGCACTGACGATTCTTGGCCTGTCCGGCGCCCTTAGCCATGACCCTTCCGCGGCCCTGTACATCGACGGCAAGCTGATTGCCGCCGCCGAAGAAGAGCGCTTCGTGCGTGACAAGCATGCGAAGAACCGCATGCCCTACGAGTCGGCGAAATTCTGCCTGGAACAGGCCGGCATCAAGCCGTCGGACGTCGACGTGGTGGCCATTCCCTTCGCCCCGATCAGTCTGTTCGGCAAGGCCCGCTGGCACTATGCCAAGCGCTACTGGTACGCCCCGGACCGCGCCCTCGACGCGCTGCTGATGGGCAACCGCCGCTACAAGCGCTACCGCAAGAAGATCGTCTGGTGCCTGGAGCAACTGGGCTTCGACCCGAAGAAGATCAAGATCGAGCCGGTCGAGCACCACCTGGCCCACGCTTCCAGTGCCTACCACTGCTCGGGCTTCAAGGAGAAGACCGCGATCCTCGGGATCGACGGCAAGGGCGAATACGCCACCACCTTCTTCGGCTACGGCGAGAACGGCAAGATCCACAAGATCAAAGAGTTCTTCGACCCGGATTCGCTGGGTGGCCTGTACGGCGCGATCACCGAGTTCCTCGGCTTCGAAATGCTCGACGGCG
This sequence comes from Pseudomonas parasichuanensis, assembly GCF_021601385.1. Taxonomy (GTDB): domain Bacteria; phylum Pseudomonadota; class Gammaproteobacteria; order Pseudomonadales; family Pseudomonadaceae; genus Aquipseudomonas; species Aquipseudomonas parasichuanensis. The sequence continues at coordinate 118,856 of NZ_BQHO01000006.1, read as the reverse complement.
AGTTCAAGGTCATGGGCATGGCGCCGTACGGCGATGCCAGCAAATACGACTTCTCGCGCCTGGCCAGCTTTGAAAACGGCGAACTGGTGATCAATACCGAGTACGCCAACGTCATCGGCCTGCGCCGCTATAAAGAGCAGGGCAAGGGCTTCTACTTCTCGCCCAAGCTGATCGAGTGGCTGGGCCCGAAACGCGAAGGCGACATCGCCGACGAGCCGTACATCCACTACGCGGCCAGCATGCAGGCGCTGTTCGAGAAACTCGCCCTGCAGATGATCGACCACTACCTGGGCGACACGCTGAAAGAAACCGGCAAGCTGGCCTTCGCCGGCGGCTGTGCGCTGAACGTCAAGCTGAACCAGAAGATCATCGCCCGCCCGGACGTCAAGGAGCTGTTCGTGCAGCCGGCCTCCGGCGATGCCGGTACCGCGGTCGGTGCGGCGGCCTATGTGTCCCACGCCCGCGGCGTGCCGGTCGAGAAGATGGAACACGTCTACCTCGGCCCTGCGTACTCCAACGAGGACGTGATCGCCGCCTGCGCCCGTCACCCGAGCAAACCGGTATGGCGCAAGCTTGAGAACATGCCCGAGCAGATCGCCAAGATCATGGTCGACGGCAACCCGGTGGCCTGGTTCCAGGGCCGCATGGAGTTCGGCCCGCGTGCCCTGGGTGGTCGTTCGATCATCGGTTGCCCGAGCGTGCCGGGCGTGGCCGACCGCATCAACCACCAGATCAAGTTCCGCGAGCGCTGGAGGCCTTTCTGCCCGTCGATGCTCGACACCGTCGCGCCGCAGATGATCAAGATCGACCACCCGGCACCGTTCATGACCTTCACCTTCGAAGTGGCTGAAGAGTGGAAGACCCGCGTGCCGGAAGTGGTCCACGAAGACGGCACGTCCCGTGCCCAGGTGCTCAAGCGCGAGTACAACCCGCGCTACTACGACATGATGAAGGCGCTGGAAAACCTCACCGGCAACGGCGTGTCGCTGAACACCTCGCTCAACCGCCGTGGCGAACCGATGATCTGCTCGCCGACCGATGCGCTGAACATGTTCTTCGGCTCGGACCTGCAGTACCTGATCATGGAAGACATCCTGGTGGTCAAGGACGGCGCTGCGCCTTATGACCAGCCGCTCTGAACCGCGGATCCTGCAGTTCTGCCACGGCTATGACGGGCCGTTCCTCGATTGCGCCCGTCAGTACGCCAGCCTGTTCCAGGGCAGCGGCTACAAGGTCACCACCGTGTTCCTCACCGGGGCAGCCGATGCGAAAGTAGCGGCCGGCTGCGCCTCGGACGAGGTGCTGTTCCTGGAGTTCAGCTCCAAGGCCGTGCGCGGCCTGAAGCTGGGCGCCATCGCTGCGCTGCGCAAGATCGCCGCGCAGCGCAACTTCAGTTTCTGCATTGCCCACCGCTTCAAACCGATCTATGTCGCGCTGCTGGGCACCGGCTTGCCGGTGATCGGCGTGCACCATGCCTTCGGCGACTACGAGCGCAAGGGCCGGCGCCTGTTCGCCAACCTGTTCCGCAAGCGCCTGAGCCTGCTCGGCGTGTCGGACGCCGTGCGCGACGACATGCGCCGCTGCCTGGCGCAGTGGCCTGCCGAGCGTATCCAGACCCTCTACAACCGCATCGATGTCGAGGCGCTCCAGGCTAGCCTGGTGCCGCGCAGCGAGGCGCGCCGGGCGCTGGGGCTCGACGAGCAGGCCTGGGTGGTCGGCAACGTCGGCCGCCTGCACCCGGACAAGGATCAGGCCACGCTGTTGCGCGGCTTTGCCGAAGCGCTGCCGGGGCTGCCGGCCGGTGCGCGCCTGGCGATCCTGGGCAAGGGCCGCCTGGAGTCGAACCTCAAGGCGCTGGCCGCCGAGTTGGGGATTGCCGCCCAGGTCGACTTCCTCGGCCAGGTGCCGGATGCCCGTCGTTATTTCAAGGCGTTCGATGTCTTCGCGTTGAGCTCCGACCATGAGCCGTTCGGCATGGTCCTGCTCGAAGCCATGGTCGCCGGCGTACCGCTGTTGGCTACGGCCTGCGGCGGTGCGCGCGAGGTGGTCGAAGGGGTGGGCGTATTGTTCGCGCTGGGTGACACCACGCAGCTGGCCCAGGGCCTGAAGCACCTGGCCGGGCTGGATGCGCAGCAGCAGGCGGCCTGTGCCCAGCACATGCTGCAGCGCCTGGGTGAGCGGTTCAGTGATCGGGCGGTACGCGAGACGTTCTGGCAACTGCCGCAAGTCCGTGCACTGGTTGCGGAGGCCTGATGCTCAACTTTATCCAAGGCTGGCGCGAGCGCGGCTGGCAGGTCATCGATGCGGCTGCTTACAGCGAGGCCTGGCAGCGTTTTGGCGGCAGTGTCGCCACGCACCCGCGGGTGATCGAGCAACTGGCCGACCTGGCGCAGATCCCGGTGCGTTACCTCGGTTATCCACAGGGTGGTGAAATCAAGGCCGCCTTGCCGGTGTGGGGGCGCCACCTGGCGCTGTCCAAGGACGTGCTCAAGCGCCATGGCAAGAAAGGCCTGTTCGACCTGGGCAATGCCGAGATCATCCTGCCGGCCGCCGCCGATGCGGCCGCGCCGCTGCGCCATGCCGGGCGCTATCTGTCGGAGCTCAACCAGGGCCGCTTCAGCGGCCTCAAGGCACAGCCCGAGCAGTTGGCCATGGCCCGCCCGCATGAGGACCTGTCGAAGAAGTTCCGCTACAACCAGCGCCGCGAACTGCGCCTGCTGGAAGAGGCGGGCGGGCAGGTGCGGCCGATCAGTGAGTTCACCTCGGCGCAGATCGCCGCCATGTACTGCGACTTGTTCCAGCGCCGCTGGGGCTTCCCGGCCACCGGTGCGGCGCACATGGCCGGGGTGGTCGAGCGCCTGCGTGAGCTGCTGGTCGGTTCGGTGCTGTTCCTCAACGAAGCCCCCATCGCCATCCAACTGATTTATCGCGTCGAAGCGCCGCAGTGGATCAGCGTCGAGTACGTCAACGGTGGCGTCGACCCCGAGACCAAGGCGTTCAGCCCCGGCAGCGTGCTGAGCTTCCTCAACACCCAGGCCGCCTGGGAGGATGCCAACACCCGTGGCAAGGCGCTGCGGTTCTCCTTTGGCCGTGCCGACCGTGAGTACAAGGACCGTTGGTGCAACCCTGTGCCGGTATTCCAGTCGTGAGCCGCAAGCAGCAACTGCTCAAGCGCCATCGGCGCAACAAGCGCCTGGGCCTGTTGACCGCGCTCGTGCTGCTGATTGCACTGGGCGTGTTCAGCTGGTGGTGGCTGCCGCTGTTGCTGCTGCCGCTGCTGTGGGCGGCCCACGAGGCGTGGTTCGCTGACCACCTGTTCTATGCGCCCGGTGAAGACTACGCCTACCGTTTTGGCGAGCAGACCCGCGAAGCGGGCGCGACGCTGCAAGGTGATCTGCTGCGCACCGATGCTGTCTTGCAGGGCGACGAGACACTGGTCCTGGAAGTGGCCATCAAGAGTGGCTGGCTGGGGCGCTTCCTCGATCCGCGCGTCGAGCTGCTGGGTGGCACGGATCAAGATGTGCAGACCTTCGAGCGCGGCGCCAACGGCGTGCGTTATCTCAACCTCACCGGCCTGGCCGAGCCGCTGGCGGCGGGCACGTTGCACCTGCGCGGGCGCCATTGCCGGCTGCAGGGTACACCGCGCCTGTGGATAACCCCGGCCATCGAGCTGCGCAAGCGGCGGGTGATGGTGATCGCACCCCACGCCGACGACGCCGAACTGGCCGCCTACGGCCTGTACAGTCAGGCCGAGGAAACCTGGGTGGTGACCCTGACCGCTGGCGAGATCGAAGCCGAGCACTACCAGCAGATGGGTATGCAAAAGGCCGAGGCTGCGCGGCTCAAGGGCCGGCTGCGGGCATGGGACAGCATTGCCGTGCCACGCTGGGCAGGGGTGCCGGAGTCGCGTTGCGTGCAGTTGGGCTACTTCTGCCTGCAATTGCCCGCCATGCAGGCGGCGCCGGGTCAGGCCCAGGGTTCGCGTGAAGCGGACATGGCCGATATCCGCCCGTTCCGCTGCTTCAACCCGTTCCCGCTGCCCGCCGATGCTGACGGCGCTCCCACCTGGAACAACCTGCTGGCCGACCTGCGCGCCTTGCTGGCGCTGGCCAGGCCGCAAGTGCTGGTGATGCCGCACCCGACCCTCGACCCGCACCCCGACCACATCTGCGCCCAGGCTGCCGTGCGCGAAGCGCTGCAAGGCCTGGCCTGGCAGCCCGAGACACTGCTGTGCTATGCCAACCACCTGCACGACAACGACCGCTGGCCGATGGGCGACAGTGGCGACGGCGTGGCCTTGCCGCCGCAGCTGGAAAGCAGCGAAGCCTGGGCGCCCTGCAGCCTGGTACTGGACACCGCAACCCAGCGTGACAAGGCCATGGCCCTGGGCATGATGCATGACCTGCAGCCCCCGGCTGCGTTCAAGCGCCGCTTGCGCCGTGTGCTGCAGCGCTGGCTGGCGGGCCGCCACCCATCGCCTTATGGCGAGAACGAATTCTTCCGCAAGGCCGTGCGCCGGCACGAGTTGTTCTGGCGCCGCGACCTGTGAGCATGACCCATGATGACCGCGATAGCGCCGAGCGCCCAAGGAACGCAATGAAAGTCCTATTTCTGGTGCAGAAGGAACAACGGGCAATTCTCGACCGCCTGTATGACGGCGTCGCGGCCCACTGCGACTGCGACCTGCGTTGGGTGAGCGACGAAGACCAACGCAACCTGCGCCGCTACTTCAAGCGCGAAGTGGACGTCACGCGCTATGACCGCATCGTGTTCTTCCTGCGATTCAAGCAGGAGATCCGCCAGGTAGCGTTCATTCGCAGTGTCCCCAACCTGGTGATTCTCGAGCACGACGCCTACCAGAACTACATCCCCTGCAAGTACACCGGCAAGTTCAGTGCGCACTACCGCCAACTGCCGTGGGCGCGGGTGATCAGTTCCGGTTACATGGTCAGTGAACGCTTGCGCCAGGAAGGCTTCGACGCGGTGTTCGTGCCCAAGGGTTACGACGAGCAGTTGCTGGCCGACCAGGGGCGTGAGCGCGATATCGAGCTGGCCTTCGTCGGCAGTACCAACAGCGTGGCCTACAGCGGCCGCAAGGCGCTGTTGGACGAGTTGGGGCAAGTAGAGAACCTGGTGGTGACCCGCACCAAGTCGGGTGAGGACTACTGCAATACCCTCAACCGCATCCGCTTTTTCGTCAGTGCCGACGTGGGCATGGGCGAATACATGATCAAGAACTTCGAGGCCATGGCCTGTGGTTGCGTGCTGCTGGCGTACGACCAGGGGGAGGAGGAAAATCGAGCCCTGGGCCTGGTCGACATGCACAACGTGGTGCTGTACCACAGCATCCCGGCACTGCAGGCCAAGTTGCAGCAATTGCGCGAAGATCCAGCGCTAGCGGCGCGTATCGCCGACAATGGGCGCGAGTTGGCAACATCACGCTTCAGCTTTGCGCAGGTCGGGCGAAGCATTGTCGAACATATGGAGCCCCCTCTGCGGCCGCATCCGCCGCTGACCTTCTGGCAGCGATTGCTGATGCGCATCGCTTGATCGAATGGTTGGCTGGCTGATCCGTATGACCCTAGGGGCGCGATACCGTTGAATATCGTCAATGTGATGTGGTCGGGTGGTTCACCGTTCATGTCCGTACACACTGTCCACCGCCAGGTGCTGGCGCACGCCCCGGTGGGGGCGCAGGTCTGCAACTGGCTGTTGCTTGGCGATGGCTTGTGCAGTGGTGTCGGGGAAACCCGCAGCTGGCACCTGCCGTCACGCGTACTCAAGGGGCGCTTGCCCCATCGTCTGACGTTGACCTGGGTGCGTTGGCGCATGCTGCGTGCGCTGCGTGAAGCGGCGGCCGATGTGCTGCTGCTGGACGGGGTTGGTGTCGCACGCTTGCTGCTGCCACTGCTGCACCGCCTGCCCGGCTTGCAGGTGGCTGTGCTGTTCCATGGTGTGACCCGCTTGAATGCCAGGGATGTACGCCTGTTCCGCCAGTTCCCGGCCGAGCGGCTACGGGTCGCGGCGGTGTCGGCCACCCTGGCGCGCACGCTTGAGCAGACGCTTGGGCGGCCGGTGCGCACCGTACGGATCGCCCTCGACCCCCAGGCGTTCGGCCAGCAGTTGCTGGGGCGCGAGCAGGCTCGCCAGGCGCTGGGCCTGCCGGACGGCGGGCCGGTGCTGGGTGCGGTGGGGAGGCTGGTCGAGAGCAAAGGCTTTGCGCTGCTGATCGAAGCCTTCGCCGAGGCACGCGCACGGCAGCCGGGCGCACAGCTGGTGATCCTGGGTGATGGCGAGCTGCGTACGCAGCTCAAGGCCCGCGCCGAGGCGCTGGGGGTGGCCGACAGCGTGCGTTTCTGCGGCCACCGTGATGATCTGGCGCGGCTGTACCCGGCCTTCGACTGGTTGCTGGTGCCCTCGCGCTCGGAAGGCCTCGGGCTGGTGCTGCAGGAAGCCGTGCTGTCCGGGGTGCCGGTGATCTGCAGTGACCTGCCGGTGTTTCGAGAGCAGTTGGGTGAAGCGGGCCGCTATCTGCCGGTTGGCGACCAGCCCAGCTGGGCAGAGGCCATCGCCAGCTGCGCCACGTGCGATGGCGTGGCAGTGGCGCGGGAGCAATGGCAGGCGCTGGCGCCCGAGCAGGGCTGGGCGGCGTTCAAGGCCGGCTCGGCAAGCCTGCTGGGGGGCTGAGGTTTACTGGCCGATCAGGGCCGCCTGGAACTGTGCGAGGGGGAACTGCTGGTCCAGCTGTTCGCGCTCGATATAACGCGCCATGTGCTGCACGTTGCGTTGTACCATCCGCGCTGACAGCGGCGCGCGCAGGAAGCGCATGTCGGCCACGTCGATCAGCCCGAGCAGCCCTTCGGGGGTCTGCACCACGTTGCCCAGGTGCAGCGAGCGGAAGTAGATACCCGAGCGATGCAGGCGCCGGACCAGCTCGATCAGCCGTGGCAACAGCGTGTCCCAACTGAAACCGGGTTGGCGGGACAGGCCCAGCAGGGTATCGCCCGGCAGTGGGCGATACAGTACGGCGGTACGGCCTGGCAGTGGCAGCTTGTGATGGCTGATCACTTCCAGGGTAGGCAAGCCCAGTTGCGCCAGGCGCTGGGCGTTGTCGATGAAGCGCTGCGAGTAGGGGCGTAGCAGCGCAGATGAAATCAGACGCTTGCGGCGAAAAACCTTGAGGATATTGCCATCCTCAAGCAGGTAGACTTTGGCGCCATGGCTATCTGCCTCTAGCACCTTGGCGCCGAGTGTCAGCCGATCAAAGTCGGTCTGGGAGAGCCGGGAGCATTGCATGAGTTCTGGCCTTGTCTTCATGGGCAGGCAAATTGACCGGCAATGATGCCGAAAATTATCTGTTAGCACCATTGCTGGTGTGTCTGGGTTCCAACGAGGGGAAGGGATGTTGTACGAAAAGCGCTGGGCCAAGGCCTGGCTGGGGTTGGGTTTTGTCTGGTTTCTGGCGGCGATCGCACTGGCGCCGAGCAACAAGATTTACCAACAGGGTCTGATTCTGTTCCTGTGGTTGCCTACGCTGGGCTTGGCCTGGTCGGCCCGGCAGGTATTCATCGAGGCCTGGCGTCGTCAGCCGGCATTGTGGCTCGCGCTGCTGGGCTTGCTGGCCTGGTGTGCCGTGACACTGGCATGGTCCACCGCTGCGGATGGCTCGCGCGAAGTCAAGCGGCTGCTGTATATCCTGCTGTTCCTGATGGCCTTTCCCCTGTTGGCGCAGGCGGGCATTGAGCGCGTCTGGCGCCTGATGATGCTGGGCGGCGGGTTGCTGGCGCTGGCGGCGCTGATTTCGGCGGTGCGTTTCTACGGGGTGCAGCATGAGCCACTGGTGGAGCGTATCGAGGGTATCGGTGAAATTTCCCACCCGATCCTGGGTGGCTATGTGGTCGCAGCGGCGGCGCTCTGGCTGTTGTACAGCAACCCACGCCAGCGCGGATTGCAACTGGCGTGGGCGCTTGCGCTGGCATGCCTGGGGGCCTTCGTGGTGCTCAGCCAGAGCCGTGGTGCCGCCCTTGCGCTGGTGGCCACGGTGATCCTGGCGCCGCTCTGGCATCGCACTCGCAGCAGCAGCCTGTTCGCGCTCATGGCGGCTCTCGCGACCGCCGCGGCCGTCTATCTGATGTATGAGTTGATCGCCCAGCGGGGTTCCTCGTACCGTCCAGAGATCTTCCAGGCATCACTACAGATGATCAGCGAGCATCCGCTGGGCGGCCTTGGTATGGGGGCTTTCTACCGCGTGCAGGCGGCGGGCCTGGAGTTCGATCACACCCACAACATGTTCACGCACGTCGCCGTGGAGCTGGGCCTGCCCGGCATGCTGCTGTGGACGGCGGTCTGGCTGATCACCCTGGGCGAGATCGTGCGGGCCCGCGCCACGCTGTTCGGCAAGGTCCTGTTCGGCTTCTGGGTGTTCTCCACCCTGGCCATGCAGTTCGACGCCGCCAGCCTGACCGGCACACCGCGCGCCGAATGGTTCATCAGCTGGCTGCCGGTGGCGCTGGTGATGTTGTTGCCCTGGGCACATGAACCGCAACAACCCTGTGGTAAAATCGCCGGTTCAACCTGAACAGCGAGCTCGATGATGGCCGAAACACCGCTCCCGGCGGAGAACTCCTCCAGCCTGAAGATCTACTTCAGGCTGCTGAGCTACGTGAAACCCTACGTCGGCATTTTCCTGCTGAGTATCGTCGGGTTCGTGATCTTCGCCTCTACCCAGCCGATGCTGGCCGGCATTCTCAAGTACTTCGTCGACGGCCTGAGCAACCCTGAGGCCGTCCTGTTCCCCAGCGTGCCCTACCTGCGCGACCTGCAACTGCTGCAGGCCGTGCCGCTGCTGATCATCCTGATCGCGGCCTGGCAGGGCCTGGGCTCGTTCCTGGGCAACTACTTCCTGGCCAAGGTGTCGCTGTGCCTGGTGCACGACCTGCGGGTCGAGTTGTTCAACAAGCTGCTGGTGCTGCCCAACCGCTATTTCGACAACCACAACTCCGGGCACCTGATCTCGCGCATCACCTTCAACGTGACCATGGTCACCGGTGCTGCCACCGATGCGATCAAGGTGGTGATCCGCGAGGGCCTCACCGTGGTCTTCCTGTTCGTCTACCTGCTGTGGATGAACTGGCAACTGACCCTGGTCATGCTCGCCATCCTGCCGGTGATCGCGGTGATGGTAAGTACCGCCAGCAAGAAATTCCGCAAGCAGAGCAAGAAGATTCAGGTGGCCATGGGCGACGTGACCCACGTCGCGTCCGAGACCATCCAGGGTTACCGGGTGGTGCGCAGTTTCGGCGGCGAGGCCTACGAGCAGCAGCGTTTCGACAACGCCAGCCAGAGCAACACCGACAAGCAACTGCGCATGACCAAGACCGGCGCCTTGTACACGCCAATGCTGCAACTGGTGATCTACACCGCCATGGCCGCGCTGATGTTCCTGGTGCTGTTCCTGCGCGGCGATGCGTCGGCCGGTGACATGGTTGCCTACATCACTGCCGCGGGCCTGCTGCCCAAGCCGATCCGCCAGCTTTCCGAAGTCAGCTCGACCATCCAGAAGGGCCTTGCGGGTGCCGAGAGCATCTTCGAGCAGCTCGACGAAGAACCTGAGGTCGATACCGGTACCGTCGAGAAAGCGCGGGTCGAAGGCCGCCTGGAAGTGCGCAACCTCAGCTTCACCTACCCAGGCACCGAGCGCCAGGTGCTCAGCGATATCAGCTTCACTGCCGAGCCTGGGCAGATGATCGCCCTGGTCGGCCGCTCCGGCAGCGGCAAGTCGACGCTGGCGGCGCTGATCCCGCGCTTCTACCACCACACTGAAGGGCAGATCCTGCTCGACGGTGTGGAGATCGAGGAGTACCGGCTGCGCAACCTGCGCCGGCACGTGTCGCAGGTCACCCAGCACGTCACCCTGTTCAACGACACCGTGGCCAACAACATCGCCTACGGCGACCTGGCCGGCGCGCCGCGCGCGGACATCGAGGCCGCGGCGGCCGACGCCTATGCCAAGGAGTTCGTCGACCAGCTGCCCAAGGGCTTCGACACCGAAGTCGGCGAGAACGGCGTACTGCTCTCCGGCGGCCAGCGCCAGCGCCTGGCGATTGCCCGGGCGCTGCTGAAAAACGCGCCGCTGTTGATCCTCGACGAGGCCACCTCTGCGCTGGACACCGAGTCCGAGCGGCATATCCAGGCAGCCCTGGACCATGTGATGCAAGGCCGCACCACGCTGGTGATCGCCCACCGCCTGTCGACCATCGAGAAGGCCGACATGATCCTGGTGATGGACCAGGGCCGTCTGGTGGAGCGCGGTACCCATGCCGAGCTGCTGGGGGCCAATGGCTATTATGCCCGCCTGCATGCCATGGGCCTGGATGCCCCGGAAAACGCCGATATCACCTGAAACCTCAAAGATCGGGGCCTGCATGGCCCCGATTGTCACTGCAGTTGTCCACAGTGAAGGTGGCCGTAAAGCCATCCCCGACCCTGTGCTAATATCCTGCCCCTGTTCACTTTTTCATATGGGTTGCCCATGAAGTTGTCCATGCCGCGTTTCGATCAAGCCCCGGTACTGGTGGTCGGCGATGTCATGCTCGACCGCTACTGGCATGGCGGTACTTCACGTATTTCGCCTGAAGCGCCGGTGCCGGTGGTCAAGGTCGATCAGATCGAGGATCGCCCGGGCGGTGCGGCCAACGTCGCGTTGAACATTGCCGCATTGGGCGCGCCCGCCGCGCTGGTCGGCGTCACCGGCCAGGACGAGGCTGCCGACAGCCTCGCCAACAGCCTGCAGGCTGCCGGCGTGCGCTCGATCTTCCAGCGCATCGCGCACCAGCCGACCATCGTCAAGCTGCGGGTCATGAGCCGTCACCAGCAGTTGCTGCGCATCGATTTCGAAGAACCTTTCGCCACTGACGCGTTGTCGCTGGGCGCCGAGGTCGACGGCCTGCTCGAAGGCGTCAAGGTGCTGGTGCTGTCCGACTACGGCAAGGGCGCGCTGAAGAACCACCAGGCGCTGATCCAGGCCGCGCGGGCCAAAGGCATTCCGGTGCTGGCCGACCCCAAGGGCAAGGATTTCTCCATCTACCGTGGCGCCAGCCTGATCACGCCTAACCTGAGCGAGTTCGAGGCGATCGTCGGCCGGTGTGCCGACGAGGCCGAACTGGTCGCCAAGGGCCTCACGCTGCTCGACGAGCTCGACCTGGGCGCGCTGCTGGTAACCCGTGGCGAACACGGCATGACCCTGCTGCGCACCGGCCATCCGGCCCTGCACCTGCCGGCCCGTGCCCGTGAAGTGTTCGATGTCACCGGTGCCGGCGATACCGTGATTTCCACCCTGGCCGCCGCCATCGCCGCCGGTGAGGAGCTGCCCCACGCCGTCGCCCTGGCCAACCTGGCCGCCGGCATCGTGGTCGGCAAGCTCGGTACTGCGGCCATCAGTGCCCCGGAACTGCGCCGGGCCATCCAGCGCGAAGAAGGTTCCGAGCGCGGCGTGTTGGGCCTGGAGCAGCTGCTGCTGGCGATCGACGATGCCCGTGCGCACAACGAGAAGATCGTTTTCACCAATGGCTGCTTCGACATCCTCCATGCCGGCCACGTGACCTACCTGGAGCAGGCGCGCGCCCAGGGCGACCGGTTGATCGTCGCGATCAACGACGACGCCTCGGTCAGCCGTCTGAAAGGCCCGGGCCGGCCGATCAACAGCGTCGACCGGCGCATGGCCGTGCTGGCTGGGCTGGGTGCGGTGGACTGGGTGATCAGCTTCCCCGAAGACACCCCCGAGAACCTGCTGCGCCAGGTGAAGCCGGACGTGCTGGTCAAGGGCGGCGACTACGGCATCGACCAGGTGGTCGGCGCCGATATCGTCAAGGCCTACGGCGGTACGGTGCAGGTGCTGGGGCTGGTCGAGAACAGCTCGACCACCGCCATCGTCGAGAAGATCCGTAAGCACTGAAACCACTGGGGGCCGCTGCGCGGCCATCGCCGGCAAGCCGGCACCTCCCCTGTAGGAGCGGCACAAGGCCGCTCCTACAGGAAACCTGCGCAAGACAGTTGCTCCCGTGACTACTTGTGCAGCGTCCCCCGCGCTCGCTCCAGCAACTCGCGCGCCTTGTCACTGAAACGCTGCAGATGCGTTTCCGGCTTTGGCTTCTCGGCCAGCCCCTGCTGCTTCAGCCAATCCCGCCAGCGCACCCGCTCATCGCGCACCACCCAACCCTCCTGGCGGGCGAAGCTTTCTGCCAGCCACACCCCACGCGTGCTCGCCGGTAGCAGCTGGTCCTTTTTCAGGGTGTAGAGCTCAGGCAGCGGCTGGCCATCCTTCAAGGGCATCAGGTACAGGTCCGGGCGCTTGCGGTTCAGCCGCGCTACCAGTTGATCGCCCTCCAACCGTTCATCGACATGGAACAGGCTCAACGGCTTGGCGTCCCTTGGCACTTGCAGGCGCAGGTCATAGATCAACTGCAGCGAGGCCGTCGGCAGGTGCACGTAGGCCCGTGGCCGCTCCAGCAGCATCAGGTTGGCACAGTGCACGGGGCGGGCGGCGCCGGACTCGGGCGAGAGCACGAAGGGCGGGGCTTCGCGGTAATGCAGGGCGGCGGCATAGGGGGCCGGCAGCCAGGTGTCGTTGAAGCGCCCGCCCAGCCAGCCTTCAGGGGTTTCCAGCAGGCATTCCTCGGCCACTTCCTGAATGGCGGTGAGTAGCGGCAGGTTCAGCTCATGGGCGGGCACATAGCCAGAAATGAGCTTGAGCACCACATCGCCACGGTCCTGGCGGCGCTGGCGCACCAGCACCCAGTAGTCGCGGCCCTGCCAGTTCAAGGTCAGGCGCACCGAGACCCCCAGGTTGGCCAGCTCGACCACGAAGCGCTCAGGGTTGCCCAGCTGGATCGCCTTGCGCCGCTGCAGGGTCTGGGCGAAGTTCAGCGGCATGCCGATGCTCTGGTAGGTCAGGCCATCGGGGGTGGCCTCGACGTGCAGCGGCAGGGTCTTGAAGTTGCTCGGGTTCTTGCGGATCAGCGTACGCGGCACGAGGCTCCTCCTTGCGTTGGGCCCCCGCCCGGGCGGCTCAGGGCCGGGCCAGGATGCGGGCGACGGTGGCCACGTTGTGGGCCAGGTGCAGCGGGTTGATGGTGCCGACGATGGCACTGTTCACACCCGGGTGGGCAAACAGCAGCTCGAAGCTGGCCTGTACCGGGTCGACCCCGGGGGCGAGGCAGACATGCCCACTGGCCAGGGCTTTCTTCACCAGGATGGCCTTGCCGTGCTCGGCAGCGTAGTCCAGCACCGGGCGCTCCGCCTGCTCGTTGAGGTTGTAGGTGACCATGGCGCAATCGCCCTGCTCCAAGGCTTTCAGGCCACCGGCAACGGTTTTGCCAGAGAAACCATAGCCGAGAATCTTGCCTTCCTGCTTGAGTGCGGCAAGGGTTTCATAAACCGCTTCGTGTTCGAGGATCGCCAGGTCGTTGCCGTCGGAGTGCACCAGCACCAGTTCGATGCGGTCGGTTTCCAGGCGCTTGAGGCTGCGCTCCACCGAACGGCGGGTGTGCGCGGCGCTGAAGTCGAAGCGCGACTGGCCGTCGTCGAATTCTTCACCGACCTTGCTGACGATCACCCATTCGTCGCGCTGGCCGCGCAGCAGTGGCCCCAGGCGCTCTTCGCTGCGGCCATAGGCCGGCGCGGTATCGAGCAGGTTGATGCCCAGCTCGCGGGCTTGGGCGAGCAGCAGGGCGGCGGCGGCGTCGTCGGGGATGGTGAAACCGTTGGGGTATTTCACGCCCTGGTCGCGGCCGAGCTTGACCGTGCCCAGGCCCAGTGGCGAAACACGCAGGCCGGTGCTGCCCAGTGCGCGGTGATGATCGTGCAGGGTCGGCAGGCTCATGGCAGCAGTTGCTCCCAGGCTGGAACACCCAGTGGCGGGCGTGGCAGGTCGGTGAGGTCGGGGCGTGCGGCCGGGCGGATGCCGTCGCGTTCCAGGCTGGCCAGCACTCGGTCGGAAAGGTCTGGCGCCAGGGCCAGCTTGGTCGGCCAGCCCACCAGCAGGCGCCGCTGCTCGGCGAGGAAGGCGTTATCCGGGCGCACCAGGCCCGATTGCCCAGGTTCGGCCCGGTCGATGCGCAGGGTGGCCCAGCGGATCAGGCTCTGGTCGACCCAAGGCAACAGGCCTGCGACTTCCTTCTGCGCCGCGGCAATCTGCGCGGCCGGGTCACGGGCGACGCCGTCGGCCTCGGCGAGGTCGCCACCGAGGTACCACACCCACTGGCCGTCGGCCGCCGGGTGGGTGGTGACGGTGATGCGCGGCTTGGGCCCGCCGCCCAGGCAGTGGGCATACAGCGGCTTGAGGTTCGGGCCCTTGGCCAGGACCATGTGCAAGGGGCGGCGCTGCATGGCCGGCTGGTTCAGGCCCAGGGCGTGCAGCAGGTCCTCGGTACCGCCACCGGCGCTGAGGACGATGCGCTGGGCGCGGATCTCGCGGCCATCGACGTTCAACCCGACCAGCTCGTCGCCCTCGCGCAGCGGTTCGATGCGCTCGCCGGCCAGCAGGCTGTCACCGGCCAGCTGCGCCAGGTTGGCCAGCAGGCTGGGCACGTCGATGACCAGTTCGGCCAGGCGGTACACCTTGCCCTTGAAGGCGCGGTCCTGCAGGGCGGGCGGCAGTTGCTCGCCCTTGACCTGATCGACCCGGCCACGCACGGCCTTGCTGGCGAAGAAGCTGGTGAGATTGCCGGCCAGGGTGCCGGGGGACCAGAGGTAGTGGGCATCGGACAGCAGGCGGGTGCCGGTGAGGTCCAGCTCGCCGGTGCCGGCGAGGGCTTCGCGCCAGCGCCGCGGCATGTCGGCGATGGCCTCGGAGGCGCCGGTCAGGGCACCGTGCAGGGCGTACTTGGTGCCGCCGTGGATGATGCCTTGCGACTTGATGGTCTGCTCGCCGCCCAGGCTGGCGCGCTCCACCAGTACGGTCGAATAACCCTGCTTGCGCAGGCGGGCATTGAGCCAGAGGCCGGCGACCCCGGCACCGACGATCAGCACGTCGGTGGAAATGGCGGATGGCATGCGGGCACCTCAAAAGCTGGGACAGGGGCGCAGTATACAGGCCCCCGCCGGGCACAGGTGCCCTGTGGATCAATGCCCGGCAGTGTTGGAAAACACCTGGATCACCACCACCCCGCCCACGATCATGGCCATGCCCAGCATGGCTGGCACATCCAGCTTCTGCCCGTAGATCACCAGCGCGGCGACGCTGATCAGCACGATGCCCAGCCCCGACCAGATGGCGTAGGCGATGCCCACCGGGATGCTGCGCACCACCAGGGTGAGCATCCAGAACGCCACGCCATAGCCACAGATCATCAGCAGCAGCGGCAACGGCGTGCTCAAGCCCTTGACCGCTTTCATGGAAGCAGTGGCGATGACTTCGGCGCAGATGGCGATGGCGAGATAGGTATAGGCGTTCATGGTTCGGTTCCTCCGTTGCTGGTCGGGCATTCTAGGGGATGCTGGGATGGGGTAAAGTCATTACCTATCTGTACTGGAGATAGGCTGGCCATGACCGAACACTGGAACCTGGAGCAGTTGCGCCTGTTTGTGCGCACCGCCGAACTGCGCTCGTTTTCCGCCGTGGCGCGCGAGCAACGCAAGGCGCAATCGGCGGTGAGCACGGCCATCGCCCTGCTTGAGACGGACCTGGGCGTGACCCTGTTCGAGCGCAGCAGTGGCCGCCAGCCGCGCCTGACCGAAAGCGGCGCGGCACTGTTGGAGGATGCCCGTGAACTGCTGCGCCAGTGCGAACGCCTGGATGGCCGGGCGCTGGCCCTGATGCGCGGGCAGGAAGCCTTGCTGCGGGTGGCCCAGGACGAGGCCATGCCCTACCAGCCGGTGATCGACAGCCTCGACGAACTGGCCGCCCACTACCCGTATCTGGAGGTGCAACTGGCCAGCGGCGCCCAGGGCGATGTGGCGCGCAAGCTGGTGGAGCGACGTGCCGACCTGGGCCTGTTCTTCCACCACGAAAGCATCCCCGCCTCACTGGAGCGGCGCGCCCTGGGCAGCGTCGAGATGGTCACCGTGTGCGCCATCGGGCACCCGCTCGCGGGGCAGGGCAAGGTCAGCCGGCAACAGCTGGCGCGTCATCGCCAGTTGCTGATCACCCCGCAGCAGAGCGGCTACCCGGGTGGCGAGGCGATCAGCCCACAGGTGTGGCGGGCCGACAGCTTCTACGCCATGGCTGAGCTGTTGATGCGCGGCCTGGGCTGGGCCTGGTTGCCGCGCCACGTGGTGCAGTACCCCACCTACCAGGCGCAGATGGTCGAGCTGGACAGCGAGTGGCGCCCGCCCGCGCTGGTGGCCGAGCTGGCCTGGCGCCGTGACGAGCCGCTGGGGCCTGCGGCGCAATGGCTGGCCGAGCGTTTTGCGGTGCACCTGCGGGCGATCGGGTAAACTCCGCCGCCATGAACAGAACCCTCTACTCCCT
Organism: Pseudomonas parasichuanensis; assembly: GCF_021601385.1. GTDB lineage: Bacteria > Pseudomonadota > Gammaproteobacteria > Pseudomonadales > Pseudomonadaceae > Aquipseudomonas > Aquipseudomonas parasichuanensis. The sequence goes on along the minus strand of NZ_BQHO01000006.1, from coordinate 102,388 downwards.
GCTGTTTCACCTGGGCCTGCCGCTGGTCGCGCTGCGCCTGTTCCTGCGCGGGCGCAAGGCACCGGCGTACCGTGCGCGCATCAACGAGCGCTTCGCCTGCAAGCTACCGCCGCTGAAGCAGGGCGGGATCTGGGTGCATGCGGTGTCGGTGGGCGAGAGCATCGCCGCCGCGCCCTTGGTGCGCGCGCTGCTTAAACAGTATCCGGACCTGCCGATCACCCTGACCTGCATGACCCCGACCGGCTCGGAGCGCATCCGCGCGATGTTCGACGGCGAGCCGCGGGTGCAGCACTGCTACCTGCCCTATGACCTGCCATGGGCAGCGGGGCGTTTCCTCGACCATGTGCGCCCGAAGCTCGGCATCATCATGGAAACCGAGCTGTGGCCGAACCATATCCACCAGTGCGCCAGGCGCGGCATCCCGGTGGCGTTGGCCAATGCGCGGCTATCCGCGCGTTCGGCCCGGGGCTATGGTCGTTTTGCCGGGCTGACTCGGCCGATGCTCGAAGAAATGAGCCTGATCGCCGTGCAGACCGAAACCGAGGCCGAGCGCTTTCGCAGCCTTGGCGCGCGCAGCGAATGCGTGCAGGTGACGGGGTCGATCAAGTTCGACCTGAAAGTGGACGACCAACTATTGCCCCGCGCCCAGGCGTTGCGCGAGCAATGGGGGGCGGCGCAGCGCCCGGTGTGGATCGCCGCCAGCACCCATGATGGCGAGGATGCGCTGATCCTCGATGCGCACCGGCAACTGCTCCAGGTGCACGGCGATGCGCTGCTGATCCTGGTGCCGCGCCACCCCGAGCGGTTCAATGCGGTACATGCGCTGTGCAGCGACCAGTTCGCCACGGTGCGCCGTTCCACCGGGGAGGCGGTTCAGGCCCAGACCCAGGTGCTGCTGGGCGACACCATGGGCGAGTTGCTGTTCCTCTATGCCCTGGCCGACATCGCCTTCGTCGGCGGCAGCCTGGTGGCCACTGGCGGGCACAACCCGCTGGAGCCCGCCGCGCTGGCGCTGCCGGTGCTGATGGGGCCGCATGTGTTCAACTTCCTCGAGATCAGCGCGATGCTGCGTGAGGCGGGGGCGTTGCAGCAGGTGGACGATGCCGAAGGGTTGGCGGGCGCGGTGCGGCGCTTGATCGAGCTGCCGCAGGATGCCCGGCGCATGGGCGAGGCGGGCAGGGCGGTGATGCGGGCCAATCAGGGGGCGTTGCAGCGGTTGCTGGATGGGTTGGGGCGGCTCATCGGCTGAAATTTTCACCGGCTTCTTCGCCGCCGCCGCCGCCAGGTCCGGTGGCAGGAAGTCCTTGTCCGGGTTGTAGTCGGCCTTCAAGTACCGCCCCAGGTCCTGCAGATCCTGCGGGCTCAAGGTCCCCGCCGCCTGCTTCAGGCGCAGGTTGTCGAGGATGTAGTCATAGCGGCTGTTGTTGTAGTCGCGCACCGAGGTGTACAGCTGGCGCTGGGCATCCAGCACGTCGACGATGTTGCGGGTACCCACCTGGTAGCCGATTTCGGTGGCTTCCAGCGCGCTCTGGTTGGAGATGATCGACTGCTTGCGCGCCTGCACCTGTTCCACGTCGGTGTTGACCGCGCGGTGCAGGTTACGGGTGTTCTCCACCACCTGGCGGCGCAGGCTCTCGCGTTGCTGCTCGCTCTGGCTCAGGCGTTGGTAGGCCTCGCGCACCTGCGAGCTGGTCAGCCCGCCGCTGTAGATCGGAATGTTCAACTGCAGGCCGACACTGGTCTGCTCCACATCACCGCCGTAACGGATGCCGTTCTGCGAGGGGTTGGTGAAGCCGAGGCTGTCGTTGTCGCCCTTTTGGTACTTGGCCACCGCATCGAGGGTTGGCGCGTGGCCGGCCTTGCGCTGGCGCAGGGTTTCTTCGGCGGCATCGACCGCGTGGTTGGTGGCCAGCAGGTTGAGGTTCTGGCGCCCGGCGGTTTCGACCCAGGCCTTGGCGTCGTTGGGGGTCGGCACCTGGATCGGCAGGGTGTGGACCACGCCCTGGATCGAGCTGTACTGGCGGTTGGTCAGGGTGATCAGGGCCTCGAAGGCGTCCTGGACCTGGCGCTCGGCAATGATCCGGTTGGCCCGGGCGGTGTCGTAGCTGGCCTGGGATTGCAGCACGTCGGTCTTGTCCGAGAGGCCGACGTCGAAACGCTCGTTGGACTGGTCCAGCTGGCGCTTGAACGCGGCTTCCTCGGCCTTGGTCGAGGCCAGGTTGTCCTGGGCGCGCAGCACGCTGAAGTAGTTCTCGGCGGTTTGCAGGATCAGGTTCTGCTCGGTGGCCGACAGCTCCAGCGCGGCCTGCTCGTTGACCGCTTCGGCGGCTTGCAGCTGGAACCAGCGGTCGGCGCGGAAGATCGGCTGGGCGAGGGTGGCGCTCCAGGAATTGCCGCTGCGGTTGGAGGTGATCGACGGCTCGTCGAGCTTGGTCCGGGTGTTCATCATTTCGGCACCGGCCGACAGGTTGGGCAGCAGGCCGGCGCGGGCCTGTGGCACCACTTCGCGGCGGGCACCGTAGTCGGCGCGGGCGGCGGCCAGGTCGGCGTTGTTGTCGACCGCTTCCTGGTAGACGCTGACCAGGTCGGTCTTGACCGTGGTGGGCGTATCCACTGCCCACGCCACTCCGTGGGTCGCACAAGACACGGCAATCGCCAGTGAGAGTTTGCGCAGCATAGGGCAATCCTTGATCGAGTTTTAAATACTGTACTGTCGGGTATCGAGCGGTGGGCCAGTGTAGTGCCGCGCGCGTCCATCAACAATCCGCTGCTTGCGCCATTTATCACCCCCGGAATTACTTGCTTGGCTTTGCCGACCACTCCAGCTTAGACTGCGCACGTTCTTGTCGGGGTGCCTTGATGCAAAGGCTGAGATCGCAAAGTTGCGGATCCCGTTGAACCTGATCAGGTTAGCGCCTGCGTAGGGAACAAGATTGCTCTCACTTCCCGGGAGCCTCTTGTGCCAGGTCCGGGATCGTCACAGCTGCATGCAGCTCATGGCACCCCATATCCGGCACTGCACTCGTCACCACGGGTGCGTCCGCGCCTTTCAGGTTCACCCCGACATTCCGCCCGCTAGGAAGCTGTCTGGAGAGCCTGTGATGAGCAAACAAGAAAAAATTATCAGCCTGAGCGAGTCGGCCCAAGTCGACCAACAGTCCGTACAACCCCTGCCCAATTCGCGCAAGGTCTACGTCGAAGGTTCGCGCCCCGACATCCGCGTGCCGATGCGTGAAATCAGCCTGCACGACACCCCCACCGACTTCGGCGGCGAAAAGAACGCCCCGGTGCTGGTGTATGACACTTCCGGCCCGTACACCGACCCCAACGTCGTCATCGACGTGCGCAAGGGCCTGGGCGATGTGCGCTCGGCGTGGATCGACGCCCGTGGCGACACCGAGCGCCTGGAAGGCCTGAGCTCCAACTTCGGCCAGCAGCGCCTGAACGATGCCGAGCTGACCAAGCTGCGTTTCGCCCATGTGCGCAACCCGCGCCGCGCCAAGCCCGGCGCCAACGTCTCGCAGATGCACTATGCCCGCCAGGGCATCATCACCGCCGAGATGGAATACGTTGCCATCCGCGAGAACATGAAGCTGCAGGAGGCCCGCGCCGCCGGCCTGCTGGACCAGCAGCACGCCGGGCACAGCTTCGGCGCCAACATCCCGAAAGAGATCACCCCCGAGTTCGTCCGCGAAGAGATCGCCCGCGGCCGCGCGATCATCCCGGCCAACATCAACCACACCGAGCTCGAGCCGATGATCATCGGCCGCAACTTCCTGGTGAAGATCAACGGCAACATCGGCAACAGCGCCCTGGGTTCCTCGATCGAGGAAGAAGTGGCCAAGCTGACCTGGGGCATCCGCTGGGGTTCGGACACGGTCATGGACCTGTCCACCGGCAAGCACATCCACGAAACCCGCGAGTGGATCATCCGCAACTCGCCGGTACCGATCGGCACCGTGCCGATCTACCAGGCCCTGGAAAAGGTCAACGGCGTTGCCGAAGACCTGACCTGGGAGCTGTTCCGCGACACTCTGATCGAACAGGCCGAGCAGGGCGTGGACTACTTCACCATCCACGCAGGCGTGTTGCTGCGCTATGTGCCGCTGACCGCCAAGCGGGTCACCGGCATCGTCAGCCGTGGCGGTTCGATCATGGCCAAGTGGTGCCTGGCGCACCACAAAGAGAACTTCCTGTACACGCACTTCGACGAGATCTGCGAAATCATGAAGGCCTACGACGTCAGCTTCTCGCTGGGCGACGGCCTGCGCCCGGGCTCGATCGCCGACGCCAACGACGCCGCCCAGTTCGGTGAGCTGGAAACCCTTGGCGAGCTGACCAAGATCGCCTGGAAGCACGACGTGCAGTGCATGATCGAAGGCCCCGGCCACGTGCCGATGCAGCTGATCAAGGAGAACATGGACAAGCAGCTCGAATGCTGCGACGAGGCGCCGTTCTACACCCTCGGCCCGCTGACCACCGACATTGCCCCGGGCTACGACCACATCACTTCGGGTATCGGTGCGGCGATGATCGGCTGGTTCGGTTGCGCCATGCTCTGCTACGTCACGCCCAAGGAACACCTGGGCCTGCCGAACAAGGATGACGTCAAGACCGGCATCATCACCTACAAGATCGCCGCCCATGCCGCCGACCTTGCCAAGGGCCACCCGGGCGCACAGATCCGCGACAACGCGCTGTCCAAGGCGCGCTTCGAGTTCCGCTGGGAAGACCAGTTCAACCTCGGCCTGGACCCGGACACCGCGCGCTCGTTCCATGACGAGACGCTGCCCAAGGAATCGGCCAAGGTCGCGCACTTCTGTTCGATGTGCGGGCCGAAGTTCTGCTCGATGAAGATCACCCAGGAAGTGCGTGAGTACGCCGCGAAGATCGACACCGTCGATGTGACGGCCGAGCAGGGCATGCGCGAGCAGGCCGAGCGGTTCCGCCAGGAAGGCAGCCAGTTGTACCAGAAGGTGTAACAAGAAAAGCGGGGCCGCTTTGCGGCCCTGTCGCGGCACGAGGCCGCTCCTACAGGCACCGCGCTGACCTTGAGCATGCGCGGTCCCTGTAGGAGCGGCCTTGTGCCGCGATACGAGGACGCAGTCCTCGCCCACAACACCCACAATAATTCCGGCGAGCGCCACCATGACCACCCCCAGCCATTTCTCCCCCGACCACCCGGTCCCCATCCATCACCGCCAGTTCGGCGCCCGCGACCTGTTCTCGCTGTGGTTCTCCCTCGGCATCGGCCTGATGGTCCTGCAGGTCGGCGGGCTGCTGGCCACGGGCCTGGGCCTGGCCGGGTCGATCCTGGCGATCACCCTGGGCACGGCCGTGGGCGTGTTGCTGCTGGCGGCGGCCGGGGTGATCGGCAGCGACACCGGCCTGTCGGCCATGGCCACCCTGCGCCTGTCGCTGGGCCGCCACGGCGCGCGCCTGCCGGCGCTGCTCAACCTGCTGCAGCTGGTGGGCTGGGGCTCGTTCGAGATCATCGTCATGCGCGATGCCGCGAGCCTGCTGGGCGCGCGAACCTTCGGCGAAGACAGTGGCTGGAACAGCCCGCTGCTGTGGACCTTGTGCTTCGGCGCCCTGGCCACCTTGCTGGCGGTCAGCGGGCCCTTGGCGTTCGTGCGCAAGGTGCTGCGCAAGTGGGGCATCTGGCTGCTGCTCGGCGCCTGCCTGTGGCTGACCTGGAACCTGTTCGCCAAGGCGGACCTGGCCGACCTGTGGCGCCGCCCGGGTGACGGTTCGCTGTCGCTGGCGCTGGGCTTCGATATCGTCATTGCCATGCCGCTGTCGTGGCTGCCGCTGATCGCCGACTATTCGCGCTTCGGCCAGCGCGCCAGCCGGGTGTTCGGCGGTACCGCGCTGGGCTTCTTCATTGGCAATGCCTGGTTGATGAGCCTGGGCGTGGCCTACACCCTGGCCTTCGCCCCGAGTGGCGAAGTGAATGCTCTGCTGCTGGCACTGGCTGGCGCCGGGCTGGGCATTCCGTTGCTGCTGATTCTGCTCGACGAGTCGGAGAACGCCTTTGCCGATATTCACTCGGCAGCGGTTTCAACCGGCCTGCTGGTGAAAATGAAGGTCGAGCACCTGGCGCTGGCCATCGGTGTGCTGTGCACCCTGATCGCACTGCTGGCGCCCCTGGCCCAGTACCAGAACTTCCTGCTGCTGATCGGCTCGGTGTTCGCGCCGCTGTTCGGCGTGGTGCTGGTGGACCACTTCGTGGTCCGGCGTCGGCGCCTGCCGGCGCTGGTCGACGGGCTGCATTGGCAGGCGCTGCTGGCCTGGGCGGTGGGCGTGGTGGCCTATCACGTGATGGCCAACGAGGCACCCGAACTGGGGGCGACCCTGCCGGCACTGCTGCTGGCAGGGGTACTGCACGGGCTGCTATCGATCAGCCGCGGCCGGGAAACAGCTCGGGCCTGATGACGCCGTTGAGGCGCGGGTAGGGGATCTTCAGCTCGACGTGGCCCATGGAGTAGGGCGCGATGGCATAGACCTCGTACTTCACGATCACCGCGCCGTAAGTGAGGGCGATGTGCGGCGACTGCTTGAACGGCCAGGTCTTGACGAACTCGGGGTCCTTGTCCACGCCGGTGCTGATCTGCCAGGCGCGGTGGGACTCCTCGACGGTCTTCCAGAAGGTCTCTTTCTGGCCGGGCACCAGCATGTCGTCCAGGGTCAGCACCTTGTCCAGCTTGCGCGAGTAGTTGATGAAGCCGCGCCCGGGCATGCCGTGGGCGCCGCCGCTGTCGAGGTAGCTGGACAGCTCGACGATCACCAGCCCGTCATGCTGCTCGCGTACCTTGGCTTGCAGGTAGCTGCTGTTGCGCTTGTCGGCGCGGGCCAGGTATTGCTGCTCATAGGCCTGCAGCGTGGCCGGCGGCGTGCCGCGCTGGTTGTCCTCGGTCAGTTGCAGCAAGCGTTTTTCGACGATGGCGTCGAGCTTGGGCAGCGCCGGGAAGTGCACGGTGTCGATGTTCACCAGTGGGCAGTCGCTCTCGCTGCAGCCGGGTTTTACATGCTCCCAGGCGTCGCGCTTGACCTCGAGCGGTGCCCGGTAGTTGGGCGTGAACAGGCTCTGGCAGGCGCTGAGGGCGACTGCCAGCACGGCCACGGAAGTCAGTTTGACTAGCGTCATGATGATCCTTGCACAACGGTGATGATCGGCCTTGGACCGCCTGCGCGGCCTTCAGTTCGCCACTAAGCTAACAGAGAGCGTAGCGCCTGTCCCGAGTGCCCGAACGGTCGCCACAAAGGGATGAAACCGGGCGGCGCGCAGAGTAGGATTGCGCGATGCGGTAAACGAGGCAATGAGGAGTTTGCATGACGGACACGTTGAATTCGGTGCCCAGGGCGGTGGAGATCATCGAGCGGGCCACTTGCTTCCAGGGCTTCTACAAGCTCGACAAGGTGCGTTTGCGCCACGAGCTGTTCGCCGGAGGCATGGGTCGCGAGATCGGTCGCGAACTGTTCGTGCGCCATGACGCAGTCTGCGTGCTGCCCTACGACCCGCAACGCGATGAGGTGGTACTGATCGAGCAGTTTCGCGCCGGTGCCATGGGCAAGGTCGATAATCCCTGGTTGATCGAGATGGTCGCCGGGCTGATCGACAAGGATGAGCAGCCCGAGGAGGTCGCTCACCGCGAGGCCGAGGAAGAAGCCGGCCTGACGTTTTCCGCGCTGTGGCCGATGACCCGTTACTTCCCGTCGCCAGGTGGTAGTGACGAATACGTCCATCTGTTCCTCGGCCGATGCAGCAGTGAGGGTGCCGGTGGTCTGCATGGCCTGGAAGAAGAAGGCGAGGATATCCGTGTTCGCATCTGGTCGTTCGAGGATGCGTTGCAAGCCGTGCGCGACGGGCGCATCTGCAATGCCGCGGCGATCATCGGCCTGCAATGGCTGGCGCTCAACCGTGACGAAGTACGAGGTATGTGGAAGTGAACCTGCTGCGCGAGCGCTATCGAGTCGACCTGGTCGGGCTGCAGACGGCCTGCGAGGCCAACTATGCCCGCCTGATGCGCCTGCTGCCGGAGATGCGCACCACGCAGAGCTCGCGGCGCATCGGCATGACCCAGGGCGACCAGATGCTCGGCGTGCTGGTGCTAGAAGTGCTGCTGGCTTGCCCCTACACCACCACGTTGCGGGTGCGCCAGGAGCACAGCCTGCCGTGGTTGCCGGTGCCGGAGCTTGAAGTGCAGGTGTATCACGACGCGCGCATGGCCGAAGTGGTCAGCGCCGAGCATACCCGCCGCCTGCACAGCATCTACCCCTATCCCAACACGGCGATGCACCAGCCTGACGAGAAGGCCCAGCTCAACCTGTTCCTGGGCGAATGGCTGAGCCACTGCCTGGCCTGTGGTCATGAACTGGCCGCCGTGCGCTGAAATGTGACGTGCGTCGGTTTCGAGTATTTGCTCGAAAGCCGAGCGTCGCCATAATCCGTGCTGAATCCGTTCGAGGAGACGGCCGTTGCCGCAAGCACTTTCACCCCAGTCACCCGTCCACGTGGTGCAACTGACCGACGCCCATCTGTTCGCCGACCCCGCCGGGACGCTGTTGGGGCTCAATACCCGCGACAGCCTCGGGCATGTGGTGGCGCAGGTGCGCCGCGAACAGCCGCGTATCGACCTGCTGCTGTGCACGGGGGATCTGTCCCAGGATGCCAGCGTGGCTTCCTATGAAGCCTTCCGCGGGCTGACCGCCGTGTTCGGTGCACCGGCACGCTGGTTACCCGGCAATCATGACGAAGCCTGGGTGATGGCCGAGGTGGCGCCGGAGCTGATCACGGCGGTGACCGATATCGGCGCCTGGCGCATCGTGATGCTCGATTCGGCGGTGGTCGGGGCGACCTTTGGGTTATTGGCCGACGATCAGCTGGCGGTGCTGGATCAGGCACTGAGCACTGCCGGTGAGCGCCATTGCCTGGTGTGCTGCCACCATCAGCCGGTGGATATCGGCTGTGCGTGGATGGCGCCGATCGGTTTGCGCAATGCCGATGAGCTGCTGAAGCGGGTGAAAAGTTATCCACAGGTGAAGGCGGTGCTCTGGGGGCATGTTCATCAGGAATGGGACCAGGTGCGCGAGGGTGTGCGCTGGCTGGCCACGCCCTCGACCTGCATTCAGTTCGCGCCGGGCAGCGAGGACTTCCAGGTCAGTGAAGAGCAGCCCGGGTATCGCTGGTTGCGGCTGCACGCCGACGGGCGGTTGGAGACCGGAGTGGAGCGGGCTCGGGATTTCGTGGTGACGCTGGATTTCAACAGCCCGGGCTACTGAACCCTGGCGGGAGGCGGGGGCCCTGTGGGAGCGGCTTTAGCCGCGAAGCAAGCGACGCGGTGGATGGCACCGGCTCTGCCGGTGTTCGCGGCTGAAGCCGCTCCCACAGGGGCCGTGTTGAATCACAGGCTGATGATTTTCCATGGAAGCCGCAGCGCGCATTTTGAAGAATGTGTTGCGAAAATCGCCCCGGTGAACCAATGCCCCTCGAACAGGCTACACTGCGCGTCTTTGCGTCCGGGGGCAGCATGTCGGGTTCCATCCTTTATATCCACGGCTTCAACAGCTCGCCGCTGTCGAAGAAGGCCCGCCAGCTCGAGGCCGTCATGCAGCAACTCGGCCTCGCTGAGCAACTGCGCGTCCCGGCCCTGCACCACCATCCGCGCCAGGCCATCGCGCAGCTGGAGGCGGCTATCACCGAGCTGGGCGCGCCCTTGCTGGTCGGCAGCTCGCTGGGCGGCTACTATGCCACCCACCTGGCCGAGCGCCACGGCCTCAAGGCCCTGCTGATCAACCCAGCGGTCGCCCCGCACCGGCTGTTCGACGGTTACCTCGGCACCCAGCGCAACCTGTATACCGACGAAGCCTGGGAGCTGACCCACGACCATGTGCAGGCCCTGGCCGACCTCGAAGTGCCACCGCCCAAGGACGCCGCCCGCTATCAAGTGTGGTTGCAGACCGCCGATGAAACACTGGACTATCGCCAGGCCGAGGGCTATTACCGAGCCTGTGCCCTGCGCATCCAGGCCGGCGGCGACCACAGCTACCAAGGCTTCGCCGAACAGCTCCCGGCGCTGCTGGCCTTCGCCGGTATTGCCCGTGGGCAGTATGCGGCGCTGGATTTTTCTGTACTTTGAGCTTTTTGCATTCACCAGACTGACGACGAGACCCCATGGCCAATCCCAGCGCTAGCGCCTATAACGCAGACGCCATCGAAGTCCTCTCGGGCCTTGACCCGGTCCGTAAACGCCCGGGCATGTACACCGACACCAGCCGGCCGAACCACCTGGCCCAGGAAGTCATCGACAACAGTGTCGACGAAGCCCTGGCGGGCCACGCCCGTTCGGTGCAGGTGATCCTGCACGCCGACCACTCGCTGGAAGTGTGCGACGACGGCCGCGGCATGCCGGTGGACATCCACCCCGAAGAGGGCGTGTCCGGTGTCGAACTGATCCTCACCAAGCTGCATGCCGGCGGCAAGTTCTCCAACAAGAACTACCAGTTCTCCGGCGGTTTGCACGGCGTTGGTATTTCGGTGGTCAACGCCCTGTCCACCCAGGTGCGGGTGCGCGTCAAGCGCGACGGCAACGAGTACCAGATGACCTTCGCCGACGGCTTCAAGGCCAGCGAGCTGGAGGTGGTCGGCACCGTTGGCAAGCGCAACACCGGCACCAGCGTGTATTTCACCCCTGATCCCAAGTACTTCGACTCGCCCAAGTTCTCCATCAGCCGCCTCAAGCATGTGCTCAAGGCCAAGGCCGTGCTGTGCCCGGGGCTGTCGATCAGCTTTGAAGACAAAGGCACCGGCGAGAAGGTCGAGTGGCATTACGAGGACGGCCTGCGTTCGTACCTGGTCGACTCGGTCAGCGATTACCTGCGCCTGCCCGACGAGCCGTTCTGCGGCATCCTGGCCGGTAACAAGGAAGCGGTCGACTGGGCCCTGCTGTGGTTGCCGGAGGGCGGCGACAGCATCCAGGAAAGCTACGTCAACCTGATCCCCACCGCCCAGGGCGGCACCCACGTCAACGGCCTGCGCCAGGGCCTGCTGGATGCCATGCGCGAGTTCTGCGAGTACCGCAACCTGCTGCCCCGTGGTGTGAAGCTGGCACCTGAAGACGTCTGGGAACGGATCAGCTTCGTGCTGTCGATGAAGATGCAGGAGCCGCAGTTCTCCGGCCAGACCAAGGAGCGCCTGTCGTCCCGCGAGGCGGCGGCGTTCGTCTCGGGCGTGGTCAAGGACGCGTTCAGCCTGTGGCTCAACGCTCACCCAGAGCTGGGCATGCAACTGGCGGAGCTGGCCATCAGCAACGCCGGCCGCCGCCTTAAAGCGAGCAAGAAGGTCGAGCGCAAGCGCATCACCCAGGGCCCGGCGTTGCCCGGCAAGCTGGCTGACTGCGCAGGCCAGGACCCGATGCGCGCCGAACTGTTCCTGGTCGAGGGTGACTCCGCCGGTGGCTCGGCCAAACAGGCGCGGGACAAGGAGTTCCAGGCGATCCTGCCGCTGCGCGGCAAGATCCTCAACACCTGGGAAGTCGATGGCGGTGAAGTGCTGGCCAGCCAGGAAGTGCACAACATCGCCGTGGCCATTGGCGTCGATCCGGGTGCCACCGACCTGACCCAACTGCGCTACGGCAAGATCTGCATCCTCGCTGACGCCGACTCCGACGGCCTGCACATCGCCACACTGCTGTGCGCGCTGTTCGTCCAGCATTTCCGCCCACTGGTCGAGGCCGGGCACGTCTATGTGGCCATGCCGCCGCTGTTTCGCATCGACCTGGGCAAGGAGATCTACTACGCCCTGGACGAAGCCGAGCGTGATGGCATTCTCGACCGTCTGGTCGCCGAGAAGAAGCGCGGCAAGCCGCAGGTCACTCGATTCAAGGGCCTGGGCGAGATGAACCCGCCGCAGCTGCGCGAAACCACCATGGACCCGAACACACGGCGCCTGGTCCAGCTCACGCTCGACGACCTGGCGGGCACCACCGAGATCATGGACATGCTGCTGGCGAAAAAACGCGCCGGTGACCGCAAGAACTGGCTGGAGACCAAAGGCAACCTGGCCGAGGTCCTGGTTTGATTCGTCCGCTCCTGGCACTTTGCCTGGCGTTGTCGATGTTGCCGGCCCTGGCGCAGGAATGGCCGGAGCTCAAGCTCACCCGCGAGCACCCGGTTGAAGGCATGCGTGGCGGTAACCTGTCCGGCCTGGCGGTGTGCCGCGGGGCGCTGTGGGCGGTGTCCGACCGCGACGATGACCGTATCTATCGCCTCGACCGGGGCGATAGCACCTGGCGCGCCGAAGCGCTGGTGTTCACCCCGCCCACGGCGCCGGACACCGGCCTGCCGTGGGGGCTGAAGTCGCGTAACTGGGCGGCATCGTTCATTCGAGGCGGTGCCCTGGACTTCGAAGGGATCGCCTGTGATCAGGCCGGTAACTTCTATGTCGTCAGCGAAGCGCTCGCGGCGGTGCTGCAGTTGCCTGTGGAGGGCGAGCCGGACTGGTTGAAAATCGACCAGTCCATGGTTCGCCAAGCCCGTGCCAGTGGCATGCTGCTGCACTTCAATGCGTTGTTCGAGGGCCTCGCGATCAGCCCGGCGGGGGACCGCCTGTGGCTGGCCGCCGAGCGCGAACGCCGTGGCCTGCTGTCGGTGCGGCGCCAGCAATCGGTATGGACCTGCGGGCGCAGTTGCGTGATGTTCAGCGAGGCCGGCGTCGAGATGCAGCCTGCGCAATTCCCGGGGGCGCGCGCCTTGTCGCGGGACTTCGCCGACCTGGCACTGTTCGAAGGCAAGCTGTTCACCCTGGAGCGTAACGCCTACCGCATTTGCCGGCGTGATGCCGACAGCGGTGCGGTCGAGCGCTGCTGGTCGTTCGCCGCCGACGCGTTGCTGGCGCCTCGCCAGTACGACCAACCCTACGGCCTTGCCGAAGCGCTGGTGATCGACAAGGATGGCGCCTGGATCGGCGTGGACAACAACAATGGCGTGCGCGCCGATGGTGAAGCGCGGCCGATCGTCTGGCGCTTCGCCGCGCCACAGGGCGGCTGGAGCGCCAAACCATGAGCCAGGCACCGGGCAAGCGGGCGGGCAGGGTGCTGATGGTGCTCGCCTGGGCGGCGGCGATGTTCCTCGCCACACGGTTTTTCGGCCAGTGGGAAGCGCGCCAGGAAAACCCCAACAGCGAGGTGCAGAGCACCCAGGGCGATGGTTTCGTCGAAGTGCGTCTGTTGAGCAACGGCCAGGGCCATTTTGTCGCCGATGGCGCGATCAATGGCCGGGTGGTGCATTTCATGCTCGACACCGGGGCCACCGACGTGGCCATCCCCGAGGCGCTGGCCCGCGACCTCGACCTTGCCCGTGGTGCGCCGGTGACGCTGAGCACCGCCAATGGCCGTACCGAGGGCTACCGCACCCGTATCGACAGCCTGCTGCTGGGCGATATCCACCTGCGCGACGTGCGCGCCCTGGTGGTGCCCGGCCTTGACGGCCAGGCCGTGCTGCTGGGCATGAGTGCCCTCAAACAACTTGAATTTACCCAGCGCGGCGGCACCATGCTGCTGCGCCAGAACCTGAAATGACGAGGCCCGCATGAGCGACTCACTCGAACTCAGCCTGGACGGTGTCGAACGCCGTTCCCTGGCTGATTTCACCGAACAGGCCTACCTCAACTACTCCATGTACGTGATCATGGACCGCGCGCTGCCGCATATCGGCGACGGCCTCAAGCCGGTACAGCGCCGTATCGTCTATGCCATGAGCGAGTTGGGGCTCGATGCCGATGCCAAGCACAAGAAATCGGCGCGTACCGTCGGTGACGTGCTCGGCAAGTTCCACCCCCACGGCGATTCGGCCTGCTACGAAGCCATGGTGCTGATGGCCCAGCCGTTCAGCTACCGCTACACCCTGGTCGACGGCCAGGGCAACTGGGGTGCGCCGGACGATCCAAAGTCGTTCGCCGCCATGCGTTACACCGAGGCGCGCCTGTCGCGCTATTCCGAAGTGCTGCTCAGCGAACTGGGCCAGGGCACGGCCGACTGGGTGCCGAACTTCGACGGCACCCTGCAGGAGCCGGCGGTATTGCCGGCGCGCCTGCCGAACATCCTGCTCAACGGCACCACCGGCATCGCCGTGGGCATGGCCACCGATGTGCCGCCGCACAACCTGCGCGAAGTGGCCAGCGCCTGCGTGCGCCTGCTCGACGAGCCCAAGGCCACCCTTGAGCAGCTGTGCGAGCACATCCAGGGGCCGGACTACCCGACCGAGGCCGAGATCGTCACCCCGCGCGCCGACATCCTGAAGATGTACGAGAGCGGCAAGGGTTCGATCCGCATGCGTGCGGTGTACCGCGTCGAAGACGGCGATATCGTCGTCACCGCACTGCCGCACCAGGTCTCAGGGGCCAAGGTGCTGGAGCAGATCGCCGCGCAGATGCAGGCCAAGAAACTGCCGATGGTCGCCGACCTGCGCGACGAGTCGGACCACGAGAACCCCTGCCGCATCGTCATCATCCCGCGCTCCAACCGCGTCGATGCCGCCGAGCTGATGCAGCACCTGTTCGCCACCACCGACCTTGAGAGCACCTACCGGGTCAACGTCAACATCATCGGCCTCGACGGCCGTCCGCAGCTCAAGAGCCTGCGGGCCTTGTTGCTGGAGTGGCTGGAGTTCCGTATCGGCACCGTTCGTCGCCGCCTGCAGCACCGCCTGGACAAGGTCGAACGCCGCCTGCACCTGTTGGAAGGCTTGCTCAAGGCCTTCCTCAACCTGGATGAAGTGATCCACATCATCCGCACCGAAGAGCACCCCAAGCAAGCGCTGATCGAGCGTTTCGAGCTGACCGAGATTCAGGCCGACTACATCCTCGAAACGCGCCTGCGCCAGTTGGCGCGCCTGGAAGAGATGAAGATCCGCGGCGAAACCGACGACTTGCTCAAGGAACAAAAGCGCCTGACCGCGCTGCTGGGCAGCGATGCCAAGCTGCGCAAGCTGGTCCGCAGTGAGCTGATCGAAGACGCCGAAACCTACGGCGACGACCGTCGCTCGCCGATCGTCGAGCGGGCCGAGGCCAAGGCCCTGTCGGAAAACGAGCTGATGCCGACTGAGCCTGTGACCGTGGTGCTGTCGGAGAAGGGCTGGGTGCGTTGCGCCAAGGGCCACGATATCGATGCCACGGGGCTGTCATACAAAGCCGGTGACGGCTTCAAGGCTGCCGCGCCGGGCCGCTCCAACCAGTTTGCCGTATTGATCGACTCCACCGGCCGCAGCTATTCGCTGGCCGCCCACAGCCTGCCGTCGGCCCGTGGCCAGGGCGAGCCGTTGACCGGCCGCCTGACGCCGCCGCCGGGCGCCACCTTCGAGTGCGTGCTGCTGCCGGATGACGATGCCCTCTACGTGGTGGCGTCCGATGCCGGCTACGGCTTCGTGGTCAAGGGTGAAGACCTGCAGGCCAAGAACAAGGCCGGCAAGGGCCTGCTGAGCCTGCCCAACGGTGCCAAGGTCATGACCCCGCGCCCGGTGGCCGACCGCGAGCAGGATTGGCTGGCGGCGGTGACCACCGAAGGGCGCCTGCTGGTGTTCAAGGTGGCCGACCTGCCGCAACTGGGCAAGGGCAAGGGCAACAAGATCATCGGCGTGCCGGGCGACCGGGTGGCCAGCCGTGAAGAATATGTCACCGATCTGGCAGTGGTCAGCGAGGGTTCGACCCTTGTATTGCAGGCTGGCAAGCGTACCCTGTCCCTGAAGCCGGACGACCTTGAGCATTACAAAGGTGAGCGTGGTCGCCGTGGTAGCAAATTGCCACGCGGCTTCCAGCGTGTCGATGCGCTGTTGGTGGAGACCCCGGCATAAGCCGGGAGCACGTCTGCAGCGGCGCTTTCGGCGCCGTTGCAGGCGGAAATGCTGGAGTCGGGCCGCTATTTCGCGGATGATAGTGCACTTGTGGCGCCGGCGTGGCCGAGTGCCCGGATGAATTTACGTGAGTATCACTGCGGTCAGTCTTGAGGCGACCGCCTGGATGGGATGAATGAAATTTCTGCGCCTTCCATTTGCGCTGTTGATGACTGGGCTGCTGGGCCTGAGCGGGTGCAGCATGCATCAGCCGGTCGCCTTGTATCAGCTCGACAGCGGTGACCCTGGCCAGCCTTCGCAGGCGGCAGGCATGGCAGTGGTGCTTGGCCCTGTTTCGGTGGCCGACTACCTGCAACGCGAAACCTTCCTGCAGCGCCAGGCCGATGGCAGCCTGACCGCGGCGACCGATGGCCGCTGGGCCGGAAGCCTTTCGTCGGACATCGACCAGTTGCTGGTGCGCCAGCTGGCCTGGCGCCTGGACAGCCAACGCGTGGTGCTGGCACCTGCCAGTGCGGGCTTTACCCCCGACGTGCAGGTGCTGCTGACCATCACCCGCCTGGACTCGGGCAAGAACCAGCCGGCGATCCTGGATGCGCAATGGCGTGTACTGGACCGTCGTGGCCAGGTGCGTGACAACCGCATCGTTCACCTCGAGCAGCCGCACCAGGGCAGCGAGTCGGCCCAGGTACAGGCCCAGGGGCAGTTGCTGCAAAAGCTCGCCGAGCAGCTCAGCAACACGGTCAAGCCGCTGGCCAACCAGCCGGTTATCGCCGAGGAAGCGCCCCGCAAGCAGGCAGCGCCGGTACAGGTGAAGAAGGAGCCGGAGAAGTCGAAGATCCCGATGGCTTCGCCGATCCGCACCGATATGGAAGTCTATCGGTTCTGATCCGCCAGACATGAAAAAGCCCGCAGTGATGCGGGCTTTTTTATTGCCTTGGTCTTCGCCGGCACGCCGGCGAAGGGGGGCAGGCAATCATCAGCTGCGCGCGTCACGATCACGCAGGCCCAGCAGGTACAACACGCCATCCAGCCCCAGCGTGGAGATGGCCTGCTTGGCCGACTGGCGCACCAGCGGCTTGGCGCGGAACGCCACACCCAGCCCGGCCTGCGACAACATTGGCAGGTCGTTGGCGCCATCGCCCACGGCGATGGTCTGCTCCAGCTGCAGCCCTTCCTGATTGGCCAGCTGTTGCAGCAACTGAGCCTTGCGCTGGGCGTCGACGATCGGCTCGACGGCCACGCCGGTCACCTTGCCATCGACCACTTCCAGCTCGTTGGCAAACACATAGTCGATACCCAGGCGCGCCTGCACCTGCTTGGCGAAGTAGGTGAAGCCACCGGAAAGAATGGCGGTCTTGTAACCCAGGCGCTTGAGTTCGGCGAACAGGTGCTCGGCACCCTCGGTCAGGCGCAGCGACGCGCCGATCTGGTCGAGTACGCCAACGTCCAGGCCTTTGAGCAGCGCCATGCGCTCCTTGAAGCTGGCACGGAAATCCAGTTCGCCACGCATGGCGCGCTCAGTGATCGCCGCCACCTGCTCACCCACGCCAGCGGCCTTGGCCAGCTCGTCGATCACTTCGGCCTCGATCAGCGTGGAGTCCATGTCGAACACGGCCAGGCGGCGGTTGCGGCGGAACAGGTCGTCGCGTTGGAAGGCGATGTCGATGTTCAGTTCTTCGCACAGGGCAAAGAAGTCGGCGCGCAGGGACTGGGCATCCGTTGGTTCGCCACGGGCGGAGATCTCCAGCGCGGCCTTGCCGTTGTCGGCATCGGCATCCAGCGCCACGCGGGCGGACAGGCGCTCGATGCGCTCGATGGTCAGGCCGTATTGGCTGATGACCGCGCTGACACGCTGCAACTGCTCCGGGGTGACCCGGCGGCTGAGCAGGGTGACGATGTGGCGCGCCTCGCCCTGGCTATCGGCCCAGTGCTGGTAATCGGCTTCGGAGATCGGCGTGTAGCGGGCTTGCAGGTTCAGCTCGTGGGCCTTGGATTGCACGCTCTGCAGCAACGAAGTGGCGACCTCGTTGTCGGGAATGTCGACCAGGATGCCGAACGACAGCGTGCCGTGCATCACCGCCAAACCGATGTCGAGGATGTTCACACCGCCCTGGAGCAGGACGCCGGTGATGGCAGCGGTAAGGCCCGGACGGTCCTCACCGGTGATGTTGATCAGAACGATTTCGCGCACAACCTGGCTCCGACTTCGATGAAAAATGCGCATTCTACCGATTTTCCGTGACCATCGGGCGCCAACGATACTTTGCCGACAAAACTCTGCTCGCTATACTGCGCAGCACTTTCTCGCCATTAAGAGCCGCGCTCTGTGAACCGGCCCACGCCCGTCAAAACCGACAACTTCTTCCTGATGATCTACCGAGCCCTCAGCCAGCGCCGAATCCCCCTGGCGTTGCGTATCGCCAGCCATAACATCTTCCTGGTGGCCTTGGCCCTGGTGATCTATGCCTGCGTGATGGGTTTGCAGTTCAAGCAGGCCATGCACGAGCAGGCCGATGCCGTTGGCCAGAGTCTGACCACGCAGACCGCCACGTCCGCCACCGAGCTGCTGGTGTCCAACGACATCCTCAGCCTCAACGTGCTGCTCGGCAACCTGGTGAAGAACCCGCTGGTGGCGCACGCCGCCATCTACAGCGTGGACAACCGCATCCTCGCCGAGGCCGGCCAGCGCCCGCGCAACAGCCTGCTGGGCGAGGCAGAAGGGCTGTACCAGACCAAGATCACCTTCCAGGACGTGACCGCCGGCCAGTTGCGCATCAGCCTGGACATGAGCCAGTTCCAGCAGCCGATGCTGATCAGCCTGCAGAGCATGGGCATCCTTGCCGCCATCCTGCTGGCGCTGGCGCTCACCCTGAGCCTGCGCCTGGGCCGCTTCATCTCTACCCCGCTGCTGCAACTGCGGGTCTGGCTGCGTGACCCGCACCCCTACACCCCGGCCATCGACCGCCAGGACGAAATCGGCGACCTGGCCCGCCAGCTGCACGCCCGCCTTGCGCCGCCACCGCCGCCGGAGCCAGAGGTCGAGGAAGAAGACGACTTCGATGACGTTCCGGTAGCGCCCAAGGCCGCCCCGCGCGCCAAGGTCGCCGTGCAGGAGGCTGACGACGATGACGAGGCCTTTGCCGGCCTGATGGACGAAGAAGCCGCCCCGGCCAAGCCGATCGCCGCCGAGTCGAACGAGCCCCAGAGCAGCGCCGTGCTGGCCGTCCAGCTGGGCTCCCAGGAGCAACTGCGCCGCCTGCCGCGCACCCGCCTTGCCGAGCTGCTGGAGCGCTACAACGACTGCCTCGACCAGGCCGCCTCGCTGTATGAAGGCGAAGTGCACACCCTGAGCGACGGCGGCACCCTGCTGCTGTTCCACAGCCGCGACTGTGGCGAGGACTACCTGACCAACGCCATCTGCTGTGGCGAGCTGCTGCGCGCCCTGGGCCACGCCCTGCAGATCGAGGTGGCCGACAGCGGCATCACCCTGCAACTGCAGCTGGGCCTGGTGCTGGCCGATGACCTGCAGGGCCTGGACCAGGTCGACCTGCTGATGACCGAACAGGCCCAGGATGCCCTGGCGCTGTCGCAGCACAGCCGCAACCTGCTGCTGGTGGAGCGGCGTATCAGCGACGATGCCCTGGTACGCCAGCGTGCACGCATCCGCCCGATCGCCAGCCCTGAGGGCGCGAGCTGCGTAGAGCGATTGATGGAGCCGTACCCGTCGATGCTGGAGCGCCAGCTGGCCCGGATGCACGAACGCCGCGCCTGATTCGCCATGCACCAAAAGAAAAGGCCCTGCAGATGCAGGGCCTTTTTTATTGCGGCGGCGGATCAGGCCTGGGCGGGTTGCGCCAGCAGTTCACCCATGCGCACGGCAGACGCTGCGCCGAGGTTTTCAGCCCACTTCACCTGCTCCGGCCCGAAAAGCACGATCGCCGTGGAGCCCAGCTTGAAGCGGCCCAGTTCAGCGCCTTTCTCCAGGTGGACCGGCGCGCGGCTGGCTTCGTCATAGCGGAAGGTCTTGAGCTCGCGCTTCGGCGGCGTGACCAGGCCGGCCCAGACGGTCTCGATCGAGGCGACGATCATCGCGCCGACCAGCACTACCGCCATCGGCCCACGCTCGGTGTCGAACAGGCAGACCACGCGCTCGTTGCGGGCGAACAGCTCGGGGACGTTCTCTGCGGTGGTCTGGTTGACCGAGAACAGCCGGCCCGGCACATAGACCATCTCGCGCAGGGTGCCGGCCAGCGGCATGTGCACGCGGTGGTAGTCCTTGGGCGACAGGTAGATGGTGGCGAATTCGCCGCCCATGAACGGTGCGGCCAGCGCCGGGTCGCCGCCCAGCAGCTCCAGGGCGCTGAAGCTGTGGCCCTTGGCCTGGAAGATGCGGCCATGCTCGATCGGGCCGAGCTGGCTGACCGCGCCGTCGGCCGGGCAGAGGATGGCGCCGGGGGTTTCGTCCAGCGGGCGGGCGCCGGGCTTGAGGGCACGGGTGAAGAAGGCGTTGAAGTGCTCGTAAGCAGTCAGGTCTTCGACCAGCGCTTCGGACATGTTCACCTGGTAGCGCTTGGCGAACCAGGCGGTGAAGGCATTCTTGAACCAGCGCGCGCGGCATTCGGCGATGCAGCCGGCCAGTCGCGACAGCAAGTGGTGCGGCAGCAGGTGCTGGCTGATGATGAACAAACGGGATTTCATTGAGCGTCCTTAAACTTCTACGGGCGTGTCGGGGTGGTTGCCCCATTCGCTCCACGAGCCGGCGTAAGCCTTGATGCGTGGGTAACCGAGGGCCTTGGCCACCAGGTAGGTGAAACCGGAGCGGCGGTGGGTCTGGCAGTGGGTGATCACTTCCTTGTCCGGGGTGATGCCCAGTTGTTCGAGCACATGCGCGATGTCCTTGCGGATGCGCAGGTGGTCGTTCAGGTCCATGCCGGCGGTCCACTCGAAGTTGATCGCGCCGGGGATGTGGCCGCCCTTGGCGGCCAGGACTTTTTCGCCGTTGAACTCCTGCGGGCCACGGGCGTCCCAGACCACCAGGTCGTCGGCGCCCAGGCGGCTTTGCAGGTATTCGCGGGTGGCGGTCGGCTCGCTGTGCAATTGCAGGCGCACTGGGGTGGCGACAGGTGCCGGCACCTCGGTGGACAGTTTGTCTGCCGGCCAGGCCTGGATACCGCCGTTGAGGTAGTGGTAGTGCGGGTGGCCGATCACGTCGAGCAGCCAGATGAAACGCCCGGCCCAGCCGCCACCTTCGTCGTCGTAGACCACATAGACGGCATCTTTATGGTGGCCGAGCTCGCTGAACAGTTTCTCCAGGTCGCCCAGTGCGGGCAGCAGCCCGGGGGCGGGTGGCTGACCCAGCTGGGTGCGCTTGCCCTCGACGAAGCGGGCCCCTGGGATGTGCCCGCTGACGTAGCGATTGGCACTGCTCAGGTCGACCAGGATCAGCTGTGGCGAAGCCAGGCGCGGTAGCAGGTCCTCGGCTTCGATCACCAGGGGCAAGCCGGAAAAATCAGTCATCCACGGTCTCCAGGGTGGAAAGAGCAGCGATTGTAGCGCAAGGCTCAGGCGTTGCGGTTGGCAAACAGGGCCAGTGCCCGCTCGATGCATTGCGCGGTCTTGCCGAAGGCCTGCACGCTGACATCGGCCAGCGGCTTGCCGCCCTGGTCGACCACCGCCAGCATCAGCACCTGCTCGCCGACGGCCAGCGAGCGCAGCAGCAGGTGCTCGCTGCGGAAGAATGCCCGCAGCGGCGCCGGCAGCAGTGCGGCGAACTGGGCGTGGTTGTCGGGCGTCAGGCGTAGTTGCCCGGCTTTGCTCATCAGCTTTTGCAGCAGTTTGTTCTGTGGGATCGCCAGTGCCATGGCATCAGCCTCCCTGGGCAGGCCGGCGGTCTGCTGCACGCGCAGGTAGTCGCTGGCCTTGTCCAGGCTCAGCAGCATGACACGCTGCATGCCGCACGCCAGCAGCGCCTCGCGCGCTTGCGTGGCCAGGTGCACGGTGTTGGAGAACGGGCTCGGCTGGGCCAGCAGTTCCTGGCACAGCTTGCGCCAGTGCCCCAGCGCTTCGGCGCTGGGCGGCGGCGGGGTGAGCATATCCGGATGCGGACGGCGCTGGTGCCAGGGCCAGATCAGCGCCTCGGCCGGGTGGAACAGGGCGTGGCGCGCATGGTGTCGAGCGCTGGCCGCAGCCTGTTGGTGGACCTGCTGCTGCACATCTTCCAGCGAGGTCTGCAGGTACAGTGCGGTCAGCAGTTGCCAGCGCAGCAGGTGCGGGTTGTCCCAGCCAACCTGGGCCGCCAGTGCCAGGCCATTGGCGAGCAATACGGTGTTGGGCGGCTGGTTGAACCAGCGGCGCAAGGCCGGCTCCTCGTCCAGGCGCTGCTGTTGCGCCAGGGGCTCGGGTTCGCGGGCGATGGCCAGCACCTGGGCCAGTTGCTCGCGCTCGTCGATCAGCAGTCGATAACCCTGCGTAACCCAGCCAGGCAGGCGCCAGTGCTCGGCCACGGCCCGGCACAGCGACATGATGCGCACGCCGAACAGTTCCTGTTCGACTTCGGCGGCGTCCTCGCCCTTGTAGATAACCCGCAGCTCCCAGGTGTCCAGCAGTTTCGGGTAGGCCAGGGCCAGCGGCCACAGGGGCGAGAGGAACAGCAGGCTGCCCCAGTGGATATCCTGCCAAAGTCGCGCCAGGCGGCTGGCGAACAGGCCGTTGGCTTGTTGCGCAGCATGCTGGCTGATCAGCAGGAACTGGCGCAGCACCGGCGGGATGTCGTCGCCGGGCAGGGTGGGCAGGCGTGCCAGCAACTGACTGGTGCGTTCAAGGCCCAGGCGATTCAGGGCGACCTCCAGGCTTTCGGCGGGCTCGGCCTGGCTGAGGCTGGTTGGATGGTTGGCCTCGCGCATCACGCACAGCACCAACGCAGGGCTGTCCTGCAACAGTTCGGCGATTTCGCGCAACGAGCGGCGGCTGTCGTTGATGGCCTTGACCACCTGGTCGTGGCTCTCTTTCGGGACCGGCAAACGCACCCCTTCGAGCAGCTTTACCCAGGCCTCTAGCGTCGCGGGAGCCTTACTTGGCACCTTGGTTTCAATTGGCATTTTGACATCAGTCCGAACTGGCTTTTCGCGATGAGTGGCTATAGTCTGGCGCAGTTCTGCCGATAAGTAGAAGAAGAGTTTTAAAGCTCCCGTCCCCGACCCTGACCACGACAGCAAGTGCTTTGAACCTATGGCTAAAATTATCGGCATCATCGTCGTATTCGCGAGCGTGCTCGGCGGCTACGTGCTTTCCCACGGCAAGATCGCGGCGCTGATTCAGCCGTTCGAAGTGCTGATCATCGGCGGCGCCGCGTTCGGTGCGTTCCTTCAGGCGAACCCTGGCTACATGACCATGCATGTGGTCAAGAAGTCGCTGAAGATGTTCGGCAGCCGCTTCACCCATACGTTCTACCTGGAAGTACTGGGCCTGGTATACGAGATCCTCAACAAGAGCCGTCGCGAAGGCATGATGGCCATCGAAGGCGACATCGAAGACGCCGCCGCCAGCCCGATCTTCGCCAAGTACCCTGCCGTACTGGGCGATGAGCGCATGACCGCCTACATCTGCGACTACCTGCGCATCATGTCCACCGGCAACATGGCTCCCCACGAGCTCGAAGGCCTGTTCGACATGGAACTGCTGAGCATGAAGGAAGAGCTGGAGCACCCGTCCCACGCGGTGAACGGCATCGCCGACGGCATGCCCGGCTTCGGTATCGTCGCGGCAGTACTGGGTATCGTGGTGACCATGGCGTCGCTGGGCGAGGGCGACCAGGCGTCGATCGGCCTGCACGTGGGTGCGGCGCTGGTGGGTACCTTCTTCGGTATTCTGGCCGCCTATGGCTTCTTCGGCCCGTTGGCCAAGTGCCTGGAGCACGATGCCAAGGAAGAGCTCAACCTGTACGAGTCGATCAAGGCCTCGCTGGTCGCATCCGCCTCGGGCATGCCGCCTTCGCTGGCTGTCGAATTCGGGCGCAAGGTGCTGTATCCCAAGCACCGTCCTAGCTTCGCCGAGCTGGAACAAGCGGTCCGCGGTCGTTAAGCCATGGAAAACAATCAGCCCATCATCATAAAGCGCGTAAAGCGCTACGGTGGAGGCCACCATGGCGGCGCCTGGAAGATCGCCTTCGCCGACTTCGCCACGGCGATGATGGCGTTCTTCCTCGTGCTGTGGCTGCTGTCCACCGCCACGCCCGAGCAGAAAATCGCCATTGCTGGCTACTTCAAGGACCCGATCGGCTTCTCCGAAAGCGGCACGCCCTACATCATCGACCTGGGGGGCTCGCCACAGCTGGCCCCCGAGAAGACCATCAACCCCGAGACCAAGTCCGAGCCGACGCCTGACACCAGCATCCAGCTGGACAAGGACAAGGTCGAGACCATGGCCGAGCAGGTCGAGCGCGAGCGCCTGGAGCTGCTGCTGCAGGAGCTGCAGAACAAGGTCGAGGAAAACCCGCAGCTGCAGAAGTTCAAGGACCAGATCCTGTTCGAGATCACCCAGGACGGCTTGCGCATCCAGATCATGGACGCCGAGAACCGGCCGATGTTCGACATTGGCAGCGCGCGCCTGCAGCCGTACTTCGAAGACATCCTGCTGGCCATGGCCGACACCATCAAGGCGGTGCCGAACAAGATCAGCATCAGCGGCCACACCGATGCCAAGCCGTACTCCGGCACCGGCGACTACGGCAACTGGGAGCTGTCGGCCAACCGTGCCAACGCCGCACGTCGCGCGCTGGTCGCGGGTGGTTACCCGGATGAGCAGGTGGCGCGGGTGGTGGGGTATGCGTCGTCGTCGCTGTTCGACCGCAAGAACCCGTTCAACCCGGTCAACCGCCGTATCGACATCATCGTCCTGACCAAGAAGGCCCAGCGCACCATCGAGGGTGAGCAGGGTGCACCGGAGGCCCAGCCGCAGGCGACACCGCCGGCCCAGGGCGCGCCAGGTGCTGCCGCCCCGGCACCGCAAGAGCCGATGCAGCCTCGCGAGTTGCGGCAAAAGCTGAACATCTTCGAGGACGGTGTACTGAAGATGGACGAGCAGAAGAACCAGTAAGCGGTTTTTGGCTGGCAATACACAACGCCCGTGCCTGCATCAGCAGCCACGGGCGTTTTGCTTTATAGGGTTTGGGGCTTCCAGCTATTGGTTTGCACGATCCCTGTAGGAGCGGCCTTGTGCCGCGAAAGGGCTGCAGAGCAGCCCCGGCGATTTCTGCTTTCACGCTGAAATCCTGGGGCCGCGCTGCGGCCCTTTCGCGGCACAAGGCCGCTCCTGCACGGGACGTGCAAGCCTGTTTAGTGAGGGCAGGCTTGTCGCAGCGGCGAACCGCGGCCCCGGCAAGATCAGTAGCTGTCTTGCGGCAGGCTGGCGATGATCGAGCGGTAGCTGTTCATCCGCTGCTGCGTCACGCTGCCCTCGTCCAGTGCCTTGAGCAATGCACAGCCCGGTTCGCGGTCGTGCTTGCAGTCGCGGAAGCGGCAATGGCCGAACAGCTCGCGGAACTCGATGAAGCCATCTTCCACATCGTCACGGCTGACATGGCCCAGGCCGAACTCGCGGATACCCGGGGAGTCGATCAGGTCGCCGCCGTTGGGGAAGTGATAGAGCCGCGCCGTGGTGGTGGTGTGGGTGCCCTGGCCGGACCACTCGGACAGGTCGCCAACGCGGGTGCCGGCGTCTGGCAGCAGGCTGTTGACCAGCGACGACTTGCCCACCCCCGACTGGCCGACGAACACACTGATATGGCCATCCAGCGTCTGTTGCAGGCGCTGCATGCCATCGCCCTGGTGGGCCGACACTTCCAGCAACGGGTAGCCGAGCCCGCGATACACCTCGAGCATGGCGTTGAGCGTCGGGGCGTTCTCGTCGTTGATCAGGTCGGCCTTGTTGAGCAGCAGCAGCGGGCGTATGCCGGCATGCTCGGCGGCCACCAGGTAGCGATCGATCAGGTTGGGGTGCGGTTCCGGCGCCGGCGCGAAGACGATGACGATCAGGTCGACGTTGGCCGCCACCGGCTTGAGCTGGCCATGATTGTTCGGTCGGCACAGCTCGGTGCTGCGTGGCATCTGGGCGACGATCACGCCGATGCCCTGGTTGCCGGCGCGCCATACCACGCGATCGCCGGTGACCAGCGCCGGCAGGTTGGCCCGCAGGTGACAGCGGAATACCTGCCCGGCGGCCTCGCCGTCCTGGGCTTCGACTTCGACCTGCACACCGAAGTGGGCGATCACCAGGCCCAGCTGCTCCGGCCCCAGGTCGCCACCCTCCAGCTCCTGCAGCACGTGCTGCTCGCGTTTGGCGGCGCGGGCGGCGCGTTCACCCTGGATCTTTTCGATGCGCCAGTTCTGGCGGCGGTTGAGCTGGCGTTTGGCCATGAAGGTTCCGTATCGGCGAGGCAGTGAGAAAACCGCGGCAGTTTAGCATGGCCCGCCCACGCACCGCCTGGCTGGGCTAATATGAGCGCCTATTCGAGGAGCACTTTCATGCAGAACCCACAGAACCTGATCTGGATCGACCTGGAAATGACCGGCCTGGATCCGGACAGCGACGTCATCATCGAGATGGCCACCATCGTCACCGACAGCGAGCTGAACACCCTGGCCGAAGGTCCGGTGATCGCCATTCATCACAGCGATGAAGTGCTGGCACGCATGGACGAGTGGAACACCCGCACCCACGGCAATTCGGGCCTGACCCAGCGCGTGCGCGAGAGCACGATCAGCATGGCCGAGGCCGAGGCGCAGACTATCGCCTTCCTCGAGCAGTGGGTGCCCAAGGGCAAGTCGCCGATCTGCGGCAACAGCATCTGCCAGGATCGCCGCTTCCTGTACCGCCACATGCGCGGCCTGGAAAACTACTTCCACTACCGCAACCTCGACGTCTCGACGCTCAAGGAGCTGGCCGCGCGCTGGGCGCCGAACGTGCGTGACAGCTTCAAGAAGGGCAGCACCCACCTGGCCCTGGACGACATTCGTGAGTCGATCGCCGAGCTGCGTCACTACCGCGAGCACTTCATCAAGGTCTGACCTTGCCGCGCGCCGACAATCGTCGGCGCGCCCTCTTTTGGTGCCCCGCGCGACTGGGTAGACTGCGCGCCTTTCCCGCACGGACCTGCACCATGTTGTTGATGCTCTACCTCATCGCCATCACCGCCGAAGCCATGACTGGCGCCCTGTCTGCTGGCCGTCGCGGCATGGACTGGTTCGGTGTGGTGCTGATCGCCTGTGTCACCGCCCTGGGTGGCGGTTCGGTGCGTGACGTGCTGCTTGGGCACTATCCGCTGACCTGGGTGAAGCACCCGGAATACCTGGTACTCACCAGCTTTGCCGCGCTGGTGACCATCTTCATCGCGCCCTTGATGCGCCATCTGCGCTCGTTGTTCCTGGTGCTCGATGCCCTGGGGCTGGTGGCGTTCACCTTGATCGGCTGCATGACCGCGCTGGAGATGGGGCAGGGCTTCCTGGTCGCCTCGATCAGCGGGGTAATCACCGGGGTGTTCGGCGGCATCCTGCGGGATATCTTCTGCAACGACATCCCGTTGGTGTTCCGGCGCGAACTGTACGCCAGCGTGTCGTTCGCGGCGGCATGGTTCTACCTGGGCTGCGTGTACTTCAAGGTGCCGGCGGAGCAGGCGATGCTGCTGACCCTGTTTGGCGGGTTTTTGGTGCGCTTGCTGGCGATCCGTTTCCACTGGGAAATGCCCAAGTTCCACTACAACGACCAGCAGTGAGTCGTACGCGGTCCCTGTGGGAGCGGGCTTGCCCGCGAACACGGGCGAAGCCCGTGCCATCTAGCGTCAGGCTCTGGAGGCGTGTTGCGCCAGTGCCCACTCGACATGCTCACGCACCAGCTCTGATGGGTCATTACGCCGCGCCTTGAGCGCCTCCAGCACCGCAATGGTCGAAGGCGCATTGCCCAACCCCACCGCCAGGTTGCGCGAAAACCGCTCATACCCCGCGCGCCGCAACGGCGAGCCTTCGGTGCTGCCGAGAAAGCGCTTTTCATCCCACAGGAACAGCTCGGCCAACTCGACGTTGTCCAGGCCGCGCCGCGGCATGAAGTCATCCTCGGTGGTGGTCTTGGCGAAGCGGTTCCAAGGGCAGACCAGCTGGCAGTCGTCGCAGCCGAACACCCGATTGCCGATCAGTGGGCGCAGCTCCACCGGAATGGCGTCGCGCAACTCGATGGTCAGGTACGAAATGCAGCGCCGGGCATCGAGCTGGTACGGGCCGACGAAGGCCTGGGTCGGGCAGATGTCCAGGCAGGCCTGGCAACGGCCACAGTGGTCGCTGCCCTGCACGCCGTCGATGGGCAGCGGCAGGTCGACGAACAGCTCGGCGAGGAAGAAGTAGCTGCCGGCCTTGCGGTTGAGCAGCAAGGTGTTCTTGCCGATCCAGCCCAGGCCGGCCTCCTGCGCCAGGGCTTTCTCCAGCACCGGGGCGCTGTCGACGAAGGCGCGGTAGCCGAACGGGCCGATGGCCTCCTGGATGCGGTCGGCGAAGTGCTGCACGCGCTTGCGCACCAGCTTGTGGTAGTCGCGGCCCAGGGCGTAGCGGGCGATATAGGCTTTTTCCGGCTGGGCCAGGCGTTGGGCCATTTGCGTGTCGCCCGGCAGGTAGTCCATACGCAGCGAGATCACCCGCAGGGTGCCGGGGATCAGCTCGGCGGGGCGCGAACGCTTGGTGCCGTGCTCGCCCATGTATTCCATTTCGCCCTGGTAGCCGGCCGCGAGCCAGCGCTGCAGGTGCTGTTCGTGCTCGCCAAGGTCCACGCCGGCGATGCCGACGTGGGCAAAACCGAGTTCCTGGCCCCAATCCTTGATCGATTGGGCCAATGTGTTGATGTCTGGAAGCGTGGCGGGCATGGATGGGCAAGGCATTACGGGTGTAGGTGCGTATAATTCTGCCAGACATCGGAGCCTTTGACCCCATGCCTCAGACCAAACACCCCGGTAATACCCCGCAACCGCTCAATCGACTGACCCTGGCCAGCCTGCCGCCGCGTGCTGCCGATGCCCACAAGGGGGACTTCGGCCATGTGCTGGTGGTCGGTGGCGATTTGGGGACAGGCGGTGCGGTGATGCTCAGTGCGCAAGCGGCGTTGCGCTGTGGTGCCGGCCTGGTCAGTGTGGCCACCCGCCCCGAACATGTCGCTGCCGGGCTGGCCCGCCTGCCCGAGGTCATGTGGCTGGGGGTGAGCTCGGCCAATCAGCTGATGGGGCCGCTGGAGCGTGCCTCGGTGCTGGTGGTCGGGCCGGGGCTTGGGCAGGCGGCCTGGGGCCGCAGCCTGTTGTCGGCGGTGGCCAACGCGCACCTGCCGCAAGTCTGGGATGCCGATGCGCTCAACCTGCTGGCGCGCTCGCCGCTGGCGTTGCCCAGTGGCAGCGTGCTGACCCCGCACCCGGGGGAGGCGGCGCGCCTGCTGGGGATTTCCACCGAAGCGGTGCAAGCCGACCGGCCTGGTGCCGCGCGCAAGCTGGCGCGCAAATATGCCAGTGTCTGCGTGCTCAAGGGCGCCGGTACCCTGGTGGCTGACCCTGTCGGGCGGCTGGCGTTGTGCGATCACGGTCATCCGGCCATGGCCGGCGCAGGGCTGGGTGATGTGCTCACGGGCGTACTGGCCGCGCTGCTGGCCCAAGAATTGGACGCCTGGCAGGCAGCGTGCCTGGGGGTGTGGTTGCATGCCCGTGCCGGCGAGCGCCTGGGGGTTGAGGGAAGAGGCCTGGCGGCCAGCGATCTGATTGCGGTCATTAGAGAATTGTTGGAGGAACATTCAGCGTGTCTGGCATAACCCTGTATTTGGCCGATGAAGCGGCCACCGTCGACTTCGGCGCAAAGCTGGCTGAAGTGACCGGCGGTCATGGCGTGATCTTTCTCGAGGGCGACCTGGGTGCTGGCAAGACCACCCTGTCCCGCGGGCTGATCCGTGGCCTGGGCCACACCGGCCCGGTCAAGAGCCCGACCTTCACCGTGGTCGAACCCTACGAAATCGGCGACATTCGCGCTTTCCACTTCGACCTGTATCGCCTGGTCGATCCGGAAGAGCTTGAATTCATGGGGATTCGCGATTACTTCGAGGATGACGCCCTGTGCCTGTTCGAGTGGCCCGATAAAGGTGCGGGCGTTTTGCCAAAGCCCGACCTGACCATTACCATAAGCCCGCAAGCGGGCGGGCGCTCGCTTGACCTGTCGCCGCAGGGGGCACGCGGCGAAGCCTGGTGTGCCGTTCTGGCCGAAAAAATCAAACAGTAAGTGGGGAAAGGTATGCGCATACGCGCACTGGTCGCTGTCGTTGGGCTGCTGCTGACAACGGTGACCGTTGACGCTCTGGCGGCTGTCACTCAAGTCAAGAGCGTGCGCCTGTGGCGTGCGCCGGATAACACGCGGCTGGTCTTCGACCTGTCCGGGCCTGTGCAGCACAGCGTCTTCACCCTGACCGCGCCTGATCGGCTGGTCATCGACATCAATGGCGCCACCCTGGGTGGGCCGCTGAACGTAGCCACCTCGAACACGCCGATCACCAGCATGCGCTCGGCCCAGCGCACGCCCACCGACCTGCGGGTGGTGATCGACCTTAAAAAGGCCGTGTCGCCCAAGAGCTTCACCCTGGCGCCGAATGCCCAGTATGGCAACCGCCTGGTGGTCGACCTGTACGATCAGGAAGCCGATGCCATCGCCGCCAGCAACCCGACGCCGCCCCCTGCGGTGCAGCCGCCCGCGACCACGCCGGCGGTGCCGGTAACCCCGGTACAGCCCGCGATCAAGCTGCCACCCGCACCCGCCGGCAAGCGCGACATCGTCGTTGCCATCGACGCCGGCCACGGCGGCGAAGACCCGGGGGCCTCGGGCTCGCGCGGCCAGCACGAGAAAGACATCGTGCTCGACATCGCCAAGGAACTGCAGCGTCAGATCAACAGCGAGAAGGGTTACCGCGCCGAGCTGACCCGTACCGGCGACTACTTCATCCCGCTGCGCAAGCGCACCGAGATCGCCCGCAAGAAGGGCGCTGACCTGTTCGTCTCGATTCACGCCGACGCTGCGCCATCCAAGGCCGCCTTCGGCGCCTCGGTGTTCGCCCTGTCCGATCGCGGTGCCACCTCCGAGACCGCGCGCTGGCTGGCCGACACGGAAAACCGTTCCGACCTGATCGGCGGCGCCGGCAACGTCAGCCTCGACGACAAGGACCGCATGCTCGCCGGGGTGCTGCTCGACCTGTCGATGACCGCCACCCTCAGCTCCAGCCTCAACGTTGGGCAAAAGGTGCTGGGCAACATGGGCCGGGTAACACCCTTGCACAAGCAGCGCGTCGAACAGGCCGGGTTCATGGTGCTGAAGTCGCCGGATATTCCATCGATCCTCGTGGAAACCGGGTTCATCTCCAATGCCAACGAGGCGGCCAAGCTGGCCACGCGCAGCCACCAGCAGGCGCTGGCCCGGTCGATCCATACCGGCGTGCGCCAGTTCTTCCAGCAGAACCCGCCACCGGGCACCTACATCGCCTGGCTGCGTGACAGCGGCAAGATTGCCCAGGGCCCGCGCGATCACACCGTGCGCCCCGGCGAGACCCTGGCGATGATCGCCGTGCGCTACCAGGTCAGCGTTGCCAGCCTGCGCAGCAGCAACAGCCTGAAGACCGATGAGCTCAAAGTCGGCCAGCACCTCGACATTCCGGGCACTACCCTGGCGTCGCAGCAATGAACGGCGGATCGCGCATCCAGCTGCTCAGCCCGCGGCTGGCCAACCAGATCGCCGCGGGCGAGGTGGTCGAGCGCCCTGCGTCGGTGGCCAAGGAACTGCTGGAGAACAGCCTTGACTCCGGCGCCAAGCGCATCGAGGTCGAGGTCGAGCAGGGTGGCGTGAAGCTGCTGCGGGTACGTGACAACGGCAGCGGCATTGCCCCGGACGACCTGCCGCTGGCCCTGGCGCGCCATGCCACCAGCAAGATCCGAGAGCTGGAAGACCTCGAAGGCGTGCTCAGCCTGGGCTTTCGCGGTGAGGCCCTGGCTTCGATCAGCTCGGTGGCCCGCCTGACCCTGACCTCGCGCACCGCCGACGCCGGCGAAGCCTGGCAGGTGGAGACCGAAGGCCGCGACATGCTCCCGCGTGTGCAGCCTGCCGCGCACCCGGTCGGTACCTCGGTGGAGGTGCGTGACCTGTTCTTCAATACCCCGGCCCGGCGCAAGTTCCTCAAGGCCGAGAAAACCGAATTCGATCACCTGCAGGAAGTCATCCGGCGCCTGGCGCTGGCGCGCTTCGACGTGGGCTTCCACCTGCGCCACAACGGCAAGACCGTCTTCAGCCTGCATGAGGCTGCCGACGACATGGCCCGGGCGCGGCGTGTGGGTACCATCTGTGGCCCGGGCTTCCTTGAGCAGGCGTTGCCGATCGACGTCGAGCGCAACGGCCTGAGGTTGTGGGGCTGGGTAGGCTTGCCGACGTTTTCGCGCAGCCAGGCAGACTTGCAGTACTTCTTCGTCAATGGCCGCGCGGTGCGCGACAAGCTGGTTGCCCACGCAGTGCGCCAGGCCTACCGCGACGTGCTGTTCAACGGCCGGCACCCAACCTTCGTGCTGTTCCTCGAGTGCGACCCCACCGGGGTCGACGTCAACGTGCACCCGACCAAGCACGAAGTACGCTTCCGTGAAGGGCGGATGGTCCACGATTTCCTCTATGGCACCCTGCACCGGGCCCTGGCTGATGTGCGGCCCGAGGACCAGCTCGCGGCCCCCGCGGCAACCGCCGAGCTCATTCGCCCCAGCGGCCAGCAGGCCGGGGAATTCGGCCCCCAGGGCGAAATGCGCCTGGCTTCGCCGGTACTGGAGCAGCCCCAGGGCGAGGTGCGTCAGCCGTTCTCCTCGGGCGGCGCGGGTGCGGGTTATCAGTACCAATACACCCCGCGCCCGTCTCAGCCGGTCGCTGCCGGTGAGGCGCAGGCTGTCTACCGCGAGTTCTATGCGCCACTGGATAACGCCACGGTCGCGCCGGGAGCCTTGCCGGACAGCCAGGGTGACATCCCGCCACTGGGCTATGCCTTGGCCCAGCTAAAAGGCATCTACATCCTCGCCGAGAACGCTATCGGCCTGGTGCTGGTGGACATGCATGCCGCCCATGAGCGAATCATGTACGAGCGCCTCAAGGTGGCCATGGCCAGCGAAGGCCTGAGCGGCCAGCCGCTGCTGGTGCCGGAGTCGCTGGCGCTGAGCCAGCGCGAAGCCGACTGCGCCGAAGAGCACGCCCAGTGGTTCCAGCGCTTAGGTTTCGAACTGCAGCGCCTTGGCCCGGAAACCCTGGCGATCCGGCAGATCCCGGCGCTGCTCAAGCAGGCCGAGGCCAACCGCCTGGTGCAGGACGTACTCGCCGACCTGATGGAGTACGGCAGCAGCGACCGCATCCAGGCGCACCTGAACGAACTGCTCGGGACCATGGCCTGCCACGGTGCGGTGCGCGCCAACCGGCGCCTGGCGATCCCGGAAATGAACGCCCTGCTGCGCGACATGGAGAACACCGAGCGCAGCGGCCAGTGCAACCACGGCCGGCCGACCTGGACCCAGATGGGCCTGGACGATCTGGACAAGCTGTTCCTGCGGGGGCGATGAGATGAGCATGAAACCCCCGGCGATATTCCTCATGGGCCCGACGGCGGCCGGCAAGACCGACCTGGCCATCGAGTTGACCAAAGTGTTGCCGTGCGAGCTGATCAGTGTCGACTCGGCGCTGGTGTATCGCGGCATGGATATCGGTACCGCCAAGCCTTCGAAAGAAGTCCTGGCCGCTCATCCGCATCGGCTGATCGATATCCTCGACCCGGCCGAGAGCTATTCAGCGAAGCAGTTCTGTACCGATGCACTTGACGCCATGGCCGAGATCACCGCGCGCGGCAAGATCCCGCTGCTGGTCGGCGGCACCATGCTTTATTACAAGGCTTTGCTCGATGGCCTGGCAGACATGCCGCCGGCCGATGCAGCGGTGCGTGCCGAGCTTGAGGCCCAAGCCGGCGAGCTGGGCCTGGCGGAGTTGCACCGGCAACTGGCCGAGGTGGACCCCGAATCGGCTGCGCGTATCCATCCGAATGATCCGCAACGCCTGATTCGCGCGCTTGAAGTGTACCGGGTGAGTGGCGAGAGCATGACCGCCCACCGCCAGCGTCAATTCGCTCAAAGTCGCGGCGCAGACGCAGGCGTGAACGGGCATTTGCCCTATACTGTCGCCAGCCTGGCCATAGCGCCTACAGATCGTCACATTTTGCATGAGCGAATTGCGTTACGATTTTCACAGATGCTGGAACAGGGCTTCATCGACGAGGTCCGATCGCTGCGAGCCAGAAGTGACTTGCACGCCGGGCTGCCGTCTATACGGGCAGTGGGGTATCGGCAGGTCTGGGATTACCTGGACGGCCAGCTTACTGAGAATGAGATGCGTGAACGCGGTATCATTGCCACGCGTCAGCTGGCCAAGCGCCAATTCACCTGGCTACGCGGCTGGTCCGATGATGTGCACTGGCTGGATAGCCTGGCCTGCGACAATCTGTCCCGCACCTTGAAATACCTTGGGGCCGTCTCCATATTGAGCTGAGTCCCTGCTTATTGCCGTCTATTCTTGCGAAGGGCGGCAGCAATTACTGAATTTTCTTGTTTTTTACTATTGATCCTTACAGGAGTGCGGCATATGTCAAAAGGGCATTCGCTACAAGACCCTTACTTGAACACCTTGAGAAAAGAAAAGGTCCCGGTTTCGATCTATCTGGTCAACGGGATCAAGTTGCAGGGCCAGATTGAATCGTTCGACCAGTTCGTCGTGCTGCTGAAGAACACCGTCAGCCAGATGGTCTACAAGCACGCGATCTCGACTGTCGTACCTGCCCGTCCAGTTCGTCTGCCAAGCCCGACCGATGGCGAGCACGGCGACAGCGAGCAAGGCAACGCTTGAAAACAGTAGGAGCCTGCATTGTTCTTTGAGCGCCACGGTGGTGGTGAGCGAGCGCTGCTCGTTCACTTGGAAGGTCAGAACCCTGAGGCGCGCGAAGACCCGCAGGAGTTTCAGGAGCTGGCGCTGTCGGCCGGAGCCGAGATCGTTACACTGGCGACAGTGTCACGGCATCAGCCCACCGCCAAGTTTCTGATCGGCAGCGGCAAGGTCGAGGAGTTGCGCGACCTGGTCAAAACCGAAGACGTTGACCTGGTGATTTTCAATCACACCCTCACGCCCAGCCAGGAACGTAACCTCGAACGTGTTTTCGAGTGTCGCGTGCTGGACCGTACCGGGCTGATTCTCGATATCTTCGCCCAACGGGCGCGTACTCACGAAGGCAAGCTGCAGGTCGAACTGGCCCAGCTCGAGCACATGAGCACGCGGCTGGTGCGTGGCTGGACCCACCTTGAGCGACAGAAGGGTGGTATCGGCCTGCGTGGCCCGGGTGAAACCCAGCTGGAAACCGACCGCCGCCTGTTGCGGGTGCGCCTGCGCCAGATCAAGGGCCGCCTTGAGAAGGTACGCAGCCAGCGCGAGCAGGCCCGTCGTGGGCGCAAGCGTGCCGACATCCCGTCGGTGTCGCTGGTGGGTTACACCAACGCCGGCAAGTCGACCCTGTTCAACGCCCTCACGCAATCCGAGGTTTACGCCGCGGACCAGCTGTTCGCCACCCTCGACCCTACGCTGCGCCGGCTTGAACTGGCCGACCTGGGGCCGATCGTGCTGGCCGACACCGTGGGTTTCATCCGCCACTTGCCGCACAAGCTGGTCGAGGCATTTCGGGCTACGCTCGAAGAGTCGAGCAACTCCGACCTGCTGTTGCACGTGATCGATGCCCATGAGCCCGAGCGCATGGAGCAGATCGAACAGGTACTGGCGGTACTGGGCGAGATTGGCGCTGAAGGCTTGCCGATCCTCGAGGTGTATAACAAACTCGACCTGCTCGAAGATGTCGAGCCGCAGATCCAGCGCGATGCCGACGGCAAGCCGCAGCGGGTCTGGGTATCGGCACGTGACGGACGAGGCCTGGAGCTGGTTGGCCAGGCAGTTGCCGAATTGCTGGGGGATGATCTTTATGTCGGAACCCTGTGCCTGGAGCAGCGATTTGCCCGCTTGCGCGCGCAATTCTTCGCGTTGGGGGCCGTGCAGAGTGAAGAGCATGATGAAGAAGGGCGCAGCCTGCTGAGCGTGCGACTGCCCAGGGTCGAGTTGAATCGCCTGGTCAGCCGCGAAGGCATGGAGCCGCAAGTGTTTGTCGAGCAACACACTTTGCAATAAATGCTCGTCGAGGTCGCCGGGCAGCAGTGACAGGCATTCTGTAGCATTGGACGGCGCGCCGTGGGCGCGTCTTTGCTTTATCAGATGGAGAGCGCTATGGCTTGGAACGAGCCGGGTGGCAACTCGAACAATCAGGATCCCTGGGGCGGTCGTCGCGGTGGCGGCGGCGGCGGTGGCGACAAGAAAGGTCCACCGGATCTGGACGAGGCCTTCCGCAAGCTGCAGGACAGCCTGAACGGCATGTTCGGCAGTGGCAAGAAGCGCGGTGGCAACAGCGACCGCAATATCGGCAAAGGTGGCGGCCTGGGCCTGCTGGGCGTAGGCCTGGCGGTGCTGGCGGCGATCTGGCTGTACAACGCCGTGTACGTGGTGGACGAGCAGGAGCAGGCGGTTGTGCTGCGCTTCGGCAAGTACTACGAGACCGTCGGCCCCGGCCTGAATATCTATTTCCCGCCGATCGACCGCAAGTACATGGAAAACGTGACCCGCGAGCGGGCCTACACCAAGCAGGGCCAGATGCTCACCGAAGACGAGAACATCGTCGAAGTGCCGCTGACCGTGCAGTACCGCATCAGCAACCTGCAGGACTTCGTGCTCAACGTCGACCAGCCGGAAGTCAGCCTGCAGCATGCGACCGACAGCGCCCTGCGCCACGTGGTGGGTTCCACCTCGATGGACCAGGTGCTGACCGAAGGTCGTGAGCAGATGGCCGTGGACATCCGCGAGCGCCTGCAGCGTTTCCTCGACACCTACCGTACCGGTATCACCGTGACCCAGGTCAACGTGCAGAGCGCGGCAGCCCCGCGTGAAGTGCAGGAAGCCTTCGACGACGTGATCCGTGCCCGTGAAGACGAGCAGCGTGCCCGCAACCAGGCCGAATCCTACGCCAATGGCGTGGTGCCGGAAGCCCGTGGTCAGGCGCAGCGCATCATCGAGGACGCCAATGGCTACCGCGATGAAGTCATCGCCCGTGCCAAGGGTGAGGCCGACCGCTTCACCAAGCTGGTCGCCGAGTACCGCAAGGCGCCAGAGGTTACCCGCCAGCGTCTGTACCTCGAGACCATGCAGGAGGTCTACAGCAACTCCAGCAAAGTTCTGGTGGCAACCAAGGATGGGCAGAACAACCTGCTCTACCTGCCGCTGGACAAGATGGTCGAAAGCGGTCGCAACAGCACTGCAGTTCCCGCCAGCAGCGTAACGCCGTCGGCCAATGACGCCGCCGCGCGTGCCGCCCAGGACCTGCAACAACAACCGCCGCTGCGTTCCAGGGAGAGCCGCTGATGAGCAATAAATCGCTGTTCGCCCTGATTGGCGCCGTGGTGCTGGCGATCGTCGCCTGGAACTGCTTCTACATCGTTTCGCAAACCGAGCGCGCGGTATTGCTGCAGTTCGGTCGCGTGGTCAAGGCCGATGTCCAGCCTGGCCTGCATGTGAAGGTGCCGTACGTGAACCAGGTGCGCAAGTTCGACGCCCGCCTGATGACCCTCGACGCCCCGACCCAGCGTTTCCTGACGCTGGAGAAGAAAGCCGTGATGGTCGACGCCTACGCCAAGTGGCGCGTCAAGGACGCCGAGCGCTTCTATACCGCTACCTCGGGTATGAAGCAGATCGCCGACGAGCGCCTGTCGCGTCGTCTGGAAAGCGGCCTGCGTGACCAGTTCGGTAAGCGCACCCTGCACGAAGTGGTGTCGGGTGAGCGTGACGCACTGATGGCTGACATCACCGCCTCGCTGAACCGTATGGCCAGCAAGGAGTTGGGTATTGAAGTGGTCGACGTTCGCGTCAAGGCCATCGACCTGCCCAAGGAAGTCAACCGCAGCGTGTTCGACCGCATGAGCACCGAGCGTGAGCGTGAAGCCCGCGAGCACCGCGCCAAAGGTAACGAGCTGGCCGAAGGCATCCGTGCCGACGCCGACCGTCAGCGCCGCGTGCTGCTGGCCGAAGCGTATCGTGAAGCGGAAGAAACCCGCGGTGATGGCGACGCCCAGTCGGCCGCCATCTACGCCAAGGCCTACACCCAGGACGCCGATTTCTACGCGTTCTACCGTAGCCTGCAGGCCTACCGCGAGAGCTTCTCCAGCAAGAGCGACGTGCTGGTCCTGGACCCGAAGAACGAGTTCTTCCGCTACCTGGACAAGAGCAAGCCCTGAGGTTGCTCTCATGATGGGCGCACCCCGCCCGGCAGCTAAAATGCCTGGCGGGGTGCATCCTGAATGAAAAGGGGTGTATGATGCGGCAGCCGGGAAATTCCCGGCTTTTTTGCGTCTGTAAGGTTGGTTGGCCGATGGCAGGCCCCGGCGCAAGGTATTCAAGGGTGTTGGTAACGGTGGCTGCGCTGGGTTCGGTCCTGCCCGCTGCTGTCCGCCAGGCCCGTTTCACTCAAGGCTCGCCCGCAGGGTGGCCGCCCGGACCAAAGGGGAAATGGCGTAATGGCAACGGTAGACCGCTGGCTTTTGCCAGATGGCATCGAGGAAGTACTGCCACCTGAGGCTGCGCGCATCGAAATCGCGCGTCGGCAGGTGTTGGACCTGTTCCAGAGCTGGGGTTACGAGCTGGTGGTCACCCCCCATATCGAATACCTGGAGTCGCTGCTGACCGGTGCCGGTGCGGACCTGGACGAGCGCACCTTCAAGGTTGTCGACCCGCAGTCCGGGCGCCTGATGGGCTTCCGTGCCGACTTCACCCCACAGGTGGCGCGTATCGATGCCCACACCCTGCGCCGCGAAGGCCCGAGCCGCCTGTGCTACGCCGGTAGCGTGCTGCACGCCCAGCCACGCGCGCTGTCCACCTCGCGCAGCCCGATCCAGTTGGGCGCCGAGCTGTACGGCGATGCCAGCCCCACCAGCGATGTCGAAGTCATCAGCCTGATGCTCGCCACGCTGCAGCTGACCGACGTGGCGGATGTACACATGGACCTCGGCCATGTCGGCATCTACCGTGGTCTGGCGCGCGCCGCCAACCTGTCGGGTGACGTCGAGCAGCAGTTGTTCGACGCCCTGCAGCGCAAGGCTGTCGATGAAGTGCAGGCGCTGACCGCCAACCTGCCGCAGGACCTTGGCAACATGCTGCGTGCCCTGTGCGAGCTGTGCGGTGGTCGTGAAGTGCTGGCCGAAGCCCGTGTGCGCCTGGGCCGTGCCCCGGCCAGCGTGCTGGCAGCGCTGGACGACCTGCTGGCGATCGCTGACCGCCTGGCCTCGCGCTACCCGGACCTGCCGCTGTATTTCGACCTTGGCGAGCTGCGCGGCTACCACTACCACACCGGCGTGGTGTTCGCCGTGTTCGTGCCTGGCGAGGGTCAATCGATCGCCCAGGGCGGGCGTTACGACGACATCGGCGCCGACTTCGGCCGGGCACGCCCGGCCACCGGTTTCTCCACGGATTTGAAGACCCTGGTCACACTGGGGCGAGCGGAGGTCGTACTCCCGGCTGGCGGCATCTGGATGCCCGACAGCGGTGATGCGGCCCTCTGGCAGCAAGTCTGCCAGTTGCGCAACGAGGGCCAGCGTGTGGTCCAGGCTCTGCCTGGCCAGCCGCTGAGTGCTGCCCTTGAGGCGGATTGTGATCGGCAATTGATTCAGCAAGACGGGCGCTGGCAGGTTCTGCCGCTGACCCATTGAGATTCTTCGCCGGCGATGGGCCGGCAACCAAGTTTGCGTGAATGAGGACAAGTGTTATGGGTAAGAATGTCGTCGTCCTGGGCACCCAGTGGGGTGATGAGGGCAAAGGCAAGATCGTCGATCTGCTGACCGAACATGCTGCCGCCGTCGTGCGCTACCAAGGTGGCCACAACGCGGGTCACACCCTGGTGATCAACGGTGAGAAGACCGTTCTGCACCTGATTCCATCGGGCATCCTGCGTGAAGGCGTACAGTGCCTGATCGGCAACGGCGTGGTTGTAGCCCCGGACGCGCTGATGCGCGAAATCACCAAGCTGGAAGAGAAGGGCGTACCGGTGCGCGAGCGCCTGCGCATCAGCCCGGCTGCCCCGCTGATCCTGTCGTACCACGTGGCGCTGGACCAGGCCCGTGAAAAAGCCCGTGGCGAAGCCAAGATCGGCACCACCGGCCGCGGCATCGGCCCAGCCTACGAAGACAAGGTCGCGCGCCGCGGCCTGCGTGTGGGCGACCTGTTCCACCGCGAGCGTTTCGCCGCCAAGCTCGGTGAGCTGCTGGACTACCACAACTTCCAGCTGGTGAATTACTACAAAGAGCCGGCCATCGACTTCCAGCAGACCCTGGACGAGTGCATGGCCTACGCCGAGCAGCTCAAGCCGATGATGCTCGACGTCACCGCCGAGCTGCACAACCTGCGTCGCGCCGGCAAGGACATCATGTTCGAGGGCGCCCAGGGCTCGCTGCTGGACATCGACCATGGTACCTACCCGTACGTCACCAGCTCCAACACCACTGCCGGCGGCATCTCCACCGGTTCCGGCGTTGGCCCGATGTACCTGGACTACATCCTGGGTATCACCAAGGCCTACACCACCCGTGTTGGTTCCGGCCCGTTCCCGACCGAACTGTTCGACGAGACTGGCGCCACCCTGGCCAAGCGTGGTCACGAGTTCGGTTCCACCACCGGCCGTGCCCGTCGTTGCGGCTGGTTCGATGCGGTCATCCTGCGTCGCGCCATCGACGTCAACAGCATCTCGGGCATCTGCCTGACCAAGCTGGACGTACTGGACGGCCTGGAAACCATCAACATCTGCGTGGGCTACAAGAACGAGAACGGTGCCGTCATCGACGCACCTTCCGATGCCGACAGCTACATCGGCCTGGAGCCGGTGTACGAAGAGATGCCGGGTTGGAGCGAGTCGACCGTGGGCGTGAAAACCCTGGAAGAGCTGCCAGCCAATGCGCGTGCCTACATCAAGCGCATCGAGGATTTGATCGGCGCGCCGATCGACATCATCTCGACTGGCCCGGACCGCAACGAGACCATCGTGCTGCGTCATCCGTTTGCCTGATTAGCGTTTCCGGCTGATCGAACGCCGCGTTCCCGCAAGGGATCGCGGCGTTTTTGTTGGTGCATCTGGGCTCAGATGCAGAAATGTCTTACGTCTCACTTCAAGTTGGCGTTTATACCTCCTGCCCCAGGCACAACCCTTGCTGTAAGAAGTCTCTGTAGATGCCATCAAAGTAATGGCGCCAGAAACACGAGGGTTACAACGTGTCTGCCATCCTTTCACTGTTACGAAGCCGCCTGTTGCGGCCTGTGTTTGTTGCGCTTGGTATCGCTCTTCTGGTGCAGGTGCTGGTTGCCGTTGCACTGACGCGGAGCACGGTCACGGCCCTGGAGGCCGATTTGGGGGAGCGCCTGGGCCATGACAGCCAGAAACTGGCCGCAGAACTGGAGCAGGCCGGCCAGGATGTGCGCGCCGGGCTCGACAGCCTCTCGGCCAGTACCCGCCAGCGCCTGAGTGCCGGCCTTTCCGAGCGGCTGCAGAGCGAGCAGCAGCAATTGCGCGCGACCCTGGAAAAGAACCTCAAGGACTCGGCCAACGACATGGCCGAGCTCTTGGCGTCGGTGGCGCCGCGCGCCATCTGGGATAACGACGTGCCGATGCTGTCGGACTTCGCCCG
This sequence comes from Pseudomonas parasichuanensis, assembly GCF_021601385.1. GTDB lineage: Bacteria > Pseudomonadota > Gammaproteobacteria > Pseudomonadales > Pseudomonadaceae > Aquipseudomonas > Aquipseudomonas parasichuanensis. The sequence continues at coordinate 60,678 of NZ_BQHO01000006.1, read as the reverse complement.
CCGCGCCCAACGCAACCCCAACGTCCTGTTCGTGATCTATGACGACGCCCAGGGCCAGCACCTGACCCGCTACCTCAACCGCCAGAACCCGATCAACCAGGCACTGATGGACAAGGGGCAGGGTGAGCGGGCGCTGGACAAGGTGTTGGATGCGGCGCGCAAGGACCCGTCGGTGTACTTCGTCGAAGCGTCCATCAGCCCCAATGGCGCCGAGATCGGCAAGGTGCTGATGGGAGTCTCCACGGCGGGCGTCGATCAGGAGCTCAAGGCGCTCGACCAGCGTTTTGCCGCGTTGATCGGCAGCGGCGAGCAATTGGTCGGCGACAGTCTGGTGGCTGCCGCCGCCGACAGCGGCAAGGCCCTGCGCGCGCGACTGGAAACTGCCCAGAACAGCGCCACGGCAATGCAGGCCAATACTGCGCAGACTGTGCAGGAGGCCGCCGGCGAGCTGCGCTGGCGCATCGGCCTGGGCCTGGTGCTGGTCGGGCTGGGGGTACTGCTGGTGGTCGCCGTGGTGCTTGGGCGCCGGGTGCTCAGCAAGCTGCGCCTGTTGATCGCCGCGCTCAACGACCTGGCGGCGGGTGAGGGCGACCTCACCAAGCGTGTGACCCTCGACAGCCGCGACGAAATCGGCGACATGGCATCGGCAGTCAACCGCTTCGTCGACAAGCTGCAGCCCATCGTTCGTGAGGCCGGCGAGGTGGCCCAGCGCACCGGCGTGGAGATCGGCAGCATGACCCAGCGCAACGCCGGGGCCGATGCGGCGGCGGCGCTGCAGCGCGATGAAGTGGCCGCCAGCCTGCGCGACCTGTCGAGCATGGCCGATGAGGCCCAGGCCGAAAGCCATGCCATGCAGGCTGCCTTGCAGCAGGTGGTGGATATCCGCCAGGCCACCGATGAGAACAGCCGCGCCTCCACCCAGCTGGCACGGCTGATCGAGAACCTGGCCGGTGAAGTGGAGACCGGCTCCCAGGTGATCGAGCGGCTGGCCAAGCAGAGCGAGCAGATCGAAGTGGTGCTGACGGTCATCCATGGCATCGCCGAGCAGACCAACCTGCTGGCGCTCAATGCTGCCATCGAGGCGGCCCGGGCGGGCGAGACGGGGCGTGGCTTTGCCGTGGTGGCTGACGAGGTGCGGGCGTTGGCGAGCAAGACGCAGAGTTCGACCGGCGATATCCAGTCGCACATCACCGCCTTGCAGCAGGGCGCCAAGGAGGCGGTGGCGACCATCAGCCAGGCCGGGCGCCAGGCCAGCGAAGGCTTGCTGGTGCTGCGTGACAACGAGCGGCGTCAGCAGTCGGTGCAGGCGGCGGTGGAGCAGGTGCATGCGGCGATCGGCCTGGCTACCCGCGCGGCGGAACAGCAGGCCAATGGCGCACAGGCGGTGCGTGGGCGGGTGGAGAACATCCATGCCCAGGCCGAGCGCTCGGCCGAGGTGGTGATGCAGACCACGGCCAGCAGCAAGGTGTTGGATGACCTGGCGGCGCAACTGCGCGCGAGCCTGGGGCAGTTCAGGGCTTGAGGGTGGCTGCTGCTCCTGCAGGCCCTGCGCGATCCTTGTAGGAGCGGCCTTGTGCCGCGAAAGGGCCGCAGCGCGGCCCCAGGGTTTCAGCGTTAAAGCAAATATCGCCGGGGCTGCTCTGCAGCCCTTTCGCGACACAAGGCCGCTCCTACAGGTGCGGTGTGGCTTGTCAGGCCTTGTTCAGATACATCCGCGTAGTCAGCAGATACACGGGCAACCCCGACACCAGGATCAACAGCGCCGCATAAGGCGCCGCCGCGGCAAACTCGACGTTGGCGGTATGCGCCCACACTTCGGTGGCCAGGGTGGTCATGCCGGTCGGGCTGAGCAGCAAGGTGGCGGTCAGCTCCTTCATGGCATCGAGGAACACCAGGGCAAACGCCGCCGCCATGGCCGGGAAGATGATCGGCAGGGTCACCCGGCAGAACGCCGCGAAGCTGCTCGCACCCAGTGTGCGCGCCGCCTCCTCCAATGTTGGCGAAGCCTTGTTCAGTGCCGTACGCACGGGAGACTGGGCCAGCGGCAGGAACAGCAGGGCATAGGCCAGGATCAGCAGCGCGGTGGTCTGGTACAGCGCCGGCACGTAGTGCAGGGCGAAGAACACCAGGGTCAGCGCGATCACCAGGCCCGGCAGGGCATGCAGCAGGTACGGCAGGCGCTCGGCCCAAATCGCCAGGCGACCCTTGTAGCGCACCACCAGGAAGCTGATCGGCAATGCCAGCAGCACGCAGAAACCTGCGCCGCCCAGCGACACCGACAGCGAGGTGGCCAGGGCCTTGCCGATGGCCGCCACCGGGAAGGCCGCCGAGGAGCCGACGCTCAGCCAGTAGCCAAGCATGGCCAGTGGAATACCGCTGCCCAGCACCGCCAGCGCCAGGCACAGCAGTTGCCCCAGTGGCATCCAGCCGCGCAGCTTGACCGGTTGGGCACGACGCGCCACGCCCTGACCGATCCGCACATGACGGGCCTTGCCGCGTACCCGCAGCTCGAGCCAGAGCATCACCAGGCACAGCGCCAGCAGCACCGCTGAAAGCATGGCGGCGTTGGCGTTGCTGAACTCCAGTTCGAACTGCTGGTAGATCGCCGTGGTGAAGGTCTGCAGGCCGAGGATCGACAGGGCGCCGAACTCCACCAGCATGTGCAGGGCGATCAGCAGGGCGCCGCCCAGCATCGACGGCCACAGCAGTGGCAGGGTGATCTTGCGGAACACGCCCCAGCGGCTGCAACCCAGGGTGCGGGCCGACTCTTCCAGCGCGGTGTCGAGGTTACGCAGGGTGGCGGCCACCGGCAGGAACACCAGCGGGTACTTGGACAGCGCCATCACCAGGATCGCCCCGCCCAGTCCTTCGAAGTCCGAACTCAGCGACACCCAGGTGAAGCTGCTGACGAACGACGGCACGGCGAACGGCAGGCACAGCACTACGCCCCACAAGCGCCGGCCCGGCAGGTCGCTGCGCTCCAGCAGCCAGGCCAGGGCCACCCCCACCACCAGGCACAGCGCGGTGACGCCGGCCATCAGCAGCAGGGTGTTGCGCAGCAGGCCCCAGACGAACGGGCGCCAGAGCAGGCGCAGGGCCTCGTGCCAGCCGGCTTCCCAGGCCTTGAGCCCGACATACAGCAGTGGCAGCAGGCTCATCGCCACCAGGAACAATACCGGCAGCAGCACCCACACAGACGGGCGCTTGCGCTTGGGGACGAAACGGGAGAGGGCGGGCGAGGGCAGGGCGGCGGTCATCAGAGCAGACCAACCTCGCGTTCCAGCTCGATGGCTTCCTCGGCATTGCCCAGGTCGGCCGGCGAGATCTTCGGCGGGCGCAGCTCCTCGAACGGCTTCAGGCCACGGTCCGAGACCATGCCCTTGTGCAGCGGGTATTCGGCGGTGGTCTGGGTGATCACGCGCTGGCCTTCTTCGCTGGCCATCCAGTTGAGCAGGGCCTGGGCTTCTTTCGGGTGCTTGCTGGCTTTCACCGCGGCAGCGCCAGAGATGGTCACCAGGTTGCCGGCATCGCCATCGGCCAGGTAGTACAGCTTGGAGTCGAGTTTGCCGCGTTCGCGCTCAAGGGCGTACCAGTAGTAGTTGTTGACCAGTACGGCGGCGACTTCGCCTTTTTCCACGGCCTTCAGGGCGACCATGTTGTTGGTGTAGGTCTTGCCGAAGGCTTTCAGGCCGGTCAGCCATTCCTCGGTGGCTTCGCGCCCGTGCATCTTGAGGATGGCCACGGCCTGTTCCTGGAATGCACCGCTGGTGGGCACGTAGCCGACCCGGCCTTCCCACTCGGGGCCGGCAAAGTCCATTACCGTGGTGGGCAGGTCTTTTTCGTCGATCTTCTTCGGGTTGTACACCACGACGCGGGTGCGGGCAGTGACGCCCATCCAGGTGCCGTTGGCGCCTACGTATTCCTTGGGCAGCATGTTCAGGGTGGCGTCGTCGATCTTCGCCAGCAGGCCCAGTTCGCCCAGGTTGTTCAGCGGCGGCGACTCTTCGGTGTAGATGATGTCGGCGGGCGAGCGGTCGCCTTCCTCGATGATCTGGCTGGCCAGCTGGTTGCTGCTGCCTTTGCGGATATTGATGTGGATGCCGGTCTTGGCCTCGTAGGCCTTGGCAATGGCTTCGCCGATTTCCTTGTGCTGACCGTTGTACATGGTCAGGCTGGTCGGGGTGTCTGCCAGGGCGGCCGGAGCGCCGATCACCAGGCTCAGCACTGCAGCGGCCAGGGTGCGCATCAGCGGTTGCGGGCGGATCGTCATGCGGGTACTTCCTCGCTTACGGCTACATATTTGGAAACAATGGTAAACGAAATCGTTTCTCAAATGGGCGTATGACGGGAAATTCATGGGGGTTCGCCGTGATCCGTTCTGCGCTTTCGGGAGGCATCGGCGGGGGAGAGGGGGTGAAACAAAAATCGCAGGCAAGAAAAAACCCACTAGCAAGCTAGTGGGTTTTTATATGGTGCCCAGGAGAAGACTCGAACTTCCACGACCGTTAAGTCACTGATACCTGAAACCAGCGCGTCTACCAATTCCGCCACCTGGGCAAAGCTTTGAATCATCTGGTGAGGCGACTATCGTCCGCTTTCACACAGTAGTAATAGATCCTTGGTCATCTATTACTTGAAAATCTTGGTGCCCAGGAGAAGACTCGAACTTCCACGACCGTTAAGTCACTGATACCTGAAACCAGCGCGTCTACCAATTCCGCCACCTGGGCACACATTCGAGATTACAAGATGCTTTACAGCGCCGTTCATCTCTACTACAACTTCGGGGTTGTCCGTCGTTGTGGTGCGCACTATACGGGCGGTCCTGGAGGCTGTAAAGCCCCCGAGCGAAAAAAATTTCAAAAAATTCAACTTGTTGATTCCGCTGGCCTATTACTGCCCAGCGGAGGCTGTGCTGGGGCTGTCCAAGGCTGACATTTCCGGTTTCAATACGCCTATGCCAGAATTCATATCTATATACCCCAAGGTGAACCCCTTCTGATGGCCGATTGGCAATCCCTCGATCCCGAGGCCGCTCGCGAAGCGGAAAAATACGACAATCCTATCCCCAGCCGTGAGCTGATCCTGCAGCGTCTCGCCGACCGTGGCGAACCGGCTGCCCGCGAAGAACTGGCGGCAGAGTTCGGTCTGTATGAAGAAGACCAGATCGAAGCCCTGCGTCGCCGCCTGCGCGCCATGGAGCGTGATGGCCAGCTTATCTATACCCGGCGTGGCACCTATGCCCCGGTAGACAAGCTCGACCTGATCTGCGGCCGTGTCTCCGGCCACCGCGACGGCTTCGGCTTCCTGATCCCCGACGACGGCAGCGAAGACCTGTTCCTCAGCCCCTCGCAGATGCGCCTGGTATTCGACGGTGACCGTGGCCTTGCCCGGGTCTCCGGTGTCGACCGCCGTGGCCGCCGCGAAGGTGTGCTGGTCGAAGTCATCTCCCGCGCCCACGAAAGCGTGGTCGGCCGCTACTTCGAAGAAGGCGGCATCGGCTACGTGACGCCGGACAACCCGAAGATCCAGCAGGAAGTGCTGGTGACGGCCGGGCGCAACGGCGGCGCGAAGATCGGTCAGTTCGTTTCGATCAAGATCACCCACTGGCCCACCCCGCGTTTCCAGCCGCAAGGTGATGTTGTCGAAGTGATCGGCAACTACATGGCCCCGGGCATGGAGATCGATATCGCCCTGCGCAGCTACGACATTCCCCACGTCTGGCCGCAGGACGTGATCAAGGAAGCGCGCAAGTTCCGCTCCGAAGTCGAAGAAAAGGACAAAGAGAAGCGCATCGACCTGCGTCACCTGCCGTTCGTCACCATCGACGGTGAAGACGCCCGTGACTTCGACGATGCCGTTTATTGCGAGCCGCTGGGCAAGCTGCGCCTGTTCTCGGGCGGCTGGCGCCTGTATGTGGCGATCGCTGACGTGTCCAGCTATGTGCGCCTGGGTTCCGCCCTGGACACCGAAGCCCAGCAGCGCGGTAACTCGGTGTACTTCCCGGAGCGCGTCATCCCGATGCTGCCTGAGGAGCTGTCCAACGGGCTGTGCTCGCTGAACCCGCACGTCGATCGCCTGGCCATGGTCTGTGAAATGACCATCAACAAGGCCGGCCAGATGGTCGACTACCAGTTCTACGAGGGGGTTATCCACTCCCATGCGCGCCTGACCTACAACAAGGTCAGCAGCATGCTCGAGCATTCCCGTACCCGCGAAGGCAAGGCCCTGCGCGAGGAATACAGCGCGGTCCTGCCGGACCTCAAGAGCCTGTACGCGCTGTACAAGGTGTTGCTGGCGGCCCGTCACACCCGTGGCGCGATCGACTTCGAGACCCAGGAAACCCGGATCATCTTTGGCGAAGACCGCAAGATCGACGAAATTCGCCCGACCGTGCGCAACGACGCCCACAAGCTGATCGAGGAATGCATGCTGGCGGCCAACGTCGCCACCGCCGCGTTCCTGCAAAAACACAACGTGCCGGCGCTGTACCGCGTGCACGACGGCCCGCCGCCGGAGCGCCTGGAAAAACTGCGCGCCTTCCTCGGTGAGCTGGGGCTGAGCCTGCACAAGGGCAAGGACCCGTCGCCGAAGGATTACCAGGCCCTGCTGGCGAGCATCGCCGGGCGCCCGGACTTCCACCTGATCCAGACCGTCATGCTGCGCTCGCTGAGCCAGGCGGTGTACAGCGTCGAGAACAATGGCCACTTCGGCCTCAACTACGAAGCCTACACCCACTTCACCTCGCCGATCCGTCGTTACCCGGACCTGCTGGTGCACCGGGCAATCCGCAGTGTGATCCGTTCCAAGGTCGATACCCCGCACGTCAAGCGTGCCGGCGCCATGAGCATCCCCAAGGCGCGTATCTACCCGTACGACGAGAACGCCCTCGAGCAGATGGGCGAGCAGTGCTCGATGACCGAGCGCCGTGCCGACGAAGCCACCCGTGACGTGGTCAACTGGCTCAAGTGCGAGTACATGCGTGATCGTGTCGGGGAGATCTTCCCAGGCGTGATCACCGCGGTCACCGGTTTCGGTCTGTTCATCGAACTCACCGACATCTATGTCGAAGGCCTGGTGCATGTCAGCGCCTTGCCGGGCGACTACTACCACTTCGACCCGGTTCACCATCGCCTTTCGGGCGAGCGCACTGGCCGTAGCTTCCGTCTCGGCGACACGGTCGAGGTCAAGGTCATGCGCGTCGACCTCGAGCAGCGCAAGATCGACTTCGAGATGTCCGAGCAGACCGTCACCGCACCGGTTGGCCGCAAGGCACGCGCCGGCGCTGCCGAACCGGCCGCCCAGCAGGCACCTGCCGCCGAAGCGAAAATCTCGCCCAAGCCGCGCAGCCGCAAGGGCGAAACCGCCGATGCCTACTTCCCGAAAGACGCCGTCCAGCGTAACGCCGAAGTGCGCAAGAGCCGCGAGATGAAGAAAGCGCTGATGAGCGATGCGCGCACCGGGCATGCCACCAGCAAGTCGGAAAAAGGCAGCAAGTCGTCTACCGGCAAGCCGACCAAGCATCGCAAGGGGCCGTCGAAGTCCGGCGCGCCACGTAAAGGCAAGAACAAGTCATGAGTCAGCTGGAAAAAATCTACGGCGTGCACGCCGTCCAGGCGCTGCTGCAGCACCATCCCAAGCGGGTCAAGCAGATCTGGCTGTCGGAAGGCCGCAGCGAACCGCGCCTGCAGACCTTGCTGGCCCTGGCCGCGGAAAACCGCGTCCAGGTCGGCCAGGCCGAGCGCCGTGAGCTCGATGCCTGGGTCGAGGGCGTGCACCAGGGCGTAGTGGCCGAGGTGAGCCCAAGCCAGGTGTGGGGTGAGTTGATGCTCGAAGAGTTGCTCGAGCGCACCGAAACCCCGCCGCTGATCCTGGTGCTCGACGGTGTCACCGACCCGCACAACCTCGGCGCCTGCCTGCGCACCGCCGATGCCGCGGGCGCTACCGCGGTGGTGATCCCCAAGGACAAGTCGGCAAGCCTGACCGCCGTGGTGCGCAAGGTCGCCTGCGGCGCCGCCGAAGTGATCCCGCTGGTGGCCGTGACCAACCTTGCCCGCACCCTGGAAAAGCTCCAGCAGCGCGGGCTGTGGGTGGTCGGTACCGCCGGCGAGGCCGAGCAGGAGATCTACCAGCAGGACCTGACCGGTCCACTGGTGATGATCATGGGTGCCGAAGGCAAGGGCATGCGTCGCCTGACCCGCGAGCACTGCGATTTCCTGGTCAAGCTGCCGATGGCCGGCAGCGTCAGCAGCCTGAACGTTTCGGTCGCGACCGGTGTATGTCTATTCGAGGCAGTGAGGCAGCGCGGCCTTCGGCCTTGAGCTTCAAGTTGCAAGCTGTAAGAAAAGCAGAATCGAGGTCTCACTGCTTTCAACTTGCAGCTTGCCGCTTGTAACTTGGAGCTTCACCCTCCTTGCTTGTCCCCCCGGCCTTCTCTACAATTGCGCCCCTTGCCAGCTGGCCGGTGCGCATGCGCCTACACGCCGGGGCAAGACTTACAGTGTCATTCACTCCTTGTCTGACCAGATTCGCTGGCAGACTACTAACCCGTAAGGAGCATTCATGCGTCATTACGAAATCATCTTCCTGGTCCACCCGGATCAGAGCGAGCAAGTCGGCGGCATGGTTGAGCGTTACACCAAGCTGATCGAAGAAGATGGTGGCAAGATCCACCGCCTGGAAGACTGGGGCCGTCGTCAACTGGCCTACGCAATCAACAATGTTCACAAGGCTCACTACGTGATGCTGAACGTTGAGTGCACCGGCAAGGCCCTGGCCGAGCTGGAAGACAACTTCCGCTACAACGATGCCGTGATCCGTAACCTGGTCATCCGTCGTGACGAAGCCGTTACCGGCCCGTCCGAGATGCTCAAGGCAGAAGAGAACCGCAGCGAGCGCCGTGAGCGTCGCGAACGTCCTGACAGTGCTGATGGCGTCGATGGCGACGACAGCAATGACAGCGACAACAGCGATAACGCTGACGAGTAATCCACGGACCTTTTGAGGAGCCAATCACATGGCACGTTTCTTCCGTCGTCGTAAATTCTGCCGCTTCACTGCTGAAGACGTGAAAGAGATCGACTTCAAAGATCTCAACACCCTGAAAGCTTACGTATCCGAAACCGGCAAGATCGTTCCAAGCCGCATCACCGGTACCAAAGCTCGTTATCAGCGTCAGCTGGCTACCGCTATCAAGCGCGCCCGCTTCCTGGCCCTGCTGCCCTACACCGACAGCCACGGCCGCTGAGACCGGGTCGTCGACTTAAGTAGCAAGGGATAAGCATGCGAGCGTTGGCAAGTTTCATCATGCGCGGTCGTGTGCAGGCCACCTTCGTGGTGGTCATCAGTGCGGTACTGCCGCTGCTGTTCTGGTTGAGTGCCGCCGCCGGGAGCCTGGTGTTCCTGCGGCGCGGTTTCAAGGATGCTTCATCGGTCATCGCCTGGGGCCTGTTGCCAGCGGTGGTCATGTGGTACTTCGGCGAACCCAGCACCTTGCTGGTGTTTTTGGGAACGCTGGGCCTGGCTGCGCTGTTGCGTGCCGGGCATTCCTGGACCCGGGTATTGTTGTCCAGTGTCGTATTAGGCTTGCTGTACAGCCTGATCCTGGATGCGGTGCTGCGCGACACCTTCGAGGTGTTGGCCAAGGCGCTTGAAAAAGCCCTGCCACAGTTCGAAGGCAAACCGGTACTACCTGGTGAGCTGATCGGCCCTTTGCTGGTCGCTTCCAGTGCGGTAATGCTGCAGCTGTTCAGCCTGCTGGCTTTGATGCTGGCGCGCTATTGGCAGGCTGCGTTGTACAACCCCGGTGGTTTCGGGCGCGAGTTTCGCGAACTGAGGCTGCCGCTGGTGCCCATGCTGGCACTGGTGTCGCTGATGGCGCTGGGTCCGTTTATCGGGTCGCAGTTCATCGTGCTGGCATCAGCTTCCAGCCTGGTACTGCTTCTGGCTGGCATCGCCCTGATTCATGGGTTGGTGGCGCAGGGGCGACTGGCCGGGTTCTGGCTGGTGGGGATGTACGTGACGCTGCCGCTGCTCATGCAGCTGATGTATCCGTTGCTCGTGGTTTTGGCCATTGTCGACAGCCTGATTGATTTTCGCGGTCGCAAGTCCCCTTCGCAGGGTGACGATTCCGCGAACGGTGAAGGTTAAAAGTTAAGAGGTTTTACCAAATGGAACTGATCCTGCTGGAAAAAGTCGCCAACCTGGGCAACCTGGGCGACAAAGTAAACGTTAAGGCCGGTTACGGCCGTAACTTCCTGCTGCCGTTCGGCAAGGCCACCGTTGCCAACGCCGCCAACCTGGCCGCGTTCGAAGAGCGCCGCGCTGAGCTGGAAAAAGCCGCAGCAGACAAGAAAGCATCGGCTGAAAGCCGCGCTGCCCAACTGGCCGAGCTGGAAGTGACCATCACTGCCACCGCTGGCGACGAAGGCAAGCTGTTCGGTTCGATCGGCACCCACGACATCGCTGACGCCCTGACCGCCTCCGGCGTTGAAGTGGCCAAGGCTGAAGTTCGTCTGCCGAACGGCACCATCCGTCAGGTTGGCGAATACGACGTAGCCGTGCACCTGCACAGCGACGTTGAAGCCACCGTACGTGTGGTCGTCGTAGCTGCCTAAGCTGCGCAATCGGCTGGTCCCTCGCGGGTCAGGCGGTTAACATCGGGCACGGTCCTGTTTCTTGCAGGCCGTGCCCTTTGTCTTTTTCATCTACCAGAATTCTTTCGTGGCCATGAACGAGATTACCCATCCCGAACAGCTCGACCTGCAAACCGCTGCCCTGAAGGTGCCGCCGCATTCCATCGAGGCCGAACAGGCCGTGCTCGGTGGCCTGATGCTGGACAACAACGCCTGGGAGAAGGTGCTGGACCAGGTGTCGGATGGCGATTTCTATCGGCATGACCACCGCCTGATCTTCCGCGCCATCCACAAGCTGGTCGACGCCAACCACCCGTTCGACGTGGTGACCCTGCACGAGCAGCTGGACAAGGAAGGTGTTTCCACCCAGGTCGGCGGCCTGGCCTATCTGGCCGAGCTGGCCAAGAACACCCCGTCGGTGGCCAACATCAAGGCCTACGCCGCGATCATTCGCGAGCGGGCCACGCTGCGCCAGCTGATCAGCATCAGTACCGACATCGCCGACAACGCCTTCAACCCCCAGGGGCGCAACGCCGAAGAGATCCTCGATGACGCCGAGCGGCAGATCTTCCAGATCGCCGAAGCGCGGCCGAAGACCGGCGGCCCGGTGGGCGTCAACGAGCTGTTGACCAAGGCCATCGACCGCATCGACACGCTGTTCAACTCCGACAGCGACATCACCGGTGTCTCCACCGGTTATACCGACCTCGACGAGAAGACCAGCGGCCTGCAGGCTGCCGACCTGATCATCGTTGCCGGCCGTCCGTCGATGGGCAAGACCACCTTCGCCATGAACCTGGTGGAGAACGCCGTACTGCGCAGCGACAAGGTGGTGCTGGTGTTCTCCCTCGAGATGCCAGGTGAATCGCTGATCATGCGTATGCTCTCGTCCCTCGGCCGCATCGACCAGACCAAGGTGCGTTCCGGCCAGCTGGACGACGACGACTGGCCGCGCCTCACGTCCGCGGTCAACCTGCTCAACGACCGCAAGCTGTTCATCGACGATACCGCCGGCATCAGCCCCTCGGAAATGCGTGCCCGTACCCGCCGCCTGGCCCGTGAGCACGGCGAGATCGCCATGATCATGGTCGACTACCTGCAGCTGATGCAGATCCCGGGCTCTGCCGGTGACAACCGTACCAACGAGATCTCCGAGATCTCCCGCTCGTTGAAAGCCCTGGCCAAGGAATTCAACTGCCCGGTGATCGCCCTGTCGCAGCTCAACCGCTCCCTGGAACAGCGCCCCAACAAGCGCCCGGTCAACTCCGACCTGCGTGAATCCGGTGCAATCGAGCAGGACGCCGACGTGATCATGTTCGTCTACCGCGACGAGGTGTATCACCCCGAGACCGAGCACAAGGGCGTGGCCGAGATCATCATCGGTAAACAGCGTAACGGCCCCATCGGCTTCATCCGCCTGGCGTTCATCGGCAAGTACACCCGCTTCGAGAACCTCGCGCCGGGCATGTACAACTTCGACGACGACGAGTAACTGGCTCGCCCCTTCACCGGCGGTACGGTCATTGTGGGGGCCGGCTTGCCGGTGAAGACGCCGGTCCGGCCTCTACAAAGCGATGCCTCGGCTACTGTTCGACGATCTTGCCGTCCCTCAACCAAATCACCCGGTCGAAACGCTGAAGCGCCTCCTGATCATGGGTGACGCAAATAAGCCCGCGACCGGCAAGCGACTCGAACAACAGGTCCCAAGTGCGTCTTGCCAAGTCATCATCCAAGCCGCTGGTGGGCTCGTCGAACAGGTTGTAGTCGCCGGGGCGATTGAGCACGCGCAACAGTGTCAGTCGCCGAGCCTCGCCCCCGGAAATACTCTCACCTCGGCTATCCAGCTCACGCTCGTACCAGCCATCGCGCAGATCGAGAGCTTCCAGCCAGCACTCTACCTGGCCGCGATCATGGGCATGATCGAACAGTACCGATCGTGGCAATTGGCCCGGAATGAAGCGAGGGCCCTGCGGGCAGAGGCGCAAGCGGGTGAACTGTTCGGAGGCTTCGAACTGAGCCAGGCATCTGCCATCCAGTTGCAAGTGCTGGCGTATGGGGCCAAGCGTGCCGGCCAACGCCTGAAGAAGCGTCGATTTGCCAGAGCCGCTCGCGCCAGCCAGTGCAACCCGTTCACCTTTGCGGATTAACAGCGGATTTTCCAATTGCAATCGTACTTCTGCGTGTTCGTGCAATGTGCAGGGGGTCAGCAACAAGCCGCATTGCTCATTCATGTCGGGCTGTGTTGCAGACTCGGTCGCCCCGAACTTCGGTAGGCTTAACCAATGTTCCAGCTTGCGCTTGTCCAGACGATATTGATCGAGCATGCGCCAGCCCTCTGCCAGTTGCGCGACGCCCGCCAGCAGTCCGCTCACCAGTGTGAATAACGCCACCAGTTCCCCGAGGCTCAGTGATGGGGTCGTGTGTGTCTGGTCATAGGTTCCCCACGCAAGCAACCCTCCGCTGCCCAGGCCAATGAACGCGATACGTAAGCCGAGCAGCCAGCCGCCAGAGGTCGCCACCCGCACTGCCGCGTCGGCGTACCCGCTGAGCGTTTGGAGTACTGGTTGCATCGCGGCCTCTTCAGCACGCTCAAGCTTGACCGTTGCCGCAGTGGCAAACGTATCCACCCACTGCTCGGCCAGTTCATCCTCGCGCTCATTCACGGTTTCGATGTGCGGGCGCCGCCAGCGCACCATGCGATTGTTTAACCACAGGTAGGCCAGACTCAAGGGCGCCAAGCCAAGAAGCACGCTCGCGGCGCCCAGATACAGAAACAGGCCGGTCAGTACCAGTGCTTCTGCCAGCACCGGCCACGCCGAGCCAATCAAAAAGCCGAACCAGCGCTCTTGTGCGGTTATGCCTCTGTCCAGAACCTTTACCAGAGTGCCGCCATGCAACTGGCCATATGCCTCGAAACGCTTGTCGAGCAATGTTCGGCACCATCTGGCTGACATTTGCCTGACCTGCTCTTGGCAAAGTCGTGCCAGGCACCAGGCCTGCAAGGGGGTAAGCAGTGACTGCAAGCCGACCAGGCATAGAAATGCCACAAGCAGATTGATGACGGCCGCAGAGGATCCTCCTCTAGAGAGATCATCGATGATGTCGGCGAGGATCAATGCCGGGACCAGGGTGGCGACTTTCAGGGCAAGTGTTGCCGCCATGGCCACGCTAGCGTCCTTGTACGTAGGCATGAAGTTCTACTCGGCGGGCTGGAGAGGCCGATTTCTAGCATTGCGTAACTGGCGGGCTCAATGCTGTGGATGTGGGCATGGTGCAAGAGCGTTCGTAGGTATTTGCCTAAAGGGTAAGGCTTGTGAAGTCGTGAAGAATCACAGCAAGGTTTCCGACCACCACCGTCGGATTTGGTCAAAATTTGTGCTATATTCCGCGCCCGCGATTTCCCTGTACACCAGAACCGGTCACTGACATGCAAGCAGCCAAACCACTCTACGACTATCCCAAGTACTGGGCCGAATGCTTCGGGCCAGCGCCGTTCCTGCCAATGAGCAGGGAGGAGATGGATCAGCTCGGCTGGGATTCCTGCGACATCATCATCGTGACCGGGGACGCCTACGTCGACCATGCGTCGTTCGGCATGGCCATCATCGGCCGCCTGCTCGAGGCCCAGGGCTTCCGGGTGGGCATCATCGCCCAGCCGAACTGGCAGTCCAAGGACGACTTCATGAAGCTCGGCGAGCCGAACCTGTTCTTCGGCGTCGCGGCCGGCAACATGGACTCGATGATCAATCGCTACACCGCGGACAAGAAGATCCGTTCCGACGACGCCTACACCCCCGGCGGCCTGGCCGGCAAGCGCCCGGACCGCGCCAGCCTGGTGTACAGCCAGCGCTGCAAGGAAGCCTACAAGCACGTGCCGATCGTGCTCGGCGGCATCGAGGCCTCGCTGCGCCGCATCGCGCACTATGACTACTGGCAGGACAAGGTCCGCCACTCGATCCTGGTGGACGCCAGCGCCGACATCCTGCTGTACGGCAACGCCGAGCGGGCCATTGTCGAAGTCGCCCAGCGCCTGTCCCAGGGCGAGCACATCGAGCAGATCACCGACGTGCGCGGCACGGCGTTCATCCGCCGCGACACGCCACAGGGCTGGTACGAGATCGACTCCACCCGCATCGACCGCCCAGGTCGGGTCGACAAGATCATCAACCCCTACGTCAACACCCAGGACACCCAGGCCTGTGCCATCGAGCAGGCCAAGGGCGAGCAGGACGACCCGAACGAAGCCAAGGTGGTGCAGATCCTCGACAGCCCGCAGATTACCCGCGAAAAGTCGGTGATCCGCCTGCCATCGTTCGAAAAGGTGCGCAACGACCCGGTGCTCTATGCCCACGCCAACCGCGTGCTGCACCTGGAGACCAACCCCGGCAACGCCCGCGCCCTGGTGCAGAAGCACGGCGAGGTGGACGTGTGGTTCAACCCGCCACCCATCCCCATGACCACCGAAGAAATGGACTACGTGTTCGGCATGCCCTACGCGCGCATCCCGCATCCGGCCTACGGCAAGGAGCGTATCCCGGCCTACGAGATGATCCGTTTCTCGGTGAACATCATGCGTGGCTGCTTCGGTGGCTGCACCTTCTGCTCGATCACCGAGCACGAAGGCCGGATCATCCAGAACCGTTCCCACGAGTCGATCCTGCACGAAATCGAAGAGATGCGTGACAAGGTGCCGGGCTTCACCGGGGTGGTTTCCGACCTTGGCGGCCCGACCGCCAACATGTACCGCATCGCCTGCAAGAGCCACGAGATCGAGAAACACTGCCGCAAGCCGTCGTGCGTGTTCCCCGGTATCTGCGAGAACCTCAACACCGACCACAGCTCGCTGATCGAGCTGTACCGCAAGGCCCGTGCCTTGCCGGGGGTGAAGAAGATCCTGATCGCCTCGGGCCTGCGCTACGACCTGGCGGTGGAATCGCCTGAGTACGTGCGCGAGCTGGTGACCCACCACGTGGGTGGCTACCTGAAGATTGCCCCGGAGCACACCGAGCGCGGCCCGCTGGACAAGATGATGAAGCCGGGCATCGGCACCTACGACCGCTTCAAGCGCATGTTCGAGAAGTTCTCGAAAGAGGCGGGCAAGGAGCAGTACCTGATCCCGTACTTCATCGCCGCCCACCCGGGCACCACCGACGAAGACATGATGAACCTGGCCCTGTGGCTCAAGGGCAACGGCTTCCGCGCCGACCAGGTGCAGGCGTTCTACCCGTCGCCCATGGCCTCGGCCACGGCCATGTACCACTCGGGCAAGAACCCGCTGCGCAAGGTCACCTACAAGAGCGAAGGGGTGGAGATCGTCAAGAGCGAGGAGCAGCGCCGCCTGCACAAGGCGTTCCTGCGCTACCACGACCCGAAGGGCTGGCCGATGCTGCGTGAAGCGCTGGAGCGCATGGGCCGCGCCGACCTGATCGGCCCGGGCAAGCACCAGCTGATCCCGCTGCACCAGCCGCAGACCGACAGCTACCAGAGTGCCCGGCGCAAGAACTCCACCCCGGCCGGCAGCCACAAGGTGGGCAAGGACCAGAAGATCCTCACCCAGCACACTGGCCTGCCGCCGCGTGCCAGCGATGGCAGCAAGCCGTGGGACAAGCGCGAGAAGGCCAAGGCCGAAGCGTTCGCCCGCAACCAGCAGGCGGCCAAGGAGCGCAAAGAGGCGGCCAAGGGTGGCGGCAAGGGCAAGAAGCCGCGTCAGCCAGTCATTCCGCGCTGATCGTAGAAGGGGCCGCGTTGCGGCCCATCGCCGGCAAGCCGGCTCCCACAAGGGCAAGGCATGTGCAGCACCTGTGGGAGCCGGCTTGCCGGCGATGGGCTGCAGCGCAGCCCCTTTTCGATTAATCCGGCTTTTTGTCGACCCACTTCGGCAACACGGGTGATTCAAACCGGTCCATCCCCTCCAGCAGCTCATCCGGCTGCTGCCCCAGCAACAGCATCGCCCGGTGCTGTGGCCGTACGAAGCCTTCCTCGACGATATGGTCGAGGAACCCGCCCAGCTTTTCATAGAAGCCATTCACGTCGAGCAAGCCCAGCGGCTTGGCGTGATAACCCAGCTGCCCCCAGGTCCACACCTCGAACAGCTCCTCCAGCGTCCCCAGCCCGCCCGGCAGGGCGATGAAGGCATCGCTCAGCTCAGCCATGCGCGCCTTGCGCGCGTGCATGCCGTCCACCACTTCCAGGCGGGTCAGGCCCTTATGGCCGATTTCGGCGTTCATCAGGCTTTCGGGGATGATCCCGACCACTTCACCACCCGCGGCCAGGGCGGCGTCGGCGACGGTGCCCATCAGGCCCACCGCGCCACCGCCATAGACCAGCGTCAGGCCCCGGCGGGCGATGGCCTGGCCCAGGGCGATGGCCGCTTCACGGTAGGCGGGGTTGGCGCCGATACTGGCGCCACAGAACACACAAACGGAACGTACAGGCATGGCTTGTCTCCCTTCACAGGGGGCACAGGGTAAAGCTCAAGCCCGGCACTTCCAAGGCTATTCACTCAGGGCGGGAGAATTCGCAGGCCGCGCCGGTGGCGCCCTGGGCGTAGGCGGCGAGCAGGCTGTTCATGAAACTTGAGAGGGACATTTCAGTTACTCCTAAATGAAAGGTTGTCCCATCGTCTATCAAGAGGGCATGATGTGCTCTTTGATTGGTTGTATACAATCCATTGAACAATTCAACTGGCTGGCCACTTGACACCCCTTGACCCACATCAGGGCTGGGTTGCATGGTTTCAGGCAGTCTCGCAATTGATAAAACCCTGCCAAGGAGATTCATGATGTTTGCGAAAGCTGTAGCGGTATCCCTGCTGACCCTCGCCAGCGCCTCTGTCTTTGCAGCCGAATGCTCGGTCACTGTCGAGTCGACTGACCAGATGTCCTACACCAGCAAAGAATTCACCGTCGACAAGAGCTGCAAAGAGTTCACCGTCAAGCTGACCCACTCGGGCAGCCTGCCGAAGAACGTCATGGGCCACAACCTGGTGATCAGCAAGACTGCCGACATGCAGGCGATCGCCACCGAAGGCATGAGCCAGGGCATCGACAAGGGTTACTTGAAAGCCGACAACGCCAACATCATCGCCCACACCGCGATGATCGGCGCGCCTGAGAAAGAAACCGAAGTGAAGTTCGACACCTCGAAGCTCGAAGCCGGTGGCGACTACAGCTTCTTCTGCACCTTCCCGGGCCACATCTCGATGATGAAGGGCAAGGTTGTCGTCAAGTAACGACAGTCTGAGAGCTGGGAGGGCTTTGCCCTCCATTCGCGGCACAAGGCCGCTCCTACAGGTTTAGTGCAATCCCTGTAGGAGCGGCCTTGTGCCGCGATGGGCCGCAAAGCGGCCCCATTAGCCATCAAGGTGCGAACGGCAGTTCGCGCTTGTGCTGGGTCTTGCGGTAGGTGCCGACGATGATGTCGAACGCTGCCTGATCAACCGGCTGGCCATGCAGGAAGGCATCGATCTGCTGGTAAGTGACGCCATGGGACGCCTCGTCCGGCTTGCCCGGCTCCAGGTCTTCAAGGTCCGCGGTCGGCACTTTCTCCACCAGCGACTCTGGCGCGCCAAAGCTGCGCGCAATGGCCCGCACCTGGTTCTTCACCAGCCCGCTCAGCGGCGCCAGGTCACAGGCACCATCGCCGAACTTGGTAAAGAAGCCCATCACCGCCTCGGCAGCGTGGTCGGTACCGATCACCAGGCCCGCGCGGGCGCCGGCGATGGTGTACTGCGCCACCATGCGCATGCGCGCCTTGGTATTGCCGACGACGAAGTCCACCAGGCTCGGCGAGCCACCTTCCAGTGCCTTTACCTCAATGGCCAGGGCGCGTACCGCCGGGGCGATGTCGACGGTGTGCACTTCATCGGCCTTGATCACGTCCAGGCAGGCCTGGGCGTCGTGCTCATCGTGCTGCACCTGGTACGGCAGGCGCACGGCAATGAAGGTGTAGGCCTTGTCGCCCGTCTCGCTGCGCAGCTCGTGGATGGCGCGCTGGGCAAGCAGGGCGGCGGTCAGCGAATCGACGCCGCCGCTGATGCCCAGCACCAGGGTCTTGAGCCGGGCGTTGGCCAGGCAATCCTTGATGAACGCCACGCGCCGGGCCACTTCCTGCTCGAGGGCGGCGGTATCGGCGAAGGGGGGCTGCACCTTGAGCGCCTGGGCAATCTCCTGCTGAACGGCTTGCATGGGTTACTCCTTGCTGGGGATTTTGAATACGTGACGCAGGTAGGCGACGAAGTTCTGGTCGCGGCACTGGGTCTTGGCGGCTTCGTCGGAGATCTTCGCCACTGGCGAGCCGTTGCAGTCGGTCATTTTAAGCACGATGTTCATGGGCGCCACACCGGGGATATCGCAGGTCAGGTTGGTGCCGATGCCAAAGCTGACGTTGATCCGACCGCGCAGGGCACGGAAGATATCCAGCGAACGGGTCGGGTTCAGGCCATCGGAGAACACCAGGGTCTTGGTCATCGGGTCGACACCCAGCTTCTGGTAATGGGCGATGGCTTTCTCGGCCCAGGCCACCGGCTCGCCCGAGTCATGGCGCAGGCCGTCGAACAGCTTGGCGAAGTACAGGTCGAAATCCTTCAGGAAGGCATCCATGGTGATGCAGTCGGTCAGGGCGATGCCCAGCAGCCCGCGGTACTCGCGCACCCAGCAGTCCAGCGCGGCGATCTGGCTGTCGATCAGCCGCGGGCCGAGCTGCTGGTGGGCCATGAACCATTCGTGGGCCATGGTGCCCAGCGGCTTGATATCCAGTTTCCATGCCAGGTCGACGTTGCTGGTGCCGACGAAACGGGCCGGGAAGTCATCGCGCAGCACCCGCACCACTTCTTCCTGCACCCGGCTGGAAAAGCGCCGGCGGGTGCCGAAGTCGGCCACCTGCAGTTCGGCCAGTTCGTCATCACTGGCATGGGCGCGCAGCCAGTCGAACTTGCGGTGCAGCTGGTCACGGGCCTCGGCCAGGCGCATGTGGGGGTGCAGGTGGCGGTTGCGCACCTCGCTGATGATCGCCAGCAGCGGTATTTCGAAGAGGATCACGTGCAGCCATGGGCCACGCAGGCGCAGGCTCAGCTGGTCATTTTCGATACCGAGGTGCACATAGCGCAGGTTGAAGCGGAACAGCCGCAGAAAACGCAGGAAGTCGGGCTTGAGGAAGCTGATGCGCTCGAGGAAGGCCAGCTGGCCATCATCCAGGGTGAGTTCGCTGAGCAGTTCCAGCTGGTGGCGGATCTCGCCCAGGTAGGGGCGCAGGTCTTCGCCATTGCGGCAGCGAAACTCCCATTCGACGTCGGCGTCCGGGTAGTTGTGCAGCACGGCCTGCATCATCGTCAGCTTGTAGAAGTCGGTGTCGAGCAGGTTGTGCACGATGCGCTCGGCGAATGCGCTCTCGCTCATGTAAAGCTCCAGGTCGGCGGCGCCCGCTTTGAACGGTGCAAGCGCGCGTGAATGGTGGCCATTGTGCCAGTGTTTGGGCCAGCCATGAGCAAAATGGCCGGGGCTTTCGATCCACCCAGGCGAGTTTTCCGTGCACCGGCTAGCCTTCAAACGGTGCTGCCTGTAGCAGTCGCGCACCAGCGGTGTGCAGTTCGGTGACGTCGGCTGTTACAGGGCGGTTGCACGTTAACACTTGCAAGGGTTGCAATGATGGCACTCGACGGTTGCTCCTTGTCTAGGCGTTTGGGTGGCGCTCACCCTGCGGCAGACGGTTGCACGCTCAATAAAGAAAAGGCCGTCGGTCGCCTCGTATCCCCCTGCACAGTGAGTTTTCCCGGAACACAAAACCAATGGCACGGCCCTTGCTCGGAGCACAGGGTTGATGAAGTTGTAGTGCCAACCAAAAAAAACTCTAGGAGCACCACCTCATGTCGCAGACGTTTTACAAGAAAGGTTTCCTGGCACTGGCAGTAGCCACAGCACTGGGTGTTTCTTCGTATGTTCAGGCCGACGTCAAGATCGGTGTTGCGGGCCCCATGACCGGTGCCAACGCAGCGTTTGGCGAGCAGTACATGAAAGGTGCCCAGGCGGCAGCCGACAAGATCAACGCCGCCGGTGGGGTGAACGGCGAGAAAATCGTCCTGGTCAAAGGTGACGATGCCTGTGAACCCAAGCAGGCCGTGGCCGTGGCCAACCGCCTGGTCGACCAGGACAAGGTGATCGGCGTGGTCGGTCACTTCTGCTCTTCCAACACCATCCCAGCCTCCGAGGTGTATGACGAGGCCGGCGTGATCGCCATCACCCCGGGCTCCACCAACCCGCAAGTCACCGAGCGTGGCTTGTCTGCGATGTTCCGCATGTGTGGCCGTGACGACCAGCAGGGCATCGTTGCCGGCGACTACATCGTCGATGTACTCAAGGGCAAGAAAGTAGTTGTGCTTCACGACAAGGACACCTACGGCCAGGGCCTGGCCGACGCGACCAAGGCACAGCTGATCAAGCGCGGGGTCACGCCGGTCCTGTACGAAGGCCTGACCCGCGGCGAGAAGGACTTCAGCGCCGTGGTCACCAAGATCCGCGCCGCCGGTGCCGACGTCGTCTACTTCGGTGGCCTGCACCCAGAGGCCGGCCCGCTGGTACGCCAGCTGCGCGAGCAGGGCCTGAAGGACGTCAAGTTCATGTCCGACGACGGCATCGTCACCGACGAACTGGTCACCACCGCAGGCGGTGCTCAATACGTCGATGGCGTGTACATGACCTTCGGCGCCGACCCACGCCTGCTGCCCGACAGCAAGGCGGTGGTCGAGGAGTTCCGCAAGAATGGTACCGAGCCGGAAGGCTACACCCTGTACGCCTACGCTTCGCTGCAGGCACTGGCTGCCGGCTTCAACGGCGCCAAGTCGAACAAGGGCGAGGACGCCGCCAAGTGGCTCAAGGCCAACCCGGTCAAGACCGTCATGGGCGAGAAGAAGTGGGACAGCAAGGGCGACCTGACCGTGTCCGACTACGTGGTCTACCAGTGGGATAAAGACGGCAAGTACCACCAGCTCGAAAAACAAAAATAACCAGGGTGGGGCCCGGGCGCGCAAGCCCGGGCCAACGCCCCGCAGCAGCTGTCTTTATTCGTAGATCTGCACGGTTCTGCGCCGCAACGGCCACTTCACCGTGGCCCGCCGTGGTCGGCGCTCGTGCAATCTCAATCAGGTGAGATTGCGTTATGGATGGTATTTTCCTGCAGCAACTGGTCAATGGCCTGACCCTCGGGTCGGTCTATGGCCTGATCGCCATCGGCTACACAATGGTCTATGGCATCATCGGCATGATCAACTTCGCGCACGGCGAGGTGTACATGATCTCCGCGTACCTCGCGGCGATCAGCCTGGCATTGCTGGCCTACTTCGGCATCGAGTCGTTCCCTTTGCTGATGCTCGGCACGCTGTTGTTCACCGTGGTCGTCACCGGCGTCTACGGCTTCACCATCGAGCGCATCGCCTACAAGCCCCTGCGCAACTCCACCCGCCTGGCACCGCTGATCAGCGCCATCGGCATTTCGCTGATCCTGCAGAACTACGCGCAGATCAGCCAGGGCGCCCGCCAGCAGGGCGTACCCACGCTGCTCGAAGGTGCCATGCGCATCGACGTCGGCAGCGGTTTCGTCCAGCTGACCTATACCAAGATCTTCATCCTGGTCGCCGCTTTCGTCGGCATGGGCCTGCTCACCTACGTGATCAAGTACACCAAGCTCGGCCGCATGTGCCGGGCCACGCAACAAGACCGCAAGATGGCCTCTATTCTTGGCATCAACACCGACCGGGTGATCTCCTACGTGTTCGTCATCGGCGCGGTGATGGCCGCGTTGGCGGGCGTGTTGATCACCATGAACTACGGCACCTTCGACTTCTATGCCGGCTTCATCATCGGCATCAAGGCGTTCACCGCCGCCGTGCTCGGCGGGATCGGCTCACTTCCCGGCGCCATGCTCGGCGGGATCATCCTGGGGATTTCCGAGTCGCTGTTCTCCGGCCTGATCAACTCCGACTACAAGGACGTGTTCAGCTTCTCGCTGCTGGTGATGATCCTCATCTTCCGTCCCCAAGGCCTGCTGGGTCGCCCGCTCGTGGCTAAGGTGTGAACATGTCCGCTGCCAATACTGCCCCTGCTGTTGCAAACAAAGGTTTCGATCTCAAGCGCAGCCTGATCGAAACCATCGTCGCCGGCCTGCTGGCGCTTATCGTGTTCGGTCCGGTCGTCGGCGTGGTGCTCGACGGCTACACCTTCAACGCCCAGCCGTCCCGCGTGGCCTGGCTGGTCGGCGGGGTGATGGTCGGGCGCTTCGTGCTCAGCCTGTTCCTGCAGACCGCCACCGGCCTGCGCATGCTCCAGGGCTTCGACAGTGGTGGTTCGGGCGTGCACGTGCTGGCGCCGGACTACAAGTCGCGCCTGCGCTACATCATCCCGGCGCTGATCGTGATCGCCATCGTGTTCCCCATCTTCGCCAACAAGTACCTGCTGACCGTGGTCATCCTCGGCCTGATCTACGTGCTGCTGGGCCTGGGCCTGAACATCGTGGTCGGCCTGGCCGGCCTGCTCGACCTGGGTTACGTGGCCTTCTACGCCATTGGTGCCTACGGCCTGGCGCTGGGCTATCAATACCTGGGTCTGGGCTTCTGGAGCGTGCTGCCGCTGGCGGCCATCGCCGCCGCGCTGGCGGGGTGCATCCTCGGCTTCCCGGTGTTGCGGATGCACGGTGACTACCTGGCGATCGTGACCCTGGGCTTCGGTGAAATCATCCGCCTGGTGCTGAACAACTGGCTGTCGTTCACCGGAGGCCCGAACGGCATGCCGGCGCCGTCGCCGACCATCTTCGGCCTGGAGTTCGGTCGCCGGGCCAAGGACGGCGGGGTGCCGATCCATGAGTTCTTCGGCTTCGAATACAACGCCAACCTCAAGTTCGTGTTCATCTACGCAGTGCTGTTCCTGGTGGTGCTGGCCGTGCTGTACATCAAGCACCGCCTGACCCGCATGCCGGTCGGCCGTGCCTGGGAGGCGCTGCGCGAAGACGAGATCGCCTGCCGCTCGATGGGCCTGAACCACGTGCTGGTCAAACTCTCCGCCTTCACCCTCGGCGCTTCTACCGCGGGCCTTGCCGGTGTGTTCTTCGCCACCTACCAGGGCTTCGTCAACCCGTCGTCGTTCACCTTCTTCGAGTCGGCGCTGATCCTCGCCATCGTCGTACTCGGCGGCATGGGCTCGACCGTGGGCGTGGTAATTGCTGCCTTCGTGCTGACCGTGGCCCCCGAGCTGCTGCGCAGCTTCTCCGAGTACCGCGTGCTGCTGTTCGGCGTGCTGATGGTGCTGATGATGATCTGGCGACCGCGGGGGCTGATCCGCATCAGCCGTACCGGTGTAGTCCCGCGTAAAGGAGTGGCGCCATGAGCGACGAAATCATTCTGTCGGTCGACAACCTGATGATGCAGTTCGGCGGGATCAAGGCGCTGAGCGATGTCAGCCTGAAAGTGAAGCGCAACCAGATCTTCGCCCTGATCGGCCCCAACGGTGCCGGCAAGACCACCGTGTTCAACTGCCTGACCGGCTTCTACAAGGCCAGTGGCGGGCGTATTGAATTGAATGTGCGCGGCAGCAGCACCAACGTCATCCAGCTGCTGGGCGAGCGTTTCCGGCCCACCGACTTCGTCTCGCCAGCGCGTTTCGCCAACCGCATGTACTACAAGATGTTCGGCGGTACCCACCTGGTCAACCGGGCAGGGCTGGCGCGCACGTTCCAGAACATCCGCCTGTTCAAGGAAATGTCGGTGGTGGAGAACCTGCTGGTGGCCCAGCACATGTGGGTCAACCGCAACCTGCTGGCCGGCGTGCTCAACACCAAGGGCTACCGCCAGGCCGAGAGCGAAGCGCTGGACCATGCCTTCTACTGGCTGGAGGTGGTCGACCTGGTCGACTGCGCCAACCGCCTGGCCGGTGAGCTCTCCTATGGCCAGCAACGCCGCCTGGAGATCGCCCGGGCCATGTGCACGCGGCCCAAGATCATCTGCCTGGACGAACCGGCCGCCGGCCTCAACCCGCAGGAAACCGAGGCGCTCAGCCGCATGATCCGCGTGCTGCGCGACGAGCATGACATCACCGTGGTGCTGATCGAGCACGACATGGGCATGGTCATGAGCATTTCCGACCACATCGTCGTGCTCGACCACGGCAACGTGATCGCCGAAGGTGCGCCGCAGGACATCCGCCACAACCCGACGGTGATCGCCGCCTACCTGGGTGCCGACGAAGAGGAGCTGGTATGAGTGCACCCATTCTCGAACTGAAGGACCTCGAGGTGTTCTACGGGCCGATCCAGGCCCTGAAGAAAGTCTCGATGCACATCAACGAAGGCGAGACTGTGAGCCTGATCGGCGCCAACGGCGCGGGCAAGTCGACCTTGTTGATGTCGATCTTCGGCCAGCCGCGGGCGGCGGCCGGGCAGATCATCTACCGCGGCACCGACATCACCCGCAAGTCGTCGCACTACATCGCCTCCAACGGCATCGCCCAGTCCCCAGAAGGGCGCCGGGTGTTCCCCGACATGACCGTCGAGGAGAACCTGATGATGGGCACCATCCCCATTGGCGATAAATACGCCGATGAGGACATGCAGCACATGTTCTCGCTGTTCCCCAGGCTCAAGGAACGGCGTAACCAGCGGGCGATGACCATGTCCGGCGGTGAACAGCAGATGCTTGCCATCGCCCGGGCGCTGATGAGCCGGCCCAAGCTGTTGCTGCTCGATGAGCCGTCCCTGGGGCTGGCGCCGATCGTGGTCAAGCAGATCTTCGCCACCCTGCGCGAGCTGGCGCAGAGCGGCATGACCATCTTCCTCGTCGAGCAGAACGCCAACCACGCGCTGAAGCTTTCCGACCGCGCCTATGTGATGGTCAACGGGCAGATCCGCATGACCGGGACGGGGCAGGAGCTGCTGGTGAACGAGGAGGTGCGTAACGCCTATCTGGGCGGGCACTGATTCGGCAATTGCAGGGCGAGTCGCAGAAGCGGCTTGCCCCGCGATGCTTTCACCGCATGTGGACAACTTGTCGCATATCTTTCTCGAAGCACTCCACAACCCCCTCGCAAACCCTTGTTTCCACAGGTAGAAAACTTTCCACGGATTATGTGGAACCACCTGTGGAAAACATGGTGGCACCTCGCTGCACGCCTTTGCCTGCAAGGCTTTCAAGGGTTTGTACGTTTTTTGATCAGGTAAGCTTTGTGGTTGATTCAACGGCGTTTTTTGCCTGAGGAAGGGCGTGTCCACAAAGGGTGGATTTCTGTGGATAACTCTGTGTAAAAACGTTGGACAGACTGCCGCAAGCGGCATGGTTGAAAGCGTTGCGCCATCACTGAAGGATTTCCACAGGCCATTGCCCGGGCAAAGGGTTCCCTGAAACCGACGAGTTGCCCCCAATCCATGGGGAAAGGCTTGTGGATAAGATGCGTATAGCTCGATTAAAGCCTTCTAGCTAGGGGCTTTGCTGGTATTGAGCGTTTTTTGTTCAGTTGCTGAAACGGTTGTCGCCACGCCTCGCGCCGGGCATGCTGCGAGGCCTGTAAACGGCAACCCACAGCTAAGGAGAAGAGCATGACATCCACCGTATTCATCACTGGCGCGACTTCCGGTTTCGGTGAGGCCACCGCCCGCCGTTTCGCCGATGCGGGTTGGAAGCTGGTGCTCACTGGTCGGCGCAAGGAGCGCCTGGATGCGCTGTGCCAGGAACTGTCGGCCAAGACCGAAGTGCACGGCCTGGTGGTCGATGTGCGTGACCGCAAAGCCATGGAGGCGGCCATTGCCAGCCTGCCGCCGGCCTTCGACAAACTGCAGGGCCTGGTCAACAATGCCGGCCTGGCGCTGGGTGTCGATGCCGCGCAGAACTGCAGCCTGGACGACTGGGAAACCATGGTCGATACCAACATCAAAGGCTTGATGTACACCACCCGCCTGCTGCTGCCACGCCTGATCGCCCACGGCCGCGGTGCGTCGATCCTCAACGTCGGTTCGGTGGCGGGCAACTACCCGTACCCGGGCG
The DNA here is from genome assembly GCF_021601385.1 of Pseudomonas parasichuanensis. Lineage (GTDB taxonomy): Bacteria > Pseudomonadota > Gammaproteobacteria > Pseudomonadales > Pseudomonadaceae > Aquipseudomonas > Aquipseudomonas parasichuanensis. The sequence goes on along the minus strand of NZ_BQHO01000006.1, from coordinate 34,029 downwards.
CCAATGTGTACGGCGGCACCAAGGCGTTCGTCGGCCAGTTCTCGCTGAGCCTGCGCTGCGACCTGCGCGGTACCGGGGTGCGGGTGAGCAACATCGAGCCGGGCCTGTGCGAGAGCGAATTCTCGCTGGTGCGCTTCGGCGGTGACCAGGCCAAGTACGACGCCACCTACGCGGGCGCCGAGCCGATCCAGCCGCAGGACATCGCCGAGACCATCTTCTGGATCCTCAACCAACCGGCGCACATCAACATCAACAGCCTCGAGCTGATGCCGGTGAGCCAGGATTGGGCCGGGTTCTCGATCGATCGTTCGGCCAAGGGTTGAACGTTGTGACAGGGGCCGCCTCGCGGCCCATTCGCGGGTAAAGCGCAGCGGCGAATACATCAGCCCTGGCGCTGCAACCCTTCCAGGCAGGTCGCCAGGTGATAAGGGGTGGTCGAGGGCATGTCATGCCGGCTGACCGCGCCGCTGCCATCACGGCATTCATACCAGCCACCTGCATGCAGGAACTGCCCTTCAAGGGCGTGCAACTGCTGCCGCAATTTCTCATCGCTGCCTGGGCGCAGTACCAGCGCCCGCAGATACTCCACCTGGGCCCAGATCCGTTGGGTGGCGTCGAGCACCTTGCCGTTCACGTCCAGCATCGCCAGCACCGCGCAATCCTTCACCCCGCACTGTTCGGCGTAGCCGAATGCTCGGCTGATGGAGGCATGCAGCGGCGTGCCGCGCAGCAGTGGCGAGCTGTCGAGCAGGTAGAACCATTCGAATTGGTGGCCGGGTTCGAACCAGTTATCCACAGCCCCGCGCGGTTTCTCCAGCATCAGGCCTTGTTGCGGTTCGACGAACTGCGCCTGCAGGGCATCGCACAGTTGCAGCAACGCTTGCTGTACCTGTTCATCCTTACGCACGGCCAGCACTTGCAGGAAGGCTTCGGCCAGGTGCATCTGTGGATTTTGCAGTGGGCCGCTGCCCACGTCAGACCAATCTTCAGCCAGGCTGGCCTCGTACAGGCCATCGTCACGGGCAAACTGCTCGGTAACCACTTCCAGGGCGCCATTGAGCGTGGCTTGCACCAACCCTTCACCCACCTTGCCCCAGTAATGGGCACAGGCGAAGACGATGAAGGCGTGGGTGTAGAGGTCCTTGCGCCGATCCAGTGGTTTGCCTTGGGCATCGATGCTGTAGAACCAGCCGCCGTGTTCGGGGTCATGGAAATGCTTTTGCAGCGAGCGGAACAGCGCCGCTGCGCGTTCGGCCGCGCCCGGTTGCTCGATGCGGCTGCTGAACAGGTACAGCTGGCGCGCGCAGGCCATGGCGCGGTAGCGCTGAACCGGCAATGGGCGGTGCTCGGCGTCCAGCGCCTCGTAGGGCAGGGCCATCTCGGCGTTCCAGCCCGGACCTTGCCACAGCGGCACGATGCGTTCGGCGAAGTGCTGTTGGAAATGGGTCAAAGCAGGGCGGGGGTCGGACATGCTGGCGCTCATGGACGGTCGGGCAGGGCGCAATAGTAGCAGATGTGCTGAGCTGGGTTGCCTGTGATGGCCTCATCGCTGGCAAGCCAGCTCCCACAGGTATCGTGGCCGACGCCAGCCCTGTGGGAGCCGGCTTGCCGGCGATGGGGCCGGCACAGGCAAGCATTCAGCCCGGGTTCCCCAACCCCTGCCAATGCCGCGCACCGACGAAGATAAAGCGCAACTGCTGAGTGATCTTCTCCTGCGCCGTCATCGCCTGTGGGTTACCCGGCTCAGGGCTGTCGATCAGCTCCGGCAGGGTGGCGAACACGGTCTTGACCACCAGGTCGGCCATTACCGCCAGGGCGGCGCCGTCCAGGTGCTGCCAACGCGGCATGCGCGCAAGGTCGGTGGCCAGGTCGCTGCTGATGTCCTGGCGCAGGCGGGCGATGGCCTGGCGCACCACTTGCGAACCGCCGTACTGCTCGCGGGCAAGGAACAGGAACTGGGCGCGGTGGGCGTTGACCACGTCGAGGAAGATGCGCACCGAGGCGTCGGTGATGCCACCCAGCTCGAATTCGTTGTGCCGCACCAGGCGGATGGTCTGGCGGAAGGTGGTGTCGATCTCGGCGACCAGCGCCAGGCCCAGGGTGTCCATGTCGGGGAAGTGGCGGTAGAAGCCAGTGGGCACGATGCCGGCGGCCTTGGCCACTTCGCGCAGGCTGATGCTGCCAAAGCCACGGCCGCTCTCCATGAGCTGGCAGGTGGCGTCCAGCAAGGCTTGGCGGGTTTGTAGCTTTTGTTCGGCACGCGGCAGCATGGGGCAGGATTCTGTGACTGTGAGGCTGGCCATTCTGGATAAAAAAACAAAGCCCGGTCAATGGACCGGGCTAGGTGGGGAGCAGATGCAGCGGGGCGGTTTATGGTTTTCGGCCATGGCGATCAGCTCACACGGCTGAGTTCGACCAGACGGTCCGAGCCACCTTCGGCGACGCGGTTGTTGCGTTCGAGCAGACGGTCCGAGCCACCTTCGGCGACGCGGTTGTTGCGTTCGATCACGCGGTCCGAACCACCTTCGGCGACGCGGTTGTTGCGTTCGATCACGCGGTCCGAACCACCTTCGGCAACGCGGTTGTTACGTTCGATCACGCGGTCCGAACCACCTTCGGCAACGCGGTTGTTACGTTCGATCAGGCGATCCGAGCCACCTTCAGCGACGCGACCGGCACGTTCCTGCAGGCGTTCGGCGCCACCTTCAGCCAGGCTGTTCAGCGGCTGGGCAACGGTGGCTGCGCTGGAGCGCGATTCGGCGCTCAGGTGCTGGTCTTCAGCAGGCAGGGCGAAAGCGTTGGCGGCAAGTACGGACAGGGTCAGGCTCAGCAGCAGATGGCGTTTCATGATTCGGTGCTCCTCTCGGGGGCTGGAAAGTGGCTACGGAGGCAATGCTACGCCGCGTAACGCCAGAGAGAAGTTCATCAGGGTAATGGTAACAATCGACGCTATTGATACTCAGGTGCGACGGCTCTGGATCAAGGGTTGTAGCGGTTACTACGACATAGTGCGCTACCGATTTCGCAGTAACACCACGGCGCGCGGCCGACCAATAGCGCAGAAAGGCGCCAGGAAAACTTCGCTATCATGGCAACCCGGACTAAACCCTGAGGGTTTTCGTCAGTCCGACATTCTAAGTGCCATCGTTATGCCCGCCTCGTGCCCGGCAGCCAGGAGAACCCCGCAATGACGCGCCCCGCCAGAATCCTTGTCTGGACCATCGCCACCCTGGCCACGCTGCTGGCGATCCTGGTGGTGGTGATTGCCACTTTCGACTGGAACCGCGTCAAGCCGCTGCTCAACGAGAAAGTGTCCGAAGCCCTGCATCGGCCCTTCGCGATCAACGGCAACCTGGCCGTGCACTGGCGCACCGCGCCTGAAGAAGGCGGCTGGCGTGCTTTCGTGCCATGGCCGCACTTCACCGCCGAAGACCTCACGCTGGGTAACCCGGACTGGCTGAAGGAACCACGCATGGTCGGCCTCGAGCGGGTCGAGTTCCGCCTGGCGCCGCTGCCGTTGATCGTCCAGCGCATCAGCATTCCGCGCATCGACCTGGTCAAGCCCAGCGCCAGCCTCACCCGGCTGGCCGACGGCCGCGCCAACTGGACCTTCGACTTCGGGCCCAAGGACGAGAACGAGCCACCGTCGAAATGGGTGTTGGATATCGGCGCCATTGGTTTCGATCAGGGCAATGTCAGCTTCGACGACCAGACCCTCAAGACCAGCCTGAAGGTGCAGATCGACCCGCTGGGCAAACCGATCCCGTTCAGCGACATCGTCGGCAAGGCCCGCGCCGACAAGGCCGGCAACGCCCAGGCCTACGCCTTCGGCCTCAAGGCCCTGGGCCGCTACAAAGGCCAGGCAGTGGCGGCTACCGGCAAGATCGGCGGCCTGCTGGCGCTGCAGGATGCCAGCCAGCCGTTCCCGCTGCAGGCCGATGCCCGCATTGGCGATACCCAGGTGGCGCTGGCCGGTACCCTGACCGACCCGCGCAACCTGGGTGCCCTCGACCTACGCCTGAAGCTGTCCGGCAGCAGCCTGGGCAACCTCTACCCGCTCACCGGCGTGACCTTGCCCGACACCCCGGCCTATGAAACCGACGGCCACCTCAACGCCAACCTGCATGCCGCGGACGGCGCGCAGTTCCGCTACGAAGGCTTCAACGGCAAGATCGGCGCCAGTGATATCCATGGCGACCTGGCCTTCGTCGCCAGCCAGCCCCGGCCAAAGCTGTCCGGCAACCTGGTGTCGAACCAGCTGCTGTTCAAGGACCTTGCGCCGCTGATTGGCGCCGACTCCAACAGCCAGCAGAAAGCCCGTGGCGGTGCCAGCAAGCAACCGGCGGGCAAGGTGCTGCCGGTGGAAGAGTTCCGCACCGAGCGCTGGCGGGCCATGGACGCCGACGTCACGTTCGCCGGCAAGCGCATCGTCCACAGCGAGCAACTGCCGTTCAACGACCTGGCCGCCCATGTGATCCTCGACGATGGCCTGTTGCGCCTGGAACCGCTGCGCTTCGGCGTGGCCGGCGGCAACCTCGATTCCAACATCAGCCTGGACGGGCGCACCTCGCCGCTGCAGGGCCGTGCCAGGCTCACCGCCCAGGGTTTCAAGCTCAAGCAGCTGTTCCCCAGCTTCGCGCCGATGCAGACCAGCTTTGGTGAACTCAATGGCGATGCCGACCTGCGCGGCCGCGGCAACTCGGTGGCGGCCTTGCTCGGCACCTCCAACGGTGACCTGCGCCTGCTGATCAACGATGGCGCCATCAGCCGCAGCCTGATGGAGATCGCCGGGCTCAACGTCGGCAACTATGTGGTCGGAAAGCTGTTCGGCGACGAGGACGTGAAGATCAATTGTGCGGCGGCCGACGTGGGCATCAAGGACGGCCTGGCCACCACTCGTTTGTTCGTCTTCGATACCGAGAACGCGATCATCTACATCAATGGTACGGCCAACTTCGCCAGCGAGCAGTTGGACCTGAAGATCACCCCGGAATCCAAGGGTGTGCGGCTGTTCTCGCTGCGCTCACCGCTGTATGTACGTGGGCCGTTCGCCAAGCCCAATGCCGGTGTGCAGGCGGTGCCGCTGGCGCTGCGTGGCGCGGGGATGGTGGCATTGGGGGTGGTCGTGGGGCCGGCGGCGGGGCTGTTGGCACTGATCGCGCCGAGCAGTGGTGATGCGCCGAACCAGTGCACGCCGCTGTTGCAGCAAATGAAAGCCGGCAAGGCGCCGGCGGCGGTGAAGGCCAAGAAATGAGGTGAATGGGGCCGCTTCGCGGCCCTTTCGCCGGCAAGCCGGCTCCCACAGGTACAGCGTGATCTCTGTGGGAGCTGGCTTGCCAGCGAAAGGGGCGCACAGCGCCCCCAATATTCACAACCCCTGCAACAGATCCGACATATCGTCCGCGTGCTCTTCTTCCTGGGCCAGGATGTCCTCGAAGATCCGCCGCGTGGTCGGGTCGCTGTCACCGATGAACTGGATGATCTCGCGGTAGCTGTCGATGGCGATGCGCTCGGCCACCAGGTCCTCCAGCACCATCTCCTTCAGGTTCTTGCCCTCCACGTACTGGGCATGTGAATGCTTGCTCAGGTGGTCCGGGTTGAAGTCCGGCTCGCCGCCCAGTTGCACGATACGCTCGGCCAGCTTGTCGGCGTGCTGCGCCTCCTGGTTGGCATGTTCAAGAAACTCTGTGGCAGCGACACTGGCCTTGATACCGCTGGCCATGAAGTAGTGGCGCTTGTAACGCAGCACGCACACCAGCTCGGTAGCCAGCGACTCATTGAGCAGGCGCAGGATTTTCTCGCGGTCGGCGTGGTAACCCTCGGTCACCGCGCCGTTCTCGGCATGCTTGCGCGCACGTTCGCGCAGGGTTTTCACATCGGTCAGTTCAACGCTCATGTTCATCTCCGAAAGCATCAGGGGTGGTCATGCGCCGTGGGCGGCGTCGCTGTCTTGCTGGCGTTGCTTGCAGGTCTTGAAGCCCTTGGCGTCGACGTGCCCGGTGGCGTCAAAGCGCACGTAGTAGGGCTGCTGGTGGCCGTCGCGGTTGAGGATGTAGTCATTGCAGGTGCCACCATGGGGCAAGTCGATGACATTCGACGGGTTGCCACCGATGGCGATGACCTTCTGCATGGTCATGCCGTTCTCCACCTGCTTGACCAGCGGCTGGTCGCGGTAGGTCACGTAGTCCACCGGGTTTTCCGGGCGGCTGCTGCAGGCGGCGAGGGTGGCGCTTGCCAGAAGAATGGCCAGGGTCTGCTTGTACATGGTCCCGCTCCTTGCTCAAGGGTCTGTTCTGCTTGGAACCGCACGGCGCGCCAGGAGTTCGATTGCACAGGGCTTCGGCAGCGCTGTAGTGTGGGCCGGTGTCCATGGAAAGGGGCTGGGGCAATGACGCAGGCGTTGGCTACACGCTATCCACTGGTGCTGGTGCCGGGCATGCTCGGGTTCGTGCGATTGCTTATCTATCCCTACTGGTTCGGCATCGTCCCGGCGCTGCGCCGGGGCGGTGCGCAGGTGTTCCCGGTGCAGGTCTCGCCCTTGCATGGCAGCGAGGTGCGCGGCGAGCAGCTGCTGGCCATCATCGAAGACATCTGCCTGCGCACGGGGGCCGAAAAGGTCAACCTGATCGGCCACAGCCAGGGTTCGCTGAGTGCCCGCTATGCGGCGGCGAAACGCCCTGACCGGGTAGCCTCGGTGACCTCGGTGGCCGGGCCCAACCATGGCTCGGAGCTGGCCGACCACCTGGAGCGCACGGCACCGGGCGACTCACCCCAAGGGCGTATTCTCAAGGCTGTGCTGCATGGCCTGGCGGTGTTGCTGGTGTGGCTGGAGACCGGCTGGCGCCGCGACCCGCTACCGATCGATGTGCATGCTTCGCACCAGTCGTTGACCAGCGCCGGGGTGGCGTTGTTCAACCAGGCTTATCCACAGGGGCTGCCCGAGGTCTGGGGCGGGGAGGGGCCGGGTGAGGTGAACGGGGTGCGCTACTACTCCTGGTCCGGCACCTTGCAGCCCGGGCTCACCGACCAGGGGCGCAACCGTTTTGATGGCAGCAACCGCTTCTGCCGCCTGTTCGCCCGCAGTTTCGTCAGGGAGAAAGGCCAGTGCGATGGCATGGTCGGGCGCTTCAGTTCGCACCTGGGCCAGGTGATCGGCGACGACTACCCGCTCGACCACCTGGACATCGTCAACCAGTCGCTTGGTGCGGTGGGCAAGGGCGCCGAGCCGGTGCGGCTGTTTACCGAGCATGCGACGCGGCTGAAGGCTGCAGGGTTGTAGCGGGAATCTCTGACAACGAAGTCTTTCATCCTGTGGGAGCCGGCTTGCCGGCGATCACCGGCGAAGCCGGTGCCCGACACTGCGGCGCCTGCATCGCCGGCAAGCCGGCTCCCACAGGGTACGCTACCGACGCACCGGCGTCGTCCAGCGCTCGGCCAGCAACACGCCAGCCAAGGTCAACAGCCCGCCAACCAGGTGATAGCTCGCCAGCTGCTCATCCAGCACCACAGCAGCAATCACCGCCGTCACCACCGGCAGCAAGTTGAAAAACAGCGTGGTCCGGCTCGGCCCAAGCCGGTGCACCGCCTGCATCCACACCCGTGGCGCAACCATCGAGGCCAGCACGCAGGCATACACCACCAGGCCAATGTTGTGGCCGTTCAGCCCCGTCTTGGGCGACAGCAGGAACAGCGGCAGCAACACCAGGATCGCCACCAGTATTTGCAGGTACAGCAGCTGCATCGGCGGCAGGCGCAGTTGCCATTTCTTCAGCAGGAAGCTGTACAGCGCATAGGCGAAGGTGGCCACCAGCATCATCAGGTCGCCGCTGTTCAGGCCCTGGTGCAGCAGCGCCGAAGGCTGGCCCGCCGAGACCACCTCGAGCACGCCGAAGAACGACACCAGCGCGCCGAGCAACGCGCCGTAGCTCAACCGCTGGCCCAGCCAGGCGATGGACAGGGCCAGCGACATCAGCGGCATCAGCGAGAGGATGATGCCCATGTTGGTGGCGCTGGTGATGCCGGCGGCGAAGTAGGCCAGGCTCTGGTAGATGGCCATGCCCAGCACGCCCAGCACGAAGACCTTGCCCAGGTGCGGGCGGATCGCCGCGCGGTTGCGCCACACCTGGGGCAGCAGGAACGGGGTGAACAGCAGGCCGGCCAGCAGCCAGCGGTAGAAGCCGATCTCGGCCGGGAAGATGGCGCCGGCGGACAGCTTGGTGACCACGGTGTTGCCGGCCCAGATGAGGATGGCGGTGAGGGGGAAGAGGTAATTCATGTAGCGGGTACTCGCAGTGGCAGATTGGGGCCGCTGCGCGGCCCTTCGCGGGCAAGCCCGCTCCCACAGGTTTGGCGTGATCCTTGTGGGAGCGGGTTTACCCGCGAAGGCCTGCGACGCAGGCCCCGATAGCCCGGCATTATCAATTGTCTGTTTGAAATCCTATACTCCCATCCAGACAACCCGCCCCGCGAAGCAGCCAACATGCCCCGCCAGTACCTCACCCTCCCGCAATTCGACCAGCTCCCGGCCCCGGTCTATTTCCGCTACGACGAATTTGGCGCCGACAGCCAGAGCGCACCCCATCGCCACCCCTGGGGCCAGCTCAACTACGCCTCCCACGGCGTGATGCACCTGGATGTCGAAGGCCAGCGCTTCATCTCGCCCCCCCACTACGCCGTGTGGGTGCCGCCGGGCACCGAGCACGGCTGTTACAACCCCCAGGCCATCGTCTACCGCTCGGTGTATCTGGACCGCAGCCTGTGTGCCGAGCTGCCAGGCCAGCCCTGCAGCCTGGTGGTCAGCGACATCCTCAAGGCGATCCTCGGCGACTTCGCCCGGCGCGACCTCAAGGTGGCCCAGGACGCCTGCGACCAGCGCCTGGTACAGGTCCTGCTCGACCAGTTGCACCAGGCACCGAGGCAAACCTGCTACCTGCCGTTCGCCCACAGCGACAGCCTGGGCCAGGTGCTCGCCGGGCTGCAGGCCGAGCCCGGCGACAACCGCCCACTGGCCGACTGGGCTGCGCAGGTGCATGTCAGCGAACGCACCCTGGCCCGGCATTTTTTGCGCGAGCTGGGCATGAGCTTTGGCGAGTGGCGCCTGCGCCTGCGTTTTCTGCGGGCTATCGAGGCACTGGAGGCTGGTACGCCGATCCAGGCCATCGCCTTCGACCTCGGCTACAGCAGCGGCTCGGCCTTCATCGCCATGTTCCAGCGCCAGGCCAGCTGCACGCCGGAGCAGTACCGGCGGCGGGCCCGGGCAGAGGTGTAAGAATTCTTGTCTACACTCAGCTCGACACGCGCGCATCGGGCGCGCCGCCAAGGAGACCACTCCATGAAGTTGCTGAATGTGCCACTGCTGGTGCTGGGCATGTTGATCGCAGGGCAAGGATTCGCCGCCACCGCGCAACAGGAAAAGATGAAGACCTGCAACGCCGACGCCACCACCAAGGCGCTCAAGGGCGATGAACGCAAGGCGTTCATGAGCACCTGCCTGAAAAAGGATGTGCCGCAGACCCAGCAGGACAAGATGAAGACCTGCAACGCTGACGCGGGCGCCAAGGCACTCAAGGGCGATGAGCGCAAAGCCTTCATGAGCGACTGCCTGAAGAAGAAATGACCTGCGCCTATGCCTGTGCTTTGAAGGCTGGCAGACTGCGGGACTTTCCGCTGTCTGCCGTCGAGGCTGTATGACCTTCACCCCCCGCCAGATCTCCCTTGCCAGCCTGGTCATCGTCATTGCCGGCCTGTTGCTGGCACTGCCCCTGAAGTTGCTCCCCAGCCTGCTGGCCGGCCTCTTGGTGTTCGAGCTGGTCAACATGCTCACCCCACGCCTGCAACCGCTGATCGCCGGGCAGCGCGCGCGCTGGCTGGCGGTGGCCCTGCTGGGCACTCTGGTGGTGAGCACCCTGACCCTGCTGTTCGCCGGCGCCTTCAGTTTCCTGTTGCATGAAGCCGAGAACCCCGGTGCCTCGCTGGACAAGTTCATGGCCCTGGTCGAGCGCGCCCGTGGGCAGTTGCCACCGTTCATCGAAGCCTACCTGCCGGCCAGTGCCGCCGAGTTCAAGGTGGCCATCGGTGACTGGATCAAGAGCCACCTGAGCGACCTGCAGCTGGTGGGCAAGGGCATGGCGCACATGTTCGTGACGCTGCTGATCGGCATGATCCTCGGCGCCATCGTCGCCCTGCAGCGCATCCCCGACATTTCCCGGCGCAAGCCCCTGGCTGCGGCGCTGTTCGAGCGCCTGAGCCTGCTGGTACAGGCGTTTCGCAACATCGTCTTCGCGCAGATCAAGATCTCGCTGCTCAACACCGCGTTCACCGGCATCTTCCTGGCCGTGGTGCTGCCGCTGTTTGGCGTGCACCTGCCGCTGACCAAGACGCTGATCGTGCTGACTTTCCTGCTTGGGTTGTTGCCAGTGATCGGCAACCTGATGTCCAACACCCTGATCACCATCGTCGGGATGTCGCTGTCGATCTGGGTGGCGGCGGCGGCGCTGGGCTATCTGATCGTGATCCACAAGGTCGAGTACTTCCTCAACGCACGGATCGTCGGCGGGCAGATCAGTGCCAAGGCCTGGGAGCTGTTGCTGGCGATGCTGGTGTTCGAGGCGGCGTTCGGGCTGCCGGGGGTGGTGGCGGGGCCGATCTACTACGCGTACCTGAAGAGTGAGTTGAAACGGATGGAGTTGGTCTGAAAGTGGGTTTCAGCCTGCACCGGCCTCTTCGCGGGCTTGCCCGCGAAGAGGCCGGTGCAGGTTCTAGAGCCTGATCAGGCGACGCCGTACCGCTTGCGCGCCTCAATCGCCAGCCCGCTACCAATGCTGCCGAAGATATTGCCTTCCACATGCCGCGCCTTGGGCAGCATCGCCGCCACGCTGTTGCGCAGCGCCGGGATGCCGCTGGAACCGCCGGTGAAGAACACCGTGTCCACCTGGCTCTCGCTCACACCCGCCCTGGCCAGCAGCTCGGTCACGCTGCCACGCACCCGCTCCAGCAACCCGTCGATGGCGTCCTCGAACAGCGCACGGGTCAGCTCGGCCGACAACCCCGGCTCGATACGGCCAAAGTCGACGCTGCGGCTGTCACGGTCGGTCAGCTCGATCTTGCTGGCCTCCACTTCCATCGCCAGCCAGTGCCCGGCGCGCTCTTCGATCAGCTTGAACAGCCGGTCGATGCCCAGGGTGTCCTCGATGTCGTAGCGCATGTTGCCCAGCGCCAGCTGCGACTTCTGCGAGTACAGGGCGTTGATGGTGTGCCAGGTGGCCAGGTTGAGGTGGTAGCTGGTGGGCATCAGCGCACCGCTCTTCATCCGGCTGCCGTAACCGAACAGCGGCATGACGCCCTGCAGGCTCAACTGCTTGTCGAAGTCGGTACCGCCGATGTGCACGCCGCCAGTGGCGAGGATGTCGTCCTGGCGCTCGTCCACCAAGTGACGCTCGGGCGACAGGCGGATCAGGGTAAAGTCCGAGGTACCGCCGCCGATATCGACGATCAGCACCAGCTCTTCACGGCTGATGCCCGACTCGTAGTCGAACGCCGCGGCGATCGGCTCGTACTGGAACGACACGTCCTTGAAACCGATCTTGCGCGCCACCTCGGCCAGGGTGTCCTCGGCCTCCTGGTCGGCGGCCGGGTCTTCATCGACGAAGAACACCGGGCGGCCCAGCACCACCTGGTCGAATTCACGGCCAGCGGCGGCTTCGCCACGCTTTTTCAGCTCGCCGATGAACATGCCCAGCAGGTCCTTGAACGGCAGGGCGCTGCCCAGCACGCTGGTGTCGTGCTTGATCAGCTTGGAGCCCAGCAGGCTCTTGAGCGAGCGCATCAGGCGGCCTTCGTAGCCTTCCAGGTACTCGTGCAGGGCCAGGCGACCGTACACCGGGCGACGTTCCTCGATGTTGAAGAAGACCACCGACGGCAGGGTGATCTTGCCGTCTTCCAGGGCGATCAGCGACTCGACGCCCGGGCGGTGCCAGCCGACCGTGGAGTTGGAGGTGCCAAAATCGATGCCGAGGGCGCGGGCCGGGGATACGTCAGACATGAGAGGAAAGCTTCCGGAGGCAAAACGGCCGCGCAGTGTATGCCAGTTGGCTACAGAATCAAGACCGGTCGTCTGCCGTGAGGCAAAGCCAAGCGCACCTTGAAAGGCTATGCTTGGCCCCTATCTTCAGTTGCAACCTGCACTTTCACATTGGTGATCCACAGATGGACTTCAAAGACTATTACAAGATACTCGGCGTCGAACCGAGCGCGGACGAGAAGGCGATCAAGGCCGCGTACCGCAAGCTCGCGCGCAAGTATCACCCCGACGTCAGCAAGGAGCGTGACGCCGAGGACAAATTCAAGGAGGCCAACGAGGCCTACGAAGTGCTTGGCGACAAGGACAAGCGCGCCGAGTTCGACGAAATTCGCAAGTACGGTGGCCAGCACGGCCGGCCGTTCCAGGCCCCGCCCGGCTGGCAGAGCCGTGGCGGCAATGGCGGTGGCGGCTTCGAGGGCGGCGACTTCTCCGACTTCTTCAGTTCGATCTTCGGCGCCCGGGGTGGCAACCCCTTCGGTGGTGGCGGCCGGCAACAGCGCAGTACCGGCAGACGAGGGCAGGACGTGGAACTGGAACTGGCGGTCTTCCTTGAAGAGACCCTGAACAACGAATCCAAGCAGATCAGCTTCCAGGTGCCGCAGACCAACGGCGCCGGGCAGCGCACCGGGTTCACCACCAAGACCCTGAACGTGAAGATTCCCGCCGGGGTGACCGACGGCGAGCGCATCCGCCTCAAGGGCCAGGGCGCCCCGGGTGTGGGCGGAGGCGCCAATGGCGATCTGTTCCTGACCCTGCGCATGGCACCGCACCCGCTGTTCGATGTCGAAGGCCATGACCTGATCATCACCGTGCCGCTGGCCCCGTGGGAGGCCGCGCTGGGGGCCAAGGTGGCGGTGCCGACCCTGACCGGCAAGATCAACCTGACCATCCGCCCCGACAGCCAGAGCGGCCAGCGCCTGCGGGTCAAGGGCATGGGCCTGTTGAACAAGCAGGGCGAGCGCGGCGACCTCTATGCCCAGCTCAAGGTGGTAATGCCGGCCCAGTCCGACGCCGCTGCACGCGAGTTGTGGACCCAGCTCTCCGAGAAGGCTGCGTTCAACCCGAGGACTCAATGGAGTAAGTGACCATGAGCAGCACCCTGATCGTTCAACTGGACATGCGTACCCTGTGCCAGGAAGCCGATGTCACGGCCGACTGGGTGATCGAGATCGTCGAGCACGGCATTGTTGAACCGTCGGGGCGAACGCCCGACGAATGGCTGTTCGATGACCGTGCGCCGGTGACCTTGAAGCGCGCGGTGAAGCTGCATCAGGAGCTTGAGCTGGAGTGGGAAGGGGTGGCGCTGGCGCTGGAGTTGCTGGAGGAAGTGCAGCAGTTGCGCAGCGAGAACAGCATGTTGCGCCAGCGGTTGGGCAGGTTTACCCAGATGTGATCGCCTTTTCCTGCAGATACCGGGGCTGCTGCGCAGCCCTCTCGCGGCACAAGGCCGCTCCTACAAGGGGAACGCGATCTCCTGTGGGAGCGGCCTTGTGTCGCGAAAGGGGCGCAAAGCGCCCCCAGATTCTCAGGCCTTTTCAAGCACCTTGAAATACAACGCCGTCGCCCGATACACCCCGTCCGGCCCACAGGCATAGTCCGGAATCTCCCCCGCCTTGCTGTACCCCAGCGCCCGATAGAACGCCTCCGCCCCGGAGCCGGCCTCGGTATCCAGATACAGCATCCCCCGCCTGATCCGCCGGGCATCGGCCTCCAGCGCATTCATCAACTGCTGCCCCAGCCCACGCCGCCGCGCATCGCTGTGCACCAGCAGCTTCTGCACCTCGGCCCGGTTCAGCCCGTTGGGCTTCAGGCACAACCCCAGCTGCACACTGGCCAGCACCTCGTGGCCCTGGGCAATCACCCACAACAGCTGCTCACCACTGGCCAGGCGCGCCCTCACCTCATCGAAATAGACATTGGCCTGCTGTTCGTCGATATCGCCGAGAAACCCCACCGACGCCCCCTGTCGCACCGCATCCAGCAGCAGGGCCACCAGGCCCTCGCGGTAATAGGCCAGGCCTTCGTGGGTGACGCGTTGCAAGTGGGCGGCGTTCATGGGGTTCAGCTCCTTGAGGGGGGAAGGGCGTTCTCGTCCAGATTCAGCTGCATGAAGGTCAGGTCCAGCCAACGGCCGAACTTCACGCCCACCTGGGCCATCTGCCCGGTGGTGGCGAAGCCCAGGCGTTCGTGCAGGCGGATCGACGCGGCATTGCCGCTTTCGATGGCCGCGACCATCACATGTTTGTCGCAAATGCGCGCACGTTCGATCAGTGCCGCCATCAGGATCGGCCCCAGGCCTTTGCCGCGCTGGTCGCCACGGATGTACACCGAGTGCTCGACGGTATGCCGGAAGCCTTCGAACGGCCGCCAGTCGCCGAACGAGGCATAGCCCAGTACCCCGGTTTCATCCGTCGCCACCAGGATCGGATAACCCTGCTGCGCGCGGGCCTCGAACCAGGCCTGGCGGTTGGCCAGGTCGACCGGGGTTTCGTTCCAGATCGCCGTGGTGTTGCGCACGGCGTCGTTGTAGATGTCGAGGATGCCAGGCAGGTCTTCTACCAGGGCATCGCGCAGCGGGTGACTCATGACGGCATCTCGCAAGGGAAGTGCATGCAGATTAAATGGTAACCAGGCCACGTACACCCTCGGCCTGCATGTTTTCGCCGCGCCCGCGCTGGACGATCTCGCCACGGGCCATCACCAGGTACTGGTCGGCCAGTTCCTCGGCGAAGTCATAGAACTGCTCGACCAGCAGGATAGCCATGTCGCCACGGTCGGCGAGCTGGCGGATCACCGCGCCGATCTCCTTGATCACCGAGGGCTGGATGCCTTCGGTCGGCTCGTCGAGGATCAGCAGGCGCGGGCGGCTGGCCAGGGCACGGCCGATGGCCAATTGTTGCTGCTGGCCGCCGGACAGGTCGCCGCCACGGCGTTGTTTCATCTGCTCCAGCACCGGGAACAGTTCGTAGATGAACGCTGGAACCTCCCGTGCCTCGCGGGCCGGGAAGCGCGACAGGCCCATCAGCAGGTTCTCCTCCACCGTCAGGCGCGGGAAGACCTCGCGGCCCTGGGGCACGTAGGCGATGCCGGCCTGTACCCGTTGCTGCGGCTTGAGGGTGGTGATCGGCTTGCCTTCCCATTCCACGCGGCCCTCGCGGGCCGGCAGCAGGCCCATCAGGCAGCGCAGCAGGGTGGTCTTGCCCACGCCGTTGCGCCCGAGCAGGCAGGTGACTTCGCCGACCTTGGCCTCGAAGGACAGGCCGCGCAGGATGTGGCTGCCGCCGTAGTACTGGTGCAGGGTGTCGATCTTGAGCATGTGTTGTCCTTGTCGAATCGGCTTTGTGTGTTCGGGCCTCATCGCCGGCAAGCCGGCTCCCACAGGATTTGTGCAACCGCAGCCCCTGTGGGAGCCGGCTTGCCGGCGATGAGGCCGGTACAGCCACCCAGAATTCAGCGGCCCAGATACACCTCAACCACCCGCTCATCCGCCTGCACCTGCGCCAGCGACCCTTGCGCCAGCACACTGCCCTGGTGCAGCACCGTCACATGGTCGGCAATGCTGCCCACGAACCCCATGTCATGCTCCACCACCATCAACGAATGGGTGCCAGCCAGCGAGCGGAACAGCTCGGCGGTGAACTCGGTCTCGGCATCGGTCATCCCCGCCACCGGTTCGTCCAGCAGCAACAACTGCGGCTCCTGCACCAGCAGCATGCCGATCTCCAGGAACTGCTTCTGCCCATGGGACAGCAGCCCCGCCGGGCGCTGGGCCAGTGGCAGCAGGCGCAAGGTGGTCAGCACCTCATCAATGCGCTGGCGCTGCTCGCCACTCAGGCGCGCGGCCAGGCTGGCCCACACCGACTTGTCGGCCTTCAAGGCCAGCTCCAGGTTCTCGAACACCGTCAGCGCCTCGAACACCGTGGGCTTCTGGAACTTGCGGCCGATCCCGGCCTGGGCGATCTGGTACTCGCTCATGCGGGTCAAATCGAGGGTGTCGCCGAAGTAGGCGCTGCCGCTGTCGGGGCGGGTCTTGCCGGTGATCACGTCCATCATCGTGGTCTTGCCGGCGCCGTTGGGGCCGATGATGCAGCGCAGCTCGCCCACGCCGATGTACAGGTTCAGCCCGTTGAGCGCCTTGAAGCCGTCGAAGCTGACGCTGATGTCCTCAAGGCTCAGCACCGTGCCATGGCGGGTGTCGAGCCCGGGCTTGCGCGGCTGGCCAAGGCCGATGGCGTCACGGCCGGCGCCCAGTTGGTCGAACACCGGTTCCAGCATGAATTCCGGATGCACCGGGGGCACGCCTCTCATGGCTGGCTCCTTTTCTTCACAAGCCCGACCACGCCCTTGGGCAGGTACAGGGTGACGACGATGAACAGCGCGCCGAGGAAGAACAGCCAGTACTCGGGGAACGCCACGGTGAACCAGCTTTTCATGCCATTGACCAGGCCTGCGCCGAGCAGCGGCCCGATCAGCGTGCCGCGCCCGCCCAGCGCCACCCACACGGCGGCTTCGATGGAGTTGGTCGGCGACATCTCGCTGGGGTTGATGATGCCTACCTGCGGCACATACAGCGCCCCGGCCAGGCCGCACAGCACGGCGCTGAGCACCCACACCAGCAGCTTGAAGCCACGCGGGTCGTAGCCGCAGAACATCAGGCGGTTCTCGGCATCGCGCACGGCGGTGAGCAGGCGGCCGAACTTGCTGCGGGTGAGCCGCCAGCACAGGTACAGGCTGGCCAGCAGCAACAGCACGGTGACCAGGAACAGCACCGCCCGCGTACCGGGCGCAGTCACGTCAAAGCCGACGATGGTGCGGAAGTTGGTGAAGCCGTTGTTGCCACCAAAGCCGGTCTCGTTGCGAAAGAACAGCAGCATGCCGGCGAAGGTCAATGCCTGGGTCATGATCGAGAAGTACACGCCCTTGATCCGCGAGCGGAAGGCGAACCAGCCGAACACCATCGCCAGCAGCCCCGGCGCCAGCACCACCAGGCACAGCGCCCAGGCGAAATGCTGGGTGCCGGCCCAGTACCAGGGCAACTCGCTCCACGACAGGAAGGCCATGAACCCCGGCAGGCCGTCGCCGGCCGCCTGGCGCATCAGGTACATGCCCATGGCGTAGCCGCCCAGGGCGAAGAACAACCCGTGGCCCAGCGACAGCAGCCCGGCGTAGCCCCACACCAGGTCCAGCGCCAGGGCGACGATGGCGTAGCAGAGGATCTTGCCCACCAGGGTCAGGGTGTAGGCCGAAACCTGCAGCGCGTGCCCATCGGGCAGCAGTGACAGCAGCGGCAGGGCCAGCAGCACCAGCACCCCGGCGGCGCCGAGGGCCAGCGAAACACGCGGCCCGGCCTTTTGTGCGGCAGTGACAAGCAGTGGCTGGTTCATCAGTCGATTACCCGTCCCTTGAGGGCGAACAGGCCTTGCGGGCGCTTCTGGATGAACAGAATGATCAGCGCAAGGATGAGGATCTTGCCGAGCACCGCACCGATCTGCGGCTCCAGCAGCTTGTTGGCGATACCCAGGCCAAAGGCCGCCCAGAGGCTGCCGGCCAGTTGCCCGACACCGCCGAGCACCACCACCAGGAACGAGTCGATGATGTAGCTCTGGCCAAGGTCCGGCCCCACGTTGCCGACCTGGCTCAGGGCCACGCCACCCAGCCCGGCAATGCCGGAGCCCAGGCCGAAGGCGAGCATGTCGACGCGCCCGGTGGACACCCCGCAGCAGGCCGCCATGTTGCGGTTCTGGGTGACCGCGCGCACGTTCAGGCCCAGCCGCGTGCGGTTGAGCAGCAGCCAGGTGAGCAGCACCACGGCCAGGGCGAACACGATGATGACGATGCGGTTGTACGGCAGCACCAGGTTGGGCAGCAGCTGGATGCCGCCGGACAGCCAGGCCGGGTTGCTCACCTCGACGTTCTGCGCGCCGAACAGCAGGCGCACGGCCTGGATCAGGATCAGGCTGATGCCCCAGGTGGCCAGCAGGGTTTCCAGCGGGCGACCGTAGAGGTGGCGGATCACCGTGCGCTCCAGGGCCATGCCCACCCCGGCGCTGACGGCGAAGGCCACCGGCAGGGCGATCAGCGGGTAGAACTCGATGGCCCCTGGTGCGTAGCGCTGCACCAGCACCTGGACCATGTAGGTGCTGTAGGCGCCGAGCATCAGCATCTCGCCATGGGCCATGTTGATCACCCCCAGCAGGCCGAAGGTTATCGCCAGGCCCAGGGCCGCCAGCAAGAGGATCGAGCCCAGGGACAGGCCGCTGAAGGCCTGGCCCAGCAGCTCGCCCACCAGCAATTTGCGTTGCACCTGGGCCAGGCTTGTTTCGGCGGCGGTACGCACGGCGGCATCGGTTTCGGCGCCCGGTTGCAGCAGCGCTTCGAGGCGGGTACGGGCCAGCGGGTCGCCGGTTTCGCCGAGCAGGCGTACGGCGGCCAGGCGCACGGCGGGTTCGCTGGCGCCCAGTTGCAGGTTGGCCAGGGCCAGGCCCAGGGCGGCCTGTACGGCGGCGTCCGGCTCGGCGGCGAAGCGGCGGTCCAGGAAGGCCATCTGCGCCGGTTGCGCGGATTTTTGCAGTTGCTGGGCGGCGGCCAGGCGAACGTTGGCCTGGTCGCTGAGTAGCTGGTGGCTGGCCAGGGTGTTGTCGATCAGCCCGCGCAGGCGGTTGTTCAGGCGCAGCTTGCGGGTGTCGCCTTCGGCGATACGGCCTTGGCGCAGGTTTTCCAGCAAAGGCAGGCGCGCGGCATCGGGTTGGGCGGCCCAGGTTTCGAGCAGGTTGGCTTGCTCGGCGGGCTTGGCGCTGAGGAAGAATTCGCCCTCGCTGGCTTGGGTGGCCAGGGGCAACAGCAGCAGGAGGGTGAGCAGGAATCTGAGCATAAGGGCAGTCCTGGAAAATCGGCGGTGGATTCATCGCTGGCAAGCCAGCTCCCACAGGTTCAGTGCTGTTCTCAGGGCTGGCGCGATCCCTGTGGGAGCCGGCTTGCCGGCGAAAGGGCCGCAAAGCGGCCCCAATGCACTCAGTTCCCTTTCACCGCATAGTCAGGCCGCTTGTCATTGCCCGGAATGAACGGGCTCCAAGGCTGTGCCCGCAACGGTTGTTCGGTCTGCCACACCACGCTGAACTGCCCGTCATCCTGGATCTCGCCGATCATCACCGGCTTGTGCAGGTGGTGGTTGGTCTTGTCCATGGTCAGGGTGAACCCGGACGGCGCCTTGAAGCTCTGCCCGGCCAGCGCCTCGCGCACCTTGTCCACATCCGTGGACTTGGCCTTTTCGGCGGCCTGCGCCCACATGTGGATGCCCACGTAGGTGGCCTCCATCGGGTCGTTGGTCACCGCCTTGTCGGCGCCCGGCAGGTTCTTGGCCTTGGCGTAGGCCTTCCAGTCGGCGACGAACTTCTGGTTGACCGGGTTATCCACCGACTCGAAGTAGTTCCACGCCGCCAGGTGGCCCACCAATGGCTTGGTGTCGATGCCGCGCAACTCTTCTTCACCCACCGAGAACGCCACCACCGGCACCTCGGTAGCTTTCAGGCCCTGGTTGGCCAGCTCCTTGTAGAACGGCACGTTGGAGTCGCCGTTGACCGTGGAAATGACCGCCGTCTTGCCGCCGGCGGAGAACTTCTTGATGTTGGCGACGATGGTCTGGTAATCGGCGTGGCCAAACGGCGTGTACACCTCTTCGATATCCTTGTCGGCCACGCCCTTGCTGTGCAGGTAGGCGCGCAGGATCTTGTTGGTGGTGCGCGGGTACACGTAGTCGGTGCCCAGCAGGAAGAAGCGCTTGGCGCCGCCGCCGTCTTCGCTCATCAGGTATTCCACCGCCGGGATCGCCTGCTGGTTGGGGGCAGCGCCGGTGTAGAACACGTTCGGCGACATCTCTTCACCCTCGTACTGCACCGGGTAGAACAGCAGGCCGTTGAGCTCCTCGAACACCGGCAGCACCGACTTGCGCGACACCGAGGTCCAGCAGCCGAACACCACCGCCACCTTGTCCTGGGTGAGCAGCTGGCGGCTCTTCTCGGCGAACAGCGGCCAGTTGGACGCCGGGTCCACCACCACGGCTTCGAGCTGCTTGCCGTTGACCCCGCCCTTGGCGTTGATCTCGTCGATGGTCATCAGCGCCATGTCCTTGAGCGAGGTCTCGGAAATCGCCATGGTGCCCGACAGCGAATGCAGGATGCCGACCTTGATGGTCTCGGCGGCCTGGATGCTCCAGCTCAGGCCCATTGCCGCGATCGATGCACTGAGGGTGAAGGCCTTGATCAGACTGCGTCGCTTCATTTGGTCACTCCGATGTGAGGTTGTGGTGCTGGCAGGTCGGAGATTGCAAGGGATATGCCGAGGGGCTGGGAGGGGCGCAGTAGAAGGGTTATGCGAGGTTATTGCGCGTTGCGACGGGCCAAGTTGGTGCCTGGGCGTTTTGCATGCACAACATTGGGGTCGCGATGGTTCGGCGTTGCTTTGAACCGCTTCCACAGGTGCAGCACGGATTACCAGGGCTGTGCTGTACCTGTGGGTTGCGGCGCTGCTACTGCTTGCAGGGCATTTGCTTGCACAGTTTGCTGGCATGCGCCCTGAAATCGTCATCGCCCGCCTTGGCCGTATAGACCAGGTTCAACCGGATATCGGCGATCACTGAAGGGTCCGCAAGCAGTTGCTCGCTACCTAGAATCTCCAGCGTCCATTGCGAAATGGCGCCCGTGCCTTCGAATGGCAGGTAACGGCCGTCGTGGAACATCAGCTCGTAGACCCAGGTGCCGGGGTCATACCCCAAGCCATCTTCGGCGAGCGTCGATGACAGGGCGATCTGCTGGTTCACGCTCGGGTTGCGCAGTACGCGCCTGGGGTCCTTGCCTGCTTCATCGAGTTTTTTCTGGTCGTCTGGCGATAAGTCGGCCAAGGCGGGATATAGCGAGCTGGCGGCGTCCTGATCGGCTTCGAGCAAGGTCGTACTGCCTGTCTGGCTCAGGGTGGCGCAGAGTTCGTCCAGGCTTGCATCGCCCTTGAGCACGAGGGTCACCGACACGTGCTTGATCTGGCGCAGGTAGTGGCCCGGGTAGCTCCTGTCGAAATCGCTTGCGGACAACGCAAAACGGTAGCTCAGTGGTGCAGCGGGAGAGGTCGGCTTCCTGAACACTGCGTCCCAAGCCGGTTCGCCCAGCCTATCCTTCAGGCTGAACGATTTCCTGATGGTTAGCCGGCGTTCGTTGTTCAGCAGGTATTCATTCTCCATCTGCTGTAGGTTCACCAGCAGGGACTCGCCCACCAGCATGCCTTTGTAGTTCTCGCGCCATGCAGTGGTGTCGATGAAACTGGGGCGCCGATAGTCGCCAATCTCGTAGCGCCACGCGGCTTCCACCGCCAGGCACAACGAACGGACGGCATCGTAGGCCGCACCGTATAGATGCTCCTGACGGGCCACCAGCCAGTTGTAGATGGGGATGATGGTGAAGCCGGTGGTCATGGCCAGATAGTCTTCTTTCAGGTTGACTCGGTCCTGTTCGACTTGGGCCAGGGCAATGGTGCTGGCATTGAGTTCGATATTGGTTTCGTCGATCTGTTGGTCGAGGATCCTGAGGTCCCATTCGACCTGGCGCTTGTCGAATGCCCATTCGGCGGCGCGGCGGTTGTAGGCGGCCTGGGTCAGAAGCTCACCGGCGATCATGGTCGAAACGTCAGCCGAGGCATGGAGCGCCTGGGCGGTTCTGGCCATAGGGGCCGACACATCGTTACCGCCCACGGCCATGCCGTAAATGGTGGGAACGGCGGCCTTCGTTGCGCCCGATGCGAGCTCGAACGGTATGCTCATCAGCAAGGCACTGTTTGCCAGCCAGGTGAATCCTGTGGCGGCTTCCTCTTCAGGCGAGCGACCGACATCGATGAGGTGGCTGAGGTATTCGTTTTGTGCGGCGGCCTTGTTTCGGCTGAGCAGCAGCACTTTCTTCTTGGCCTGGACGCCGCTGATGGCTTCTTTCTGGATACGGATGGCGAAGTCGACCATCGTGATTTCCTGCGCCTTTTGCTGCACTGAAAAGCTGGTGTTGAACTCATCCTCCATCAGCTTCATGTAGTGCCGCCCGAAGTCGGACAGTTGCTGGGCAGCGGCCTTGGCGATGGGCAGCAACTGGCGGAAACGGTAGTGAGGAATCGCCAGTTGGCCATCGCGGTAAGGGATGGGCAGGTTGCTCACACCGCCCAGTGAATTGCCGAACGCCTCCCGGTTTTCGTTGCTCCAGTCCAGGGGCGGTAGGAGCTTGCCATCCAGGGTGAGCCCATGGCGCAGGTTGTATAGCCGACTCTGGAGTGTCTTGTTCAGGTCGAGTACCCGGCGGTTGATGGGCCTGCGGAACGCGCCCGAGCCGAGTGCGCCCAAGGTGGTGGCAGCCCAGCGTGATGCGTTGTGTCCCTCGGGTAACGGGCCGAGCAGCTTGAGCGCTTGCTGGTAGCACAACCAGGCTTGGTTGAGCGCACTGAGGGTGAGCTGGCGGTAGTAGTGGTCGCCCTGGGCGAGCCAGTTTTCCAGGAAGGCGAGGTAGATGGCTTGCTGGTAATGCCGGGCAAGCACGAAGACGCGGCTGATGGGGTCTACATCCTTGCGCAATATCGAGCTCAAGGTGCCCACCTGCGAGAGGGGGCGGGTGCACCATGGTGCAGGGCGCCCCGCTTCGTCGGGTTCGGTTCGGTAGGGGTTGAACAAGTAACGCAGGTACCAGTCTTCCGCCTCTTCGAATTGTTGTTGCTCGGTCAGGCGCATGGCAATCATCGCCGGCACGTGCAGGAACAGTTCGCGAAAGTAGAGGGCGTTGGCGCCATGGAAGTCCATCTCGACCGTGTTCTCTGCATTGTCCAAGTCAGGTTCTTGAAGTATCTGGGTATCCCAGGCCAGCACCCGATCTACACCTTGGCTGGCGCGGGCGACCAGGTTTTTGCCGAACAGGGTATTAAGGCGGATTTTATCGGTCTTCAGAGTGGCTAAGGGGCTCGTTGCTTTTGTCAGATCCAGGTATTGGGCCTGAGCAATGTTGTTGGCTAGGGACGCACTCCAAGGCACATCGAATTTGGATGTTTTAACAGATACGATATACGTGCATGCGTGGAACTTGCTATCTTGATTAAGAGCGTTAATGAGAAGAGTAATTTTGTAGCGAGTGTCTGGGGTGAGGTCGAATGAAAAGATTATGTTTTTTTTGTTGTCTTCGTCTAGTAGGGTGTAAGTAATGTCATTGTCGGTTGTTTCGTTGTTTTCACTTTTGCGTATGCTTATCACTGCGGGTTCTATGGGTGCGAAGTCCCCTTGGTCTGTGTTTCTGTATTTGTATGTCGCTATTATTTTAGTGTCGGTCTGGGAGGCAAGCTTTATTTCAAAAGTGTTGTTTGCGTTTTTGATTTCTGTGGCAGGGTATTCCTCGCAGTCCAATTGTAAGGGGCTGCCGCTATAGGGGCGCTGAAGAATGAGTTTACTTTTGCGGTCCCCTAGCAGGCTCGTAATAATTGCATTCGAGTAAGCTTCGCTGATTGGTTTTTTTTCTACCAAAAGTAGGTCGCGAGCCTCAACGTAGAAGTCTTTGTCCCTTTTTAGATCCGATTCTGCTGACTTGCCGGTGTCGTATAGGAATGCAACCAACCAAGGGTCGTGTTCACGATCACTTTCAACGTTGACTGCCACAATCAGACCGGGCTTGAAATCCATGCCTTTCGCATAGTTATCAGGGGCCCAATTGCCTTTCTCGTCGAAACCGTCAAGACGCATTAGTTCATTGCCCGTGCTCCATGCGCCATCGCTTTGCTGAAACGCATAGTTCACGGAGATTTTGCGTTTTTTGTCCAAGGTCTTGTTGGCACTCTTGCCGTCCGGCAAGTCCGTGCTGCTGCGCTCCACCCAGAAGATGTAGCGGCGCCCGGCAATGACCACCGGGCGTACGGCGTCGGCGTTGTCTGCGTTTTGTGCGATTTCGTCCGTTGCCGCCAGCCCGATTTTCTGCCATTCGCTCCACGCCAGGGGGCTCAGCCGTTCCTGATCGTCACGCATACTCATGTCGAGGGTGCGCCAGTAGTATTCGTAGGGCGTGGTGTTGGTTTTGGCGACCAGATGATAGGTGTCGCGCTCGGGGTCAAGGCCATCCAGGTAGCCACAGATCACTTGTAGGTTGCTGACCCGCTCGAACTTGGCCAGGTAGTTGAAAATGGCCGTTTGCAGCAATGTGGTGTCCATCCTGCCCTGGTTGAGTTCAACTTCGAGCTCTTGAAACGCCATGCTCTTGTTGGTCCGGTTGGCGTAGTAGATGAGGTTGGCGGGGTGGTTGCGCTGTTCCCTGTCGCGCTTCCAGGTGCCGTATAGCCCAAGCTTGCCTTGCCACTGCATCTGGCTGTCACCTGACGGCGAGGTTTGGCCATATCCGGGCTCCAGGTGTGCATACAATCGTGAAAGGTAATGCTGCAGGCTGCCGATGGCCTGGTTGAGCAGGGTGGTGCTGACCGCGCTGCTGACGCGGATATCGCACAGGCAATAGCTCGACAGGTCGTCCACGGAACTGAACGTGGCCTCGGTGGCGGAAGGGGAGGTGGGCCAGTATGCAAGGAGGTAGCCGGCCAGGGCATCGCGCCAGTGTTCGCGGGTCGTCGTGTCGACACATTCGCGCAAGCCGTCATCGGCGCCGGCCTGCAGCAGTTGGCTGATACTTTCGTATTCAAGGTAGGGGGCTGTTTCGTCCAGTTCGGTTAGGCCCAGTAATGATGAGCATGTCAGGCCGGTTCGGGTGCAGAGTGTTTTCAGGCGCAGGATGAAGTCGATGTCGCTAATCGTGGACGGTACGCAAGAGATGCCGACCTCGCGCTTGACCGTATGAGGGCGCTCAGCCAGCGCTTCAAGGGTAAGTGGGAAATAGCCATAATTAGGGTATGCCTTACGTCGTTCTTCCCATTGTGCGGGGAGAAAGGCTTTCTCGTATTGATCTTGGGTGAGCAATAAAGGTCCGGGGTGTTGGCGTGTGAAATCGATTAATTTGTCGCGAAGGAGAGAAAGTAATTTGTCAGAGTAAGTGATGACGCCAGCTGGATGAATAATGACGTACTTAAGAAAGGTGCCGATATCATACGTACTGTACTTTGCAAATTCATCTTCAGTTAATGTGCCAAGAAAGTCATCAAATGTCGGCCTGTTATCCTCGACCAATTGTTCGGCCGGGACGCAGGGGCAGGCATCCAAGACTTCGTTTTCGTCCCAGCCAATCAAAGCCGCTAGTGCTTTTGCCGCTTCTGCCACTTTCGTCTGCCCTGTGCTGGGGCGATGCCTTGTCAGAAAGTCGATGGCATCGGGTTCATCGGCGCCTTTTGCTCTGCACCACTCAACCCACTCGCCGAAGCGGCTGAGCTGATAGCACAGGTCCAGGTTCACGCCTTCGAGGGTGGGCTGCTCCAGGTCGAACCATTCCGGATGGTCACAGAGTGCCTGGATTGCGCCAGGGCTCAGGCGCAACAGTGTGCTCAACGCACAACGGCGTTCCAACTTGAACCACAGTTGGCTCGCGGTGCGCTTTTCTTCGGGCGTGCTGCTCACATGGGTGAGTGTGCGGGCGGCCTCCAGAACCTTCTTTGCCGAGGTGTCGGACCAACGCAATAGCGGCAGGGCATGCTGTATGGTGAGCCCAGGGTTCTTTGGGTGAGCGGCAAAGACACTTACCAGCAGTTGAGCAACCAGTTCCTGTTGCCGGGTAGGCGTGCTCCAGTGCAACAGCACTTCCTCGATGGCGCCATAACGTTCTTTGAGGGTGCCCAGCAGCTTGCGGTCCAGGTCTACTGCCGTAGTCGGGATGGGTGCCAGCGCTTCCAGCAACACGCTCGGTGCGATGCGCTGCTGGCGCAGCCATTGGTCGAGGTTGCTCAAGGCGACCAAGGTATCCAGTACATCCGTCGCTGCGTTATCGTCGATCACGGGTATTCCGGCCAGCCGGGCCATCACGTCGCAGCCCGTGGTGGCCAGCAATGCGGCCAAGGCGCTGGCTTCCTGTGGGGAGCGTTTGAACAGCCGATGCAGACGGCTCTGGCGATACAACGAGGACAGCAGCGGCAGCGACACTGTGAGAGCATTTGCCCCCAGCGCCTGCTTGGCATGTGCCAGATACGCCAAGGTTGTCTGCTCGTCCGCGCCCACGGCCTTTGCAAACGTCGGTAGTACCTTGAACTGGCCGTCGGCGCCATCGGCCGGGTCGAACGCTCGGCCATCGAGTATCAACGTGTCGAGGGTGTCGGGCCGGCCGGCACCAGGGCCATCCAGTACCCGGTCCAGCATGGCGACCTGATCGCCAATGCCATACGGGCAGACTTCGCACACCAAGGCGCTGAACTGTTCGGCGCTGATCCCATAGGCGTCGTTCAGGTAGCGAAACACACCCAGGGCGCGCAGGACGGCGGGCGTCAGGTACCAGTCCTTGAACTGCCTGACTTGTCCCATGGCACTCAGGATCGACATCAGCAAGTGGTCCACCTGGCTGAAGGGCAACCCAAGTTCCCGTTGCAGGTGGATCATCTGGTACATGCGCGACAAACAGTCGTAATCGATCCAGTCGAACTGCGCCTTGATACCAGCCCCGGTCATTGCATCCTTGATCGTCAGGCGTGTCTTTCTCCGCGCATTGATGTACGCCGCACCGTTGTGGAAATTGCTGACGTTCGGTTGTTTTGCAGGGCGGTAGGCGCGGGACTCATGCACGAGGGTGTTAGCGGCCTTCGCATCGTCGTCGACGCCCGCCACTGCAAGCATCTCCAGCACCTGTTCAAAGCTCAGGCCGGTCCGCTGGCAGAAGGTTTCGACATCCACGAGCGCGGCACTTGCGCTTTTGGCATCGAGGTCGTCCATGCCATACCATCTGCGCCAGTGGTCGCCGGTTTGGCGCAGTGCTTTTTCCTCCAGCAGCAGTGCCTGCAGCGCCGGGCTGAAGCCGCTGGCGTTGCGCATTACTTGACGCAGCTCATCGGTTCGCAGGCTCTGGTAACAGAAACTGGCGTAGCTGTAGGTCGCCTGTTGCAGCAGTTCGAAGTGCGGGATCTTCCTGTACCTGAGCAGCGCCTTGATCTGTTCGTGGGCATGGTGATACGGCAGGTCGACATGCTGCCCGGCGTTCGCCAGTACCTCGGGCAGATATGCCGTGGCGCCTGCGCGTGCCTGGGCATTATGCGCGAGGCTGCGGATGGCCAAGGACAATGCGCTGACCGGATGCTCCAGCTGCGCGGGGTCGAGCAGCAGTTCGCCTATGTCCGGGCGGCGTTGTGCCAGTAGCTGGCGGGCGCTGGAGGTGCTGGTCTGCTCCAGTTCGAGCGCCTGTTGGTACAAGGCATGCAGGTAGGCGATCGGCCCGGTGTTCGACTCGGGCGCGTCGGGGTCACAGGGGTTGGCCAGCTGCTCCGGGAACAGTTTGGCGTAGGTGTGGGCGTTGGCGGATTGTTCGCTCATACGAATGTGCTCCCAGACGAGTAGGCGTCATTGGCATGACGTGGCGGTCTGGAAGCATTTGACGGCGGGGCGGGGGGCGCTACAACTGACAAAAATGCCAGGCCGGCACCTGCTTGGGAGCTGCAGGCCAGGTGCGGCAAGGGGTGCAGCGCGGTCGAACATTTTGACACATCATTGATACTTGAGTACCGTGCCGCACCGCAGTAGTTTCTGCGGTTCGGGATTGGCGTCCCGGATACAGAAGAGAAAGAGCATTCGCGTGACCAACGCTGTGTTCTGCATGGCTGCACCCGTTATGGGCGGAGCCGTGTGTGGGAGCCTTCGGGCTCACCGGTTCTCTTCTGTCCGGCACGCCAACCCGCACGGCTCCGTCCACCCATCCTGGCGTATGGGCTCGGAGAATCACTTCAGAAGAGCTGCAAGGAGATGCACCATGCTCAAGAAGATCGTTCCAGATCCCCCGTTCGCGCCTGTCGCTGGCGCACCTCTCATCAATGCCCGAAGCCGAGAGGTGCACCCATGAACTTGGAATCGCAAGTCAGTCCCGCCCTTTGCAAACCCCGCCCCGTTACCGGCTGTTCACAGTTCGGCACCTGCAATCACGCCCATGCCCCGATGCTTTCGGTGCATGCCGGTGTCGATAGCGAGGATGCGCTGGTGTGCGCGGTGGCGGCGTTGAAGGCGGCGTATGAGACCAATGCCGCGGCGTTGGAAAAGGCGGATGAGCCGTTGCGCAGTTTGCTGACGGCTACCGAGAATTCATTGGAGAAGGGGTTGGCGTTGGCTGAGGCTGTGCTTGAAGGGTTGGAGCAAGGCTGAGCACAGGGGCAGCTTTTCGAGCTGCTCGACGGGAGAGTTGCAGCGCCTATGAAATCGAGCGCCGCCCGCGCGGCGCATCGCTGGCAAGCCAGCTCCCACATCTGTTTCGGGCCAGTTACTCCTGGTCCATCTCCACTGTCCGCCTTGTTGGCATGACGCGGTATCGAGGCGGGCGCTGCCGGCCCCTCACAAGACTTGAGGCATGCACCAAGGCGGGCAGCGGTACCCTCACAGACATAATTGGCCCGAAACAGATGTGGGAGCTGGCTTGCCAGCGATGCGCCGCGCGGGCGGCGCTCGATCTTGAGGGCGCTGCAAAGCTATCGTCAGGCACCTGCCCGCCAGCACGCGATCAAAAGCCCCACCCTCAAGGGCAAGGCTCAGAATCAGTTGCTCCGAGCGTCACGCACCACCGCCCGCGGCTGGCGCTTGCTACGCACAAACTGATAAGTCACCGCCAACAGCACAAACCAGATCGGCGTCACCACCAGCGCCTGGCGGGTGTCGTCACGCAGGCTCAGCAGCACCAGGATGCCGGCGAAGAACACCAGGCACACGTAGCACATGAAGCGCCCGCCGGGCATCTTGTAGCTCGACGCTTCATGCAGCGCCGCGCGGTGTTTGCGGTAGCTCAGGTACGACAGCAAAATCAGCGTCCAGACGAACATGAACAGCACCGCCGACACCGTGGTCACCAGGGTGAACGCCTCGACCACGTCGGGCACCAGGTAGATCAGCACCGCGCCCAGCAGCAGGCAGGCGCAGGAGAAGTACAGGCCGTTGGCCGGTACCGCGCGGCGCGACAGTTTCTCGAAGGCCTTGGGCGCATCGCCTTCCTGGGCCAGGCCGAACAGCATGCGGCTGGTGGAGAACACCCCGCTGTTGGCCGACGAGGCCGCCGAGGTGAGCACCACGAAGTTGATGATGCTCGCCGCCGCCGGCAGGCCGGCCAGCATGAACAGCTCGACGAACGGGCTCTTGCCCGGCACCACGTCGCGCCATGGGGTCACGGCCATGATCGCCACCAGCGCCAGCACGTAGAACACGATGATGCGGATCGGGATCGAGTTGATCGCCCGGGGCAGGGTGCGCTCGGGGTTCTTGGCTTCAGCGGCAGTGGTGCCCACCAGTTCGATACCGACGAAGGCGAACACGGCAATCTGGAAGCCGGCGAAAAAGCCCATCAAGCCATGAGGGAACATGCCGCCGTCGTTCCACAGGTTGGCCAGGCTCGCGGTGTCGCCGCCCGGCGACTGGAAGCCGGTGATGACCATGTACAGGCCGGTGACCACCAGGCCGAGGATGGCGACGATCTTGATCAGGGCGAACCAGAATTCCATCTCGCCGAACAGTTTCACGGTCACCAGGTTCAGCGACAGCAGCAGCGCCACGCAGCTCAGTGCGGGGATCCACTGGGGCATGTCGGGGAACCAGAACTGGGTATAGGCGGCGATCGCCACCACGTCGGCGATGCCGGTGACCACCCAGCAGAACCAGTAGGTCCAGCCGGTGAAGTAGCCGGCCCAGGGGCCGAGCAGGTCGGCGGAGAAGTCGATGAACGACTTGTAGTTGAGGTTCGACAGCAGCAGCTCGCCCATGGCGCGCATGACGAAGAACAGCATGAAGCCGATGATCATGTAGACGAAGATGATCGACGGGCCGGCCAGGCTGATGGTCTTGCCCGAGCCCATGAACAGGCCGGTGCCGATGGCGCCGCCAATGGCGATGAGCTGGATGTGGCGGTTGGTCAGGTTGCGTTGCAGGTGCTGGTCTTCAGCGGGTGTCTGGGAGGTCCGGGTCATAGGCTGCATTCCATTGAGGGTCAGTCTTTTTGTGAGCGAAAGCCGAACAGGCTATCACGTCGCGTTCCGATCGCGGGCGTGGCAGATCGACACGATCTTGGCGGTGCAGCGTGGTGCTCGACATGACGGGCATCAATGGTTGTATGTGCCGGCCTCTTCGCGGGCAAGCCCGCTCCCACAGGCGACGCGAATCCTGTGGGAGCGGGCTTGCCCGCGAAGAGGCCGGCGCGGAATCAGGCCTGAGCCACGACCCTGCGCTGGCGCACCACCAGGCTATCCACCACCCACATCACCACCATCGACACCCCCACCAGTGGGAACGCCACGCCCAACACCAGCATCACCGCCACGGCGGTCTTCCAGCGCGGCAGGTCATGGCGCAGCGGCGGCACGCCCAGGCCGCTCGCGGGCTTGCGCTTCCACCACATCACCAGCCCGCTCACCGAGCCCAGCAGGATCATCAGGCACACCAGCAGGATGACGATCTGGTTCAGCGGCCCGAACATCTTGCCTTCATGCAGCATCACGCCAAGCTCGGTGGCGCGGGCCACCGGGCTGTAGTCCTGCCAGCGCACGTCGGCCAGCACCTTGCCGGTGTACTGGTCCACATGCAGGGTGGCGTCGTTGCGCGGGTCGTCGGCGAACACCGCGATGGTGAACACACCGTCGGCGCTGGACGGCAAGGTGATGCTGTAGCCCGGCGCGACCTGGCGCAGGGTGGCGACGTTCTCGACCTGCTGCAGGCTGACCTGTGGCGCGGCAGGCGCCTGGTCGGCCATGTGATGGCCGGCGTGCTCGGCATGCGCGCCGGACACCGGCATCGGCGTGTTCTCCAGCGCCCAGGGCACGGTCTGGCGGTGGGCGTCGTTCAGCTCACCGGCCTGTTTGTCCGATTTCGGCACGTCGTTCCACATGGCCGCCGGGAAGCGGTTCCACAGGTCGGCGTACTGCTTGCCCCACAGGCCGGTCCAGGTCATGCCGCTGATCAGCATCAGCAGCAACAGGGCCGAGCCCCAGAACCCGGTGACCGCGTGCAGGTCGCGCCACAGCACCCGGCCACGGGCGCTCAAGCGCGGCCACAAAACGCCAGCGCTGTTGCGCCCGCGTGGCCACCACAGATACAGACCGGAGACGACCAGCACGATGCCCCAGCCTGCGGCCAATTCCACCAGCCGGTCGCCAACCGTGCCGACCATCAGCTCGCCATGCAGGGCGCGGGCGATGGCTTGCAGGTTCTGCTTGCCGTCCTGCTCGCCCAGCACCTTGCCGCTGTACGGGTCGACGAACACATTGAGCTCGCGCCCGCCGTCATGCACCACGAACTGCGCGCTGCGCTCGGCGTCCAGCGGCGGCAGGTACTGGCCCACGTGCCCCTGTGGATAAGCCTGGCGCACGTTGGCCAGCAGGGTGTCGGCGTCCTGCCGGTGGTGGCCGGCCTTGACCACCATCAGGTCGCGGTACATCAGCGGGTCGAGCTGAGGCTTGAACAGGTAGATGATCCCGGTGATCGCCAGCAGGATCATGAACGGCGCGACGAACAGCCCGGCATAGAAATGCCAGCGCCAGGCCAGGTTGTAGAACGATACGTTTGGTTTGCTCATGGGAGCCTCCCGTAGACCTGAGTTGGGCGCGGTCAGGCCCCGCGCCCGTTTGTTGTTATCAGAAGCTGAAGTCGACCTTGGTCCAGAAGGTCCTGCCTGGCTCGTTCACCGGCTGCGGGTCTGCCGCCGGGTAGCCGAACCCGGCGTTCCCGGCCAGGTTCAGGTGTTCTGCGTAGGCCTTGTCGAACAGGTTGTCGACGCCCGCGCTGAGCTTGAGGTTGTGGTTCACCTTGTAGGCGCCATTGAGCGAGAACACGCCGAAGCCAGCGCTCTTCTCGTAGTCCTTGCCGACCACGTTGCCCTGGTTCTGGGCGATGCGGTTCTGTTCGGCCACCAGCCGCCACAGCGTGCCGACGCTCCAGGCGTCGCGGCTGTAGGTCAGGCCCAGGCGGCTTTCCAGTGGTGGCATCTGTGGCAGTGCCTTGCCGTCGCTGCTGTTCTTGCCCCAGGCGTAGGCCAGGGTGGCGTCGGCCTTCCAGTTTTCGGTGAGCTTGTAGGCCGCACCCAGTTCGCCGCCCATGATGCGGGCGTCGATGTTCTGCGCCTGGGAGCTGAGCATGCCCATCATGTTCGGGCGGTAGTCGAACAGGATGTAGTCGCGCACCTGCCCGACATAGCCCGAGGCCCAGGCCTCCAGGCGCTCGGTGCGGTACTGGATGCCGAAGTCGAGCTGGGTGGTCTTCTCCGGCTTGATGCCGTCGAAGGCGTTGGGCGCGCCGGCCGGGGCGCGGCTGGGCGAGAACAGCTCCCAGTAGTCGGGGAAGCGCTGGGCATGGCCGAGGCCGATGTAGGTGGTGGCGGGGATCGCTGCCAGGTCGCGCTCGTAGCGCACGAAGCCGCTGGGCAGGGTGTCGGCGCGGGTGTCGCCCTGGGTCGGGCTGCCCTTGCGGAAGTCGCGGGCCGAGGCGCGGTCCAGGCGGGCACCGGTGATCAACCGGTCTTCGCCGGTGGCGTACCAGGTCAGTTCGCCGAAGGCGCCATAGTTGTGGAAGTCGGCGTCCTTGGTCCAGGGCTGGCCGGTGTGGGCGTTGATGCCCATGCCGCCACGCTTGCGGTGTTCGTTGGTTTGCGCGTCGAGGCCGCTGATCAGTTGCACGTCGGCCCAGCGCCAGGTGGCCTTGATGCGTGCGCCCAGGGTGCGGCGGTCGACGTTGCTGACCATGGGCATGCCCATCATGCCGGTGCCCGACGGCGTGCGCAGGCTGTAGTTGTCCATCACGTGGTCGGCGTAGTTGTAGTAGACCTGGGCCTCGACCTTGTCGAGCACCTCGCCGAGGTTGGATTTTTCGAAGCGCAGGCCCAGGCTTTCGCGCTTGAACTGTGAACCGTCCATGCCGCGCCCGGCATAGCGGGCCTCGCCGTCGCCCTTGCCGGCGGTGAGTTCGAGCAGGGTGTCGGCGTCCGGGGTCCAGCCCAGGGCGACGTCACCGTTCCACTTGTCCCAGCGCGACGGCACGGTGTCGCCGTTGCCGTCGTCATAGTCGTCCGAACGCGACTGGTTGCCGACGAAGCGCACGTAGCCCAGGCGGTTGCCGGCGGCGGCGTCGAGCACCTTGTCGAAGCGGCCGTTGGAGCCGGCCAAGAGGCTGGCGTTGACGCGGCTGCCGAGCTCGCCGAATTTTTCCGGTTCACGGTCGAACAGGATGGTCCCGGCCGAGCCGCCCGGGCCCCAGATCACGCTTTGCGGGCCTTTGATCACGGTCAGGCGGTCATAGGTTTCCGGCGAAATGTACGAGGTGGGGGCGTCCATGCGGTTGGGGCAGGCGCCGAGCATCATGCCGCCGTTGGTGAGGATGTTCAGGCGCGAGCCGAACATGCCGCGCAGCACCGGGTCACCGTTGGTGCCGCCAGAGCGGATGGCCGAGAACCCGGGGATGGTCTTGAGGTAGTCGGCGCCGTCGCTGGCCGGCACCGGCTGGCGTGGGTCCTTGGGGTTGGTGACCACGGTCAGTGGCGAGCTGGGGGCGATGGCGGTGATCACCGTCGGGCTCAGCTCGGCAGCGTCGTGGGTGTGGCCTTCGTGGCCGGTTTCGGCGGCCACGGCCAGCGGTGCCAGCAGCGAGCCGCACAGCAGGGCGACGGTCCCGCGCAGGGAAAGGGCAAAAACAGGGGTACAGCCGGACATAGTGATTCCAGTCGATCAGTCGTGAGTCAGCGCGAAGCCTCCTGGCTTCGGGCGTTAAGAAGTGGGTTCAGGCGACGATCGAGTTGGGTGGCGCGCGGCTGCGCGCGCCGGGGAATACAGCCTGCCGGGCATGGCCCTGGCGCGTGGCGACGGGGAGG
>NZ_BQHO01000005.1 GCF_021601385.1 Pseudomonas parasichuanensis | reverse complement strand
TCTGATGCGCTACAACCTCAAGCGGCTCCATAGCTACAACGGCTATGAAACGCCGGTAGCCATGGAGGCAAAGCTCAAAGCGGCGGCATAAACCTTAATCGGTGTCCAAAATTACTTGACCAGATCACCTCGTGCCGCGAAAGGGCTGCAGAGCAGCCCCGGCAATTTCAGCTATCTCGCTGAAATCCTGGGGCCGCGCTGCGGCCATTTCGCGGCACAAGGCCGCTCCTACAGTGATCGTGCAAGCCCGTCAGGTGGGAGCTGGCTTGCCAGCGATGAGGCCGGTACGGTTTCCAGCGTGTTCAACCTTTTTCGCGCAACAACGCCAACCACGCCTGCGCCGCCCGTGACAGGTACGCCCCGCGCCGCCAGATGAAGGCGATGTCCCACCTCAATTCGCCCGGTGAGCGCAAGGGCAAGCGCACCACCCCGGGCCGCTCCAGTGCCCGCGCCACCACCCTGGGCAGCAGCACCACGCCTTGCCCCGCCGCCACCAGCGAGGCAAGGAAGTCCGCCTGGCCGCTGCGCCCGCCTTCCTTGGGGGTGAAGCCCACCTGCTGGCAGGCGCTGAGCAGCCGGTCATTGAGCACGAAGCTGCGCTGGTACAGCAGGAACGGCGTATCGGCCAACTGCGCCAGATCGACGTGTGCCTGGCCCGCCAGGACATGGTCGGCGGGCAGCAGGGCATCCAGTGGTTCATTGCAGAAGGGTTGGTAATCGAACGCCGGGTCGCTTGGCGTCAGGCCACCGCCAAGCTCCAGCTCGCCACTCTTCACCGCCTGTTCGATCATGCGGCTGCCGCCTTCGAGCAGTTGCACCGAAATCTGCGGGTAGCGCCTTCGGTACTCGGCGAACAGCCCGGCGAACAGCGTGTCGCTACCCAGCAAGGGCAGGCCCAGGCGCAGCTCGCCACGGGCCATCTGGCCGAGATCGTCCAGCTCGTTGAGCAGTTCCTGGCGCAGGCTTAGCAGCACTTCGCCGCGCTCCAGCACGATACGCCCGGCAGCGGTCAGCAGCAGTTGCGAGCCCTGGCGCTCGAGCAGTGGCTGGCCGATGGCCTGTTCCAGCTGGGCGACCTGCTTGCTCACCGCCGACTGGCTGATATGCAGGGTGCCCGCCGCCTGGGTGAAGCCGCCACGGTGAACGACTTCAATGAAGCTGCGCAGTTGTTTGAATTCCATCTCATGAATTCCAATATGGAATGGCATGCAGTCTAACAATTCGCTTTTGGCCTGCAAGGCTGACTTTTACACTGGGTACGTTGTCGAGGACCGTACCCATGAACCCTGCATTACTCAAGAAAACCTGCCGCCTGCTCGCCGAGCTGGCGGTGCTGCTGGCCCTGTTCCTGATCGGTGGCCAGCTCGCGGCCTGGCTGGGTTGGCCGATCCCAGGCGGGGTGATGGGCCTGGCGCTGCTGCTGATGCTGTTCGCCACAGGCCTGCTCAAGCCCGCTACCTTGCAATTGGGCGCCGGTTGGCTGATGGCCGAGATGCTGCTGTTCTTCATCCCCGCGCTGATGAGCCTGCTCGACTACGGCAGCCTGCTGCGCAGCGAGGGCTGGCGCATCCTGCTGGTGATCGCCGTGAGCACCTTGCTGGTGATGGTGGTCACCGCCGTGACGGTCGAACTGGTATGTCGCTGGAGGCTGCGCCATGAGCCCTGAAGCCAAGTCGCTGTTCTGGCTCGCGCTCACCCTGGCGGCGTATGCGGGCAGCCGCTGGCTGTACCGGCGCAGCGGGCGTTACCTGTTGTCGCCGCTGATCCTGGTACCGGCGCTGCTGTTGGCGGTGGCCGTACCGCTGCACACCGCCTACGCCGAATACGCGCGCAACACCCATTGGCTGATGGGCGTGCTGGGCCCGGTGACGGTGGCCTTCGCCGTACCGATCTGGCAGCAGCGGGCGCTGTTGGCGCGGCACTGGCCGGCGTTGCTGGTCGGTATGCTGGCCGGCAGCGTCGCCTCGATCGGCAGTTCCTGGGGGCTGGCGCACCTGCTGGCGCTGGATGAGTCGGTCAGCCTGTCGTTGCTGCCGCGCTCCATCACCACCCCGTTCGCCATGCCGGTGGCCCAGGACCTGGGCGGTGTACCGGAGCTGACCGCCGTGTTCGTGATGTTCACTGGCGTGCTGGGGGCGGTGTTCGGCGGTGTGCTGCTGCGCTGGCTGCCGTTGCGCACGCCGCTGGCGCGGGGCGCGCTGTTCGGTGTCGGCGCCCATGGCGCCGGGGTGAGCCGGGCGCAGGAAGTGGGCCGCGAAGAGGGTTCGGTGGCCGGGCTGGTCATGGTCCTCACCGGGTTGCTCAACCTGTTTGCCGCGCCAGTGCTGGTGATGCTGTTCTGACCGTTCGTGCCACTGACTCGCACGGTCATCAGGCTGGCTGCCAAGGCGACTTAACACCTTCGTATTGGCTTCTAGACTGAGCCTCGACATAGAGAGCACATGTATGTGCCGAGGTAACGTGCAATGAACGCAGCCTTGCCCTATTCCGACACTCAAACACCAATACCGGGACGACCCTGATGCCACTGGCCGAGATTCCATTGTGCGTCTGGCGCACCCGGAGCCAGGGTTTCACCTTCCGGGGCCAGAGCATCCGCTACTGGACGGCAGGGCAAGGAGAGCCTCTGCTATTGCTACACGGTTTCCCCACCGCCAGCTGGGATTGGCACTACCTGTGGGTACCGCTCACCCAACGCTTTCGCGTGGTGGCCTGCGACATGCTCGGCTTTGGCGATTCGGCCAAGCCCGCAGACCACGACTACAGCCTGCTGGAGCAGGCCGACCTGCAGCAGGCGCTGCTGGAGCACCTGAAGATCGACCAGCCGGTGCACCTGCTGGCCCACGACTATGGCGGCAGTGTCGCCCAGGAGCTGTTGGCCCGGCACCACGAGCAGCGCCTGAAGATCGCCAGCTGCGTGTTCCTCAACAGCGGCCTGTTCCCCGAGAGCTGCCGCGTGCTGCTGATCCAGAAACTGCTGCTCAGCCGCCTTGGCTGGCTGGTGGGGCGCTCGTTCGGGCGCGACGACCTGGTGCGCAACGTCACCCAGGTCTACGGGCCCTGCACCCACCCCAGCGAAAGCGCGCTGGACGACTGCTGGAGCCTGATCGCCGCCAACCGCGGCCAGCGCATCCTGCACAAGCTGATCAATTTCCTGCCCGAGCGCCGCGCGCAACGCGAGCGCTGGGTCGGCGCCCTGCAGCGCGAAGGCGTGCGGCTGCGCTTCATCAATGGCGCGGTCGACCCGTTGTCCGGCGCGCACATGGTCGAACGCTACCGGCAAGTGGTACCCGACCCGGATACCGTGGTGCTGCAGGGCATCGGCCACTACCCGCACACCGAAGCGCCGGTGCAGGTGCTGCGCCACTACCTGGCCTTTCGTGAACAACCGCTGAGCTACGTGCCACAGAAAGTCGCCTGGTCGTAGCCGGGTGATCATCGCCATGGGTTATCCCCCGGCATTCGCCGGGGTGCGCTTGATTGTCGGGCGGTGAGGGCTGGCCGACACTGCGCGCATCCTTCATCTGCCTGGAGCCTTGAGCATGAGCGAACCGGTAAGTCTGCAAGATCGCGTGGTGATCGTCACAGGGGCCGGTGGCGGCCTGGGCCGGGCCCACGCCCTGTTGTTTGCCCGGCACGGGGCCAAGGTGGTGGTCAATGACCTGGGGGGCAGCAGCCATGGTGAGGGCGCCAACGTGTCGGCGGCCGACCGGGTGGTGGAGGAAATCCGCGCCGCCGGCGGCACGGCGGTGGCCAATCACGATTCGGTGACCGATGGCGCGCGCATTGTCGAGCAGGCCCTGGACAGCTTTGGCAGGGTCGATGTGCTGGTGAACAACGCCGGCATCCTGCGCGACAAGACCTTCCACAAGATGGAAGACAGCGACTGGGACCTGGTCTACCGGGTGCATGTCGAGGGCGCCTACAAGGTCACCCACGCCGCCTGGCCGCACCTGCGCGCGCAGAACTGGGGGCGGGTGATCTTCACGTCGTCCACCTCGGGCATCTACGGCAATTTCGGCCAGGCCAACTACGGCATGGCCAAGCTGGGCCTGTACGGCCTGACCCGCACCCTGGCCATCGAAGGGCGCAAGCATAACGTTCTGGTCAACGCCATCGCCCCCACCGGCGGTACCCGCATGACCGAGGGGCTGATCCCACCTCAGGTGTTCGAGCAGCTCAAACCCGAACTGATCAGCCCGTTGGTGGTGTTTCTTGGCAGCGAACAGTGCCAGGACAGCGGCCAGCTGTTCGAGGTGGGCGGTGGCTGGGTGGGCAAGGTGCGCTGGGAGCGCAGCCAGGGCGTGGGCTTCGATCCCCGTGAAGGCTTCACCCCGGAGCAGGTGGCGGACAACTGGGGTCGGATCGGTGATTTCGACGGTGCGACCCACCCGCAGGACAGTTTTCAGGCGCTGCAGCAGATGATGGCGAATCTGCAGACATACCCGTCGGCCTGAGGATGTTTGGCTGTCACAGGTTCAGCAGATTCTTGCAGGAATAAAAAAGGCCGCTGCAAAGGCAGCGGCCAATCGAGACGTTAGATCAAGGAGCTTCAAAATCAACGTCGGTGAACCTGGGCGGGCGCGAAAGGCGGGGGGGAGAGCCCTTCGTGCCGGCCAGTGAGATCAGAATAAGCGCTTGATCCCGTGGGAAAAATAGCCGCTTGTGACATTCACCTTTACGTTTCGGGTAAAAGTGCCGGGCAAACCATAACCGGGCGAACTGACCCACAACAGTAATGCTTTGTAAGCATTGTCAGGGGTTTGTGCCGTAGCCCATCCGCCAACTGGTGGCCTGGGTGGCGGCCAGCAGGCGCCGGGCGGCCGGACCGTTTTCGTCGGCATGGAAGATCGACGTCGGCCCGACCACGGTCATCACGGCGGCGATCTGGCCCATGGCGTTGAACACCGGGGCGGACAGCGCGTCCACGCCGGGCATCAGCAGCCCGTGCACATGGTGCAGGCCGCGCTGGCGGATTTGCGCCAGCAGCGGCACGTAGTCATCGTTGGTCTGATTCAGGGCCGCCAACTCCCGGTCGCGCAGTTCGACGGTCTCGCGCTCCGGCAAGTGGGCCGCGAACACCAGGCCGGTGGAGGAACTGAGCAGCGGCAGCACCGAGCCGATCTGGGTCACCACCGTCACCGCGCGCACGGCCGGCTCGATGTTCACCACAGTCGCACCCTGGTTGCCCCACACCGCGATGAAACAGCTCTCGTTGAGCTCATCGCGCAGTTGCGACAGCGGCAGGGCCGCCACTTTCAGCACATCGATGCTACCCAACGCCGCCATCCCCACCCGCAAGGCTTCACGGCCCAGCCCGTAATGGTTGGTGGCCGCGTCCTGTTCGGCGAAACCGCTTGAAATCAAGGCCTGCAAGTAACGGTGGACCTTGCTCGCCGGCATCTGCACATGTTCGGCAAGGCGCGACAGCGAGGTGGAAGGCGAGAGTTCGGCCAGGGCCTTGAGGATGTCGGTGCCGACTTCCGCCGAGCGGACCTTCTGTTTGCCGTTGTCGGTGCTGGTGCTGGCTTTGGCCATGAGGGGGACGTCTATCCAGATTTTACGGGGTGGCGCCTTTATAGCTTGACGCCTGCAAGCGAGCAAATTACGTTATTCGTAATCTGATTACGAAAATAACAATGCAGACGCGCTGCCGCCCCAGGTGCCGGTTTCAGGATCGGGCTTCGCAGCCAGCTGCCCATGACGGCTCTGAGCAGCCCGGAGGCACCGAGATGACCCGCGACACCTCACCTGAACTTGAGTACCTGAGCGGTTTCGGCAACGAATTCGCCAGCGAAGCCTTGCCCGGCGCGCTGCCGGTCGGGCAGAACTCGCCGCAGAAGGCACCCTACGGGCTGTATGCCGAGCTGCTGTCGGGCACCGCGTTCACCATGGCCCGCAGCGAATTGCGCCGTACCTGGCTGTACCGTATTCGCCCGTCGGCATTGCACCCCCGTTTCGAGCGCCTGGAGCGCCAGCCGCTGGCCGGCGCCCTGGGTGCCATCACCCCCAATCGCCTGCGCTGGAGCCCCCAGCCGATCCCGTCCGAACCCACCGACTTCATCGAAGGCTGGTTGCCGATGGTGGCCAACTCGGCGGCGGAAAAACCGGCTGGCGTGAGCATCTACATCTACCGCGCCAACCGCTCCATGGAGCGGGTGTTCTTCAACGCCGACGGCGAACTGCTGGTGGTGCCCGAACAGGGCCGCCTGCGCATTGCCACCGAGTTGGGGGTGCTGCAGGTCGAGCCGCTGGAGATTGCGGTCATCCCGCGGGGCATGAAATTCCGTGTCGAACTGCTCGATGCCCAGGCACGTGGCTATATCGCCGAGAACCATGGCGCGCCGCTGCGCATCCCGGACCTCGGCCCGATCGGCAGCAACGGCCTGGCCAACCCGCGTGACTTCCTCACCCCGGTGGCCCACTACGAAGAAACCAGCGGCCCGGTGCAGCTGGTGCAAAAATTCCTCGGTGAGCACTGGGCCTGCGAGCTTTCGCACTCGCCGCTGGACGTGGTCGCCTGGCACGGCAGCAACGTGCCGTACAAGTACGACCTGCGCCGCTTCAACACCATCGGCACCGTTAGTTTCGACCACCCCGACCCGTCGATCTTCACCGTGCTGACCTCACCCACCAGCGTGCATGGCATGGCCAACATGGACTTCGTGATCTTCCCACCGCGCTGGATGGTGGCCGAGAACACCTTCCGTCCACCATGGTTCCACCGCAACCTGATGAACGAATTCATGGGCCTGATCCAGGGCGCCTACGACGCCAAGGCCGAAGGCTTCCTGCCGGGCGGCGCTTCGCTGCATGGCGTGATGAGCGCCCATGGGCCAGACGCCGAAACCTGCGACAAAGCCATCGCCGCGGACCTCGCGCCGCACAAGATCGCCGACACCATGGCCTTCATGTTCGAGACCAGCCAGGTGCTGCGCCCGAGCCGCCAGGCCCTCGACAGCCCGCAATTGCAGGCCGACTACGATAGTTGCTGGGCCACCTTGCCGAGCACCTTCAACCCGAACCGGAGATAACCGATGAACCACACCGCCATTGCCCGTAGCTGGGTCGAGCACGCCAACGGGCACAGCGACTTCCCGCTGCAGAACCTGCCGCTGGGCATCTTCAGCCGCCCAGGGCAGGCACCACGTTGCGGCGTGGCCATCGGCGACGCCATCCTGGATCTTGAGGCCGTGCTGGCCGCCGGGTTGTTCGAAGGTGAGGCCAAGGCCGCCGTCGAGGCCACCGTGGGCGGCGCGCTGAATGCTTTCTTCGCCCTCGGCCGCCCGGCCCGGGTCGCCCTGCGCGAGCGCCTGCTGGCGCTGCTGGGGGAGGGCAGCGAGCATCAGGCTGCGCTCAAGGGGGCGTTGTATCCGGCCAACGAGTGCCAACTGCACCTGCCGGCGAAAATCGGCGACTACACCGATTTCTACGTGGGCATCGAGCACGCCAAGAACGTCGGCAAGCTGTTCCGCCCGGACAACCCGCTGCTGCCCAACTACAAGCACGTGCCCATTGGCTACCACGGCCGCGCCTCGACCATTCGCCCGTCCGGTGCCGACGTACGCCGGCCCAAGGGCCAGACCCTGCCGGCCGGCCAGGCCGAGCCAAGCTTCGGCCCCTGTGCGCGCCTGGACTACGAACTGGAGCTGGGCATCTGGATTGGCCAGGGTAACGACCTGGGCCAACCGATCCCGATCGGCGATGCCGCCGAGCACGTGGCCGGCTTCTGCCTGCTCAACGACTGGTCGGCCCGCGATATCCAGGCTTGGGAATACCAGCCGCTGGGGCCGTTCCTGTCCAAGAGTTTCATCAGCACCGTGTCGCCCTGGGTGGTGACCGCCGAAGCGCTCGAGCCGTTCCGCTGCGCCCAGCCGGCGCGCCCGGAGGGGGACCCGCAGCCGCTGTCTTACTTGATGGATACCCGCGACCAAGCCGGTGGCGCCTTCGACATCGAGCTGGAGGTGCTGCTGCTGACCGAGCGCATGCGCGAGCAGAACCTGCCGGCCCATCGCCTGACCCTGAGCAGCACCCGCAGCATGTACTGGACCGTGGCACAGATGGTTGCCCACCACAGCGTCAACGGCTGCCAGCTGCAGCCGGGCGACCTGTTCGGTTCGGGCACTCTGTCGGGCGCCACGCCCGGCTCGTTCGGCAGCCTGCTGGAGATCACCGAGGGCGGCAAGCACCCGGTGGAGCTGGCCAGCGGCGAGGTGCGCAAGTTCCTCGAGGACGGTGACGAGGTCATCCTGCGGGCCCGTTGCGTGCGCGATGGCGTGGCCAGCATCGGCTTCGGCGAGTGCCGCGGCACCATCGTCGCGGCCAACTGAGGGGGCCGGGCGATGGAGCTGTTTACCTACTATCGGTCCACGTCGTCGTACCGGGTGCGCATCGCCCTGGCGCTCAAGGGCCTGGATTACCAGGCCCTGCCGGTCAACCTGCTCAAGGGCGAGCAGCGCGGCGGTGATTATCTGGCGCTCAACCCGCAAGGGCGGGTGCCCGCCCTGCGCACCGACGGCGGTGAGCTGCTGGTGCAGTCGCCGGCGATCATCGAGTACCTGGAGGAGGTTTATCCACAGCCGGCGCTGCTGCCGGCCACTGCCGAGGCGCGCGCCAAGGTGCGTGGCGTGGCGGCGATCATCGGCTGCGACGTGCACCCGCTGCACAACGTCAGTGTGCTCAACCAGCTGCGTCAGCTGGGGCACGATGAGGCGCAGGTCAACCAGTGGATCGCCCACTGGATAAGCCAAGGGCTGGCGGCAGTGGAGCAATTGCTTGGCGACGAAGGCTTCTGCTTCGGTGCCACGCCGGGGCTGGCCGATGTCTACCTGATCCCGCAGCTGTACGCGGCCGAGCGCTTCAACATCGACCTGGCCGCTTACCCGCGCATTCGCCGGGTGGCGGCGTTGGCCGAGGCGCACCCGGCGTTCGCCAAGGCCCATCCAGCGCGGCAACCGGACACGCCGGCTCAGTGAATCGAGCGCTTGGTCGACGGCAGTTGGCCAAGGCGTTCGCTCAGTTTCAGGCGCTGGATCGGGTCATCGGTCAGCAGCAGCGCATGCTCCAGGTCGAAGCGTTCGGCCTGGGGGCATTCAAGGTGCTGGTAGAGGGTGGCCCGGGCCAGGTAGTCACCGACCTGCGCCGGGCCCAGTTGCATCACCCGTTCGGCATCGATGAGTGCGGCCAGGTCGTTGTCGTTGCTGCTGTGCAGCTGGCGCAGGTTGCGCGACAGGCGCTGGAGCATCTGCATCGGTGAGGCGCTACGCAGGTGTTCGGCATTCAACGGCAACTGTGCGCCAAACTGGCGGGCGAGCAGTTCGCGGCAGTCGGCGGGGTAGAGGCGCCGCCCGCCGCAGGGGTCGAGCAGGTGGTCGGCACCGGGCACACGCAGCAGGAAGTGGCCGGGAAAATTGACCCCTTCGAGCGGGATCGACAGGCGTCGGGCCAGCTCAAGGGCGAGAATGGCCAGCAGCAGCGGTTGGCCACG
This sequence comes from Pseudomonas parasichuanensis, assembly GCF_021601385.1. Taxonomy (GTDB): domain Bacteria; phylum Pseudomonadota; class Gammaproteobacteria; order Pseudomonadales; family Pseudomonadaceae; genus Aquipseudomonas; species Aquipseudomonas parasichuanensis. Next base: position 246,805 of record NZ_BQHO01000005.1, on the reverse strand, counting down.
GCGGCGCTGCAGCACCTTGTCCATCAACGCCACGTGCGGGCGCAAGGGGTGATATTCATCCTGCTGGAAGCCCAGGGCGTTGAGCTGGCGCAGCAGCGGCTGGGCCAGTTCGCTCAGGGGTAGCATCGGCAGGTTCGTACTGACTTCGCGCTCAAGCGCATGAACCCTCGCCAGGCCATCCGCAGGGTCGACGCTGCGATCATGTTCAACGGCTATCCACAGGGCGGCCTCCAGCAGGGCGACCGGTTCGCGTTGCAGACAGGCCAGGCAGGCTTGGCGTGGGTTCATGGGCAGTCTCCGTCACGCTTGTACTATTAGCCTTGGCGCCGGCTTTCGTCCAGTGGTCCGCCCGCGCGGCGGCTCTGATGCACCTGCCTATACTGGTAGGAGCACCTCTCGGGGGAGCCCGTCGATGTTCGCCCTCATGCAAAGTACCCGTACCCAGTCACTGCACCTGTTCATCGACCCGCCCACGGGCCTCAAAGCTGTGGTGGCGATTCACAGCGAGCACCTGGGGCCGGCCATGGGCGGGTGCCGCTACCTGCCCTACGCCGATGACGAAAGCGCCATGTGCGATGCCATCCGCCTGGCCCAGGGCATGAGTTTCAAGGCGGCCCTGGCGGGGTTGCCGATGGGCGGCGGCAAGGCGGTGATCGTGCGCAACCCGCATGTCGAGAACCGCGCGGCGCTGTTCGAGGCCTTCGGTCGTTTTGTCGACAGCTTGCAGGGGCGCTTCATCACCGCCGTGGACAGCGGCACCTCGACCCTCGACATGGACTGCATCGCTCAGTCCACGCCCCATGTCACCAGCACCACTGCGTCAGGCGACCCCTCACCCCATGCGGCGATGGGGGTGTTTGCCGGTATTCGCGCGACGTCCATGGCCCGCCTGGGCAGTGACAACCTGGAAGGCTTACGGGTGGCGGTGCAGGGCCTGGGCAATGTGGGTTACGCGCTGGCCGAGCAACTGCATGCGGCGGGTGCCGAGTTGCTGGTCAGTGACCTGGATGCCGGGAAGGTGCGCCTGGCGGTGGAGCAGCTCAATGCTCACCCGGTGGCCAACGAGGCGTTGATCAGCACGCCCTGCGATATTTTTGCGCCCTGCGGGGTAGGGCCGGTGCTGAACGGGCAGAGCGTGATGCAACTGCGCTGCGCGGCGGTGGCGGGCTCGGCCAACAACCAGCTGACCACCTTGCAGGTGGCCGACCAACTGGAGAACCGCGGGATTCTCTATGCGCCCGACTATGTGATCAATGCCGGCGGCTTGATTTACGTGGCATTGAGGCATCGCGGCGAGGACGTGGGCACCATCACCGCGCACCTGGCGCGTATCCCCACGCGGCTGACCGAAGTGTTTGCCCATGCCCAGGCCGAAAAGCGCTCGCCGGCACGGGTGGCGCAGATGCTGGCGGAACGGTTGCTCTACGGCTGATAAGGCTGGCGCTTTCCCTGTGTAGGAGCGGCCTTGTGTCGCGATAGGGGGCGCAGCGCTCCCAGGATTTAAGCTACCCCTCAAAGAGTGCCGGGGGCCGCTGTACGGCCCTTTCGCGGCACAAGGCCGCTCCTACAGGGGGCGTGTCGATTTCACTCGGCAGCTCCGCCTTCGAGCAGTTCGGCCAGCGCATCCGGCTGGCTCTTGAACGCGCGGGCGAACACATCGCGGTTCTTGGCCATGTAGATACCGGCTTCCTCGACCTGCTGCTCGCTCAGCGACGGCACCGCCTTGTGCAGCACCTCAGCCAGGCGCTCGGCCAGTTCGAGCATCTTGTCGTGACGATCTGCTTCGGCCTTATCCATGAACAAGCGCTCCGGGTCGCGGCTGCTGCGGTACACCACTTCGACGGCCATTCATCACCTCTATGCCTTTTTGCTGGTTGGGTATTAACTGTATTTTTATACAGTACAGGTGAAGGCCCACCCACTGCAACCACGGTGATGGCCATTCGCAGGCAAAAAGCGTAGCCCACAGGTGCCCTGCGGCAATCGGCCGCCTTCCAAGGCAAGGGCCTGGCCCTTTAACTGCATGGCACAACAAATGTCACAGGCGTGACGCACCATCCTTCAGCCGTATCGGGGAATCGAACATCGTGAACACCAAATGGGCAGACAAACTGCGCAAGGGCCTGCATGGCTCTGCCGACTCGCTGGGCAACCTGTGCGTGGAAGCCTTCCACTACCTGGCGCTGTTTGGCATCGGCGCGATTACCGCCTACGCGGCGGTAGTCACCTTCCTGGACATGCTGGGCAAGGGCGGGGTCAGCGTCGATGACATCCTGCTGCTGTTCATCTACCTGGAGCTGGGGGCGATGGTGGGGATCTACTTCAAGACCAACCACATGCCCATCCGCTTCCTGCTGTACGTGGCGATCACCGCGCTGACCCGCCTGCTGATCGGCGATGTGTCGCACCACAAGGCACCGGATGTCGGGCTGCTGTATGTGTGCGGCGGCATCCTGCTGCTGGCGTTCGCCATCCTGGTGGTGCGCTACGCCTCCTACCGCTACCCGTCGACCAAGGTGTTGGACGCCAACGGCAAGGAAGTGGACGAGGGCAAGTGAGGCGCCGGCATTCGAGCAACGATTTATCTCGGCGTGCAGTTAGATAATTAGTGCATTCGCAATGGCCGGTGGCGCTTGAATGACCGCCGGCAGCGAGCCGTCTTCGCGACAGACGTCGCGAGCTCCGCGTGCCGCAGGAGAAATGTATGAGTCTGGATTTCGACGCCGTCAACGCCCACCTGGAGCAGGCCTGCCTGCCGCTGGGCCTCGACCCGCACGCGGTGTTCTTGAATGAAATCGACGATGTGATCGGTGAGCAGGTCGTGATGTCGCGCTCGCTGCTGGAGGAGGTCCTGCATCATTTGGAACAGGGCATCGAGCCCACTTACGACCCTGGGGTGCACGGCCTATTCTGCGCCCCTGAAACCTTCGATGCGGCGTTGCGTGTGCAAACGCTGCGTCTGCCAGGCGTCGAGCGTGTCATTCGCGATCTGCTGGAACGCCGCTGAGCACCGACGAGGGGCCCACCTAGACCGCCACGGGTGATTGATGGCGAGGATCCCGGGTCAAGGCGGCCAGTACTTGCAGCGGGTTCTGGCCAAGCTCGATGGCCAGGCCCAGGCGGATGCTGTCGATGACCCGCTGCAGGCGTACCGGGTCGTTGCGCTGAGCTTCGCTGATAAGGCGCCTGGCGACCACGCCACTGTCGTCGGAGAGGGTCAGCATGATGCTGCCATCGAGGCGTTCGATGCTCAGGTTGACCCGGTATTCGGGGGCGAACGCAGCGCTGATCTGGTCGAAGGGGTTGTTCATGGTCGAGGCCTGCATTGAATGACTGCAGGAATTGACCGGGGCAAGCCGGGGTTGGTTCAAGCCCGCTGATCGGTACAAACGAAAACGCCCGGCGCAAGGCCGGGCGTTTGTTGTGACGCGGTTGGATCAGGCGTCCGGGTCACTCAGTTCAAGCACGCCACGTTTACTGCGCAGTTTGCCGTAGAAGTGCTCCAGTGCATGGTTGAGCTTGTTGGCGGCGCCATCGACCGCCTGGTCCAGCGAAGTGGCGGTATGGGTCACGGAAATCGGTTGGTGGCCTTTGGGGCGAGCCTCCATCTGGCAGCGTTTGTCGTGCGGTCCGGGCTTGGCGCCGTTCTCGTCGCGCAAATGAACTTCGATACGGGTAAGGTCTTCTTCGTAGCGTTCAAGGCTGCTGTGCAGCGTGGCGCGGACCCACTCGTCGAGACGGTTGTTGCCTTCGAAATGGTTGCTGCTGTTGACCTGGATTTGCATGACTTCAATCCTTATTCAGCTTGCTCGCGGGAGGCACTTTCAAGCCACTGAGGGCGTTGGTCTTTTTGCGCCTCTTGACTCTAAGGTCAGGCATCCGCGCGATGAATTCAACCCCCTGCGCAATAAAAATTTCCTGTTGCAAAAAGCCCGGCAGTCGCCGGGCTTTTGTTGTCGTCGGTCAGAACTCAACCGAGGTCTGCAGGTATAGAGTACGGGGTTCGCCCACGTACTTGCCCTTGTTGTTGTCGTCGAACGAGCGGGTGTAGTACTCGCGGTTGAACAGGTTCTTCACCCCCACCGCCACCTTCAGGTTCGACAGTGCAGGGCCGAAGTCATAGCCGGCGCGGGTGCTCACCAGCATGTAGCCGGGGATGCGCCCGGTGCTGCCATCGGCGCTCTCGCTGCCGGTGTTGGCGTTGTCGGCGTACTGGCTGCTCTGGAAGCTGCTGTCCAGGTTCAACTGCCACGGGCCCTCTGTGTAACCCACCCCCAGGGTGCCCTTGTGGCGCGACGAGAACGGCACCTGGTTGCCCTTGTTCGGCCCGTCTTCACGGATGGTGGCATCGACGAAGGCGTAGCCGGCATGCACGTCGAAACCGGCCAGTGCCGGGCTCAGGCCATCGAGGGCGTAGCGCACGCTGGTCTCGATACCCTGGTGGCGGGTTTCGCCGCGGGCGATCACCGAATCGTTGGTCTGGTTGCTTTCGTACTGGTTGTCGAAATTGATCAAAAATGCGCCGATTTCCGCCTGCAAGTCGCCATTGTCGTAGCGAGTGCCGACTTCCCAGGTGCGCGCCTTCTCGGGTTTGACCTCGCCACTGCTGACACGGTTGGGCATCTGGCTGTACTGCACGCTGCCGAACGAGCCTTCGGTGTTGGCGTACAGGTTCCAGGTGTCGGTCAGGTGGTACATCACGTTGAGTGCCGGCAGGGCGGTGTTGTAGCTGCCCTGGTAGCGCTGGCCGTTGAGCTTGTTGCTCTGCTCCGAGTCGATCATCTCGTAGCGCACGCCCGGGGTGATGGTCCAACGGCCGATGTCGATGCGGTCATCCAGGTAGATCGCATGGGCCTCGGTGCTGCCACGGGTGTCGCGGTCATTGCGGCTGTCGGTGGTGGGCAACCGGTTGCTGTTGGTGGGCTCGCGATAGCGCAGTTCGTGGCCGGCCTCGTTGATATAGCGGTAGCCGATGCCCAGTTCGTGCCAGCTGTCACCCAGCGCCACGCCTTGGGAGAGGCGCGTCTCGATGCCGCGCACCCAGTACTCGCGCGGCGACAGCGACACGAAGCTGCCCTGGTCCAGGTAGCCACTGCGCAGGGTCTTGGTGAAGAAGCTGTTGACGCTGAACTGGCGGTCGTCCTGCTTGTAGTCGTAGCCGAAGTTGAACAGCGTGCGACGGCCCCAGAATTTGTCCTTGAGACGGGTCGACTGGTAGGGATCATCGTCGAACGCCGCGGCACTCAAGCCGCCCGGCATCTCGGCCTCGCCCTCGTAGTACTGGGCCATGGCGTGCAGGCTGTTGGCCTCGTCGAGCTGCAGCTTGCCCTTGAGCATCAGGTCGTCGATCTGCGTGTCGCTGTGTTCGCGCCAGTCGCTGCCGCGGGTGCCGGAGTACAGCAGGGCGCCGCCCAGGCCGTTGGCGTTGGTGCCGCCGATCAGCAGGTTGGCGTTGTTCTTCAGGCCATCCTGGCTGGACGACGGGCTGATCTGGTTCTGCATCGCCGCCTTGAACGTCGCCTCTTCAGGAATGGCGCGGGTGACGAAGTTGACGATGCCGCCGACGTTCTGCGGCCCGTAGCGCACCGCGCCGCCGCCGCGCACCACGTCCACCGCGTCCATGTTGCCCAGGCTGATCGGCGCCAGCGACAGCTGCGGCTGGCCATACGGGGCGAACGGCACCGGGATGCCGTCCATCAGCACGGTAGAGCGCGATGCCAGGCGCGGGTTGAGGCCGCGGATGCCGAAGTTCAGCGCCAGGTCGTGGCTGCCGGTGCCGTTGTTCTCCGGCGCGTTCACCCCGGGGATGCGGTTGAGCACCTCGCGGGCGCTGCTGGCGCCGCTGCGCTCGAACGCTTCACGGCGTATCACGTCGCGTGCACCGGGGTGTTCGAAGACGTTGTCCTGGCGCGCGTCGGCCAGCCAGTCACCGACCACGGTCGAGGCGCCCAGCTCCACGGCCGCGCCGCTGTTGCCGGCCTGCACCGGCTGCAGGCTGTAGGCGTTGTCGGCTTCCTGGCGTGCCTGCAGGCCGCTGCCGCGCAACAAGGCATCCAGGCCTTGGCTCACTTCGTACTGGCCATCCAGGCCGGGGCTGATCAGGCCTTGGGTCACTGTCGAGCCGAACGAGATCAGCGCACCGCTTTCGCGGCCGAACTGGTTGAGCGCGTCTTCCAGGTTGCCGGCGGCGATGTGGTAGCTGCGGGTGTCGGCGGCCTGGGTGGCGGGCACGGCGCAGCCCAGGCTGATGGCGAGCAGCAGGGCATGGGCGAGGGGGCTGGGGCGCAGAAGCATGGGGCGGTGGTCCTGTGAGAAGGGGGTTCTGCCTTCTCTGTCACGCGAGGTTCGGGAAATGGCTCAGGTTGATTCAAATAATTTTCAGGTTTCACCGGCCTCATCGCTGGCAAGCCAGCTCCCACAGGGACCGCGCGGACTTCTGGGTGAGGTGATACCTGTGGGAGCCGGCTTGCCGGCGATTGGGCCCCCGCAGGTTTAACCTGTGGCCGCTTCGACCGACACCCAGTACCGGGTAAAGCGCCGCACCTTCACCGGCAACGCCACCTCCAGCATGGCCAGGATCCGCTCGCTGTCCTCCAACGGATACGACCCGGAAATCCGCAAGTCGGCCACCCGTTCGCTGCAGCCCAATTGCCCAAGCCGGTAACGCGACAGCTCGGCAACAAAGTCCGAGAGGCGCATCTGCGACACCACCAGCATGCCGTCCACCCAGGCCGCGCGGTTCGGCTCCAGCGGCGCGATCGCCTGCCAGCCACCCCCGGCGAAACGCGCCTGGTGCCCGGCCAGCAAGCGCTGCCCGGCCACGCTGGCGCTGCCGCTGAACACCGTGACCAGGCTGAAACCGTCGAACTGGCGCACGTTGAAGCGCCCGCGGTCCAGCAGCAGCTCGCCTTCGCCGGTGCGCAGCCGCAGGGGTCGCGTATCGCTGGCAGCCTCCAGCAACAGCTCACCCTCCTGCAGGCGCACCAGCCGCTGCTGGCCATCGAAGCGCACATCGGCGGCGCTGCGGGTGTTCAGGTGCAACTGGCTGCCATCGTCGAGGGTCAGGCGCCGGCGCTGGCCAACCGGGCTGCGGTAGTCGGCCATCAGCCCCGGCAGCGGGTTGTGCTGCTGCAGGCCCAGCCCGGTGGCGCTGGCCACACCCACCAGCAACAACGCCTTGAGCGCCCGGCGCCGGGCCGGGGAGGGCGGCGCCTGCAGGGTCGCGTGCACCACCGGCGAAGCCACGCCGCGCAGGCGCTGGTTGACCTGCTGGATGTGCGCCCAGGCGCGCTGGTGCTCATGGTCGGCTGCCAGCCAGCGCTCAAGGGCCAGGTGCTGGTCGAAGCCCTCGGCCTGGGACTCGATCAGCCAGTGCACGGCCTGCTCGGCGACGCGGGGGGCGAACGTGGTGTTCATTGGGCGAAGTAGCAGCGCAGGGCTGCCTTGTGCAGGTAGCGCTTGACCGTCGCCAGCGAGATACCCAGCTCCCGGGCAATCTCGCCCTGGCCCAGGCCGTCGACCTGGGCCAGCAGGAAGGCACGCTTGACCAGCGGCGCCAAGCCATCGAGCAGGCGGTCGAGCTCCAGCAGGGTGTCGAAGATGATCGCCTTTTCTTCCTCGCTCGGCGCCACCTGCTCGGGCACCAGGGCCAGCGCCTCGAGGTAGGCGCGCTCCAGCTCCTGGCGGCGGAAGTGGTTGCACAGCACGCGCTTGGCCACGGTGGCGAGGAAGGCGCGGGGCTCTACCAGTTGCGGCGTTTCACGGGCCTGGAGCAGGCGCACGTAGGTGTCCTGGGCCAGGTCCGCGGCGCTTTGCGGGCAACCCAGGCGCCGCCGCAACCAGCCGGTAAGCCAGTTGTGGTGGTTGAGGTAGAGGCCTTCGACGGTAGAAGAGAGGGCGCTGGGCACCGATGCGACTCCGGCGCCTTGCTAGCGCAACTGGAAGTAAGAATTGTTCGCATTGTATTCAGCCCTCGACCATTCGGCAATCAGTGATGACCGGGCGCAGTTCATCCCCGATGCTTTGCTTATGAGAATTGAAATCATTACTATTGCACCCCCATTTCCCCGGACCACCGCGATGAAGAGCAAAGCCGCCGGCCTCCCCCTGAGCTATCGCCTGGCCGTGGCCTCACGCAGCCTGGCGGCACTGCTGGGCGGCTACCTGCTGGCGTCGCTGGCCAGCGTGTGCATCACCCTGCTCGCGCCCATGGCCCAGGTCGATGCCGCGCTCACCGGCATGATGCTGTCGTTCGTGGTCTACCTGCTGGCCTTCATCGGCTGCTTCGCCTGCCGCAGCGCCTGGCGCGCCTGGCTCGGCGTGCTGCTGCCAAGCCTGGTGTTGGGGCTGATCGCCGGGCTTGCCTACTGGATGAAAAACGGATGAAAGAGGGCTTTCGCCAGGCGATGGCCTGGTTGCACACCTGGACCGGGCTGATCTTCGGCTGGCTGTTGTTCGCCATTTTCCTCACCGGGACGCTGTCGTACTTCAAGGACGAGATCAACCACTGGAGCACGCCCGAAGTCCAGAGCCACCCGCTCGACCCGGTGGCCAGCCTGGCGCTGGCGCAGCGCTACCTGCAAAGCAACGCCGGCCACGCCAGCAGCTGGTTCATCCGCCTGCCCAGCGAGCGCGAGCCGGCGCTCGGCGTCAGCTGGCGCGACCCGAATGCTGGCGGGCGACGGGGTATGGTCAGGAAGGACCTGGACGCCGTCAGCGGCCAGGAAGTGGTGGGCCGCGACAGCCGTGGCGGCGAGTTTTTCTACCGCTTCCACTTCGAGCTGCAGATGCCCTATCCCTGGGGCCGCTGGCTGGCGACCTTCTGTGCCTTCATCATGCTGCTGGGCCTGGTGACCGGGATCATCACCCACAAGAAGATCTTCAAGGAGTTCTTCACTTTCCGCCCCGGCAAGGGCCAACGCTCCTGGCTCGACGGCCATAACGCCATCGGCGTGCTGGTGCTGCCGTTCCACCTGATGATCAGCTACAGCAGCCTGGTGATCTTCATGTACATGGTGATGCCGGCCAGCATCCTGGCCAGCTATGGCGACAGCGGCGGCTATTTCAACGACCTGTTCGGCCGCGACGAAACCCCGGCGCTGGCCGGCGTCGCGGCCCCCCTGGCGCCATTGCCGACGCTCTACGCCAAGGTGCAGGAGCAGGCGCCGGGTGCGCGCATGGGCTTCATCCAGGTGCAGAACCCCGGCGACGGCAATGCCCGGGTCACCTTCAGCCGCGCTTCGGCCGACAGCGTGGCCTACAAGCGCAGCGCCAACTGGACCTTCGATGGCGTCAGCGGCGCGCTGCTTACCCAAGGCGCGCCGGAGAGCGCGGCGATGATGACCTCGTTCACCTTCGTCGGCCTGCACATGGGCAACTTCGCCGGCCCGTGGCTGCGCTGGCTGTATTTCGCCTTCGGCGTGGCCGGCACGGCGGTGATCGGCACGGGCTTGGTGATGTGGCTGGGCAAACGCCAGCTCAAGCATGCCAAGAGCGGGCATATGCCGGTCGAGCTGCGCCTGGTCGAGGTGCTCAACATTGCCAGCATGAGTGGCCTGCTGCTCGGTGTGGCGGCGTTCTTCTGGGCCAACCGCCTGCTGCCGGTGACGTTGCAGGGGCGTGCCGACTGGGAGATCAACGCCTTCTTCCTGGCCTGGGCCCTGTCGCTGGCCCATGCCGTGCTGCGCCCCGGGCGCAGGGCCTGGGGCGAGCAGCTGGCGCTGGGCGCGCTGGCCTTCGCCCTGTTGCCGCTGCTCAACGCGCTGACCACCGGCCAGGGGTTGAACCATTCCATTGCCGTCGGTGACTGGGCCATGGCCGGGTTCGACCTGACGGCACTGGGCACCGGGCTGTTCCTCGCCTGGGCTGCCGGCAAGATGCTGCGCGCGCCCAAGGTGGTGGCCAAGCGCGCGCCCAAGGTCGCCAACGCCGTGGAGGTGAGCTGATGCTGAGCGTCGCGCTGCTGGGGTTCGCCGGTTTCGCCGCCTTGTGCCTGGCCATGGAAAAACACTTCAACGACCTGCTCGGGCGCAAGCCCACGGTCATTCAGCTCAAGGCCCTGCGCATCGGAGGCTGGGCGTTGTTGCTGCTGTCGCTGGTGCTGGCTGTGCACCTGCAAGGCCTGGCCCTGGGCCTGGTGCAGTGGATCGCCGTGCTGATGGCCGGGGTGACGCTGTGGGTGTTCGGCCTGCCGTACCAGCCTCGGCTGCTGGTGGGCCTGGCTGCGGCCAGCCTGGTGCTCGGGCCGTTGCTGGCCGTGCTGGCGGTGTAAGGCGTTGCGCGAGCCGGGGGAGGTGATCGACGCCAACGCCGAGGCCAGCCGTGGCCGGGCGCGCTTCGTCCAGGTGTTCCTTGCCCAGCGTGCGCGCATGGAGGCGCTGGTCAACCGGCGCATCGGCTGCCGCGCCACCGCCGCCGACCTGGTGCAGGAGCTGTTCCTGCGTTTCTGGCGCCGCCCCGAGGTCAAGGTCGAAGCCCTCGACACCTACCTGCTGCGCAGCGCCAGCAACCTGGCCATCGACTACCTGCGCAGCGAAGGCAGCCGCGACCGCGTGGCCGAAGGCCTGCAGCACACCGACGACGAACCCTTCGCCCAGGCGCCCGAACAGGCCCTGGAGGTCGACCATGACCTGCAGCGCATCGAGGCGGCGCTGCGCGCCTTGCCCGAACGCACCCGGCAGATCTTCCTGCTCAACCGCATCCACGGCTGCACCTACGGCGAGATCGCCAAGGCCATGCAGCTGTCCCAGAGCGCCGTGGAAAAGCATATGATGCGCGCCCTCGAAGCGTGCAAGGCGAGTGTCGCCGAAGCCGCACCCCCACCGCGCCGGCCAGGGAGCGCCCGTCGATGAGCCTCGAACCGCCAATCACTGCCGAGCAGTCCCAGGCCGCCCTGGGCTGGCTGATGCGCATCAACCAGCAGCCGGAGCAGGCCGAAAGCGCCGCGTTCAAGCGCTGGCTGCTGCAGGCCCCGGCCCATCGCCAAGCCTATGCCCAGGCCCAGGCCTTGTGGCGCCAGACCGAGGCCCCGGCCGCGCGCCTGGCCGCCGAAGAACAGGCCGGCCTGCAGCAGTACCTCGACGCCATGCGCCGCCCTGCCCGCAAACCCCATTGGCAGCGCTTTGCCGTGGCCGCCTGCCTGGTGCTGGCGCTGGGTGGGGTTGCCGGCTGGCAGCCGCAGCACTGGTTGCAGGACCTGCGCGCCGACTACAGCAGCGCCGAGCAGGTGCGCCAGGTGACTTTGGCTGATGGTTCAGAGCTGACGCTGGATGCCGGCACGGCGATCAGTGTGGACTTCGCTCACGGTGAGCGCCGTGTGCGCCTGCTGCGCGGTGCCGCGTTCTTCCAGGTGACCCACACCGGCGCGCCGTTTCTGGTGGATGCCAACGGCGGCCAGGTGCGGGTGCTCGGCACCCAGTTCGAAGTGCGCGAGCAGGGCGAAGGGGCCCAGGTCACGGTGCGCAGCGGCCGGGTGGCGGTGACGCCTGCCCAGGGCGAGCCGGCGCGGGAGCTGACCGCCAATCAGCAGGTGGCCTACGCCACCGGTGTGGCAGGCGCGGTCGAGGCCGTGGACAGCGACAGCCGCCTGGCCTGGCGCCAGGGCTGGCTGAACTACTACCAGGTGCCGCTGGGGCAGGTGGTCGAGGACCTGGGGCGTTACTACCCGGGGCGGATCGTGCTGCTCGACGGCGAACTGGCGCAGCGCAAGGTCAGCGGCAGCTTCCCGGTGGCCGAGCCACTGCTGGCGCTGGATTCGCTGGGCAAGGTGCTGGGGTTCTCGCGGCAGACGCTGTTGGGGCGGCTCACCGTCCTGCGCTAGGTGTGTTGTCGCTACCGGCCAATCGCCGGCAAGCCGGCTCCCACAGGGGCGGCGCGGCCCTTTGTGGGAGCCGGCTTGCCGCCGATTGGCCGTTACAGGCGCAGACAACCGCAACTTTTTTCACCAGGACGGTGAGGTATCCGTTCACGGCATCCGTGTAGTGAGTGGAAGTGCGATTCATTCGCAAACGATCATCCCTCTCACAGGTCAGCGTCCATGAAGTTCACCCCGCGTTGCGTCCCGCTCTGGTTCGGCCTCAGTACCTTGTCGCTGCTGGCCATGGCCCCCCAGGCAATGGCCGAGCAGCAGAGCCAGGCCTATGCCTTCGCCCAGCCAAGCCAGCCGCTGGCCCAGGCGCTCAACGCCTTCAGCCGCACCACCGGGCAGAGTGTGGTCTACACCCTGGCACTGCCCGACCTGCAGGCGCCGGCATTGAACGGCACGTTCAGCGCCGAGCAGGCCCTGCAGCAGCTGCTGGGCAGCTCCGGCCTGAGCTGGCGCCGTCTCGACGGCCGCACGCTGACCCTCGAACAGGCTGACAGCTCGGGGGCCGTGAACCTGCAAGCCACCACTGTGACTTCCCTGGCCGACGACTACAGCTACCAGCCCCCGGCCAGCGCCTCGATCATGCGCGGCCAGGGCCCGACCCAGGACATTCCCCAGGCGATCAACGTGGTGCCCGCGCAGGTAATCCGCGACCAGGCGCCGCGCAACCTCGACGATGCGCTGTACAACGTCAGCGGCATCACCCAGGGCAACAACTTCGGCGGCACCGCCGACACCGTGATGAAGCGCGGCTTTGGCGACAACCGCGACGGCTCGATCATGCGCGACGGCATGCCGATCGTGCAGGGCCGCGCGCTCAACGCCAGCACCGAGCGGGTCGAGGTGCTCAAGGGCCCGGCCTCGTTGCTGTACGGCATCCAGGACCCGGGCGGGGTGATCAACGTGGTCAGCAAGCGCCCGCAGCTTGTCCAATACAACGCCGTCACCCTGCGCGGCTCGACCTACGGCAGTGGCAAGAACGGCAGCGGTGGCGGCCTGGACAGCACTGGCGCGCTGGGCGACAGCAACTTTGCCTACCGGCTGATCGTCGACCATGAAGACGAAGACTACTGGCGCAATTTCGGCGTGCACCGCGAGTCGCTGGTGGCGCCGTCGTTCGCCTGGCTGGGCGAGGACACCCAGGTGGTGCTGGCCTATGAGCACCGTGAGTTCAGCTACCCGTTCGACCGCGGCACCGCCTTCGGCAGTGACGGGCACCCGCTGAACATCCCCGCCAGCCGCCGCCTGGACGAACCGTTCAACGACATGGAAGGCCGCTCCGACCTGTACCGCCTGGAGGTCGATCACACGTTGAACGACGCCTGGAAAGCCCACTTCGGCTACAGCTTCAACCGCGAAACCTACGACGCCAGCCAGGTCCGCGTGACCGGGGTGAACGAGGCAAAAGGCACGCTGACCCGCAGCATCGACGGCACCCAGGGCGCCATGAGCCGCGATCAGTTCGCCACCTTCAGCCTCAACGGCAACGTCGAGCTGGCCGGCCAACGCCATGACCTGCTGGTCGGTGTCGACCACGAGGACCGCAAGATCTACCGCGCCGACCTGATCCGCCAGAACAGCCGCTCGACCTTCAGCTACCTCAACCCGGTCTATGGCCGTGAAGTGGAAGGCACCACGGTGCGCGCCAGTGACAGCGACCAGACCGACGAACTGCGCAGCGACTCGCTGTTCCTGCAGGATGCCTGGCACCTGGACGATCACTGGATCCTGGTCGCCGGCGGGCGTTTCCAGCAGTTCGACCAGTACGCCGGCCGTGGCCGCCCATTCAACGTCAACACCGACAACAGCGGCCAGACCTGGGTGCCCCACGCGGGCCTGGTCTACAAGCTCGATGAGCAGCTGTCGTTCTATGGCAGCTACAGCGAGTCGTTCAAGCCCAACTCGACCATCGCGCCGCTGAGCATCGGCGGCGGCCAGACCCTCACCCTCGATTCAGGCATCGAGCCGGAGCAGGGCAAGTCATGGGAGCTGGGTGCCAAGCTGGATATCCCGGGCCGGGTGACCGGCACCCTGGCGCTGTTCGATATCAACAAACGCAATGTGCTGGTGGCTGACGGCGATACCCAGCCCGGCACCATCATCTACAGCAATGCCGGTGAAGTGCGTTCACGCGGCGTCGAACTGGACCTGACCGGGCAGCTCAGTGAGCGCTGGAGCCTGATCGGCGCCTACGCCTTCACCGATGCCGAAGTGACCAAGGACCCGGACCTTGCGGGCAATCGCCTGCAGAACGTCGCCCGTCACAGTGGTTCGCTGTCGGCGGTGTATGACTACGGCAGCCTGTTCGGCGGCGACCGCCTGCGTGTGGGGGCGGGTGCCCGCTATGTGGGTGAGCGTGCTGGCAACGCGACCAATGACTTCGACCTGCCGGCGTATACCGTGGCCGATGCCTTCGCCAGCTACGAGACCAAGCTCGACGAGCACAAGGTGCTGCTGCAACTGAACGTGAAAAACCTGTTCGACAAGGTGTACTACACCTCGGCGGTGAACCGGTATTTCGTCGCGGTGGGGGATGCGCGGCAGGTGAGCCTGTCGAGTACCTTGGAGTTCTAAACAAGCGGGACCGCTTTGCGGTCCCAGCGATCAACAGGCAAACGCCGCCCGATACTCCCCCGGCGTCGCCCCCAACGCCTGCCTGAAGCGGTTGCTGAAATGGCTGGCACTGGCAAACCCGCACAGTAACGCCACCTGCCCCAGCGGCAATTGCCCCAGGCGCAACAGCTCACCGGCCCGATGCAGGCGCCGGGCCAGCAGGTACTGGTGCGGCGGCAAACCGAAGCTGGCCCGGAACATCCGCGCAAAGTGGTATTCGGACAGGTTGCAGCGCAGCGCCAGCTCACCCAGCGTCAGTGGCTGGTCGAGGTTGGCTTCGATGTATTCGACCAACTGCCGGCGCTGGTGCGGCGCCAGCCCGCCCTTGAGTTTCAGCCCCTGGCGCAGCCCCGCCTGGTGCAGCACGGCATGGTCGATGATGGCGTGCCCCAGGCTGCTGGCCAACAGCCGTTCGCCGGGCTCGGCCCAGTCCAGCCGGATCAGCTGGCGAAAACGTTCGGCCTGCTGAGGATCCTCAAGAAACGTCGCCTCGCGCAGTTGCATCTCTCGTGGCTCACGGTCGAGCAGGCGGGTGCAGCCCAGGGCGAACTGCGCCTCGCTGATGTACAGGTGGGCCAGGCGGATCGAGCCGTTGACCACCCAGTTCGACTCGTGGCCGGCGGGCATGATGCACAGCTTGCCCGGCGAGCCTTTGTCTGCCGGGCGCTGGCGGCGGAAGGTGCCGGTGCCGTCGGCGATGTAGCAGGACAGGGTGTGGTGGCTGGGGGCCTGGTAGTCGCGCGCATCGTCACGGTTGCTCCACAACGCCGCCGCCAGCCCGTCGCCCAGGTGCGCGCTCAGCTCCAGGCGGGCGTGGGGGGAGGCGTGCATGGCGTTGAAGACTTGCAGGTGATCGAGTGCGGGCATGGGCGGGTCCTCTGGTGGCCATCGTACTGCGATGGCGAGGGGCTGGCAGCTACCTGATGAGCAAAAGCGCAAGTTTGTGCAAGCGCAGGGGCGGCGCCAGGTGAAGACTGCAAGGCCTGGCGAGGGCTGCGCCCTCGATCGCTGGCAAGCCAGCTCCCACAGGAATGTGCAGCCCAGGAGGTTTGCACTTCACCTGTGGGAGCCGGCTTGCCGGCGATGGGTCGCACAGCGGCCCCGGGTTCCAATGCCTGAGGATGTCACCATGAACCTGTCGCTCTACCTGCTCACCGTCCTGATCTGGGGCACCACCTGGATCGCCCTCAAACTGCAGCTGGGCGTGGTCGCCATCCCGGTGTCGATCGTCTACCGCTTCGCCCTGGCCGGGTTGATCCTGTTCGCCATCCTTCTGCTTAGCCGGCGCCTGCAACCCATGGACAGGCGCGGCCACCTGGTGTGCATGGCCCAGGGTTTCTGCCTGTTCTGCGTCAACTTCATGTGCTTCCTTACGGCCAGCCAATGGGTCGCAAGCGGTCTGATCGCCGTGGTGTTTTCCACCGCCACCCTGTGGAATGCGCTCAATGCGCGGATCTTCTTCGGCCAGAAGATCGCCGCCAATGTACTCGCCGGCGGTGCCATGGGCCTGCTGGGTCTGGGGCTTTTGTTCTGGCCGGAGCTGTCACACCACGCCGCCAGCCGCGAAACCCTCTACGGCCTGGGCCTGGCGCTGCTCGGCACCTTGTGTTTCTCGGCCGGCAACATGCTCTCCAGCGTGCAGCAGCGGGCCGGGCTCAAGCCCATGACCACCAATGCCTGGGGCATGCTCTACGGCGCATCGATGCTGGCGGTGTACTGCCTGGTCAGCGGCATCCCGTTCCAGATGGAATGGAACACGCGCTATATCGGTTCGCTGCTGTACCTGGTGATCCCGGGCTCGGTGATCGGCTTCACCGCCTACCTCACCCTGGTCGGGCGCATGGGGCCGGAGCGCGCAGCCTACTGCACGGTACTGTTCCCGCTGGTGGCGCTGAATGTGTCGGCGTTCGCCGAGGGGTATCAGTGGACACCGCCGGCGCTGTTGGGCCTGGTGGTGGTGATGGCGGGGAATGTGCTGGTGTTTCGCAAGCCTAAGGCTAAAGCAGTAACGATGACGGCGATGGCCAAATAGGACACTGCCAATCGTGATGCCTTCTTCGCGGGTAAACCCGCTCCCACAGGTATCTAGCTAACCTGTGGGAGCGGGTTTACCCGCGAATAGGCAAGCACTGTCAACAGAGTGTCTCAGCCCTTCCACACCTGCGGATTCACCAGGTCCCGCGGCCGCTCACCCAGCAGCGCCGCGCGCAGGTTGTCGATCGCCCGGTTGGCCATGGCCTCGCGGGTTTCGGCGGTGGCCGAACCGACGTGCGGCAGCGTGAGGGCATTGGGCAGCTTGAACAGCGGCGAGTCGGCCAGCGGCTCCTTCTCGTACACATCCAGGCCGGCGCCACGGATGGTCCCGGCCTGCAGCGCCTCGATCAACGCCGCCTCATCCACCACCGGCCCACGGGCGATGTTGATCAGGAACGCGCTGGGCTTCATGAGCTTCAACTCACGGGCGCCGATCAACTTGCGGGTGGCCTCGGACAGCGGCACCACGATGCAGACGAAATCGGCCTCGGCCAACAGCTCATCCAGGCTACGGAACTGTGCGCCCAGTTCCTGTTCCAGCGCTGCCTTGCGGCTGTTGCCGGCGTACAGGACGTTCATGTTGAACCCGAAGCGGCCACGGCGGGCGATGGCCGCGCCGATATTGCCCATGCCGACGATCCCCAGGGTCTTGCCGTGCACGTCGGTGCCGAAGTGCGCCGGGCCCACGGTGGCCTGCCACTGGCCGGCCTTGGTCCAGGCATCGAGCTCGGCGGTGCGGCGGGCGCAGCCCATGACCAGGGCGAAGCCCAGGTCGGCGGTGCTTTCGGTGAGCACGTCGGGCGTGTTGGTCAGGGCGATGCCGCGTTCGTTGAAGTAGGCCAGGTCGTAGTTGTCGTAGCCGACCGAAACGCTCGAGACCACCTCAAGCTTGCCCGCGCCTTCGAGCTGCGCGCGGCCGAGCTTGCGGCCCACGCCGATCAGGCCATGGGCCTCGGGCAGGGCTTCGTTGAACTGGGCGGCGATGTCGCCCAGTTTCGGGTTGGGCAGGATCACGTTGAAGTCTTGCTGCAGGCGTTCGGCCATTGCCGGGGTGATGCGGCTGAAGGCCAGGACGGTCTTTTTCATCGGGCTTCTCTGCAAGGCGGGGGAGTGGAGTCGGGTAGAAAAGCGGGGCCGCGTTGCGGCCCTTTCGCGGCGCAAGGCCGCTCCTACAAAGGGAACGCGTGCCTCCTGTAGGAGCGGCCTTGTGCCGCGAAAGGAGGGCAACGCCCTCCCATGGCCCTTTCTGCCAGACGCTGAAATCAATGGTTAGCAACCTACCATTGTCCCGCGCCCCAATGCAGCAGCTTTTTCAGTTGGCGATTAGCACCTGGTGGGTCTTCAGGTCCGCCTCATGGGCCGCCAGAATCTCCGGCAGCGAGTTGCGCAGGTACTCGACCCAGGTCTTGATCTTGGCATCCAGGTACTGGCGCGACGGGTAGATCGCGTACAGGTTGAGCTCCTGCAGGCGGTAGTCGGGCATGATCCGCACGATGCTGCCATCGCGCAGGGCATCGATGGCCGAATAGATCGGCAGCACCCCCACGCCCATGCTGCTGCGGATCGCGGTCTTCATCGCATCGGCCGAGTTCACCTGGAACGGCGAGGTGGTGATGTTGACCAGCTCCTGGCCCTCCGGCCCGTCGAACAGCCACTTTTCCAGCGGGATCACCGGGCTGACCATGCGCAGGCACGAATGCTTGAGCAGGTCGGCCGGCTTGTGCGCGGTGCCGTGGCGCGCCACGTACTCGGGCGAGGCGCAGACGATGCTGTAGGTGATGCCCAGGCGCTGCGAGACGAAGCCCGAGTCCGGCAACTCGGTGGCCAGCACGATGGACACGTCGTAGCCCTCGTCGAGCAGGTCGGGCACGCGGTTGGCCATGGTCAGGTCGAAGGTCACGTCCGGGTGCGATTCGCGGTAACGGGCGATGGCATCGACCACGAAATGCTGGCCCACGCCGGTCATCGAATGCACCTTCAGTTGCCCGGCAGGGCGGGCGTGGGCATCGCTGGCCTCGGCTTCGGCCTCCTCGACGTAACTCAAGATCTGTTCGCAGCGCATCAGGTAGCGCTTGCCTGCCTCGGTCAGCGCGATGCGCCGGGTGGTGCGGTTGAGCAGGCGGGTTTGCAGATGGGCTTCCAGGTTGGAGACCGCGCGCGAGACGTTCGCGGTGGTCGTATCCAGTTGCACGGCGGCGGCAGTGAAACTGCCGAGCTGGGCCACACAACTGAAAGCACGCATGTTTTGCAGGGTGTCCATGGGTCACTCTCGGGTTAGAGGACAAAATTGTGACATGAAGTAACGTGAATGCACGTTCGACCAAAGCCGGATTATCGCTGTTTTGGTAACAAAGATTCGCAGGAATATGCGCTTATCGCCAATGAAACCCACCCCTAGAATGGCCCAGCCCCTCCACCTCTTCCTCGGGAAATCGCAGCTGTGCCGCGTCGCCACATCGGAGCGCTCCGAGCGCTCAGTGCCTGTGCCCTTAGCTTGTCCTTGAGCGGCTGTATCGGAACCTGGGGCATTGCCCCGCAAAGCAAGACAATCCAAGCCAACCAATTGACCACCGACGCCGCCATTCGCGAGGCGGCGCGTGATGCCCATTGGCCGGCCCAGCAGTGGTGGCGCGCCTATGGCGACCCACAATTGGACGGCTGGGTAGCGCTGGCCCTGCAGGGCAGCCCGAGCATGGCCATGGCCGCCGCGCGGGTGCGTGAAGCCAAGGCCATGGCCGGCGTGGTCGAGTCGGCCGAGCAGCTCCAGGCCAACGGCCAGGCCACGCTCAAACGGCACAACTGGCCCGAGGATCAGTTCTACGGCCCCGGCGCACTGTCCGGTGCCAACACCTGGGACAACAACGCCGCTATCGGCTTCAGCTACGCGCTGGACCTGTGGGGCCGTGAACGCAATGCCACCGAGCAGGCCGTGGATCAGGCCCACATGAGCGTCGCCGAAGCGCGCCAGGCCCAGCTGGAGCTGGAAAGCAACGTGGTGCGCAGCTACATCCAGCTCAGCCTGCAGTTCGCCCGGCGTGACATCGTCCAGGCCGAGCTGGCCCAGCAGGAGCAGATTGTCGCCCTGGCCAAGCGCCGCCTCGACGGTGGCATCGGCACCCATTTCGAGGTCAGCCAGGCCGAAGCGCCGCTGCCCGAGACCCACCGCCAGATCGACAGCCTCAACGAAGCAATCGCCCTGACCCGCAACCAGCTGGCGGCCCTGGCCGGCAAGGGCCCGGGGGAGGGCGGCAAATTGCAGCGCCCAAGCCTGACCCTCGGCGCGCCGCTCACGCTGCCGTCGAACCTGCCCGCCGAACTGGTCGGCCAGCGCCCCGACGTGGTCGCCAGCCGCTGGCAGGTCGCCGCCCAGGCGCGCGGCATCGATGTGGCCCATGCCGGCTTCTTCCCCAACGTCGACCTGGTGGGCAGCCTCGGCTTCATGGCCACCGGCGGCGGCCCGCTGGAATTCCTCACCGGGCGCAAGTTCAACTACAACGTCGGGCCGGCCATCACCTTGCCGATCTTCGATGGCGGACGCCTGCGTTCGCAGCTGGGCGTGGCTTCGGCCGGCTATGACGTGGCCGTGGCGCGCTACAACCAGACGGTGATCGGCGCGCTGAAGAACATCTCCGACCAGTTGATCCGCCGCGAGTCGATGAAAGAGCAATCACACTTCGCCGCCGAATCCGTGGCCGCCGCGCAGAAGACCTACGACATCGCCACCGTGGCCTTCCAGCGCGGCCTCACCGACTACCTCAACGTGCTCAACGCCCAGACCCTGCTGTTCCGCCAGCAACAGGTGCAACAGCAAGTGCAGGCCGCGCGCCTGATCGCCCATGCCGAGTTGGTCACCGCCCTGGGCGGTGGGCTTGAAGCCGGCAAGGACGTACCGGATGAGCAGCGCCAGGCCGCACCGAAGACCCCGGCCGCCCTGACGGTAGTCGACAAACTCCTCGACCACGCGGACCACGCCCAATGAGCGCACTGAGTTTGCCCCTGCGCTGGCTGCAAAGCCTGGAATGGCGCCGGGGGTTCTTCGCCTGGGCGCGCACCGACGGCGTTACCTGGGTGTACATCTTCAAGGTCCTGGCCGCCGCCTTCATCACCCTGTGGCTGGCCATGCGCCTGGAGCTGCCGCAGCCGCGCACGGCGATGATCACCGTGTTCATCGTCATGCAGCCGCAAAGCGGCCATGTGTTCGCCAAGAGTTTCTACCGGGTGCTCGGCACCCTGGCCGGTTCGGCGATGATGGTCGCGCTGATCGCGATCTTCCCGCAGAACACCGAGCTGTTCCTGCCCAGCCTGGCCCTGTGGGTGGGCCTGTGCTCGGCCGGGGCCATGCGCTACCGCACCTTCCGCGCCTACGGTTTCGTGCTGGCCGGCTACACCGCGGCGATGATCGGCCTGCCGGTGCTGGAGCACCCCGACCAGGCGTTCATGGCGGCGGTGTGGCGGGTGCTGGAAATCGCCCTGGGCATCCTGGTGTCGACCTTCGTCAGCGCCGCGATCCTGCCGCAGTCGGCCAGCGCCGCCATGCGC
This sequence comes from Pseudomonas parasichuanensis, assembly GCF_021601385.1. Lineage (GTDB taxonomy): Bacteria > Pseudomonadota > Gammaproteobacteria > Pseudomonadales > Pseudomonadaceae > Aquipseudomonas > Aquipseudomonas parasichuanensis. Next base: position 225,756 of record NZ_BQHO01000005.1, on the reverse strand, counting down.
AACGCCTTGTACCAGCGCTTCGGCACCTTCGCCGGGGTGGTGGTCGAAGCGCTGCGCGGCGACAGCCAGCGCGACCGCTACGAGACCAGCAACGTACGCTTCGTCGCCGAGGCGGTGGGGCTTGAGAGCCTGCGCAACGTCACCGCCTTCGAAGACCCGCACATGCGCCGCCGCTCTGGCCGGCTGGTGCGCATGAACAGTGAGTTCATGGCCATCACCACCCGCTTCAACGCCCTGCACCGGCTGCTGGAGCGCCTGCGCGCCCGTGGCCCGCTGCAGATCGTCGGCGCCATCGAGCCGGGCCTGGAGACGCTGGCCGAGCTGCTGCAGCCTTACGTAGGCCGAGCCCTGACCGATGCCGACGCTTTGCGCCTGGCGCTGGAACTGGGCACCTACAAGGAAGGCCTGCAGGCTCAAGTGCGTGGCTTGCGGGCGGACTACCTGGAAACCAATCCCAGCGAGTCCGACCTGCTCGATTTCCACACCGCCTTCGAGCTGCTCTACCGTTTCGTCGACGAGATGTACAGCTACGCCGAGACCCACGCCTCGCTGGCCGCCCATACCCACGAGCGCGAGCAGTGGGACGAGCCCTACGTGGCCCAGACCAGTTGGCTGGTGTCGCTGGCCGCTGGCGTGCGCGCCTCGGCGGTACTGTTGCTACTGGGCAGCTACTGGCTGCTCAGCGACTGGCCCAGCGGCGCCATGATGACCCTGATCGCCACCGTCACCGTGGGCCTGTCGGCGGCCTCGCCGAACCCCAAGCGCATGTCGTTCCAGATGGCCTGCGGCACCGCCATCGGCGCCTTCATCGGCTTCTTCGAAACCTTTTTCGTGTTCCCCTGGATCGACGGCTTCCCGTTGTTGTGCATGGTACTGGCGCCGGTGTTCGTGCTCGGCGCGTTCCTCGCCTCACGCCCAGCCTATGCCGGCTATGGCCTGGGCTTGCTGGTGTTCTTCGCCATCGGTTCGGTGCCCAACAACCTCACCGTCTACAACCCCTACACCTTCATCAACGACTACATCGGCATGGTCATCGGCATGTTCGTCTGCGCCGCCGCCGGGGCGATCATCCTGCCGCCCAACAGCCGCTGGTTGTGGAGCCGCCTGGAGCAGGAGTTGCGCGAGCAGGTGCTGTTCGCCATCAGCGGGCGCCTGCGCGGCCTGGGCTCGGCCTTCGAAAGCCGCACCCGCGACCTGCTGCACCAGGCCTATGGCCTGGCCGCCGGCAAGCCCCAGGTGCAAAGCGAGCTGATGGGCTGGATGTTCACGGTGCTTGAGATCGGCCACGCCGTCATCGAACTGCGCAAGGAGCAGGCCCGCGCGCCGGTGCACCCGGCCTATGCCGAATCGCAGCCGTGGCGCCAGGCCATCCGCGTGATGGGCCGGGCGTTGGCGCGGCTGTTCCTGCAACCCAGCGCCAGCAACCACGAACGCGCCCTGGTGGCGGTGGACCATGCCATCAGCCGGGTGCAGGCCACCGACGAACCCTTCGCCCGGCACTTCGACACCTCGGTACTGCGCCGGGCGCAGAGCTACCTGCACTTCATCCGAACCTCCCTGCTCGACCCACAATCGCCACTGGCACCGGCGAAAGGACTGCACCATGCCCCGTGAGATCGCCTTCCATGGCGTGTACATGCCCACCATGACCTTGATGTTCCTGTTCGCCCTGGGCCTGGCCTGGGGGCTGGACCGCTTCATTGCCAGCCATGACGGCTACCGCTTCTTCTGGCACCCGGCGCTGTTGCGCCTTTCCCTGTTCGTCTGCCTGTTCGGCGCCCTGGCGCTGTCGCTCTACTGGTGAGAAACCTTCGATGAAAAAGTTCTTCAGCCTGATCGCCACCCTGCTGGTGCTGACCGCTGCCGTGGTGATCGGCCGCCAGTTGTGGCTGCACTACATGACCACGCCCTGGACCCGCGACGGCCGCGTGCGCGCCGACATCATCAACGTCGCCGCCGACGCGCCGGGCTATGTGGTGGACGTACCGGTCAAGGACAACCAGCGGGTGAAGAAGGGCGATGTGCTGATCCGCATCGACCCCGAGCACTACCAGCTGGCGGTGGACCAGGCCAAGGCGCTGGTGGCATCGCGCAAGGCCACCTGGGAGATGCGCAAGGTCAACGCCAAGCGCCGCGCCGACATGGACAACCTGGTGATCTCGAAAGAGAACCGTGACGACGCCAGCAACATCGCAAGCTCCGCCCTGGCCGACTACCAGCAGGCCCAGGCCCAACTGGCGGCGGCCGAGTTGAACCTCAAACGTACGCAGATCGTCGCTACCGTCGATGGCTACGTGACCAACCTGAACATCCACAAGGGCGACTACGCCCGCACCGGCGAGGCGGTGATGGCGGTGGTGGATGAAAACTCGTTCTGGGTGTACGGCTTCTTCGAGGAGACCAAGCTGCCCCATGTGAAGGTGGGCGATGTGGCCGAGCTGCAGATGATGAGCGGCGAGCGCCTCAGCGGGCATGTGGAGAGCATTGCCCGGGGTATCTACGACCGCGACAACCCGCAAAGCCGCGAGTTGATCGCCGATGTGAACCCGACCTTCAACTGGGTAAGGCTGGCGCAGCGGGTGCCGGTGCGGATCCATATCGATGAAATGCCGCAGGGGTACCTGTTGGCGGCGGGGACGACTTGTACGGTGGTGGTTAAGCCGAGCGAGGGTTGATTCGGACGTTGAGCTGGCATGACTGACGCATTCGCGGGTAAATCGCAGCGGCGAATGCGCAGGTGATTCCAACGGAGCTATTCTGTCATTCATTGGTCTACAAAAAGATCATTAAGTCATTTAAAGATCTTTATAAAGTACAATTTGTTGCCAATGCTCGTGCAAAGAGGATAATCCGCATACAGCCTGTGGAGTGCATCCCATGTCACAACGCACCTATTCGCCCACCACCCAGGGCGCTCTACACCTCTTTAGTCAGCTCATTGCGCTCAAGCGCAAGGAGCGGGGCCTGACCCAGCAGGACCTTGCCGACCGGGTGGGTGTGACCAGAGGTACACTGCGTCGCATTGAAGCGGGTGATCCGAAATGTGAAATCGGCTTGGTGTTCGAAGTGGCCTATCTGTTAGGTATCCATCTGTTCGATGCCCCTGCGCATTACAACAACCTTGCAACCTCGCTGCAGGACAAGTTGGCCCTGCTGCCGGCACGTGTCCAGAAACCACGGCAGGAGGTGAGCAATGACTTCTAGTTCGACAGCGTCAACGCCTTGCTTCGTCTGGACCTGGCTACCTGGTGCCTGCCAGCCTGTCGTTGCCGGGCGGCTGGTGCGCCAGGGCGATGATCGGTTTGCCTTTCTCTATGGCCGCAGTTACCTGGAAAATCCTCAAGCGATCCCCCTGAACTCACTTGAGCTACCACTGGGCAGCGAAATCATCGCGCCGCCTGAGGGCATGAAACTGGCCAGTGGTGTCCGAGATGCATCGCCCGATGCCTGGGGCCGGCGAGTCATCATCAACAGGCTATACGGCAAGGCAGGTTCGGCCGCCTATAACCAGGACCTGGACGAGCAGACTTACATGCTCGAGTCGGGGTCGGACCGCATCGGTGCGCTCGACTTTCAGGTTTCGCCAAGCCATTACGTTGCGCGAAGCAACGACAACGCGACATTGGCAGAGCTGCTCGACGCTGCGGCGCTGGTTGAACAGGGGATACCCCTGACGCCTGAGCTGGATCAGGCACTGCGCCATGGATCGTCCATTGGCGGAGCAAGGCCCAAGGCGTTGATCCAGGAAGACCTGCGCAAATATGTCGCCAAGTTTTCGGCCTCCAACGACACCATCAGTGTGGTGAAGTCTGAGTTCATCATGATGCGCCTGGCCAGCTTGCTGGGCTTGAATGCAGCGCCCGTGAAACTGGAAAAGGTGCTGGGCAAGGATGTCTTGCTCATCGAGCGCTTCGACCGCGTCAGGCTTGCCGATGGCTGGGCACGCAAGATCATGGTGTCTGCGCTTACGCTGCAGGGGCTGGATGAAATGATGGCCCGCTACACCAGCTATGAAGCCCTGACCCATGTGATCCGCAAGGACTTCCAGGACCCACGGGCCGATCTTCATGAGCTTTTCGCAAGACTGGTGTTCAATGTGCTGTGTGGCAACACCGATGACCATGCGCGCAACCATGCTGCGTTTTTCGACGGTCGGGTCTATTCGCTGACACCGGCCTACGACATATGCCCGCAAAGCCGCTCGGGCAACGTGGCTAGCCAAGGCATGTTGATCATGGGGCAGGCCAATCAGAGCCAGGTAGCCCTCTGCCTGGATGCCGCACACCTGTTCCTGCTTGATCGAGGCGAGGCCCGGGCGATCGTCATCGGCCAACTTGAAGCTATCGGTGCGCATTGGCAGGCAGTCTGCCGGCAATCGGCGATCAGCATCGTCGACCAGAACGTACTCGCTACCCGTCAGATGCTTAACCCGTTTGCCTTTGAGAATCTAGGCAAAGATGACGAGGACATTGCCCTGTTGGCCGAGCGTATAAGGCCTGGCTTACTGGCTGCCGCGCTCACTTGATTACTTGGGGTATTTGTACGGGTTCAGGGATGATTGGCCGCACCAACCAGCACCGGCACCTGTACCCGGTCGATCACTTTGGCGCTGATCGACGGATCCAGCAGTCGTCCAAGCCGCGACAGATGGCGGTGCCCCATGATGATCAGCTCGCACTCCAACTCCTGGGCCTTGGCGACGATGACGTCCTCCGGCTGGCCGGCGACCATGCAGCCCAGGCTGTCGAAGCCGGCTTCGCGCAAAGTCTTCACGGCGCTGCTCACGGCCTGTTCAGCCAACTGCTGCTCGTCGCAGGCGGCGGGGTATTCCTCCAGCTCTTGCTCGGTGTAGGCCGTGCGCTGCTCGTGCACGGCGAAGGTCGCGTCGATGGCCAGCAGCACGTGCAGGGTGTGCTCGCCGGGGCGGCAGTAGCGGCGGGCGAGGGTGAGCAGGCTGGCGACGGCGGGGGAGGCGTCGATGGCGATCAGGACTGGGTGAGGCATGTGCAATCCTTTGAAGAAGGGGTGGCAGTGCTGGCCTCTTCGCGGGCAAGCCCGCTCCCACAGGTGATGCGCACGCCGTGGGAGCGGGCTTGCCCGCGAAGAAGCTCACGCCATTGTCGAGTCATTCACCCCGGCAAATAAATGGCCCCCCACGCACGGCGCCGTTGCGTCTGACGCAATCGGCAACCTGATACCATCGCGTTTCCCACAGCTGTCACGGACAACAGCCATGCAACTCCCGGACATGAACCTGCTCGTCGCCCTCGATGTGCTGCTCGACGAGGGCAGCGTGGTCGGCGCCGCGCAGCGCATGAACCTGAGCCCGGCGGCCATGAGCCGCACCCTGGGGCGCATTCGCGAGGCCCTTGGCGACCCGATCCTGGTGCGCGCCGGCCGTGGCCTGGTACCGACGCCGCGGGCGCTGGCCCTGCGCGACCAGGTGCACGGGCTGGTGGAGCAGGCCGGGCTGGTGTTCCGCAGCCGCGAAGACGTTGACCTGGCCAACCTCGAGCGGGCCTTCAACATCCGCACCAACGACCTGTTCATCGCCCTGTACGGCGCCCAGCTGCTGCGCATGATGCTGGCCCAGGCGCCGCGCACGGTGCTGCGCTTCGTGCCCGAGGGCAGCGGCGACGACGATGCGGTGCTGCGCAACGGGCAGATCGACCTGATCATCAGCTCGGCCGTCGAGCTGGGGCCGGAGATCAAGGTGCAGAGCCTGTTCAATACCTACTTCGTGGGGATGGCCCGCGAGGATCACCCGATCTTCGATGGCCCGATCACCCCCGAGCGTTTCGCCGCCTACCCGCAGATCAGCGTGTCGCGGCGCGGGCGGGCCAATGGGCCGATCGATGTGTCGCTGGCCGAACACAAGGTGGAGCGGCGGGTGGCGCTGATCACCACCAGCTTCCATTCGGCGATGTTCTCGCTGCCCGATTCCGACCTGATCCTGCCGATGCCGGCCAATATCCTCAACAGCGTGCAGCGGCTGAAGCTGCCGCTGCGCTCGTTCGAGATCCCGGTGCCGTTGGAGCCGGTGAATGTGAAGCAGGCCTGGCACCCGCGGTTCGACAATGACCCGGCGCATCGCTGGTTGCGACAGACGTTGAAGGCCTGTGGCAGCCTGGATCCCTGAGTCTGGCTGATGTGAGGTGCGCCCCCGAATGATCTCCGATTGCGTATGACGCAACATAAACCTGTAAACAAGTCAGTTTTCGTCAGCATTCGACCTTCTTAGACTTCTCCCAGCCCTGAATTTGTTGCTGGAGATGTCATTCCATGAGTTCCCTGACCGCGCCTTCCGCCGCGCTGGCCGCCGCCCCCGCGCCGGCCGCCCCTGCGCAAACGGCGTTCGGCCTGCGGGTGGTGGTGGGGTTGTTCGGCGTGTTGCTGGCGGTGTTGTGCGCCGGGCTCAACGAGGCGGTGACCAAGATTTCCCTGAGCGATATCCGTGGCGCCATGGCCATCGGCGCCGACGAAGGCGCCTGGCTGCTGGCGGTGTACAGCGCCGCCTCGGTGTCGGCCATGGCCTTCGCCCCGTGGCTGGCCACTACCTTTTCGCTGCGCCGTTTCACCATGACCGCCGTCGGCCTGTTCGCCGTGCTCGGCCTGATCCAACCCTTCGCCCCCAACCTGCACAGCCTGATGTTGCTGCGCATTGTGCAAGGCTTCGCCTCCGGCGCCTTGCCACCGATGCTGATGAGCGTGGCGCTGCGTTTCCTGCCGCCGGGCATCAAGGTCTACGGCCTGGCCTGCTACGCCCTGACCGCCACCTTCGGGCCCAACCTGGGCACGCCGCTGGCGGGCCTGTGGACCGAATACGTCGGCTGGCAGTGGGCGTTCTGGCAGATCATCCTGCCCTCCCTGCTGGCCATCGCCTGCGTGGGCTGGGGCCTGCCCCAGGACCCGCTGCGCCTGGAGCGCTTCAAGCAGTTCGACTGGCGCGGCGTGCTGCTCGGCCTGCCGGCGATCAGCAGCATCGTGCTTGGCCTGTCGCTGGGTGACCGCTGGGGCTGGTTCGACTCGCCGCTGATCTGCTGGCTGCTCGGCGGTGGCCTGCTGTTGCTGGTGCTGTTCATGTACAACGAATGGTCCGAGCCGCTGCCGTTCTTCCAGCTGCGCATGCTGTCGCGGCGCAACCTGAGTTTCGCCCTGGTGACCCTGGCCGGGGTGCTGATCGTGCTCTCGGGGGTGGGCAGCATTCCGTCTGCGTACCTCGCGCAGATCCAGGGCTATCGCCCGGCGCAGACCAGCCCGTTGATGATGCTGGTGGCCATGCCCCAGCTGATCGCCCTGCCGTTGACGGCGGCGCTGTGCAACATCCGCGCGGTGGACTGCCGTTGGGTGCTGGCGCTCGGGCTGGCCATGCTGGCGGCGTCGTGCGTCGGCAGCAGCCTGCTCACCTCGCAGTGGATCCGCGGCGACTTCTACCCTTTCTACCTGCTGCAGGTGTTCGGCCAGCCGATGGCGGTGCTGCCGCTGCTGATGCTCTCCACCAACGGCATGACCCCGCAGGAAGGCCCGTTCGCCTCCAGCTGGTTCAACACGGTCAAGGGCCTGTCGGCGGTGATCGCCGGTGGCCTGCTCGATGCCCTGGGCACCGTGCGCCGGCATTTCCATTCCAACCACCTGGTCGACAGCCTGGGCAATGCGCCGCTGATCGACGACAACACAGCCGGCCTGGCCAGGCGCATTCATGAGCAGGCCCTGGTGCTGACCTCGGCCGACCTTTACCTGGTGATGGCGGGCTTCGCCGTCGCCCTGATCTGCCTGATCCCCTTCGTGCCTACCCGGATCTACCCACCGCGTGCGGTGGCCTGAGCCTGTGGATGAATTCGAGAAACCGCAAATGACCAACAACCGTAAAACGCTTTTCATCGGTTCGGCACTCGCCGTCGCCGTGCTGGCCGCTATCGTCGGGCCCTGGATGCTCGGCAGCGAGCATCGCCAGAGCACCAACGATGCCTACATCACCGCCGACTACACCGTGGTCGCGCCCAAGGTGGCGGGCTTCATCAAGGAGGTGCTGGTGGAAGACAACCAGCAGGTCACGGCCGGCCAGTTGCTGGCGACCATCGACCCGCGTGACTACCAGGCCGCCCTCGATGCGGCCCAGGCCCAACTGCTGGTGGCCAAGGCCCAGAGCCTGGATGCCCGCGCCACCCTGGAGCGCCAGGCGGCCCTGATTGCCCAGGCTGAAGCGGCGGTAAAAGCGGCCCAGGCCGAGGCCGCCTTCGCCGACCACGAAGTCACCCGCTACAGCCGCCTGGCCGAGCAGGGCGCCGGCACCGTGCAGAATGCCCAGCAGGCACAAAGCCGGGTTGACCAGGCACGTGCACGGCTGGCCAATACCCAGGCGGCCCTGGTGGCCACGCGCAAGCAGGTGGACATCCTCAGCGCCCAGGTGGCCAGTGCCGATGGCCAGCTCAAACGTGCCGAAGCGGGCCTGGAGAAAGCGCAGCTGGACCTGTCCTACACCCGCATTACTGCGCCGGTGGACGGCATGGTCGGCGAGCGCGCCCTGCGCGTGGGTGCCTACGTGAATCCAGGGGCGCGGCTGCTGTCGGTGGTACCGCTGGAGCGCGCCTATATCGTCGGCAACTTCCAGGAAACCCAGCTGACCCACGTGCAGCCGGGCCAGCCGGTGAGCATCAGCGTCGATACCTTCTCCGGTGAAAAGCTGCACGGCCATGTCGAAAGCATTGCCCCGGCCACCGGGGTGACCTTCGCTGCGGTAAAACCCGACAACGCCACCGGCAACTTCACCAAGGTGGTGCAGCGCATCCCGGTGAAGATCGTCTTCGATGACGGTCAGCCGTTGCTGGCACGCCTGCGGGTGGGCATGTCGGTGGAAGCGACCATCGATACACAGGGCGACAAGCTGGGCGGCAAAGAGGTGACTGCGCGATGAACGATGCGCTTGAAAGCTTCGAGATTGCCGGGGCCGCTGCGCGCCCCTTTCGCGACACAAGGCCGCTCCTACAGGGGATCGCGGTCGCTGGTAGGAGCGGCCTTGTGCCGCGAAAGGGGCGCGCAGCGGCCCCCGTCCTGCTGGCCATGCTCCTCGCCGGCTGTACCCTCGGGCCCGACTTCCAGCGCCCTGCCAGCGAAGCGCCAAAAGACTGGGCCGCGCTGCAAGCCCAGGCCGCCACCAGCCAGCCGGTGGCCGAACCGTTGGAACTGCGCTGGTGGGACAGCTTCCACGACCCGCGCCTGAGCGCCCTGATCCAGAAGGTCGCCGAGCGCAACCTCGACCTGCAGATGGCCAGCGCGCGTTTGCTGCAAAGCCGCGCCCTGCGCAGCACCGTGGCGGCGGACGAAGCACCGTCGGTGGATGTGAATGCCGGCTACAGCCGTGCGCGCAACAGCGCCGAAGGTTTGAGCGATCCGTCGGGCAAGGCGGGCAAGTCGGCTTTCAACCTGTGGCAGGGCGACCTGGTCGCCGGTTGGGAGCTTGACCTGTGGGGCCGTGTGCGGCGCCAGGTCGAGGCGGCCGACGCCACGGTCGAAGTGGCCGAGAACGACCGCCGTGGCGTGCTGCTGGCGCTGCTCTCGGAAACCGCCGGCAACTACATCCAGCTGCGTGCCGTACAGCACACCCTGGACGTGACCCAGGACAACCTCAAGGTTGCCCGCCACAGCCTGAAACTGTCCGAGGACCGCCAGGCCCAAGGTGTCGCCACCCGGCTCGACGTGGCCCAGGCCAGCGCCCAGGTGGCGTCGATCGAAGCCCGCCTGCCGACCCTGGAGGCCCGCCGCGACGACCTGATCAACGCCCTCAGCCTGCTTGCCGCCGAACCACCGCGCAGCCTGCAAAGCGAGCTGTTGCAAGGTGGCGAGCTGCCCGAACCACAGCAACGCTTTGCCATCGGCGTGCCGTCGGAGCTGGCCGAGCGCCGCCCGGACATCCGCCAGGCCGAAGCACGACTGCATGCGGCCACCGCCAGCATTGGCGTGGCCAAGGCCGACTTCTACCCGAGCATTCGCCTGTCGGGCAGTGTCGGCTTCCAGGCCATGCAGTTGTCCGATTTCGGTGCCTGGGATTCACGACGCTTCGCCTTCGGGCCGCAACTGTCGCTGCCGATTTTCGAGGGTGGGCGGCTCAAGGGCACGCTGGAACTGCGCGAAGCCCAGCAGCAGGAAGCGGCGCTTAACTACCGCAAGGTGGTGCTTGGCGCCTGGCATGAGATCGACGACGTGCTGCGCCTGTACAACGCCAGCCAGCTGCGCCGCGACCACCTGGCCGAGGCGGTGCGGCAGAACCGCATCGCTTTGGAGACTGCGCAGCGCCAGTATGTGGAAGGGGCGGTGGACTTTCTCAATGTGCTGACCGTGCAGGGTGCGCTGCTGGCCAGCGAGGAGCAGTGGATCGACAGCTCGGCGGCGGTGTCCCAGGCGTTGGTGGGGTTGTACAAGGCCCTGGGTGGGGGCTGGCAGGCGTTTGACAAGGTTTGAACTGTGTAGGCGTCAGCTCAGAGCGGCCGCAGCAACCCGAACCGCTTGCGCAACACCCAATCCAGCAGCCGCTGCGGCAACACCCGCGCCATCAACGGCAACGCCGTGCTGCCATTGCCGATACGCACCAGCGCCGGCACTGGCGACTTGCGCGTGGCGGCCAGCAACCGCTGGGCAAACACCGCCGCCGAAGTCGGCCGGTCCTGCGAAGCCCGCGCCCGGGCCTGCACCTGTTCGCGCAATGGCCACCACGGCGAATCGCTCGCCAGCACCTGTTCGGCCTGTTGCTGGGCGTTGCTGGCGAACTGCGAGGCAATCGCCCCCGGCTGCACTTCCATCACCCGGATACCGAACGGCGCCAGCTCCAGGCGCAGGGCGTCGGTCAGCCCGTGCACGGCGGCCTTCGAGGCGCAGTAGGCGCCGGCGAACGGGGTGACCAGCACGCCCGAGACACTGCCGATATTCACCACCAGCCCACGCGAGCGCCGCAGCAGCGGGAACAGCGCGCGGGTCACGCCCACCAGGGCGAATACATTGGTTTCGAACTGTTGGCGCATGGCCTCGACGCCGCCGTCGAGCAGTGGGCCCATGGCGCCGTAGCCGGCGTTGTTGATGAGGATGTCGAGGCCGCCGTGGCGGTCTTCGAGTTCGTCGGCCAGGCGGGTCAATGCCTCGCTGTCATTCACATCCAGTTGCCGTGCGGCAAAGCCGGCGGCGAGCAGGGTGTCGACATCGTCGAGCTTGCGGGCGGTGGCCCAGACTTCGTGGCCGGCATCGCGGAAGGCGTCGGCCAGGGCGCGGCCGATGCCGCTGGAACAACCGGTGATGAGGACGGTGGGCATGGGGCGGGCCTGTTAGCTGAAGGGTTTGATGTTATCTGCACCGGCCTCTTCGCGGGCAAGCCCGCTCCCCCAGGTACCGCGCTGATTTTGCGGAGCGCGCAGATCCTGTGGGAGCGGGCTGCCCGCGAAGAGGCCGGTGCAGGAAGCAGAATCAATTGGCGAATGTACCTTGCAGATGCTCGGCACGAAACTCCAGGGTCTGTGGCCGATACCCCGAGCGCAGCGGCGGCAACGGCAGGCAATCGCTCCACTCGGCACCGGGCTGCAATTCGCCCGGGCCACGATAGCGCGGGGCGGCATAGGTGTTCTCAGCCAGGTTCACGGTATCGCCCGGCGCATAGGCACCGACGCGCCAGCGCAGTTCTGACAAGGGGACTTCGTTGCCGTTCTTCATGCGCACCTGCAGGGCGCGGTCGGCCGGGCATTGATCGGGGGCGTAGCTCAGGCGCAGGTCCAGGCGCGCCAGTTGCGACGCTTCGCGGCTGTCCTGCCAGGCGACGCCCAGCGCCACCAGCCCCAGGCCGCACACGGCCGCCAGGGAGATCGGCAACGCCTTGGCCGGGTAGCGCAGCAGCAGGACCAGCCAGGTGAGGACGAGCAGGGCGCCGATGATCATGGTGTCCAGATTCCGTTCGAGGGTTCCAACATCTTGGAGCTGCAAGCTTCAAGCTGCAAGCCACAAGAAAAAAGCGAAACGGTGGTGAGTCAGAATGCTCGACTCATCACCGTTTCGCTTCTTCTTGCCGCTTATTGCTTGAAGCTCGCAGTTGTTACTGCGCGATGGTCTTCACCGAAACCCCGCGTTCGACCGGCGTGGAAGTACGCCCATACACATCCTCGAAGCGCTCGATATCATCCTCGCCCAGGTAGCTCCCGGACTGCACTTCGATGATCTCCAGCGGGATCTTGCCCGGGTTGCGCAGGCGGTGCACCGAGGCGATCGGGATGTAGGTGGACTGGTTCTCGGTCAGCAGGAACACGTTCTCGTCACAGGTCACCTCGGCGGTGCCGGACACCACGATCCAGTGCTCGGCACGGTGGTGGTGCATCTGCAGCGACAGGGCGGCGCCCGGCTTGACGGTGATGTGCTTGACCTGGAAGCGCCCGCCCATGTCCACCGAGTCGTACGAGCCCCACGGGCGGTACACCTCGAGGTGGTTCTGGGTCTCGGTCCGGCCTTGCGCGTCGAGGGTGTTGACCAGCTGCTTGACGCCTTGGACCTTGTCCTTGTGGGCAATCATCATGGCGTCCTTGGTTTCCACCACCACGATGTTCTCAAGGCCGATCACCGACACCAGCTTGCCGTTGCCGTGGATCATGCAGTTATGGCTGTCCTGCACCACCACATCGCCCTTGGTGACGTTGCCGTTGTCGTCTTTCTCGTGCACATCCCACAGCGACGACCAGCAGCCCACGTCGCTCCAGCCGGCCGACAGTGGCACCACGCAGGCGCGCTGGGTCTTCTCCATCACCGCGTAGTCGATGGAGTTGTCCGGGCAGCAGGCGAAGGTGGCTTCGTCGATGCTCAGCACATCGGCCTCTTCGTCGCTGCGTTCCAGGGCCAGCAGGCAGGTGTCGTAGATGTCCGGGTCGTGTTTCTTCAGCTCTTCGAGGAAGCGGCTGGCGCGGAACAGGAACATGCCGCTGTTCCAGAAGTAGCCACCGGCACGGACGAATTCGCCGGCGCGTTTCTCGTCGGGCTTCTCGACGAACTGCGCCACCCGCGCCACGCCTTCGGGCAGCAGCGCGTCCTGGCTGGAGCGGATGTAGCCGTAGCCGGTCTCGGGCTTGGTCGCCGGCACGCCGAACAGCACCATCTCGCCGCGCTCGGCGGCCACGGTGGCCAGGGCCAGGGCGCGTTGCAGGGCCTTCTGGTCCTCGATCACGTGGTCGGCCGGCAGCACCAGCATCAACTCGTCACGGCCTTCGTTGACCAGCTTCATGGCGGTCATCGCCACCGCGGGGGCGGTGTTGCGGCCGAAGGGCTCCATGAGGATGGCCTGGGTTTCCAGTTTCAGTGCAGCCAGCTGCTCCTGGACGATGAACTTGTGGTCCTTGTTGCAGACCACGATGGGGCTGTCCATGCCGTCGAACACCAGGCGCTGGATGGTCTGCTGGAACAGCGTGTGCTCGCCGGTCAGGGCCAGGAACTGCTTGGGGAACTGCTTGCGCGACAGAGGCCACAGACGCGAACCGCTACCACCAGAAAGAATTACCGGGATCATGTTGTTTCTCCAATAAGGTCGTTAAGAGGCAGGGATCAGTTGGTGGACACTGGGCGGGTGACCCAGACCGGCGACAGGCTGCTGCCGGAGCCGGTGACGTACAGCACGGCGGCTTCGCCGCGCTCCAGGGCGACGGGTTTGACATCGCCGACTTTCTTGTCGCCTGCATACAGCGCGAGGTTGACCTTGACCGGGTTGATCTCGCGCTCGCCACGGCCCTTGGCGGCCACCGGCTTGACCACTTCGGTCTTGCCGTCGGCGGTTTTCAGGGTCAGTTGCTGGTCGCTGAGGTTTTGCACGCGCACCAGGGCTTTCTGCTTGTTCTTGAACGGTGGTTCTTCGATCAGCTGTGGGTTGCCGCCTGCGTTATTGACCAGGGTGTAGTACTTGTCCGAGGCCAGTTTCACCGGGACGCTCTTGCCGCCGACCTGGGCGGTGTAGTCGCCGCCGGGCAGGAAGCTGAAGTCGCTGCTGGCCTGGGCGCCGACCTGCTTGATCTGGGTGTTGCCCACGCTCGCGGCGGTGGGGCTGCTTGCGGCGTTGTACAGGCGCACGAAGGTCGAGCCCTTGGGCGCGCTCGGGCCGTAGAGGGCGGCGTCGGCGCCGGCGAAGGCGTGCATCGAAGCCAGGGTCAGGCCGGCTGCGAGGGTGAGGGCTTTGGCAATTTTGGTTTTGCTAGTCATGTGCGTGTTCCTCTCTTTCAGTGGTCCGTCCGGTTGGACGACAAGGCCAGGTTTTCTTCGGATTTGCGGGAGTTCTTCAGCTGCGCGATCCACTGTGGGTCGAAGCTGCTGAGGTCGTTCTTCATTGGCAGATAGCGTTCGGGGAATTCCCACACCACCACCTGTGGCGGGGCGTTCTTGAAGGCGTCGCTTTGCAGGTACTTGAGCATCGGCAGCAGCGGGCCGTGGCCGTCTTCGGCGTAGTTGGCGACGTCGCTGCGCAGGGCCTGCTGCAGCGCGCCGAGGAAGTTCCAGTGCGGGTTGGCGCTGTAGCTGGTGCCCACCAGCGCCACCGGGATGCGGCTGTCGTCGAACAGCGCGTCGTCGCCGCTTTCACCTTCGGCCTGCACCGGGTGGGTCTTGCGTTGCTGCAGGGTGTCCGGGGTGGGCAGCAGGTTGCTGAACAGCGGGTCCAGCGGCAGGAAGTTGGTCAGATCGCCCTTGTACGGCGCGCTGGCGCCGGCCTCGGTGATGTAGGCCTGCGGCTCGCCAGTGAGCAGGCCTTGGCGGTTGACGGCTTCGGCCAGGGACTGGGCGACCACCTCGGCGCCCATCGGCGTCCAATGGGTGTCGGTGCGCAGGAACACCTGGCCACGGGCCTTGGCTTGCTCCAGCGGCGCCAGCAGGTCGGGGGCGAACACATTGGCCTGGCGTGCCTGGGCGTGGAACTGGTTGAACAGCTCGTCGTGCAGGCTGGCCGGCGCCTGTTTGCCGAGGTACTCGGAATACAGCCGGGCCTTGGCCGGGACGATCGCCAGCACCAGTTGCACGCCCTGGCGCTGCAAGGTGTCGCGGATGCCGCGCACCAGCGCCAGGTTGTCCTGCATCTGCTGCTGCGCGGCGACGGTGGGTTTGAATTCCTCGTCGCTGAACAACCACTGGTCGCGGCCCAGCACCACGCCGGGGCGGCCTTCGTTGAACAACTTGTAGTCCAGCGCGGCCCACAGGTTGGTGCCCAGGCGCTTGATCGGGAACTGCTCGTCGTAATGGGTTTCGGCGGCCTTGGCCAGCTTGCCGTCGAGCAGGGTCATCTGCCCGGTGCGGGTGAAGCTGTCCAGCCCGCCGACCGACCAGGCGCCCAGCCCGACCAGCAGGCCCATGAATGACAGGGAATAAGTGATGCGAAGTGTCCGGTTCATGTGTCGGGCCTCAGAACTGGAAGTACAGGAACGGTGAGTAGCTCTGCGCCGAGAGCTTGAGCACCGAGGCGATGAACAGCAGCAGCACCAGGGCGCGGGTCATGATCCGCGTCCAGTCCAGGCCCACCGAACCGTCGGCGTTGATCTGCACCGGGGTGGTGATGGGGGTGGGCTTGGCATTGCGGTAGAAGTCGCGCAGGCCGAAGAACGCCAGGCTCAGGTAGGCCACGATCAGGGTTGCCACCTGCAGGCCGGTGAGTTGGGCGCTGTTGAGTTCCGACAGTTGCCAGTCGCCGAAGCTGAACATGGCGCCGTACATGCGGGCGGCCACATGCAGGTTCTCGGCGCGGAAGATCACCCAGCCGACCACCACCAGCAGGAAGGTGAAGGCCCATTTCACCGGGTTGAAGCGCTGCGGGTTGGTGTCCAGCCCCAGTGCGCGTTCGATGGCCAGCCACAGGCCGTGCCAGGCGCCCCAGATGATGTAGGTGAAGTTGGCGCCGTGCCACAGCCCGCCCAGCAGCATGGTCAGGAACAGGTTGCGGTAGGTGTTGAAGGTGCCTTTGCGGTTGCCGCCCAGGGTGATGTACAGGTAGTCGCGCAGCCAGGTGGACAGGCTGATGTGCCAACGGCGCCAGAACTCGGTGATCGACTGGCTGATGTAGGGCTGCTTGAAGTTCTCCATGAAACGGAAGCCCATCATCAGGCCCAGGCCGATGGCCATGTCGCTGTAGCCGCTGAAGTCGAAGTACAGCTGCGCGGTGTAGGCCAGGGCGCCGAGCCAGGCATCACCGGTGGTGGGGTTCTGCAGGGCGAAGCAGTGGTCGGCGACCACCGCCAGGGTGTCGGCGATGAACACCTTCTTGATGAAGCCCTGCATGAAGCGGGTGCAGCCTTCGGAGAACTTGTCCAGGGTGTGGGTGCGGTTGTTGAACTGGTCGACCAGGTCCTTGAAGCGCAGCACGGGGCCGGCGATCAGGTGCGGGAAGATCGCCACGAACGCTGCGAAGTCGATCAGGTTGCGGGTGGCCGGAGTGTCGCCGCGGTACACGTCGATGATGTAGCTGATCGACTCGAAGATGTAGAACGAGATACCGATCGGCAGCAGCACGTGGGTGAGGATGAACGGCTCCAGGCCCATCGAGGTCATGATCGCGTTGAGGCTGTCCACCCCGAAGTTGGCGTACTTGAAGTAGCCGAGGATGCACAGGTCGACTCCAACGCCCAGCAGCAGCCAGCGCTGGGCGGGCTTGGTGCGCACGCCGGCGGCGCCCACCTTCAGGCCGATCCAGTAGTTCCACAGGGTGACGCCGGCGAACAGGGCGAGGAAGTCCACCCGCCACCAGGCGTAGAAGATGTAGCTGGCAACCAGCAGCAGCAGGTTGCGATAGCGGTTCCCGCTCACGTAGTACAAGCCGAGGAAGACCGGCAGGAACAGGAACAGGAACACGTTGGACGAGAAGACCATCCCGGTTCTCCTAGTTATGCACAGCACCTGGGGCACAGCGCCCCCCAAACCCCCCACACGCATGTGGAAGGTCACCTAGTTATCGACGGCCATGCGATCCCTGTGGGAGCGGGCTTGCCCGCTAAGGCGTCAGCCGCAGCAGCAGCGTTGCCAGATCGATCACATTCGCGGGCAAGCCCGCTCCCACAGGGTTCTCGGGTCATCGGGTCTTGCGTTACTTCTTTTTCTGTTCCGCACTCGGGTCGTAGACCCGCGTTACATCCCCCCCCAGCCTGAAGCTGTTGAACGGCTGCATGCCGTGCTTGCGCTTGAGGGTGTCGGCGTCGCAGCGGTACAGCTGGCACCAGGGTTCGAGCCAGGCGTACTTGCTGTCGATCTTCAGGTCGCCCATGTCCTGCTTCTCGCCGTTGCGGGTCTTGAACGCGCTGGGGTCTTTCGAGCCGTTCAGCACCTTCTCGCCCAGGCGGCGCAGGGCGTTGTTGTTCTCGCCGCGCACATCCACGCCATTGGCCTGGGCGAAGCTGGCGATCATCGCCAGCGGTGGCAGGGCGTAGTTGTGGTAGGCCAGGGCACGCTGCTTGCGCTTGAGCTCGTTGGGCAAGAAGCCCTGGGCATCGACCTGGTTGGCGCCGACCCGGTATTCCTTCACCGCCCAGTCGAACAGGTCGCGGCGGTCGGTGGCCACGGCGGTGGCCATCACCGACCAGGCCGCCCAGTAGCTGTGGTTGTTGATCTTTTCCAGCGGCAGGTCGCTCCAGTCGCGCACGGTTTGCGAGGCCAGGCGGCCCAGCCATTTTTCGATGGCTTCGGCCTCGGCCTGGTGCGCGGCCAACGGCTGCGAGTTGGAGAACTTCAGGCGCAGCCACGAACCGCTCATGCTGCCCAGCGCCCATTTGCGCATGGACTTGCCGGTGTGGTTGTAGTCGGTGGACATCAGCGCGTCGGCGCGGGCCCAGGTGCCGAGCCAGTCCAAAGCGCAGTCGAGCTGGGCCGGGCGGCCGTCGCGCATGTACTGGCCGATCATCTTGCTCACGCCCTTCTCGAGGGTGGTGATGTCCTTGGTCGAGTCACGGAAGGCTTTCTCCGAGGCGACATTGAGCGTCGCCCGGGCCTTGTCGGAGCCCTCGTACTTGCTGCGAAACTGCAGCGAGCCGGTGTAGGGCCTGGGCGCCGCCTCGCAGCGGAAGTTACCGTCGCCGGTCTTGAGCTTCTCGATGCCCTCGTAGTACCCCTGGGGCGGTACCAGCGCGGCCTGCGCCGCACCGCCGAACAGGGCGAGGGCGAGCAGGGCGGGTGCAGTCTTGTGGCTGATGGATGTCATGGTCGCCTCACTGGCCAGCTTGCGCGGTGTGCTGCGCGTTGCTGGCGAAGTTGTTGCGTTTGCAGAGTTTGGCTTCGACTTTCTGCGTACCGCTTTCTGGCCCTTGTACCTCCAAAGCGAGCAGGTTCTGGCCTGCCCAGTCTTCGTCCTCGCGCATCTGGAAGACGAAGCGCCCGTCGGTGTCGGAGGTCTCGGGCTTCTCGATCTTGATGTCCTCGTGGCGGCCGTTGAGGTACCACAGGGTGGCCTGCAGCACTTTCACCGAGCTGTCCTCGAACTTGATGTCGAGCTGGTGGTTGCGGTTGACCAGGTCCTTGATCACGCCATTCTTGCCATTGACCATCAGCTCGTTCTTGCCGGGCTTGAGGGTGGCGCTGGCGCTCATCTGCGCAGGGCGGTCGTCGCAGCCGTCGTCGAGCAGGCCGAGGATCTGCCGCCAGATGGTTTCCTGGTCCAGGCGGTACAGCGGGGAGAACTCCCAGATCAGGATCTTCGGCGGGTTCTTCTGGAATTCCTCGCTGCCCAGGTACTGGATCATCGAGCCTTCCAGGCCACCGCCGGGGAAGGCGACGTTGAGCACGTCGGCGCCGATGTACTGTTCCAAAAAGCCCGAGAAGTTGTAGTTCTTGCCGCTGTGGCTGGTGCCCACCAGGGTGATCTGCGCGTTGCCCGAATCACCGAACAGGTCGTCGCCGCCGCTGGCGCCGCCCTTGGGCTCGGTGGCGAACTGGTCCATGTACTGCACCGCGTAGCTGCTGCCGCAGAGCTGGCCGGCGACGTTGTGCAGGGTGCCGGTCTTGCCCATGCGCCCGGACTTCCTGGTTTCGAATTCCTTGCGCGGGATGCCTTCGAAGGCCGGCATGTGGTGCACGGTGTCGGCCACGATCTTCGCTGCGCGCTCGGCACCGTAGGGCGTCCAGTGCTGGTCGCCACGGAAGTAGAAGTCCTTGCCCTGGTCGGCCGCGGCCAGCTGCTCGTTGGTCAGCGGCGACAGGTCGGGCACGTTGTAGCCCATCTTGCTGAAGCGGGCGAGCATGGCCTGGTAGTTGTGCAGGGCCTTCTGATAATTGAACGCGGCTTTCTCTTCGGGCTTGAGCATGTTGCGGTTCACCAGGCCACGGGTGGGCTGGTACACCACCACCAGTTCGACGCCGCGCTTCTTGAACGCGTCGTGCACCTGCTGCAGGCGCTTGTAGCCGGCTGCGGTGGTGTCGAACTCGGTGCGCAGGTCTTCACGGGTACGGAACAGCCAGTCGCCCTGGGCTTGCACCAGGGTGGTGAAGTTCTGCTGGTAGCGCGTGGTGTAGCGGCTGGCGTCATGGGCCTCGGGGCACAGCTGGCAGCAGGGTTCGGCGCTGAAGGTCGGCGCCTTGACGTCTTCGGCGCGCACGCCCTGGCTGATGGCCAGCAGGGCGGCGGACAGGCCGAGCAGTTTGATCAGGTGTGGGGTCATGGTCTGTGGCTTCCTTAATCGATCATTTCGGTCTGGCGTTCGACCGGGTCGATCAGCACGGCCTTCTGCTGGCGCACCAGCAGGTCGAGGATTTCGTCCTGGCGCTCGCCCAGCACACCGTTGAAGCTGATGCCGTTGGCCTTGCGCGGCATCAGCATCGACACCTTGTACAGCTCCACCGACAGCGGCGAGTCGATCGACAAGGGGCCGGAGCCGTTGGCCGCCAGCTCACCGCCGACCACGATCAGCGACACCTTGGTGTCGAACGGGTCGAGGGCGATGTCGCGGTCGGTGTCGGAGAGGTCCTTGATGTGCCCGTACACCCCCACCAGGCCGTTGGCCATGGCGACGTTCTCGTACAGGCGGATGTTCACGCTGTTGCGCACGCGGATGCCGTGGCGGCGGTTGTTGATCAGCTTGTTGCCCCAGATCAGGTTGTCGCCGCTTTCGTACAAGGTGATGCCGTCGGTGTGGTTGCGGTAGATCTCGTTGTAGGCGATCAGGTTGTTGACGCTGTTACGGTCGATCACCACGCCCGAGAGCTTGTTGTCGTAGCTCTTGTTGTTGATGATCCAGCTGTCGTTGACCTCGCGCGAAACGATGATCCCGTGCTTCTTCTTGGTGCCGTACACCGTGTTGCCGGCGATGATCAGCCGGTGCGAGCGGTCATGCGGGTCGATGCCGTAGACGATGTTGTCGCGGTAGGTGCTGTCCTTGACCACGAAGTCGCTGGTCTCGTAGCAGTAGAAGCCGTACCACATGTCGCTGAACTCCGAGCCCAGGATCCAGCCGGTGGGTTCCGGGCGGCCCATCTGCTTGGCCATGTTCGGCGTGTACTGCGAGATGCTCACACCGTACGACTTGGACTTGGCGTAGCCGAAGCTGGCCATCTTGCTGTTGACGATGTAGGTCTCGGTGCCGCCCCAGCTGAGCAGGAACGGGCGAAACTCATCGGGCTTGCGGAAGGTTGCCGGGCCGTTGGCCTGCTCGCGCCAGCCGGTGACCTGGGTGTCGCTGACGAACAGCTTGCCGTCGTTGACGATGAACGCGCCGCCCTCTTCGGACAGGCGCAGCTCCTTCACCTTGCCGTCGATTTCCAGCACGCCCTTGCGCCCGACCACGATTGGCAGGCGCGCCAGGTACACGCCTGGCGCGGTTTCGCGCAGGTACTGGCTGGGTACCTTCTTGCTCAGCTCCACCAGGTCGACATGCCCGTCGTCGACGAAGATCGCCTGGGGAATGCCGTGCTGGCGGCGCACCCATTCGGCGCCCTTGTTATCGCCGCCGATGAACTCCTTGAGGGTGTCCTCCTGGAGCATGCGGCGCACGCTGACCTTGCCCTTGTGCGCACGGTCGATCTTTTTCTGCACGGCGGCGGCGGTGTAGCCGGACAGGTCGGGCAGCTTGGGCGGGTCCATCAGCAGCGGCTCGATGGGCGCGCTGGCGACGGTGTAGGTCTTGGCCTGTTGCAGCCCCTTGGCCATTTCCGGCGCGGCGGCCTGGGCCAGGCCTGCGGCCAGCAGCAGGGCGCTGGCCAGCAGGCTGTGGCGAAGGTTCGGGTGCAGGTTCATGTCAAATCCTCTCCCGGCCTCAGAAGCGCCAGATCACGTCGACGAAGGCGCGGTGCATGTACGAGTCGGCCTCTTTGCCATAGGCGTCGCCCGGCTTGAACACACCGGCGCGCAGGCGCACCAGCGCCGAAGGCTCGTCGATCGACTGGCTCAGCGAGGCCGGCAGCAGGCCTTGCTTGAAGTACTTGGTGACGACCACGTCCATTTCCTGGCCGAGGTCTTTCTCGCCGTTGACCAGCGGGCGGTTCACGCCGCCGTCGTCGACCACCGCGTTGATGCCGCTGGAGCCGATGTTCTGCTTGCCGTCGACACGCCAGAACTTGTGGTAGATCAGGCTGGCGTCGTAGTCGTCGCGCAGCTGCCAGGAGGTGAACAGGGTGGCCGCCTGCAGGTTGCCCAGCTCGCCGCGGAAGGCTTCGCCGAAGCGGTGCACGCGCGAGCGGGTGCCGGTGAAGTTGGAGCGGTTGCTTTCAAGGCCGGTCTGCTCGAAGTTGTTCGAGCCGTCGCTGCCACCGCCGCCGCTGCCCCGGGCGTAGGCCGCGCCGACCTGCCAGTTGGGGTCCAGGCGCAGGCGGATGCCAAGGTCGGTGGCCCAGGCGTTGACGTCGCCGCTCTGCTTGCCGGTGGCAACCTGGTCGTTGCCCACCGCCTGGCTGCTGAGGGTGTCGCGATCGCCAGTCAGCCAGGTGACGCTGCCCCAGTAGTTGACGGTGTGGTCGTTACGCCAGTTGTAGGCGTCGCTGTTGGCTTCCAGGCCCAGCCATGTGAGGTCACCGGTGCGGGTCTTGTCGAGGGCGTCGACGGTTTCGCCGGGGTTCTTCAGGCTGCCGCTGTCGTGGGTGTGGTGGGCGCGCACGCCGACCCAGTGGCCGGGCGTCCACTGGGTGGCGACGTTGCCGAAAATATGGGTGCGGTCCTTGTCTTCCGGGGCCAGCTCGGTGAGGTCGGTGCGGTATTCGCTGAAGCGCTGGGCCACGCCCAGGTCGGCCTTGAGCAGGGTGGTGTCGAAGGTCCAGTTCAGGGCTTCGATGTTGGTGTCGCGCCACATGCCGTCGTCGCTGCGCAGGCGCTGGCGGCCCAGGCGCAGTTGCTCGCCGGGGTAGGCGGTGAGGCCGCTGTAGCCGACCCAGAACTCGCGCATGGCCAGGTAGCTTTTGTCCGGCTTGCGGCTGTTGTCGCCATCGTCGCTGGTGGTGCCGTCGTCGTTCTGGCGCAGGGTGTCGGTTTCGATGATGTCGGTGGCAGTGACCGCCTGGCCCATGGCGAAGGCGCTCCAGTTACCGCGCTCGCCGTACACCCAGGGGCGCAGGTCCAGGCCCAGGCCGTTGACGTCGCCGCCGGAGCGGGTGCCCAGGTCACGGTCGTCCTCGGACTGGCCGGTGATCTTCACGTCCAGGCCGAAGTTCTTCTGTGCGGTTTCGGCGGCCAGGGTCGGCATCGACCACAACAGGGCGAAACTCAGGCCGATGCCGGCTTTCACGAAGGGGTTGAGCGTCATAGCGAATCCTCGGCGTCTACGGCTGTTTCGTCGTCTTGCAGGGCCTCGATGGCCAGGGTGCTGTTGCCGCCCTGGAACAGGCTGCTGCGCGCCTGTTTTTCCTGCGCCAGCAGTTGCTGGGCCTGGCTGCGTTGTTCAGGCGTGAGCTGCTGGTCGAGCTGCTGCAACAGCTCGCTCGACTGTGGCGTGGGGTTGGCCTGCGACAGCTGGGCGAACACCCAGGCGTTGCCGGGCGCGGGGCGGATGCCATGGCCTTCGCTGAACAGCTGGGCGAGGGCGTAGTCGGCGCTGTTCTGCCCGCCACGGGCGGCGGCGAGCAGGTGGTCGACGGCCTTCTGCGGCTCGACGGTGCCGAGGTAGCCACGGCGGTAGAGCTGGCCGAGGTAGTAGTCGGCGCTGACTTCACCGGCGTCGGCGGCGGCCTGCAGGTGCTGCTCGGCCTTGGCGGCATCGGCGGGTACGGTCTTGCCTTCGTAGTAGAGGCGGCCCAGCAGCAGTTCGGCGCGGGGTTGTTCGGCTTCGCGGCCCTTGTCGATGTACCCCATCAACTGGTCGGTGTCGCCCAGTTCGGGGAAGTCGTAGAGCAGTTGCGCCAGGCTCACCCAGGACGCCGGGTTGGCCGGGGCCACTTGCTCGAGCAGGGCCTGGGCGGTCTTCTCGTCGGTCTGGCCCAGGCTGCGGTCGGCCAGCACGCGGGCGACGCTGTCGACCCGGGTGGCTGGCACCGCGCTGCGGGCGTAGGCGGCCTTGAGCTGCTCCAGCAGGGCGGCCTGCTGGTCGGGCTGGGCGCGCTTCTGGTAGACGGTGGCCAGTTCGACGTAGCAGATGTCGGTGGTGCTAAGCGCGGCCTTGCAGATTTTTTCCACGTCGCCCAGGTGCTGGTCGTAGCTGCCCTGGGTGCGGTACAGCAGCACCTGGGCCAGGCCCGCCTCGGGGTTGCCGGCGGCGCGCCACTGGTCGATCTGCTGCTGGGCGTTGACCTTGGGGAAGCTCTGCGGGTACTGCAGGTAGAGCATCGCCAGGGGGATCAGGGTATTGCCTTCGCCTTGCTGCGCGGCCTGCTTGAGCAGGCGCTCGGCCTCTTCGCGCTCGGCCTGGGTGCTGTCGGGCTTGGCCACCAGCAGGCGGCCAAGGCGGGCCTGGGCGCGGGGCGAGGTGGCGGCGGCGGCGCGGTAGGTGGCTTCGGCCTGCTTGAGCTTGGCCGGCTCGCGGGTGGCCACCTGGATGTCGGCCAGGCCCACTTGCGCGTCGCTGTAGCCCAAGTCGGCCAGGGCCTTGTAGTTGCGCTCGGCGGTGGCGGTGTCGCCGCGCTTGAGCGCTTCGTTGGCCAGGCGCTGGTCAGGCAGGCCGGCGCAGCCGGACAGGGTGATGGCCAGGGCCAGGCCGCATAGCCCGAGGCTGATGAAATCACTGTGGGAGCCGGCTTGCCGGCGATTGGCCAGTGCAGGCGCTACATCCGTTGGGCGAGTGCTGCGCACTCGATCGCCGGCAAGCCGGCTCCCACACATTGGGCGGTGTCCGCTGGTCATTATCCGTTCCTCTTACAGCCCGCGGGCCACGGCCTTGTCGATCAGCCAGTTGAGCGACGGGCCACGGTCGCTGTTGACCGCGGCCGGGCGGCCGGCGAGTTCGGCCGGCAGGCCGTCGTCGGGCTTGATCTGCACGCGGATGTCGGAGGCCAGGTTGTCGGTGTCCAGGCTGCTGCTGCCGACGATGCGGCCGCTGCGCATGTCGTCTTCGCCGGCGATCTGGAAGTTGACCCGGGTGCCCGGCTTCACTTCGTCGAACTGGCGGTAGCTGAAGCGCGCCTCGACCATCGGGTTGCTGGTGCGCGGGATCAACGCGAACACCGGCTGGCCTTTGCTGGCGTATTGGCCGTCATCCACCAGTTGGCGCGAGACCACGCAGTCGCAGGGGCTGGTGAGGGTGCCGGACAGCTGCTTGCCGAACAGTTCCTCGACCTTGGCCGGCTCGAGTTGCGAATCGTCCAGGTGGCCCTTGAGCAGGTCGAGCATGCTGGTGTTGAAGGTCGCCAGCGGCGCGCCCTTGGCCACTGGGGTGCCGTTCTCGACCAGGCTCTGCACGCTGCCGTCACGGGGCATGGTGACGGTGGTGGTGGGCACCGCGACCACGCCGGCCTCGGCATGGCTGACGAAGTACAGGCCGTACAGCGACTTGGCGACGAAGCCGAAGGCCACCAGGCCGACCACGAACACCCCGGCGGTGACGGTGACCGCCCGCAGGCGGCCGAACGCCGACAGGCCGGAGCCGGTGTTGTTCTGCTTGCGCGCCTTGGTGAAGTTTTCGCGCTGCAGGGTACTGAGCACGTCACCGACGCTGATCAGCTCACCGGACAAGTGGCTGGTGATGATGTGGCGCAGGGTGGCGATGTCGCGCGGTTCCAGGTTCTGGAACTCGGTACCGGTGCGGCCAGTGTCGCGGCTGCTGGTGCGCACCAGCAGCTCGACGTCCATCGACAGCCCCAGGTTGTCGACCACGAACTGCAGGCGCCCGCGCAGCACTTCGCCTTCGGCGAGCGGTTTTTTCGCGTGGAAGGACAGGCCCCCGGCGGAAAGATCGTCCACCTTCACATCGTGCGGCTCGCGGTTGCCGTCCAGGTAGCGCAGCTTGGCGGGGATGCGCACCCGGGCGTGCTGGCGCTGCGCTTCGGACTCATGCACGACATTGACGTTCACGGCGGTATTCATGGCGATTTCGTTCCTGTTATCCGATCCGGGTTGGGCTCACACGACCATGAACAGCACGGCGACGAAGAGGCTCGCGGCCGAGAAGGTCATGGTCCGCGAGGACCAGGTGTTGAACCATTGTTGAAAGCTGGCGAGGTCGCGCTTGAGGGCAGTGGGCTGGCGGGTCCAGGACTGCCTGTCGAGGCGGAAGAACACGTAGATCTTCATCACCGCGCCGACGATCTGGTTGTAATAGAGAATCAGCGGGTAGGCGGGGCCGACACTGTGGCCCGAGCACAGCAGCATGACGGTGAGGATCAGGCGGGTGATGCCGATCCACAGCAGGTACACCAGCAGGAACTGCAGGCCGAACTTGAAGCTGGCGATCACCGCCACGGTCAGGCCCAGCAGGCTGGTCCACATCGACACGCGCTGGTCGAACAACACGATGCTGGTGAACAGCCCCAGGCGCTTGAGGCCCAGGCCCAGGGCGCGGGAGTTCTGCCGCAGGTTGTTGCCGTACCAGCGGTACATCAGCTTGCGGCTGGCCTTGACGAAGCTTTTCTCCGGCGGGTGCTCGACCGTGTTGATCGCCGCGTCCGGCACGTAGAAGGTGTCGTAGCCCAGGCGCATCAGGCTGAACCAGCTCGACTTGTCGTCGCCGGTGAGGAACTTGAAGCGGCCCAGGCGCCAATGCATCAGCGAGTCGCTTTCCACATCGGCGATGAACTCGGGGTTGGTTACGACGCTGGCGCGGAACATGGACATGCGCCCGGTCATGGTCAGCACGCGTTTGCTCAGGGCCATCGAGCACATGTTGATGTGGCGCTGGGCGAAGCGCAGCTTGTGCCACTCGCTCATGATGTAGCCGCCGCGCACTTCGCAGAACTCGTTGGTGGTCAGGCCACCGACGTTGGGGTAGAGCTTGAACCACGGCACGGTCTTGCGTACCACGCCTTCAGCCAGCACGGTGTCGCCGTCGATCACCGCCACCACGGCGTTCGCGTCCGGGAGCATCCGCGAGATGGCGCGAAAACCATAGGCCAGGCCGTCGCGTTTGCCGGTGCCGGCGATGCGCACGATGTCGAGGGTGACGTGGGCGGGTGGGTTGTACTTGGCCCACAGGCTCTTGACCAGCAGCTCGTCGGACTTCTCCACCAGCGAGCAGACCACGGTGGTGGGGAAGCCGCAGTCGATGGCCTCGCGGATGACCGAGCTGTACACCTGGGCGGTGGTCAGTGCCTCGATGCGAAAGCTGGTGACCATCAGGTACACGTGCGACGGGTCGGCCGCCGTCCCCAGCTTGTGCACCTTGCGGCGCAGGTAGGGGTAGACGATGTACAGGAAGATCATGCCGCGGATGAAGTGGGTGGCGCCCATGGAGTAGCGCCAGATGCCGACTGCGCCGACCAGGAAGATGAAGTGCTTCGACTGCGAATCGAAGATGTCGCTGGGCAGGGCCAGGGCAATCAGCATGAGCAGGCTCATGTAGAGCAGCCAGCCGGCGCACTGCAACAGCACTGTCTGGAACCTTTGCATGTTCGGCATCCGTGGAGAATTCGGGGGTGGACGGGCGGCGCGCTGGGGAGGGACGCGCCGCCCGGCCGGGGGTTACCAGCAGATACCTTCGGTACGGCTGGTGGTGCAGGTTGGCTTGCTCATGAAACCGACCAGGTCGATCACTTGCTTGCCTTCCGGCGCATGCTGGGCGAGGGCGCGGAACTGCTCGTCACGGTTGCCCAGGACGATGATCTCGGCGTCGTTGACCACCTGCTCGAAGTTGGCGTTGAGCAGCGAGGAAACGTGGGGGATCTTCGACTCGATGTAGTCCTTGTTGGCACCGTGGACACGGGCGTACTCGACGTTCTGGTCGTAGATGTCGAGCTGGTAGCCCTTGCCGATCAGGCGCTCGGCCAGTTCGACCAGGGGGCTTTCGCGCAGGTCGTCGGTGCCGGCCTTGAAGCTCAGGCCGAGCAGGGCGACCTTGCGCTTGTCGTGGCTTTCGATGATGTCGAAGGCGTTCTGCACCTGGGATTCGTTGCTGCGCATCAGCGAGTCGAGCAGCGGCGCCTGCACATCCAGGCTGGACGCGCGGTAGGTGAGGGCGCGCACGTCCTTGGGCAGGCACGAGCCGCCGAAAGCGAAGCCCGGGCGCATGTAGTACTGGGACAGGTTGAGCACCTTGTCCTGGCAGACCACGTCCATCACGTCGCGGCCATCGACGCCCACCGCCTTGGCGATGTTGCCGATCTCGTTGGCGAAGGTGACCTTGGTGGCGTGCCACACGTTGCAGGTGTACTTGATCATCTCGGCCACTTCGATCGGCTTGCGGATCACCGGGGCATCGAGTTCTTCGTACAGCGCTTGCAGCACGTCGCCGCTGGCGCTGTCCAGTTCGCCGATGACGGTCATCGGTGGCTGGTCGTAGTCCTTGATCGCGGTGCTTTCACGCAGGAACTCGGGGTTGACCGCGACGCCGAAGTCGACGCCGGCCTTCTTGCCCGAGCAGTCTTCGAGGATCGGGATCACCACGTTCTTGACGGTGCCCGGCAGCACGGTGCTGCGTACCACGATGGTGTGGCGGCGGCTGGTGTCACGCAGTACGTAGCCGATTTCGCGGCATACCGACTCGATGTATTCCAGGCCCAGGTCGCCGTTTTTCTTGCTTGGGGTGCCGACGCAGATCATCGACACGTCGCTGGCGCGGATGGCTTCGGCGAAGTCGGTGGTGCCGCGCAGGCGGCCGTTGGCCACGCCTTGTTGCAGCAGTGCTTCCAGGCCCGGCTCGACGATGGGCGACTTGCCCCGGTTGATCAGGTCGATCTTGGTGCTGGACACGTCCACACCAATCACTTCATGGCCGCGTGCCGACAGGCAACCGGCACAGACTGCACCCACATAACCCAAACCAAAGATGCTGATACGCATCGTATTCACCTCGTGTGTTTATCACGCCAGCCCTTGTATGCAAGAGCCAGCCGGGTTGATTGACCAGCAGTTTTTGGGCGCACGGTGCCCTGGCGAATTGACACTTCACCGTGCGCAGGCATGAATAAATCCGGAGCGCAGAAAGTTATGCACTCACTATTGGCAAGCTAAGGCCAGTAATAATAAGGCGTGCCCTGATATGCAGCCGTCTTTATTGCAATGCACCGTTAGCGCACTGCTGTGCTTGTTTTTTCAAGTGGATAAATCCTTTGAAATCAACCACTAGGACGTATGTTAGGGGCGCTTGTCTCCTGCATGGATAATGGCTTGTGGCACTTCCTGTACCGCCGTTGAAGTTTGTTTGGCTGCGTTGGGTAGCGGCCTTTTGTCATCTGTAAGTCATCTCTCACGCTGCGGCGCTTGAAACTTGTTACGGGTGCTATGAGCCATGGGGCGCAGTAGAAGTTCCTGGCTGGGTTCAGCGCGGATGAAAGATTTCTAAATATTTTTTCAGTGGCAAATACTTTCAATTTGATAGCACGCGTTAGTTTCACCCCCGGCTGTAAAGGGCGAAAACGAAGCGAGATGGTTATATGCCAGCATTGAAAAAATTTTTGCAAAATTCGTCAAAAAACTACGAACGGTCTTATGGCGTTTTGCGATAAAGGTATGAGTGGTGGTTTTTTGGCGTCCGAAAAATGACTTTTCAAGGCGTGCCCCGTTGCAGGGCTTGGGTGTTGCGACAGGGCTACTGGTGCTATCGCCGGCAAGCCGGCTCCCACAGGTACCGCGTTACCCCAAGAGGTAGCGTGATCCTGTGGGAGCTGGCTTGCCAGCGATGAGGCCAGCATAGGCAGCACAAGACGTTTGCTCTCACACATCCAGCGTCTTTACGTCGGGCGCTGTAACGCGGTGGGGGCCATCAGCCTTCAGCGTGATCGCGCAGGAACACCAGGTGATCGGGCTTGGACTGCTCGGCGCTGTAGTAGTAGCCCTGCACATCGAAGCGCTTGAGCTGCTCGGGGTCGTTGATGCGCTGCTCGATCACGAAGCGGCTCATCATCCCGCGAGCTTTTTTGGCGTAGAAGCTGATGATCTTGTACTGGCCATTCTTCAGGTCCTTGAAGTCGACGTTGATCACCCGCGCCTTCAAGGCGCTTT
Source organism: Pseudomonas parasichuanensis (assembly GCF_021601385.1). Lineage (GTDB taxonomy): Bacteria > Pseudomonadota > Gammaproteobacteria > Pseudomonadales > Pseudomonadaceae > Aquipseudomonas > Aquipseudomonas parasichuanensis. The sequence continues at coordinate 196,283 of NZ_BQHO01000005.1, read as the reverse complement.
TCTTCACCGCGCTGAAATACTCGTTGCTGGCCAGGTTGAGCAGCACGTCGTCGCCCTGCTCGGCCAGGGCCTGGTTCAGCCACTCGCTGATGCGTGTGCCCCAGAAGGCATACAGGTCCTTGCCGCGGGCGTTGGCCAGCTTGGTGCCCATTTCCAGGCGGTAGGGCTGCATCAGGTCCAGCGGGCGCAGCAGGCCGTAGAGGCCGGAGAGCATGCGCAGGTGGTCCTGGGCATAGCTGAAGTCGTCTTCGCCGAGGCTTTCGGCGTCGAGGCCGGTATACACGTCACCCTTGAACGCCAGCAGCGCCTGCTTGGCGTTGGCTGGGGTGAAGGCCGGGGTCCAGCTGCCGAAGCGCGCGGCATTGAGGCCGGCGAGCTTGTCGGAGAGGTGCATCAGTTCGCTGATCTGCGCCGGCGACAGTTCGCGCAGTTGCACGATCAATTCCTGGGAGTCGTCCAGGTACTGGGGCAAGGTGTGGCGTTGGGTTACCGGCGGGGTGTCGTAGTCGAGGGTCTTGGCGGGGGAAATCACCGTCAGCATCGGGTCGGCTCCTGGAGTCAATGGGCGGATTCTACGGGGCTGATGGGGCAACGCCAAACTATGGCGACGATAGCCTGGGCACATGGCCACGGAGTTTCGCCGGGCGTCGCGCTATAGTGCGCGGCATGCCTTCATGGAGACCGTTCATCGTGCGTATCGCTTTTGCCCTGCTGGCCGGGCTGTTGAGCCTGGGCGCGCAGGCCGCGCCTGCGGATTTCGTCAGTTTCGAGCGCGAGTTGTGGCCGGAAAAACTGGACAGCCCGGCGCTGTTCGATGTGGCGTCGCGTGCCGAGATTCTCTCGTTTGCCCGGGTGCTGCACGAGAGCGAGATGCTCGATGAGCAGGCGCTGGCGGCGCGCCTGGGCCTGCGCCAGGTCAACCTGCCGGTGATTCGTGCCCTGCGGGCGCGGATGTGGCAGCGGCTGTGGACCAACTACCAGCAGGCGCAGCAGAGTTGCGAGCAGGATGCATCGTTTTGCTATCCGCTGGAGTCCATGGCTGACCTGCGCACCAAGTCCGCCACGTTCGAAGCAGAAGTCGGCAAGTTCTATGTCGGTTGGATCGAACCCAGCCATCTGTTCCATACCCGCTACCTGGACGAGCAACTGCGCAAGGCGGCGCTGTTCCCGCAGACCTCCAGCGAGGTGGAAAAGCTGTCCGCGCGCGAGCGAAACGGCGATGAGCTCAACGACCGCATGTTCCTGCTGAGCTTCGTCGGCGGCCCCGGCCCTGCGGGCGGCAACACCGATGGCCTGGCCGACTATCTGCGCCGACAGAAGCTCGACGGCATCTTCTTCGTGCTGGGCAATCGGCTGCAGCAGCGCCGTGACAGTGGGCCGCTGGCCGGGCTGTATGCAGGCCAGTGCGTGGGCATCCAGGGCTGGGAGTACCGCTCCCATGCCCAGTGGCAGGGCTGGCAGGACTCGCTGCGGCGTAGCCAGGCGCGGGTTCAGGCGGACCTGCCGGAGCAGTATGTGCCGTTGTTCCGCCCGCCCTACGGGCAGCGGCGCGGGGATGGCGAGGCGTTCATGGCCAGCCAGCAGTTGCGGGTGTCGTTGTGGGATATCGATGCCCAGGATGACGGGCCGCTGACTGCCGAGGCCTCGGCGCAGCGGGTAATGACCCTGATGCTGCTGTGGCGCAAGGGGGTGATTCAGTTCCGTGACCACTTGCCCAAGGCGCAGCCGGCGCTGGAGTGGCTGTTGCAGCATACGGCGCAGAGTGGGATTGGCTGGGAGAGCTGCCGGGAATATGGCTTGAGGGAATAGCTTGGGTTTTTTGTGGGAGCGGCTTTAGCCGCGAAGCAGACGACGCGGTGGATGGCACCGGCTTAGCCGGTGTTCGCGGCTGAAGCCGCTCCCACAGGGCCCTGCAAAACCATCGGAATGGGTACTGGGCTTGCTGGCGATCAGGCCAGAACAGGCATGCGTGATCTCTGACTTTAGTCCCGCCGGACGCCCCCGCCAAGCCCAGTTCGTCAATCGGAAAAATAAACTTCATCTGTGCGTAAAAAGACTTTTTACCGTCATGGTTTTTGCGGTATCAAGGAACCAGACAGCCGAAACCTGCAGCACAGGTGGCGTCATCCACGCCAGCCTTGCCAGGTGAAGCCCCCGCCCGTAACAACGCGGATACGGGGGAAACGGCAGTCACTTTGCGGCGCAGCCGTTTGCGCCGTGTGGCTTTCACATAAGGTGACCGAGTATGGATGACCAAGGACGCAACCCTTCCTCCAACCAGCCAATCCTGTATGTGCTCGATACCAACGTCCTGATTCACGACCCTAACGCCCTGCTCAACTTCGAGGAGCACCACGTCGCCCTGCCGATGACGGTGCTGGAGGAACTCGACAAGCTCAAGACCGGTAAACACACCATCGCCGCCGAATGTCGCCAGGCCATCCGCCTGATCGACCAGACCCTGGGTGACGCCTCGCCCAGCGATGTCGAGAGGGGTGTGCCGATCCAGCGCGGCAAGAGCGGGCCCAAGGGCTTCCTGTCCATCCTCATGAGCACGCGCAACGAACCGAACCGCCTGCTCCCCGAAAACCTTGCCGACAACATCATCATCAACCAGTTGCTGGACCTGCGCGCCAAGCGCCCGGACCTGGACGTGGTGCTGGTCACCAAAGACATCAACATGCGCCTGAAGGCGCGCGCCTGCGGGATTGCCGCCGAGGACTACAGCACCGACCAGCTGGTCGACGACGTGTCCTTGCTGTCCAAGGGCTACCACTCGGTCACCGGTTCCTTCTGGGACCGGGTCAGCAAGGTCGACACCCGCCAGGAGCGCGGCCGCACCTGGCACCGGGTACAGATGATCGACAACCTGCCGGCCGTGCACATCAATGAGTTCATCATCGATGAGCAGGGCTTCGTCGGTTGGGTCAAGGGCATACGCGACAGCGAACTGCTGCTGCTCGACCTGCACCAGGAGCCGTTGCTGCACCAGGAGGCCTGGGGCCTGAAGCCGCGCGACATCCATCAGAGCCTGGCGCTGTTCGCCCTGCTCGACCCGGATATCCACCTGGTCAACCTGACCGGTGCTGCCGGTTCCGGCAAGACCATCCTGGCGCTGGCCGCGGCCATCGAGCAGACCATGGTCAGCAAGCGTTACCGGCGCATCATCGCCACCCGCAGCGTGCAGGGGCTGGACCAGGAGATCGGCTTCCTGCCAGGCACCGAGGCGGAGAAAATGGAGCCTTGGCTGGGCGCCATCACCGACAACCTCGAAGCCTTGCACATGGATGACGAGAGCACCCACGGTAGCGTCGAGTACATCCTCGAGAGGGTCCCGCTGCAGTTCAAGTCGATGAACTACATCCGCGGGCGCAGCTTCCAGCAGAGCCTGATCCTGATCGACGAATGCCAGAACCTCACCCCGCACCAGATGAAAACCATCATCACCCGTGCCGGCGCAGGTTCGAAGGTGGTCTGCCTGGGCAACCTGGCGCAGATCGACACCCCCTACCTGTCGGCCACCAGTTCCGGGCTGACCTACCTGACCGAACGCTTCAAGGACTTCCCCCACGGCGTGCACATCACCCTGCAGGGTGTGCCGCGCTCGGTGCTGGCCGAGTACGCCGAGACCCATCTGTAACGCTCCTTTCGCCGGGCGCCCAGCGCCCGGCTTTTTCTACCTGTCTGCTGCCTACTGCTCAAACCTGACCCACAGGTTTACACTCTGCTCTCCCTTCACAGGAGCAGAGCTGTGCTGACTCATCTTGATTCCCAGGGGCGCGCCAACATGGTCGACGTCACTGAAAAAGCCGTGACTGCACGCGAGGCGCTGGCCGAGGCGCGGGTGCGCATGCTGCCGGCCACCTTGCGCATGATCGTCGATGGCGAGCACCCCAAGGGTGACGTGTTCGCCGTGGCGCGTATCGCTGGCATCCAGGCGGCGAAGAAAACCAGTGACCTGATCCCGTTGTGCCACCCGCTGATGCTCACCAGCGTCAAGGTCGAGCTGGCCGCCGAGGGCGAGGACGTGGTGCATATCGTCGCGCGCTGCAAGCTGGCCGGGCAGACCGGGGTCGAGATGGAAGCGCTGACCGCGGCCAGTGTCGCCGCGCTGACCATCTACGACATGTGCAAGGCGGTGGACAAAGGCATGGTCATCGAGCAGGTGCGCCTGCTGGAGAAGGTCGGCGGCAAGAGCGGCCACTACAAGGTGGAGGGGTGATGAAGGTCAAGGTCATGTATTTCGCCCGCTATCGCGAATGGCTCGGGCGCGATGACGAACGCCTCGAGGGTGATTTCGCCGTGCTCGAAGATGTGCGCCAGGCGTTGGTGGCCAAGGGCGGGCAGTACGCCGTGCTGGCCGAGCAGAACCTGATGTGCGCGCGCAACGAAGAGCTGTGCAGGCTCGATGAGCCGCTGGAGGAGGGTGACGAAGTCGCGTTCTTCCCGCCGGTGACCGGAGGCTGACCATGGCCGTACGTGTACAGGACGCGGCGTTCGACCCAGGCTTCGAGGTCAACGCCATGCACGCCGCCAACGTCGGCGTGGGCGCGGTGGTCGGCTTTGTCGGCTACGTGCGCGATTTCAACGATGGCCAGGACGTGGCGGGGATGTTCCTCGAGCACTACCCGGGCATGACCGAGAAGGCCCTGGCCAAGATCGTGGTCGAGGCCGAGCAGCGCTGGCCGCTGCTCAAGGTCGAAGTGCTGCACCGCATCGGCGCCCTGGAGCCGGGCGAGCCGATCGTGTTCGTCGGCGTGGCCAGCGCACACCGCCAGGCGGCATTCGACGCCTGCAACTTCATCATGGATTACCTCAAGACCCGGGCGCCGTTCTGGAAGAAAGAACAGACCGGCGATGGCCCGCGCTGGGTCGAGGGCAAGCAGAGTGATGAGGATGCTGCCCGGCGCTGGTGAGGTGTGATGGCCCAACTTGTTTCACGGTGATTTGCATCTGAATTCAACTCAAGATCGCCGGGGCGCGTAGCGCCCCCAGAGGTGGTTGAGTTTAAATACAAAAAAGTCCAGTATGGAATCATAAGTACAAAATGATTCCATACGGCCTTGCGGCCTTTGTCTTTACCTCTGTCTTGCACCACAACCTCCAATAATGAGCGAGCGAGATTTGCGATGAAGAAAATCACCCTGATCAGTGGTCTGGCCCTGGGCCTGTTGGCCAGTAGCAACCTGTTTGCCGCCAGTTCTGAGCTGCGAATTGGCATCGAAGCGGCCTACCCGCCGTTTGCCTCGAAGAACGACAAGGGCGAAATCGTCGGTTTCGACTATGACATCGGCAATGCCCTGTGCGCGCAGCTGAAGGTCAAGTGCGTGTGGACCGAGGTCGAGTTCGACGGGCTGATCCCGTCGCTGAAGGTGAAGAAGATCGATGCCGCGCTGTCGTCGATGACCATCACCGACGAGCGCAAGAAGTCCGTGGATTTCACCCACAAGTACTACTTCACCTCGTCACGGCTGGTGATGAAGAAGGGTGCGGCGGTCGATGACCAGTACCAGAGCCTGGTCGGCAAGACCATCGGTGTGCAGCGCGCCACCACCACCGACCGCTACGCCACCGAAGTGCTCGAGCCCAAGGGCGTCAAGGTCAAGCGCTACAGCAACAACGAAGAGATCTACATGGACCTGGCATCGGGGCGTGTGGATGCGATCTTTGCCGACACCATCCCGCTGGACGATTTCCTGTCGATGCCGCGCGGCGCCGACTACGCCTTCGTCGGCCCGGAGCTGAAGGACCCGAAATACGTCGGCGAAGGTGCCGGCATTGCCGTGCGCAAGGGTAACGCCGAGCTGGTCAGCCAGCTCAACGGCGCCATCGACGCCCTGCGCGCCAGTGGCGAGTACCAGAAGATCCAGGGCAAGTACTTCAAGTCGGACATCTACGGCGACTGAGCCGCCCCGCGCTCGAGGCCTGAGCTGTCTCAGGCCTTGAGCTCCTTCAGGTGCTTGTACACCGTCGCCCGCCCCATCCCCAGCACATTGGCCACATAGTTGGCCGCACTCTTGCCTTTGAACGCGCCCTCGGCATGCAGGGCCAGCACCAGCTCGCGCTTGTGGTCGCGGTTGAGCACGCTCAGGCTCAGCTGGTGCTCGCGCAGCCAGCCATTGAGGAAGGTGTTGATGCGTTCCTGCCAGTCGTCGCGGAACAGCGCATCGGGCTGGGGGATCAGCCGGCTCGGCGAGAGGAACAGGTCCAGCGCTGCCCGGGCGTTTTCGAACAGCGAGATATTCAGGTTGATGCACAGCACCGCCAGGGGCTTGCCTGCGCTGTCGCGCAGCACGGTGCTCAGCGAACGGATCTTCTGCCCGTCCCAGTTGAGCTTCTCGTAGGGGCCGATGTTGATGTCGTCGGTGCCGGGTTCGAGCAGGTCTTCCAGGGCGGCATCGTCGCCGATCTCGCGTTTGGACAGGTTGTTGGCGATGTAGTCGATCTTCTGGCTACGCAGGTCGTGCAGCACCACCTCGGCATGGGGGAAGAACAGGGTGGCGATCGCGTCGGCGATGGCCCGGTAGTTGTCCAGGGCCGGGTCGGGGCAGGGTGAGGGCATCGTGGCAGGCTCCATGCGGTATCAGCGCCCTTGTGCCAAGGGCGCTGGGAGTGTGCCGCAATCGCGGCGGCGCGTCATCCGGGCGGGGCTTAGCGGGTTTGTTGCAGGCGATACAGGGCATTGGCCAGGGCGATGTCTTCCAGGCCCAGGCCGATGGAGCGGAAGAAAGCATGGCGCTGGTAGCTGGGTACGGGCGCCTGGCCGCTGAGCAGTTGCGGCAGGTCGCCGATGATCGCCTCGGGCTGCCATGCGGTCTGTTCGGCGGCGATCAGCATTTCGCCAGCGCTGCCTGGGGTGGTCACCCGGTAATCGCAGTACACATCCATATGTTGCAGGCTGGCCGGCGGTACTTCATGGGCACGCACGGCATTGGTGCTGATCGAGGTGATCAATGCCGGCTTGCTCAACTGGGCGGGGTCGATTACCGGGCCTGCCGAGGAGGTGCACAGCATGATCACGTCGGCATCGACCAGCGCCTGCTCCAGGGTGTCGGCCAGTTGCAGGCGACTATCGAGGTCGGTCAGTTGCTGGCGTTGCGCGGCGCTTTGCTGGGCGAGGCTTGGCGAGAACAGGCGGATGTCCTGCCATGGGCGCAGGCCGCGCACATAGTGCAGGTGGGCGCGGGCGATGGCGCCGCTGCCGATCACGGCCAGGCGTCGGGCCTGGGGCGGGGCCAGGGCGTCGACGGCCACGGCGGTGGTGGCAGCGGTGCGCGCGGTGGTCAGCTCGCCGGCGTCGCACAGCAGCAGCGGCTGGCCGCTGTCCATCGACATCAACAGGGTCCAGGCCGTCACCAGCGGGCCCTGCTCGCGGACGATGTAGGGTGAGGTCTTGATCCCGTAGACGCGATCCTCGGCCAGTACTCCGCCATAGTTGATGAAATCACCGCGCCCGGCGGGGAACTCCACCAGTTGCTGGGGGGGCTGCACCGCTTCGCCGGCGGCCAGGTCACGGAACAGCTTGCGCAGGATCTGCGGCACGTCCAGCTGGGTTAGCAGGTGGCGGGCGTGGGGTTGATCGATGACGAGGGGCGTGGGCATGGGCGGCTCCATATAAACATTTTGTCCATTATGGACTTTTTGTTTTGATGGGCAGTATCGCGGGGATGGACAGCGCGGTCAATCAAAGCAACTGGGGCCGCTTTGCGGCCCTTCGCGGGCAAGCCCGCTCCCACAGGTACGGCGCATATTTCAAGAACAGCGCTAATCCTGTGGGAGCGGGCTTGCCCGCGAAGGGCTGCAAAGCAGCCCCAATCAATTGTGACAGTACAGCGAGTTGCGCTCTGCCTCAGTGCCCTTTGCGCGGCACCGGCTTGAGCAGTTCGTCCGGGGGCATCTCGCATTTGATCTTGCGCCCCAGCAGTTCCTCGATCGCCGGCAGCTGGTACGAGTCGTCTTCACCGGCGAAGCTGATCGACACACCCTCGGCACCCGCGCGGCCGGTACGGCCAATACGGTGCACGTAGTCGTCCGGGTCTTCCGGCAGGGTGAAGTTGATCACATGGCTGATGCCGTCGATGTGGATGCCACGGCCGGCCACATCGGTGGCCACCAGCACGGTGATGCGCCCTTCGCGGAAGTTTTCCAGGGTGCGGATGCGCTTGTGCTGCGGCACATCGCCCGACAGCTGGGCGGCGTTGATGCCGTCGCGCACCAGCTTTTCCTCGATGCGCCGCACTTCGTCCTTGCGGTTGGCAAACACCATCACCCGTTCCCACTTGTGTTGGGTGACCAGGTTGTAGAGCAGCTTGTACTTGTCGCTGCCGGCCACTGCGTAGACATGCTGCTCGACGGTTTCGCTGGCGACGTTCTCCGGCTCGATCTCGACGATGGCCGGGTTGGTGGTCCACTGCTTGGCCAGGTTCATCACATCGTCGGTGAAGGTGGCGGAGAACAGCAGGGTCTGGCGTTCGCTCTTGGGCGGGGTCTGGCGGATGATCTGCCGCACCTGGGGGATGAAACCCATGTCGAGCATGCGGTCGGCCTCGTCCAGCACCATCACCTCGACCATGTCCAGGTGCACTTCGCCACGCTGCTGGAAGTCCAGCAGGCGGCCCGGGGTGGCCACCAGGATGTCGCAGTGGCGGGCTTCCAGGGCCTTGAGCTGCTTGTCGAAGTCCATGCCGCCGACGAAGCTCATCACGTTCAGGCCGCTGTACTTGGTCAGGGCCACGGCGTCCTTGGCGATCTGCACCACCAGCTCGCGGGTCGGGGCGATGATCAGCGCGCGCGGCTCGCCCATGTAGCGTTCCTTGGGCGGTGGGGTCTGCTGCAGCTGCGAGATGATCGAGATCAGGAACGCGGCGGTCTTGCCGGTGCCGGTCTGGGCCCGACCAATGGCGTCCTGGCCGCGCAGGGTGTAGCCCAATACGCCGGCCTGGATCGGCGTGCAATACGGGAAACCGAGGTCGTGGATGGCGTGCATCAGCTCGTTGGAGAGCTTGAAGTCGTGGAAGCGGGTCTTGCCTTCCTGCGGCTCGACCACGAAGTCTTCGGGCTTCCACAGGCTGGCCTGGGGTTTGGGTTTGCGCTCGCGGCGTGGTTTTGGTGTGGCGGGCTGTTCGGCGCGGACGGGCTCGGTGGCCGGCTTGTCGGCGGCGGCCGGCGCGGCTTTGGGCTTGGCGCTGGTGCGCGGCGCAGTTGGTTTGGGGGCCGGTTGCGGTGCCGGCGCGGGCGGGGTCACGGCGACGGGCTCGGCGGCTGGCGGCGCGGCGTCTCCCTTGGCGAATATTTTCTTGAGTGCCTTGAGCACGATCGTCTCGTCAACTGGTTAAGGAATGTACGCCGGGCAGTGTAATGCAAGAATCGGGCGCGGCGTAGTGCAATGCTCGGGCGGCTACAGGCTCACTGTAGCTGGCGGCTCAGCCAGTCGTGGATATCGCTCAGCTCCTCGACCACCACTTCGTGTTCCATCGGGTATTCGTGCCACCGGGCAGCGACGCCCCAGGTATTGAGGTGTTCGAACGCCGTGCGGCCCATCGACGGGATCACCACCGGGTCATGCACGCCGTGCAGGCACAGCGCGGGCGTGCGCTGCTGACAGGCGCTCAGTTGCACGGTGTCGGTGAAGGTCGGGGCGTAGGTGGACAGGGCAATCACCCCGCCCAGTGCCTCCTGCCACTTTATATAGGCGGTGTGCAGCACCACGGCGCCACCCTGGGAGAAGCCCGCCAGGATGATCCGCGACAGGTTGATGCCCTTGGCCTGTTCGTCCTTGATCAGGGCGATGATTTGCTCGGCCGACTCCTCCAGCTGGGCTTCGTCGATGGCCCGTGCCGGGGTCATGGCCTTGATGTCGTACCAGCTGGGCATTTTATAGCCGCCGTTGATGGTCACCGGGCGGGTAGGGGCCTGGGGCATGACGAAACGGGTGCTCAGCAGGCGTTCCTGGAGAAACTCGGCCACCGGTAGGAAGTCGTAACGGTTGGCCCCCAGGCCGTGCAACCAGATCACACAGGCGTCGGCGGTCTTTTGGGGTTCGAGAATCAGCGGGTTGGTCATGACTGCTCCGAAAAAGTGCGTGCGTACGTAATGAGTGCGTGAAAAGAAGGCGATGGAGGTTAATGCCAGAAAAAGATGTCGCAACTCTACAACTTTTCCTACTTGACGCCCGCTTAATCGCTTAAGCCTGCAACTGTGGTACGCCCTTTGCTATGACCTTGTCATGCGAAGGAGTGGGCCAGTCACGGTAACACCCCTCGTGTGGATATAAAGGCTGTCATAGAACAGCTCATTGCGCCAATTGACCCAAAAACAAGCCAACACGGGGTCGGATGCGCCTCATAAGGGTGCGGTGCAATTCCGGCTCGTACAACAAGAGCGATTTGGAGGTTGTTGATGAAGATGTTGAAATCCACCCTGGCAGTCCTGACCGCCGCTGCTGCACTGGGTACCCTGGGTACCGCGCACGCAGGCGCCACCCTCGACGCGGTGCAGAAGAAGGGCTTCGTCCAGTGTGGCGTGAGCGATGGCCTCCCAGGCTTCTCGGTCCCTGACGCCAAAGGCAACATCGTCGGCATCGATGCCGATGTCTGCCGCGCCGTGGCCGCCGCCGTGTTCGGCGACGCCAAGAAGGTCAAGTTCAGCCAGCTCAACGCCAAGGAGCGCTTCACCGCGCTGCAGTCCGGCGAAGTCGACGTGCTGTCGCGCAACACCACCTGGACCAGCTCGCGCGATGCCGGCATGGGCCTGGTGTTCGCCGGCGTCACCTACTACGACGGCATCGGCTTCCTGGTGAACAAGAAGCTCGGCGTTTCCAGCGCCAAGGAGCTCGACGGCGCCACCATCTGCATCCAGGCCGGTACCACCACCGAGCTGAACGTCTCCGACTACTTCCGCGCCAACGGCCTGAAGTACACCCCGATCACCTTCGACACCTCCGACGAGAGCGCCAAGTCGCTGGAGTCGGGCCGTTGCGACGTGCTGACCTCCGACAAGTCGCAGCTCTACGCACAGCGCTCCAAGCTGGCCGCGCCGACCGACTACGTGGTACTGCCGGAAACCATCTCCAAGGAGCCGCTGGGCCCGGTGGTGCGTAAAGGCGACGAAGAGTGGTTCAGCATCGTCAAGTGGACCCTGTTCGCCATGCTCAATGCCGAAGAGATGGGCATCACCTCGAAGAACGTCGAGGCCGAAGCCAAGGCCACCAAGAACCCCGACGTCGCCCGTATGCTCGGCGCCGACGGTGAGTACGGCAAGGACCTGAAACTGCCGAAGGACTGGGTGGTGCAGATCGTCAAGCAGGTCGGTAACTACGGTGAAGTGTTCGAGAAGAACCTGGGCAAGGAAACCCCGCTGCAGATCGACCGTGGCCTGAACGCCCTGTGGAACAACGGCGGCATCCAGTACGCACCGCCCGTGCGCTGATGCCTGCACCCCGCGGCGGCATCCAGCCGCCGCGGGTCGTTCGACTCCCTTCTTTTCGGGGCACTTCATGCAAAATCAAATCGGCGCACGGAAAGGGTTTTCCCTTAGCGATCCACGTGTGCGCGCGTGGCTGTTCCAGATCATCACGGTGGTCTTCGTGGTCGGCCTGGGCTGGTACCTGTTCCACAACACCCAGGCCAACCTGCAGCACCGGGGCATCACCTCGGGCTTCGACTTCCTCGAGCGCAGTGCCGGCTTCGGCATTGCCCAGCACCTGATCCCCTATGTGGAATCGGACAGCTATGCCCGGGTGTTCGTCATCGGCCTGCTCAACACCCTGCTGGTGACCTTCATCGGCATCATCCTGGCGACGCTCCTGGGCTTCATCATCGGCGTGGCACGGCTGTCGCAGAACTGGATGATCAACAAGCTGGCGACGGTGTACGTGGAGACTTTCCGCAACATCCCGCCGCTGCTGCAGATCCTGTTCTGGTACTTCGCGGTGTTCCTCACCCTGCCGGGGCCGCGGGGCAGCATCAATATCGACGACACCTTCTTTATCAGCAACCGTGGCCTGAACATGCCCGGCGCCTCGATGGCCGAAGGGTTCTGGCCGTTCGTGGCAGCATTGGTGCTGGCGATCGTCGCCATCGTGCTGATGGTGCGCCATGCCAACAAGCGCTTCGACGAAACCGGCCAGCCGTTCCACAAGTTCTGGGTCGGCCTGCTGCTGTTGGTCGGTATCCCCGGTGTCTGCGCGCTGCTGTTCGGCAGCCCGGTGCACTGGGAAGTGCCGCAGCTCAAGGGCTTCAACTTCGTCGGTGGCTGGGTGCTGATTCCCGAACTGCTGGCATTGACCCTGGCGCTGACCATCTATACCGCGGCGTTCATTGCCGAGATCGTGCGCTCGGGCATTCGCTCGGTCAGCCATGGCCAGACCGAAGCGGCCCGCTCCCTCGGCCTGCGCGAAGGCCCGACGCTGCGCAAGGTGATCATCCCCCAGGCGCTGCGGGTGATCATTCCGCCGCTGACCAGCCAGTACCTGAACCTGGCGAAGAACTCGTCGCTGGCCGCCGGCATTGGCTACCCGGAGATGGTCTCGCTGTTCGCCGGTACCGTGCTCAACCAGACCGGCCAGGCCATCGAGGTGATCGCCATCACCATGAGCGTCTATCTGGCCATCAGCATCAGCATTTCGCTGCTGATGAACTGGTACAACAAGCGCATTGCGCTGATCGAACGGTGAGGGTACTTCCGTGACAGCTCATGTTTTCAAACCCGACATGCCGCCACCGGTGAAGACCATCGGCGTGCTGGCCTGGATGCGGGCCAACCTGTTCTCCAGCTGGCTCAACACCTTGCTGACGCTGTTCGCCCTGTACCTGGTGTGGCTGATCGTGCCGCCCCTGCTGCAATGGGCGTTCATCGATGCCAACTGGGTCGGCACCACCCGGGCCGACTGCACCAAGGACGGCGCCTGCTGGGTGTTCATCCAGCAGCGTTTCGGCCAGTTCATGTATGGCTACTACCCCAGCGAGCTGCGCTGGCGCGTCGACCTGACCGTCTGGCTCGCGGTACTCGGCGCCGCACCGCTGTTCATCAAGCGCTTCCCGCGCAAGGCCGTGTACGGGCTGGGCTTTTTGGTGCTGTACCCGGTGCTGGCCTACACCCTGCTGCATGGCGGCTACCTGGGCCTGGCCAACGTACCCACCAACCAGTGGGGCGGCCTGATGCTCACCCTGGTGATTGCCACGGTCGGCATCGTCGGGGCGCTGCCGCTGGGCATCCTGCTGGCCCTGGGGCGCCGCTCGAACATGCCGGCGGTGAAGGTGGTCTGTGTCACCTTCATCGAGTTCTGGCGCGGCGTGCCGCTGATCACCGTGCTGTTCATGTCCTCGGTGATGCTGCCGCTGTTCCTGCCCGAGGGCATGAGCTTCGACAAGCTGCTGCGGGCGATGATCGGCGTGATCCTGTTCCAGTCGGCGTACATCGCCGAGGTGGTGCGCGGCGGCCTGCAGGCCATCCCCAAGGGCCAGTACGAAGCTGCCGCGGCCATGGGCCTGGGCTACTGGCGGGCGATGGGCCTGGTGATCCTGCCCCAGGCACTCAAGCTGGTGATCCCCGGCATCGTCAACACGTTCATTGCCCTGTTCAAGGACACCAGCCTGGTGATCATCATTGGCCTGTTCGACCTGCTCAACAGCGTCAAGCAGGCGGCTGCCGACCCTGCCTGGCTGGGCATGGCGACCGAGGGCTACGTGTTCGCCGCCCTGGTCTTCTGGATTTTCTGTTTCGGTATGTCCCGCTACTCCATGCACCTGGAGCGCAAGCTGGACACTGGCCACAAGCGTTAGGAGTTTCTAAATGAGTGAAGCGATCAAGCAGCCTGCCGGCCCCGAAGGCATCATCCAGATGCAGGGCGTGAACAAGTGGTACGGCCAGTTCCATGTGCTCAAGGACATCAACCTGAATGTGCGCCAGGGTGAGCGTATCGTGCTGTGCGGGCCGTCCGGCTCGGGCAAGTCGACCACCATCCGCTGCCTCAACCGCCTGGAAGAGCACCAGCAGGGCCGCATCGTCGTCGATGGCGTGGAGCTGACCAACGACCTCAAGCAGATCGAGGCGATCCGCCGCGAGGTGGGCATGGTGTTCCAGCACTTCAACCTGTTCCCCCATCTCACCATCCTCGAGAACTGCACCCTGGCGCCCATGTGGGTACGCAAGATGCCGCGGCGCAAGGCCGAGGAAATCGCCATGCACTTCCTGGAGCGCGTGCGTATTCCGGAGCAGGCGCACAAGTATCCGGGGCAGTTGTCCGGTGGCCAGCAACAGCGCGTGGCGATTGCCCGGGCGCTGTGCATGAAGCCGAAGATCATGCTGTTCGACGAACCGACCTCGGCGCTCGACCCTGAGATGGTGAAGGAAGTGCTCGATACCATGGTCAGCCTGGCCGAGGACGGCATGACCATGCTCTGCGTGACCCACGAGATGGGCTTTGCCCGCACCGTGGCGAACCGGGTGATCTTCATGGACAAGGGAGAGATCGTCGAGCAGGCGGCGCCGGATGAGTTCTTCGACCGGCCGCGCAGTGACCGGACCAAGTTGTTCCTGAGCCAGATCCTGCATTGATGCAATTAGGGCCGCTTGTGCGGCCCTTCGCGGCACGAGGCCGCTCCTACAGAGAGACGCGATCTCCTGTAGGCGCGGCCTCGTGCCGCGAAAGGACTGCGCAGCAGCCCCAATCAAGCAAGTTTAATTCTCTTCTTTTGCCGCCACCGGCGCCGGTGGTGGCCGCAGCCCCACCTCGGCGATCAGCTTCAGTTGCTGACCATTGCGCACCACTTCGATGGTGATCTTTTCGGTAGGCTTGATCCGCGCCACCTGGTTCATCGACTTGCGGCCATCGCCGGCCGGCTCGCCGTTGATGCTGAGGATCACATCCCCCAACTGCAGCCCTGCACGTGCCGCCGGGCCATCGCGGAAGATCCCTGCCACGACGATGCCCGGGCGCCCCTGCATGCCGAACGACTCGGCCAGCTCCTGGCTCAGGGGTTGCACTTCGATGCCCAGCCAGCCACGGATCACCTGGCCGTGCTCGACGATCGATTTCATCACTTCCAGTGCCAGCTTGACCGGGATGGCGAAGCCGATGCCTTGCGAGCCGCCAGACTTGGAGAAGATTGCCGTGTTGATGCCCACCAGGTTGCCGTTGGCATCCACCAGCGCGCCACCGGAGTTGCCCGGGTTGATCGCAGCGTCAGTCTGGATGAAGTCTTCGTAGTTGTTCAGGCCCAGCTGGTTACGGCCGGTAGCACTGATGATGCCCATGGTCACGGTCTGGCCGACGCCGAAGGGGTTGCCGATGGCCAGGGTGACGTCACCGATGTGGATGTTGTCGGAGCGGCCGATGGTGATCGCTGGCAGGTTCTTGAGGTCGATCTTCAGCACGGCCAGGTCGGTTTCCGGGTCGCTGCCGATGACCCGGGCCAGGGTTTCACGGCCATCCTTGAGCGCCACGACGATCTGGTCGGCGCCGCTGGTGACGTGGTTGTTGGTCAGCAGGTAGCCCTCGGGGCTCATGATCACCGCCGAGCCCAGGCTCGACTCCCAGCGCCGCTGCTTGGGCAGGTTGTCACCGAAGAAACGGCGGAACTGCGGGTCTTCGAACAGCGGGTGGGCGCTCTTGTTCACCACCTTGGTGGTGTACAGGTTGACCACCGCCGGGGCGGCCAGGGTCACGGCATCGGCATAGGAGACCGGGCCCTGCATGATCCGGTTGGTCTGCGGAGCCTGCTGCAGGTTGACGTCCTGGCTGGGCAGGCCGACCCATTGCGGAAAGCGCTGGATGACCAGCATGGCGATCAATACGCCGGTGAGCAGGGGCCAGCCGAAATAACGCAGAGCCTTGAGCATGAATCGATCCTGGGAGTAGGGCGGGGGCCACATCGGTGCGGCCCGGGGTGCGAGCGCGCGCGATCATACACGTGAAAAAGTCGATCGGCACGGTTGAAACTGTGGTGGCTGCTTCGCGGGTAAACCCGCTCCCACAGAGATCACACCAACCCTGTGGGAGCGGGCTTACCCGCGAAGGGCAGCACCGCAGGCTTCCCCCAAGCACTTGCCGCCGGTTTCCCCTGCGCCGGCGACGGCCCATAATGGCGGCCATTATAGGGCTTCGTGCCCTGGTGCAACGCCGATTTCGAGGAGATTTTTCATGGCCGTCGCCCTCAATACCCTGGTCGAGGAAGCCGAGCGCTACCTGGCCAGTGCAAAAATCCAGGATTACTGCCCCAACGGCCTGCAGGTCGAGGGCCGCCCGCAAGTCAGCCGCATCGTCACGGGGGTCACCGCCAGCCAGGCACTGCTCGATGCCGCCGTCGAGGCCGAGGCCGACCTGGTGCTGGTCCACCACGGTTACTTCTGGAAGGGCGAAAACCCGTGCATCACCGGCATGAAGCAGCGCCGCCTGAAGACCTTGCTCAAGCATGACATCAGCCTGCTGGCCTACCACCTGCCGCTGGACCTGCACCCGGAAGTGGGCAACAACGTGCAGTTGGCACGCCAGCTGGACATCACCGTCGAAGGCCCGCTGGACCCGAACAACCCCAAGGTAGTGGGCCTGGTCGGCTCGTTGGCCGAGCCTCTGTCGGCGCGTGATTTCGCCCGTCGGGTGCAGGAGGTCATGGGTCGTGAGCCGCTGGTGATCGAGGGCGAGCAGATGATCCGCCGGGTGGGTTGGTGCACCGGCGGTGGGCAGGGCTACATCGACACCGCCATCGCAGCGGGGGTGGACCTGTTCCTCAGCGGCGAAGCGTCCGAGCAGACCTACCACAGTGCCCGGGAGAACGGCATCAGCTTCATCGCCGCCGGGCACCACGCCACCGAGCGCTATGGCGTGCAGGCCTTGGGCGATTACCTGGCGCGGCGGTTTGCCCTGGAGCACCTGTTCATCGATTGCCCGAACCCTATCTAGCGTAGATGGCCAATCGCCGGCAAGCCGGCTCCCACAGGGATAGCGCCATTCTCAGGGGCAGTGCTGTCATTGTGGGAGCCGGCTTGCCGGCGATTGGGCCGTGAAGATGCCCCAAACCCCCAGTCATATCGTTAGATTGTTTCGATCTAGGCAGCCTCCTAAATAGAATCAGGCGCTGTGATAAAGTGGCTCGCTCGAACACGGCCCGCAGGCCGTCCATAAGATCGTTTTTCGTGAGTAGCCATGGTCGACAATCTGACGCACTTGAAACAGCTGGAGGCGGAGAGCATCCATATCATCCGCGAGGTGGCCGCCGAGTTCGACAACCCGGTGATGCTGTACTCGATCGGCAAGGATTCCGCGGTCATGCTGCACCTGGCGCGCAAGGCCTTCTTCCCGGGCAAGCTGCCGTTCCCGGTGATGCACGTCGACACCCAGTGGAAGTTCCAGGAGATGTACAGCTTCCGCGACAAGATGGTCGAGGAGATGGGCCTGGAGCTGATCACCCACGTCAACCCCGAGGGTGTGGCGCAGGGCATCAACCCGTTCACCCATGGCAGCTCCAAGCACACCGACATCATGAAGACCCAGGGCCTGAAACAGGCGCTGGACAAGCATGGCTTCGACGCCGCTTTCGGTGGCGCTCGCCGCGACGAAGAGAAGTCCCGCGCAAAAGAGCGCGTGTACTCGTTCCGCGACAGCAAGCACCGCTGGGACCCGAAGAACCAGCGCCCGGAGCTGTGGAACATCTACAACGGCAAGGTCAACAAGGGCGAGTCGATCCGCGTGTTCCCGCTCTCCAACTGGACCGAGCTGGACATCTGGCAGTACATCTACCTCGAAGGCATCCCGATCGTGCCGCTGTACTTCGCCGCCGAGCGTGAAGTGATCGAAAAGAACGGCACCCTGATCATGATCGATGACGAACGCATCCTCGAGCACCTCTCCGAGGAAGAGAAGGCGCGCATCGTCAAGAAGAAAGTGCGTTTCCGTACCCTGGGCTGCTACCCGTTGACGGGTGCGGTCGAGTCCGAAGCCGAGACCCTGACCGACATCATTCAGGAAATGCTCCTGACCCGGACGTCCGAGCGCCAGGGCCGCGTCATCGACCACGATGGTGCAGGCTCGATGGAAGACAAAAAACGCCAAGGCTACTTCTAATTTCAGGGTTTCGTCATGTCGCACCAATCTGATCTGATCAGCGAGGACATCCTCGCCTACCTGGCCCAGCATGAGCGTAAAGAGCTGCTGCGCTTCCTCACCTGCGGCAACGTGGACGACGGCAAGAGCACCCTGATCGGGCGCCTGCTGCACGACTCCAAGATGATCTACGAGGACCACCTCGAGGCCATCACCCGTGACTCGAAGAAATCCGGCACCACTGGCGAGGAAGTCGACCTGGCGCTGCTGGTGGATGGCTTGCAGGCCGAGCGCGAGCAGGGCATCACCATCGATGTCGCCTACCGCTACTTCTCCACCGCCAAGCGCAAGTTCATCATCGCCGACACCCCGGGCCACGAGCAGTACACCCGCAACATGGCCACCGGCGCGTCCACCTGCGACCTGGCGATCATCCTGGTCGATGCCCGCTACGGCGTGCAGACCCAGACCCGCCGGCACAGCTACATCGCCTCGCTGCTGGGCATCAAGCACATCGTCGTCGCGGTCAACAAGATGGACCTCAAGGGCTTCGACGAGCAGGTCTTCGAGTCGATCAAGGCCGACTACCTGAAGTTCGCCGAGAGCATCAACCTGACGCCTTCGAGCCTGCACTTCGTGCCGATGTCGGCGCTCAAGGGCGACAACGTGGTCAACCGCAGCGAGCAGTCGCCGTGGTACACCGGCCCGGTGCTGATGGAGATCCTCGAGTCCGTCGAGATCGCCGCCGACCGCAATGTCACCGACCTGCGCTTCCCGGTGCAGTACGTCAACCGCCCGAACCTGAACTTCCGCGGCTTTGCCGGCACCATCGCCGGTGGCGTGGTGCACAAGGGCGACGAGATCGTCGTGCTGCCGTCGGGCAAGAGCAGCCGGGTCAAGTCCATTGTCACCTTCGAAGGTGAGCTGGAGAACGCCGGCCCCGGCCAGGCCGTGACCCTGACCATGGAAGACGAGATCGACATCTCCCGTGGCGACCTGCTGGTGCATGCCGACAACGTGCCGCAGGTGACCGACCAGTTCGACGCCATGCTGGTGTGGATGGCCGAGGAGCCGATGCTCCCGGGCAAGAAATACGACATCAAGCGCGCCACCAGCTACGTGCCGGGTTCGATTGCCAGCATCACCCACAAGGTCGATGTGAACACCCTCGAGCAGGGCGCCGCCAGTGCGCTGCAGCTGAACGAGATCGGCCGCGTCAAGGTCGCCCTGGACAGCGCCATCGCCCTGGACGGTTACGACAGCAACCGCACTACTGGCGCGTTCATCGTCATCGACCGCCTGACCAACGGCACCGTCGGCGCCGGCATGATCATCGCGCCGCCGGTACTGCCACACGGCAGCGCTGGCCAGCATGGCAAGCTGGCCCACGTGGCCACCGAAGAGCGCGCCCTGCGCTTCGGCCAGCAGCCGGCCACCGTGCTGTTCAGCGGCCTCTCCGGCGCTGGCAAGAGCACCCTGGCCTATGCGGTCGAGCGCAAGCTGTTCGACATGGGCCGTGCGGTCTATGTACTCGATGGTCAGAACCTGCGCCACGACCTGAACAAGGGCCTGCCGCAGGACCGTGCCGGCCGCACCGAGAACTGGCGCCGCGCCGCCCATGTGGCGCGCCAGTTCAACGAAGCCGGCCTGCTGACCCTGGCCGCCTTCGTGGCCCCGGACGCCGAAGGCCGCGAACAGGCCAAGGCGCTGATCGGCAAGGAGCGCCTGGTGACGGTCTACGTCCAGGCATCGCCGCTGGCCTGCCGCGAGCGTGACCCGCAGGGCCTGTATGCCGCCGGTGGCGACAACATCCCGGGCGAGAGCTTCCCGTACGACGTGCCGCTGGATGCGGACCTGGTGATCGACACCCAGTCGGTCAGCGTCGATGAAGGCGTGAAGCTTGTGCTGGATGTGTTGCGTCAGCGTGGGGCGATCTGATTGATTGCCTGATGTGAAAAACCCCGCTTCGGCGGGGTTTTTCATTTGCATGGTGTCTTTTGGCAGGATTTCGCGGCTGCTGTGCAGCCCATCGCCGGCAAGCCGGCTCCACACATGGCTTGCTAGATGTGCTTCTCGGACACCGGGATCACCCGTCGCTCCTTCACCGCCTTGTACGAAAAGCTCGAATAAATCTCCTTCACCCCCGGCAGGCGCTGCAGCACCTCGCGGGTGAATTCGCCAAAGGACTCCAGGTCCCGCGCCAGGATCTCCAGCAAAAAGTCATAGCGCCCGGAAATGTTGTGGCAGGCGACGATCTCGGGGATTTCCATCAGCCGCCGCTCGAACGCCAGGGCGATCTCCTTGGTGTGCGAGTCCATCATGATGCTGACGAAGGCAGTGACGCCAAAACCCAGCGATTTGGGCGAGAGGATGGCCTGGTAGCCGGTGATGTAGCCGTTGTCTTCCAGCAACTTGACCCGCCGCCAGCACGGTGAGGTGGTCAGGGCGACCTGGTCGGCGAGTTCGGAGACGGTCAGGCGCGCATTGTCCTGCAGGGCGGCGAGCAGGGCGCGGTCGGTGCGGTCGAGGGTCGAAGGCATGATTTGCCCTCCTTGTTAACCATTTATTGTTTTTATTCCAATACTGGCGCGAATGCGTGGGCAACTTTGGAAAAATTGCAGCAGCTCGGTGGCATAAGCTTATAACAAACCACACGAGGCTGTTGCCATGCGCGACTCCAATAACAACACCGGTTTTTCCACGCGGGCCATCCACTACGGCTATGACCCGTTGTCCCATGGCGGCGCCCTGGTGCCGCCGGTCTACCAGACCGCCACCTTCGCTTTCCCGACCGTCGAATACGGTGCCGCCTGCTTCGCTGGCGAGGAGGGCGGGCACTTCTACAGCCGCATCTCCAACCCCACCCTGGCCCTGCTGGAACAGCGCATGGCATCGCTCGAAGGCGGCGAGGCCGGGCTGGCGCTGGCGTCGGGCATGGGCGCCATCACCTCCACCCTATGGACCTTGCTACGCCCGGGGGATGAACTGATCGTCGGCCGCACCCTGTATGGCTGCACCTTCGCCTACCTGCACCATGGCATCGGTGAGTTCGGGGTGAAGATCCAGCACGTCGACCTCAACGACCCGCAGGCGCTCAAAGCCGCGATCACCGCGAAAACACGGATGATCTATTTCGAGACCCCGGCCAACCCCAACATGCAACTGGTGGATATCGCCGCGGTGGCCGAGGCGGTGCGTGGCCACGACATCAGCATCGTGGTCGACAATACTTACTGCACCCCTTACCTGCAGCGCCCGCTGGAATTGGGTGCCGACCTGGTGGTGCACTCGGCGACCAAGTATCTGTCCGGCCATGGCGACATCACCGCCGGCCTGGTGGTCGGGCGCAAGGCGTTGGTCGACCGCATCCGCCTGCAGGGGCTCAAGGACATGACCGGCGCGGTGCTGTCGCCCCACGATGCCTCGCTGTTGATGCGTGGCATGAAGACCCTGGCCCTGCGCCTGGACCGCCATTGCGCCAATGCCCAGCGCCTGGCCGAGCACCTGGCCCGCCAGCCGCAGGTCGAGCTGATCCATTACCCAGGGCTGCCGTCGTTCCCGCAGTACGCACTGGCGCAACGGCAGATGCGCCTGCCGGGTGGGATGATCGCCTTCGAGCTCAAGGGTGGCATCGAGGCCGGGCGGCGTTTCATGAACGCCTTGCAGCTGTTCAGCCGGGCGGTGAGCCTGGGCGATGCCGAGTCGCTGGCCCAGCATCCGGCGAGCATGACCCATTCCAGCTATACGCCGCAGGAGCGGGCGCACCATGGTATTTCCGAGGGGCTGGTGCGGTTGTCGGTGGGGCTCGAAGACATCGACGACCTGCTGGCCGATATCGACCAGGCCCTGAAGGCCTGTGCCTGAATTGCCACGCAAGAGGCTTGCGCGATGGTAGCGATGATGAACCCGAACGCGCCGTTTACGGCCCAGGATGCCGCGTTGGACAGTGACCCGGCGGAAACCGCCGAATGGTGCCAGGCCCTTGAGTCCAGCCTGGCCCATTGCGGCCCGGCGCGGGCGCGCTACCTGCTGCAGCGCCTGCAGGCCCATGCCTTGGAGCTGGGCCTGGAGCGCGAGGCCCAGGCGTTTTCCGCCTACCGCAATACCTTGCCGGTGGAGCAGCAGGGGGCCTACCCCGGCGACCTGGAGCTGGACGAGCGGATCACCGGTATCCTGCGTTGGAACGCCCTGGCGATGGTGGTGCGGGCCAACCATGCCTATGGCGAGCTGGGCGGGCATATCGCCAGCTACGCCTCGGCGGCAGAGATCTTCGAGGTCGGCTTTCAGTACTTCTTTCGTGGCGAAAGCGGCGGCGAGGGGCGCACGGGCGACCTGGTGTTCTTCCAGCCGCATTCGGCGCCGGGCATTTATGCCCGGGCGTTTCTCGAAGGGCGTTTGAGCGAACAGCAACTGGCCAACTACCGCCAGGAAGTCGCGGGCAATGGCCTGTGTTCTTATCCACACCCCTGGCTGATGCCCGACTTCTGGCAGTTCCCCACCGGCTCCATGGGCATCGGCCCGCTCAGTGCGATCTACCAGGCGCGCTTCATGCGCTACCTGCAGCATCGCGGCCTGCTGGACACCTCGGCCCGGCATGTGTGGGGCGTGTTCGGCGATGGCGAGATGGACGAGCCGGAGTCCATCGCCGGCCTGACCCTGGCCGCCCGCGAAGGGCTGGACAACCTGACCTTCATCGTCAACTGCAACCTGCAACGGCTGGATGGGCCGGTGCGTGGCAACGGCCAGATCGTCCAGGAGCTGGAAGCGCTGTTCAGCGGTGCCGGCTGGAATGTGATCAAGGTGCTGTGGGGCTCGGAGTGGGACGCACTGTTCGCCCGCGACCACGAGCACGCGTTGCTGCGCCAGCTGGCAGCGACACCCGATGGCCAGTTCCAGACCCTGGGCGCCAAGGATGGCAGCTATAACCTGGAGCATTTCTTCAACCAGGAGCCGGCCCTGCAGCGCCTGGTGGCGCATATGAGCAGTGAGGAGATCAACGCCCTCAAGCGCGGTGGCCATGATTTTCGCAAGCTGCACGCGGCCTATGCCGCCGCCAAGGCGTGCAAGGGCCGGCCGACGGTGATCCTGGCCAAGACCAAGAAAGGCTATGGCATGAGCAGCGCCGGTGAGTCGCGGATGACCGCACACCAGGCCAAGAAACTCGATGTACAGGCGCTGTTGGCCTTTCGCGATCGTTTCCACTTGCCGCTGTCGGACGAGGCGGTGGAGCAACTGCGCTTCTATCGCCCGGCCGAGGACAGCGCGGAGATGGTTTATCTGCGTCAGCGCCGTGAGGCCCTTGGCGGCCCTTTGCCGGTGCGGCGCAGCGACTGCGCCACGTTGCCACTGCCGGCGCTCGATGCCTTCGCAGGTTTCGCCTTGCACGCCGACGGCAAGGAAATGTCCACCACCATGGCCGCCGTGCGCCTGCTCGGCCACTGGCTCAAGGCGCCGGGGCTGGGGCCGCGGGTGGTGCCGATCGTCGCCGATGAGGCGCGAACCTTCGGCATGGCCAGCCTGTTCCGCCAGATCGGTATCTACTCACCGGCGGGGCAGCGCTACGAGCCCGAGGATGCCGGCTCGCTGCTGACGTACAAGGAGGCGCGCGACGGCCAGTTGCTGGAAGAGGGCATCACCGAGGCCGGGGCGATCTCGTCATGGGTCGCGGCCGCCACTTCCTATGCGGTACACGGCGAGCCGATGCTGCCGGTGTACATCTATTACTCGATGTTCGGTTTCCAGCGTGTCGGCGACCTGATCTGGGCTGCCGCCGACCAGCGCGCCCGTGGCCTGTTGCTGGGCGCTACTGCCGGGCGCACCACGCTCGGCGGGGAAGGGTTGCAGCACCAGGATGGCTCGAGCCTGGTCATGGCTTCGATGGTGCCCAACTGCCGGGCCTGGGACCCGTGCTTCGCCGGGGAGCTGGCGGTGATCCTCGACCATGCCGCGCGGCGCATGCTGGTGGAGCAGTGCGACGAGTTCCATTACGTGGCGGTGATGAACGAAAACTATCCACAGCCGTCGCTACCGCCAGGTGTACACGCCGATGTGTTGCGTGGCATGTACCTGCACGCGCGGCAGCAGTCATTGAAGCCGCGTGCCCAGGTGCGGCTGCTGGGTTCGGGGACGATCCTGCGCGAAGTGATCGCCGCCAGTGAACTGCTGGCGACCGAATGGCAGGTCGACAGCGAGGTGTTCAGTGTCACCAGCTTCAGTGAGTTGGCGCGGGAGGCCAGGGATCAGCGCCGGGCCGCGATAGACGGAGGGGTAGAGGACAGCCATGTGCGGCGCTGCCTCGAAGGCGATGCGCCGGTGATCGCCGCCAGTGACTATGTGCGCGCCTGGCCGCAACTGATCGCTGAGTACGTCGATGCGCCTTACATCACCCTGGGCACCGATGGCTTCGGCCGCAGCGATACCCGTCAGCAGCTGCGGCGGTTCTTCGAGGTGGACCGGTTTGCGGTGGTGATGGCGGCGTTGTATGGGCTGGTGCGGCAGGGGCGGTTGCCGAAAGAAGTGTTGGCACAGGCCAGGGCAAGGTATGGCATCGAGGATGAAGGTGCAGCCTGGTATCGATGACTGGCTTTGAATTGCCTTTGCCTGTATTGGCCTCATCGCCGGCAAGCCGGCTCCCACAGAGATCTCCTTTCCCCTGTGGGAGCCGCGGTTCGCCGCTGCGACTTGCCGGCGATGAGGCCAGTAAACCACGCCCACAAAAAAGGCCTCTCTCGAGGCCTTCTTCATGTCATTCGATCAACGCTTCAAGCCGTAGCTCTCATCCAGCATACCGGGCGAGTTCGGTGCCTTGGGCGCATAGTCACGCGGCACTTCGGCGGTGTCTTTCGGCGGGGTCAGGCGGTCGCGTGGTGCTTGCGCCGCTTCCGAATGCAGGGCAGCCAGCAGGCGCTGGCGGGTCAGCTCGTCGAGGGCCAGGCGGTTGGCGCCGTCGGCCAGGTGATCCTGCACGTCCTGGTAGCTTTGCGTGAGCTTCTGCACCAGCGAGGCGGTGCTGTTGAAGTGGGTGACCACTTCGTTCTGGTAGGTGTCGAAACGCTGCTGGATGTCATCCAGCTGGCGTTGTGTATTGCTGGGCGCCGCATTGGGCAGCAGGCGGGCCAGCGCGAAACCTGCAACGACACCGATGACCAGGGCCAGGGTCGGCAGCAACCAAACAAGGAGCGAGTGTTCCACGAGTCCTTCCTCTATAAACGGCTTTGCTTTACGTTAACGGCTCAGACCTGCGCTGTATACCGCGAGCGATCGCAAATCAGAACAGAATTCCTTTGCTAGACGAGTCGACCCTCCCTGAGGTCACGGAGTAGTGCCTTGCTTATCCGCGAAACACCCTTGTTCATCGATGGCCCGTGCGGCCAGCTGGAAGCCTTGTACCTGGACGTGGCCGATGCCCGTGGCGCGGTGCTGATCTGCCACCCCAACCCGGTCCAGGGCGGCACCATGCTCAACAAGGTGGTCTCGACCCTGCAACGCACCGCCCGCGACGCCGGCTACGTCACCCTGCGTTTCAACTACCGTGGCGTTGGCCAGAGCGCCGGCAGCCATGACATGGGCGCCGGTGAAGTGGCCGACGCCGAAGCGGTGGCGGCCTGGCTGCGGGCGCAACATCCCGAGCTGCCGCTGGTGCTGATGGGCTTCTCCTTCGGTGGCTTTGTTGCCGCCAGCCTGGCCGGGCGCCTGGAGGCCGAAGGGGTGGCGTTGCAGCAACTGTTCATGATCGCCCCGGCGGTGATGCGCCTTACCGAGCAATTCCCGCTGGCACAGCAGGTTGCGCTGACGGTCGTGCAACCGGACACCGACGAAGTGGTCGAGCCGCAGCTGGTCTACGACTGGTCCGCCGCCCTGTCGCGCCCCCATGAGCTGCTGAAAGTGGCAGAATGCGGACACTTCTTCCATGGCAAGCTGACCGATCTGAAGGATCTGCTGCTGCCGCGCCTTTCGAACTGAGCAAGCCTGAACAAGCGAACACCCATGACTACGCGCATCCTCACCGGTATCACCACCACCGGCACCCCGCACCTGGGCAACTACGCCGGCGCCATCCGCCCGGCGATCCTCGCCAGCCAGCAGCCAGGTGCCGACTCGTTCTACTTCCTGGCCGACTACCACGCCCTGATCAAGTGCGACGATCCGCTGCGCATCCAGCGTTCGCGCCTGGAGATTGCCGCCACCTGGCTGGCGGGCGGCCTGGACCCGGACAAAGTGACCTTCTACCGTCAGTCCGACATCCCCGAGATCCCCGAGCTGACCTGGCTGCTGACCTGCGTTGCCGCCAAGGGCCTGCTCAACCGCGCCCACGCCTACAAGGCGTCGGTGGACAAGAACGTCGAAAACGGTGAAGACCCGGACGCCGGCGTGACCATGGGCCTGTTCAGCTACCCGGTGCTGATGGCCGCTGACATCCTGATGTTCAACGCGCACAAGGTGCCGGTGGGGCGCGACCAGATCCAGCACGTGGAGATGGCCCGCGACATCGGCCAGCGCTTCAACCACCTGTTCGGCCAGGGCAAGGACTTCTTCACCCTGCCGGAAGCGGTGATCGAGGAAAGCGTGGCCACGTTGCCGGGCCTGGACGGGCGCAAGATGTCCAAGAGCTACGACAACACCATCCCGCTGTTCACCAGCGCCAAGGACATGAAGGACGCGATCTCGCGCATCGTTACCGACTCGCGCGCCCCGGGCGAAGCCAAGGACCCGGACAATTCGCACCTGTTCACCCTGTTCCAGGCCTTCTCGACGCCGGCGCAATGCGCCGAGTTCCGCGAAGAGCTGCTGCAGGGGCTGGGCTGGGGCGAGGCCAAGCAGCGCCTGTTCCAGCTGCTTGACGGCCAGCTGGCCGAGAAACGCGATCACTATCACCAGTTGATCTCGCGCCCGTCCGACCTGGAAGACATCCTGCTGGCCGGTGCCGCCAAGGCACGCAAGAGCGCCACGCCGTTCCTCGAGCAGCTGCGCGAGGCGGTGGGCCTGCGTTCGTTCCGCACCAGCGTGCAGGCCAACGCCGAAGTGAAGAAAAAAGCCGCCAAGAGCGCGCGTTTCGTCAGCTTCCGCGACGAAGACGGCAGCTTCCGCTTCCGCCTGCTGGCCGCCGACGGCGAGCAACTGCTGCTGTCGCGCAGCTTTGCCGATGGCAAGAGCGCCGGTGCGGTGAGCAAGCAACTGCAGCAGGGCGGCGAGGCGGATGTGCGGGTTGAAGGCCTGGGCTTTGCGCTGTGGCTGGAAGGCGAGCAAGTGGCCGAGGGGCCGCAGTTCGACAGCGCCGAGGCCCGTGATGCGGCGGTCCAGAGCCTGCGTGAGGCCCTTGCGCCGCAACAGGACTGAGGCACATAGACTGTGGGAGCGGGCGTGCCCGCGAAGCATGTGGCGCGGTGCTTGGCACCGGCTTCGCCAGTGTTCGCGGGCAAGCCCGCTCCCACAGCGAATGCATGCAGGCGGACAATGGCCGTATGTATCATTGCCATTAAGCGGGCCGGTCGCTACAGTGACGGCCCGTTTTTTGTTGCCTCGCTAACGAATTATGACTCCCTTAGAACGCTATCAAGCCGATCTGAAACGCCCCGACTTCTTCCATGACGCGGCGCAGGAAACTGCGGTGCGTCACCTGCAGCGTCTGTACGACGACCTGGTACAGGCGCAGAACAACAAGCCGGGCATGTTCGGCAAGCTGTTCGGCAAGAAGGAGCAGACCCCGGTCAAGGGCCTGTATTTCTGGGGCGGGGTAGGGCGAGGCAAGACCTACCTGGTCGACACCTTCTACGAGGCGCTGCCGTTCAAGCAGAAGATGCGCACGCACTTCCACCGCTTCATGAAGCGTGTGCATGAGGAAATGAAGACCCTCAAGGGCGAGAAGAACCCGCTGACCATCATCGCCAAGCGCTTCAGCGATGAAGCCCGGGTGATCTGCTTCGACGAATTCTTCGTCTCCGACATCACCGATGCGATGATCCTCGGCACGCTGATGGAAGAGCTGTTCAAGAACGGCGTGTCGCTGGTGGCCACTTCCAACATCGTGCCGGACGGCCTGTACAAGGACGGCTTGCAGCGTGCGCGCTTCCTGCCGGCCATCGCCATGATCAAGCAGTACACCGATGTGGTGAACGTCGACAGCGGTGTGGATTATCGCCTGCGCCACCTGGAACAGGCCGAGCTGTTCCACTACCCGCTCAACGATGCCGCCCACCAAAGCCTGCGCGCCAGCTTCAAGGCGCTGACGCCGGAGTGCACCCAGGCGGTCGAAAACGACGTGTTGATGATCGAGAACCGCCCGATCACTGCCCTGCGTACCTGCGACGATGTGGCCTGGTTCGACTTCCGCGCCCTGTGCGACGGCCCGCGCAGCCAGAACGACTACATCGAGCTGGGCAAGATCTTCCATGCCGTGCTGCTGAGCAATGTCGAGCAGATGGGCGTGGCCACCGATGACATCGCCCGGCGCTTCATCAACATGGTCGACGAGTTCTACGACCGCAACGTGAAGCTGATCATCTCGGCCGAGGTGGAGCTGAAGGACCTGTACACCGGCGGGCGCTTGAGCTTCGAGTTCCAGCGCACCCTGAGCCGCTTGCTGGAGATGCAGTCCCACGAGTTCCTGGCGCGCGCGCACAAGCCTTGACGGCAGCTGCGAGCTTCTAGCTGCAAGCCACAAGAAAAAGCCAGAGCAGTTCGTGTACTGCTCTGGCTTTTTCTTGTGGCTTGTAGCTTGAGGCTTGTAGCTGGGAGGCCTTTCAGGCCTCCTGCATGAACTGCTGGCGATACTGGTTCGGCGACAGTTCGGTGTGCTGGCGGAACAGCCGTGCGAAGAAGCTCGCGTCGTCGTACCCCACCTCGTAGCTGATGGTCTTGATGCTCTTGCGCGAGCTCGACAGCAGGCCCTTGGCCGTCTCGATGCGCAGGCGCTGCAGGTAGTGCAGCGGCTTGTCACCGGTGGCGCTCTGGAAGCGGCGCATGAAGTTGCGAATGCTCATGCCGTGGTTGCGGGCCACGTCCTCGAAACGGAACTTGTCGGCGAAGTGCTCTTCGAGCCAGTGCTGGATCTGCAGGATGATCAGGTCCTGGTGCAGTTTCTGCCCGCCAAAGCCCATGCGCCCGGGCGTATAGCTGCGCTGCACTTCGTAGAGGATGTCGCGGGCCACTGCACGGGCCACGTTGGCGCCGCAGAAGCGTTCGATCAGGTAGATGTACAGGTCGCAGGCCGAGGTGGTGCCGCCGGCGCAGTAGAGGTTGTCGGCGTCGGTCAGGTGCTTGTCCTGGTTCAGCCGTACCTTGGGGAAGCGCTCCTCGAAGCTGCCGAAGAACCGCCAGTAGGTGGTCGCTTCCTTGCCGTCCAGCAGCCCGGACTCGGCCAGCCAGAACACACCGCTGGCCTCGGCACACAGCACTGCGCCGCGGGCGTGTTGCGCGCGCAGCCAGGGCAGGACCTGGGGGTAGCGTTGCAGCAGGTTGTCGAAGTCGTCCCAGAAGGCCGGGAGGATGATCACATCGGCATCGTTCAGGCCGCTGTCGACCGGCAGCTGCACATTGCTGAAACTGTCCACGGGCAGGCCGTCCGGGCTCACCAGGGCGATCTCGAACATCGGCTGCAGGCCGAGGCCCAGTTGCTTGCTGTAGCGCAGGCTGGCCAGGTGGAAGAAGTCCTTGGCCTGCATCAGTGTCGAAGCGAACACTTTATCAATGGCCAGGATGCTGACGCGCCGCAGCGACGCGGGGGGTTGGGTAAACATCATTGTCATTGTTCTTATAGGGTAGAGTGGTCAATCACCGGCTGGATCGTCTTATTTTTTGGCGATTGTGTCTACCCCGATGCATCGTGGCGCCTGTTTCGCGGCTAAAGCCGCTCCCACAGGGAGAGTGCAGAACCCTGTGGGTGCGGCTTCAGCCGCGAAGAAGCCAGCACTCGTTTCGGCTCAAGGCGCCGGATTCGGCTGCTCCTGATGAATTGCCTCGATTGCCGCCAGCAGTTCATCACTCAGGTTGAGGCCCTGGCTGTCGATGTTGCTCTGCAGTTGCTCCACCGAGGTGGCGCCGATGATGTTGCTGGTCACGAACGGCTGCCGGGTGACGAACGCCAGGGCCATCTGCGCCGGGTCCAGGCCGTGGTCGCGGGCCAGCTGCACATAGCGGCTGCAGGCCGCCACGGTCTGCGGGTTGGAGTAGCGGGCGAAGCGGCTGAACAGGGTCAGGCGGGCGTTATCCGGAAGGGCGCCATTTTCGTACTTGCCCGAGAGCATGCCAAACGCCAGCGGCGAATAGGCCAGCAGGCCGCACTGTTCGCGGATCGCCACTTCCGCCAGGCCCACTTCGAAGCTGCGGTTGAGCAGGTTGTAGGGATTCTGGATCGACACCGCCCGCGGCCAGCCACGGGCCTCGGCCAGTTGCAGGAACTTCATGGTGCCCCACGGGGTTTCGTTGGACAGGCCGATATGGCGGATCTTGCCAGCGCTCACCTGCTCGTCGAGCACTTCGAGGGTTTCTTCGAGTGGCGTGAACATGTCGTTGGGCAGGTGCTGGTAACCCAGCTTGCCGAAGAAGTTGGTGCTGCGTTCGGGCCAGTGCAGTTGGTACAGGTCGATGCGGTCGGTCTGCAGGCGCGCAAGGCTTGCATCGAGCGCGGCAACGATGTGCTGGCGGTTGTGCTTGAGCTGGCCGTCGCGGATGTGGCTGATGCCGTTGCCGGGGCCGGCAACCTTGCTGGCCAGCAGCCAGTCGTCGCGGTCGCCATGCTTGGCGAACCAGTTGCCGATGATGCGTTCGGTGGCGGCGTAGGTTTCCGGGCGCGGCGGCACCGGGTACATCTCGGCGGTGTCGATGAAGTTGATGCCGGCGGCCTTGGCCAGCCTGATCTGGGCGAAGGCGTCATCCTGGGTGTTCTGCTCGCCCCAGGTCATGGTGCCCAGGCAAAGGGCGCTGACGTTGAGGTCGCTACGACCGAGCTTGCGGTATTCCATCGAAAGGACGCTCCAGGCAAAGAAGCCCATAAAAGCAGGTTGAAATTTTTCGCGCAATCTGGATAATTCTGCAGCTCTTCGCGTGGCGGAAGTGATGCACCACCACGAATGAAGAACCTTTGTCGAACATTGGCGTGCCCGACCCGAGCCCCCAAAAGCGTCAGCGTTCGGCTGCGCGTTTGCCCTTGGCAAGCTGTGCACTATCCAGTAAGATTCGCCGTCTATTTTTCGCTGGGCGGCCTCTGAGGCTTTAGAGAATGAAAACTTTTACTGCTAAACCGGAAACAGTAAAGCGCGAGTGGTTCGTAGTCGACGCCGCTGGTCAGACCCTGGGTCGTCTGGCTACCGAAATCGCTAGCCGCCTGCGTGGCAAGCACAAGCCAGAATACACCCCTCACGTTGACACCGGCGACTACATCGTCGTCATCAACGCCGAGCAGGTTCGTGTGACTGGTGCCAAGTCTTCCGACAAGATGTACTACTCCCACTCCGGCTTCCCGGGCGGTATCAAGGAAATCAACTTCGAGAAGTTGATCGCCAAGGCCCCTGAGCGTGTCATCGAAACCGCGGTCAAAGGCATGCTGCCGAAGAACCCGCTGGGTCGCGACATGTACCGCAAGCTGAAAGTGTACGCGGGTGCTGCTCACCCTCACACTGCTCAGCAGCCTCAAGAACTGAAGATCTAACGGGATAGTTCATTATGTCGGCGACTCAAAACTACGGCACTGGCCGTCGCAAGACCGCAACCGCTCGCGTTTTCCTGCGTCCTGGTACCGGTAACATCTCCATCAACAACCGTTCCCTGGACGTGTTCTTCGGCCGCGAAACCGCTCGCATGGTTGTTCGCCAGCCGCTGGAACTGACCGAGACCGTTGAGAAGTTCGACATCTACGTCACCGTTTCCGGTGGTGGTGTCAGCGGTCAGGCCGGTGCGATCCGCCACGGTATCACCCGCGCCCTGATGGAATACGACGAAACCCTGCGTGGCGCTCTGCGTCGTGCTGGCTACGTCACCCGCGACGCTCGTGAAGTCGAGCGTAAGAAAGTGGGTCTGCGTAAAGCGCGTAAGCGTCCTCAGTACTCCAAGCGTTAATTTCGCTTCGGCAGTCGAAGAAGCCCGGTTCCTTTGGAACCGGGCTTTTTTTATGGCTTGAACTAACCTGTCAGCAGTCGGTGGGCACTTGTCGTATAGACGCAGATCAAGCAAAGCGAGGGTTGTAGCCCGACGAGCGGGTAATCACCTTGTCAGTGTGTGGATTTGTTTCTTACCATGACGGCCAATTTTTAGTGCCACAGACGTACCTAAGTAGATGCCTGTTCAAACAGGCCAAGCAAGCTGATGGGAGAGGACTGAATGAGCAATGACGGCGTCAACGCAGGCCGGCGCCGCTTCCTCGTAGCCGCGACATCCGTGGTCGGGGCAGCGGGGGCAGTGGGGGCAGCGGTACCGTTCGTGGGGTCATGGTTTCCCAGTGCCAAGGCGAAAGCCGCAGGGGCACCGGTGAAGGTCAATATCGCCAAGGTCGAGCCAGGCCAGCAAATGGTGGCTGAATGGCGTGGTCAGCCGGTCTTCATCGTGCGCCGCACGGACGAGATCCTCGGCAACCTTAAAAAGCTCACCGCCGAGCTCTCCGACCCTGAATCCAAGGCGTCGGTGCAACCCGCCTACGTCGATCCGCAGAACCGCGCGATCAAGCCCGAAATCCTCATTCTGGTTGGCTTGTGTACCCACCTGGGCTGCTCGCCGACGTTCCGTCCCGAAGTTGCCCCGGCCGACCTGGGGCCGAAGTGGGTGGGTGGCTATTTCTGCCCTTGCCACGGTTCGCACTATGACCTGGCTGGTCGTGTCTACAAATCCCAGCCGGCGCCTCTGAACCTGCCAGTGCCACCGCACTCGTACGAGTCGGACGACCTTGTCGTCATCGGCGTCGATCAGGAGAAAGCATGATGAGCAAGTTCATGGAGTGGATCGATGCGCGCTTCCCCGCCACGAAGATGTGGGAAGACCATCTGAGCAAGTATTACGCGCCCAAGAACTTCAACTTCCTGTATTTCTTCGGCTCGCTGGCGCTGTTGGTGCTGGTCAACCAGATCGTTACCGGCGTATGGCTGACCATGAGTTTCACCCCCTCGGCGGAAGAGGCTTTCGCCTCGGTCGAATACATCATGCGTGATGTCGAGTACGGCTGGATCCTGCGCTATCTGCACTCCACCGGCGCCTCGGCGTTCTTCATCGTGGTTTACCTGCACATGTTCCGCGGCCTGCTTTACGGCTCCTACCAGAAGCCTCGCGAGTTGGTCTGGCTGTTCGGCATGCTGATCTACCTGGCGCTGATGGCCGAGGCCTTCATGGGCTACCTGCTGCCGTGGGGCCAGATGTCGTACTGGGGTGCTCAGGTGATCATTTCGTTGTTCGGTGCGATCCCGGTAATCGGTGGTGACCTCACCCAGTGGATCCGTGGTGACTACCTGATCTCGGGCATCACCTTGAACCGCTTCTTCGCCTTGCATGTGGTGGCCTTGCCGATCGTGATTCTCGGCCTGGTCGTGCTGCACATTCTGGCCTTGCACGAAGTGGGTTCGAACAACCCTGATGGCGTCGACATCAAGAAGAAAAAGGACGAGAACGGCGTCCCGCTGGACGGCATTCCCTTCCACCCGTACTACACCGTCAAAGACATTGCGGGCGTAGTGGTGTTCCTCTTCGTGTTCTGCGCCGTCGTGTTCTTCTTCCCGGAAATGGGTGGCTACTTCCTGGAAAAACCGAACTTCGAGCAGGCCAACGCCTTCAAGACCCCTGAGCATATCGCCCCGGTGTGGTACTTCACGCCGTTCTACGCGATCTTGCGTGCGGTGCCCGACAAGCTGTTCGGGGTGATCGCCATGGGCGCCGCGATCGCCGTGCTGTTCGTGTTGCCCTGGCTTGACCGCAGCCCGGTGCGCTCCATGCGCTACAAGGGTTGGCTGAGCAAGGTCTGGCTGCTGGTGTTCTGCGTGGCCTTTGTCATCCTCGGCGTGCTGGGCGTGCTGGCGCCGACTCCGGGGCGTACCTTGCTGTCGCAGGTGTGTACGGTGCTGTACTTCGCCTACTTCCTGCTGATGCCGTTCTACACAAGGCTCGAGAAGACCAAACCGGTTCCGGAAAGGGTGACTGGCTGATGAAAAAGTTGATTGCAGTATGTTTGCTGGCACTGATGCCTGGCCTTTCGTTCGCCGCCGAGCACAGCCTGGAACTGGACAAGGTCGACGTCGACCTCACTGACAAAGCCGCCCTGCAGGACGGTGCGCGGACCTTCGCCAACTATTGCATGGGTTGCCACAGCGCCAAGTTCCAGCGCTATGAGCGGGTGGCCGACGACCTGGGGATTCCCCACGAGGTGATGCTCGAGAACCTGGTGTTCACCGGTGCCAAGATCGGTGACCACATGAAGATCGGCATGCAGCCAAACGATGCCAAGACCTGGTTCGGCGCAGCGCCCCCCGACCTCACCCTGGTGGCCCGGGTGCGTGGCAATGACTGGCTGTACACCTATCTGCGCAGCTTCTACGAGGACCCGACGCGCCCTTACCGGGTGAACAACAAGGTCTTCCCCAATGTGGGCATGCCCAACGTGTTGGTCGGCCTGCAGGGCAACCAGGTGATCGGCTGCAAGCAGGTGCAGAGCGTGGTCGACGGCAAGAAGCAGTTCGACCCGCTGACCGGCAGCCCGCTGACCCATGAAGCGTGCGACCAGCTGACCGTCGAGGAGAAATCCGGTACCCTGACGCCCGAGCAGTTCGACGAGAAGGTCAAGAACCTGGTGACCTTCCTGGCCTATTCGGCCAACCCGGTCAAACTGGAAAGCCAGCGCATCGGTACCTACGTGTTGCTGTACCTGGCTTTCTTCTTCGTGTTCGCCTACTTGCTCAAGCGCGAATACTGGAAGGACGTGCACTGATCACGCAGTAGTTTCTGGTTGTTGAACGCGCCCGGGGCGCCTTGGCAGCAATGCTGGGGCGCCCCGGGCGCGTTTTCATTTGCAGTTTTACAAGCATCCCGTGCGAGGAGGCGCTACATGGGCGCAACCAACAGGTTAGCCTGCTATTCCGACCCCGCTGATCATTACTCTCATCGGGTACGCCTGGTGCTCGCCGAGAAAGGCATCACCGTGCAGATCATCGACGTCGACACCAATCGTCTGCCGCCCAAGCTGGTCGAAGTGAACCCCTACGGCAGCGTGCCGACCCTGGTCGACCGCGACTTGGCGCTGTATGAGTCGACCGTGGTGATGGAGTATCTCGATGAGCGTTATCCGCACCCGCCGCTGATGCCGGTTTATCCGGTGGCGCGTGGCAACAGCCGGTTGCTGATGCATCGCATCCAGCGCGACTGGTGCGCCCTGGCCGATACCGTGCTCGACCCGCGCAGCACTGAAGCGGCGCGCACCCAGGCACGCAAGGAGCTGCGCGAAAGCCTGACCGGCGTAGCGCCGCTGTTTGGCGAGGCGCCCTGTTTCATGAGCGAGGAGCAAAGCCTCGTCGACTGTTGTCTATTGCCCATGCTCTGGCGTTTGCCGGTGATGGGTATCGAATTGCCACGGCAGGCCAAGCCGCTGCTGGATTACATGGAGCGACAGTTCGCCCGCGAGCCTTTCCAGGCGAGCCTGTCTGCTGCCGAACGTGAAATGCGCAAGGTTTAATTGAGGAGCCGTTGATGAACTCCAGTCGCCCCTATCTGGTTCGCGCGCTGTACGAGTGGATCGTTGACAACGAATGCACACCCCATTTGCTGGTCAATGTCGATTTCACTGGGGTCCAGGTGCCCAAGGGCTTCGACAGGGATGGCCAGATCGTTCTGGATATCTCCCCTGAGGCTGTGCGCAATCTGCACATGGATAATGAGGCCGTCAGCTTCGATGGGCGCTTTGGTGGCGTATCTCACACGCTCTATATGCCGATTGGCGCGATTCTGGGTATCTATGCCCAGGAGAATGGCCAGGGCATGGTCTTCGAGCTGGAGCCCCCGCTCGATGATGAAGATGACCTGCAGGATGACGCTGTCGAGCCGGATGACGATGGCCCGCCGGAGGGTGGCAGCCAGCCGCCGCGCCCGAGCGGCCGCCCCAGTCTCAAGGTGGTCAAGTAACAAAAAAGGCGATCCGGGTGGATCGCCTTTTTTGTGTCTGTCGCCTGCGCTTACAGGTCCTTGATGCTCTGCACCTGGTCCTTGTTGACGCGGTTCTGCTTGCCGTCGAGTTGTTTGAACTCGTAGAAGCCGGCATCGCGGTCGAAGTGCGGTGTGTCGAGGGTTTGCAGTTCGCGGCCGTCGTTGAGGGTGATCACGCTCGGCGAGGAGCAGCCGGCCAGGGTGGCGAAGGTGCCAATCAGCAGGGCGGGCAGCAGGTACTTGTTCATGGGGTACTTCCTGGATCGGGGTTGAAAGGCGAGGGCGCAGGTTCGTCCTCGCGGAAGGGGGTCAGTCGATGTATTCGAACAGTTTGACGATCTTCTGCACGCCCGAGACGCCCTGTACCACGTTGGTGGCAGCGTTGGCCTCTTTCTGGGTAACCAGGCCGAGCAGGTAGACGATGCCGTTCTCGGTGATCACCTTGATGCGCGAGCCGGGAACGTTGGCATCCCCCAGCATCTGGGTCTTGATCTTGGTGGTCAGCCAGGCGTCGTTGTTGCGTGCCAGAATCGAGGAGGGCTGGATCACCTGCAGCTCGTTATGGACCTTTTTCACCCGCTGCACCTGGCCGGCGGTCTGCTCGGCCAGCGACTTGAGGTCGGCGCGTGGCGTCTGGCCGGCAAGCAGGACAACGCCGTTGTAGCTGCTGACGACGATATGCGAGCCCTGGTCCAGGTCCGGGTTGGCCTTGGCGATGTTCACCGCAACCTTGGTTTCGATCAACGAATCGTCGATCTTGCTGCCGATGGTGCGGGTGCCGCGGTCATCCTCGATGGGCGAGTTGCGCGCCGAGGTCAGTACCGAACTGCAGCCTGTGACGCTCAGGCACAGGGTAAGGGCCATCAGGCCGAGGTGCTTGGGGATCATTCTTCACTCCCGAACAGTTGGCTGTCGATCAGGTCGCACAGACAGTGGATCGCCAGCAGGTGGACTTCCTGGATGCGTGCAGTGACGGCCGAGGGTACGCGGATCTCCACGTCCTCGGGCAGCAGCAGCGAGGCCATGCCGCCGCCATCACGGCCGGTCAAGGCTACGACAATCATTTCGCGATCATGTGCGGCCTGGATCGCCTGAATGACGTTGGCCGAGTTGCCGCTGGTGGAGATCGCTAGCAGCACGTCGCCAGGTTGGCCCAGGGCGCGGATCTGCTTGGAAAAAACTTCGTTGTAGCTGTAGTCGTTGGCAATCGAGGTGATTGTCGAGCTGTCGGTGGTCAGGGCAATGGCTGGCAGGCTCGGGCGCTCGCGCTCGAAGCGGTTGAGCAGCTCAGACGAGAAGCGCTGGGCGTCGCCGGCCGAGCCGCCGTTGCCGCAGGCGAGCATCTTGCCGTCGCTGAGCAGGGCGTTGACCATGACCAGGCTGGCCTGCTCGATGTGAGGTGCCAGGATGTCCATTGCCTGTTGCTTGGTGTCGATGCTGGCTTGGAACAGCCGGCGAATTCGGGATTGCATGTCCATCTGGTGACCTTAAATGGGGCGGTGGCCGGCGCGGCGCGCGCCAGGGTTCCGCCCGCGAAACATAGAGCGAAAAATTCGGTACAGGTTCAGCACTCGAAGGCGTTTTTCAGCCAAAGAAGCGGTTGCCCAGCGTGGCCTTGGCCCTGCAGGGCGATAACGTCAAAGCGGCAGGGTTGAGCGGCCCAGCGGGGTTCATCGTGCAGGAATAGGTTGGCGGCCAGCGCCAGTCGCTTCTGCTTGCGCCCGTCGATACTGCCGAGCGCGCCGCCGAAGTCCGCGTGTAGCCGGTAGCGGACTTCGACGAATACTACTGTATCGGCATCGAGCATGACCAGATCGAGCTCGCCGCCCTTGCATCGCCAGTTGCGCGTCAGCAGCTGCAAACCCTGCCCTTGGAGAAACACGAGGGCATGGTCTTCGGCAGCCTGGCCTGCGCGGCTGGGCGATGCGCCGGGCATCAGCGCGGCGTGTCCGGCAGGCGTTTTACCTGGCCGCCGGAGAACTCGGCCCATGGCAGCTGGCGTTCGATGCGCTGCGCGGGGTTCATGCTCAGGCTGCCGGAGAGGCCTTCGACACGGTTGTCCGGCAGTGCCTTGAGCTGGCTCAGGCGGGGTGCCAGGCTGTAGGCGTCGACACCCATGGCGTACAGGCGGCCGAGGCTGCCGGCAGCTTGCGGCCACTGCTGTACCACCTGCTGGCGCAGGCTGTTGGTGGTGTCGAGCAGCCACGGCGTTTCGCAGAAGCGGATGCCGTTCATGTCGTTGTACTGGTTGATGTCGCCACTGGCGCTGTACAGGTTGGAGGTGGCATACACCGGCACGTCACCGGCGTACTGGAAGTTCAGTGTCGGCTTGATCTGCTGGGCCTGCTGGGGGGTGGCGGCCAGGAAGATGAAGTCGATGTCCTGGCGGCGCGACGGCTGGGCGGCGATGTCGCTGCCGACCGTGCTTTGCAGGCTCTTGGCGCGGCCTTCGCTTTGGCGCAGCTGGAACAGGTCGGCGATCTGTTGGGCCAGGGCGACCGGCTGGGCGATGCGCTCGGCGGCCAGCAGGGTGCCGCCATTGCTTTCCCAGTCCTTGCGGAAGGCTGCGAGTACGCGGTCGCCCCATTCGCCGCTCGGTACCAATGCGACTGCGCGGACCTTGCCGTCGGCACGGGCGCGGCGGGCCACTTCGCGGGCTTCGTCCTCGGCCGCAAGGCCGAACTGGAACAGTTGAGGCGGCGCTGATTGGCCAGCATCGGCGTAGTTCAGCGCCAGGGTGGTGATGGGCAGTTGCGGGTAGGCCGCGAGCTTCTTCACCAGTGGTTTTTCCAGCGGGCCGACGACCAGCTGTACGCCAGCGGCCTGGGCCTGGCGGTAGAAGTCATCGAGCGAGGTGATGCGCGAGCTGTCGAACACTTGCACTGCTGGGGCCGGTTGGCCGCCTTGCTGGGCCTGGAAGTGTGCGGCCATGAAACCGTCGCGCAGGGCGCGGGCGACGCCTGCCAGAGGGCCTTCCTGGGGCA
Organism: Pseudomonas parasichuanensis; assembly: GCF_021601385.1. Lineage (GTDB taxonomy): Bacteria > Pseudomonadota > Gammaproteobacteria > Pseudomonadales > Pseudomonadaceae > Aquipseudomonas > Aquipseudomonas parasichuanensis. The sequence goes on along the minus strand of NZ_BQHO01000005.1, from coordinate 157,154 downwards.
GCAGCAGGGCGATCTTGGTCAGCGGCTGGCTGGCCAGTTCCTTGAGCTTGACCAGGGCGACCGGCAATTGCTTGGCAGCCGGATGGTCGGGGTGTTGGGTTTTCCAGGTGTCGATGGCGGCCTGCTGCTGCTCCAGGGTGCCTGCGCGTTTCACGGCCAGGGCCAGGCTGGTCCAGCCTGCCAGGGTTTCGTTGCCGGCCGGCTGCTGCAGTTGTTCGGCCGGCAGCGAGGCGACCAGGGCCCAGATGGCGTCATTGTTGGCACCGGCGGCCTGGCCGCTGAGCAGTGGCGTCAGCAGTACGCGCTGCTGGGCGGCGGCCAGGGCCTGGCCGTCGGCCTCGAGGGCGGCAGCGTGGACGCTGTAGGTGCGCGCCTGCTGTTGTTCCGGCAGTTCGCCGACACGTTGCAGGCTGGGGTGGGCAAGTGCCGCCAGGGCCGCCTTGGGCTGGTTGCGGGTCATGGCCAGCTCCGCCGCCAGCGTGCTGGCGAAGACCTGCTGGGCCGGCTTGAGCGAGTCCAGCGGCACCTGCTCGAGGATGCGTGCCGAGCGCGGGTAGTCCTTCTGCTTGTAGGCCAGGTCGGCGGCGCTCAGTCGCAGCAGGGCCGCATCCTCGGCAGACTTGCTGGTGGCTGCCTTGTCGAGCAGCTGTTCGATGCTGGCATCCGGGGTGCGTGGCAGTTCGCCCAGGCTGGATGAGGGCGAGCTGGCGCAGGCTGCCAGCAGGGCAGCGAGGCAGAGGGCTGTGAACAGCCGCAGGCAAGCGATCATGTAAAGGTCCTGTTACTCGATCAAGTTGGCCGGCGATTGTACCCAAGCAACGGGCATGGCGCGATCATCGCCGATGATGATCCTTCACTATAGGTGGCTGCGAGCGCGAGGGCGGCGAAGTTCTTTGCGCCCTGTTGCCGGTGCTCGGGCTACAATGGCGGCTTTGATCCGGAATGCAGGTGTGCGCAGTGACTGAGGTTGCAGGGGCTTCGAAATCGACGATGGGTACGCTTTATGTGGTGGCCACGCCCATCGGCAACCTGGACGACATGAGCGCCCGGGCGCTGAAGGTACTCGCGAGCGTGAGCCTGATCGCGGCGGAAGACACCCGTCATTCGGTGCGCCTGCTTCAGCACTTCGGCATCGACACGCCGCTGGCGGCCTGCCATGAGCACAACGAGCGCGACGAGGGTGGGCGCTTCATCACGCGGTTGCTGGCGGGGGACGACGTGGCCTTGGTTTCCGACGCCGGTACGCCGTTGATTTCCGATCCGGGCTACCACCTGGTGCGCCAGGCGCGTGCCGCGGGTGTGCAGGTGGTGCCGGTGCCGGGGGCCTGCGCGCTGATTGCGGCATTGTCGGCTGCTGGTTTGCCGTCCGATCGTTTCATTTTCGAAGGTTTCCTGCCGGCCAAGACGGCAGGGCGGCGCGCGCGCCTGGAGCAGGTCCGGGAAGAACCGCGAACCTTGATCTTCTATGAGGCGCCCCATCGTATCCTGGAGTGCCTGGAAGACATGGAGGCGGTGTTCGGCGGTGAGCGCCCGGCATTGCTCGCGCGTGAAATCACCAAGACCTTCGAAACGCTCAAGGGCCTGCCGCTGGCCGAGCTGCGTGCGTTCGTGCAGGGCGACAGCAATCAGCAGCGTGGCGAGTGCGTGGTACTGGTGGCCGGTTGGGCTGCGCCCGACGACGAGCAGGCAGTCAGCACCGAAGCGCAGCGCGTGCTCGACCTGCTGCTGGCTGAACTGCCGCTCAAGCGTGCGGCGGCGCTGGCGGCGGAGATCACCGGGGTGCGCAAGAACCTGCTCTATCAATTGGCGCTGGAAAAACAGCAGCGCGACTAATGGCAAACTGACATAGTTTGTCGTCTTGCTTGTTCTTGAGCGCCGCTGACGGTAACCTTGTCGGCGGAGAGTCGATCGGACAGTCGCTGCCGTCTTTTGTTCCACAAAAGGCGGGGGAGGAAAGTCCGGGCTCCGCAGGGCAGAGTGCCAGGTAACGCCTGGGAGGCGCGAGCCTACGGAAAGTGCCACAGAAAATAACCGCCTAAGCACTTCGGTGCCGGTAAGGGTGAAAAGGTGCGGTAAGAGCGCACCGCACGGCTGGCAACAGTTCGTGGCTAGGTAAACCCCACTCGGAGCAAGACCAAATAGGGTTCCATACGGCGTGGCCCGCGTCGGAACCGGGTAGGTTGCTAGAGGCGTCCAGTGATGGCCGTCGTAGAGGAATGACTGTCCTCGACAAAACCCGGCTTACAGATCGACTCTCCACTCCTCCTTCCTCTGCTTGTTTCGATAGCAGATGCCTCTGGTAATACCAAAAAGATCTTACTCTTAATAAATCACTTTAACTTCGAACTCTATCCGCCTGAGTTCACTTGATTTTTCCCGTCATTTTTCTTCGTGTGTAATCCTCTCTCCTTCCTTTGTTGCGCTAAATCCACGTCCTGTAAGGGTTTTCCTTATGAACGTGCCTTGACGGTGTGGCGGGCGGATTCCTATAGTGTGCGCAAGTGGCAGAAAGTGGGATGAAGTGGGTTTTCTGGCACAAAAAAGCTAACATTGTGGGGAATCGCAGCCGTGTTCCGCGGAGCCAACGCCGTCAGCCTCGATGCCAAGGGCCGTCTCGCTATGCCGAGCCGGTACCGTGACGAGCTCGATTCGCGTTGCAATGGTCAATTGATCGTGACCATCGACGCGGTGGATCCCTGCTTGTGTGTTTATCCCCTCGATGAGTGGGAGCAGATTGAAGCCAAGTTGCGCGCCTTGCCGTCGTTGCGTGAGGAAAACCGCCGCCTGCAGCGTTTGCTGATTGGTAACGCGGTTGACCTGGAGCTCGATGGCAGTGGGCGTTTCCTGGTACCGCCCCGTTTGCGCGAATACGCCAGGCTCGACAAGAAGGCGATGCTGGTGGGGCAACTGAACAAATTCCAGTTGTGGGATGAGGATGCCTGGAACGTGGTTTCGGCAGCCGACCTTGCAGCTATTCAACAACCGGGCGCCATGCCCGATGAACTGCGTGACCTGATCCTGTGACCATAGATAGCGGCTTCAACCACATCACCGTCCTGCTCGACGAAGCTGTCGAGGCATTGGCCCTGCGCGCCGACGGTTGCTATCTGGACGGCACCTTCGGGCGTGGCGGTCACAGCCGCCTGATCCTCAGCAAGCTTGGCCCGCAAGGGCGGCTGCTTGGGTTCGACAAGGATCCTCAAGCGATTGCCACCGGGCAAGCGCTGGCGGCCGAAGACGGCCGCTTTGTCATTGTGCAGCGCAGCTTTGCCGAGTTGGGCGATGAGGTGCGCGCGCGCGGCCTGGACGGCAAGGTCAGTGGTGTGTTGCTCGACCTGGGCGTGTCCTCGCCGCAGCTGGACGATCCCGAGCGCGGCTTCAGCTTCCTCAATGACGGCCCGCTGGACATGCGCATGAACCCGGACCAGGGCATCAGCGCCGCCGAATTCATCGCCACTGCGCCAGTGGAAGAAATCGCACGTGTGTTCAAAGAGTACGGTGAAGAGCGTTTCGCCGGGCGCATGGCGCGTGCCGTGGTCGAGCGTCGCGAAAAGCAACCCTTCACCCGCACCGGTGATCTGGCAGAAGTGCTCAAGGTCGCCAACCCCGCCTGGGAGAAGGGCAAGAACCCCGCCACCCGCGCGTTCCAGGGGCTGCGTATCCACGTCAACAATGAGCTGGGCGACCTGGAGGCCGGTCTTGAGGCTGCCCTCGAGTCGCTGGAGATTGGCGGCCGTCTGGCGGTGATCAGCTTCCACTCGCTGGAAGACCGTATCGTCAAGCTGTTCATGCGCAAGCTGGTCAAGGGCGAGGCCGACAACCTGCCACGCAACCTGCCGGTACAGCACAAAGTGTTCGAGCCGAAGATCAAGCTTATCGGCAAGGCGCAGTTCGCCTCCGATGAGGAGCTCAAGGCCAACCCGCGGTCGCGCAGTGCCGTGATGCGGGTGGCGGAGAAGCTTCGGTGAGCCGGCTGTTTGCCAAACCTTTGCCAGGCGGAAGCTTCCTGATGCTGCTGCTGTTCGTGGCTGTGCTGGTTTCGGCCATCGCCGTGTCGTACAGCGCCCACTGGAACCGCCAGCTGCTCAACACCCTGTACGGCGAGTTGAACGAGCGGGACAAGGCTCAGGCCGAATGGGGGCGCCTGATCCTGGAACAAAGCACCTGGACCGCCCACAGCCGTATCGAGAGCCTCGCCAGCGAACAGCTGAAGATGCGCGTGCCGGCCGCTGACGAAGTGCGGATGGTGGCGCCATGATGAAACTCGAAGGTGCACTCTATCCCTGGCGCTTCCGTGTGGTCATCGGCCTGTTGGCGTTGATGGCCGGGGCCATTTGCTGGCGCATCATCGACCTGCAGGTGGTCGACCGCGACTTCCTCAAGGGCCAGGGCGATGCCCGCAGCCTGCGTCATATCCCTATCCCTGCGCACCGCGGCCTGATCACCGACCGCAATGGCGAGCCCCTGGCGGTCAGTACGCCGGTCACCACCTTGTGGGCCAACCCCAAGGAAATGCAGGTTGCCAAGGACCGTTGGCCGCAGCTGGCCGCAGCGCTGGGGCAGAACGCTCAGCAGTTGACCGAGCGCCTCACCCAGCAGGCCAGCAAGGAATTCATCTACCTGGTCCGTGGCCTGACCCCGGAGCAGGGGCAGCATGTGCTCGACCTGAAAGTGCCGGGTGTCTACGGCCTTGAAGAATTCCGCCGCTTCTACCCGGCGGGCGATGTCACCGCCCACATGGTCGGCTTCACCGACCTTGACGATCACGGTCGTGAAGGGGTGGAGCTGGCCTACGACGAATGGCTCGCCGGGGTGCCCGGCAAACGGCAGGTGATCAAGGATCGACGCGGCCGGCTGATCAAGGATATCCAGGTAACCAAGAACGCCAAGGCCGGGAAGACCTTGGCGTTGTCGATTGACCTGCGCCTGCAGTACCTGGCCACCCGTGAGCTGCGCAACGCCATCGCCGAGCAGGAAGCCAAGGCCGGCAGCCTGGTGATCATGGACGTCAAGACCGGCGAAGTGCTGGCCATGGTCAACCAGCCCACCTACAACCCGAACAACCGCCGCAGCATGTTCCCGGCCGCCATGCGCAACCGGGCGATCATCGACGTGTTCGAGCCGGGCTCGACGGTCAAGCCGATCTCGATGAGCGCCGCGTTGCAGAGCGGCCGCTGGAAGCCAACCGACAAGGTCGAGGTGTACCCGGGCAGCCTGCAGATCGGCCGCTATACCATCAAGGACGTGTCCAAGAGCGAAGGCCCGATCCTCGACCTCACCGGCATCCTGATCAACTCCAGTAACGTGGGCATGAGCAAGATCGCCTTCGATATCGGTGGCGAGGCCATCTACCGGGTGATGTCCCAGGTTGGCCTTGGCCAGTACACCGGCCTGGGCTTCCCGGGTGAGCGCGTTGGCAACCTGCCCAACCACCGCGAGTGGCGCAAGGCCGAGACCGCGACCCTGTCGTATGGCTACGGTGTATCGGTGACCGCGCTGCAGCTGGTGCATGCCTACGCTGCGCTGGCCAACGACGGCAAGATGGTGCCGCTGTCGATTCTCAAGGTCGACAAGGCGCCGGAAGCCGTGCAGGCAATCCCCAAGGAAACCGCCGAGACCGTGCAGGCCATGTTGCAGCAGGTGATCGAGGCGCCGCGCGGGGTGTTCCGTGCCCAGGTGCCGTTCTATCACGTGGGTGGCAAGTCGGGTACCGCCCGTAAAGCCACGGTCGGCTCCAAGGGCTACACCGAGAACGCCTACCGCTCGCTGTTCGCCGGCTTCGGCCCGATGAGCGACCCGCGCTACGCCATCGTCGTGGTCATCGACGAGCCGAGCAAAGGCGGCTACTTCGGTGGCCTGGTATCGGCGCCGGTATTCAGCAAAGTCATGTCCGGCACCCTGCGCCTGATGAACGTGCCGCCAGACAACCTGCCGCCGCCCACCCAACAACAGCAAGTCAGTGCAGTACCCGCCAAGGGAGGGCGTGGATGATGACGATGCCATTGAGCAAGCTATTCGCCAACGCCAGCCGTGACCCGTTGATCCGGGAACTGACCCTGGACAGCCGCGCCGTGCGCCCGGGCGACCTGTTCCTCGCCGTGCCCGGCGCCAAGGTCGACGGCCGTGACCATATCGCCGATGCCCTGGCCCGTGGCGCCGCCGCGGTGGCCTATGAAGAGCAAGGTGTCAGCGTACTGCCGATCACCGACGCGCCGTTGATCCCGGTCAAGGGCCTGATCGGCCAACTGTCGCAGATTGCCGGGCGCTTCTATGGTGAGCCGAGCCGCCAACTGAACCTGGTCGGTGTGACCGGTACCAACGGCAAGACCAGTGTCACCCAGCTGCTGGCCCAGGCCCTCGATGCCCTCGGTCAGCGTTGTGGCCTGATCGGCACCCTGGGTACCGGCTTCTATGGCGAGCTGCAGAGTGGTCGCCTGACCACGCCGGACCCGATCGCCGTGCAGGCGACGCTCAACGACCTGAAGAAGGGCGGCGCCAAGGCCGTGGCCATGGAAGTTTCCTCCCATGCTCTGGAGCAGGGCCGTGTTGCCGCGCTGGAATTCGACATTGCGGTGATGACCAACCTGTCCCGCGACCACCTCGACTACCACGGCAGCATGGAGGCCTACGAGGCCGCGAAGGCCAAGCTGTTCGCCTGGCCGAGCCTGCGTTGCCAGGTGGTCAACCTGGACGATGGGTTTGGCCGCCGCCTGGCTGATGATTTTGCCCGTCGCCCCAGCAGCGATCACAGCGAGACCCGGCTGCTCAGCTACAGCCTGGAAAACCCGGACGCCTCGCTGTTCTGTCGCGAAGCCAGCTTCAATGACGATGGCGTGCGCGCCACCCTGGTCACCGCCCAGGGCGAACGCACCCTGCGCAGCCAACTGCTGGGGCGCTTCAACCTGAGCAACATGCTCGCCGCCGTGGCAGCGCTGTTGGCGCTGGACTACTCGCTGGACGAGATCCTCAAGGTCACCCCGCAACTGCAGGGCCCGGTGGGCCGCATGCAGCGCCTGGGGGGCGGTGACAAACCCTTGGTGGTGGTCGATTACGCGCACACACCCGATGCCCTGGAAAAAGTCCTCGAAGCCCTGCGCCCGCATGCCCACGGCAAATTGCTGTGCCTGTTCGGCTGCGGCGGCGACCGCGATCGCGGCAAGCGCCCGCTGATGGCCGAAGTGGCCGAGCGCCTGGCCGACCGCGTGCTGGTGACCGACGACAACCCACGCACTGAAAACCCACAGCGGATCTTCGACGATATCCGCCCTGGTTTCTCCAGGCCTGCCGACGTCGAGTTCGTCGCCGGCCGCGGTGAGGCCATCGCTCACCTGATCGCTACCGCCAGCGCCGACGACGTGATCGTCCTGGCCGGCAAGGGGCACGAGGACTACCAGGAGATCAACGGCGAACGCCATGACTTCTCCGACCTGGTCGAAGCCGAAAAGGCACTGACTGCCTGGGAGGCGCCACATGCTTAAGCCCATGAACCTCAGCCAGCTGACCTCGGCACTGAGCGCTCGGGTAGTCGGTGCCGACGCCAGTTTTACCGGTGTGAGCATCGATAGCCGCACCGTGGGTGCCGGCCAATTGTTCGTCGCCCTCACCGGGCCGCGTTTCGATGGCCATGATTACCTGGCCGACGTGAAGGCCAAGGGGGCGGTCGCGGCCCTGGTCGAGCGGGAAATCACCGATGTCGACCTGCCGCAATTGCTGGTCGCCGATTGCCGTGTCGCCCTGGGCCAGCTCGGTGCGCTGAACCGTGCCGGCTACGACAAGCCGGTGGTCGCCATTACCGGTTCCAGCGGCAAGACCACGGTCAAGGAAATGCTGGCCGCGATCCTGCGTACCCGAGGGGCGGTCCATGCCACCCGGGGCAACCTGAACAACGACCTCGGCGCCCCGCTGACACTCCTGGAAATCGCCCCCGAGCACAGTGCCGCGGTCATCGAGCTGGGTGCTTCGCGCATTGGCGAGATCCGCTACACCGTCGGCCTCACCCAGCCGCAGGTGGTGATCATCAACAATGCTGGCACCGCCCATGTGGGCGAGTTCGGCGGCCCGGAGAAAATCGTCGAGGCCAAGGGCGAAATCCTTGAAGGCCTGGGCGAGGGCGGTACCGCCATTCTCAACCTGGCCGACAAAGCCTTCGATATCTGGCGCAAGCGCGCTGGCGCCCATCGCATCCTGAGCTTTGCCCTGGACAATCCGCAGGCCGACTTCTACGCAAGCACTATCGGCCGCGACGCCCGTGGCTGCCCGTCATTCACCCTGCACGGCCCGGATGGCACTGTGCCCGTGCAGCTGAACCTGCTCGGCACCCATAACGTCAGCAATGCCCTGGCTGCCGCCGCCGCCGCCCATGCCGTTGGTCTGAGCCTGAGCGGCATCCAGGCCGGCCTCGAAGCCGTGCAACCGGTCAAGGGCCGCACCGTGGCGCAGATTGCGCCGAACGGTGTGCGGGTGATCGATGACAGCTACAACGCAAATCCCACCTCGATGTGTGCGGCCATTGATATACTCGCCGGCTTTTCCGGGCGCACCGTTCTGGTGCTCGGGGATATCGGCGAGCTGGGACAATGGGCCGAGGAAGGCCACCGCCAGGTGGGCGATTACGCCCGCGGCAAGGTCGATGCGCTTTACGCGGTGGGTGCCAACATGGCCCATGCGGTCAAGGCTTTCGGCACCAATGGTCGCCATTTCGCTTCACAAGCTGAGCTGATCGATGCCGTTCGCCTCGAGACCGCCAGCGACACCACTATCTTGATCAAGGGCTCGCGCAGCGCTGCGATGGAAAACGTCGTGGCTGCACTGTGCGGTGCCAGCGGGGAGAAACATTAATGCTGCTGCTGTTGGCTGAGTATCTGCAACAGTTCCACAAGGGCTTCGCGGTCTTCCAGTACCTGTCGCTGCGCGGCATCCTGGGTGTACTGACTGCGCTGTCCCTGGCCCTGTGGCTGGGCCCGTGGATGATCCGTACCCTGCAGATCCGCCAGATCGGTCAGGCCGTGCGTAACGACGGCCCGCAATCGCACCTGTCCAAGTCGGGCACCCCGACCATGGGCGGCGCGCTGATTCTTTCCGCCATCGCCATCAGTACCCTGCTGTGGGCCGACCTGACCAACCGCTACGTGTGGGTGGTACTGATCGTCACCCTGGCGTTCGGCGCCATCGGCTGGGTCGACGACTACCGCAAGGTGATCGAGAAGAACTCGCGCGGCCTGCCCAGCCGCTGGAAGTATTTCTGGCAGTCGGTGTTCGGCCTGGCCGCGGCGATCTTCCTCTACAAGACCGCGCCGACCAGCGTCGAGACCACGCTGATCATCCCGATGCTCAAGGACCTGACCATTCCGCTGGGGGCCGGCTTCATCGTGCTCACCTACTTCGTCATCGTAGGTTCCAGCAACGCGGTCAACCTCACCGACGGCCTGGATGGCCTGGCGATCATGCCGACGGTGATGGTCGGCGGCGCCCTGGGCATCTTCTGCTACCTGTCGGGCAACGTGAAGTTCGCCGAATACCTGCTGATCCCTTACGTACCGGGCTCGGGCGAGCTGATCGTGTTCTGCGGCGCACTGATCGGCGCCGGGCTGGGCTTTTTGTGGTTCAACACTTACCCGGCCCAGGTGTTCATGGGCGACGTCGGGGCGCTGGCGCTGGGCGCCGCATTGGGCACCATCGCCGTGATCGTGCGCCAGGAAATCGTGCTGTTCATCATGGGCGGTGTGTTCGTGATGGAAACCCTGTCGGTGGTGATCCAGGTTGCGTCCTTCAAGTTGACCGGCAAGCGCGTGTTCCGCATGGCGCCGATCCACCACCACTTTGAACTCAAGGGCTGGCCCGAGCCGCGGGTGATCGTCCGTTTCTGGATCATCACCGTGATTCTGGTGCTGATCGGCCTTGCCACCCTGAAACTGAGGTAAACGAGCGTGTCACTGATCGCTTCCGACCAATTCCGCATCGTTGTCGGCCTCGGCAAGAGCGGCATGTCCCTGGTTCGCTTCCTGGCGAGCCGGGGCATTGCCTTTGCGGTCGCCGACACCCGCGAGCAACCGCCGGAACTGGACACCCTGCGCCGTGATTACCCGCAGGTGGAAGTGCGCTGTGGCGAGCTGGACGTGGACTTCCTGTGCCGCGCCAGCACGCTGTACGTGAGCCCCGGCCTGGCCCTGGCCACCCCGGCGCTGCAGCAGGCCGCGGCACGCGGCGTGACGCTGTCCGGTGACATCGAGCTGTTCGCCCGTTACGCCAAGGCGCCGATCGTGGCCATCAGCGGTTCCAACGCCAAGAGCACGGTGACCACCCTGGTGGGTGAAATGGCCGCCAAGGCGGGCAAACGTGTGGCAGTCGGCGGCAACCTTGGCACGCCGGCGCTGGACCTGCTCGATGACAGCGTGGAGCTCTACGTGATGGAGCTGTCGAGCTTCCAACTGGAGACCACCGACCAGCTCAACGCCGAAGTGGCCACGGTGCTGAACATCAGTGAAGACCACATGGACCGCTACAGCGGCCTGCCGGCCTATCACCTGGCCAAGCACCGCATCTTCCGCGGCGCCAGGCAGGTGGTGGTCAACCGCCAGGACGCACTGAGCCGCCCGTTGCCGGTGGAAGGCCTGCCGTGCTGGACCTTCGGCCTCAATGCGCCGGACTTCAAGGCCTTTGGCCTGCGCGAAGTCAACGGCGAAAAACACCTGGCCTTCGAATTCCAGACGCTGATGCCGGTGCGCGAGCTGAAGATTCGCGGTGCCCACAACCAGAGCAACGCCCTGGCGGCCCTGGCCCTCGGCCATGCCGCCGGCCTGCCGTTCGCGCCCATGCTCGAAGCGCTGCGCGAGTTCAAGGGCCTGGCCCATCGTTGCCAGTGGATCCGCGAGCGCAACGGGGTGAACTGGTACGACGATTCCAAGGCCACCAACGTCGGTGCGGCCCTGGCTGCCATCGAAGGCCTGGGTGCCGATATCGAAGGCAAGCTGGTACTGATTGCCGGCGGTGACGGCAAGGGCGCTGATTTCGCTGCCCTGCGCACGCCGGTGGCACAACATTGCCGCGCCGTGGTGCTGCTGGGCCGCGACGCCGATCGCCTGGCCGAAACCCTCAATGAGGGTGTGCAACTGGTACGCGTGCAGACGCTGGACGAGGCCGTGCAGCGCTGCGCCGAGCTGGCCCAGCCCGGCGATGCCGTGCTGCTGTCGCCGGCCTGCGCCAGCCTCGACATGTTCAAGAACTTCGAAGAACGCGGGCGCCTGTTCGCCCAGGCGGCGGAGGGGCTGGCATGATCTTCGGCATCCTCAAGCCGTACCCGTCGCCGCTGATCAGCGGCCGTGGCATCGACCTCGACTTCCCGCTGCTGGCCGGCTGCCTGGCGCTGCTTGGCCTGGGCCTGGTGATGATCACCTCGGCGTCCTCGGAAGTGGCTGCGGTGCAGTCGGGCAACCCGCTGTACCACATGTTCCGCCACCTGGTGTACGTCGCACTTGGCCTGGGCGCCGGGGCAATGACCATGATGGTGCCGATCGCCACCTGGCAGCGCATGGGCTTCATGATGCTGATCGGCGCCTTCGGCTTGCTGGTGATGGTGCTGGTACCCGGCATCGGCCGTGAGGTGAACGGTTCGATGCGCTGGATCGGCTTCAGCTTCTTCAACGTCCAGCCGTCGGAGATCGCCAAGGTCTTCGTGGTCATCTACCTGGCCGGCTACCTGGTGCGCCGCCAGACCGAGGTGCGCGAGAGCTGGATGGGCTTCTTCAAGCCGTTCATCGTGCTGCTGCCGATGGCCGGCCTGCTGCTGATGGAGCCGGACTTCGGCGCCACCGTGGTGATGATGGGCGCCGCCGCGGCCATGTTGTTCCTGGGCGGGGTGGGGTTGTTCCGCTTCTCGCTGATGGTGGTGCTGGCGGTGGTGTCGGTGGTCGTCCTGGTCCAGGCCCAGCCCTACCGTATGGCGCGTCTGATCACCTTCACCGACCCGTGGTCCGACCAGTTCGGCTCCGGCTACCAGCTCACCCAGGCACTGATCGCCTTCGGTCGCGGCGAGTGGCTGGGCGTGGGCCTGGGCAACAGCGTGCAGAAACAGTTCTACCTGCCCGAGGCGCACACCGACTTCGTGTTCTCGGTGCTGGCTGAAGAGCTGGGCGTGGTCGGCTCGCTGCTGACTGTCGCGCTGTTCGTCTTCGTCACCGTACGTGCCCTGTACATCGGCCTGTGGGCCGAGAAGGCCAAGCAGTTCTTTGCCGCCTACATGGCGTTCGGCCTGGCCTTCCTGTGGATCGGCCAGTTCCTGATCAACATCGGCGTGAACGTCGGCCTGCTGCCGACCAAGGGCCTGACCTTGCCGTTCCTCAGCTACGGGGGCAGTTCGCTGGTGATCTGCTGCGCCTGCGTAGGGTTGTTGTTACGCATCGAGTGGGAAAGCCGAACGCACCTGGGCAGCGAGGAACACGAGTTCAACGAACACGACTTTGCCGAGGAGACCAATCATGGCCGCTGACGGCAAGAACGTATTGATCATGGCGGGCGGCACCGGGGGCCATGTGTTCCCGGCTCTGGCCTGTGCCCGCGAATTCCAGGCCCGTGGCTACAACGTGCACTGGCTGGGCACCCCGCGCGGTATCGAGAACGAGCTGGTGCCCCAGGCCGGCCTGCCGCTGCACCTGATCCAGGTCAGCGGCCTGCGCGGCAAGGGCAAGCTGTCGCTGCTCAAGGCACCGTTCACCCTGGTCAAGGCCGTGCTGCAGGCACGGCGTATCGTCCGCGAGCTCAAGCCGGTCTGCGTGATCGGCTTCGGTGGCTACGTGACCGGCCCCGGTGGCGTGGCTGCGCGGCTGTGCGGCGTGCCGCTGGTGATCCACGAGCAGAATGCCCGTGCCGGCACCGCCAACCGCCTGCTGGTGCCACTGTCGGCGCGGGTGTGCGAGGCGTTCCCGGGCACCTTCGCTGCCAGCGACAAGCTGCGTACCACCGGCAACCCGGTGCGAGCCGAGCTGTTCATGGACGCCCAGCGCGCGCCCCTGGCCGAGCGCCGTGCGCGCCTTTTGGTCATGGGCGGCAGCCTGGGTGCGGAACCATTGAACAAATTGTTGCCTAAGGCCCTGTCCGAGGTGCCCGCGAACCTGCGGCCCGAGGTGTTCCACCAGGCCGGCAAGCACCATGCACCCGCCACCGCCGAGCGTTATCAGCAGGCGGGGGTCGAGGCGCAGGTAGAACCGTTCATCAAGGACATGGCCCAGGCCTACGGCTGGGCCGACATGGTGGTCTGCCGGGCCGGCGCCCTGACCGTCAGCGAACTCGCGGCGGCTGGCCTGCCGTCGATGCTGGTGCCTCTGCCGCACGCCATCGACGACCACCAGACCCACAACGCCCACTATCTGGCTCGTGAAGGCGCCGCCTTCCTGATGCCGCAAGCGACAACTGGCGCAGCGCAGCTCGCTGAACGCCTGAATGAGGTGCTGATGCAACCCGAGAAACTCAACACCATGGCCGGCACCGCGCGTCGCCTGGCCAAACCCGCCGCAACCAGCACCGTGGTCGATATCTGCCTGGAGGTGGCCCATGGTTGAAAGCCAGAAAGCCATGCCGCAACCCAAGATGGGCCGTATCCGCCGTATCCACTTCGTCGGTATCGGCGGCGTGGGCATGTGCGGTATCGCCGAAGTGCTGCTGAACCTGGGCTATGAAGTGTCCGGTTCCGACCTCAAGACTTCGCCGGTTACCGAACGCCTGGAATCGTTTGGCGCCGAGATCTTCGTTGGCCACCGCGCCGAGAACGCCGCCAACGCCGATGTGCTGGTGGTGTCCAGCGCCATCAACCCGGCCAACCCGGAAGTCGCCACGGCGTTGGAACGCCGCATCCCGGTGGTGCCGCGTGCCGAGATGCTTGCCGAACTGATGCGTTATCGCCACGGCATCGCCGTGGCCGGCACCCACGGCAAGACCACCACCACCAGCCTGCTGGCCTCGGTATTCGCCGCAGGTGGCCTGGACCCGACCTTCGTCATCGGTGGCCGCCTGACCGCCGCCGGCACCAATGCCCAGCTGGGCACCAGCCGCTACCTGATCGCCGAAGCCGACGAAAGCGATGCCAGCTTCCTGCACCTGCAGCCGATGGTTGCGGTGGTCACCAACATCGACGCCGACCACATGGCGACCTATGAAGGCGACTTCAACAAGCTGAAGAAAACCTTCGTCGAGTTCCTGCACAACCTGCCGTTCTACGGCCTGGCCGTGATGTGCCTGGACGACCCGGTGGTGCGCGAGATCCTGCCGCAGGTCAAGCGCCCGACGGTCACCTATGGCTTCAGCGAAGAGGCCGACATCCGCGCCATCAACGTGCGCCAGCAGGGCATGCAGACCCACTTCACCGTGCTGCGCCGCGACTGCGAGCCGCTCGAGGTGTCGGTGAACATGCCGGGCAACCACAACGTGCTCAATGCCCTGGCCACCATCGCCATCGCCACTGACGAAGGCATCAGCGACGAGGCCATCGTCCAGGGCCTGTCCGGCTTCCAGGGCGTCGGCCGACGCTTCCAGGTGTACGGCGAGCTGCCGGTCGAAGGCGGCAGCGTGATGCTGGTCGACGACTACGGCCACCACCCGACTGAAGTCGCCGCGGTGATCAAGGCCGTGCGCGGCGGCTGGCCAAGCCGCCGCCTGGTGATTGTCTATCAGCCGCACCGCTACAGCCGCACCCGTGACCTGTACGACGATTTCGTACAGGTGCTGGGCGATGCCAACGTGCTGCTGCTGATGGAGGTCTACCCGGCCGGCGAAGAGCCGATCCCGGGCGCTGACAGCCGTCAGCTGTGCCACAGCATCCGCCAGCGCGGCAAGCTGGACCCGATCTACATCGAACGTGGTGCCGAGCTGGCGCCGCTGGTCCAACCGTTGCTGCGCGCCGGCGACATCCTGATCTGCCAGGGTGCCGGTGATGTCGGCGGCCTGGCCCCGCAACTGATGAAAAGCCCGCTGTTCGCTGGCGCCAAGCAGGAGAAGTCGAAATGACCAGCGCCTACGACACGCTGCATTCCACCCTCGACGTCAAGGCCTTCGGCCGCGTCGCCGTGCTGTACGGCGGCAAGAGCGCCGAGCGCGAGGTGTCGCTCAAGTCCGGCGCCGCCGTGATCGAAGCGCTGACCAGCGCCGGTGTCGACGTGGTCGGCATCGATGTGGGCGATGACCTGCTGGCGCGCCTGCAGAGCGAGAAGATCGACCGCGCCTTCATCATTCTCCACGGCCGTGGCGGTGAAGACGGCAGCATGCAAGGCCTGCTGGAGTGCCTGGGGATTCCCTACACCGGCAGCGGCATCCTCGCCTCGGCCCTGGCCATGGACAAGCTGCGCACCAAGCAGGTGTGGCAGAGCCTGGGGATTCCTACCCCGCGTCACGCAGTGCTGGCCAGCGAGCAGGATTGCGTGGCCGCCAGTGCGGAACTGGGCTTCCCGCTGATCGTCAAACCTGCCCATGAAGGTTCGAGCATTGGCATGGCCAAGGTGAACAGCGAGCAGGAACTGGTCGCTGCCTGGCAAGACGCCGCCAACTACGATTCGCAAGTTCTGGTCGAGCAATGGATTCACGGCCCGGAGTTCACCATCGCCGTGCTGCGTGGCCAGGTGCTGCCGCCGATCGCGCTGGGCACTCCGCACGTGTTCTACGACTACGACGCCAAGTACATCGCCAATGACACCCAGTACCGCATCCCGTGCGGCCTGGACAGTGCCAAAGAGCAAGAGCTGATCGACCTGACCGCGCGTGCCTGCGAAGCCATCGGCATCGAAGGCTGGGGCCGGCTGGACGTGATGCAGGACGAGCAGGGCCGGTTCTGGCTGCTCGAAGTCAACACCGCACCTGGCATGACCGATCATAGCCTGGTGCCCATGGCGGCCCGCGCGGCCGGCCTGGACTTCCAGCAACTGGTGCTGGCGATCCTGGCCGACAGCGTAGCGACGCGAGGGTAAGCAGCCATGCAAGGCGCGATGATACGTCAGCAGCAACCCGTCCCCGGCCGCAGCAAGCCGGTGCCGCGCGGTGCCAGCCGACTGGTGGCCGACGAGCCCGTATCGGCGCGCCTGCCCCGTCCCAACTTCGGCGGCCTCAAGCGCCTGCTGTGGCCGGTGCTGCTGGTGGCCGCAGGCTTTGGCGCCTATGAAGGCGCCATCCGCCTGATGCCGTATGCCGACCGGCCGATCACCAAGATCGCCGTGCAGGGCGACCTCAGCTACATCAGCCAGCAGGCGGTGCAGCAGCGTATCGCGCCCTACGTGGCGGCGAGCTTCTTCACCGTCGACTTGACGGCCATGCGCGTCGAGCTGGAACAGATGCCGTGGATCGCCCACGCCGAAGTGCGCAGGGTCTGGCCGGACGAAGTGGTGATCCGCCTGGAAGAGCAGTTGCCGGTGGCGCGCTGGGGCGACGAGGCCCTGCTCAACAACCAGGGCCAGGCCTTCACCCCGCGCGAGCTGGCCAACTACGAGCACCTGCCGCAGCTGTTCGGGCCGCAGCGGGCTCAGCAACAAGTCATGCAGCAGTATCAGGTATTGAGCCAGATGCTGCGCCCCATGGGCTTTTCCATCGCTCGCCTGGAGCTGCGCGAGCGAGGCAGCTGGTTCCTGACCACCGGTGCAGGCAGCGCCGGCCCAGGCATCGAACTGCTGTTGGGGCGCGACCATCTGGTGGAGAAGATGCGCCGTTTCATTGCCATTTACGACAAAACGCTTAAAGACCAGATCACCACTATCGCCCGCATCGATCTGCGTTACGCCAACGGTCTGGCCGTTGGTTGGCGGGAACCGATTGCACCGACGACGGCCCAACCCGCCGTTGCGAAGAATTAGAGAGAGGCAGGACCATGGCAAACGCGCATAGCGGCAAAATGATCGTCGGGCTGGACATCGGCACCTCCAAGGTGGTGGCGCTGGTGGGTGAAGTCGGCGAAGACGGTACCCTGGAAATCGTCGGTATCGGTACTCACCCGTCCCGCGGCCTGAAGAAGGGCGTGGTGGTGAACATCGAGTCCACCGTGCAGTCGATTCAGCGCGCCGTGGAAGAGGCCCAGCTGATGGCCGGTTGCCGCATCCACTCGGCGTTCGTCGGCGTGGCCGGCAACCACATTCGCAGCCTGAACTCCCATGGCATCGTCGCCATCCGCGATCGTGAAGTCAGCACCGCCGACCTCGAGCGCGTCCTCGACGCGGCCCAGGCCGTGGCGATTCCGGCCGACCAGCGCGTGCTGCACACCCTGCCGCAGGACTACGTGATCGACAACCAGGAAGGCGTTCGCGAGCCACTGGGCATGTCTGGCGTGCGCCTGGAGGCCAAGGTCCACGTGGTCACCTGCGCGGTCAATGCCGCACAGAACATCGAGAAGTGCGTACGCCGCTGCGGCCTGGAAATCGACGACATCATCCTCGAGCAGCTGGCCTCGGCCTACTCGGTGTTGACCGACGACGAGAAAGAGCTGGGCGTGTGCCTGGTGGACATCGGCGGCGGCACCACCGACATCGCCATCTTCACCGAAGGCGCGATCCGCCACACCGCGGTGATCCCGATCGCCGGCGACCAGGTCACCAACGACATCGCCATGGCCCTGCGCACACCCACGCAGTACGCCGAGGAAATCAAGATCCGCTACGCCTGCGCCCTGGCCAAACTGGCCGGCGCCGGCGAGACCATCAAGGTGCCGAGCGTGGGCGACCGCCCACCGCGCGAGCTGTCGCGCCAAGCCCTAGCCGAGGTCGTCGAGCCCCGTTACGACGAGCTCTTCACCCTGATCCAGGCCGAGCTGCGTCGCAGCGGCTACGAGGACCTGGTGCCCGCCGGCATCGTCCTTACCGGCGGTACCGCGAAGATGGAAGGCGCCGTGGAACTGGCCGAGGAAATCTTCCACATGCCGGTACGCCTGGGCGTGCCGCACAGCGTTCGGGGGCTGAGCGACGTGGTGCGCAACCCGATCTATTCCACCGGCGTGGGCCTGCTCACCTACGGCCTGCAGAAGCAGTCCGAGGACCTGTCCCTGACCGGTATCAGCAACAGCAGCAACAACAGCTATGGCGATGAACCGAAGGCTCCGGTGCTTGAACGACTCAAGCGTTGGGTCCAGGGCAACTTCTAAGTTTCAAAGCAGTAGTGGTAGGCGCAACAACTAGAGAACTGTAAGGAGAGGGAAAATGTTCGAGCTCGTAGACAACGTCCCGCAAAGCCCGGTCATCAAGGTGATCGGTGTCGGCGGTGGCGGCGGCAACGCTGTCAACCACATGGTCAAAAGCAACATCGAAGGCGTCGAGTTCATCTGCGCCAACACCGATGCCCAGGCGCTGAAGAACATCGGCGCGCGCACCATTTTGCAACTGGGTACCGGTGTGACCAAGGGCCTGGGCGCGGGTGCCAACCCGGAAGTCGGCCGTCAGGCCGCGCTGGAAGACCGTGAGCGCATCGCCGAGGTGCTGCAGGGCACCAACATGGTGTTCATCACCACCGGCATGGGCGGTGGTACCGGTACCGGTGCCGCGCCGATCATCGCCGAAGTGGCCAAGGAAATGGGCATCCTCACCGTTGCCGTGGTGACCCGTCCGTTCCCGTTCGAAGGCCGCAAGCGCATGCAGATCGCCGACGAAGGCATCCGTATGCTGGCTGACAGCGTCGACTCGCTGATCACCATCCCCAACGAGAAGCTGCTGACCATCCTGGGCAAGGATGCCAGCCTGCTGTCCGCCTTCGCCAAGGCCGACGACGTGCTGGCCGGCGCCGTGCGCGGTATCTCCGACATCATCAAGCGCCCTGGCATGATCAACGTCGACTTTGCCGACGTGCGCACCGTGATGAGCGAAATGGGCATGGCCATGATGGGTACCGGTTGCGCCAGCGGCCCGAACCGCGCTCGCGAAGCCACCGAGGCGGCGATCCGCAACCCGCTGCTCGAAGACGTCAACCTGCAGGGCGCCCGCGGCATCCTGGTGAACATCACCGCAGGCCCGGACCTGTCGCTGGGTGAATACTCCGACGTGGGTAGCATCATCGAAGCCTTCGCCTCCGACCACGCCATGGTCAAGGTCGGTACCGTGATCGATCCGGACATGCGCGACGAACTGCACGTGACCGTGGTTGCCACCGGCCTGGGCGCGCGCATCGAGAAGCCGGTCAAGGTGGTCGACAACACCCTGCAGACCGCTCAGCAGGTGTACGAGTCCTCCAACCCGGCCCCGGTTCGCCAGGAGCAGCCAGCGGTGAACTACCGCGACCTGGAGCGTCCGACCGTGATGCGCAACCAGGCCCATGCAGGTGCTGCGGCGGCCGCTAAACTCAACCCACAGGATGACCTGGACTACCTCGATATCCCGGCGTTCCTGCGTCGTCAGGCCGATTGATGGAATTTATCAGGGGTATAAGGGTGATTGGTGTTCAGCAAAGGCCGGGTCTGTTATCATCCCCAGCCTTTGTTGATACCTGTTCGCATTATTTGCGCTGAAGCGGCCAATGCCATGATTAGACAACGCACCCTGAAGAATACCATCCGTGCCACGGGCGTCGGCCTGCACTCCGGGGAGAAGGTCTACCTGACCCTCAAGCCTGCGCCTGTCGACACCGGCATCGTCTTCCGCCGCGCCGACCTCGACCCTGTGGTCGAAATTCCGGCGCGCGCGGCCAACGTCGGCGAGACCACCATGTCGACGACGCTGGTCAACGGTGACGTCAAAGTCGATACGGTCGAGCACCTGCTCTCCGCCATGGCGGGCCTGGGCATCGATAACGCCTACGTCGAGCTCTCCGCCTCGGAAGTGCCGATCATGGATGGCAGCGCCGGACCTTTCGTATTCCTGATCCAATCGGCCGGCCTGGAAGAACAGGACGCACCGAAGAAGTTCATTCGCATCCTGCGCGAAGTGACAGTGGAAGAGGGCGACAAGCGCGCCACTTTCCTGCCGTTCGACGGGTTCAAGGTGAGCTTCGAGATCGACTTCGATCACCCGGTCCTCAAGGGCCAGACCCAGAGCGCCTCTGTAGACTTCTCCAGCACCTCGTTCGTGAAGGAAGTCAGCCGCGCACGGACCTTCGGGTTCATGCGTGACATCGAGTACCTGCGCAAGCACAACCTTGCGCTGGGCGGCAGTGTCGAGAACGCCATCGTGGTCGATGAGACCGGCGTACTCAACGAAGACGGCCTTCGCTCCGAAGACGAATTCGTCAAGCACAAGATCCTCGATGCCATCGGCGACCTTTACCTGCTGGGCAACAGCCTGATCGGCGAGTTCAAGGGCTACAAGTCCGGCCACTCGTTGAACAACCAGCTGCTGCGCAAGCTGATTGCTGAAACCGACGCCTGGGAAGTGGTGTTCTTCGAAGATGCCAGCACGGCACCGATCTCGTACATGCGCCCTGTTGCAGCTGTGTAAGTTCGAACACTCTCTAGTTGTTGATCAAGGCCACCTTCGGGTGGCCTTTTTTATGGTGCTTAACAGCATGCTGGGAGAGCATGGTTGCGATGTGCTTGTGGGCGGTCAGAGTCAGGGCTCACAGGTGCCTGGCCGGGGATTCGAGGTGGTGCGTAGATCGAGCGCCGCCCGCGCGGCGCATCGCTGGCAAGCCAGCTCCCACATTTGTTTCGGGCCAGTTATGTCTGTGGAAGTACCGCTACCCGCCTTGGCGCATGTCTCGAGTCGGGCGAGGCGCCAAAGGTGCACACCTCAATATCGAGTCGAGCCAACAAGGCGGACAGTGATAAACATCCAGGAGTGACTGGCCCGAAACAGATGTGGGAGCTGGCTTGCCAGCGATGCGCCGCGCGGGCGGCGCTCGATTTAAGCGCCACTGCAAGAGTCATGGCGAGCACTTTCAGCTCAAGTCCTTTCCTTGAGCGTGCGCGGCCAACCGTTCCAGCGCGGCCTTGAGCTTAGGGTCGCTGATACCTTCGGCTGAGCCGCGGATACTTTCGGCGGCCAGTTCGGACAACTCCGGCCCCTGTCCTTCGCGTTTGGCCGACACCAGCGGCGGCTGCACCTTGAACAGGATCCGCGTCAGGTTGGCAAAGGCTTCCAGCGCCAGGAGCTGGCGTTGCAGGCGCTTCTGCTGGTAGCGCAGGCGGGTGGCCCAGTGGCCGTCGGTGACCACCAGCAGCAAGGTGCCTTCCTTCCACGACGCCACATGGCAATGCTCGCGTGCAGCCGGTTGCAGCTGGCTTTCCAGCAGGCGCTGCAGATGCTCCAGGCGCTCGGCCTGGTTGAGCAACAGGCGCAGCGGCCGGGCCTTGCGCAGCAGGTCGGCAGGCGGGCGGGCGGGGGAGGGTTTGTAGGCCATGGAGTTACGCAAAGGGTTACAAGATTGCCAGTCTAACAGTTGCCGCCTCATCGCGGGGCAAGCCCGCTCCCACGCGACAGCGTTCGATCAGGCAGTGACCGCCTGTTATTGATGCAAGTCATTCTCGATACGTTTCATCTTCCGCCACCTTGAACTTGGCGAAAAAGCCCTTATGTTAGGCAGGCCCCATACATACGCTGTGCCAGTATCGTGGAAATCCACCACTTTCCTCACCATCGTTTCCGGGTAGAATGCTCGTTCGCATGCGGCCTCTGGGCTGCACGGGCGACTCATGGGGCCGCCCTCCATCCCTACGTGTGGAAGATCCTGCCGATATGTTTGCGCCTTTGTTAAAGAAACTTTTTGGAAGCAAGAACGAGCGCGAGATCAAACGCCTGCTCAAGACGGTGAGCACCGTCAATGCCTTCGAAGAGAAGATGGTGGCCCTCTCCGACGAACAGCTGCGGGGCAAGACCGCAGAGTTCAAAGAGCGCCTGGCCAAAGGCGAAACCCTCGACCAGTTGTTGCCTGAAGCCTTCGCCGTGGCCCGTGAGGCCGGCAAGCGCGTGATGGGCATGCGTCACTTCGACGTTCAGCTGATCGGCGGCATGACCCTGCACGAAGGCATGATCGCAGAAATGCGTACCGGTGAAGGCAAGACCTTGGTCGGTACCCTGGCCGTGTACCTCAACGCACTGTCCGGCAAGGGCGTGCACGTGGTCACGGTCAACGACTACCTGGCCCGCCGTGACGCCAACTGGATGCGCCCGCTGTACGAATTCCTCGGCCTGACCGTGGGGATCGTCTCGGCATTCCAGCCGCCGGAAGAAAAGCGCGCCGCCTACGCCGCCGACATCACCTACGGCACCAACAACGAATTCGGCTTCGACTACCTGCGCGACAACATGGCGTTCAGCGTCGACGAGAAGTTCCAGCGTGAGCTGAACTTCGCCGTGATCGACGAAGTCGACTCCATCCTCATCGACGAAGCGCGTACCCCGCTGATCATCTCCGGCCAGGCCGAAGACAGCTCCAAGCTGTACATCGAGATCAACCGCCTGATCCCGCGCCTCACCCAGCACATCGAGGAAGTCGAAGGCCAGGTCACTCAAGAAGGCCACTACAGCATCGACGAGAAGAGCCGCCAGGTCGAACTCAACGAAGCTGGCCACCAGTTCATCGAGGACATGCTCACCCAGTCCGGCCTGCTGGCCGAGGGCGAGAGCCTGTACTCCGCGCACAACCTGGGCCTGCTGACCCACGTCTACGCCGGCCTGCGTGCGCACAAGCTGTTCCACCGCAACGTCGAGTACATCGTCCAGGAAGGCCAGATCCTCCTGATCGACGAGCACACCGGCCGTACCATGCCGGGCCGTCGCCTGTCCGAAGGCCTGCACCAGGCCATCGAGGCGAAGGAAAACCTGAACATCCAGGCCGAAAGCCAGACCCTGGCGTCGACCACCTTCCAGAACTACTTCCGCCTCTACACCAAGCTGTCCGGCATGACCGGTACCGCCGACACCGAAGCGTTCGAGTTCGCCCAGATCTACAACCTCAACGTGATGGTCATCCCACCGAACAAGCCGTTGGCCCGTAAGGACTTCAACGACCTGGTGTACCTGACCGCCGATGAGAAGTACGCCGCGATCATCGCCGACATCAAGGAAAGCATGGCCCAGGGCCGTCCTGTTCTGGTCGGTACCGCGACCATCGAAACCTCCGAGCACATGTCCAACCTGCTCAAGAAGGAAGGCATCGATCACAAGGTCCTGAACGCCAAGTACCACGAAAAAGAAGCCGAGATCATTGCCCAGGCCGGTGCCCCGGGTGCGCTGACCATCGCCACCAACATGGCTGGCCGTGGTACCGACATCCTGCTGGGCGGTAACTGGGAGGCCGAAGTCGCCGCCCTGGAAAACCCGAGCGCCGAGCAGATCGCCAAGATCAAGGCCGACTGGCAGAAGCGTCACCAGCAGGTCCTCGAAGCCGGTGGCCTGCACGTGATCGCCTCCGAGCGCCACGAGTCGCGCCGTATCGACAACCAGCTGCGTGGCCGTGCCGGCCGCCAGGGTGACGCCGGCTCCAGCCGCTTCTACCTGTCGCTGGAAGACAGCCTGATGCGCATCTTCGCCTCCGACCGGGTGAAGAACTTCATGAAGGCCCTGGGCATGCAGTCCGGTGAAGCCATCGAACATCGCATGGTCACCAACGCCATCGAAAAAGCCCAGCGCAAGGTCGAAGGCCGCAACTTCGACATTCGTAAGCAGCTGCTCGAATACGACGACGTGGCCAACGAACAGCGCAAGGTGATCTACCACATGCGCAACAGCCTGCTGGCCGCCGAGAACATCGGCGACACCATCGCCGAGTTCCGCCAGGAAGTGCTCGATGCGACCATCAGCCAGCACATCCCGCCGCAGTCGCTGCCTGAGCAGTGGGACGTGGCCGGCCTCGAGGCTTCGCTGGCCAGCGATTTCGCCATCAAGCTGCCGATCCAGCAGTGGCTCGACGAGGACGATCACCTCTACGAAGAAACCCTTCGCGAGAAGCTGATCACCGAGATCACCAGCGCCTACAACGAGAAAGAAGACCAGGCGGGCGAAGACGCACTGCGTACCTTCGAGAAACAGATCCTGCTGCGTGTGCTGGACGACCTGTGGAAAGACCACCTGTCGACCATGGACCACCTGCGTCACGGTATCCACCTGCGCGGCTACGCCCAGAAGAACCCGAAGCAGGAGTACAAGCGCGAGTCGTTCACCCTGTTCCAGGAACTGCTGGATTCGATCAAGCGCGACACCATCCGCGTGCTGTCGCACGTTCAGGTACGCCGCGAAGACCCGGTCGAAGAAGAAGCCCGCCTGCGCCGCGAAGCCGAGGAGCTGGCCAGCCGCATGCAGTTCCAGCACGCTGCCGCCCCTGGCCTGGAAAGCGAGCAACTGGCTGAAGAAGGCGCCGAAGTCGCGGTGGCCGCCGCGCCTGTGCGCAACGACCTGAAGCTGGGCCGCAACGAGCCGTGCTGGTGTGGTTCGGGCAAGAAGTTCAAGCACTGCCATGGTCAGATCGAGTGATCTGAATTCACCACTGGCTTGAGATCCCGGGGCTGCTTCGCAGCCCATCGCGACACAAGGCCGCTCCTACAGGAATCGCATCACCCTGTAGGAGCGGCCTTGTGTCGCGAAAGGGCCGCACAGCGGCCCCAATTCCCCACGTATTTTCTAGGAGCGCTCTAATGGCTGTTGGTCTTGGTCCTTTGCCCACCCTGCACCCGGTTCCCGGTTTCGAACTTGGCATCGCCTCGGCGGGCATCAAGCGCCCCGGGCGCAAGGACGTGGTGGTGATGCGCTGTGCCGAAGGCTCCAGCGTTGCCGGCGTGTTCACCCTCAACGCGTTCTGCGCAGCACCGGTGATCCTCTCCAAGCAGCGCGTGCAGGGCACCGTGCGCTACCTGCTGACCAACACCGGCAATGCCAACGCTGGCACCGGCGCCCCAGGCCTGGCCGCCGCCGAGCGCACCTGCGCCAAGCTGGCCGAACTGACCGGCGTGCCTGCCGAGTCGGTCCTGCCGTTCTCCACCGGCGTGATCGGTGAGCCGCTGCCGGTCGAGAAGATCGAAGGTGCGCTGCAAGCCGCCCTCGACAACCTGTCCGAGAACCACTGGGCCGAAGCCGCCACCGGCATCATGACCACCGACACCCTGCCCAAGGGTGCCAGCCGCCAGTTCCAGTTCGACGGCAAGACCATCACCGTCACCGGCATCAGCAAAGGCGCCGGCATGATCCGCCCGAACATGGCCACCATGCTCGGCTACATTGCCACCGACGCCAAGGTTGCACCGCAGGTACTCAAGGACCTGATGCTCGACGGCGCCAACAAGTCGTTCAACCGCATCACCATCGACGGCGACACCTCGACCAACGACTGCTGCATGCTGATCGCCACCGGCAAGGCCGACGTGCCTGAAGTGACCGAAGCCCGCGGCGAGCTGTTCGAGGCGCTGAAAAAGGCCGTGTTCGAAGTGTGCATGGACGTGGCCCAGGCCATCGTGCGTGATGGCGAAGGCGCCACCAAGTTCGTCACCGTGCAGGTCAACGGCGGCGGCAACCACCAGGAGTGCCTGGACGTCGGCTACGCTGTGGCCCACTCGCCGCTGATCAAGACCGCACTGTTCGCCTCCGACCCGAACTGGGGCCGCATCCTCGCCGCGGTAGGCCGTGCCGGTGTGCCAGCACTGGATGTCAGCCTGATCGACGTGTACCTCGACAACGTGTGCATCGCCAGCCAGGGCGGCCGCAGCCCGAGCTACACCGAGGCGCAGGGCTCGGCAGTGATGGCCCAGGAAGAGATCACCATCCGCATCGAACTGGGCCGTGGCCAGTGCAGCGAAACCATCTGGACCACCGACCTGTCCCACGAGTACGTGAAGATCAACGCCGAATACCGTACTTGATGTAAGTCGGGGCCGCTGTGCGGCCCTTTCGCGGCACAAGGCCGCTCCTACAGGGATAGCGATTCTCCTGTAGGAGCGGCCTTGTGCCGCGAAAGGGCTGCGTAGCAGCCCCAAAAATCCCGAATCGATGGAGCCGCCCCATGAGCTATCACCTGATCATCGGCGACAAGCTGTATTCCTCCTGGTCGCTGCGCGGCGCCCTGGCCCTCGAACTGGCCGGCGCGCCCTACGAAGAAACCCTGGTCAAACTCAACCAGCCCGACACCCGCCAACGCCTGCTGGCGTTCTCGGCCACCGGCAAGGTACCGCTGCTCAAGACCGAGCACGGCGTGATCGCCGACTCCCTGGCCATCGCCGAATACCTCAACGAACAGCATCCTGACGCCGGGCTCTGGCCCGAAGACGTCGCCGCCCGCGCCCAGGCGCGTTCGGCCTGCGCCCAGATGCACAGCGGCTTCTTCGCCCTGCGCGGTGCCATGCCGTTCGACCTGTCCCGCGACCAGGCGCTGGAGAACGTGCCGCTGGACGTGCAAGTCGATATCGACCGCATCGTCGCCCTGTGGTCCGAATGCCGCCTGGTGGCCAAGGATCAGGGCCCGTTCCTGTTCGGGCGGCCGACCCTGGCTGATGCCTTCTTCGCCCCGGTGGCCGTGCGCCTGCGCACCTACCGCGTCGAAGTGCCCGCCGAAGCCGCGGCCTACATTGAAACCATTTACCAGTGGCCGGCCTTCCAGGCCTGGCAGCAGGCTGGCCTGGCGGAGCGTGCAGGGTGAAGCGGATTCATGTGGTTGCCGCCGTTATCCGAGGCGCCGACGGGCGCATCCTGATTGCCCGGCGTGCCGACACCCAGCACCAGGGTGGCCTGTGGGAGTTCCCCGGCGGCAAGGTGGAGGAGGGCGAGGGCGTCGAGGCAGCGCTGGCCCGTGAGCTGCGCGAAGAGCTGGGCATCGAGGTCAGCCGTTCGCGGCCGCTGATCAAGGTCAGCCACGACTACCCGGACAAGCAGGTGCTGCTGGACGTGCGCGAAGTGGATGCCTTCACCGGCGAACCCCATGGCGCCGAAGGCCAGCCGTTGGCCTGGGTGGCGCCGCGTGATCTGGGCCAGTACGACTTCCCTGAGGCCAACAAGCCGATCGTCGCCGCTGCGCGCCTGCCGGATCAGTACCTGATCACGCCGGACGGGCTGGAGGTGCCGGCGCTGCTCAAGGGCATCCAGAAAGCCGTGGCCAGTGGGATCAAGCTGATCCAGCTGCGCGCCCCGGACATGTACGACCCCAAGTACCGCGACGTTGCCGTGGATGCGGTCGGGCTGTGTGCCGGCAAGGCCCAATTGATGCTCAAGGGGCCGTTGGAGTGGCTGGGCGACTTCCCGTCGGCCGGTTGGCACCTGACGGCGGCGCAGCTGCGCAAGTATGCCGCCAAAGGCCGCCCGTTCCCGGAGAACCGTTGGCTGGCGGCCTCCTGCCACAGCGCCGAAGAGCTGGCGCTGGCCGAGCAGATGGGCGTGGACTTCGTCACCCTGTCGCCGGTGCAGGCGACCCAGACGCACCCGGATGCCACACCGCTCGGTTGGAATGATGCGCAACGCTTGATCGGCACGATCAACCACCCGGTGTTCCTGTTGGGTGGCGTCGGGCCGGGTGAGCGGGAGCAGGCGTGGGAAGCCGGTGCCCAGGGCGTGGCGGGGATTCGGGCGTTCTGGCCCGAGGCCTGAGTCGCCTGTTAGAGGGGCTGCTTTGCAGCCCTATCGCGGCACAGCGCCCCCGCGATTTCAGCCCAACGGCTTGTCCGCAGGCTGCCACAGCACTTCGTCTACCCCCTGCCGCCGGCCGATAATCCGCGCCGCCACGAACAACAGATCCGACAACCGGTTGATATACGCCAACCCCACCCCTTCCAGCGGCTCAACGGCATTCAGCTGCTGACACCGCCGCTCCGCCGCCCGCGCCTGGCTACGGCACACATGGGCCTGGGCCACCAGCGCCGAACCACCCGGCAGGATGAAGTTCTTCAACGGCCCCAGCTCGTCGTTCCAGCGGTCGATGGCCGCTTCGAGGCGCTCGACCTCGGCCACGTTCAATGCCTGGTAGCTGGGCATCGCCAGCTCCCCACCCAGGTCGAACAAGCGGTGCTGGCACGGCGCCAAGACCTCGACCAGCTCTTGCAGCCCGGCCTCGGCCAGCCCGGCCAACAGCACCCCAAGCTGGCTGTTGAGGCTGTCCACCTCACCAATGGCCTCGATGCGCGGATGGTCCTTGGGCACCCGGCGGCCATCGCCCAGGCCGGTTTCACCCTTGTCGCCGGTGCGGGTGTAGATCTTCGACAGGCGATAGCCCATGTCACGTCTCCGTTGTGGTGGTGGCCGGCAGGCCGAGGGGCAGGCGCAGGGTGAAGCAGGTGCCCTGGCCGGGCGTGGAGTGCACCTCCATCTGCCCTTTGTGGTTGTTGGTGATGATGAAGTACGAGACCGACAGCCCAAGGCCGGTGCCCTGGCCGATCTCCTTGGTGGTGAAAAATGGCTCGAAGGTGCGTTTGCGCACGGTTTCGGGCATGCCCACGCCGTTGTCCTCGACCTGGATTTCCGCCCAGGGCGGGTTGAGCCGGGTGCGCAAGGTAATGCGCCCAGGCTCACTGGGCTGCGGGCGCTGGTGGATGGCCTGGGCGGCGTTTTTCAGCAGGTTGAGCAGTACCTGTTCCAGCTCGTTGGCGGTGCCGGGCACTGCCCCGAGCTGCGGGTCGAACTGGCGGACGATGGCCTGGCCCTTGAAGTCGAAACCGATGGCCAGGTCGAAGTCGTTGCCGGCGATTTCCACCGCCTGGTCGATCAGCGCCGGCAGGTCGCAGGGCGCCAGTTGGCGATTGCTGAGGCGGCTGAAGCTGAGCATGTGGGTGACGATCTTCGCCGCCCGGGCACCGGCCTGCTGGATGCCATCGAGCAGTTGTGGCACTTCGCGGCTGTCCAGGTAGCGGTTTACGGCCGGCAGGTCCAGGCCCAGCTCGCTGGCCTGTTCCTGGTTGCGTGGCAGCTCCGGCGACAAGCGCCGGCGGATGTTCTGCACGTTGTGCAGGATCGCCCCCAGCGGGTTGTTGATCTCATGGGCCATGCCCGCAGCCAGGCCACCGACCGAGAGCATCTTCTCCGACTGCACCATCATCTCCTCCAGCGACAGGCGCTGGGTGATGTCGTCGATACGGATCACCACGCCACGGCCACCGCCGCCGGTCAGCGGGTAGAAGGTCAGGGCGTAGTGGCGCAGGTCATCGCCCTTGGGCCAGGTGACCCGCTCGATCTTCGCCACCCGGTGCTTCTCGACGCTCTCCTTGAGCTGCGGCAAGAACGGCTTGAGCGGTTCGAAGGCGAGGAAGATCGGCTGGTTCAGCGCCTCGTCCAGCGGCGTGCCGGAAAGTACCGTGGCTTCATGGTTCCATTGGGTGACGTAGAGCTGCTCGTCGAGGGCGATGAGTGCCGAGGGCATGGAGTCGATGATGCTGTTCAGGTAGTTCTGGAAGCCCGTGAGCTTTTTTTCGATCTTGCTGCGCACCTGGACTTCCAGCTCCAGCTTGCGGTTGGTGTGGCGGGTTTCTTCCGCCAACCCCTGGGCCTGGTCGTAGGCCTGCTGGAACTCGTCGCGGGCGCCCTTGAGCTGCTGCTCGCGGGCTTCGATGCGCGTCAGCATGGTGTTGAAGGCCTCGGCCAGGCTGCCGATTTCGTCATCGTTGCCGCGCTGGGCCCGCAGGGCGTAGCTCTCTTCCCGGGTGACCTGGCGCGACAGCTCTTCGAGGTTGTTAATCGGCAGGGTGATCAAGCGCTTGATCTGCCGGGCGATGACCAGCCACAGCAGGATGCTGAACACCAGGATCGCCAGGCTGGCGGAGAGGGTACCGGTGTAGAACGCCATCGGCAGCTCGCTGCTGGCCACCAGCAGCAGGTGCGCAGGCGGGTTGGCGTTGCGTGGCAGGCGGATCAGCTGGGTGCTGCGAAACTCCATCAGGCGCCAGCCATCGATGTTGCGGTAGCGTTTGGGCAGGGTAAGGGCATCGCCATGCTGCAGCTGGGCGAGCATCTGCCCGTCGCCACCGTAGATGGCCGCCGCGCGCAACGGGGAGTAGCTGTCGAGCTCCTTGAGCAGGGCGCTGGCGGTTTCCGGGGAGTCGCCGGCCCGGGAAGACAGCTGTGGGTTGGACACCAGCTTGCCGATGGTCTGCAGCGCCTGGGGCGCCATGCTTTCCTGGGTGATCCAGTAGGCGGCGCTGATGAACGCCAGGTTGGCGACCAGCAGAATGGTCACCAGCAACACCAGCAGGGCCGCCAGCAGTTTCTGCCCGACCGGGAGGTTTTCCAGGCGTTGGCGCAGGCTCATGAGTCAGGGGGTATCCATGTCCGGTGGATGGGTCAGTCAGTCGCTGGGCAGGCCGCGAGCCTTCAGGCTATCGACCAGGCGCTGTTGCAGGTGTTCCAGCTGCGGCACGCTTGCCCCATGCCGGGCGGCGGCGCGGCAGGCGTGGCCGAGCAGGTAATGGACCTCGGTGCGCCGGCCGTGACGGACGTCCTGGTACATGGAAGAGTAGTTGGCGGCGGTGGCGAGGATCACCCGTTGCACTTCTTCGGTCAGGTCGTTGGCGGCCTCGGGCTGGCCGCAGCGCAGCAGCAGGTTGGCCAGCTCGTCGCACAGCTGATCGACTTCGGCCAGGTGGCCGAGCAGGCCGCCGTTCTGGCAGTCGTGCAATACGGTCAACGGGTTGATGGCGCAGTTGAGCGCCAGTTTGCGCCACAGCCGCGAAAGGATGTCGAGGCTCCATTGGGCAGGGATGCCGGCATCGTGCAGGTCGTCGAACCACTCCGGCACGGCGGGGTTGAGCGGGTTGCCCAGCCAGTTGAAGCCATGGCCGGCGAAGCGCACCTGCCAGTCTGCCTCACGGAACGCGCCCTCGGTGCTGGAGGCGAAGATGCAACGGGCATGGGGCACCTGGTCGGCCACCTCATCCTGGCTACCCAGGCCGTTCTGCAGCAGCACCAGCTCGGCACCCTCGGCCAGCCGGGGGGCCAGGCGTGCCACGGCGGGGGCCGCGTCATAGGCCTTGCAGGCCACCAACAAACGGTGGATCGGGCCGGGGGCATCGTGGGTTTCGCCGGGGATCGCGAACAGGCTGCTGTGGTCCTGCTCGTGCAGGGTCAGCCCGCCGACGGCCTGGTAGGCCGCCAGGCGCTGCTCGTCGCGCAGGATCATGCGGACCGCCTTGCCGGCGCGGGCCAGGCGGCAGGCCCAGAGGCTGCCGAGGCTACCGGCGCCGAGAATATGCCAGGTGCTGCTCATCTGCGTTTCGCAACCCGTTATAATGAGCCCGCATTTTAACCCCCTAACCCTGACGCGCTCCATCTTCAAGCTGAGCGCGCTGTTTTTTTATGGAGAACCCCCATGCCTTCGTTCGACGTGGTATCGGAACTGGACAAGCACGAAGTCACCAACGCCGTGGACAACGCGGTGAAGGAACTGGACCGCCGCTATGACCTCAAGGGCAAGGGCACTATCGAGTTCAAGGACAAGGAGCAGACCGTGCTGCTGACCGCCGAGGCCGAGTTCCAGCTCGAGGCGATGGTCGAAATCCTGCGTCTGGCTCTGGTCAAGCGCAAGATCGACGTCAAGTGCCTGGAAGTGAAGGACGCCTATCCGTCCGGCAAGGAGATGAAGCAGGAAGCCAAGTTCCGCGAAGGCATCGACAAGGACCTGGCGAAAAAGATCGTTGCCCACATCAAGGACGCCAAGCTCAAGGTCCAGGCCTCGATCCAGGGCGAGCAGGTACGTGTCACCGGCAAGAAGCGTGACGACCTGCAAGAGGCGATCGCTGCACTGCGCGCCAAAGAGTTCGACATGCCGCTGCAGTTCAACAACTTCCGCGACTGATCGGGGCAGGGCAGGAACCTTGATGGCTCAATGATGTCCATCGGTTCCTGCGGTCGCTGAATGCTGTGCGGCCCGTTTCAATGATTTTTTGCCGCTTGGCATCAGGAGAGCAAGACGATGGATTTGAATGCAGAGGTCGACCAGCTGGTCCGCCAGTCGCAGACTTGGGTACCGCTGATCATGGAATATGGCAGCCGCCTGCTGCTGGCCTTGCTGACGCTGGCGATTGGCTGGTGGATCATCAGCCGAGTCAGCGAGCGGCTGGGCAAACTGGTTGGCCTGAAAGCCGACGCGGCGTTGCAGGGCTTCATCAGCACCCTGGCCAACATCGTGCTGAAAGTACTGTTGATGGTCAGCGTGGCGTCGATGATCGGCATCGAGACCACCTCGTTCGTCGCCGCCATCGGTGCCGCGGGCCTGGCCATCGGTCTGGCCTTGCAGGGCAGCCTGGCGAACTTCGCCGGCGGCGTGCTGATCCTGATGTTCCGCCCGTTCCGCATCGGCGACTGGATCGAAGCCCAGGGCGTCGCGGGCACCGTGGACAGCATCCAGATCTTCCACACCGTGCTGCGCACCGGTGACAACAAGACGGTGATCATGCCCAACGGCAGCCTGTCCAACGGCATCATCACCAACACCAACCGTCAGCCCACCCGCAAGGTGGTGTTCGACGTGGGTGTCGACTATGAGGCCGACCTGCAGAAGGCGCGCAATGTGTTGCTGGAGCTGGCCCAGGACCCGCGGGTGCTGCAGGATCCGGCGCCGCAGGCGGTGGTGTCGACCCTCGGTGACAGTTCGATCACTGTGTCGCTGCGCATCTGGACCAAGACCGCCGACTACTGGGACGTGATGTTCATGCTCAACGAGCATGCCCGTGACCGACTCAAGGCCGAAGGGATCGACATTCCCTTTCCGCAGCGAGTGATCCGTGTGGTGCAGGAGACTGCCCTGCAATAAACCTGCTTCGACAGCCGGGGCCGCTGCGCGCCCCTTCGCGGGTAAACCCGCTCCCACAGGTTAGGCGTGAACCCTGTGGGAGCGGGTTTACCCGCGAAGGGGCGCACAGCGGCCCCGGCTATTTCTGCCCCTTACACTTGCTCACAGCAATCCGCCGTCATTTCTGGCATATAGCCTGACCCCACCCGTTCCCACCTGATACTGATCATGAAACCACTGCTGTACATCACCCCCGTGCGCGCCTTGCTGTTCGGCCTGACCCTGGCGCTGTTCGAGCTGCTGACCTACCTGGCCAGCGACGCCGTCATGCCCGCCATGCCGGTCGTGGTTGGCGATCTGGACGCCAGCCCGGAATTCATCCCTCACGCCCTCAACCTGTACCTGCTGGGTGGGGTGGTGCTGCAATGGCTGATCGGCCCGTTGGCCGACCGTTACGGCCGACGCCCGTTGCTGCTGACGGGTTGCCTGTTCTTCGGCGTGGCGTGCCTGGCGACGTTCTGGGTACATGACATCGGCTTGTTCAACCTGCTGCGCCTGCTGCAGGGCATCGGCCTGGGCTTCGTGGTCACGGTCAGTTACCCGGCCCTCAACGAGGCGTTCAGCGAGGCCGACGCGGTGCGCATGATGGCCTTGCTGGCCAACATTGCATTACTGTCGCCGCTGCTCGGGCCGCTGGTGGGTACCCTGATGCTGCAGTGGCTGGACTGGCGCTGGCTGTTCGTGGCGTTCGCCCTCGGGGCGGTGCTGTGCTGGGGGCTGCTGTACCGCTTGATGCCGGAAACCCTGGGGGTGGAGCGCCGCGACGGCTCGCGCCTGCCGTTCACGCCGATCCACCTGCTGCCGCTGTTGGCCGGCTATGGCCAGCTGCTGGCCAACCGCCGGTTTGTCGCGGGCAGCGCGGCGCTGGGCCTGGTCGGTTTGCCGCTGATCGGCTGGATTGGCCTGTCGCCGGTGCTGCTGATCCACGACGAAGGCTTGAGCACCATGGAATACGCCCTGTGGCAGTTGCCGGTGTTCGCCGGGTTGATCCTCGGCAACCTGATCATCAACCGCATCGCCGACCGCTACCCGCTGCCTGCACTGGTACGTGGTGCGCTGTGGCCCTACCTGGCCGGCCTGAGCCTGATGGTGCTGGCCACCTGGTACTGGCCGACGGTGACCAGCGTGGTCGCCGGCATGTCCCTGTACGCCCTTGGCTTGGGCGTGGCCAATGCGGTGCTGTACCGCATGACCTTGTTCGCCAGCGAGCAGAGCAAGGGCCTGGTATCGGCCATGTTGGGGATGATCACCATTGCCCTGTTGGGGCTGGGTGGCGCGTTGCTGGCGATGCTGGGGGCAGGGGCGAGCCTGATGCACTTTGCCCTGGCGGCTGGCATGGCAGGGGCGCTGGCGCTGTGGCCGTTGTGGTTCGTGGTGGGCCGGCGGCCGGGGGAAGGGGCTGTGGCGCAGTGATTGCTACCAGCCTTGCTGGTGTGCGTTACCTTTAGATCCTTGGGGCTGCTTTGCAGCCCTTTTCGCGGCACAAGGCCGCTCCTACAGGAGACCGTGGATTCCCTGTAGGAGCGGCCTTGTGCCGCGAAAAGGGGCGCATAGCGCCCCTCGGTGATCAGGGCTGCTGCTCAGCCGCCGGGCTCTGAACCGGCACCGGCTTTCCCCGTCCGACCTCCTGGCGCCAGTGCAGGGCGATCAGGATCAACGTCGGCACGCCCAGCAGGGCAGTGATCAGGAAGAAGTCGTGGTAGCCGAACTTCTCCACCATCACCCCCGAATAGCCGCCGATCAAGCGCGGCAGCAGCAGCATGATCGAGCTGAGCAGCGCGTATTGCGTGGCCGAGAACTTCAGGTTGGTCAGGCTCGACAGGTAGGCGACGAACGCCGAGGTGGCCAGGCCCGAGCTGAAGTTGTCCAGCGAGATGGTCACCACCAGCATTTCCAGGTTCGGCCCCATGTCGGCCAGCATCAGGAACAGGATGTTGGTCGCCGCCGAGGCCGCGCCGCCGATGAACAGGATCGGCAGGATGCCGAAACGCACGATCAGCAGGCCGCCGGCACCGGCGCCGACCAAGGTCATGATCAGGCCGAAGATCTTGCTGACGCTGGCGATCTGGTCCTTGGTGAAGCCCATGTCGATGTAGAACACGTTGGCCATCACGCCCATCACCGTGTCGGACATCCGGTAGGTGGCGATCAGCCCGAGCAGCAGCAGGGCCTGCCAGCGGTAGCGGGCGATGAAGTCGTTGACCGGGGTGAGCACCGGGGCCAGGCCACGACGGCCGAGGGACGACAGGCACGCCCAGCTCAGCAGTGCATAGAGCAGCAGGCGCAGGAAGGCGCGGTCTTCGAGCAGCAGGTCGAGCGGGGTTGCATCGCCGAACAGCACGCTGGCCCAGTCGGTGTTGAACATCTGGGTGAAACTGGCGGGTACCGAAACCAGCAGGATGATCAGCACGAACACCGACGCCAGTTGGTGCATCAGCCCGTAGCGTGCCGCCGACAGTTGGGTGCGCAGCGGCACCGGGGGTTCACGCATGATCAGTGTGGTGAACACCGCCGGCAGCATCAGCACACCGAACAGCACGTAGGTGCCGGTCCAGGCTTGATGCAGGTAGCTGAAGCCGGTAGAGCCGAACCACTCGGCGAAGAACAGCGCGCCGGCCGTGGCCAGCAGGGCCGCGACCCGGTAGCCGGCCATGTAGCTGGCGGCCAGTGCGGCCTGGCGCTGGTCGTCGGCGATTTCCAGGCGGTAGGCGTCGACGGCGATGTCCTGGGTGGCCGAGGCAAAGGCCACCAGCACTGCCAGCGCGATCAGCCACGACAGGTGCTTCTGTGGGTCGCAGAAGCCCATGCCGACCAGGCCTACCACAACCAGCACTTGCGACAGCAGCAACCACGAACGACGGCGGCCCATGCCGCCGAGCAGCGGCAAGCGCCATTGGTCGAGCAGGGGAGACCACACCCACTTGAAGGCATACGCCAAGCCGATCAGGCTGGCGTAACCGATGGTTTCGCGCGCCACGCCGGCTTCGCGCAGCCACACCGAAAGGGTCGAGAAGACCAGCATGTACGGCAGGCCGGCGGCGAATCCGAGCAGCAAAAGTACCAGGGTTGACGGGCTGGCATAGGCAGCGAGCGCAGCGCGCCAGGTTTTACGGGGCATGGGCCAACATCTGCCTCAAGTTTGCGAAAACAAAGCGCGCACTCTAACCGCTGTGCTCCATCGGGCGCCAGCCATGGCGCGCCATATCCACACGATTATTGGCTACATTCACGCCTTCTGCGCGCAGACGGGCGCGCTGTTCGTCGCCAGAAGGGGTGCCCAGCGCCAGGCTCAGGCGCCCGCCCGCACCGAGCACCCGGTGCCACGGCAGGCGGGTGTCCGTGGGCAGCTGCCCGAGGGTGCGGCCCACCCAGCGGGCTGCGCGGCCAAGGCCAGCAAGCTCGGCGAGCTGGCCGTAGCTGACCACCTTGCCTGGCGGTACCTGGCCGAGCACCGAATACAGTGCCATTCGTCGGGCTTCGGCATCTTCCGGTGGGGCAGCAGAGGCGGCAGACATCAGAGCCCCCTTGGCCTGTGGATGAAACCGGACGGATGGCAACGGCAAATAAGAGTGGAACTCATCGGCATGGTCTGGGTCTGTCCTTGCTCATGGCGTGGGCATCTGGATAATGCCCGGCTTTTTTCGGCAAATCGAATCCGTAGTCCACTTATGCTCTCAAGAATCCTGCTCTGCTTCTTCGCTGTTTCCCTTTGCGCCCCGGCGTTGGCCGATACCGTGTGGATGAAGAACGGCGATCGACTCAGTGGCAAGATCACCGTTTTCGATGGCGGCAAGTTGCTGCTGGAGACCTCATACGGTGGTTCCATCGCCCTGGACTGGAAACAGGTAAAGACCCTTGAGAGCGACCAGGAGTTGCTGGTCAAGCAGGACGCCTACAGCGGCGAGAAGGCCAAGTCACTCAAGGCTGCCGAGCCGGGCAAGGTGACCTTGGCCAACGGTGATGAGCCCAAGACCGTGGAGCTGGCCAGCATCGAGCAGATCATGAAGCCCCGCCCGCTGGTCGAGGACTTCCTGTGGAAAGGCAATGTCGACGTGGCGCTGGACTACAAGCGCGCCGAGAACGACACCGATGACTACGACGTCAGCTTCAAGACCACCGCGCGCCACGGTCGCTGGCGGCATAACGCCGAAGGCGAATACAACCGCGAGAGCAAGGACGAGGTCACCACCGCCAACAACTGGAGCGCGGAATATGCGCTCGACCGTTTCATCACCGACAAATGGTTCTGGCAGGGGCGCCTGGAATACAAGCGCGACCAGATCGAAGAACTGGCGCGCCAGCGCACCGTCGGTACTGGCCCGGGCTACCAGTTCTGGGATGACGAGTTGGGGGCGTTCTCGTTGGGCTCGCTGATCAACCGCACCGATTACCAGTACCGTGACGGCGGCAAGGACAACTTCTACGCCGCGGCCGTGAAGTGGGACTACACCCGTTACCTGATCGGCAAGAAAGTGCAGTTCTTCACCAATGGCGAGGTCGGCAAGCCGTTTGGTGGTGTCGCCGACTACGCCCTCGATGCGGAAATGGGGCTGCGCTACAAGGTCACCGAATGGGCTTCGCTCAACCTCAAGGCGGAAAAAGACCTGATCAAGGGCACTGATGATCGTGACCTGGACAAGACCCGCTACACCGCCGGTTTCGGCGTCACCTGGTAGGGGCAGCGGCAAGTCTCAAGCGGCAAGCTTCAAGCATGGGCGCACTGTCCGAACGTAATGTGGTCCTTGCTTTTTCTTGGCGCATGTAGCTTATAACTTGCAGCTGATTATTATTCGCCGAGGATCTCGCTGTGAGTTCGAATGCCCTGCGCCCAGCCCGGGAACTGCTGCTCAAGGAGTACCGTGGCGTGCTCTCCACCCATTCCAAGTCGATGCCGGGTTTCCCGTTCGGTTCGGTGGTTCCCTACTGCCTCGATGCCGAAGGGCACCCCGTCATTCTTATCAGCCGTATCGCCCAGCACACCCACAACCTGCAGAAGGACCCCAAGTGTTCGCTGCTGGTGGGCGAGCGTGAGGCCGAGGACGTGCAGGCAGTAGGGCGCCTGACGGTGATGGCCGAGGCCCACAAGCTCAGCGACGAGGCGGCCATCGAAGCTGCCGCCGCGCGCTACTACCGCTACTTCCCGGAGTCGGCGAACTACCACAAAGCCCACGATTTCGACTTTTGGGTACTGCTACCGGTGCGCCACCGCTATATTGGCGGCTTCGGTGCGATTCACTGGCTCGACCAGGTCACCCTGGCCAACCCGTTTGCTGGCGCTGCCGAAGCGAGCATGATCGAGCACATGAACAGCGATCATGCCAATGCGATTGCCCACTATGTCGCGCTAACCGGCCTGCCGAGCGCGACCGCGGCTGAAATGGTCGGCATCGACAGCGAAGGCATGCACCTGCGCATCGGCCAGGCGGTGTACTGGCTGGCCTTCCCGACAACTTGTAATACCCCGACACAAGTCCGCGAAGCCCTGGTGCTGCTGGCTCGCGCCGAACAGTGGCCGACGGTGGCGCGCGCAGAGGGTTGAAAAAACGCCTGCACGCATCCATCTGATGCTCCTACAGGAAGATGTTCTTCCGTCGAGGAATTCGTGATGCGTGCCTTTTTACTGCTGTTTCTCCTTTTCCCTGTGCTGGAGCTGTTCGTCTTCGTCAAGGTCAGCGCCGCCATCGGTTTCTTCCCGGCGCTGCTGCTGATCATCGCAGGCTCCGCACTGGGTGTGCTGGTAATGCGCGTCGCCGGCCTGGCGACTGCCCTGCGTGCCCGCGAGAGCCTGCAACGCGGCGAGCTGCCTGCCGAAGAAATGTTCCAGGGGCTGATGATGGCGGTGGGTGGTGGCCTGTTGCTGCTGCCGGGCTTCATCAGTGACGTGCTGGGCCTGCTGTGCCTGCTGCCGTTCACCCGTCGCCTGGTGGCCGGCAAGCTGCGCCGCCGTGCCGAAGAGCAGGCCCTGCGCCAGCGCGCGTTCCAGGACGACCCGTTCCAGGCCCAGCCACGCGATCCCGGCCACCGCCCCAACGTGATCGAAGGCGAGTACGAGCGCCGCGACAAATAATTAGGCAAGTGATCGTGGGAGCGGCACTCCGGTACCCCCACGAATCGTTTTGAGCGCCTAATGAAAATTTTTCCGTATCAAGCCTTGTAATCGAATAAGGCGGCCTCATGTATGTGGTCACCGCAAGGTTTCTGGTGGCGACACCAGACATGACTCAGGTGGTTCGCCCTTCGCGGGCCACCCCCGGCAACGCCGGACCGCATCAACCCGCCGGTGCTGGCACCGGCCGATGAAAACCACTATTTGGGAGAGATCGACAATGAAGCTTCGTCCTCTGCATGACCGCGTCGTTATCCGTCGCAGCGAAGAAGAATCGAAAACCGCTGGCGGTATCGTCCTGCCGGGTTCGGCCGCCGAAAAACCGAACCGCGGCGAAGTCGTCGCTGTCGGCACCGGTCGCATCCTGGACAACGGCGAAGTTCGCGCGCTGGCCGTGAAAGTGGGTGACAAAGTGGTTTTCGGCCCTTACTCGGGCAGCAACACCGTGAAAGTCGATGGCGAAGACCTGCTGGTCATGGCCGAGAACGAAATCCTGGCCGTTGTCGAAGGCTGATTTCTCCGACTTCCCGTTACTCCAAAGAATTCCAAGGATTAAACGATCATGGCTGCTAAAGACGTAAAATTCGGCGATTCCGCCCGTAAGAAAATGCTGGTTGGTGTCAACGTTCTGGCTGACGCGGTAAAAGCGACCCTGGGCCCGAAAGGCCGCAACGTGGTCCTGGCCAAGAGCTTCGGCGCGCCGACCATCACCAAGGACGGCGTTTCCGTCGCCAAAGAAATCGAGCTCAAAGACGCCTTCGAAAACATGGGCGCCCAGCTGGTCAAGGAAGTTGCTTCCAAGGCCAACGACGCTGCCGGTGATGGCACCACCACCGCTACCGTCCTGGCTCAGGCCATCGTCAACGAAGGCCTGAAAGCCGTCGCTGCCGGCATGAACCCGATGGACCTCAAGCGCGGCATCGACAAGGCCACCGCCGCCGTTGTCGCCGAGCTGAAGAACCTGTCCAAGCCATGCGCCGATTCCAAGGCCATCGCCCAGGTTGGCACCATCTCCGCCAACTCCGACAACTCCATCGGTGAAATCATCGCCGAAGCCATGGAAAAAGTCGGTAAAGAAGGCGTGATCACCGTTGAAGAAGGCTCGGGCCTGGAAAACGAACTGTCCGTCGTAGAAGGCATGCAGTTCGACCGTGGCTACCTGTCGCCTTACTTCGTCAACAAGCCGGACACCATGGTTGCCGAGCTGGAAGGCCCGCTGCTGCTGCTGGTCGACAAGAAGATCTCCAACATCCGCGAGCTGCTGCCAGTACTGGAAGCCGTTGCCAAATCCGGCCGTCCGCTGCTGATCGTTGCCGAAGACGTCGAAGGCGAAGCGCTGGCTACCCTGGTGGTCAACAACATGCGCGGCATCGTCAAGGTTGCTGCGGTCAAGGCTCCGGGCTTCGGCGACCGCCGCAAGGCCATGCTGCAGGACATCGCCGTCCTGACCGGCGGCCAGGTCATCTCCGAAGAAATCGGCCTGTCCCTGGAAACCGCCACCCTGGAGCACCTGGGTAACGCCAAGCGCGTCATCCTGTCCAAGGAAAACACCACCATCATCGATGGTGCTGGCGCCGACACCGAGATCGAAGCCCGCGTCAAACAGATCCGTGCCCAGATCGAAGAAACCTCTTCGGACTACGACCGTGAGAAGCTGCAAGAGCGTCTGGCCAAACTGGCTGGCGGTGTTGCCGTGATCAAGGTCGGTGCTGGCACCGAAGTTGAAATGAAAGAGAAGAAAGC
This sequence comes from Pseudomonas parasichuanensis, assembly GCF_021601385.1. Classification (GTDB taxonomy): domain Bacteria; phylum Pseudomonadota; class Gammaproteobacteria; order Pseudomonadales; family Pseudomonadaceae; genus Aquipseudomonas; species Aquipseudomonas parasichuanensis. The sequence continues at coordinate 116,677 of NZ_BQHO01000005.1, read as the reverse complement.
CCGCGTTGAAGACGCCCTGCACGCTACCCGTGCAGCCGTCGAAGAAGGCGTGGTGCCTGGCGGTGGTGTTGCCCTGGTGCGTGCCCTGTCGGCCATCGCTGACCTCAAAGGCGACAACGAAGACCAGAACGTCGGTATCGCCCTGCTGCGTCGCGCTGTCGAAGCCCCGCTGCGCCAGATCACTGCCAACGCCGGCGACGAGCCAAGCGTCGTGGCCGACAAGGTCAAGCAAGGTTCGGGCAACTACGGCTACAACGCCGCTACCGGCGAATACGGCGACATGATCGAGATGGGCATCCTGGACCCAGCCAAGGTCACCCGTTCGGCTCTGCAAGCTGCAGCTTCGATCGGTGGTCTGATGATCACCACCGAAGCCATGGTTGCCGACCTGCCGGAAGACAAGCCAGCTGCTGGCATGCCTGATATGGGCGGCATGGGTGGCATGGGCGGCATGATGTAAGCCAGCCTTACCCCCAGCTGTAATGAAAAAGCCCCGGTTCGCGAGAACCGGGGCTTTTTCGTTGCCTGTATCTGGCCTCCTCGCGGGTTTACCCGCGAATCAGGCGACGCTGGGCTCGACGACAGGCGCCTGTGCCATCCCCCGGCGATACAGCACCAGGTAGTAACACCCCAGCCCGATCAGCCAGCAGAACACCGCCGTCCAGATGTTGTGCGAGAGAAAGTGCGCACCCTGCATCATCCTGCCTACCGACAGCACCGAGCCCGCCACGAATGCCAGCCCCAGCGCCGCCTTGGCCAGGCGCGGCCGGCGATCACGCAGCACGAAGAACAGCGCGAACAGGCAGAACCCGGTCGCCGCATGGCCACCCGGCCAGCACAGGCCGGCCTTGTCGGTGGCCGGGCGTGGCTCGAGGAGCTTGCTGTAGGTTTCGCTGCCGCCGAACTGGCTCAGGCTCCATGGGCACTGTACCTGGGTCAGTTGCTTGAGCGGGGTTACGAAGGCCGTGGACAGGCTCAGAGCCAGCACCAGGCAGCCCAGTTCACGACGCCAGCCGAACAGGCGTTGCCAGAAGAAGCTGGCGACGAAGGCCGCTACCGCCACCAGGCTCAAGGCGATCACCACCTGCTTGACCCGGTCGTGCAGGATGGTTTCCAGCACGTAGCTGTGGCGACCGATGAACTCCCCGGCAGCCCGGTCGAAGAACAGGTTGGCCAGGTCCATGTCCACCGATGTCCATTCCAGCAGGATCAGCGCGACGATGGTGACGAAAGGGATGCCCAGGTAGAGCCACGGATTGATCGGGCGTGGGCGAAGGGTTTCCTGCATGACAGCTCCAGGGATGGAAAAAGACCGGGCATTGTCGGGCGCCCGCTATCCTGTGTCCGTGAAGGTTCGGTGAAAAAACTGTCAAGCTCGGTGAATTTTCCCAAGGGCTGGCACAGGGCCGGCGATGGCCTTAAGCTGCCGCCGAGCGAAGCGCGGTACAGGAGACCCCGATGCGTATTCTTTTGGTTGAAGACAACCGCGACATTCTTGCCAACCTGGCCGACTACCTGGGCATGAAAGGCTACACCGTGGACTGCGCCCAGGATGGCCTGTCGGGCCTGCACCTGGCGGCCACCGAGCACTACGACCTGATCGTGCTGGATATCATGCTCCCCGGCATCGACGGCTACACACTGTGCAAACGCCTGCGCGAGGACGCCCGCCGCGATACCCCGGTGATCATGCTGACCGCCCGCGACCAACTGGATGATCGTCTGCAGGGCTTCCGTTCAGGTGCCGATGATTACCTGCTCAAGCCATTCGCCTTGTCGGAACTGGCCGCGCGTATCGAAGCGGTGCTGCGCCGGGCCCAGGGCGGTGGGCGGCGTACCTTGCAGGTGGCCGACCTGAGCTATGACCTCGACACCCTCGAAGTGACCCGCCAGGGCCGCCTGCTCAAGCTCAACCCGGTGGGCCTCAAGCTGCTCGCCGTGCTGATGCAGAAAAGCCCCCACGTGCTGCGCCGCGAAGTGCTCGAAGAGGCCCTGTGGGGGGATGATTGCCCCGACAGCGACAGCCTGCGCAGCCACGTCCATCAGTTGCGCCAGGTGATCGACAAACCGTTCGACAAACCCCTGCTGCACACCGTCCATGGCGTCGGCTATCGCCTCGCCGAGGGCCGCGATGGAGTTTAAGCAGAGCCTTGCCCAGCGCATCATCATCGCCTTTGCGTTGATGAGCGCGCTGGTGGCCGGGGCCTTTGCCTTCGGTATCGTCGCCACCGTGCATCTGGTGGAAGAGCGCTTGATTTCCTCGGTGCTCGGCGGCGATCTGCAGCGTCTGCTGCGCATGGACAGTGTCAGCGACTGGAGCCATCGGCCACGCCCGGACCAGCTGTTCTACTTCAGCGGTGGGCGTGATGATTTCGAGCTGCCCAAGGATCTGCGGCATCTGGATCCGGGCTTCCATGAGGTGTTTCGCGACCAGTTGTCGTATCACGCGATGGTCGAGATCGTCGATGGCCGGCGCTACGTGCTGCTGCAGGACCAGAGCGATTTCGAAGAGCGCGAGCGGGTGCTGTTCGCCGTGGTGGTGGTGGGCTTTGTGCTCAGCCTGGCGCTGGCGGTGATCCTCGGCTGGGTGTTGGCACGACGGGTGATGGCGCCAGTGATCCGCCTGGCACGCCAGGTGCGGCATCGCGACCAGTTGCTTGGCCTGGCGCCACCGCTGGCGCCGGATTACGCGGCGGACGAGGTGGGGCAGCTGGCGGTGGCCTTCGACGATACCCTGGGCCGCCTGCGTGATGCGCTGACCCGAGAACGCCTGTTCACCAGCGACGTCAGCCACGAGTTGCGTACGCCATTGATGGTACTGGCCACGTCGTGCGAGCTGCTGATTGAAAACCCTAACCTGGACAGCCGTGCGCGCAGCCAGGTCGAGCGCATCGCACGGGCTACCGAGGAGATGCGTGAGCTGGTCAAGACGTTTCTCATGCTGGCCCGCGCGCAACGTGACGAAGGTGCAATCGCCGCCAAGGCGACCCTGCGTGAAGTGGCCGATGACCTGACCGCCGTGTGGCGTGACACCATCGAGCAGAAGGGCCTGGCCCTTTACTACGATGGCCGGGTGAGTGCCAGCCCGGCACTGTACAACGCCACCTTCCTGCAATCGGTGATGGGCAACCTGCTGCGCAATGCCGCCCACTACACCGATGGCGGCTATATCCGCCTTAGCCTTGAGCCCAACGGGTTCAGCGTCGAGGACAGTGGGGTGGGTATCCCGGAGGAGCAGCGCGAGGCGATGTTCCGTCCGTTCGTGCGCGGTGACGAACGCCGTGGCGAGGGGCTGGGGCTGGGGCTTTCACTGGTACAGCGGATCTGTGATGACCAGGGTTGGCGTGTCACCCTGAGCACTACGCTGCCCCACGGTTGCCGCTTCCAGGTTGACCTGAGCCAGGGTAACAAGATGGTCGTTGAGGACGAAGACGGCGATGGGGTTTTGGATCCGCATTAACGTCTTGTAATACCTCCCCTGATTGATGACAGAATTTTCACATTGGCATGACCTGATTCCAACGCCCGCCTTCCTAAGGTGGGCGCAATCGGAGACAGGAGATGCTCTATGCGTAGCCCAATCAAACTCGAGTTTTCGGAGAAGTACGACCGGGACCATGCCCGTGATTACTTCCTCAAGCATCAGGACGGCCTGGCCAGACGGCTGTCGCACAAACGTGACGAGCAAATGGCCCGGCATGCCCTGGCGCTGGCTGGCGAGCCGGGCCTGGTGCTCGACCTGCCGTGTGGCGCCGGGCGCTTCTGGCCGCTGCTGGCGGAAAAACCCAACCGCGTGATCATTGGCGCCGACAATTCTGCGGCGATGATCGAGACAGCCTGTGCCGCACAACCGCCAGAGGTGGTGAAGCGGGTACGCCCCTTGCAGACTTCCGCCTTCGCCATTGATCTGCCGGACAACTCGGTCGACAGCATCTTCTGCATGCGCTTGTTTCATCATATTGGCGACCCGGCCCATCGCAAGACGATTCTTTCGGAGTTTCAACGAGTTAGCCGCGACAGTGTGATTCTGTCGCTGTGGGTGGATGGTAATTTCAAGGCATGGCGGCGTAAGAAACTTGAAGCGCGACGCAGTGTCAGAGCCGAGCAGGACAGCTACCAGAACCGCTTTGTGTTACCGGCGGCTACAGTAGAAGAAGAATTTACGGCGGCAGGTTTCAGAATTCAGGAGCGGCTCGACTTCTTGCCGCTCTACGCGATGTGGCGCGTATACGTTTTACGTAAGGGGTAGTGATTGATGACGGCAGTGCAGAAAGAGTCCGGGCAGTTCGATTTCTACTGGCAGCAGCAGGGTGAATGGGTCGAGGAACCCAACCAGCGCCGGGGTGGCGAAAGCGGCGTGCAGCGCCTCTGCGACGCCAGCGGGCAATTGCTGTATGCCAAGCGCCAGGTGGGTCATATCTACCGGAGCCTGCTGCACCCGTTCGGTCGGCCCACGGTCTTGCGCGAACTCGATGCCTTGAACAGTTTCGAGCAACTGGGTGTGCGTGTGCCACGCATTGTGTTTGCCGGTGCTGAGCGTGATGCTGACCATCAATGGCGCGCATTGCTGGTGAGTGAAGCGCTGGACGGTTTTGTCGACCTGGACACCTGGTACAGCGAAGGCGCCCGTGAGCGTTATCCCCAGGCGGTCCACGAGCGGATGTTCAAGGACCTGGCCGACAACCTGGCGCGCATGCACCTGGGGCACTGGCAGCATGGCTGCCTCTATGGCAAGCATGTGTTCGTCAAGGTGATCGGCACCGGTGAGCAGGCCCGGGCTGAGGTGGCCTTGCTCGACCTGGAGAAGTGCCGACGGCGCATCAGTTGCCAACGCGCGGCGTACAACGACTTGCGTCAGCTGCGCCGCCATTCGTCGATCACTGACGCAGAGTGGCAGACCTTGCTCTATTTTTACCAGATGGCGTTTGGCAGCGCTGTCAAAGGGTTAGAGCAATGAAACTAGAAATCGCTCGAGCTTTGTTTCTTGTTGGGGCACTGGCGGTGACCACGGTGGCAGCGGCTGCCTGGGAGCAGCCGGGGCTGACGGTGTTCAGCAAGGCCGAAGTCGGTGGTTTGTGCCCGCTGCCGCGGGAGGCGAAGGTCGAGCAGGCGTCTGTTCAACCGGATCATGATTTGTTGTTGTTTCTGTTTGGGATGAGGCAGGGGCTGCGGCCGTTTGGTTGATGGTTTGTTTGTTTGATTTAGGCGCCAGAAGTTTATGTGGACTTCTGGCGTTTTGGTGTTTGGTGTTTGGTGATTGTGTTGAGAGTTGTATGCGCATTCATTTGTGGTGTCGACGCGTAGTCACCTTTCCGCCCTTACGGCGGCTTACTTTGGTCTTGGCCAAAGTAAGCAAAGCCGCTCGCTCCCATCATACGGCCCCTACGCTGCGCTTCGGGGTCCCTTCGCTCCGGCGTCCTCCGGGCCCGCGCGGCCTCCGACTTGCTGCGCAAGTCTACATCTCGCGCCTTCGGCTGCGCCGAAGGGTGCTGCGCACCAGGGCCCTCCAGACGCCTGCGCTCAGCCTCCTGAAGTCGCGAAGTTAGGGGCGGCGCCTGGGCTGGCGTTAGCTGTCGCTAGTTGGATTGGTTGGGAACTCTGGATTGCAATCGCTGGCAAGCCAGCTCCCACAGGATATTGCCAAACTTTCAGACTTGCGTTGTACCTGTGGGAGCCGGCTTGCCGGCGATAGGGCCAGAACAATCAATACATCAACAGCAGCCAAGCCTAGATAGCAATATCACTGCTCTTGATCTGCTCTTGATCTGCTCTTGATCTGCTCTTGATCTGCTCTTGATCTGCTCTTGATCTGCTCTTGATCTGCTCTTGATCTGCTCTTGATCTGCTCTTGATCTGTTTTTGCTTTTGCTTCTAAGCGCGCAATAGTCCAGGCAACACAAATTGCGACTTCAGGAGGCCGAGCGGAGGTGACTGGAGGGCCCTGGTGCGCAGCACCCTTCGGCGCAGCCGAAGGCGCGAGATGTAGACTTGCGCAGCAAGTCGTAGGCCGCGCGGGCCCGGAAGGCACCGGAGTCGAGGGGACCCCGGAGCGTAGCGCAGGGGCCGTATGATGGGAGCAGGCGGTTTTGCCTACTTTGGCCAAGACCAAAGTAGGCCGCCGTAAGGGCGGAAAGGTGACTAAAAGTCGACATCGCCGCCGAATGCGCATACATATACCAAAACAAACACTCTGAAACCCGAACCCGAACCCGAACCCGAACCCGAACCCGAACCCGAACCCGAACCCGAACCCGAGCCCGAACCCGCAGCCAAAAACTCACCCAGCCAAACCCCGCCCCTTATGCGCCAACACCGTATAAATACAAGGCAGCACAAACAACGTAAACAACGTCCCAATCGACATCCCCGTAGCAATCACCAGCCCGATATCAAACCGGCTAACCGCCCCAGCCCCGGTCGCCAATATCAACGGCACCATCCCAAACACCATGGCCGCCGTGGTCATCAGCACCGGCCGCAACCGAATCGCCGCCGCCTCCTCGATCGCCTCACGCACCCCCAGGCCCTTCTCCTCCCGCAATTGGTTGGCAAACTCGACGATCAGAATGCCGTGCTTGGTAATCAACCCGATCAAGGTCACCAGCCCCACCTGGGTATAGATGTTCATGCTCGACACCCCAAGGAACAGCGGCAACAACGCCCCACAGATCGACAACGGCACCGTCACCAGAATCACCAACGGATCACGGAAACTCTCGAACTGCGCCGCCAGCACCAGGAAGATGATCGCCAGGGCCAGGCCAAAGGTCATCCACAGTGCGCTGCCTTCCTGCACGAACTGCCGCGCCGTGCCGGCATAGTCGACCGAGAAACCCTCGGGGGCTTCCTCGCGGGCGATGGCACGCACGGTGTCCAGCGCTTCGCCCATGCTCACCATCGGTACCCCCTGGATGATCGCCGAGTTGAGCTGCTGGAACTGGTTGAGCTGACGCGGCCGGGCGCGGTCGCTGAGGGTGATCAGGGTAGACAGCGGCAGCAGCTGGCCCTGGTCGTTCTTCACGTAGTAGTTGTTCAGCCAGCCGGGGTTGGCACGGTAGGGCCGCTCGACCTGCGCGATCACCTTGTAGCTACGGCCCTCCAGGGTAAAACGGTTGATCTCCGCCTCGCCCAGCAGGGTGGCCAGGGTACCGCCCAGGGCGTCCATCGACACGCCCATCTGCGCCGCCTTGGCGCGGTCGATGTCGATCAGCACCTCAGGCTTGTCGAATGCCAGGTCGATATCGAGGAAGGCGAACTTGCCGGAAGCTTCGGCGCGGGTTTTGACGCGCTGGGCCACATCGAGCAGGGCAGGGTAGTCACCGGCGGTGTTGATCACGAACTGGAACGGCAACCCTTCGCCGGTACCGGGTAGCGAGGGCAGGTTGAAGCCGAAGATCTGCAGGCCGCCGATCTGTGAAAGCTTGGCCTGCACCAGCGGCAACAACGCCATCTGCGTGCGGTCGCGTTCGCTCCACGGTTTGAGCAGAAAACCGCCAATACCGGTTTGCACGCCGTTGAAACCGTTGATCTGGAACGACGAGTAGTACTCGGGGAAGGTCCTGAACAACGGCGTGAACTTGTCGGTGTAGGCATTGAGGTAGTCGAGGTTGGCGGTCTGTGGCGAGCTGCTCATCATGAAGATCACCCCCTGGTCCTCGTCCGGGGCCAGTTCGTTGCGGGTGAACATCAGCAGCACCGGGATCAGGCACAGGATCAACACGGCGAACACCAGCACCACCGGGCGGCTGTCGAGGGTGCCGTGCAGCAGGCGCTGGTAGCGCAGTTTGAGGTTCTCGAAGATCAGGTCCAGGCGATGGGCCAGGCCCGTAGGGTTCTGCTCGTGGCGCAACAGCAGCGCGCACATCATCGGCGACAGGGTCAGGGCGACGATGCCGGAAATGATCACCGCACCGGCCAGCGTAAGGGCAAACTCCTTGAACAAGGCACCGGTCAACCCGGTGAGAAAACCGATCGGCGCATACACCGCCGCCAGGGTGATGGTCATTGATACCACCGGCAAGGCAATCTCCCGCGCGCCTTCGAGCGCCGCCTCGAACGGGGTCTGGCCCTCTTCGATATGGCGATGGATGTTCTCCACCACCACGATGGCGTCGTCCACCACCAGGCCGATGGCCAGGACCATGGCCAGCAGTGTCAGCAGGTTCAGCGAGTAGCCCATCATCTGCATGAAGAACAGCACCCCGATCATCGACAGCGGGATGGTCACCACCGGGATCACCACCGAGCGCAGGGCGCCGAGGAACAGAAACACCACGACAATGACGATCAATACCGCCTCGCCCAGGGTCTTGATCACTTCATTGATCGAGGCCTGGATGAACAGCGTGGCGTCGTAGGCGATCGACACCTTCAGGCTCGACGGCAGTTCTTCCTCCAGCTGCGGCATGAGCTTGCGTACTTCCTTGATCACGTCCAGCGGGTTGGCTGCCGGGGTGGCCTTGATGCCGATGTACACCGAAGGCGTACCGTCGAACGAGCTGACCGTGTCGTAGTTCTCGGCGCCCATCTCGATGCGTGCCACATCGCCCAGCAGCACCCGGCTGTCGCCGGCGGTCTTGACCGGCAGGGCGGCGAAGGCATCGGCGGTCTTGAGCTCGGTGCTGGCGTTGATGCTGGTGACCACGTACTCGCCTTTCACCTCACCGGCGGCGGCGAGGAAGTTGTAGCGGCGCACGGCATTGGTCACGTCCACCGCCGACAGGCCAAAGCCGGCCAGCTTCACCGGGTCGATCCAGATGCGCATGGCGAACACCTGGTTGCCGAGGATCTGCGCTTCGGCCATGCCGGGCAGGGTGGCCAGCTTGGGTTGGATCACCCGTGACAGGTAGTCGGTGATCTGCGGGTTGCTCATCTGGGTGCTGTAGAAACTGATGTACATCAGCGCCGAGGCATCGGCCGCTTCCTTGCTCAGCACCGGGTCTTCCGAGTCCTGGGGTAGCTTGTTGCGCACCTCGTTGGCCTTGGCCAGCAGTTGGGTGAACAGGCGGTCGGTGTCGGCGCCAATGCGTGCGTAGACCGAGATCACCGAGAAGTTCTGCCGGCTCACCGAGGTCATGTAGTCGATGCCATCGGCGCTGGCCAGGCTCTGTTGCAGCGGCTGGGTGATGTAGCCCTGGATGGTCTCGGCATTGGCCCCAGGGTAGGCGGTGGTCACCGTGATCAGGGCATTTTCCATGGCCGGGTACTGGCGGATCTGCAGTTTGTTCCAGGCTTGCAGGCCCAGCAGCAGGATCAGCAGGCTGACCACGCTGGCCAATACCGGGCGACGGATGAACGGGTCGGTGAACGCCATGGCCGGCTCCTGTTCAGTTCGCGCCAGGCGCCGCAGGTTTGAGGACCTGGTCGTCGCTGATACGGATTGCCGCGCCGGGGCTGAGCTTGAGCTGGCCGGCGGTCACCACCTGGTCGCCGGCCTGCAGGCCCTTGTTCACTACCACCCAGCCGTCGCGCCGTTCGCCGGTCTGCACGGTGCGCTGTTCGGCGATCAACTGCGGCTGGCCGTCGGCAGCGGGCGCTGGCTGGCCATCCGCGGCCTTCTTCGGGGTGATCACATAGACCGAGTTGCCATACAGGGTGAAGGTGATGGCGTTCTCTGGCACCACCACCTGCGGTTGTGGGTTGGGCAGCAGCAGCTGCAGGCTGGCGAACATGCCCGGCAGCAGCTTGCCGTCGGGGTTGGCCAGGGTGGCGCGGGCCAGCAGGTTGCGCGTGCTTTCCTCGACCTTGGGGTTGATCGCACTGAGGCTGGCGGGGAAGGTCTGGCCTGGGTAGGCCGCCACCTGTACCAGCACTTGCTGGCCCAGGCTCAGCTGCGGCAGGGCCTGTTCCGGCACGTTGAAGTCGACATAGAGGCTGGACAGGTCCTGCAGGGTGGCGATTACCGTGCCACTGGCGAGGTAGGCACCGACATCCACCTGGCGAATGCCGATGGTGCCGCTGAACGGCGCGCTGATGCTTTTTTTCGCCAGCGACGCCTTGAGCTGATCGACCACCGCCTGGTTGCGCCGGTATTGGGTGGTGAGGCGGTCGTATTCGCCGCGGGAGATGGCCGAGTCGCCGACCAGCTGGCTGCCGCGACCAAAGTCGACCTTGGCCAGGTTCAGGTCGGCCTGGGCGGTGCCCAGCAGCGCGGTTTCCTGGTCGTGGTCCAGTTGCAGCAGCAGTTGCCCGGCCTTGACCTGCTGGCCCGACTCGAAGTGCAGCGACTTGACCGTGCCGGCCACTTCCAGGCTCAGCTCAACGCCCTGGTAGGCCTTGAGGCTGCCAACCGCCGGCAGGCGCTGCTGCCACTGGCGCAGTTCGGCCTGGGCCGCGGCAACGCTGACCGGCGGCTTGGGCTGGCTGAACATCTGCACCTGCTTGTAGATGGAGAAGGCCTTGATGCCCCCCAGGATCAGCACGATCAGCAAGACAACGGCCAACATGATCAGCATGCGGCGGCGCAACATGGTCCGGTTCCCTGGAGGCGAGGTTGTTATGGATTACGCGCGACCACGGGCGATCCTGCCCACGTGCGATGGGGGAAAGTATTGTCGGTTTTTCGGAAAAGGGGAGGAGATGGCTGCCTGTTATGGCCTCATCGCTGGCAAGCCAGCTCCCACTCCGGTTGCGCATAACCTTTGTGGGAGCCGGCTTGCCGGCGATGAGGCCGGTGCAGGCAACAGAGCCATCAGGCCAGGTGCAGGTGGTTGTCCCAGAACCCGGATGGCAGGTTCATCGGTTGCCCGATCAGCTCTGCCTTGCGGCAGTCGTAAAAGCGGCAACGCCCCTGCCCGGAGGTCACGACGAAACCATCCTGCACCGCACCCACCCCGGCGCAATCGGGCATCGGCGCATCGAGCTTCACCGCGCCGCTGTCCAGGTCCCAGATGAACAACCGGTTGGCCCGTGGCGCGGTTAGCGCCACCAGCCGCAGGTCGCTGTGGATGGCGACGCTGGCGGTGTACTGGGCCATCGACTGCAATTGCCGCTCGGGCACCGGGAAGGCCTTGAACGGCTCGCCGGGGCGTTTGATCGCCAGCAGCTCGGCGGTCTCCTGCGAGCCGCCCATGAACTGCTGGCAGGCGGCGATGGTGCCGTCGTCACCCACCGCCAGGTGGCGCACGCTGTTCATCTGCTGGGCCAGGGTTTCCTTGCTCAGCAGGGTGCCGTCGCGCTGCATCAGCACCAGGCTCGGCTGCATGGCGTCGAGGTTCATCTCCACCCGGCTTTCGGCCTCGGTGCGAATGCCGCCGTTGGCCACCACCAGGGTCTCGCCGTCGGGCAGCCAGGCCACTTCGTGGGGGCCGATGCCGTGGGTCGAGAGCTCGCCGGTGTGCACCAGGCGCTCACCTTCGAAGCGGTACACGCCCAGCACGCCACGGCCTGGGTCGGTGGTGTCGTTCTCGGTGGTGTACAGCCATTCGCCGCCCTTGTGGATCACCGCATGGCCGTAGAAGTGGCGATGCGGCTTCGAGGTGACGGTTTGCAGCAGGCGCCCGTCGCGCAGGTCGACCAGGTAGCTTTCGGTGCCGGGCCGGCGGGCGACGAACAGGGCGATGGGCAGCTCAGGGTGGTTGATGATCGCGTGGCAACGCTGGGCTACCTGGGTGCTGAACACCTGGGTGCCGTCCAGGCGGAACCCGACGGCGTAATGCTTGCCGTCGCCATCGTCGCGCGCCGACAGCAGCAAGGGTTCGCTGCCTTTGTTGCGAAACAGGCTCCAGCCGCCCAGGGTGAGGGCGCTGAGCAGTACGCTACCGAGTTTGATCGCCTGGCGTCGCAGCATGATCAGTCACCGTCGTTGGCGTTGAAGCCCAGCTGAATGTTAAGCGCCTTGGCCAGTTCGCCTTCATGCAGGCGATGAAGGACGTTCAGGCTGTCGTAGATCTGGTTCAGCGCCTGCTGGCCAGCCTCGTCGGCCAGCAGCTCGCCGAGGGTCTTCTGGTTGCCGTCCAGCAACTTGAGCGTGGCCGCGTAGGCGTCGTCGATCTTCTGTGCCAGCGCCGCCTGGTCTTTGCCCAGCAGGCCGCGCAGGCCCTGGTTGTCGACCCCGACCCATACGGTCTGGGCGGCCTTGAGCGAGGCTTCCAGGCTCTTGAGCGAGGAATGGCTGCGCCAGGCTTCGGCCTGCAGCGGTTGCGGGATGCCCTTGCTCTGGCGGCCCATTGGCGCACCGAGTTTTTTCTTCAGGGTGTCCAGGCCGGTGACCTGGGCGCGCAGCAGGTCGGCGATCGCTTCGTGGGAGTCGGCGTAGCGCTGGTTGGGGAACTTGGTCATCTGCGACAACATGCCGTCGGTGCTGTTCCAGTTCTTGAGGATGTCCTCGGCCAGTGCCTTCTGGTGCTCGCCGATGGCCACCAGCAATGGGCAGTAGCGGGCTTTCTGTTCAGCACTGGCAACATCCGGCTTGCTGTCGAACAGGATGTATTCGTAGGCGGACAGGCCGCGCACCACGACGCTGGCCTTGCCCAGCGACTCGGCATCGACCGGCTTGTCGCCATTGACCAGTTGCTCGACCTGGCGACCGACCAGGTTCTTCTTGTCCGGCCAGAACTGCACCTGCCAGGCGCGGTTGCCTTCGGCCAGCGGGCCGACCAGCAGCGGTTGCAGCTCGGCCCAGGCTTTCTGCGCGTTGAGGAAGTCGGCGCGGGCGTTGTCCAGCGAGGTCTTGCCTTCGCAATAGGCCAGGGCGCTGGCGGCCAGCGCGCGGTCTGCTTCTACCCAACGGCTGTAGGTCGGCAGGATCACCTGCTTGGCGATGGCGGCGGAGGTCACGGCTTGTGGGTCCTGCGGCGAGCAGGCACCGAGGGCGAGTGCGGCGAGGCTGGTGAACAACAGTTTGGGTCGGAACATGCCCGGCTCCTTAGCGCGTTTTAAAGTGAATTCAGGAAGGCCAGCAGCGCGGCGCGCTGCTCGGCATTGAAGGTCAGTACCTGGTCGCGCGCCGCCTGGGCCTCGCCGCCGTGCCAGAGCACGGCTTCGAGCAGGTCGCGGGCGCGGCCATCGTGAAGGAAGCGGGCATCGCTGCTGACGGTCTGGCTCAGGCCGATACCCCACAGCGGCGGGGTGCGCCAGTCCTGGCCGTTGGCGGCGAACTCGGTGCGCTCGTCGCTCAGCCCCGGGCCCATGTCGTGCAGGAGCAGGTCGCTGTAAGGGCGTATCACCTGGTTGGCCAGCTCTGGCTCGGCGGCATTGGCGGCGGTGGTGAACTGCGGGGTGTGGCAGCTTTGGCAACCGGCCTGGTAGAACAGGTTCTTGCCGGCCAGCACCTGGGGCGCCGCGACGTCGCGGCGGGCCGGTACGCCGAGGTTGCGGGTGTAGAAGGTGACCAGGCGCAGGAGGTTGTCGCTGACCTCTTTTTCGCCATCGGCGCCATCGCCATTGGGCGCGGCCAGGCAGTCGGCCTGGGCCGGGGTGCAGTCGTCCTTGGGCAGCAGCGTGCTGGTCAGGCCCATGTCACCGGCGAAGGCGTGCACATTCTGCTGGTTGACGTTGGGTTGCCCGGCCTTCCAGCCGAAGCGGCCGACCACGGTCTTGCCCAGGGCGTCGTCCCACACGCGGTTGGCACGGCCGCGGATACCGTCGTGGTTGCGGTCATCCGGGTCTTCGTTGGCCAGGATGTCAGCCTCGGCGATGGCTTCGAGCAGGCCCAGGCCGATCATCGGTGGGGCGATGCGGGCCGAGAAACGGGTATCGGGGTGCATCGGGCCGTAGCCGAGCTGGGTGATCTGCAGCGTGGGGCGGCGTAACTCGACCTGGTGGCCGTCCTTGAAGGTGACGGTGTGGTTGTCGTAGCTCACCCGTACCTTGCCCTCTGGCGCCACGCCGGGCACGGCCATGTCCTGCAGCTGGGTGCCATACACCGGCTCAGGCACCACGCCCAGGCGTTCGATTACCCGGGCGTAGTACGGCTGGTCGGGGATCGACAGGCGTACCAGCATCGACACCGCGTTGCTGTCGCCCGGTTCCGGCGGGTGGCCGCGGCCGTCACGCACGTGGCAGTTCTGGCAGGCGTTGGTATTGAACAACGGGCCCAGGCCGTCACGGGCGGTGGTGGTGGACGGGGCGATCACCCAGGGGCTGCGAAAGAAGCTGTTGCCCACGGCGAAGTCCAGGCGCCGCTCGGGGCTGAGGTTGGCCGAGGGCAGGGAGAAGGCGTTGCGGTCACTGCGCTGTACCGTTGCCTGGCCGCCGGAGAGGGCTTCACCGGGCTCGGCCTGGGTGAAACGCGGGGCGTCGTCACAGGCGGCAAGGGTGAGGGCCAGCAGCAGGGGGCTTAGGCGGAGCAAGGACATCGACAATCCTGGGCGTGGGCGAAAAACCGGCGTGCAAGCTTATCAGGCCGGCCATTTTTGAATAAGAGCAATTTGCAATTACACGGATGAAAAGAATGTGAAATTTCAGTAATTTCGCTGGTTTTCATGCCCCGCGACAGGGCCTGAAAGCAAAAAGGCGACCCGAAGGCCGCCTCTTTGCGTGAACCGCTACCGGGTTGATCAGAACTCGTGATCAGCGGTGTCCGGGTTCAGGTTGTCGATGCCCAGCTTGCCCGCGGCCTGCTCGATCGCGCCGGTCTGCTTGACCAGCGAGGCGATGGCGTCACGCACGATCTGGTTGCCGGCAGCGTTGTCGGCGGCGATCAGCTGGTCGTAGTGCTCGCCTTTGAGGGCGTGGTCGACGATCACCTGCAGCTTGGCTTCGGTGGCTTCCAGGTCGGCCTTGAGGGTGGCGTCGGCGGCCGGGTCGGCCTTGGCCACCAGCGACGACAGGCTCGGACCGCTCAGCTTGGTGCCGTCGGCGCGGGTGTACTCGCCCAGGTAGACGTTGCGGATGCCCTTGGCGTCATAGAAGTGCGAGTAGTGGGTGTTGTCGCTGAAGCAGTCCTGCTCGTCTTCTGGCGAGTTGGCTTCCAGCGAGACCTTCATGCGCTCGCCGGCCAGTTCGCCCAGCGACAGGCTGCCCATGCCGAACAGCATCTTGCGCAGGCCGTCGTTGACCGGTTCTGCCTCGAGGGTGGCGCGGTAGTTGTCGGCCACGTTCGGTGCCCAGTTGCCGACCATCTCTTCGAGGTCCTTGACCAGCAGTTGGGTGACCGATTTCAGGTAGGCGCGGCGGCGGTCGTTGTGGCCGCCGGTGGCGCCTTTGCCTTCCAGGTAGTCCGAGGCTGGGCGGTTGCCGGCGCCTGGGCCGGTACCGTTGAGGTCCTGGCCCCAGAGCAGGAATTCGATGGCGTGGTAGCCGGTGGCGACGTTGGCTTCGGACCCGCCCAGCTCGTTCAGGCTGGCCAGTTTCTCGGGGGTGATGTCCTTGACGTCGACCTTGTCTTCGCCAACCTGGATTTCGGTGTTGGCGATGATGTTGGCGCTGGCGGCCGGGTTACCCAGGGCGTGCTCGTAGCTCTTGTCGACGTAGTCGATCAGGCCTTCGTCCAGGGGCCAGGCGTTCACCTGGCCCTCCCAGTCGTCGATGATGGTGTTGCCAAAGCGGAATGCCTCGCTCTGCAGGTAAGGAACACGTGCGGCGGCCCAGGCTTCTTTCGCGGCTTTCAGGGTCTGGTCGTTTGGCGTGGCGAGGAACGCGTCCACTGCGGTTTGCAGCTGCTTGGCGGTGCTCAGCGAGTCGCTGTACACGGCGTAGACCATCTCGGCGTAATGCTTGACCACGGCCTTGCCGGCGGCTTCATCGACAGCGCCCGGCGCTGCGGTGGTGGTGCTGGCGGCGGCAGGTGCCTGGGCTTGCGGTGCGGCGGCCTTGTCATTCTTGCCTTCGCCGCAACCGGCGAGGGCGATGGCGATGGCCAGCAGACTGGCGGAGGCCAGAGGCATACGAATCATTATTGGTTTCCTGCGTCGTGTGGTTGGACCGTGCGGCGTGGCACGCGAAACCACAACATCATGCGAAAGATTTGCATTTGCTGTAAAGGGGCGGGCGCGCATTTCATGCAAACGCCCGTTTGCGGTGCATCGTCTGTCGTGGCGGGGGGTTACAGCACCGAGACCTGGTTGCGCTGCGCCTGTTTGAGGAACGCGGTGAGCTCGCGCGACGACAGCGGCTTGCTGTAGTGGTAGCCCTGCCCTTCGTGGCAGCCCTGGGCGATGATGTAGCTCTCCTGCTCGGCGGTTTCCACGCCTTCGGCGATGACCTGCATCCCCAGGCTCTTGCCCAGCTGGATGATGGCCCGGACGATGGTGGCATCGTCGTCGTCGTCGAGCAGGTCCTGGACGAAACTCTTGTCGATCTTGATCTTGTCCAGTGGCAGCGACTTCAGGTAACTGAGCGAGGAATAGCCGGTGCCGAAGTCGTCGATGGCGATCAGCGCGCCTGAACGGCGCAGGCTGAGCAGGTGCTGGGCGGCGGTGCTGATGTCTTCCATCAGGCCGGTCTCGGTCACTTCCAGCTCGAGGCTGCGCGGTGGCAGGCGGTAGGCCTGCAGCAGGTTGTTGACCACTCGCGGCAGCTCGTTGTGGTGCAGCTGCACGGTGGACAGGTTGACCGCCATGCGCAGTTCGCTGAAGCCCAGGTCGTGCCATTCGCGCAGCTGACGGCAGGCCTGGTCGAGTACCCATTCGCCGATGGTGATGATGTTGCCGTTCTGTTTGGCCAGGGGGATGAACTGGTCCGGCGGTACCATGCCCAGCTCCGGGTGCTGCCAGCGCAGCAGTGCCTCGACGCCCACCACGCGGTGATCGCGGTAGCTGATCTGCGGTTGGTAGACCAGGTACAACTGGTTGCGCGGCAGGGCTTCGCGCAGGTCTTTTTCCAGTTCGCGGCGCCGGCGCATCTCGCTGTCGACGCTGGCGATGTAGAACTGGTAGCGGTTGCGCGAGCGGGCCTTGGCCAGGGTCATGGTCTGTTCGGCTTTTTGCAGCAGCTTCTCGGTGCTGTCGCCGTCTTCGGGGAACAGGGTGATGCCGATGGTGGCGCGCAGGCGGATCTGCTGGTGATCGAGGTCGAAGGGCGCTTCCAGGTCGTCGAGGATGCTCTGGGCCAGCTCGGCGGCCTCGTAGGGCTGCTCGATATTGGCCTGGACCAGGGCGAACTGGTCGCCTCCCAGGCGGGCCAGGGCGCCGAGGCGGCCGCTGTGGGCGCGCAGGCGGTCGGCCAGGGCCAGCAGCAACTGGTCGCCGACCTGGTAGCTGAACTGCTCGTTGACGCCCTTGAAGTCGTCCAGGCCCACGCACAGCACGGCCACGCGCCGTTGCAGGCGGCCACCGTCGTCGAGGATCTTGTCCAGCTGCTGCTGCAACTGCTGGCGGTTGGGCAGGCCGGTGAGGAAGTCGTACTGGGCCATGCGCTGCAGGCTGTTCTCGGCTTCGTGGCGCAAGTGGGTGTTGCGCTCGATAGAGGCCAGCAACTGGTTGGCGGTGTTGACCCAGATACCCAGTTCGTTCTTCTCGTGGCCCTTGAGCAGCGGGATCTGGTGCTGGCTGGGGCGGTCGGGGTTGATCTGGGTGAGGTGTTCGATGATCTTCGACAGCGGCTTGGTCAGCAGCCAGTGATACACCAGGTACAGCACCAGGCCCATGGCCAGGGCGCGCAATACCCCGGAGATGAAGATGATCACGGCGTTGATCAGGAAGCCTTCGCCGTAGCTGGAGGTGTCGAGGGTGATGCTCAGGTCGCCGTAGTATTCGCTGTAGGGGCCGCGGCCGACCAGTTGCGTGGTGTAGGTGCGTTCCTGGCCGAGGATCGGGTCGGTCAGCCAGCGCATGGACATGTCCTGCAGCGGGCGGGATTTTTCTGCGAGCATGGTTTCGTTGGGGTGGCCGATGGAGGCCATGCGCACCGATTCGTCCTGGAACAGGCCTTCCATCACCTGCATGCCCATTTCCCGGTCAAGGCTGTACACCGCTTGCGTGGAGGGGTCGCGGAACATGTCGAGGATGCGCTGGGCGTCACTGTTCACGGCCTGGCGGGTCTTGTAGACGTCATAGACGATCTGCGCGCAGCTGAGCACGACGCCGACCGCTAACGCCGACAGCAGCACAACCCTTAGCAACTTGACCGACAAGCTGTTGCGAAATTCCAGCTTCAAAGGGGTTTCCTTAATCCATGCGCATGCCATTATTTTGCCATCAATCTTGGCAACAAGACTATCGACCGATTGCCCGCCCATCGACGGAATTGCCCTTGGCTCTATATCGGTTAAGTGGCCATGCGACTTGAGTGCGCTGCATCAACTTTCCAGAAAATTGATGTTAGCGCGCTCTGCGTGCTGAGCAAGAGGACAAAGGCAGGCAACAGGCGAAAAAAAACCCGGCGGCGGCCGGGTTTTCTTTCAAGGCTTGGCTGATCAGGCCGTGAAGACTTTGCCTTCGAACTGCTCGGCAACGAACTTCCAGTTGACCAGGTTCCAGAACGCCTCGACGTACTTCGGACGCAGGTTGCGGTAGTCGATGTAGTAGGCGTGTTCCCAGACGTCGCAGGTCAGCAGCGGGGTGTCGCCGCTGGTCAGCGGGCAGCCGGCGCCGATGGTGCTGGCCAGGGCCAGGGAGCCGTCGGCCTTCTTCACCAGCCAGCCCCAGCCGGAACCGAAGGTGCCGACCGAAGTCTTGGTGAACTCTTCCTTGAACTTGTCGAAGGAGCCGAAAGCGGCGGTGATGGCGTCAGCCAGGGCGCCGGTCGGCTGGCCGCCGCCGTTTGGCGACAGGCATTCCCAGTAGAAGGAGTGGTTCCAGATCTGAGCGGCGTTGTTGAAGATGCCGCCCGAAGAGCTCTTGACGATCTCTTCCAGGGTCTTGCCTTCGAATTCGGTGCCTGGGACCAGGTTGTTCAGGTTCACGACATAGGTGTTGTGGTGCTTGTCGTGGTGAAACTCCAGGGTTTCCTTGGAGATGTGCGGCTGCAGGGCATCGTGGGCGTACGGCAGCGGCGGCAATTCAAAAGCCATGGTGGATCTCCTGATTCAGGTCTGTTCGCGGTTTGCGCAAGGCCGATCACGGGCGGCCCGGTGAGCGTCGGCGAGTTTGTACTCTTTGCGACGCAAGGGCTGGATCATAGCACCGGGCCTTGCGCATAACCACGCAACAACTATAGGGAATAGAGGTTCCAGAGCGGTTGGCGGGTGCCGATCGGTGGTGGTCGTTTCCAGATTGGTGAATGGACGTCGGCCCCTGTAGGAGCGGCCATGCGTCGCGACAGGGCCGCAGAGCGGCCCCGGCAATCTGTGCGCAAAGGCTGAAATCCTGGGGGCGCTGCGCCCCCCTTTCCGGCCGGTCCGGCGCCCCGGCGAGGCCGCTCCTACAGGGCCATGCAGGCCTGATATCAGTTGAAGATCAGCTGCGCCGCCACCGCGAACATCATCACCGCCACCATCAGGTCGAGCATCCGCCAGGTCGCCGGCCGTGCCAGCCATGGCGCCAACCATGCAGCGCCCACGGCCAGGGTGGTGAACCACAGCAACGAAGCGCTGGCGGCACCGGCCACGTAGGCGCCGGGCACGGTCTGCTGGGCGCCGAGCGAGCCGATCAGCAGCACCGTATCCAGGTACACGTGCGGGTTGAGCAGGGTCACCGCCAGTGCACTGAGCAGCACCGCACGGCGCGAGCGCACGCCCTGGCCCTCCTGGTGCTGCAGGCTCTGCTTGGAGCAGGCGCTGCGCAAGGCCTTGGCGCCGTACCAGATCAGGAACACCGCGCCGCCCCAGCGGGCCACTGCCAGCAGCGTCGGGTTATGCGCCAGTACCGTGGCCAGGCCGAACACTCCAGCAGCCACCAGCAGCGCATCGCAGACGATGCACAACGCCGCCACCGGCAGGTGATGTTCACGGCGCAGGCTCTGCGCCAGGACGAAGGCGTTCTGCGCGCCGATGGCCATGATCAGACCGAAGGCCACCAGCATGCCGTTCAGATAGCTTTGCCACATAGCGCCAACACTCCACTGACACCGGCGCAGCGGCCGGTGTTGATTGCCAAGAAAGATGTGGCCATTGTGGCGCCCTCGGCTGTATAAGAAAAACAAATAGAGCTGATCACTCATTAGAGAAATCGATGTTCGACTATAAGCTGCTCGCCGCTCTCGCCGCGGTGATCGAACAAGCGGGCTTCGAGCGCGCCGCCCAGGTGCTGGGGCTGTCGCAATCGGCCATCTCCCAGCGCATCAAGCTGCTCGAGGCGCGGGTCGGCCAGCCGGTGCTGGTGCGGGCCACGCCGCCCAGCCCCACCGAAGTCGGCCGCCAGTTGCTCAACCATGTGCAGCAGGTGCGCCTGCTGGAGCGCGACCTGCAACGCCAGGTGCCGGCACTGGACGTGGAGGGCATGCCCGAGCGCCTGCGCATCGCGCTCAATGCCGACAGCCTGGCGACCTGGTGGGCGGGCGCCGTGGGGGCGTTCTGTGCCGAGCAGCAGGTGCTGCTGGACCTGGTGGTGGAAGACCAGGATGTCGGTCTCAAGCGCATGCGCGCCGGTGAGGTGGCGGCCTGCCTGTGCGGCAGCGAACGGCCGGTGGCCGGGGCGCGAAGCATGCCGCTGGGGGCGATGCGCTACCGGGCGCTGGCCAGCCCCGCGTTCATGGCGCGCTACTTCCCCAATGGCTTCGAGGTGGCGCGGCTGGCGCGCACGCCAGCGGTGGTATTCGGCCCGGACGATTTCCTGCAGCATCGCTACCTGGCATCGATGGGTATCCAGGACGGTTTCCTGCACCATCTGTGCCCTTCGTCCGAAGGCTTCCTGCGCATGACCGAGGCGGGCCTGGGCTGGGGGCTGGTACCGGAGCGCCAGGTGGCCGAGCAGTTGGGCCGGGGCGAACTGGTGGAAATCTGCAGCGATACCCCCATCGACGTACCGCTGTACTGGCATCATTGGCGCAACGGCGGGCAATTGCTCGCCCAGCTGACCGAGCACCTGCGCCATTCGGCACGGGATTGGCTGGTGCCCTTGTAGGCCTGGCCAGCGTCTGCTGCATCTGAAATCTGGCAAGGCGGAGTGTTACATGCGAATTCTGGTCACCGGCGCGAGCGGCTTCATCGGCGGGCGCTTTGCGCGCTTTGCCCTGGAGCAGGGCCTGGAGGTACGGGTCAACGGCCGGCGTGCGGAGGGCGTGGAGCACCTGGTCAAGCGCGGCGCGCAGTTCATCCCCGGCGACCTGGGCGACGCTGAACTGGCCCGGCGACTGTACCAGGGGGTCGACGCCGTTGTGCATTGCGCAGGCGCGGTGGGCAACTGGGGGCGCTACCAGGACTTCTACCAGGGCAATGTGGTGCTGACCGAGAACGTGGTCGAAGGCTGCATCAAGGAGCATGTGCGACGCCTGGTGCACCTGTCGTCGCCGTCGATCTACTTCAATGGCCGCTCCCAGCGTGATATCCGTGAAGAGCAGGTGCCACGGCGATTTCACGATCACTACGGATTGACCAAGCACCTGGCCGAGCAGAAGGTGTTCGGTGCCCAGGAGTTCGGCCTGGAAGTGCTGGCCCTGCGGCCGCGTTTCGTCACCGGGGCGGGCGATGCCAGCATCTTCCCGCGGCTGATGCGCATGCAGCGCAAGGGGCGTGTGGCGATCATCGGCAACGGCCTGAACAAGGTCGACTTCACCAGCGTGCACAACCTCAACGAAGCGTTGCTCAGCGCGCTGTTCGCCGAAGAACAGGCACTGGGGCAGGCCTATAACATCAGCAACGGCCACCCGCTGCCGCTGTGGGACGTGGTGAACTACGTCATGCGCCGGATGCAGCTGCCGCAGGTCACCCGCTATCGCAGTTTTGGCCTGGCCTACAGCCTGGCGGCAGTCAACGAGGCCGCCTGCCTGCTCTGGCCGGGCCGTCCGCAGCCAACCCTTACCCGTACTGCGATGCAGGTAATGAGCAAGGACTTCACCCTCGACATCAGCCGTGCCCGCCAGTACCTGGACTATCGCCCCAAGACCGATACCTGGGCCGCGCTGGATGAATTCTGCCATTGGTGGAAAGCGCAGCCGGGCAACCCGTGAACCTGCTGCCGGGATGATGGTCTGCAGTGCGCCGCCTTGGCGGTTTATACTCATGCCTCTTTGCTACCACAGCGGTTGAATGCACCCATGCGTAACGACGCCCACGACGATTTCGACGACGTGCCTGCCCTGCGCGCCGGCACCCCCGATGACGATGAATTGCTGCCTGCCCATGTCGCGCGCAGCCGCCAACAAGCCGCGCAGCCGCGCAGCAATGGCCCGCTTTGGGCGTTGCTGGGGGCCTCGTTCATTGGCCTGGCCGGGCTCGGCTGGTGGAGTTTTCAGCAGCTCTCGCTGATGGAGCAGCAACTGGTGGCCACCCAGGAAAGCTTCGCCCGCATCAGTGAAGAAGCGGCCGGGCGCCTGCAGGCAATCAGTGGCAAGGTCGACGCCAGCGAGTCGAGCAGCACCACCGGCAGTGAGGCGTTGAAACTGCAGATCCGTCAGTTGCAGGCCAACCTGGCCGAGCAGGGCAAGCAGCAGCAGGGCGTTGCCGGCCAGGCGGGCGACCTGGGCAAGCGCCTGGAGCAGGTGCTGGCGGATACCCGTGAGCAGCAGAAAGCCGTGACCGAATTGCAGGGGCAACTGCAAGCGCAGTTGAAGGCCGTGAATACGGAACTGGCGGCGTTGAAGTCGGGTCAGCTGGACGGTGGCAAGCTCGATGGTCAGCTGAAAAGCCTGAGCACCGAGGTGGAGGCGCTGAAAAAGCGCAACCCGAGCGCGGCAATCGAAAGCCTGGAGCAGGATGTGCTGGTGCTCAAGAGCCAGGCCGACAACCGCTCGGCGCAGCCGGCCGGGGGCGCTTCGGTGCAGGAGTTCGATGCGTTCCGCGGGCAGACCACCCGCAACATCAATACCCTGCAGAGTCAGATCCAGAACCTGCAGCAGCAGATCAACGCCCGTCCCTGACCGGTCAGGGACGGGCGCTTGCCCGGACCATGAAAAAGGCGCCCGAAGGCGCCTTTTTTCATGCTGACGGGGTTCAGCCCATCGCCTTGATCGCCAGCCAGAACAGGCCGGCGGACAGGCCCACCGTTGCCGGCAGGGTCAGTACCCAGGCCAGCAGGATGGTCTTCACGGTGCCGCCTTGCAGGCCGCTCTTGTTGGCGACCATGGTACCGGCCACGCCTGACGACAGTACGTGGGTGGTCGACACCGGCAGGCTGAAGATGTTGGCCATGCCGATGGCGCAGGCGGCGGTGATCTGTGCCGACATGCCCTGGGCATAGGTCATGCCCTGCTTGCCGATCTTCTCGCCGACGGTCAGTACCACGCGTTTCCAGCCAACCATGGTACCCAGGCCCAGGGCCAGGGCGACGGCGACGATCACCCAGAACGGCGCGTACTCGGTGGTGGCGGTGAGGTCCTTGCGCAGCTTCTCAAGGTCGGCCTTTTCGCGTGGCTCCAGGCCTGGCAGCTTGCCGACCTTCTTCGCCGTGTCGTCCAGGCACAGCAGGTAGCGGCGTACTTCAACGCGTTTTTCGGCGCTCAGGGCGCGGTAGTCGGTCACACCTTGCAGCGACGATTGCAGCGCGGCAATGGTCGGCTCGGTCTGCTGCGGGTTACAGCTGAACTGCTCCGGCAGGTCGCTCGACTTGGCCTTGCCCAGTGCCAGGAACTCACCCAGCGTCGCCGCATTGCGCTCGTAGAACTGGCTCATGTGCAGGGTGGCGTCGCGGGTGCGTTCGATCTGGTAGGTGGTGCTGTTCAGGTCGAGCACGAACTTGGCCGGGACGATACCGATCAGTACCAGCATGATCAGGCCGATGCCTTTCTGGCCGTCGTTGGAGCCGTGCACGAAGCTCACGCCCATGGCGGAGATCACCAGTACCAGGCGGTTCCAGAACGGCGGGTGCTTCTTGTCGTCGAGCTTGCGGCGCTGGTCCGGGGTCTTGTGCATCTTCGACAGCGGGCGCCACCACTTCAGGCTCAGCAGCACCAGTGCGGCAACGGCGAAGCCGGCCATGGGCGAAAGCACCAGCGACATGCCGATATCGATCGCTTTCTGCCAGTTGACGCCATCGCCCAGCGGGATATCGCTGATCAGCGCGTTGGCCAGGCCCACGCCAAGGATCGAACCGATCAGGGTGTGCGAACTGGAGGCGGGGATGCCGAAGTACCAGGTGCCCAGGTTCCAGGTGATGGCTGCGGCCAGCAACGAGAAGACCATGGCCAGGCCGTGGCCGGTGTTCACGTTGATCAGCAGTTCCACCGGCAACAGGTGGACGATGGCATAGGCCACGCCGACGCCGCCGAGCAGCACCCCGAGGAAGTTGAACACCCCGGAGAAGAATACGGCCAGGTGCGGTGGCATGGCTTTGGTATAGATGACAGTGGCTACCGCGTTGGCGGTGTCATGAAAGCCATTGATGAACTCGAAGGCGAGAACGAAGGTCAGAGCGAGCATCAGGCTCACGACGACCCAGGCATCCAGTCCGCTGAATAAATCGATCATGAAGGTTGTCTGGCGGTCTTTAGGGGGGCGGGATTATGCCAGAAAACCCTGGAAATCGATGCACCTGCCACAGAACGATGACGGATGACCGTTCGCGCAGGGCTTTCGCCAGTTGCTGATGGGTAGCAGCGAACAGGCAGCAAAAATTCACTAAATTCCCTAAAAATCAAAGATTTGACTGAAAATCTTTGTGTGGGAATCTGCTCAAACGCCCGTATGAAATTTGTGTAATTCCATTTCACCCGGGGTGTTTTGGTAAAGATGCTGGCGCGCCGACGGTTGATGACCGATGGCGCGGTGATATCAGTCAGCTACGTTCGCCGTCGCTGTGCAGATCCTTCTCCATCTTTTCCAGCTCCTGGGCGAACGCCTGGTCGCGAATGCTTGCGCGCTTGCGCCAGGGTTTACGTTCCGGGTCGGGTTGTGCGGCATAGGTGGTAACTTCGCCACCGTAAACATCCTTGTAACGTTCAGCCTGTCGCTCGAGTTCCGCGCGCAGTTCTTCTTTCGTCACAGTCATACCTGAAGAGTTTGAAGTTTGGCGTTGGCATAGACCAGCACATGGCATGTGCTGGCGTATCTGTTCAACGCGAAATATCCGTCGTAGCGACGCCGAGGTGGCAAGTTCAAGGTAACCGGAAAGTGCCCTTGTTCAACACCGGGCAAGCCAAACCGAGGCGTTGGCTTGAAGGTCGGCAAGCGACGAAAGTTAGCTGATGGGATCCGCATGGCTTGCGGGCAATCAACCTAAACGATTATAGCAACAGCCCGAACGAAGGCCATCGTTCTTTACTGGCCGCTGACAAAACCCTGCAAGTTGTTATCGCCTGCAGCCTGTGAGTATCTGCGTGCAGACACTGTAAGTTCAAGCCACCGGGTTTAAAGTTCAAGCCAGCAGGGCTGAAATAAAAACGGCCTCGCGGGTGGGCGAGGCCGTTGCCTGAGACTTCTACGGTGGGTACCTGACCAGTCTCTCCAAAGAAGCCACATGTGGCAGGGGAAAGGTATAAGCAAAAGTGTCAGCGGTCAATTGCGATTATCGGCCGTTCGTTCGATAATCGCACAAACCAGCGTTTTTTATGAGGCAGCTCCATGAGCGATGAAACCAGCGGCCCGGTGGCCAACGACCCCGCGCGCAGCACCACGCCGGCCATGGCCCCGCCGATCGTGGCCTCGGCGGCCAAACGCATCCAGGCCTTCACCGGTGACCCGGACTTCATGACCTCTCTGGCCCGTGGCCTGGCAGTGATCCAGGCGTTCCAGGAGCGCAAGCGCCACCTCACCATCGCCCAGATCAGCCACCGTACCGAGATCCCACGGGCTGCCGTGCGCCGCTGCCTGCACACCTTGATGAAGCTTGGCTACGCGACGACCGACGGTCGCACCTACTCGCTGCTGCCCAAGGTGCTGACCCTCGGCCACGCCTATTTGTCCTCGACGCCGCTGGCGGTTTCAGCGCAGCCCTACCTGGATCGCATCAGCGACCAGCTGCACGAAGCGGCCAACATGGCCACGCTCGAGGGCGACGACATTCTTTACATCGCACGCTCGGCCACCGTCGAGCGGCTGATTTCGGTCGACCTTTCGGTTGGCGGGCGCCTGCCGGCCTACTGCACGTCGATGGGGCGCATTCTTCTGGCGGCGCTGGACGATGCCAGCCTGCACGAATACCTGGACCGTGCCGACCTCAAGGCTCGCACCAGCCGTACCCTGCACGATGCGCAGTCGTTGTTCGCCTGTATCCAGCAGGTGCGCGAGCAGGGCTGGTGCGTGGTCGACCAGGAGCTGGAGCAAGGCCTGCGCTCGATTGCCGTGCCTGTCTATGACGCCTCCGGCCAGGTGCTGGCGGCGCTGAACGTCAGCACCCATGTCGGGCGGGTCAGCCGTAGCGAGCTGGAGCAACGCTTCCTGCCGATCCTGCTGGCGGCCAGCCGCGATCTTTGCCATCAGCTGTTTGGTTGATTACTCGACTGCTTGTGGGGGCGGGCTTGCTCGTCCGCTCCTACAAAAATCGTGCAAGGCAGTTGCTCCCACATGCACCAAAATCGAACAGTCGGAAAGTTTCCTGTTCGATAAACGCACAATGTCGTGTTCGACGAATTGCGCAGGCCCGGCCCGCTGATTAATGTCTGTCGCACAAGTCGGCTGTGCCGACCTGACAATAACAACAGGCCAAAAGGGCTCCTTGATGAATACGCATCTTTTGCTGTCGCGGCCGCACCCGCGCACGCTACCGCTCAACTCCGGCTGAACCCAGTCCGCTGTTTCCCTGCGAAACTTATCGTTCCTGCGTATGTATGTACGCAGTCGCCTGCCTGCGCCTATCTTCCGGATAACAACAATGAACAAACCGCAATCAACCGTCGGCAACTGCCTCGACGTTCAGTCGTTCATCAACGACCAGCCACTGTCCCGGTATCAATGGCGTGTGGTGATCCTGTGCTTTCTTATTGTCTTCCTTGATGGGCTGGACACTGCGGCGATGGGCTTCATTGCCCCGGCGCTTTCCCAGGAATGGGGTATCGACCGTGCAAGCCTTGGCCCGGTCATGAGTGCCGCGCTGATCGGTATGGTATTCGGTGCACTGGGCTCCGGGCCGCTGGCCGACCGTTTCGGGCGCAAGGGCGTGCTGGTGGGCGCGGTGCTGGTGTTCGGTGGCTTCAGTCTGGCCTCGGCCTATGCAACCAATGTCGACCAGTTGCTGGTGCTGCGCTTCCTCACCGGCCTGGGATTGGGTGCGGGCATGCCCAACGCCACCACGCTGCTCTCCGAGTACACCCCCGAGCGCCTCAAGTCGTTGCTGGTGACCAGCATGTTCTGCGGCTTCAACCTGGGCATGGCCGGCGGTGGTTTCATCTCCGCCAAGTTGATCCCGGCCTACGGCTGGCACAGCCTGCTGGTGATCGGTGGCGTGCTGCCGCTGTTGCTGGCGGTGGTGCTGCTGGTGTGGCTGCCGGAGTCGGCACGGTTCCTGGTGGTGCGCAATCGTGGCAGCGACAAGGTGCGCAAGACGCTGGCGCCGATCGCCCCCCAGGTGGTGGCCCAGGCGGCGAGCTTCAGTGTGCCTGAGCAGAAGGCGGTGGCGGCACGCAACGTGTTCGCGGTGATCTTCTCCGGCACCTATGGCCTGGGCACCGTGCTGCTGTGGCTGACCTATTTCATGGGCCTGGTGATCGTCTACCTGTTGACCAGCTGGCTGCCGACGCTGATGCGCGACAGCGGCGCGAGCATGGAGCAGGCCGCGTTCATCGGCGCGTTGTTCCAGTTCGGCGGTGTGCTCAGCGCCGTGGGCGTAGGTTGGGCCATGGACCGTTTCAACCCGCACAAGGTGATCGGCATCTTCTACCTGCTGGCCGGCGTATTTGCCTACGCGGTGGGGCAGAGCCTGGGCAACATCACCCTGTTGGCGACCCTGGTGCTGGTGGCGGGCATGTGCGTCAACGGTGCGCAGTCGGCCATGCCTTCGTTGGCGGCGCGTTTCTACCCCACCCAAGGGCGTGCCACCGGCGTATCGTGGATGCTCGGCATCGGCCGTTTCGGTGCGATCCTCGGCGCCTGGAGCGGGGCAACGCTGCTGGGGTTGGGCTGGAATTTCGAGCAGGTGCTGACGGCTTTGCTGGTACCGGCCGCGCTGGCTACCGTGGGCGTGGTGGTCAAAGGTTTGGTGAGCCACGCCGACGCGACCTGAGGTTCTGGAGGAGCGGCACAAGGCCGCTCCTCCAGAAAGCTGCGCCAGACAGTGACTCCCGCAAGGGGAGAGCCGGCCTGGCATAGATGAATAGCAGAGTAACAAACGGTTCGATAATCGCACATAAGTGCGATTATCGGATTGTAACCGCCCCGTCAGTCTCCTTAATCTGAGCCCATCGCAGCGACGCATGGGCCCGCTGCTCACCGACCCGGCTCGTCCTGACCAGGAGTCTCCAATGGCAGCAATCCTCTCGCTTCACGATGCCGTGAAGCAGTTCATCCAGGATGGCGACAGCGTCGCCCTCGAAGGCTTCACCCACCTGATCCCGACCGCCGCCGGCCACGAGATCATCCGCCAGGGCAAGCGCGACCTGACCCTGGTGCGCATGACCCCGGACCTGATCTACGACCAGCTGATCGGTGCCGGCTGTGCGCGCAAGCTGATCTTCTCCTGGGGCGGCAACCCGGGTGTGGGTTCGCTGCACCGCCTGCGTGACGCGGTGGAAAAGCAGTGGCCGCATGCCATCGAGATCGAAGAGCACAGCCACGCCGACCTGGCCAACGCCTACGTCGCGGGTGCTTCCGGCCTGCCGTTCGCGGTGCTGCGCGCCTACGCCGGCTCCGACCTGCCCAAGGTCAACCCGTTGATCAAGAGCGTCACCTGCCCGTTTACCGGCGAAGTGCTCGCCGCCGTGCCATCGGTGCGCCCGGACGTCACCGTGATCCACGCGCAGAAAGCCGACCGTAAGGGCAACGTGCTGCTGTGGGGCATCCTTGGCGTACAGAAGGAAGCGGCCCTGGCGGCCAAGCGCTGCATCGTCACCGTCGAAGAGATCGTCGACGACCTCAACGCACCGATGAACGCCTGCGTGCTGCCAACCTGGGCCCTGAGCGCGGTGTGCCTGGTGCCGGGCGGCGCCCACCCGTCCTACGCCCACGGTTACTACGAGCGTGACAACCGCTTCTACCAGGCCTGGGACCCGATTGCCCGCAACCGCGAAACCTTCAGCGCCTGGATCGACACCTACATCCGTGGCACCACCGATTTCACCGAATTCCAGGCCAAGCTGGCCAGCACCGCGGAGGCCGCGCAATGAGCTACTCCACTTCCGAAATGATGACCGTCGCCGCCGCCCGTCGCCTGCGCAACGGTGCTGTCTGCTTCGTCGGCATCGGCCTGCCGTCCAAGGCCGCCAACCTGGCGCGCCTGACTTCGTCGCCCGACGTGGTGCTGATCTACGAGTCCGGCCCGATCGGTGCCAAGCCCAGCGTGCTGCCGCTGTCGATTGGCGATGGTGAACTGGCGGAAACCGCCGACACCGTGGTGCCGACCGGCGAAATCTTCCGTTACTGGCTGCAGGGCGGGCGCATCGACGTGGGCTTCCTCGGCGCCGCCCAGGTAGACCGCTTCGGCAACATCAACACCACCGTGGTCGGTGGCTACCACGCGCCGAAGACCCGCCTGCCGGGGGCTGGCGGCGCGCCGGAGATCGCCGGCTCCGCCAAGCAGGTGCTGATCATCCTCAAACAGTCGCCCCGGGCGTTCGTCGACAAGCTCGACTTCATCACCTCGGTCGGCCACGGCGAAGGCGGCGACTCGCGCAAGCGCCTGGGCCTGCCGGGCGAAGGGCCAGTCGGCATCATCACCGATCTGTGCATCATGGAGCCGGAAGCCGGCACCCATGAGTTTGTCGTGACCTCGATCCACCCGGGCGTGACCCGCGAGCAGATCATCAACGCCACCGGCTGGGCGATCCGCTTTGCCGACAACGCCCAGGAGACTGCGGCGCCGAGCGAGGTCGAGCTGACCGCGCTGCGTGACCTCGAAGCCCGCACCGCCGCCGCCCATGGGCAAGTGGCAGGAGAAGCCTGATGCGTGACGTATTCATCTGCGACGCCATCCGCACCCCCATTGGCCGCTTTGGCGGCGCCCTGGCCGGCGTGCGCGCCGATGACCTGGCAGCCGTGCCGCTCAAGGCGCTGATCGAACGTAACCCGAGCGTGCAGTGGGACCAGCTCGACGAAGTGTTCTTCGGCTGTGCCAACCAGGCCGGTGAAGACAACCGCAACGTCGCGCGCATGGCCCTGCTGCTGGCCGGCCTGCCGGACAGCGTGCCGGGGGTGACCCTCAATCGACTGTGCGCTTCGGGCATGGATGCCATCGGCACCGCCTTCCGCGCCATCGCCAGCGGCGAGATGGAGCTGGCCATTGCCGGCGGCGTCGAGTCGATGTCGCGTGCGCCGTTCGTCATGGGCAAGGCCGAGAGCGGTTTTTCGCGCAACATGAAACTGGAAGACACCACCATCGGCTGGCGCTTCATCAACCCGTTGATGAAGGCCCAGTACGGCGTCGACGCCATGCCCGAGACGGCCGACAACGTCGCCGATGACTATCAGGTGTCGCGTGCCGACCAGGACGCCTTCGCCCTGCGCAGCCAGCAGAAGGCGGGTGCCGCGCAGGCCGCTGGCTTCTTCGCCGAAGAGATCGTGCCGGTGCGCATCGCGCACAAGAAGGGCGAGACCCTGGTCGAGCACGACGAGCACCTGCGCCCGGACACTACCCTCGAAGCGCTGACCCGGCTCAAACCGGTCAATGGCCCGGACAAGACCGTCACCGCCGGCAACGCCTCGGGCGTCAACGACGGTGCCGCTGCGCTGATCCTCGCCTCGGCCGAAGCCGTGAAGAAACACGGCCTGACCCCACGGGCCCGGGTGCTGGGCATGGCCAGCGCCGGTGTGGCACCACGGGTGATGGGCATCGGCCCGGTGCCGGCGGTGCGCAAGCTGACCGAGCGCCTGGGCGTTGCCGTGGCAGATTTCGATGTCATCGAGCTCAACGAAGCCTTCGCCAGCCAGGGCCTGGCGGTGCTGCGCGAACTGGGTGTGGCGGATGATGCGCCGCAGGTGAACCCCAATGGCGGCGCCATCGCCCTTGGCCACCCGCTGGGCATGAGCGGTGCGCGGTTGGTACTGACGGCGTTGCATCAGCTGGAGAAGAGCGGCGGGCGGAAAGGCCTGGCGACCATGTGTGTGGGGGTTGGGCAGGGGTTGGCGCTGGCCATCGAGCGGGTCTGACCTGTACCGGCCTCTTCGCGGGTAAACCCGCTCCCACAGGGACCACGCCATCCTGTGGGAGCGGGCTTGCCCGCGAAGAGGCCGGACCTGCAAGGCACAGGGCTAATGGCCAGCCCCCATGCGGAACGAGTGTGTAACCAGGTATGTCTAGACTTACCTGTGACCCTCCAGGAGTAAACGCACCATGACCTCAACCTATTACACCGGCGAAGAGCGCAGCAAACGCATCTTCGCCATCGTCGGTGCCTCGTCGGGCAACCTGGTGGAATGGTTCGACTTCTATGTCTACGCCTTTTGCGCCATCTATTTTGCCCCGGCCTTCTTCCCCTCCGACGACCCCACGGTGCAGCTGCTCAACACGGCGGGCGTGTTCGCCGCGGGTTTCCTGATGCGGCCCATCGGTGGCTGGATCTTCGGCCGCCTGGCCGACCGTCACGGGCGCAAGAATTCATTGATGACCTCGGTGCTGATGATGTGTTTCGGCTCCTTGATCATCGCCTGCCTGCCGACCTACGCCAGCATCGGTGCCTGGGCGCCGGCGCTGCTGCTGTTGGCGCGGCTGATCCAGGGCCTGTCGGTGGGCGGCGAGTACGGCACTACCGCCACCTACATGAGTGAAGTGGCGCTGCGCGGTCAGCGTGGCTTCTTCGCCTCGTTCCAGTACGTCACCCTGATCGGCGGCCAGTTGCTGGCGGTGCTGGTGGTGGTCATCCTGCAGCAATTGCTGAGCGAAGAAGAACTGCGCGCCTACGGCTGGCGTATCCCGTTCGTGGTCGGCGCGGTTGCCGCGCTGATCTCGCTGATGCTGCGCCGCTCCCTGGAAGAAACCAGCAGCGCCGAGACGCGTCAGAACAAGGACGCAGGCTCGATCAGTGGCCTGTTCCGCAACCACGCCGCCGCCTTCATCACCGTGTTGGGGTACACCGCCGGCGGCTCGCTGATCTTCTACACCTTCACCACCTACATGCAGAAGTACCTGGTCAACACGGCCGGCATGAACGCCAAGAGCGCCAGTTTCGTGATGACCGGCGCACTGTTCCTGTTCATGATCCTGCAGCCGGTGTTCGGCATGCTTTCCGACCGTATCGGCCGGCGCAACTCGATGCTGCTGTTCGGTGCCCTGGGCACCCTGTTCACCGTGCCGCTGCTGATGGCGCTGAAGACCGTGAGCAGCCCGTTCATGGCCTTCGTGCTGGTGACCCTGGCGCTGTGCATCGTCAGTTTCTACACCTCGATCAGCGGCCTGGTGAAGGCCGAGATGTTCCCGCCGCAGGTGCGGGCGCTGGGGGTAGGGCTGGCCTATGCGATCGCCAACGCGGTGTTCGGCGGTTCGGCCGAGTACGTGGCCCTGGGCTTGAAGACCCTGGGCATGGAGAACACCTTCTACTGGTACGTGACCGCCATGATGGCGGTGGCCTTCCTGTTCAGCCTGCGCCTGCCCAAGCAGGCGGAGTACCTGCACGATGATCACTAAGGACGTTGCATGAGCAACCAACTGTTCGACGCCTACTTCACCGCCCCGGCCATGCGCGAAGTCTTTTCCGACCGTGGCCGGCTGCAGGGCATGCTCGATTTCGAGGCGGCCCTGGCCCGTGCCGAAGCCGCTGCCGGGCTGGTGCCACACGCGGTGGTGCCGGCGATCGAGGCCGCCTGCAAGGCCGAGCGCTACGACGTGCGGGCATTGGCCGATGCCATCGCCACCGCCGGCAATTCGGCGATCCCGCTAGTGAAGGCGTTGGGCAAGGTCATCGCCAGTGGCGTGCCCGAGGCCGAGCGCTATGTGCACCTGGGCGCAACCAGCCAGGACGCGATGGACACTGGCCTGGTGCTGCAGCTGCGTGATGCGCTGACGCTGATCGAGAGCGACCTCGGCACCTTGGCCGACACCTTGGCCCGCCAGGCCCTGCAGCATGCCGACACGCCACTGGTGGGCCGCACCTGGTTGCAACACGCCACGCCAGTGACCCTGGGGATGAAGCTGGCCGGTGTGCTCGGCGCCCTGACCCGTCATCGTCAGCGCTTGAAAGAGCTGCGCCCGCGCCTGCTGGTGCTGCAGTTCGGTGGTGCTTCCGGCAGCCTGGCGGCGCTGGGCAGCAAGGCGTTGCCGGTGGCCGAAGCCTTGGCCGAACACCTGCAATTGACGTTGCCCGAGCAGCCCTGGCACACCCAGCGCGACCGACTGGTTGAGTTCGCCGCGGTGCTGGGCCTGATCGCCGGCAGCCTGGGCAAGTTCGGCCGTGATGTCAGCCTGTTGATGCAGACCGAGGCGGGCGAGCTGTTCGAACCCTCCGCGCCGGGCAAGGGCGGCTCCTCGACCATGCCGCACAAGCGCAACCCGGTGGGTGCGGCGGTGCTGATCGGTGCCGCCACCCGTGTACCGGGGCTGGTGTCGACGCTGTTCAGCGCCATGCCCCAGGAGCACGAACGCAGCCTGGGCCTGTGGCACGCCGAATGGGAAACCCTGCCCGACATCTGCTGCCTGGTGTCCGGCGCGCTGCGCCAGGCCCAGGTGATCGCCGAGGGCATGGAAGTGGACAGCGAACGCATGCGCCGCAACCTTGACCTCACCCAGGGGCTGGTGCTGGCCGAAGCGGTCAGCATCGTCCTGGCCCAGCGCCTGGGCCGCGACCGCGCCCACCATTTGCTGGAGCAATGCTGCCAGCGCGCGGTGGCCGAGCAACGCCACCTGCGCGCCGTGCTGGGTGACGAGCCGCAGGTCAGCGCCGAACTGCCTGCCGACGAGCTCGACCGCCTGCTCGACCCTGCCCATTACCTCGGCCAGGCCCGCGTCTGGGTGGCGCGTGCCGTGGCCGAACATCAACGTTTCATTGCCTGAAGGAGACCGCTGTGGCGCACGTGCAACTGGCCGATGGCGTACTGCATTACCAACTCGACGGCCCGGCGCATGCCCCGGTGCTGGTGTTGTCCAACTCGCTGGGTACCGACCTGGGCATGTGGGACACGCAGATCCCGGCCTGGAGCGAGCACTTTCGCGTGCTGCGCTACGACACCCGTGGCCACGGTGCCTCGGTGGTCAGCGAGGGGCCCTACAGCATCGAACAACTGGGCAACGATGTGCTGGCGCTGCTCGACGCGCTGGATATCGAGAAGGCCCACTTCGTCGGCCTGTCCATGGGCGGCCTGATCGGCCAGTGGCTGGGCATCAATGCAGGCGCGCGCCTGCTCAGCCTGACCCTGTGCAACACCGCGGCGAAAATCGCCAACGACGAGGTGTGGAATACCCGCATCGACACCGTGCTCAAGGGCGGCCAGCAGGCCATGCGTGACCTGCGTGATGCCTCCATTGCGCGCTGGTTCACCCCGGCCTTCGCCGCGGCCGAGCCCGCCATTGCCCAGCGCATCACCGAGATGCTGGCGCACACCTCGCCCGCCGGTTACGCCGGCAACTGCGCCGCTGTGCGTGATGCCGATTTCCGTGACCAGCTCAACCACATCCAGGTGCCGACGCTGATCGTTGCCGGCACTGCCGACGTGGTGACCACGCCGGAGCATGGCCGCTTCATGCAAGCGGGCATCAAGGGTGCCGAATACGCCGAGTTCCCGGCGGCGCACCTGTCCAACGTCGAAGTCGGTGCGCCGTTCAGCGACCGTGTGCTCGATTTCCTGCTGGCCCGCTGAGGACACACGCCATGGATGAGAAACAACGCTACGACGCCGGTATGCAGGTGCGTCGCGCGGTGCTGGGCGATGCCCATGTGGACCGCAGCCTGGAGAAGCTCAACGACTTCAACGGCGAGTTCCAGGAAATGATCACCCGCCATGCCTGGGGTGACATCTGGACCCGCCCGGGGCTGCCACGGCATACCCGCAGCCTGATCACCATCGCCATGCTGATCGGCATGAACCGCAACGACGAGCTCAAGCTGCACCTGCGCGCGGCGGCCAACAACGGCGTGACCCGCGAAGAGATCAAGGAAGTGATCATGCAGAGTGCGATCTACTGCGGCATCCCGGCGGCCAATGCCACCTTCCACCTGGCGGAGTCGGTGTGGGATGAGTTGGGGGTTGAGTCGCGGCAGTGAGGTGAATCGGCGCCGCCCTCATCGCCGGCAAGCCGGCTCCCACAGGGGCCGGCATTTGCTGCTCCGGTGGGAGCTGGCTTGCCAGCGATGAAGCCCACGCAATGCCGCTGTCAGACTGCGGCTTTCTTCTGGCGGATCGCCACCGGCCCGGCATTGGCCTCCACGGCTTTCTTCAACTCGCCACACAGCCCGGCCATGAACGCCAGCTCCGCCACCACGAACAACGGCCCGATGATCAGCCCGCTGACATCATCGACGAATGCCGGCTTGCGCCCTTCGTAGGCATGCCCGACAAACTGGATAATCCAGCCCAGCACGAAAGCCCCCAGCCCGGCGCTCAGCCACAGCCCAGTGGACTGCACGGCCAACGCCTGCCCGGCCCACAGGCACAGCCCCAGCAACAGCCCCATCACCAGGCCGAAACGCAGGTCCAGGCGCAGGTAGAACCACACCGACCAGGTGGCCAGCAACAGTGCCGGTGACAGCCACAAACCCGCCACGTCCCACCCGGGTCGCGACAGCAGGATGCTCACCGCGAGCACGATCAGCGGGATACCGACGAAGTGGGTGGTGATATTGCGCGGGTCGCGGTGATAGGCCGCGTATTGACTCAGGTGTTCGACGAGGTTTTTCATTGTTGTTCCTCCATCAGGGGTAGGCGCAGCTTGCCCCGTCCATCCGTCGTCGTCTGTCGCCTGGCCGACAGAGTCCGCTTTGCGAGGTGCCATGCACGATCTGCGTACCCAGTTGCTGCACGGGCAATGGTTCCGGCAGTTGCCCATCAAGGTTCAGGATAGCCTGCTGGCCCTGGCCCGAACCCGCGAGCTGGCGCCGGGGCAATGCCTGTTCCAGCGTGGCGATGCGCCGTGTGGGCTGTATGCGGTACTGGAAGGGGCGATGCGGGTCGGCGCGGTCAGCAGCGAGGGCAAGGAGGCGCTGTTGACGCTGGTCGAAGCGCCTTACTGGTTCGGCGAGATCAGCCTGTTCGATGGCCAGCCACGCACCCATGACGCCTTTGCCGAAGGGGCTACGCGCTTACTGTGGCTCCCGCAGGCGCCTTTGCTCGAATGGCTGGCGCGCGAACCACAGCATTGGCGTGAGTTGGCGCTGCTGATGAGCCACAAGCTGCGCTGGGTGTTCGTCGCCCTGGAGCAGCAGAGCCTGCTGGCCGCAGCGCCGCGGGTAGCCCACCGCCTGCTGCAGATCGCCGAGGGCTATGGCGAGCGCGATATCGCCCAGTGGCGCCTGCAACTGTCCCAGGAGCAGCTGGCGCTGATGCTGTCGCTGTCGCGCCAGACCATCAACCAGATCCTCAGGAACCTCGAACAAGCCGGCGTGGTGCGCCTGGGCTATGGCGAGGTGGAGATTGTCGATGCGCCGCGGTTGCGGGCAATGGCGCAGCATCCAGGCTGACCAGGGTTTCGATCATCGCCCGCGCCGCCGGCGACAGGCGATAGCCGCTGCGGCTGACCACCCCGCAACGCACGCTCAGCACCTCGAGCCCCGGCGGCAGGTTGCGCCAGTGCAGGCGCACCAGGGTGCCGGCGGCCAGGTCCTCGGCCACCGCTTCTTCGCTGGCGCTGCCGACCGCATCACTGGCCAGCACCACGCTGCGCAGCACCGCCAGGTGCTCGGTTTGCAGGTGCGGGGTGAAGTCGTTGCGCCCGCTGAGGTTGGCCAGGCGCTTGCGCACCCCGGGGGCGAGCAGGGCGCAGGCCAGGGGGTAGGCGAACAGGTCGTTGGTCGACAGGCTGTCCTTGGCCAGCAGCGGGTGCCCGGGGCGGCAGAAGAACAGGCCGGGGCGTGGGTTGAGCGCTTCGGTGTGGAAATTCGGGTCGGCCTCGAACGGGCGGATGTCGTCGACGAAGAACTCGATCTGCTCGCGGCGCAGGGCCTGGCCCAGGCGTTCGGCGTTGTCCACCAGCAGTTCGGTGCGGATACCGGGATGGCGCTCGATGAACTGCTGCAAGGCCTCGGGCACCAGGCGCACGGCCAGGGCCGGGCCACTGCCGAAGTGCAGTTCACCGGCGTCGAGCTTGGTCATTTGCAACACCTCGTTGTTGAGCTGGGCGGCGCCTTGCACCAGGCGTCGGGCGTGTTGCAGCACCACCTGGCCTTCGGGGGTGGGGGGCAGGGCTTTGTTGCCACGGTCGACCAGGGTGCAGCCGAGGGTGTGTTCGAGGTTCTGGATGGCCCGGCTGAACGCCGGTTGGGTGATGCCCATGGCTTCGGCGGCGCGGACGAAACTGCGGTATTCGGTGAGGGCGATGAAATAGCGCAGTTGGCGGAGGTCCATGCTCGGGCTCTGGTGCGGGGATCAGGGCTCGGTTTTAGCTTTTGTTACATATAACGTCAAAGAATGTTATTTGATTTGTATATTCGCTTTGGTTCTTTGTTGTGATTGCCGGCCTCTTCGCGGGTAAACCCGCTCCCACAAGGTTGCGCACAATCCTGTGGGAGCGGGCTTGCCCGCGAAGAGGCCGGACCTGTTAAAGCAGATTCAGCGGGTAGCTCACGATCAACCGGTTCTCATCGAACGCATTGGTGCTGTAGTCCCGGCGCATGGTGGAGTTACGCCATTTCACCGACAAATCCTTGAGCGCTCCGGACTGCACCACATAAGCCAGCTCGGTCTCCCGCGCCCATTCCTTGCCGTCGTTCACCGCGCTGGTGTGCACGTTGTCGCCCTTGATATAGCGGTTCATCAAGGTCAGCCCAGGCACACCGACGGTGACGAAATTGAAGTCGTGACGCACCTGCCAGGAGCGTTCCTTGGCGTTGTCGAAGCTTGAGTTGTAGCTGTCGTTGGCCAGGGTGCCGCCGCTGGTGCCGTTGACCCGCATCCAGGCGTCGTCGCCGCTGACCTTCTGCAGGCCAACGTAGAAGGTATGCCCCTTGTAGCGCGCCGAGAGCAGGGCCGAAGCAGTGCGGTTGTCCAGCTCGCCGGCACGTTCGCTGCCGTCTTCCTTGCCGATGAAGTAGCCGAGGTTGGCGCCCAGGGTCCAGTCACCCAATGGCTGGCTGTGCACCAGGTTGAGGTACTGCTGGCGGTAGATGTCTTTGAGTTGCGCATCCCATAGCCCAATCATCGTGCGCTTGTCGTTGAAGGTGTATTCACCGCCAGCGAAGTTGAAGCGGTCCGAGGTAGCGCCAGCGCGGCCCTGCATGAACATGTCTTCCATGCTCGCGTCGTTGCGCGGGCTGTTGCCGCGGAACTGGCCGCCATACAGGGTCAGGCCATCGATTTCTTTGGAGGTGAGCTGGCCGCCACGGAAGGTCTGCGGCAGCGAGCGGCCATCGTCGGAACGCAGGATCGGCAGCACCGGCATCCATTCGCCCACCTTCAGTTCGGTCTGCGACAGGCGCGCCTTGAACGCCACGCCCAGGCGGCCGAAATCATCGGCCGGGCGGCCATCGTCGTGTACCGGCAGCAAGTGGGTGCCAGCGGTGCCTTTGCCGCCGTCGAGTTTCTGCGAATACAGGCCCAGCACATCCAGGCCGAAACCGACGGTGCCCTGGGTGAAGCCGGAGCGGGCGTCGAGGATGAAGCTCTGGGTCCATTCCTCGGCCTTGCCCTGGGGGTAGGCCGGGTCGACGAAGTTGCGGTTGATGTAGAAGTTGCGCAGGTTGAGGCTGGCCTTGGCGTCCTCGAAAAAGCCGCTTTCGGCGGCCAGGGCGGGCAGGGCGCAAGACATGGCCAACAGGCCGGGCAGCAGCTGGCGTGCGGGGTGCAAAGTGCTCATCTGTCGTGGATCTCTTGTTTTTATTGGGCGAGCCGGGGCGCTGCGGGTGCGGGCCGCAGGGGACGGGCGTCTTTGTGAGAACTTGTGCAACGTTGCGTGGGCGATGGTGCGGGGGAGGGGGAGGGCGAGGCAATTCGTCGCAAGCGGAATGGGGCGATTATCGAACGCAATGTTCGGTGTGGTTAGTTTGCGTTTTTACTGGAGGGCCTGTTAACGCAAAAAGCCCACCGCTAGGGTGGGCTTGATGCTGTTGCCGGTGTGATCAGCCTTTTGGCGACTGTACCGACGCTTGCTGGTTGGTCTGCTCGTACCAGCCACCGCCGAGCGCCTTGTACAGGTTGACCTCGCTGACCAGCTGCGACAGGCGATCGCCGATCAACGACTGTTGGGCGCTGAACAGGTTGCGCTGGGCATCGAGGAAGGTCAGGTTGCTGTCGATGCCGATGCGGTAGCGGCGCTCGGCCAGGCGGTAGTAGTCCTGGTTGGCGGCCACCAGGTCACGTTGCGCCTGCAGCTGCTCTTCGAACGTCTTGCGTGCGGCCAGGCCATCGGCGACTTCCTGGAAGGCGGTCTGGATGGTCTTTTCGTACTTGGCGACGTTGATGTCCTTCTGGATCTTCGAGTAGTCCAGGCTCGCTTTCAGGCTGCCGGCGTTGAAGATCGGCAGGTTGATCTGCGGCTGGAACAGCCAGGTGCCAGAACCACCCTTGAACAGGCCACCCATGTCCGGGCTCAGGGTACCGGCGTTGGCGGTCAGGCTGATGCTCGGGAAGAACGCGGCGCGGGCGGCGCCAATGTTGGCGTTGGCGGCCTTGAGCAGGTGCTCGGCCTCCTGGATGTCCGGGCGGCGCTGCAGCAGGTCGGACGG
The DNA here is from genome assembly GCF_021601385.1 of Pseudomonas parasichuanensis. Lineage (GTDB taxonomy): Bacteria > Pseudomonadota > Gammaproteobacteria > Pseudomonadales > Pseudomonadaceae > Aquipseudomonas > Aquipseudomonas parasichuanensis. The sequence continues at coordinate 76,876 of NZ_BQHO01000005.1, read as the reverse complement.
CAGGCCCGCCGGCACTTCGGCCAGCTGGTCGGCGTTCAGTTCCAGCGGCGCGGGCAGGTTGGCCGGCACGCCGGTACCCACCAGCACGGTCAGGCTGTTGAGGTCCTGGGCGACCAGGCGCTGGTACTGCGCGTACTTGACCCGGGCGCCTTCCACGGCGGTGCGTGCCTGGCTCACGTCGAGCGCCGACGCCACACCCACCTCGTTGCTGCGGCGGGTGAGATTGTAGCTCTCTTCGTAGGTTTTCAGGGTTTCCTGGGTCAGCTTGAGCAGCGCCTGGTCGGCCTGCCAGGTGTAATAGGCGTTGGCGACGCTGGCCACCAGGCTGATCTGCGTGGAGCGGCGTGCCTGCTCGCTGGACAGGTAGGTTTCCAGGGCCTGCTGGCTCAGGCTGCGCACGCGACCGAACAGGTCGAGCTCGTAGGCACTGACGCCGATGGTTGCCGAGTACTGGCTGGTGATGTCTGCCTCACCGGTTTGCGACACGTTCCCCGGTACCCGCTGACGGCTGCCGCTGCCATTGGCAGAAACAGCCGGGTACAGGTCGGCACGGGCAATGCGGTACTGGGCGCGGTAGGCATCGATGTTCAACGCTGCCACGCGCAGGTCGCGGTTGTTTTCCAGCGAGCTCTGGATCAGCTGCTGCAGCGCCGGGTCGTGGAAGAACTGGCGCCAGCCCTGTTCGGCAGCGGCGACGTTGGCGGTTTCGGTCGGCGAGTACGCAGGGCCTTGCGGCCACTGCGCGGCGACCGGCGCTTCCGGCGTCTGGTAGTCAGGGATCAGCGAGCAGCCGCCGAGAATGAAGGCGGTAACCGCCAGGGACAGCAAAGACTTGGTCATTGCCCAGCCTCATAACGTGGAGTTTCAGGGGTGGCGTCGGCTTTCGGCTCTTTGGTGCCGAACAGCGACGACACTGCTACGAAGAACAGCGGTACCCAGAAGATGGCCAGCACGGTCGCACTGATCATGCCGCCGATCACCCCGGTGCCGATGGCATGCTGGCTGCCGGCGCCCGCGCCGCTGGCGATGGTCAACGGTACCACGCCGAGGATGAACGCCAGGGAGGTCATGATGATCGGGCGCAGACGCATGCGGCACGCCTCGATGGCGGCGTCGTACAGGCTGCGGCCCTGCTCGTGCAGTTCCTTGGCGAACTCGACGATCAGGATCGCGTTCTTCGCCGCAAGGCCAATGGTGGTCAACAGGCCGACCAGGAAGTACACGTCGTTGGACAGCCCGCGCATGCTGGTGGCGATCAGCGCACCGATGATGCCCAGGGGCACGACCAGTACCACGGCGATCGGGATCGACCAGCTTTCGTACAGCGCTGCCAGGCAGAGGAACACGAACAAGACCGAGAGGGCGAACAGCGCCGGCATTTGCGAGCCGGAGAGTTTTTCCTCGTAGGACATGCCGGTCCAGGAGTAGCCGATACCCGCTGGCAGTTCGCCGGCGATGCGCTCGACTTCGGCCATGGCTTCACCGGTGGAGTAGCCCGGGGCCGGGGCACCGAGGATCTCGACCGCTTCAACGCCGTTGTAGCGCGACAGTTTCGGCGAGCCGTAGGTCCACTCGCCCTTGGCGAACGAGGAGAACGGCACCATCTCGCCGGCGCCATTGCGCACGTACCATTTCTGCAGGTCTTCCGGGCTCATCCGCGCGTTTGGCGCGCCTTGGATGTAGACCTTCTTGACCCGGCCGCGGTCGATGAAGTCGTTGACGTAGTTGCCGCCAAGGGCGATCGACAGGGTGCTGTTGATGTCGGCGATGGTCACGCCCAGGGCGCTGGCACGTTCGTCATCGATGGTCAGCTGGTACTGCGGCTCGTCGTTCAGGCCGTTCGGGCGCACGGCGCTGAGGATCTTGCTCTGCGCGGCCTTGGCCAGGAACTGGTTGCGCGCTTCCATCAGCTTGACGTGGCCGACACCGGCGCGGTCCTGCAGGAACACGTCGAAGCCGGTGGCGTTACCCAGCTCCAGCACCGCAGGCGGGGCAAAGGCGAATACCATGGCGTCGCGGAAGCTGAAGAAGTGCTGCTGGGCGCGTTGCGACAGCTTGAACACGCTGTTCTCGGCCGAACGCTCACCCCATGGCTTGAGCATGATGAACGCCATGCCCGAGCTCTGGCCGCGGCCGGCGAAGTTGAAGCCGTTCACGGTGAACACCGAAGCCACGGTGTCGGCTTCTTCCTTGAGCAGGTATTCGCGCATCTGGTCGACCACCACCTGGGTGCGCTCGGCACTGGAGCCGGCCGGGGTCTGTACCTGGGCGAACAGCACGCCCTGGTCTTCCTCGGGCAGGAACGCGGTGGGGATACGGGCGAACAGCCAGATCATGCCGACCACGATCAGCGCGTAGGCCAGCAGGAACGGCACCTTGTTGCGCAGGATGGTACCGACGCTGCGTTCGTAGCCGACCACGCTGCGGTCGAAGTTACGGTTGAACCAGCCGAAGAAGCCGCGCTTGGCCACATGGTGCTCGCCCTTTTTCAGCGGCTTGAGCATGGTGGCGCACAGGGCCGGGGTGAAGATCAGCGCGACCAGTACCGACAGGCCCATGGCCGAAACGATGGTGATCGAGAACTGACGGTAGATCACACCGGTGGAGCCGCCGAAGAAGGCCATGGGCAGCAGTACCGCCGACAGCACCAGGGCAATACCCACCAGCGCGCCCTGGATCTGTTCCATCGAGCGCTTGGTCGCCTCCTTGGGCGGCAAGCCTTCCTCGGACATGACCCGTTCGACGTTCTCCACCACGACGATGGCATCGTCCACCAGCAAGCCGATGGCCAGCACCATGGCGAACATGGTCAGGGTGTTGATGCTGAAGCCGGCCGCCGCGAGGATACCGAAGGTACCCAGCAACACCACCGGTACGGTCATGGTGGTGATGATGGTGGCGCGGAAGTTCTGCAGGAACAGGTACATCACCAGGAACACCAGGACCACGGCTTCGATCAGGGTGTGGATAACCCCGCTGATCGATTCGGTGACCACCGGGGTGGTGTCATACGGGAACACGGCCTTCACCCCTGGCGGGAAGAAGGGTTCCAGGTCGCTGATGGTCTTGCGCAGCGCCTTGGCGGTGTCCAGGGCGTTGGCGCCGGTGGCCAGCTTCACGGCCAGGCCCGAGGCGGGCTTGCCGTTGAACTGGGCGCTGACGGCGTAGTTCTCACCGCCCAGGCCCACTTCGGCCACGTCGCCCAGGCGTACCTGGGAGCCGTCGCTGTTGACCTTGAGCAGGATCTTTTCGAACTGCTCGGCGGTCTGCAGGCGGGTCTTGCCGATGATGGTGGCGTTGAGCTGGGTACCCGGCAGGGCCGGCAGGCCGCCGAGCTGGCCGGACGACACCTGCACGTTCTGCGCGGCAACCGCGGTGCGCACGTCGACCGGGGTCAGCTGGAACTTGTTGAGCTTGGCCGGATCCAGCCAGATACGCATGGCGTACTGCGCACCGAACACCTGGAAGTCACCCACGCCCGCGGTCCGCGAGATCGGGTCCTGCATGTTGGAGACGATGTAGTTGGCCAGGTCGTCCTTGGTCATGCCGCCGTCTTCGGACACCAGGCCGATCACCAGCAGGAAGTTCTTCACAGCCTTGGTGACGCGGATACCTTGCTGCTGCACTTCCTGCGGCAGCAGCGGGGTGGCCAGGTTGAGCTTGTTCTGCACCTGCACCTGCGCGGTGTCGGCGTTGGTGCCCTGCTCGAAGGTGGCGGTAATGGTCATGCTGCCGTCGGAGTTACTTTCCGACGACACATAACGCAGGTTGTCGATACCGTTGAGCTGCTGCTCGATCACCTGCACCACGGTGTCCTGCACCGTCTGCGCCGAGGCGCCCGGGTAGGTCACGGCGATGGCGATGGCCGGCGGCGCGATGCTTGGGTACTGGTTGATCGGCAGCTTCAGGATCGACAAGGCGCCGACCAGCATGATCACCAGGGCGATCACCCAGGCGAAGATCGGGCGATCGATAAAGAACTTCGACATGGTTTACTCCGCTTTGGCGTCTGCTTTCGCCGCGTTGGCCTGATCGGGGCCGCCTGGCTTCTTGACGTTGGTGGCTTCGCTGACCTTGACCTCGACGCCTGGGCGCACGTACTGCAGGCCTTCGGTAATCAGGCGGTCACCCGGGTTCAGGCCTTCCTCGATCAGCCAGTCGCTGCCCAGGGTACGGCTGGCCTTGAGCTGGCGCAGTTCGACCTTGTTTTCCTGGTTGACCACCAGTGCGGTCGGCGCACCCTTGAGGTCGCGGGTCACGCCCTGTTGCGGGGCCAGGATGGCGTTGGCATTGACCCCGGCCTTGAGGCGGGCATGAACGAACATGCCTGGCAGCAGGGTGTGGTCGGGGTTGGGGAAGATCGCACGCAGGGTCACGGAGCCGGTGGTTTCGTCGACCGCGACTTCCGAGAATTCCAGGCGGCCTTGCTGCTTGAACAGGCTGCCGTCTTCGAGCACCAGTTGCACTTGCGCCGCGTTTTCACCGGCTTTCTGCAGCTGGCCGCTTTCCAGGTCGCGGCGCAGCTTGAGCAACTCGGCGGTGGACTGGGTGACGTCGACGTAGACCGGGTCGAGCTGCTGGATGGTGGCCATGGCGTTGGTCTGGCCATTGCTCACCAGCGCGCCTTCGGTGACCGAGGAACGGCCGACGCGACCGCTGATCGGTGCCAGGACCTTGGTGTAGCGCAGGTCGATCTGGGCGCTCTTGAGCGCGGCTTCTGCCTGCAATCGTTTGGCATTGGCGTCGTCGTATTCCTGCTTGGAGACGGCCTGCTCGTCGATCAGCTGCTTGTAGCGTTCGGCCAGCGAGCGAGTAGCCTGCAGGTTGGCCTGGGCGTTGGCCAGGTTGGCTTCGTAGACGGCGGAGTCGATCTGGTAGAGCTGCTGCCCTTCCTTGACGTCGCTGCCTTCCTTGAACAGGCGCTTGAGGATGATGCCATTGACCTGTGGACGGACTTCGGCGATGCGGTAGGCCGAGGTGCGCCCCGGCAGTTCCGAGGTCAGGGTGAAGGACTGGGGTTGTACGGTGACGACGCCGACCAGAGGAGCCTGCGGCGCGGGCGCGGCTTCTTCTTTCTTACAGCCACTGAGCAGGGTTGCCAGGGCCACGGCGGAAACCAGGGCGGTTACGGCTGGCTTGAATTGCATGAGGATCCTCGGGTCGCTGGAGCAAGGGAGCTCAAGAATAGTGGAAGTGTCTTGTCAGAAAAACGCTATCCGGTGGATTAATAGCTTGCTACCGAATATACTTACATTCATGCTTGTTTGTAAATACCGCCGGTGGACTCTGTGCCCCCACCGCGAACCGCTCAAATACCCCGGGAACGGCCCCTGAAGAGGCGACCCCGGCCTGATTCCCGCCCGCCAGACGTGCGTGCGGGGCCTGAAGAGGTTGTGCTGCCATGGTCCGTCGAACCAAAGAAGAAGCCCAGGAAACCCGCGCCCAGATTATCGAAGCGGCGGAAAAGGCCTTCTACAAGCGCGGGGTTGCGCGAACCACACTGGCCGATATCGCTGAGATCGCGGGGGTAACCCGTGGCGCGATCTACTGGCATTTCAGCAACAAGGCCGACCTGGTCCAGGCGCTGCTCGACTGTCTGCACGAAACCCACGATCACCTGGCCCGGGCCAGTGAGAGCGAGGATGAACTCGACCCCCTGGGCTGTATGCGCAAATTGTTACTGCAAGTGTTCAACCAGCTGGTGCTGGATGCCCGAACCCGGCGTATCAATGAAATCCTGCACCACAAGTGCGAGTTCACCGACGACATGTGTGAGATTCGCCAGCAACGGCAGAGCGCGGTACTCGATTGCCACGTGGGCATTGCCCTGACCCTGACCAACGCCGTGCGACGCGGGCAATTGCCTGCCGACCTCGATTGTGAACGTGCTGCCGTGGCGATGTTTGCCTACGTTGATGGCCTGATTGGGCGCTGGTTGCTGCTGCCGGACAGTTTCGACTTGCTGCGCGATGCGGAAAAGTGGGTGGACACCGGGCTGGATATGCTGCGCTTGAGCCCAAGCCTGCGCAAATGACACTTTGTGAAGGATTGTGAGGGAGTGTTGGCCCCTCGGCATTAACGGGGGATTAACAACCGGGGCCGCTGCGCCGCCCTTTCGCGGCACGAGGGCGCTCCTACAGAGCTCGTGATTCCCAGGTAGGAGCGGCCTCGCGCCGCGAAAGGTGCGCGAAGCGCCTCCGGCGATCTCACCGCCCGCGCAGCTGCCTGTCCGGCAACGCCAGTGCCGCCAGCAACCCAAGCAACGAAGCCCCGGCGCTGGCCAGCAACAGATTCCTGAACGTTTCCAGCAACCGCGCCTGGGTCTCAGGGGCCGCCTCGCCTGCCTTGAGGCTACCCAGCAACGGGTTGCCCAGCAGCTCGAAGCCCCCTTGGTGCAGCAACGCCAGCAGCAGGCTGGACATGCACGCCACCCCCATCGCCCCACCCAGCGAACGGAACAGGTTGGTGGTGCTGGTGGCCACGCCGATGTCCTTCGCCTCCACCGCACTCTGCGTGCCCACCAGCGAGGTGGGGAACTGCAACCCGCAGGCGATCCCGGTCAGCAGCATGAACAGTGCACTCAGCCAGCCCGATTGCGGTGGCGTCAGCGCCATGGCGGCGATGGCGACCGGCATCAGCAGCGCGCCGGTCAGGATCTGTGGCTTGAAGCGCCCGGTACGGCTGGTCATGCGCCCCCCGGTGAACGCGCCGATCGGCAGCCCCATGGCCAGCGGCAGCAGGTGCAATGCGGCGCTGTCGGCGCCGGCCCCGGTGATGCCCTGGAAGCGCAAGGGCATAAGCATGGTCAGCGAAATGGACTGGAAGCTGGCAAAGAAGATCACGCACCAGCACAGCACCGCGACCCGGTTGCCGAACAGCTTCATCGGCAGCAGCGGTTCGCGGCAACGCCGCTCGTGAGCGACGAACACCAGCAGCCCGAGCAGCGCGCAACCCAGCAGCACCAGCACCGGCGTCGACTCCCAGGCATGCCCCTGGCCGACCAGGGTGATGCCCAGCAGCAGGCTGCCAAGGCCAATGATCATCAACACCGCGCCAAGGTAGTCCACCTGCACCTCGCGGCGTTTTACCGACAAACCGTCGAGGGCGCGGTGGATCGCCCACAGCGCCACCAGCCCCAGCGGCAGGTTGATCCAGAACACCCAGCGCCACGACAGGTACTCGGTCAGCCAGCCGCCCAACACCGGCCCGGCGACACTGGCCAGGGCGTACATGCTGCTGAAATAACCCTGGTAGCGGCCGCGTTCGCGCGGCGGCACGAAGTCGCCGATGATCGCCTGGCTTACCGACACCATGCCGCCGGCGCCGATGCCCTGCAGTACCCGCGCCAGCACCAGTTGCGGCATGTCCTGGGCCAGCCCGCAGGCGATCGAGGCGAGGGTGAACAGCGCGGTGCCGGTGAGGATCATGCGTCGCCGGCCATACAGGTCGCCAAGCTTGCCGTAGATCGGCACGGCGATGGTCATGGCCACCATGTAGCCGGAGATGACCCAGGCCAGCAGGCCGACATCGTTGAACTGGGCAGAGATCGCCGGCAGCGACACGGCGACGATGGTCTGGTCGAGGGCGCCAAGGAAGATCGCCAGCATCAGGGCGGTCAGTACGCTGCGCAGAACGGTAGGGGGCAGGGCGGCGGTCACGGTGGCTACCTGGTTTCGATCGGCTCATTCGGAGTGGCCTGATTGTAACCTGAGTTGAGTAGCTTCCTATGTACTCTGTGCATCCCCTATGCAAGATCGGCATTGGCGCATTCATCCAGTGCTGCATGGCTGCGTGATATCGTGCAAGGGCCGCAGAGGCTGAAATCCGGGGCCTGCACCAGCATGGTGCAGCGTTTTGCCACAGGGTTTCGCGTTGCTGTATTTCCACACCTTTTATTCCTCTGCCTGCATGACGAGCATGGCCGCCCCGATGGCGACGGTTGGATCAGTCAGGTAGACCCGATACAGGGGTCGGTTGTCAGCCGTTCAACATTTCTTATTACAAGCGGAGTGATCATGCCCAAGGCTTCCCACCACGATCTGCGTTTTGCCTTCCGCGAACTGCTCGCTTCAGGTTCGTGCTATCACACCGCTTCGGTCTTCGACCCCATGTCCGCGCGCATCGCCGCCGACCTTGGCTTTGAAGTCGGCATCCTCGGCGGCTCGGTCGCCTCGTTGCAGGTACTGGCCGCGCCGGACTTTGCCCTGATCACCCTCAGCGAGTTCGTCGAACAGGCCACCCGCATTGGCCGCGTTGCCCAATTGCCGGTGCTCGCCGATGCCGACCATGGCTACGGCAACGCCCTCAACGTCATGCGCACGGTGATCGAACTGGAGCGTGCCGGGGTTGCCGCCCTGACCATCGAGGACACCCTGCTGCCGGCCCAGTTCGGCCGCAAGTCCACTGACCTGATTCCGGTGGAGGAGGGCGTCGGCAAGATCCGCGCCGCGCTGGAAGCCCGTGTCGACTCGGCCATGGCGATCATCGCCCGCACCAACGCCGGGGTGCTGAGCACCGAAGAAATCATCGTGCGCACCCAGAGCTACCAGAAGGCCGGTGCCGATGGCATCTGCATGGTGGGGGTGAAGGACTTCGAGCAACTGGAGCAGATCGCCGAGCACTTGAACGTGCCGCTGATGCTGGTCACCTACGGCAATCCGAACCTGCGTGACGACGAGCGCCTGGCACGCTTGGGTGTGCGCATCGTGGTCGACGGCCACGCCGCCTACTTCGCCGCGATCAAGGCCACCTACGACTGCCTGCGCCTGCAGCGTGGCCAGCAGCACAAGTCGGACAGCCTCAACGCCACCGAGTTGTCGCACACCTACACCCAGCCGGAGGACTACATCCGTTGGGCCAAGGAATACATGAGCGTCGAGGAGTGACCGGCGCCCAGCGCCGTCGCTTTACCTGACGGCACTCAAGGTTGCGGTGTGGGGCACACAGTGTTCCTGCGCGCAACTGGCCGCGGTGTTGGGTTGGCTGCGCAGCAGCTCGACCCGCCAGCAGGCCGAACCGTACAGCCCCACGACGGCGGCAAGGGCGAAGACCAGCGCGCAACGCCTGGACTTGATACTCATGGTGCTTACCTCCTGTTGCTGTAACAGGTGATAACGGTAAGCATAGTTCCGCTCCGAGCATTCGTACTGTCCTCATCGCCGGCCGAGCCCATCGTTGGCTTGGCGAGTTCTCTGTAGGAGCGGCCTTGCCGGTCCGGCGCCCCGGCAAGGCCGCTCCTACAGGTTTCGCGCAAAGTTCAAGAAAGTGGACAAGTGTTGAAAGCCGTTACCCCTAAAGCCCCAACCCCCGATCCCACTCCGGCTCATCGCCAAACCGCTCCACCAGAAAGTCCAGCATGCTGCGCAAGGTCGCCGGCATGTGCTTGCGCGACGTATACACGGCATTGAGGTTCAGCTCCCGTGGCCGTGCCTCGGGCAACAGCCGCACCAGTTCGCCACTGCGCAGCGCACTGGCCGCCTGGTAGGTGGGCAGCATGGCGATGCCGGCGCTGGCCAGCGCGGCCTTCTGCAGGGTCATGGCCTCGTTGGCGCTGATATTGCCCTGCACCGGCACGGCGACACTCTGCCCGTCCACCTCGAAATGCCACAGGCTATGGCCGAAGTAGGCATGGGTCAGGCAGTTGTGCCTGCTCAGTTCCTCCACCCGCGCGGGGGTGCCATGCTCGCGCAGGTACGCGGGGCTGGCGCAGACCACCGAGCGGCACACGCTCAGGCGCCGGGCAATCAGGTTGGGGTCGACGTCGTTGCTGGTGCGGATCGCCAGGTCGATGCGTTCGTCCACCAGGTTGACGGTGCGATCGAGCATCTGCAGTTCCACCTTCACCCCGGGGTAGCGCTTGACGTACGCCGCCAGCGCATCCACCAACTGGGCCTGGCCGAACGAGGTGCTGACGCTGATGCGCAATTCGCCGCGCGGGGCATCATCGGGCTGGCGCACGGCGTGCTGCAGGTCGCCGGCCAGTTCCAGCAGTTGCCGGCAGCGCGGCAGTGTTTCCTGGCCGGCAGCAGTCAGGCTGAGTTTGCGTGTGGTGCGCTGCATCAGCCGTGCGCCGACCCAGTCCTCCAGCTCCGCCAGGTAGCGCGACACCACTGGCCGGGAAAGCTCCAGGTGATCCGCCGCCGCCGACTGGCTGCCCAGGTCGACGACGGTGACGAACACGCGCATGGCGTTCAGACGGTCCATGATTTGCCCGATTTTAGAAATGAACTATGTCGCAGCATCGCATTTTTTGTAATGAATCGGGCAACTAAGCTGTGCTCCATCGACTCACTCATCAGGAAGCACCCATGTCACTGTTCACGCCCCTGCGCAGCCTGCTGCTGGCCTGTGTCACCCTCGCTGGCCAGGCCATGGCTGCCGACCCGCTCAAGCTCGATGTCTACAACCCCGGCCACGATGCCATTTTCCCGGTCAGTTCGGTGATCGTCAGTGGCGAACACGACGCGATCCTGGTCGATGCGCAGTTCGGCAAGGGTCAGGCCGAACAGGTGGTCGAGCGCCTGCGCAAAAGTGGCAAGCAGCTGACGACCATCTACATCAGCCACGGCGACCCGGACTACTACTTCGGCCTGGACACGCTCACCCAGGCGTTCCCCAAGGCCCGCGTGGTCGCGTCGGCCGCCACCGTTGCCCATATCCGCAAGACCATGGACGCCAAGCTCGCCTACTGGGGCCCGCAAATGGGCGCCGATAAGCCAAGCAAGTTGGTCGTGCCCCAAGTGCTCGACGGCAATCAGCTGAAGCTCGAAGGCCAGGCGCTGGAAGTCGTCGGCCTGGACGGCCCGCAGCCGGACCGCAGCTTTGTCTGGATCCCTTCGATCAAGGCCGTGGTAGGTGGCGTGGTGGTGTCCGAGCACATCCATGTATGGATGGCCGACACCCAGACCGCGCAATCCCACGCCGACTGGCTGGATACCCTGGCCAGGATCGAGCAACTGGCGCCGCGCACCGTGGTCCCCGGGCACTTCCTGGGCGACAGCAGCCGTTCACTGGAGGCCGTGCGCTTCACCGCCAACTACATTCGTGACTTCGATACCGAAACTGCCAAGGCCGGCAACGCCGACGCACTGATCGCGGCGATGAAAAAGCGCTACCCGAACCTGGCCGACGAAAGCTCCCTGGAACTGGGCGCCAAGGTCGCCAAGGGCGAGATGAAGTGGTAATCCCATTCAACCTGTTGGAGTGTTTTCCATGAGCAAGATCGCAATCATCGGCGCCACCGGGCGTGCCGGCAGCCAACTGCTGGAAGAGGCCCTGCGCCGTGGCCACAGCGTGGTCGCCATCGCCCGTGATCCGTCGAAGCTGCAAGGCCGTGAAGGTGTCACCGTCAAGGCGCTGGACGCCAAGGACAGCGCCGCCCTGCAGGCGGCGGTCAGCGGCTGTGACGCGGTGCTGAGCGCAGCGCATTTCTCGACCCTTGAGCCCCAGGCTGTCATCGGGCCGGTCAAGCACGCTGGTGTGAAGCGCCTGCTGGTGGTGGGGGGGGCCGGCAGCCTGCTGCTGCCGTCCGGGCAGCGGGTGATCGACAGCCCGGATTTCCCGGAGGCCTACAAGGCCGAGGCCAATGGCGGCGTGCGTTTCCTCGACGCGCTGCGCCAGGAACAGGCGCTGGACTGGACTTTCCTGTCGCCGTCGGCGGAGTTCGTTGAAGGCGAGCGCAGCGGGCAGTACAAGCTGGGCAAGGATCACCTGTTGATCGGCGCCGAGGGCAAGAGCTGGATCACCTTCGCCGACTATGCGATCGCGATGATCGATGAGCTGGAGAAGCCGGCGCACTCACGGGTGCGGTTCACCGTCGGCTACTGAGTCGCCTGCATCGCCGGCAAGCCGGCTCCCACATCGATCGCGCCATCTTCAGGCCAGCGCTGTACCTGTGGGAGCCGGCTTGCCGGCGATGAGGCCAGAGTCATTAACACAAGGCTGATGATCCTGACCGTGACAGCGGGGCGCAACGCGCGCCCAGCGGTCTAGTGACGGGCACGCTCCTGCAACCACTCCAGCAACTCGACCAATCCCGCCGCCATGGTCTTCGACGGGCTCACCAGGTAATACCCTTTCCCGGTCGTCACTTTCAGCCCGAACGGCATGCACAACCGCCCGCTGCGCAGGTCATCGCCGATCAACGCCCAATCGCCGATGGCGATCCCAGTCCCCTGCGAAGCCATGGCCATTGCCATGTCCAGCGTCTCGAAATGTTGCTTCGGCCCTTGCGGCTCGAACCCGGCGCCCGCCGCCTGCAACCACAGCCGCCAGTCATGCTCGTCCCGCGAGGGGTGCAGCAGCATGTGCCGCGTCAGGTCCTGCAACTGCTGCAACGGCAATGGCCCACTCAGCAGCGAGGGCGCGCAGACCGGCGTGAGTTGTTCATCGAACAGCTTGCGCACCTGCAGCCCATGGTTGGGCGCGGCGCCATACACCACGGCCGCATCGAAGCCTTCATGGCGGAAGTCCACCCCGTGCTGCACCGTGGTGGTCAGCTCCACCGGCACGTCCGGGCGCAAGGCCTGCCATTCCATCAGCCGTGGCAACAGCCAGCGCATCACGCAGGTCGGCGCCTTGAGCTGCAGCGTGCTGCTGCGCCCGCCGACCTCGCGCACGCCTTGCTCCACCAGGGCGAAGATCTGCTGCACCCGGGGCAGCCAGTCCTGCCCTTCGCGGGTCAGGGCCAGGCCACGGGCCTGGCGCTGGAACAACGGGTAACCCAGGTGCTCCTCGAGCCCGGCGATCTGCCGGCTGACCGCACCCTGGGTGATATGCAGCTGCTGCGCCGCACGGGTGAAATTGCAGTGTTGGGCGGTCACCAGGAAGGTGTGCAGGGCGGGCAGGGGCGGTAGCCGTTTCATCGTGGTAAGCCATGATGTGAAGTCATGGCTAGTATGTGTTTTTTTGCATTGTGGCGGTAGCTGCGGATTGGTTCCATGAACACCGATTTCAACAAGATTCGGGTATTCGAACATGGCAACCTGCGGCGAAGTACTGGTCAAACTCCTCGAAGACTATGGCGTCGACCATGTCTTCGGTATTCCTGGTGTGCATACCGTCGAGTTGTATCGTGGCCTGGCGGCGTCTTCCATCCGCCACATCACCCCGCGCCACGAGCAGGGCGCTGGGTTCATGGCCGACGGCTACTCGCGCACACGGGGCAAGCCGGGGGTGTGCTTCATCATCACCGGCCCAGGCATGACCAATATCACCACCGCGATGGGCCAGGCCTATGCCGACTCGATCCCCATGCTGGTGATCTCCAGCGTGCAGTCGCGCAGCCAGCTCGGCGGCGGGCGCGGCAAGTTGCATGAGCTGCCCAACCAGTCCGCCCTGGTCGCGGGCGTGGCGGCCTTCTCGCAGACGCTGATGAGCGCCGATGACCTGCCCCAGGTGCTGGCCCGTGCCTTTGCCGTGTTCGACGGCGCCCGGCCACGCCCGGTGCATATCGAGATCCCGCTGGACGTGCTGGTGGAGCCGGCCGATCACCTGTTGTCGGCACGCCCCGTGCGCACCAGCCGCGCGGGCGCTGCACCGCAGGCGGTACGGCAGATGGCCGAGCGCCTGGCCAAGGCGCGCCGGCCATTGATTCTTGCCGGGGGCGGTGCGCTGGCCGCTGGCACGGCGCTGGCCCGCCTGGCCGAGCACCTGCAGGCGCCGGTGGCGCTGACCATCAATGCCAAAGGGCTGCTGCCGGCGAACCACCCCTTGCAGATCGGTTCGACCCAGACGCTGCCGGCCACCCGCGCGCTGGTAGCCGAGGCCGATGTGGTGCTGGCCATCGGCACCGAGCTGGCCGAGACCGATTACGACGTGACCTTCAAGGGCGGCTTCGAGATCCCCGGCAGCGTGCTGCGCATCGATATCGACCCGGACCAGACAGTGCGCAACTACCTGCCCGAGCTGGCCCTGGTGGCCGATGCCGAGCAGGCCGCCGAGGCGCTGCTTGCTGCCCTGCAAACGCAACCGCAGCCACCCCGCGACAGCGCGTGGGGTGCCGCGCGTGCCGGGCGTCTGCGCCAGGACAATGCGGCAACCTGGGACCCGGTGACCCTGAGCCAGACGCGCCTGCTGACCGGCATCCTGGAAACGCTGCCCAACGCCATCCTGGTCGGCGATTCGACCCAGCCGGTGTACACCGGCAACCTGACCCTGGACATGGCCCATCCACGCCGCTGGTTCAATGCGTCGACCGGCTACGGCACCCTTGGCTATGCCTTGCCTGCCGCCATGGGCGCCTGGCTGGGCAGCGCTGAAGTGCCCGCCAAGCGTGCGCCGGCGGTGTGCCTGATTGGTGACGGCGGCCTGCAGTTCACCCTGCCGGAACTGGCCAGTGCGGTGGAGGCGCAGGTGCCGCTGATCGTGCTGCTGTGGAACAACCAGGGGTATGAGGAAATCAAGAAGTACATGGTCAACCGGGATATCGAACCGGTGGGCGTGGATATTCATACGCCGGACTTCGTCGGTGTGGCACGGGCGTTGGGGGCCGAGGCTGAGAACGTGGGTGATGTCGCGCAGTTGCAGGCGGCGCTGGGTCGGGCGGTTGAGCGCCGGGGGCCGACGCTGATCCAGGTGGATCAGGGGCAATGGCAGCAAGCGGTGCAAGGCTGACTATGGCTGCGGGGGCTTTGCCCCCGATTCGCCGGCAAGCCGGCTCCCACCCTGATCGCGCAGACCTCAAGCCGTGCGCAAGTCCTGTGGGAGCCGGCTTGCCGGCGATGAGGCCAGAAAAAGTCACACAAGACAGTTGCTCCCACCTCGACCGCATCTACATCAAGCCATGTGCCATCCTGTGTAAGCCGCGGTTCGCCGCTTCATCCCGCACTGGCACGCAACCGCGCCACATCTCTGATCGGCGGGGCGCCGTACAACCGGCTGTACTCACGGCTGAACTGCGACGGGCTCTCATACCCCACCCGATACCCCGCCACCGCCGCCTCCAGCCCGTCATTGAGCATCAGCCGCCGCGCCTCTTGCAGGCGCAACTGCTTCTGGTACTGCAACGGGCTCATCGACGTCACCGCCTTGAAGCGGTGATGCAGGGTCGAGGTGCTGAGGTTCACCTCACGCGCCAGGTCCTCGATGCGCAGCGGTTGCTGGTAATGCTGGTTGAGCCAGTTGATTGCCTGGCACACACGGTGGGTCTGGCTGTTGGACAGGGCGATCTCGTACAGACGGTGGCCCTGCGGCCCGCGCAGCAGGCGGTAAAGAATCTCGCGGCGGATCAACGGCGCGAGGATCGGGATATCGCGCGGCGTATCCAGCAGGCGAATCAGGCGCAGCAGGGCATCCAGCAGTTGCGGGTCGCTTTTCTCGACGAACAGGCCGCGACCGGACGGCAGGTTGGGCACCACCATCGGGCTGCTTTCGGCAATCAGCTGGCTGATCTGCGCCGGGTCGATGTCCAGCCGCAGGCCCAGGGCCGGGTGTTCCGGGCTGGCCTTGAGCAGCGCGCCGCTGATCGGCAGGGTCACCGACACCACCATGTAGTTCAGTGGATCGTACGCATAGTGTTCATCGCCCAGGATCAGGGTCTTGCTGCCCTGTGCCAGGACGCACAGGGCCGGCTGGGCCAGGGCGGGCATGCCGCGAATGTCCTCGCGGTAGCAGGTGAGGTAGAGGTCTTCGATGGGCGAGGCCGGGCCATGGGGTTCGCCGGCATGGCGCAGGATCAGCCCGGCCAGCTCCTGGCGCTGCTGTTCCAGGGAGGGTTCGAGGGGCGGGGGAGTGGTCATGGCGGGTTTCCTCTGCTGACCGACGCAGCATAGGTTTGGGCAATGCCGGGCGCTAGTCGGATGCTGCAGATCGATTGCCTGATCCTGCAGCGTTGCAGGATCAGGCAATCGGCCGGCAGTAATGGCCTAACGTCGCGCGAGGGGTGGCCCCTAACCTTGGCAGCCTGTTTCTCGCCCCTGGCTTCAAGGAGATCGTTCATGACCCTTCAGCAACCGGTCACCCATTTGGCGTTCATCCGCGCCAGCAACGGTCGTTCCGCGGAACTCGGTGTACGCCTGCGCGACCTGCTAGAGCCTACGCGGCGTGCGCCGGGTTGCCTGGCGTTCAGTGTGCAACGCTCGCAAGTCGATGCCGACCTGTGGCTGCTCAGCGGCAGTTGGTGCGACCAGCAGGCGATGAGTGGCTACTTCGCTTCGCCGACGCTGAACCTGTTTGGCGAACTGGTGCAGGCGCAAGTGGTCAGCAGCCTGGACCTGCATACCTTTGCCTGATCTTGCGGCCCTATCGCCGCGAAGCCCACATCATGGGCTCGCTTGCCCCTGTAGGAGCGGCCTCGTGCCGCGAAAGGGCTGCGCAGCAGCCCTCCGAGAGTGGCGGCGCCACATAGCTCGCGGGGCCGCTTCGCGGCCCTTTCGCGGCACAAGGCCGCTCCTACAGAGGAACTGCGCAAGACAGTCGCTCCCACACTGACCGCACGAACCCACTGTGGGAGCCGGCTTGCCGGCGATGAGGCCGGAACAGGCAACCTTGTCAGGTGTACAATGCCGCCCCTCGATCACTCAGGCGCAGAGCAGCATGGCACGTAAAGAATTCCCTCACTTCGAAGCAGTTTCGGCGATGGTCCCGGTGGAAGGCGGCGGCTACAACGCGGCGATCGCCGTGAAGGCCCTGAACATGGGCGGCGCGCCGCGCTTTCACAAGGTCCTCGACGGCCAGGTGTTCAAGTCCGCCCTCGCTGCCGACGATGCCGCGTGCGCCGAACTCGAACGCCTGCAAGGCGTCGACGAGGAAGGCCAGCTGATCTTCTGATCAGACCTGCGGGCGGCTCATCTTGAACAGCTCGCCCAGTGCGAAGTAGTCCGCCGGGCCACCACCACGCAGGATCGGCTCGGCAGCGGCGGTGTCGTAGATGCCGTCCTTGAGCAGGTGTTCGGCAATGTGCACGGCCACCACTTCACCCAGGATCAGCCAGCTGGGCACCAGTTCCTGGTCGGCCCGCTTGAGCTGGACGATCTGGCTCACCTTGCATTCGAAACTCACCGGGCTCTCGCCCACTCGTGGCACCTTGACCAGGTTCGAGGCAGCTGGCGTGAGGCCGCTGAGGACGAACTCGTCGACCTCCGCCGCCACGGCGGCGCAGCTCTGATTCATTTGTTCGGCCAATGGCCGGGTAGCCAGGTTCCAGACGAATTCGCCGGTCTGCTCGATGTTGTTCAGGCTGTCTTTGCGCCCGACGCTGCAGAAACCGATGATCGGCGGGATGTAGTTGAAGGCGTTGAAGAAGCTGTAGGGCGCCAGGTTAAGGCGGCCTTCGCGGTCGTGGCTGGAGATCCAGCCGATGGGCCGGGGGCCGACGATGGCGTTGAACGGGTCGTGGGGCAGGCCGTGGCCTTTGGCGGGTTCGTAGTAGTACATCTGCGCAAGGCCGCGAGGCCCTTCCTGGTTGGGAACGAGGCGCCTAGTGTGCCAAGGCTTTGCCTGGCTGAAAATGATCAAGCCCGGCCGAAGCCGGGCTGGTTGCACGCATCAGTGATCAGCTGATGCGGTGGCCGTTGGTGCGGTCGAAGCCGTCTTCGGCGAAGCGTTGGCCGTTGGTACGGTCGAAGCCGTCTTCGGCGAAGCGCTGGCCGTTGGTGCGATCGAAGCCGTCTTCGGCGAAGCGTTGGCCATTGGTGCGGTCGAAACCGTCTTCGGCGAAGCGTTGGCCGTTGGTGCGGTCGAAGCCGTCTTCGGCGAAGCGTTGGCCATTGGTGCGGTCGAAGCCGTCTTCGGCGAAGCGTTGGCCACCGGTGCGATCAGAACCATCTTCTGCGTAGCTGGCCGACTGGCTCTGGGCGGCGGCGAAAGTGTGGGCGCTGGTACGGTCGAAACCGTCTTCGGCGAAAGCGCCAGTGGTCAGAACCGAGAGGGTCAGGGCGAGGATCAATTTGCTTTTCATGGTCGTTGCTCCGGTGGATCAGTGGGTTGTTTGTTTCTATGGGTTCAATGCTACGCCTATTAAATTGATTAAAAAGCGCAAAAAATAACGCTAAATAATCGATTAAATCGATTGTTATGGGCGTGCTTGTCTCGCGCAGAACGCAGTACCTGGCCTTGTCAGGCCATGCGAACGGTGCGGCTTTTTCAGTCGGCCCAGCATGGCGGGTAGGAATTAATGCCGAATTAACAGGTCACGAGTGTTCGTCCTACGCGAACAACACTTTTTTCATACAACTCCAACCGATTTTTCAGGCATCGCTATTCACCATCGCCGCACTCAAAACCTGGAGCGGCACAACAATGAACAAACTCCCGCAAATCACCCTGGCCTTCTGGGTCATGAAGATCTGCGCAACCACACTCGGCGAGACGGCCGGCGACTTGCTGTCCATGACCCTGAACATCGGTTATGCAATGAGCTCGCTGCTGTTGATCAGCGTGTTCCTGCTGACCCTGGTCACCCAGCTCTACTCGCGCCGCTACAACCCGATGCTCTATTGGCTGGTGATCCTCTCCACCAGCACTGCCGGTACCACCATGTCCGACTTCATGGACCGCACCCTGGGGCTGGGTTATGCAACAGGCTCGGCGCTGCTGATCGGCATCCTGCTGCTGACCTTCGCGGTGTGGCGCCTGAGCGGCAACCCACTGGATGTGACCCGCATCAAGAACCGCAGCGGCGAGCTGTTCTACTGGGTGGCGATCCTGTTCTCCAACACCCTCGGCACTGCGCTGGGCGACTACCTGGCCGATGATTCGGGGTTGGGCTTTGCCGGCGGTGCGCTGTTGATCGGCTCGGCAATCGCCGTGGTGGCGGCTGCCCGCTACTGGACAAAGATTTCCGGCGTGGTGCTGTTCTGGATCGCCTTCGTGCTCACCCGCCCATTCGGTGCGACCCTGGGCGATGTGCTGACCAAGACCCACGAGAAAGGCGGGCTGGACTTCGGCACTGTGGGTTCGTCGATGGTGCTGGGTGGGGTGTTGCTGGTGTTGGTGCTGGCGGCTACGTACTACCAGCGTCGTGAGCCACAGCGGGCGATGGAGATGTCCTGAGTGATACGTATTCGGCTCATTTAGTGAGCCGACTACGTCTGCTATTCGGCTCACACCCAATAAAAAGGGGCGCCCTGTTATCCGGAGCGCCCCTTGTTCATTGCAGTGCCGCTGATCAGTCAGTGGTGATCCGCGAATGCTGCTTGGTGTCCTTCATGGTCGCGTATACCAGCAGCGAGCAGGCGATGCAGCCGGTGACGTACCAGTAGAAGCCGGTTTCCATGCCGTTGCTCTTGAACCACAGGGCCACGTACTCGGCAGTACCGCCGAAGATCGACACGGTCAGCGCGTACGGCAGGCCGACGCCCAGGGCGCGGATTTCGGTGGGGAACAGCTCGGCTTTGACCACGGCGTTGATCGAGGTGTAGCCGCTGACGATGATCAGCGCGGCCATGATCAGGAAGAACGCGCCCCACCAGGTCTGCACGGTGTGCAGGGTGCTGAGGATCGGCACGGTGAACAGGGTGCCGAGCACGCCGAAGGCGATCAGGATCGGGCGACGGCCGATCTTGTCGGACAGCCCGCCGATGATTGGCTGCAGGCACATGAACAGGAACAGCGTGGCCGCCGAGATGGTGGTCGAGTCGCTGATGCTCATGCCCACGGTGTTGACCAGGTACTTCTGCATGTAGGTGGTGTAGGTGTAGAAGGCCAGGGTGCCGCCCATGGTCAGGCCGACCACGGTCATCAGCTCTTTGGGGTGGCGCATCAGGGTGCGCATCAGGCTTTCCTTGGACTTCTCTTTCTTGGTGAAAGAGGCGGTCTCTTCCATGCCGCGGCGCAGGTACAGGGCAACCACCGCGCACAGCGCGCCGATCACGAAGGGTACGCGCCAGCCCCAGGCATACAGCTGCTCGGTGGTGAGCGTCTGTTGCAGGATGATCAGCACCGCCAGGGCGATGAGCTGGCCGGAAATCAGGGTCACGTACTGGAAGCTGGAGAAGAAGCCACGGCGTTCCTTGCTGGCCATCTCGCTCAGGTAGGTGGCCGAGGTGCCGTATTCACCGCCCACCGACAGGCCTTGCATCAGGCGCGCGACCACCAGCAGGACCGGCGCGGCAACGCCGATGGTTTCGTAACCAGGGGTGAGGGCGATGACCAGGGAGCCGGCGCACATCAGCAGTACCGAGGCCATCAGCGCGGCCTTGCGGCCTTTGCGGTCGGCGTAGATACCCATCAGCCAGCCGCCGATCGGGCGCATCAAAAAGCCCACGGCGAAGATCGCGGCGGTGTTGAGCAGTTGCGCGGTAGTGTCGCCGGCGGGGAAGAAGGCTTTGGCGAAATACAGCGAGAACGCGGCGTAGACGTACCAGTCGTACCATTCGACCATGTTGCCGATGGAACCACTGAAGATCGATTTGAGGCGGCTGGCGGTGGTTTTTTCCGCGGCAGGCGCGGCGGCCGCCCCGGTGGGCAGGGTGCTGGCGTTATCCATCAGGGATACCTTCTCGTTGTTTTTGTGGAGCGCGCTCGGGGCGCAGCTTGAGAAGGGTTTTGCAGGAGCTGTGCCAAATGGGTGCGGGGTGATCCATTTGGGGGCGCCTTGCGCCCCGTCGCGGCACAAGGCCGCTCCTACAGGCCTTGCCGTGCCTGGGCTCCCGCGATCCCTGTAGGAGCGGCCGTGTGCCGCGATGGGCTGCAAAGCAGCCCCGACGATCCAACAGGCAATAAGCGAACTTCCGCTCATTCCCCTGATTCAATAAGCGGAAATCCGCTCATTCGCTACCGAGAAAGTCCTCACGCACCAGCCCATGCCGCTGCATCTTCTCGTTCAGCGTACGCCGCGGCAGTTGCAGGGCCTCCATCACCCCCTTGATCTCGCCCTTGTGCTGGCGCAGCGCCGCACGCAGGCACTGGGCTTCGAAGGCCTCCATCTGCTCGCCCAGCGACTGCCCGCCTGGCAGGCTCTCAAGGTTCGGCGAATCCAGCCCCAGGGCATGACGCTCGGCGGCATTGGCCAGCTCACGCACATTGCCCGGCCAGTCGTGGGCCAGCAGTTGCGCCAAGCGTCCTCCACTGACCGGTGGGGCATGGCGGCCCAGGCGTTCGGCGGCGGTGCGGGCGAAGTGTTCGAACAGCAGCGGGATGTCTTCACGCCGCTCGCGCAAGGGCGCCAGGCGCAGCTCGGCAACGTTGAGGCGGTACGCCAGGTCTTCGCGAAAGCGCCCGGCGCGGGCCTCTTCAAGCAGGTCCGGCTTGGTCGCGGCAATGATGCGCAAGTCGACGGCGATGCTCTGGTTGGCGCCCAGGCGCTCAAGTTTCTGCTCCTGGATCACCCGCAGCAGCTTGGCCTGCTGGGCCAGTGGCATGCTTTCGATTTCGTCGAGGAACACGGTGCCGCCGTTGGCGTATTCCAGCTTGCCGATGCGTTTGCCCTGGGCGCCGGTGAACGCGCCGCTCTCATGGCCGAACAGCTCGGCCTCGAACAGGGTTTCGGGGATCGCCGCGCAATTGAGCGCGACGAAGGGCTTGTCTGCGCGCGGGCCGAAATCGTGCAGGCAGCGCGCCACCCGCTCCTTGCCGCTGCCGGTCTCGCCACGGATCAGCACGTTCACCGGCAGGCTGGCCAGGTCCAGCACCTGCCGGCGCAGCTGTTGCAGCCCTTGGGACATGCCGAGCAGGCTGCTTTCCAGTTGCGCCTTGAGGTCGGCCTGTTCGTGCAGGCGCCGGTTCTCCAGCACCAGCTGGCGCTTTTCCAGGGCGCGGCCGAGGCTGCCCAGCAGGTGTTGCGGGGTGAAGGGTTTTTCCAGGAAGTCGTAGGCGCCGTTGCGCATGGCCTCAACCGCCATGGGCACATCGCCGTGGCCGGTGAGCAGGATCACCGGCAGGTCGGGGTCATCCTGCTGCAGCCGTTCGAGCAGTTGCATGCCGGAAAGCCCCGGCATGCGCACGTCGCTGAGGATCACCCCGGGGAAGTTGCGCGGCAGCTGCGCCAGGCAGTCCTCGCCACGGGCGAACAGTTGCACGCTGAAGCCCGAGAGGCTCAGCCACTGTTCCACGGCGCTGCGGATACTGGCTTCGTCATCGACGACGATCACTGAATTCAACATACCGGCTCCAGGTCACGGGGAAGCGTCAGGCTGAAACGCGCGCCGCCCGGCAGGTTCTCGACCTGCAGGCAGCCGCCGGCATCGACCACGATGCCGTAGGAAATCGCCAGGCCCAGGCCCAACCCTTCACCCACCGGCTTGGTGGTGAAGAACGGGTCGAACACCTTGGCCAGGTCGGCAGGCTCAATGCCGCCACCGGAGTCGAGTACGCTCAGGCGCCACTGGCCATCGTCGAGTTCGATGCGGATCTCCAGGCGTTTGTAGCGCTTGTCGGCCATGGCGTCGAGGGCATTGCGCAGCAGATTGATCAGCACCTGCTCCAGGCGGATCGCATCGCCGCGCACCCAGGCCGGGCGGGCCAGGTACAGCGCCACGTCGACCGCTTCGGCGTGGATGCGCGCATCGAGCAGGTGCAGCGCCTGGTCGACCACCGTGGCCAGGTCCAGGCGCTCGCGCAGCCCACCGGGGCTATTGCGGGCGAAGGTCTTCAGGTGGCCGGTGAGCGCGGCCATGCGCGTGAGCATCTGCTCCAGCGGCTCCAGGGCCTGGCGCGCCTGGTCGTAACGGCCATGGTCGAGCAGCAGGCGCAGGGTTTCCAGCTGCATGCGCTGGGTGGTCAGGGGCTGGTTGATCTCGTGGGCCAGGGCGGCGGACATCTGCCCCAGCGCCGCCAGCTTGGCCGATTGCACCAGGCCTTCCTGGGCGGTGCGCAGTTCGCGGGTGCGCTCCTCGACCTGGCGCTTGAGCTCTTCGCGGCTGCGCTGGCGCAGGCGGGCCAGGCGCAGGCGCTGGCTGACGAACAGCGCGGCGAACACCAGGGTCAGCCAGATCGCGGCGGCGGCCAGGGCGGCGTTACGGCCGTCCTCGGCGACCTGCGGCTTGCGCAGCAGGTGCAGGGTCCAGCCTTCGGCTTCCAGTGGCAGGCGCTCCCACAGGTATTCGGCGGCGCCGTCGGGGCCTTGCACGCGGGTCAGGTGGCTGTTGTCGGCGAAGCGGGTCAGGGCCTGGTGTTGCAGGGGCACCAGCGGCTGTTTGTCGTACTGGCGGGTTTCGGCCAGTTCGGCGCGGTCGGCGCCGCTCAGCGGCTGCAGTTCGCGGTAGCGCCAGCCGTCCTGGTTGGCGATGAAGGTGATGCCGCGGGCGTCGCTGACCAGCAGGATATCGCTGCCCTGGCGCCACTCGCGTTCAAGTTCGGGGAACTCCAGCTTGACCACCATGGCGCCGAGGAAGCGGCCATGCTCGTCGTTGACCGCGCTGGCCAGGAAATAACCCGGCACCCCGCTGGTCACACCGACCGCGTAGAAGCGGCCGCTGCCCTGGCTGCGGGTTTGTTTGAAATAGGGGCGAAAGCCGTAGTTGGAGCCGACATAGGTGGTCGGCAGGCGCCAGTTGCTGGCCGCGATGGCCAGGCCGGTACGGTCGAGCAGCTCCAGGGTGGAGGAATTGGCGGCGCCGTTGATGCGTTCGAGCTTGCGGTTCAGGGTGTCCTGCACCTGCTCGGTGACTGGGCCGCGCAGGGCGGCTACCAGCTCCGGGTCCAACGCCAGTACGGCGGGCAGGGCGCGGTAGCGTTCGATCAGGGTGTGCAAGGTGTTGGCGTACAGGCCCAGCTGCTGGCTGGCCCGCTGCGCGTCGGCCTGCATCGCCTCGCGCTTGGCCTGGTGCATGGCCCAGCCGGCGCTGAGGCCGGTGCCGACCAGGATCAGCAGGATGATCAGCCCCAGACGCAGGGCGCGGAAGGAAGAGGGCATGGGGCGGATCCGGGATTTCGGTTGTCAGGTCCGGCCTTTTCGCGGGTAAACCGGCTCCCACAGGTACAGAGGATCCTGTGGGAGCGGGTTTACCCGCGAAGAGGCCGGCTCAGGTGTTACAGCAGCTCGAAGCTCTGCTGCTGCACATCCTGCGAGTCCAGGCCGATCTGCACATTGAACTGGCCAGGCTCGGCCACCCGCTGCAGTTGGCCATTGTAGAACTTCAGGTCTTCTTCACTGATGTCGAAGGTCACGGTGCGGGCTTCACCGGCCTTGAGCATCAGTTTCTGGAAGTTCTTCAGCTCTTTCACCGGGCGGCTCATCGACGCGCTCTGGTCCTGCAGGTACAGCTGCACCACGGTCTCGCCGTCACGCTTGCCGGTGTTTTTCACCGTGATCTTGGCCTTGAGGGTTTCGCCGCGCTTGAGCTCGGTGCGCGACAGGGTCAGGTCGGTCAGGTCGAAGCTGGTGTAGCTCAGGCCGTAGCCGAACGGGTACAGCGGGCCGTTGGGCTCCTCGAAGTATTGCGAGGTGTAGTTGCCCGGCTTGCCTGGGGTGAACGGGCGGCCGATGCGCAGGTGGTTGTAGTACATCGGGATCTGCCCGACCGAGCGCGGGAAGGTAATGGCCAGGCGGCCCGACGGGTTGTAGTCGCCGAACAGCACGTCGGCGATGGCGTTGCCGCCCTCGGTGCCGCTGAACCAGGTTTCGAGGATCGCGTCGGCCTGCTCGCGCTCCCAGGCGATCGACAGCGGGCGGCCGTTCATCAGCACCAGCACCAGGGGCTTGCCGGTGGCCTTGAGCGCCTTGATCAGGTCGCGTTGTACCGCCGGGATTTCCAGGGTGGTGCGGCTCGATGATTCGTGGGACATGCCACGGGATTCACCGACCACGGCCACCACCACGTCGGCCTGCTGGGCGGCCTTGACCGCTTCGTCGATCAGCACGGCGGCCGGGCGCAGGTCGTTGACGATCTCCGGGGCATCGAAGTTGAGGAAGTTGAGGTAGTCGAACATGGCCTTGTCGCCGGTCACGTTCGAGCCTTTGGCGTAGACCAGCTTGGCCTTGCCCTCGACGGCGCGGCGCAGGCCTTCGCGTACGGTGACCGAGTGCTGTGGCTTACCGTCGGCGGCCCAGCTGCCCATCATGTCGATGGGGGCGTCGGCCAGTGGGCCGACCAGGGCGATGGTGCCGGCCTTTTTCAGCGGCAAGGTCTGCTCGCGGTTCTCCAGCAGCACCAGGCTGCGGCGTGCCACGTCACGGGCGGCGTCGCGGTGCAGGCGGTTCTCGGCGTAGTAGTCGGCTAGGTCGGTCTCAGGCTTGCCCATGCGCACGTACGGGTCCTTGAACAGGCCCATGTCGTACTTGGCGCCCAGCACTTCGCGCACCGCCTGGTTCAGCTCGCCCTGGCTCACTTCGCCGGACTTGAGCAGGCCTGGCAGCTCTTCGCCGTACAGGGTGTCGTTCATGCTCATGTCGATGCCGGCCTTGATCGCCAGCTTGGCCGCTTCGCGACCGTCGCGGGCCACGCCATGGCGGATCAGTTCCTGGATGGCGCCGTGGTCGCTGATGGTCACGCCCTTGAAGCCCCACTCCTTGCGCAGCAGGTCGTTCATCAGCCAGGTGTTGGAGGTGGCCGGCACACCGTTGATCGAGTTCAGCGCCACCATCACCCCGCCGGCACCGGCGTCCAGCGCGGCGCGGTAGGGCGGCAGGTATTCGTTGTACATCTTCGGCAGGCTCATATCGACCGTGTTGTAGTCGCGCCCGCCTTCCACCGCGCCATACAGGGCGAAGTGCTTGACGATGGCCATGATGCTGTCGGGCTCGGCCGGGCTCTTGCCCTGGAACGACTTGACCATCACCTGGCCGATCCGCGAGGTGAGGTAGGTGTCTTCGCCGAAGCCTTCACTGGTACGGCCCCAGCGCGGGTCGCGGGCGATGTCGACCATCGGTGCGAAGGTCATGTCCAGCGAGTCGGCGGCGGCCTCGATGGCCGAGGTGCGGCCGACCTTGGCGATGGCGTCCATGTCCCAGGAGGCGGCCAGGCCCAGGCCGATCGGGAAGATGGTGCGCTCGCCATGGATGGTGTCGTAGGCGAAGAACATCGGGATCTTCAGGCGGCTGCGCATGGCGGCGTCCTGCATCGGTCGGTTCTCGGGGGCGGTGCGCGAGTTGAAGGTGCCGCCGATGCGCCCGGCGGCAATCTCTTCGCGGATCTTCTCGTGGGGCATCTCGGGGCCGATGCTGATCAGGCGCAGCTGGCCGATCTTTTCGGCCTCGGTCATCTGGCTGACCAGATGGTCGATGAATGCCTGCTTGTCTTGCAGGGGCGGGGCGGGGGGGGCGGCAAAGGCCGCCTGACTGGCAAGGCCCATGGCCAGGCCCAGCAAAGACAGTTTCATCATCAATTCCGTTGTTGAGTAGGGCGGTTGGCCGAGAGGTTTCGTACGCCTGTTGTTCTGGAGCCCGCTGGCGATTTTCTGGATCATTCGTCCATGATCCGACGCAGCCGCGGATTATGCCTTATATGAAGCGCTTGTTGAGATACACTCTCGCCACCCCGATGCCGGGATAACAACGATAAGAACGCTCGAGAGACGATGGCATGACCGAATACGAACAGCGCCAGATCGCCGAGGCGATCGCACGCGTCGAGCGGCGCACCGACGCGGAGCTGGTGACCGTGCTGGCGCGCCGCGCCGACGACTACCCCTATTTACCCCTGCTCTGGGCCGCGCTGCTGGCGCTGGTCATCCCGCTGCTGCTGCACCGCTGGCAGGGCGGGATCGGCCTCAACGGCCTGTTGCTGGCGCAGATGCTCACCTTCGTTACCTTGTGCCTGTTGTTGCGCCATCCACGCCTGGCCGCCTGGGTGGTGCCGGCGATCCTGCGCCGTCGACGCGCTTCCGGGCTTGCCCGGCAGCAGTTTCTTGAGCTCAATCTGCAGCGCACCGCTGGGGCCACCGGGGTGCTGATCTTCGTCAGCGAGGCCGAGCGGCATGTCGAGATCCTGGTCGACGAGGGGATCGCCCGGCACCTGCCGCCCCAGGCCCGCGAAGCGATCGTCGCGCGGTTTACCGAGCAGGTCTGCCAGGGCCATACCTTGCAAGGTTTCGTCGACTGCATCGAGGCCTGTGGCGAACTGCTCAGCGAACACGTGCCGCCCACCCACGCGCGCAACGAGTTGCCCAACCGCCTGGTGATCCTCGATTGAACCGCGCCCATCGCGAAAACCTTCGCGATGGGCGGTCAGCGACGTAGAATGCGCGGCATTGCGCAACGCGCTCCCCGCATTCCGAGGCACCCGCTCCCCATGTCGTCGACTACTTCCGCCCCCACCGCGCCGGATGCGCGCGCCCAGTTCCTGAGCCTGCTGGCCGATGCCCTGGCCGATGGCAGCCTGGCCAAGCTGGTGCTGGCCCGCCACGTGGGGGCCGACCAGACCCTGCAGCGGATCATCGCCAAACTGGTGCAGCTCAAGGGCGAGGCCTGCCTGCAACTGGTCTACCGCCACCAGACCCGCGACATCACCCGCAACCTGCCATTGGGCCAGGCGCAGGCACTGGTGGCCGAGCTGCTGCCGGAGAGCTTTCGCAACGCTCACCTGTTCACCGGTGAGGGTGAAGTGCAACTGGAGTTCAGCAAGAAGGGCAAGCCGATGTTGCGCCGTCACCTGGCCCAACAGGCTCCCCGAGAAGCGGCGGCAGGTGGGCATGACCGCGAGAAGAAGCGCTATCTGGAACTGTCGCGGCCCTTCCTGCGCGACCTAGGGGTGACCGACGCGCAAGGCGCGTTGATCCCGTCGATGTCGCGCAAGTGGAAGCAGATCAACAAGTTCATCGAGGTCTTCGACCACGCCCTGGCCAGCGCGCCGGTGGCTGCCGAACAGGTGCTGCGGGTAGCCGACTTTGGCTCGGGCAAGGGCTACCTGACCTTCGCCATGCACGACTACCTGCGCAACACCCTTGGGCGTGAGGCAGAGGTCACCGGCGTAGAGCTACGCCCGGACATGGTCGAGCTGTGCAACGCCGCTGCTGCGCGCCTGGAGCACTCGGGGCTGGTGTTCGAATGCGGCGACGTGCGCAGTGTGGTGCCGGAGGCCATCGAGGTGATGATCGCCCTGCATGCCTGTGACATCGCCACCGACTATGCCATCCACACCGGCATCCGCTGCAACGCGGCGATCATCATGTGCTCGCCGTGCTGCCACAAGCAGATCCGCCCGCAATTGCACAGCCCAGGGTTGCTGCAGCCGATGCTGCAGTACGGCCTGCACCTGGGCCAGCAGGCCGAGATGCTCACCGACAGCCTGCGCGCGCTGTACCTCGAAGCCTGCGGCTATGAGACCAAGGTCTTCGAGTTCATCTCGTTGGAGCACACCAACAAGAACAAGATGATCCTTGCGGTCAAGCGTCGCCAGGCGCAGGACAATGCCGCACTGCTGGAAAAAATCGCCGAGCTCAAGGCGTTCTACGGGGTGCGCGAGCATTGCCTGGAAAGCCTGTTGCGCGCGGATGGGTTGATTGCCGGGTGACCTGCCAGGCGCGTCAGTTTCGCTGTTTCTAATAGGACATCTCCGGTAACGCCGCTTCGGCATTTTGAACGACCAAAGCGGGCCTAGGCTGGCTTGAGAAACGTTCGTCGGCAACTTTAGGTTGTCGATTGACAACCATTTTCTCTTGCCCATACTGGAGCCCAGCCAATGGCCCGACCCGCTCACCCCAACAAGGAAGTTGAACACACCCTGAAACACGCCGAGGCGCAGGGTTGGCGAGTCACGGTGGGCGGTGGCCATTGCTGGGGGCGCATCTACTGCCCCTTGAACGATCGCGATTGCCGCTGTGGCGAGTTCTGCATCACCAGTGTGTGGAGCACGCCCAGAAACCCTGGCACTTTTGCCCGCATGCTGCGGCGCGTGGTGGACAACTGCACATCGGCGCGCCCGCACACCCCTGCGAATCCGGAGCCTAAGTGATGGAATACGAATTCACCCTTAAATACCAACTGGCCGGCGACGAAGACCTCGACGCCCTGGTCGAGCGCCTGGGGCAGGGCGGTTGCGATGACGCAGTGGTCGGCATCGGTCAGCCAGGCCGGCTGGCGTTGGCCTTTGCGCGGCAGGCCGACTCTGCCCTTGAAGCCCTGCAAAGTGCCCTGGCCGATGTGCAGCGCATTGTGCCGCAGGCCCAGCTGATCGAAGCCACACCCGACCTGGTCGGCCTGACCGATGTGGCACAGCTGGTGGGCGTGTCGCGGCAGAACATGCGCAAACTGATGCTGGCCCACTACCGCAGCTTCCCGGCGCCGGTGCATGACGGCAGCACGGCGCTCTGGCACCTGGCCGATGTCCTGGCCTGGATGCAGGCGCGCGGGACCTATCCCGTGGCCCAGACCATCCTGGACCTGGCCTTTGCAGCAATGCGCGTAAACGTCGCCAGCGCCTACCAGCGGTTGGCCGAGTAAGCAGCACAAACCCTCGCGCAATGGCTCGTGAGGGTTTCGCCCCCCATCAGAAGAACCGCGTTACGCTGACCTTGGCGTTGCGCCCCACGGTGTACGCGTTTTCTCCCGACAGCTCCGGACGAATCGCTTTGTTGAACAGGTTGTCCACGGTCAGGTTGACCTCTGTACCTTTCAGGTAGCGCTGCTGCGGCTTCCAGTTGGCGAACAAGCCGTGCAGCTCGTATTTTTCGTTGCCGAAGTTGTCGTAGTAGCGGTCACCCAGCGCACTGGCCGGGCCATCGAAATACTTGTCGCTTGGCAGGTGGTGGGTGGCCCCCACGAATTGCGCGGTCCAGCCAATCCGGGCGTCCCAGGCGGGGATCTTCACGCCCAGGGTGGCGATCCATTTGGGCGCCGGCACATCCTTGGCCCATACATCTGGCCCCCAGGGGTTGGTGTAGGCGCCCTCGTGACGGCCCTCCATCCAGGCATACGACAGCGCGCCGAACATATAGGTGGCGTCGTAGAAACTTTCGATCTCGAAGCCTTTGTAGTTGGCGTCACCGATGTTGCGGTAGTTGCCCATCAGGCCGTTGCCACAGGTATCGGAGATGTTTCCGCCGGTGACCATCTGTTGCTGGCAACCGATGCCAGTGGCCTTGAAGATCTCGTTGGTGATCTTGTTCTGGAACAGGGTAGTGCGGATCTGCGCGCTGTCGCCCTGGGTGAACACATTGTTGAAGTTGCTGATGCTGCCGACACGTATACCGGTGATGCGCTCGGGGTCCAGGTCGCGGCTGGTGGCGGTGCGGCTGCCCAGTCCCTGTACCTCGTACTGCTCGTCCAGCACCGGAGCGCGCCAGGTCTTGCTGTAGTCGGCGAACAGCGCGGTCTGCTCGGTCATCTTCCAGAACAGCGACAGGCGCGGCGACCAGCCGCTGTAGGTCTTGGCGCTGTAGTCATGCCCGGCCGCCGGATTGTTGTAGTAGGGTGCGTCGTTGGGTTTGCCACGATTGGTGACGTGGTCGTAGCGCAGCGACGGAGTGACAGTCAGGTCGCCTAGCGTGATGGCGTCCTGCAGATAGTAGCCCTGGCTGTCGACCTGGCCGCTGGGCATGAAGTACGGCTGGTAGTTGCCGTAGTTGTATTTGGGCACTTCATAACTCTTGCCGGGCATCCACATCTGCGTATCGCGATCGTGGCGGCGCACCTGCACTGCGCCGGTAAGTGCGTGCTCCAGTGGGCCGGTGAGGAAAGTGCTGGTGTTCTTCACTTCGAGCGTGCGGTCCTGGTACTCGGTGTCCATCTTGCGGCCACCGGTGGAGGGCTGGAAGAACGCGGTGGCATCACGCTCGTCGGTTTGCCGGGTGTCGGACTCGGAGTATTTGACCTGCAAGTCGACCCAGGGGTTGTCGATCGGCTGATACTTGTAAGTGGCCGACCAGGTGGTGTCGACGGTTTCGCGGTTGGCCAGGAAGCGCTTGAGCGCACCTTCGTAACCGTATTTCTTGATGTCCGCCGCCGAAGGCGGCGCGGGGAAGGCAGTGGCGGCAAAGGTGGTCCAGCGCTCGCTCTGCGCGCGCGACCAGGAAAGCCCCAGGCTGTGCTCGTCGGTGAAGTGGATGTTGGTCTTGAGCAATGCGCCATCCAGGTCCAGAGCACTGTAGGGCAAGCGCTGCGGGTTGATCGGCCAGCGGCCGGTCGGATCGGGCAGGCTGTCGGCCATCTTCAGGTTGCCGCCGTCACGTTTGGTGAAATACACCAGGCCATCGATGCGGCCATCCTCGGTGCGGCCGAACAGGGCCGAGCTGTAGATCTGCTGATGGTCGTTGCTGGCGTAGCCATACTTGACCATGGCGCCGCTGTTGCGGCCTTCCTGCAGCAGGTCGCTGGCATCCTTGGTTTCCATGTTGACGCTGCCGCCAAAGCCGCCGTTGCCGGTCTTGACCGAGTGCGGGCCCTTTTCTACCTCGATGTGCTTGATCAGCTCGGGTTCGATGAAGATGGTGCCTTGCTGGTAGCGCTCGAAGCCGCTCTTGGTCGCACCGTCGACGGTCATCGGCACGTCTTCGGCATCGCCCAGGCCCCAGATGTTGATGGTCTGGCCGCCGGGCTTGGCCGAGCCGCCCATGTTCACCCCAGGCAGGGTCGCCAGCACGCTGGGGATATTGCTTGGCTGGTAACGGTCGATCTGTTCCTGGTCGAGGGTCGAGCGCCCGACGCTGCTGGCGTCGACCTGTTGCCCGTCACCGACGATGCTCAGGGCGCCAAGCTGAATGCTGTTGTCGGCACTGGGGGCGTCTTCACGCAGGCGAACCACGAAGGTATTGCCCATGCGTACCACGTTGAAACGGCTGCCGACCAGCAGTCGGGCGATGGCCGCCTCGGCCTCGAAGTCGCCCTTCAGCGCCGGGGCCAGGGCTGTGCCCAGCTGCGCTTCGTCGAACAGCAATTGCACCTTGGCCTGTTGCGCCAGTTGGCTCAGTGAGCGTGCCAGTGGCTGGGCGGGTAGGTCGACGGGCATCGGCGCAGCCTGGGCGCCCAGGCTCATGGCCAGGCACAGGGCAAGCAGGGTAGGACGGGCGGGCAGGTGGTGCAACGGACGCAACGCGGACAACATGAATTCCCCCAAATGGCAAAAGGCCGAAAAAACCTGCCGTCATGGGGCAGGCGGGGAGGAAGACGTGGCGTTGCGAAAAAACCTCACCTGCGAATGATAAAAATTCTCAAATTATTTTTACCGACGCTCGATGCGCAGCCGACCGTCGGCCAACAGTGTGTTTTTCACTGGCAACAGGGCCGGCAGCGCATTGAGCAGCGCGTCCGGGTCATGCACGTCGAGGTTGCCAGAGACCTTGTAGCGGCCCAAGGCTGGATCCGCGAGCAGCACCGGCTGCTCGCGGTACAGGCTCAGCTCGTCGATCAGGCTGGCCAGCTCGCGGTTGCGAAAGCTCACCTGGCCGTTGCGCCAATCGGCAATGGGCTGTTCGCTCAGCGCTTGCTGCGCAAGGGTGCCGCGGGCCAGGTCGTAGGTGGCACCCTGCTGGGCGCTCAGCAGCAAAGGCGCGTGGCGTTCACCGAGTGCTTCGAATGCAACCTGGCCGTGGGCGACGCGCACTTCCAGTTCGCGCTCGCCACGCCGCAGGTCGAAGCCGGTCCCGACTACCCGCACGCGGGCGCTGCCGGCATCGACGAACAAAGGGCGCTCCTTGTCGGCGGCAACCTCGATGTACAGCTGGCCGTGGTCCAGGTGGATCACCCGCCGCTCGGCGTTGAAGTCCAGGCGCAGCCGGGTATGGGCATTGACGTACAACTGGCTGCCGTCGGGCAAGTGCAGGTTCTGCATGCCCTGGCTGGCGGCGATGTGCTGGCTGAGGGCGGCGCTGCCCGCACCGGGGTTGCCCACGAGCAGCATGCACACCAACGCCGCCGCTGCCGCAAGGGCCGGGCGCAAGGGCGTGGCGCGTTGCGCCGGTAGGGGCACGGGGCGGCTGGCTTGCTTGAGCGTTGCCAGGTCATCCCACAGTTGCTCGAACTGGCGGTAGGCGCGGGCATGCTCGGCAGTCTGCATCCACTGGGCAAAGGCGTCGCGCTCACCCTTGGACGGTGTGTTGCGGTTGCGGCTGAACCAGCTTGCCGCCTGCGTGTCGACCAGGTTTGGGTCGAATTCGTCAGTAGGGGTCATGGGGACTGCTCCGTGCCGGTCTTACTGTCCAGATGTTGCTTGCACTGCAGCAGGGCGGCGGCGATGTGTTTCTCGACCATGCTGACGGAAATGTTCATGCGTTCGGCAATCTCGGCCTGGGTCAGGCCCTCGAAGCGATGCAGCATAAGGGCTTGCCGGCGCCGCGGCGAGAGTTCGCCAAGTGCCTGGCGCAATTGTGCCAGCCGCTGCTGGTGTTGCGCGTGGTCCAGCGGGTCGTTGCCGGGCTGGGCCTGTTCGTCGATCGAGGCGTCGTCTTCCAGCACGGCGTGGCGAACCTTTTGCCGGCGCCAGTGATCACTGAGCAGGTTGCGCGCCACCTGGAACAGGAAGGCGCGGGGCTGCTCCACCTTAGCCCGTTCACGGTAACCCAGCCATTGGGCGAACACATCCTGGGTCATGTCCGCGGCATCGCTGGCATTGTCCATGCGCTTGCGCAGGAAGTGCAGGATCTCGGCATAGAAACCACGACAGGTTTCCTGGGCGAAAGGGTCGGGTTTCAGGCGCTGCATGCACGCTTTCCGGGGCTGGCCAGGGGAAAGGGTGCGGATCTTATCGATAATTATTTACATTTGCAAAGTGCTGCCCGCCGCTGGCTCATTGCCGCTTGTTTCGCTCCGGAGGCACCGCGATCGCCAATTCGAGCAGCCCCAGCGGATGGCTGGATGCGTCGAAAAAGTGCAGCGAAGTACCAGTAAAATCGGCGAAGCGATTAATAAAATGCTGCTTCTGGTTGATGATGGATGCCTCGTTAAGCGGCCTGACGGCGATCGCCAAATGGTTCGGGCGAGCGTGGCGGACAGCGTCGAGCAGGTGTTGGTCGCTGGCATCCAGATGCTGGCCGAACAGGCAGATCCCCTCGGCCTCGCCGGCCAGTTGCCCCAGGCACCAGGACAGGTAGTCCGAGTTGCGGATGGCGCGCAGTTTCTCGTCGCTGCGGGCCTCGTTGACGAACAGCGGCACCTCGCCGGGAATGTTGACGGCGAATCCGTCCAGCAATTCTGCGCATTCGGCGCTGCGTTGGCGGGTAGTGCCGTCCGGCAGCTTGAGCAGGTGCAAGCCGCCATGCAGGTGCATCACCCGGGTGCCTTCGCTGCGGGTGCGGCGCACGTCGAAGAAGCCTTGTTCGTCGAACAGCGCGGCGAAGCCTTGCGGGGCCTGTTGCACGGCCCACGGCAGTATCAGGTCATAGTTGCTGGTGTACACGCTGCGATAACCGCGTAGCGCCTGGTTGATCGCCGTCAGGGTGGCTGCGGGCATCAGCGCCCAAGGCAGGTGCACGCTGCGCACGGCGTGGATCAGGGCTTCCTTGATCGAGTAGTAGCGGTTGAGCGGCGCCGTGGAGTTGATGGCCAGCGCGGCGTTGGCGCGCACGGTGTGGTTCAGGGTGCTCAGCAGCGGCTCGAACAGTTCGCTGTCGAGTGACTTGAACAATGCCTGGTCGCTGACGCCCAGGCCTTTCTTGCGGCCGGCACGCTGGGCTTCTTCGTACAGCGAGAAGTAGCCGAACGGCTTCCACAGCGCCCGGCTGGCACCGTTGCCCAGCAGCAGGGCGGTGCACGGGTGGCGTTGGTTGAGGTCGGCCCAGGCGGGCAGGTGGGCGTCGAGTGCGGGCATGGGCAGTCCGTTGGGCGTGGCTCAAAACGCGGCGACTTTAGCATGTCATGCGGCTTGTGCGAGGCTTGCTGAGCCAAGGGGTGGGGGCCACTGAACATCAATACTCTATTCGCCAGCGGGCGCCTTGCTCGTCCTGTTCCGCCACACCCGGTACGCCCGAATCCCTGCCCGCACCGAACCAAACAGCAACTTGTCCTCCATTTCCCGTGCCATCCCCGAGCGCACCAGCATGCGCAGGAAGGTGCCGCGGGCACGGGCGATGGCGAAATGGATGCCCTGGGCCGAGAGGGTGTCGCGCACCTCGCGCAGGGCGGCGATGCCGCTGACGTCGATACTGGTCACGGCTTCGGCGTCGAACAGCACCGCTTGCGCTTTGTCCACGCTTTGCACGGCGTCGAGCAGGCGCATCTTGAAGTAGTCGGCGTTGAAGAACAGGATCGCGTCGTCGAAGCGGTACACCACCAGGCCCGGCACGGTGCGGGCGTCCTTGTGCTGGCGCACGTCCACCTGCCCCTCGACGCCCGGTAGCCAGCCGAGCACGGCGTCGGTGGGCTGGTAGATGCTGTAGAGCAGGCGCAGGATGGCCAGGGTCACGGCAAACACGATGCCCGGCAGCACACCCAGCCCCAGCACACCGGCCGTGGTCAGCAGGCACAGCCAGAATTCGAAGCGGCTGAGCTTGCGGATGGTCTTGAGCGACTTGATGTCGATCAGCCCCCAGCCGGCCATCAACAGCACCGCGCCCAGCGCCGCTTGCGGGATCCAGGCCATGGGCGCGGTGAAGAACAGCAGGATCAGGGCAATCACCAGCGCGGCGATGATGCCCACCAGCTGGCTCTTGCCGCCGACCATGTCGTTGACCGCGGTGCGCGAGTCGGCACCGCTGATGGCGAAGCCTTGGGAAATACCGGCGGCCAGGTTGCTCACGCCAAGGGCGACGAATTCATGGTTGGCGTTGATCGCATAGCCATGCCGGGCGGCGAAGCTGCGGGCGGTGAGCATGGCGCTGCAGAAACTGATGGTGGCAATACCCAGGGCGTCACGCAGCAGGCTCTTGGTTTCCGCCAGGTTGCTTTGTGGCCAGGCCAGCTGCGGAATACCCGCCGGTACCGGGCCAAGGACCGCCACGCCGTAACGGTCCAGGCCGAGCAGCCCGGCCAGGGCGGTGAACACCACCACCGTCACCAGCGCCGCCGGTACACGGGGGAACTGCCGCGGCAACCAGATCAGCAATGCCAGCCCGGCCAAGCCGATCGACAGCGTCAACCAGTGGATCTCGCCCAGCCGCTGCAGGAAGTTGATCAAGCTGAGGATGAATCCGTCGCCCTCGATCTTGAACCCCACGACTTTGGAGAGTTGCCCGGCGAGTAGGCTGAGGCCGATGCCGTTGAGGTAGCCGATCAGGATCGGCCGCGAGAAGAAGCTGGCGATGAAGCCGGCGCGCGCCACCCCGGCGGCGATCAGCATCACGCCCACCAGCACGGTGACGATCACCGACAGTTCAGCGATGCGCTGCGGGTCACCCATGGCCAATGGGGCCACGGCGCCGCCGATCATGGCGCAGGTAGCGGCATCGGGCCCGACCATCAACTGACGCGAACTGCCGATCAAGGCATAGACCATCATCGGCAGCACGCAGGCATACAAACCGTATTGCGGCGGTAAGCCGACGATCTGGGCATAGGCGATGGCGATGGGAATCTGGATCGCGGCCACCGACAGGCCTGCCTGCAGGTCGTCGTGGAACCACTCGCGACGGTAGTGCAGCAGGTTGGCCAGGCCCGGTAGCCAGCGGGAGAGAAACATGTGCAGTCCTTTGGAAATGTTTCAGAAAGCGTAGGTGCTTTTGCGTGCTGGGCAGCACCGGGCATTGAAGCCAATCGGGCACGGGATGGCCATGGGCCAGATCAATGGATGGTACAGAAACGAAGGCTGCAGAAACGAAAAAAGGAGCCAAGGCTCCTTTTGACAGCGATGACGTTGCTGGAACGTCATGCGGGGAATGCGATGTTGGAGCGGGTAGAGGGAATCGAACCCTCAACTAAAGCTTGGGAAGCTTTCGTTTTGCCACTAAACTATACCCGCGTTTGCGCCCGACTTTTTACCATAACCCCCAGCCAATTAATAGCCCAATGTCATAAAAGGCTGTCGGCAGCCTGCTGCCCGCGGATAAGCCAGGCATGCAGGTGCCGGTACGCGTTTAGATGGCCAGTGCATGCTGCCCCTGCGTGTGGGTGTAGCGTTGACGGGACTCGCGCACGGTCGGCTTGAGGAAGCCGAGCATGACCGAGCGGGTATCCTCACAGGCGCTCTTGTGCTCCATGTCGAGGAAGTGGCCGGCTTCGCGGATCACGCTGAAGTGGCT
Organism: Pseudomonas parasichuanensis; assembly: GCF_021601385.1. Lineage (GTDB taxonomy): Bacteria > Pseudomonadota > Gammaproteobacteria > Pseudomonadales > Pseudomonadaceae > Aquipseudomonas > Aquipseudomonas parasichuanensis. The sequence goes on along the minus strand of NZ_BQHO01000005.1, from coordinate 39,955 downwards.
TTGCCCCACATGTTTGCTGAACTGCCGCGCATCTTCGACGGTGGTGTACTCGTCACGGTCGCCGTTGATGAACAGCACCGGGATGTCGATGTTGCGCGCGGCCTTCAGCGCCCGCTCCAGGTCGTGATCGAGCACCTGGTTGATGTGGAAGTGCATCTGCGCGTACTCGTGGCTGTCCAGGCTGCTGACATGCCGGTAGTTGAAGCGCTTGAACAGCGATGGCAGGTATTTGCCGATGGTGTCGTTGACCAGGTTGCCCACCTGGTAGCGGTCGCAGGCGGCCAGGAACTGGCAACCGCGCTCCAGGTAGTCGCGCATCGGTTCGTTGATCACCGGCGAGAACGAACTGACGATGGCCTTCTTCACCAACCGTGGCTGGTGCGCCAGCGCCAGCAGGGCGCAGGCACCGCCCCAGGAGAACGACATCACGTGGTCGGCGTGGAAGTGCTCGATCAGCTCGAGGAGGATGTGCGCCTCGGTCTCCTTGGTGATCAGCCGTTCCTGGCGGTTGTGGGGCTTGGACTTGCCGGCATAGGGCTGGTCGTACAGCACTACGTTGAAATGCGGGTGCAGGTTGCGCACTGTCTGTGCAAAGGATGCCGTCGTGGCCAATGATCCGTTGATCAGGATGATGGTCTTTTCGGCGCCTTGCGCGCGATGGAACTCCGTGTAAACCCGGTACTGACCTTGGATATCAAGTACAGCAATTTCTGGCCTCATGTCATCGACTCCTGGCGCAAAAAAGGGTATTCGCGTCACCTTTTGGTCTGCATGGCTGGTTCGTGAACTCGCGTTCGAATCAACCGCGCAGGCCGTTAGGGTGCACGTGCTTTATGACAGGTAGGCATTTGCCTGGAAGAAAACCGGTAGGCCCTTGTGTCGATCCCTGACGCGTGTGTCGACGGTATTGTTGTAGCGGGCGATTTGCCGTGCCCCACGGTGTCGAGACCCTGGGTGGCCGGCAAAAAGGTGTCTTGGACTGCACTTGTGACCGGTAAGTCACAGGCGGACCGACAAGTTGGCAGTCAAGCAGCGGACTACTGATCGCGCAAGTGACTTTCCGGGGATTTTTTGCAGGAAACCGCTGGGCGGTCGGTGTAGTGGAAACGTGCCGGGGCTACCCAATCGTTTGCGCGAAAAACGCCTGTCCAGAGCCATCGCAGCTGTTCAGAAACAGGCGATTTCCGCGGCAGAAAGGTCCCTGTATTCACCCGGCAACAAGGCCGGGTCCAGTTCGATCATCCCCATGCTTTCCCGGTGCAGCCCCACCACTTTGTTCTGAAAGTGGCCGAACATGCGTTTGACCTGGTGATAGCGCCCTTCGACGATCGCCAGCCGCGCTTCGCGGGGGCCGAGGATGTCCAACTGCGCGGGCTGGGTGGTGAGGTCCTCGAAGGCGAAATAGAAGCCTTGGCGAAACTTCTCGACGTAGTGGGCGCCGATCTCGTCCTCGGTCTGTACGTGGTAAACCTTGGCCAGCTTGGTCTGTGGCTGGGTCAGGCGGCGCGACCACTGGCCGTCGTTGGTCAGGATCAGCAGGCCGGTGGTGTTGTAGTCCAGGCGCCCGGCAATGTGCAGGTCGTCGCGCCAGGCGGCTGGCAGCAGGTCGAGCACGGTGCGGTGCTGCGGGTCGCTGGTGGCGCTCACGCAACCCATGGGCTTGTGCAGCATCAGGTAGCGCGCCGGGCGGCCGGCCTGCAGCAGTTGCTCGTCCACCTCGACACGGCTGAACTCGCGTACCTCATGCAGGGGGTCGGCGGTGGTCACACCATCCACGCGCACACGCCGCTGCACCAGCAGCAGGCGCACTTGCTGGCGGTTGAGGCAGGGCTGGTTGGCGAGGAAACGGTCGAGGCGCATGGCGGCAGGTCGCGGCAGATCGGCGCGCAGTCTAGCGGATCGCCCGTGATTGCGCTGCCTTGAGTTGCTCGTCCACCTTCGCGCAACGTGGGCACAGGCAGGCCTGGTTGCGCAGTTCGGCAGGCAGGGCTTCGATAATGGCCGGGTCGATGCTCACACCGAAGCACCAGCAACCTTGGGTGGCGCTGGCCGGGTTGGCCAGGCCGCACTGGTTGGCGGCGCCGCAGGCGGGGCAGTGCTGGTCACTGGTCATGGTCGGGTCCGGGCATCTGGCTGCAGACGCGGTTGCGTCCGCCTTGTTTGGCACGATAAAGCGCGTGGTCGGCGCGGCTCAACAGGCTGTGCAGGCTGTCGTCGCGCTGCAGGCCGGCGAGGCCGATGCTGACGGTCAGGCGCAGCGGTTGGTCGGCATAACTGAAGATCAGCTGTTCGGTGCGCCGGCGGATCTTTTCGGCCACTTCGACGGCCTGGCGCCCTTCGGTTTCGCGCAGCAGCACGATGAACTCCTCGCCGCCCCAGCGGCAGAGTATATCGGACTGGCGCAGGCTGCCCTGCAGCACGTTGGCGAACTGGCGCAGCACTTCGTCGCCGGCCAGGTGGCCGTGGGTGTCGTTGAGTGCCTTGAAATGGTCGAGGTCGATCAACAGGGCGACCAGCGGTGCGCTGATGCGCTGTGCTTCGGCCAGCGCCTGGCCGGCCAGCAGGTCGAAGCTGCGCCGGTTGGGCAGGCCGGTGAGGCTGTCGAGGGTGGCCAGGGCCTCGGCGTTGTCCTGGTGGCGCTTGATCATGGCGTTGAGCAGCGACAGCACCACCAGGGTGATCATGGTGCAGATCGCCAGGTTCAGGTACAGCGACTGGCGGATACGGTCCAGGGCACCGGTCTCGCGCTTGTCCACCAGCAGGTACCAGTCCAGTTCGGGCAGCGGGCGCACATTCAGGAAGTGGCTGTGGCCGTCGTTGTCGTAATACTCGTGGCTGCCGGCGGCAGGGGTCGGCATGCGCGCCAGCAGGTCCTGCCACTGGCTGCTGTCACTTAGCTGCTGCCCTGCGCGAAGGCCATGGGGGCCGCCATCAGAACCGGTCAGCAGTACCTTGCCCTGGGCGTCGGTGAACATCACCGAGCGCTGGTAGCGGCGCTGGTAGTCATCGATCAGGCGTACCACTGACTCGACGCTCAACCCCACGCCCACGGCACCGATGAAACGTTGCTGGTAGTCGAGCACGCGGTAGTTGATGAACACCGTGAGCTTGTCCTGGTTGGCCATGTCCACATCGACGTTGATCTCGTAGGGCACGCTGGCCTGGCGCAGGCGGAAATACCAGGCATCGCGCCAGGTATCGGCCTTCACCTGTTTGAGTACACCTTTGGCCTGGTAATAGGTGCGGCTGCGTTCGGAAACCAGAAAGCTGGTGAAGGTGCCCTGGCTGCCCATCACTTCGCCCAGGTAGCGGGTGATGCGGGTGGGGTCCTGTTCGCCGCCCAGCAGCCAGTCCCGCAGGAAGGTGTCCTGGGCCATCATCGACGAGATCAGCACCGGGCGGATCAGGTCTTTCTGGATTTCCGAATAGACGGTGTCGGAGGTCAGCGGCAGCTCGGTGTTGACGATGCCGTCGCGGATCGCCCCGCGCGAGGCGTAGTAGCTCAGCAGCGAGGTGGCGAGGAAGCCGCAGCCCAGCAACAGCAGCAGGGTGAAGATCAGCGAGCGTTGCGAGAACAGGGCGGAAGGCGAGGGCATGATCGTCCCATGATGTGTGCCGGTGGCGACATTCTAGTGAGATGACCGAAAAATGACTGCATGTTTTTCAGGGTTATACGGGATGTTTCAATTTGTTGCAGAAATGGCACTGAACCCTGGCCGGACTGTCTTATGCAGTGTCGATCAACGCATCGTCGTCGACGCTCGCCAGCGCCGCTGTGTCGGGCACCCCTGCGGTCCAGGAGGCCGCCATGTACCCACGAATCCTGATCATTGTCCTGCTCGGACTGCTGACCTCCGCCTGCGCCCCCTACTACGAGAGCGACGGCTATTACCGCAGTGACTACTACACCAGCGACCGCTACGTGTACCCCGGCTATTACCGCCAGGACCGCTACTATGTTGCCCCGCAACCGCGTTACTACTACCAGCCTGCACCGCGTTACTACCGGCCGGCACCGGTGCCGCAGTACCGGCCCTATCCGGCACCCGGCATGCAGCCCAGCTGGCACGGCAACCCGCGCAATGACTACGGCAATCGCCAGCGTTATGACTATGGGCGGGACCGGGATCGGCAGGACTACCGCAACGACAACCGTGGCGGGCGAGGGGATCGCTGGCACTCCAATGGGCAGGGCAACCGTGATCGTGGCCCGGACGGTGGGCGGGGTGGGGATCGCAACTGGCAGCGTTGAGGAACAATGGGCCATCACAGGGCAAGTCGGTGTGCCGTACCGACTTGCCCTGTGATGCTGCTAGGCCAGATCAGCCAGCGGGTGTCGGCCCTCCCAGGCCTTGGTGAAATGCGCCGCCACCACCGCCGCGGGCACTTGCGCCACGTCTGGCCAGTGCCAGTGCGGGGTGTTGTCCTTGTCCAGCAACCTGGCCCGCACCCCTTCGCTGAACTCGGGGTGACGGCAGCAGTTCAGGCTCAGGGTGTATTCCATCTGGAACACCTGCGCCAGCGACAGGTAGCGGGCCCGACGGATCTGCTCCCACACCAGGTGCGCGGTTAGCGGGCAACCCTCATGCAGGCGCTGGCCAGCCGCGGCCAGCAAAGGGTCGCTGTGTCGGGCCAGCCCGGCCAGCGCCCGCCAGGCCGCCACAGGGTCGGCCACATCGAGCACTTCGTCGATCACTGCCCGGCGCGCCAGCCATTGACCTTGGGGCAGTTCGGCGCATGCCCGGTGCTGTTCGGCCTTGAGCAGGCTGTTGAGCTGCAGGTCAGTCTGTTCCTGCCAGTTCAGTTGCAACAGCTCTTCCACCAGCGCTTCTTGTTGATGCTCGCCAAGAAAGCGGTCGGCCAGGCCAAGGTCCAGGGCGTCTCGGGCATTGATCGGCGCGCCGGTGAGGCCGAGGAACAGGCCGAGCTTGCCGGGCAGGCGGGAAAGGAACCAGCTGGCGCCGACATCCGGGTACAGGCCGATGCTGATCTCGGGCATGGCCAGGCGGCTGCTGGGGGTGACGATGCGCACACCCGCGCCTTGCAGCAGCCCCATGCCACCGCCGAGCACATGCCCATGGCCCCAGCACAGCAGGGGCTTGGGGTAGGTGTGCAGGCGGTGGTCGAGGCGGTATTCGCTGGCGAAGAAGTTAGCAGCCAGCGGCGGTATGCTGCCGGGGTGTTCGCGGCAGGCTTGCACCAGCGCGCGCACGTCGCCCCCGGCGCAGAAGGCTTTGGGCCCGTTGCCGCGCAGCATCACGCAGACGATGCCGGGGTCGCTGGCCCAGGCGTGCAGGTGCTGGTCGAGCACCTCTATCATCGGCAGGGTCAGCGCATTGAGCGCCTTGGGTGCATCCAGGCTGGCGATGCCGATGCGGGCGCCATCGGCGCCGGTGAGTACCTCGCATTGAATGGACATGGACTACCTCGCGCAAGTCATCCCACCAGTATGGCCCGCCGTGCCGATGCTGCCGGTCGTCGGTCGGATCGATTGACAAGCCGGCGCGGCTTTCCTAGTGTCGCGCCACTTTGCTTCTGGATGGCCCCATGACCGACGACGACCGCATCAAACTCGAACCCAGCTGGAAGGCCGCGTTGCGCGCCGAGTTCGACCAGCCCTACATGCACCAGCTGCGTGAGTTCCTGAAGGGTGAATACGCCGCGGGCAAGGAGATCTACCCACCAGGGCCGCTGATTTTCAACGCCCTGAACTCCACGCCGCTGGAGCAGGTGAAAGTGGTGATTCTCGGCCAGGACCCGTACCACGGCCCCGGCCAGGCCCACGGCCTGTGTTTCTCGGTGCAGCCGGGCGTGCCCACGCCGCCGTCGCTGGTCAACATCTATAAAGAGCTGCAGCGCGACCTCAACCTGCCGATCCCCAGCCACGGCTACCTGCAGAGCTGGGCCGAGCAGGGGGTGCTGCTGCTCAACACCACCATGACCGTGGAGCGGGCCAATGCCGCCTCGCATGCCAAGAAGGGCTGGGAGTTCTTTACCGACCGGGTCATCCAGGTGGTTAGCGAGCAGTGCCCGAACGTGGTGTTCCTGCTGTGGGGGGCGCATGCCCAGAGCAAGCAGAAGCTGATCGACGCCAGCAAACACCTGGTACTGAAGTCGGTGCACCCGTCGCCGTTGTCGGCGTATCGCGGGTTCTTCGGCTGCGGGCATTTCAGCCGGGCCAATGGCTTCCTCGAGCAGCGTGGGATGGCACCGATCAATTGGGCGTTGCCGCCGCTGTGACCGAGTAGGCCTCTTCGCGGGCAAGTCGCGACGGCGAACCGCCGCTCCCACAAGTAGCGCGTGAAATCTGAGAGTAGCGCTGTACCTGTGGGAGCGGGCTTGCCCGCGAAGAAGGCGATTCGGTATTACGGGCTGGCGTTCCAGCGCCTGTACAACGGCTCAGCCAGAAACAGCACGAACAACAACCGCATTACCTGCAGCGCCGTCACCAACGGCACCGAAAGCTGCAGCGTCTCGGCCGTCAGGCTCATCTCGGCAATCCCCCCCGGCATCATCCCCAGGGTCAGCGAACGCAGGTCCAGGTGGGTGAGCAGGCTCAATGCCCAGGCCGCGCCAGCTGCAACCAGCATGCACAGTGCCGTGGCCAGCAAGGTCCGCCCGAGAAACGACGGCGCCCGGCGGAAAAACGCGCGGTTGAAATGGCACGCCAGGCCGCTGCCGATCAGCCACTGGCCGATCTGGCTGGCGCCATTGGGCAAACCAATCTGCAGGTTACCGGCCAGGCTTACGCTCGCGGCCACCAGCAACGGCCCGAACAACCAGGGGTTGGGCTGGCGCAACCGTTGCCAAAGTAGCGCGACCACCACGGCCAGCGGCGCGATCAGGGCCAGCCAGCCCCAACTGACACTGCCGGCGTGGTTAAGCGCCACCCCATCACCCAGCAACAGCTTGAACAGCGCCGGCACGCACAGCACCACCGCCAGCACCCGTAAACTTTGCGCTGCTGCCACCTGGCTGAGTACCGCGCCGTTGCGTGCGCCCAGGTTGACCATCTCCCCCGAGCCGCCCGGCATGCTGGCAAAGAACGCCGTGGCGCGGTCTTCGCCGGTACGCCGCAGCAGCCACACGCTGATCACGCTGGACAGCGTGGTGAACAGCGCGCCGAAGAAGATCAGCGCAAAGTGCTCGGCAACCTGCTCGATCACCGCCGGGGTGAAGTGCAGGCCGATACCGACACCGATGATCCACTGCCCGCATTTGCGACCATTGGGGATCTCGCTCAACTGCCAGGGGGTCAGGCAGCGCACCAGGATGATCGCCAGCAACGCGCCGACCATCCACGGCAAAGGCCAGCCGACCTTGCTGGCGGCATAACCGCCAGCAAGACCGACCAGCCCGGTGGCCCAGAACAGGGGTAGACCGCGGTCAGGCATCCGCCATCGCCCGGCGCTGTTGGGCACGCTTGCGCCAGATGCGCAGCAGCGGCAGGGTCAGCATCAACACCGTCAGTACCCAGACCGACATGCTGATCGGGCTCGACCAGAGGATGCCCAGCTCGCCGTTGGAGATCGACAGCGCGCGGCGCAGGTTCTGCTCCATCAGCCCGCCGAGGATGAAGCCCAGCAGGATCGGCGACAGCGGGAAGTCCAGCTTGCGCAGGATGTAGCCCATGATGCCGATGCCGACCATCAGGAACAGGTCGAAGGTGGTGGCATGCACGGCGTACACGCCGATCGCGGTGATGATCGCGATCACCGGCACCAGCGCCCAGTTCGGCACGGCGAGGATGCGGGTGAAGATGCGGATCATCGGGATGTTCAGGATCACCAGCATGATGTTGGCGATGAACAGCGAGGCGATCAGGCCCCAGACGATGTCTGGTTGCTGTTCGAACAGCAGCGGGCCCGGGGTGATGTTGTACAGGGTCAGCGCGCCAATCATTACCGCAGTGGTGCCCGAGCCCGGTACGCCCAGGGTCAGCATCGGCACCAGGGCGCCACAGCAGGAGGCGCCGATGGCGGTTTCCGGGGCGGCCAGGCCACGGGCGTCGCCCTTGCCGAACTTGCCTTTTTCACCGGCCATGCGTTTTTCGGTCATGTAGGCCACGGCACTGGCCAGGGTCGCGCCGGCACCCGGCAGCACACCCATGAAGAAACCGAGCAGGCCACAGCGGATGTTCACGGCGAACACCGACGCCGCTTCCTTGAGGTTGAACAGCATGCGCCCGGTGGCCTTGACCGCCACGTGGCCATGGTGGGTCTTCTCCAGCAGCAGCAGGATCTCGCTGATCGAGAACAGCCCCAGTACCAGCACCACGAACTGGATGCCGTCGGCCAGGTGCACGCTGTCGCCGGTGAAGCGGTACACGCCGCTGTTGGCATCGATACCCACCGCCGACAGGAACAGGCCGATCAGCGCGGCAATGAAGGTCTTCAACGGCTTGTCGCCAGCCATGCCGCCGAGGGCGACGATGGCGAACACCATCAGCACGAAGTACTCCGCCGGGCCGAAGGCGATCGCCCATTTCGCCAGCAGCGGGGCGAACAGCACCATGCCGCAGGTGGCGATGAACGCGCCGATGAACGAACTCCAGGCCGATAGCGACAGCGCCACACCGGCCAGGCCCTGGCGGGCCATGGGGTAGCCGTCGAGGGTGGTCATCACGGTGGAGGCTTCACCGGGGATGTTCAGCAGGATCGAACTGATGCGCCCGCCGTATTCGCAGCCCAGGTAGACGGCGGCCAGCAGGATCAACGCCGACTCCGGCGGCAGGCCGAGGGCGAAGGCGATGGGGATCAGCAGGGCCACGCCGTTGATCGGGCCCAGGCCCGGCAGCAGGCCGACCACGGTGCCGATCAGGGTGCCGGTGAGGGCGGTGACCAGGTTGTACGGGCTCAGCGCGACGCCGAAGCCCTGGCCAAGATAGCTCAAGGTATCCATGTGTCAGTTCTCCAGTACGCTCAGCAGGCCAAGGGGCAGGGGCACGTCCATCACGCGGTCGAACAGCCAGTAGAGGAGCACGCTCATGCCCACCACCACGAGGGCGCTGTGCAACCAGCGGCCGCCGTACAGGCGGGCCATGGGGATGCCCACCAGCACGGCGCTGAGGATGAAGCCCAGGGCTTCGAAGGTGCTGGCGAAGACGATCAGCAGGCCGACACAGGCGGCGATCTTGATCAGGGTTTCGCGGTCCAGCTCAGGCTCGTCGTCCTTGCGTACGATGGGTGTGGGGCGGATGGCCAGGTACAGCAGGCCCAGGCCCATCAGGCCGAGCATCAGCAGCGGGTAGGCGCGCGGGCCCACCGGTTCATAGGAAAACGCGGCCTGGTAGGGCCAGGCCATCACGGCCAGGGCGGCGCATAGCGCCAGCAGGACCAGGGCGAAGAGGCGTTGCAGGATCATGGGAGAATCCTCGGTGGTGATTGGCATTACGCGGACCCTGTAGGAGCGGCCTTGTGCCGCGATAGGGCTGCACAGCAGCCCCAGCGATCTATGCGTCGCCGCGCAAGTCCTGGGGCCGCGATGCGGCCCTTTCGCGGCACAAGGCCGCTCCTACACAGGGATCGAGTCGCTTGCTCGTTACTGGATCAACCCGAACTCACGAGCCAGTGCCTTGTAATCGGCCACCTGCTTCTTCACATAGCCGTCCAGCTCTTCGCCGGTCATGGCGAACGGGAACAGCTCGCGCTGGTCGCGCAGCTTGGCGAAGTCTTCCGAGGCGAGCATCTTGTCGAACGAGGCTTTCCACCAGGCGTAGTCCTCGTCGCTGACCTTCGGCCCCAGGTAGAAACCGCGCACCACCGGCCAGACGATGTCGTAGCCCTGCTCCTTGGCGGTGGGGATGTCTTTCATTTCCGGCTCGTCCAGGCGCTTCTCGGAGAACACCGCGAGGATGCGCATGTTGCCGCTCTGGATATGCGGCATGGAGTCGGAGATATCGGTGGAGCCGACCTGGATATGGCCGCCAAGCAGCGCGGTGGCGATTTCGCCGCCGCCTTCCAGGGCCACGTAGCGCAGGTCGCGCGGGTTGATGCCGGCGGCCTTGGCGATCAAGGCGGTCTGCATCCAGTCCTGGCTGCCGACGGTGCCGCCGGAGCCGATCACCACCTTGCTTGGGTCTTTCTTCAGGGCCGCAACCAGGTCGTCTAGGGTCTTGTAGGGCGAGTCGCTCTTCACTGCGATGGCACCGTAGCTGGTGCCGACCGCCGCCAGCCATTTCACCGCGTTCTCGTCGAAGCGGCCGAACTTGCCCTGGGCCAGGTTGAGCAGCGAGCCGCTGGACCAGGCCACCAGCGTACCGGCGTCGGCCGGGCGCTGGGCTACCACGGCGTTATAGGCTACCGCGCCAACACCGCCGGGCATGTAGGTCACGCGCATCGGTTTGCTGAGGATCTTTTCCTCCACCAGGGCGCTCTGCACCAGCTTGCAGGTCAGGTCGAAACCGCCGCCGGGCGAAGCCGGGGCGATGCATTCGGGGCGTTTCGGTTCGGCGGCCAGGGCATTGCCGGCCAGCAGCAGGCAGCCGGTTGCGAGGGCGAGGCGGCGCAGTGAAAAGGTCATCGTCTATCTCCGTGAGCGTTGTTGTTATGGGTTACCACAGAGCTACGCTGTAGCTCACCAGCAGCCGCACCTCGTCCGCGTCGCGGGTGAAGTTGGAGCGGAAGGTGGCGTTGCGCAGGCGCACGGCGACGTTCTTCAACGGGCCGCTTTGTACCACGTACTTGAGTTCGGTGTTGCGTTCCCACTCCTTGCCCTCGCCACCGGCGGCGCGGCTGACGTTGTCGCCGTTGATGTAGCGGGTCATGAAGGTCAGGCCGGGCACGCCCAGGGCTGCGAAGTTGTAGTCGTAGCGCGCCTGCCAGGAGCGCTCGTCGGCGCCGGCGAAGTCGTTGATCTGCACGAAGTTGACGAGGTAGGGGTCGGCGCCGTCGACGTAGGGGAAGGCGCTGTCACCGCTCAGTTGCTGCCAGCCGGCGCTGAGCTTGTGCCCGCCCAGGCCATAGCTGAGCATGCCGCTGAAGGTGGTGTTGTCGATGCGCCCGGCCTTGGCCTGGCCGGCCTCGTCGCTCACCGCCAGGCGCAGGTCGGCGCCGAAGGTGCCAGGGCCCCAGGGCTGGGTGGCGACCATGCCGATGAAGTGCTGGCGGTAGATGTCGTCGAGCTGGGCGAAGTGGTAGCTGCCGGTGATGCGGTCGGTGAACTTGTAGTCCAGGCCCGCCAGGTCGAGGTTGTCGGCGCTGAAGCTGCCACCGAAGCGGCCGTTCTTGTTGTTCAGCGCCAGGTCTTCCCAGTTGGTGTCGTCGCGGTCCTTGGCCTTGTCCAGGCGCCCGCCTGTGAAGGTCAGGCCCTTGATCTCGTTGGAGGTGACCAGGCCACCTTCGAAAGTCTGCGGCAGGATGCGCCCGTCGTTGGGCTGCAGGGTGGGCAGTTCGGGGATCAGGGTGCCGACTTTCAGTTCGGTCTTGGACACCTTCACCTTGCCGGTCAGGCCGAGCTTGGCGTACTCGTCGGCCGCCTTGCCGTCGTCATGGGTGGGCAACAGGCCGGTGCCGGTGCGGTCGGGGCTGGAGTCGAGCTTCACGCCGAGCATGCCCAGGGCATCCAGGCCAAAGCCCACGGTGCCTTCGGTGTAACCGGACTCGAAGTTGAGCATGAAGCCCTGGGCCCATTCGTCGCGCTTGGATTGCTGCGCGCTGGTGCCGTCGCGGAAGTCGCGGTTGAAGTACATGTTGCGGGTTTCGAAGGTGGCCGTGCTGTCTTCGAAGAAGGCGGCCTGGCTCAGGGGGGCGACACCGGCAAGCGCGACGGCGCTGGCGAGGGCACAAGGGCGGGCGGCGAACGAACGGGAAGGCGCGAACGCCTGCGGCTGCATGGACAGCATCGTCGGTGACTCCAATTATTGTTCTTATAAATTGCACCTTGCTGGTGCTTTTGGCGGCGCGCGGGGCGACCGTGGTGCGATGCTAGGCAATCAACCTTTCGCTAACCTTTCAGCGTGAAAGGTTTGCTGCCAGGGCTTCACAGGCCCGATGACGGCGGTACACTCCGCGCAAAAAGCCCTGCCCGGGCTGGGAGAATCCGATGCGTGTGCTGCTGGTCGAAGACCACCTGCAACTGGCCGAAAGCGTGGCCCAGGCCCTCAAGAGCCAGGGGCTGACCGTGGATGTGCTGCACGACGGCGTGGCCGCCGACCTGGCGTTGGCCAGCGAGGACTACGCCGTGGCGGTGCTCGATGTCGGCCTGCCGCGCATGGACGGCTTCGAGGTGCTGGCGCGCCTGCGCGGGCGCGGCAAGACCGTGCCGGTGCTGATGCTCACCGCGCGCAGCGATGTGAAGGATCGGGTCCATGGCCTGAACCTGGGCGCCGACGATTACCTGGCCAAGCCTTTCGAGCTGACTGAGCTTGAGGCGCGGGTCAAGGCGTTGCTGCGCCGCAGCGTACTGGGCGGTGAGCGCCAGCAGCGTTGTGGCCCACTGGTCTACGACCTCGATACCCGGCGGTTTTCCCTGGGCAGCGAAGCGCTGACGCTCACCCAGCGCGAACAGAGTGTGCTGGAGGCCTTGATCGCCCGGCCGGGGCGGGTGATGAGCAAGGAACAGCTGGCGGCCCAGGTATTCGGCCTGGACGAAGAGGCCAGCCCCGACGCCATCGAAATCTACATTCATCGCCTGCGCAAGAAGCTCGATGGCCACCCGGTCGCCATCGTCACTTTCCGTGGCCTGGGCTACCTGCTCGAGCACCGCGATGCGTGACAACGGCAGCCTGCGCGGGCGCTTGCTGGGCAACCTGGCCTTGTTGCTGGTGGTGCTGATGCTGGCCAGCGGCCTGAGTGCCTACTGGAATGGCCGTGAGGCCGCCGATACCGCCTATGACCGCACCCTGCTGGCTTCGGCGCGCACCATCGCCGCCGGGCTTTCGCAACGCGACGGCACGCTCAGCGCCGATGTGCCCTACGTGGCCCTCGATACCTTCGCCTACGACAGCGCCGGGCGTATCTACTACCAGGTCCTGGACATCCACCAGAAGCTGATCTCGGGCTATGAAAACCTGCCGCCACCGCCGCCGGGCACGCCGCGCACCGACGACTACCCGGCCCTTGCCCGTTTCTACGACGCCACTTACCAGGGGCAGGACGTGCGGGTGGTCAGCCTGCTCAAGGCGGTCAGCGAACCGAACATGAATGGCATGGCCGAAATCCGCGTGGCCGAAACCGAAGAGGCACGGGTACGCATGGCCCGTGGCCTGATGGCCGACACCCTGCTGCGCCTGGGCATGCTGGCGCTGGGCGCATTGGTGCTGGTGTGGTTCGCGGTCAGCGCCGCACTGCGTCCGCTGGAGCGCCTGCGTGGCGCGGTGGAAGAGCGTCAGCCGGACGACCTGCGGGCTTTGCCGGTGGTGCAGGTGCAGCGCGAGCTTGGGCCGCTGGTGCGGGCGCTCAACCACTTCACCGAGCGTTTACGCGGACAGTTCGAGCGCCAGGCGCAGTTCATCGCCGATGCTGCGCACGAGCTGCGTACGCCGCTGGCGGCGCTCAAGGCGCGGGTCGAGTTGGGCTTGCGCTCGAAGGACCCCGAAGAGTGGCGCCAGACCCTGGACGCCGCCGCCCAGGGCACTGACCGACTGACCCACCTGGCCAACCAGTTGCTGTCGCTGGCACGGGTGGAAAACGGTGCGCGAGCCATCGCCGAAGGTGGCGCCCAGCGCCTGGACTTGAGCCAGCTGGCCCGCGAATTGGGCATGGCCATGGCCCCCCTGGCCCATGCCCGAGGTGTATCGCTGGCGCTTGAGGCCGAGGCACCGGTATGGCTCAGGGGCGAGCCGACGTTGCTCAACGAGTTGCTCAGCAACCTGGTGGATAACGCTTTGGCCCATACACCGAAAGGTGGCGACGTGGTGCTGCGGGTGCTGGCGCCGGCGGTGCTGGAGGTCGAGGACGATGGGCCGGGGATTCCCGAGGCGGAGCGCGAGCGGGTGTTCGAGCGTTTCTACCGGCGCAGCGCGCAGGGCAGCGGGCTGGGCCTGGCCATCGTCGGCGAGATCTGCCGGGCGCACCTGGCGCAGATCAGCCTGCATGATGGCGAGCGGGGCGGGTTGAAGGTGCGGGTGAGCTTTATCGCCGATTAATGCCTGGCATTTGTGTTGTCCGCGCTGGCCAATCGCTGGCAAGCCAGCTCCCACAGGGTTCGATTAAACGTGTGGGAGCTGGCTTGCCAGCGATTGGCTAGGTCAGGTAACTGAGCGATTGTGCTTCAGCGCAACATGTTCCGCGCTTCCAGCAGTTCCTCGACATTCAACTCGGTCCCATAGGGCAACCCCAGGTGCCGGTAGGCGGGCAACGCCGCCAGTGGCCGGCTGCGTCCGCGCTGGCTGATGCAACGCGCGACCTGCACCACATCGATGTAGTCGACCCGGTCGGTACGCCGGTCCAGGTCCTGAACCTGCCCGGGCAGCTTGACCAACTGCTCGGGGAATTCCCAGGCGCTGAGGATCTTGTCACCCAACGCTGGCTGGATCTGTTCGATCACGTAGTGCAGGCACACCGGGTCCGAGAGCAGTTCGTTGTGCTCCTGGGCATAGATCAGCACCGGCAGTGCGCCGATCTGGTGGACCAGGCCACCAAGGGCAGCCTGGTCGGGCTTGAGCTGGGTATAGCGGCGGCACAGCTCATAGCTGATGCCGGCGACTTCAAGGCTGTTGGCCCAGATGTCGCGCAGCTTCTGCTCGACCGCCGGGGCGCGGGCGTGGAAGATCTGCTCGATCACCAGGCCAATGGCCAGGTTGCAGCTGTAGTTGATGCCCAGGCGGGTGATGGCGGTGTGCAGGTCGGTGACTTCAACCGCTGCGCGCAGCAGCGGGCTGTTGACCACCTTGATCAGGCGCGCCGACAGGGCGGCGTCGCGGCCGATCACCTTGCTCAGGGCCGAGACGCTGATTTCGCTGTCCTCGGCGGCTTCGCGGATGCTCAGGGCGACTTCCGGAAGTGTCGGCAGGACAAGGTCGTCGTTGTCGATGGCAGTGAGCAACTGTGCTTGGACCATCTCGGCCAGCTTGTTCATGGACTTCTCTACGGCAAAGGTGATGCGGCCCCGCCACGCGGGCGGGGCGGGCTGGTCAGCGCTGGATTTCCCGGTCGCGGTCCAGTTCGTAAGGCAGGTTGAGCAGCGTCAGGCGTGGGCCTTCGAGGCTATCCAGGTGCAGGTTGTCGTCGGCCACCGCGTCGGCGCTGAGCACGGCCAGCAGCTCGACGCCGTTGCCCGCGCTGGCGGCGATCACCACTTCACCGACCGATGAACCGTGGGTGGGCGAGAAGATCTCGGCGCCAGGCGCGGGCACATCGGCCTGGTCAAGCGCCAGGCGGTACTGGCGGCGCTTGAGCTTGCCCAGGTACTGCATGCGCGCGACGATTTCCTGGCCGGTATAGCAGCCTTTCTTGAAGCTCACGCCATCGACCGCCTGCAGGTTGATCATCTGCGGGATGAACAGCTCACGGGTCGGGCCCATCACCTGGCCGATGCCGGCGCGGATCTGGCCCAGCAGCCAGTCGTTGAGCGAACCTTCGGGCAGTGCGGCGGCAAGTTTGTCGCGCGCGGCGTTGGCCTGTTCGGCGGGCACCCACAATTCCACCCGGCCAGCCGAGACGCGAACGGCAATCAGGCTGTCATGCCGTACGGTCGCACCCGCGGCATCTGGCACGCTCAGGCCCAGAGCCTGCAGCGCTGCTTCGCCGTGCTGCAGGCCAAAGCGTGCCCAGGCAGCGCTTTCGTCGGTCAGTTTGGCCTTGGAGAATACGGCGTACTTCTTCAGGTCGGCCAGTTGCGCGTCAAGCAGCTCGCTGGCCATCGCCAGCAAGTAGCCATCGCCCTGCGGGAGGATACGGAAGCTCGACTGCATCCGGCCCTTGACCATGCAGCGCGCGCCGAGGCCGGCGTGCTCATCGCTGAGGTAGTTGATGTTGCAGGTCAGTTGGCCTTGCAGGAACTTGCCGGCGTCGGAGCCGCGCACAGCGAGGATGCCCTCGTGGGCGAGCGTACAGAAAAAAGCGGAATCGGCCATGGGTCATCGCGGTAGCTAGAGACTGGCGGCCATCATAGAACGCCAGTAACAAAATAGGTAGGTGACTAGACCAACGCCCGGTGTCGCTTCGTGCGCCGCACGGTATACTGCCCGACCATTCGAGGAGGGCCCCATGGTCGAACAAACTGAACTCAACCGGCTTTTCTGGCACAGCCGCCGTGGCATGCTGGAACTGGACGTGCTGCTGGTACCTTTCACCCAGGAGGTCTACCCCAGCCTGAGCGAAGCCGACCGTGAACTCTACGTGCGCCTGCTGAGCTGCGAAGACCAGGACATGTTCGGCTGGTTCATGGAACGCAACGAGTCCGAAGACCCGGAGCTGCAGCGCATGGTCCGTATCATCCTGGACCGTGTCCAGCCCAAGTGACCGTTTCGAGTGCCGTTGGCAGGGCTCGCGCCTGCTGCTGACGGCCTACCTCACCAGTCAGCTGCTGGCGCTGGTCACACTCGCCGTCACCGCGCTTCCATTCTGGTTGTGCGGCCTGTTGTTCGTCGTTTGCCTGGTGCATGCCTGCTGGGCCATTCCCCGCCGTATCCTGCTCACCCACCCCGAAGCGATCACCGGCTTGCGCCGCGACCCGCGTGGCTGGCGCTTGTACAGCCGTGCCCGTGGCTGGCAGCCGGTGCGGTTGTGCCGCGACAGCATCGCCCAGCCGGGTTTGGTGGTGTTGCGCTTCGTGCGCAAGGGCCGCTGGCTCAGTGAGAGCCAGTGCATCGTGAGGGATGCACTGGCCGCTGAAACGCATCGGCGCTTGCGCGTGCGGCTGAAGTTCAGCCGGCGAAGGTGGGTGGCTGCAGGATAGTGTCGTGGGCCTCGGGCAACATGCCCGGGTAGTCGAGGGTGTAGTGCAGGCCGCGGCTCTCTTTGCGCTGCATCGCCGAACGGATCATCAACTCGGCGACCTGAGCCAGGTTGCGCAGCTCGATCAGGTCGCGGCTGACCTTGTAGTTGCTGTAGAACTCGTCGATCTCGTCCAGCAGCATGCGCACACGGTGCTCGGCGCGCTGAAGGCGTTTGCTGGTGCGCACGATGCCGACGTAGTCCCACATGAAGCGCCGCAGTTCGTCCCAGTTGTGCGCGATGATCACGTCCTCGTCAGAGTCGGTGACCTGGCTTGCGTCCCAGCAGGGCAGGGCGCGGGGCATGTTTACCTGATCAAGGTGCGCTTCGATGTCAGCGGCGGCGGCGCGGCCGTAGACGAAGCATTCGAGCAGTGAGTTACTGGCCATGCGATTGGCGCCATGCAGGCCGGTGAAGCTGGTTTCGCCGATGGCGTACAGGCCGGGCACGTCGGTATGGCCGCGATCATCGACCATTACTCCACCGCAGGTGTAATGGGCCGCCGGCACCACCGGGATCGGCTGGCGGGTGATGTCGATGCCGAAGGTGAGGCAGCGCTCGTAGACGGTGGGGAAGTGGCTCTTGATGAACTCGGCCGGCTTGTGGCTGATGTCCAGGTACACGCAATCCACGCCCAGGCGCTTCATCTCGTGGTCGATGGCCCGGGCAACGATGTCCCGTGGTGCCAGCTCTTCGCGCGGGTCGAAGCGGGGCATGAAACGCTCGCCATTGGGCAGGCGCAGCAGGGCGCCCTCGCCACGCAGGGCCTCGGTCACCAGGAAGCTCTTGGCTTGCGGGTGGTACAGGCAAGTGGGGTGGAACTGATTGAACTCCAGGTTCGCCACCCGGCAACCCGCCCGCCAGGCCATGGCGATACCGTCGCCACAGGCGCCGTCGGGGTTGCTGGTGTACAGGTAGACTTTGGCCGCGCCGCCTGTGGCCAACACAGTGAAGCGGGCGCCGAAGGTATCGACCTCGCCGGTGTTGCGGTCCAGTACATAAGCGCCCAGGCAACGGTCGCCGCCCAGGCCCAGGCGGCGCTCGGTAATCAGGTCGACCGCCACGCGCTGTTCCAGCAGCTCGATGTTCGGCCGCTGGCGCGCCTGGTCGAGCAAGGTCTTGAAGATCGCCGCGCCGGTGGCGTCGGCGGCATGGATGATGCGCCGGTGGCTGTGGCCGCCTTCGCGGGTGAGGTGGAATTCGAAACCACCGTCGTCGACGCTGTAGTGTTCGTCACGGGTGAACGGCACGCCCTGTTCGATCAGCCACTCGATCGCTTCGCGGCTGTGCTCGACAGTGAAACGCACGGCGTCCTCGTGGCACAGGCCGCCGCCGGCATTGAGGGTGTCCTCGACATGCGACTGCACGGTATCGGTGTTGTCGAGCACGGCGGCCACGCCGCCCTGGGCCCAGAAGGTAGAGCCGTTGGCCAGGTCGCCCTTGCTGAGTACGGCGATGCGCAGGTGGCCGGGTAGGTTCAGTGCCAGGCTCAGGCCAGCCGCACCACTGCCGATCACCAGGACATCATGTTGGAATTGTTGGCTCATGTCGGGACACTAGTAATCTTCGAAGGGGGCACGGCACAATAGTCAAGCGCAGATGGCATTGTGAAACTATCGTGAAACCGGGCCGGGATGCCTTTATAGCAGCCCCGGGGGCCGGATTTCCAATGGCGGATGCGGGGCAAAGACGATCTTTTTGGGAACTTTCCTCTAGCCAGGGAAATCCTAAGAAGGCTGTACGCACGCCACATTTTGCCGCGGCGACGCAGGGCGGCAGCCCTTTGCTTGGGCTGACACCTGTGTACTGAAACCAGATTATCG
The DNA here is from genome assembly GCF_021601385.1 of Pseudomonas parasichuanensis. Taxonomy (GTDB): domain Bacteria; phylum Pseudomonadota; class Gammaproteobacteria; order Pseudomonadales; family Pseudomonadaceae; genus Aquipseudomonas; species Aquipseudomonas parasichuanensis. The sequence goes on along the minus strand of NZ_BQHO01000005.1, from coordinate 21,255 downwards.
ACGCAGCCGGCCGTGACCGCGCTGCGCCTTTCGTGCGAGCCGACCAAGGGCCGCAGGAAACTTGCTTGGAGGGGAGAACTTTTGCGTAAAGCCCGAGTCTATGGTTGCAAGCCTGAACGATGCTTGTCGCAACGCTCCTTCGAGTTCACTGAGGAGTGTTCATGCTAACCCAGGAAGAGGATCAGCAGCTTGTCGAGCGCGTGCAGCGCGGTGACAGGCGAGCGTTCGATCTGTTGGTGCTGAAGTATCAGCACAAGATTCTCGGGTTGATCGTGCGTTTCGTACACGACACCCATGAAGCGCAGGACGTGGCGCAGGAAGCCTTCATCAAGGCGTACCGGGCGCTGGGGAATTTCCGCGGTGACAGCGCGTTCTACACGTGGCTCTACCGCATCGCCATCAACACGGCGAAAAACTATCTGGTATCCCGTGGAAGACGGCCGCCAGACAGCGATGTGAGCTCCGAGGATGCGGAGTTTTACGACGGCGATCATGGTCTCAAGGATCTCGAGTCCCCAGAGCGCGCGTTGTTGCGGGATGAAATCGAAGGCACTGTCCATCGCACCATCCAGCAACTGCCGGAAGACCTGCGCACGGCGTTGACGCTGCGCGAGTTCGATGGTCTGAGTTATGAGGACATTGCCAGTGTCATGCAATGTCCGGTGGGTACCGTGCGCTCCCGGATTTTCCGCGCTCGGGAGGCCATAGACAAAGCCCTGCAACCGCTGTTGCAGGAAACCTGAGACAGCGGCGACAGCCAAGAGAGGAACCGCCATGAGTCGTGAAGCTTTGCAGGAATCGCTGTCCGCGGTAATGGATAACGAAGCGGACGAACTGGAACTGCGTCGTGTGCTCAATGCCGTCGACGATTCCGAAACCCGTGCCACCTGGTCGCGCTACCAGGTCGCTCGTGCAGCGATGCACAAGGAACTGCTGTTGCCCAAGCTGGATATCGCCTCGGCGGTTTCCGCAGCGCTGGCTGACGAGGCCGTGCCTGCCAAGGTCAAGCAAGGCCCGTGGCGCAGCATTGGCCGCCTGGCCGTGGCTGCCTCGGTGACCGTTGCCGTGCTGGCAGGTGTGCGCTTCTACAACCAGGATGAGATAACGGGTGCCGAACTGGCTTCCCAGCAGCCTGCCCAGCAGGGGCTGAGCATGCCTCAGGCACAAGGCCCCGCCGTTTTGGCAGGCTATAGTGAAAGCAGCGAACAACCGACCGGGCCGATGGCCAACGGTGTGCTGCAGAATCAGGCCGGCTGGGATCAGCGTCTGCCAGGTTATCTGCGTCAGCATGCCCAGGAATCCGCGCTCAAAGGCACCGAAACCGCTCTGCCTTACGCACGCGCTGCCAGCCTGGAAAACCGCTAGTAAGGAGGATCATGCGCGCGCTACCTCTCCTGTCGCTGCTGCTTGGCAGCAGCCTGACGCTGCAGGCCTACGCGGCCAACTCCTCGCCCGAGGCGAGCGAGTGGCTGAACAAGCTGGCACAGGCTGAACAGAAGCAGAGTTACCAGGGGTCGTTCGTCTACGAACGCAATGGCAGCTTCTCCACGCACGATATCTGGCATCGCGTCCAGGATGGCAAGGTCAGCGAGCGGCTACTTCAGCTCGATGGCTCGGCTCAGGAAATCGTGCGCGTCGATGGCAAGGTGCAATGCGTCAGTGGCGCCTTGGTCAGTGGCGTGAGTGCGCCGCCCGATGCCGCCCCGCGCATGCTTGACCCTTTGAAACTGATGAGCTGGTACGACCTGAGCGTGGCAGGCAAGTCACGCGTTGCCGGGCGCGACGCAGTGATCGTGACCCTTACCCCGCGTGACCAGCACCGTTATGCCTTCGAGCTTCACCTGGATCGCCAGACCGGCTTGCCGCTGCGCTCGTTGATGATCAACGACAAAGGGCAACTGCTTGAGCGCTTTCAGATGACCCGCCTGGATACCAATGACCTGCCGAGCGACGCTGATCTCGGTGCCAGTGCTGCCTGCAAGCCGGTTGAGCGGGTGACGTCCACTACCTCGCAAGCAGTCGCTGGCTGGCGCTCGGACTGGCTGCCGCCAGGCTTCGAGCTGATCAATAGCAGCGTACGCCGTGACCCGGACCGCAAGAGTACGGTCAGCAGCCTGATGTATGACGACGGCCTGACCCGCTTCTCGGTGTTCCTCGAGCCGATCAGCGACAATTCGGGCACTGATACCCGCACTCAGCTCGGCCCGACCGTCGCGGTCTCGCGGCATCTCAACACGCCCAAGGGCAAGGTGATGGTCACCGTGGTCGGCGAAATTCCGCTGGGCACTGCCGAGCGCGTCGCCTTGTCGATGCGGGCCCAGGATGCCCAGGCCCGTCAGTGACGGGGTCGCGTGTTCTGAAAGCTCTTGTTACACAGAGCTGACATGAAATTAACCCATTGTCATTTGCAATCCAGCCACAAATTTTCTATAGGTCAGGCTCTTCTTGGAGTCTGGCCTTTCCTGCGTCTGCAAGGCCTAACTGCTAACTACGCTCGTTGTGACGGGAGCCGTATGTCAATACCACGCTTGAAACCCTACCTATCGATGTTCGCCGCCGTGCTGATGCTCGGCCAGGTGCTGACCGCCCAAGCCCAGGAAGCCCTGCCGGACTTCACCACGCTGGTCGAGCAGGCTTCGCCGGCGGTGGTCAACATCAGTACCAAGCAGAAACTGCCGGACCGGCGCATCGCCGCCGGGCAGATGCCCGACCTCGAAGGCCTGCCGCCGATGTTCCGCGAGTTCTTCGAACGCAACATGCCGCAGCAGCCGCGCTCGCCTCGTGGCGATCGCCAGCGCGAGGCGCAGTCGCTGGGTTCGGGCTTCATCATTTCCAGCGATGGCTACGTGCTGACCAACAACCATGTGGTCGCCGATGCCGACGAAATCATCGTCCGTCTGTCCGACCGCAGTGAGCTGCAGGCCAAGCTGGTCGGCACCGACCCGCGTACCGACGTGGCCCTGCTCAAGGTCGAGGGCAAGAACCTGCCGACCGTCAAGCTGGGCGACTCGGAAAAACTCAAGGTGGGTGAGTGGGTGCTGGCCATCGGTTCGCCGTTCGGCTTCGATCATTCGGTGACCAAAGGCATCGTCAGCGCCAAGGGCCGTACCTTGCCCAACGACACCTATGTGCCGTTCATCCAGACCGACGTGGCGATCAACCCGGGCAACTCCGGCGGCCCGTTGTTCAACATGAATGGCGAGGTGGTGGGTATCAACTCGCAGATCTTCACCCGTTCCGGTGGATTCATGGGCCTGTCGTTCGCCATCCCGATCGACGTGGCGATCGACGTCTCCAACCAGTTGAAGAAAGACGGCAAGGTCAGTCGCGGCTGGCTGGGCGTGGTGATCCAGGAGGTTAACAAGGACCTGGCTGAATCCTTCGGCCTAGACAAACCGGCTGGCGCCCTGGTAGCCCAGGTGCTGGAAGACGGCCCGGCGGCCAAGGGCGGGCTGCAGGTGGGGGACGTGATTCTGAGCATGAATGGCCAGCCGATCGTCATGTCGGCCGACCTGCCGCACCTGGTCGGCAGCCTCAAGGATGGCGCCAAGGCCAAACTTGAGATCATCCGCAATGGCAAGCGCCAGAACCTCGATGTCACCGTTGGCGCCCTGCCGGATGAAGAGGCTGACATCGGCACCGGTGCCCAGGGCAGCGTCGAGCGCAGTAGCAACCGTTTGGGCGTTTCGGTTGCTGACCTGACCGCTGAGCAGAAGAAGTCGCTGGAGCTCAAGGGCGGCGTGGTGATCAAGGAAGTCCAGGACGGCCCGGCAGCGCTGATCGGCCTGCGTCCGGGCGATGTCATCAGCCACTTGAACAACCAGGCCATCGGCTCGGCCAAGGAATTCACCGAAATTGCCAAGGACCTGCCGAAGAACCGTTCGGTGTCGATGCGCGTGCTGCGCCAGGGGCGCGCAAGCTTCATCACCTTCAAGCTGGCTGAATAAGCGGATTGTTAGGTAGGAAAAGGGCAGCGTTGGCTGCCCTTTTTCATGAGCGCTCTCAATTTGCTATGGGACAATCTGCGGCGCTGGCAGGCATTGCGGGCCCTGTGGGAGCGGGCTTGCCCGCGAAGCAGGCGCTGCGTTGGAGGGCACCGGCTTTGCCGGTGTTCGCGGGCAAGCCCGCTCCCACAAGTACATGTTTTTCTCAGCGCAGCCGCAGGGTGATGCCGCTGGCCGATAGAGGAACCTCCCATATCCCTCCGGCTTGAGGTACAATTCCCGGCTATTTTTCGGCGGGCGTCCGGCTCGCAGCCTTTTCGAGTGTTGACCCGTGAGTGATTTGAGTCATATCCGCAATTTCTCCATCATCGCCCACATCGACCATGGCAAGTCGACGCTGGCCGACCGTTTCATCCAGATGTGCGGTGGCCTGTCGGCGCGCGAAATGGAGGCCCAGGTCCTCGATTCCATGGACCTGGAGCGCGAGCGCGGGATCACCATCAAGGCCCACAGCGTCACCCTGCACTACAAGGCGCAGGACGGCAAAACCTACCAGCTGAACTTCATCGACACCCCCGGCCACGTCGACTTCACCTATGAAGTTTCGCGTTCGCTGGCCGCGTGCGAGGGTGCACTGCTGGTGGTCGACGCCGGCCAGGGCGTCGAGGCCCAGTCGGTCGCCAACTGCTACACCGCCATCGAGCAGGGCCTGGAAGTCATGCCGGTGCTGAACAAGATGGACCTGCCCCAGGCCGACCCGGACCGCGTCAAGGACGAGATCGAGAAGATCATCGGCATCGACGCCACCGACGCCGTGGCGTGCAGTGCCAAGAGCGGCATGGGCGTGGACGAGGTGCTCGAGCGCCTGGTGCAGACCATCCCCGCGCCAGAAGGCGAGATCGACGCGCCGCTGCAGGCGCTGATCATCGACTCCTGGTTCGACAACTACCTGGGCGTGGTCTCGCTGGTGCGCGTGCGCCAGGGCCGCGTCAAGAAGGGCGACAAGATCCTGGTCAAGTCCACCGGCAAGGTGCACCTGGTCGACAGCGTTGGCGTGTTCACCCCCAAGCACACGCAAACTGCCGATCTGAAGGCCGGTGAAGTGGGCTTCATCATCGCCAGCATCAAGGACATTCACGGTGCGCCGGTCGGTGACACCCTGACCCTGTCCTCGACCCCCGAAGTCGAAGTGCTCGCAGGCTTCAAGAAGATCCAGCCGCAGGTGTACGCCGGTCTGTTCCCGGTGAGCTCCGACGACTTCGAGGACTTCCGCGACGCGCTGCAGAAGCTCACCCTGAACGACTCGTCGCTGCAATACATGCCGGAAAGTTCCGATGCCCTGGGCTTCGGCTTCCGTTGCGGCTTCCTCGGCATGCTGCACATGGAGATCATCCAGGAGCGCCTGGAGCGCGAGTACGACCTGGACCTGATCACCACCGCACCAAGCGTGATCTACGAGCTGGAGCTCAAGACCGGCGAAACCATCGTCGTCGACAACCCGTCGAAGCTGCCTGATGTGTCGTCCGTCACCGATTTCCGCGAGCCGATCGTCACCGCCACCATCCTGGTACCGCAGGAGCACCTGGGCAACGTCATCACCCTGTGCATCGAGAAGCGTGGCGTTCAGCGCGACATGCAGTTCCTCGGCAGCCAGGTGCAAGTGCGTTACGACATGCCGATGAACGAAGTGGTGCTGGACTTCTTCGACCGCCTCAAGTCCACCAGCCGCGGTTATGCCTCGCTGGACTATCATTTCGACCGCTACCAGTCGGCCAACCTGGTCAAGCTGGACGTGCTGATCAACGGCGACAAGGTCGATGCCCTGGCACTGATCGTGCACCGTGACAACGCCGCCTACAAAGGCCGTGCGTTGACCGAGAAGATGAAGGAGCTGATCCCTCGGCAGATGTTCGACGTGGCGATCCAGGCAGCCATTGGCGGCCAGATCATTGCGCGGACAACCGTCAAGGCGCTCAGAAAGAACGTACTGGCCAAGTGCTACGGTGGCGACGTGAGCCGTAAGAAGAAGCTGCTGGAGAAGCAGAAGGCCGGTAAGAAACGCATGAAACAGGTCGGCAACGTGGAAATTCCACAGGAAGCCTTCCTCGCCGTGCTCAGGTTGGATAGCTAGGTCCTATGTCGCTAAATTTCCCGCTGTTGCTCGTCATCGCCGTTGCCGTCTGCGGCCTGTTGGGTCTGATCGACCTGCTGTTCCTGGCCCCGCGCCGGCGTGCGGCGATCGCCACCTACCAGGGCAGCGTCAACCAGCCAGAAATGGCCGTGGTCGAACGCCTGAACAAGGAGCCGTTGCTGGTCGAGTACGGCAAGTCGTTCTTCCCGGTACTGTTCATCGTGCTGGTGCTGCGTTCGTTCCTGGTTGAGCCGTTCCAGATCCCGTCGGGTTCGATGAAACCGACCCTGGAAGTGGGCGATTTCATCCTGGTGAACAAGTTCTCCTACGGCATCCGCCTGCCGGTGATCGACAAGAAGGTCATCGAAGTCGGTGACCCGCAGCGCGGCGATGTGATGGTGTTCCGCTACCCCAGCGACCCGAACGTCAACTACATCAAGCGGGTAATCGGCCTGCCGGGCGACCAGATCCGCTACACCAACGACAAGCGCCTGTTCGTCAATGGCCAGGCGGTCACCGAGCAACTGGTCGGCAGCGAGCCGGGCACCTTGGGCAGTGCCGAGCTGTACAAGGAAAAACTCGGCGAAGTCGAGCACCTGATCCGCAAGGAAATGACCCGCTACCGCATGCCGCCGGACCAGCAATGGACCGTGCCTGCCGGGCATTACTTCATGATGGGTGACAACCGCGACAACTCCAACGACAGCCGCTACTGGGATGATCCGAACATCCCCAAAGAGCTGCACGGCATGGTTCCGGACCGGAACATCGTCGGCAAGGCGTTCGCGGTGTGGATGAGCTGGCCTGAGCCGAAACTCAGCCACCTGCCCAACCTGTCGCGGGTCGGCCTGATCCACTAAGTATCAACGGCGCTGTCTGCGGACAGCGCCGATTGCTTTTCTGACATAGGCTGTGTTCTCAGGGAGTGAGAGGTTTCGCCATTTTGATGTCGGACCACAGCCAAACCGTCTTTCAGGATGTTGATTTGAACAACGCGTTGAACATTGTACGGGTGGCCCCATGAGTGCTTCCCTTGCCCGCCTGGAGCGCAAGCTCGGCTACACCTTCAAGGATCAGGACCAGATGCTGCTGGCCCTGACCCATCGCAGTTATGCCGGGCGCAACAACGAGCGCCTGGAATTCCTTGGCGATGCCATTCTCAACTTCGTGGTCGGCGAAGCGCTGTTCGAGCGCTTCCCGCAGGCCCGGGAAGGCCAGCTGTCGCGCCTGCGTGCGCGCCTGGTCAAGGGCGAAACCCTGGCCCGCCTGGCCCGCGGCTTCGACCTGGGCGAGTACCTGCGCCTGGGTTCGGGCGAGCTCAAGAGCGGCGGTTTCCGCCGCGAGTCGATCCTCGCCGACGCCCTCGAAGCGCTGATTGGCGCCATCTACCAGGACGCCGACATGCAGACCGCGCGCGAGCGCATCCTGGCCTGGCTGACCGACGAGTTCGAAGGCCTGACCCTGGTCGACACCAATAAAGACCCCAAGACCCGCCTGCAGGAGTTCCTGCAGTCGCGTGCCTGCGAGCTGCCACGTTACGAAGTGGTGGACATCCAGGGCGAACCGCACTGCCGGACCTTCCTCGTCGAATGCGAAGTGGTCCTGCTGAACAAGAAAAGCCGTGGCCAGGGCGTAAGCCGGCGTATTGCCGAACAGGTCGCCGCCGCCGCCGCATTGATCGCCCTGGGCGTGGAGAATGGCAATGACTGAGAACACTTCGACCCGCTGCGGCTATGTCGCCATCGTCGGCCGCCCCAACGTCGGCAAGTCGACGCTGCTCAACCACATCCTCGGCCAGAAGCTGGCGATCACCTCGCGCAAGCCGCAGACTACCCGCCACAACATGCTCGGCATCAAGACCGAGGGTGACGTGCAGGCGATCTACGTCGACACCCCCGGCATGCACAAGGCCAACGACAAGGCGCTCAACCGCTACATGAACCGCAACGCCTCGGCGGCATTGAAAGATGTCGACGTGGTGATCTTCGTGGTTGACCGCACCAAGTGGACCGACGAGGACCAGCTGGTGCTCGAGCGCGTGCAGTACGTCACCGGCCCCCTGATCATCGCGGTCAACAAGACCGACCGCATGGAAGAGAAGGCCGAGCTGATCCCGCACCTGCAGTGGCTGCAGGAACAACTGCCGAACGCCGAAGTGATGCCGATTTCCGCGCAACAGGGGCACAACCTCGAGGCGCTGGAAGCCCAGATCGCCAAGCACCTGCCGGAGAACGACCACTTCTTCCCGGAAGACCAGATCACCGACCGCAGCAGCCGCTTCCTCGCCGCCGAACTGGTCCGCGAGAAAATCATGCGCCAGCTGGGTGCGGAGCTGCCGTACCAGATCACCGTGGAAATCGAAGAGTTCAAGCAGCAGGGCCATGTGCTGCACATCCATGCGCTGATCCTGGTCGAGCGTGACGGCCAGAAGAAAATCATCATTGGCGACAAGGGCGAGCGCATCAAACGCATTGGCTCCGAAGCGCGCAAGGACATGGAAGTGCTGTTCGATTCCAAGGTCATGCTCAACCTGTGGGTCAAGGTCAAAGGCGGCTGGTCCGACGACGAGCGCGCCCTGCGTTCGCTGGGTTACGGCGACCTGTAAGCCCATCCCGAGCGAATCTGCTCTGCCTGTAGGAGCGGCCTTGTGCCGCGAACGGGCCGCAGAGCGGCCCCGGCAATCTGCGCATCGACGCTGAAATCTGAGGGCCGCTTTACGGCCCTTTCGCGGCACAGGGCCGCTCCTACAGGTTCGCGACACCAGGCCTGAGTGAGTCTCCATGGACCAACCCACCCCCCAGCCGGCCTACGTGCTGCACACCCGCCCCTACAAGGAAACCAGCGCCCTGGTGGATTTCCTCACGCCCCAGGGGCGGGTGCGCGCGGTACTGCGCCGGGCGCGGGGCAAGGGTGGCAGCCTGGTGCGGCCGTTCGTGCCACTGGAGGTGGAACTGCGCGGCCGTGGTGAGCTGAAGACCGTATGGCACCTGGACAGCAGCGGCATCGCCGCCTGGCTGCACGGCGACGCGCTGTTCAGCGGCCTCTACCTCAACGAACTGCTGATGCGCCTGTTGCCCGCCGAGGCACCGCAGCCCGCGCTGTTCGAGCATTACACCCTGACCCTGCAAGCCCTGGCCGCCGGCCGACCGCTGGAGCCGCTGCTGCGCTCGTTCGAATGGCGGTTGCTGGACGAACTGGGTTACGCCTTCTCGCTGGAACATGACGTGAATGACGACCCGGTCGTCGCCGAGGGCCTTTATCGCCTGCAGGTGGACGCCGGCCTGCAACGGGTCGAGCTGTTCCAGCCCGGGTTGTTCACAGGCTCCGTGTTGCAGGCCCTGGCCCAGGCCGACTGGGACGCCCCCGGCGCCTTGCTCGCCGCCAAGCGCCTGATGCGCCAGGCCCTGGCGGTGCACCTGGGGCCCAAGCCACTGGTCAGCCGGGAACTGTTTCGCAAGCGCTGATCAGCACGTATGCTGTGGCCCTCAACTTTCAGGAGTGCCCCTTCGTGACTCACAGCAACCGCATGCTTCTCGGCGTCAACATCGACCACGTGGCGACCCTGCGCCAGGCCCGGGGCACCCGCTATCCAGACCCGGTCAAGGCCGCGCTGGACGCCGAGGAAGCGGGTGCCGACGGCATCACCGTGCACCTGCGCGAAGACCGCCGGCACATCCAGGAGCGCGACGTGCTGGTGCTCAAGGACGTGCTGCAGACCCGCATGAACTTCGAGATGGGCGTCACCGAAGAGATGATGCTGTTCGCCGAGAAGATCCGCCCGGCACATATCTGCCTGGTCCCGGAAACCCGCCAGGAATTGACCACCGAAGGTGGCCTGGATGTGGCTGGCCAGGAAGCGCGGATCAAGGCCGCGGTCGAGCGCCTGTCGCGCACCGGCGCCGAAGTGTCGCTGTTCATCGATGCCGATGAGCGCCAGATCGAAGCCTCGCGCCGCGTCGGTGCCCCGGCCATCGAACTGCACACCGGCCGTTACGCGGATGCCGAAACCCCAACCGAGGTGGCCGAAGAGCTGCAGCGTATTGTCGATGGCGTGGCGTTCGGTATCGGCCAGGGGCTGATCGTCAACGCAGGCCATGGCCTGCATTACCACAACGTCGAAGCCGTGGCTGCGATCAAGGGCATCAACGAGCTGAACATCGGCCATGCGCTGGTGGCCCATGCGCTGTTCGTTGGCTTCAAGGCCGCCGTGGCCGAGATGAAAGCGCTGATCGTCGCCGCTTCGCGCTAATTGATGTTTGGCAGCACCGGCCTTTTCGCGGGTAAACCCGCTCCCACAGATTCTTCGCAGGCCTCAAGGCGTGCACGAATTCTGTGGGAGCGGGTTTACTCGCGAAGAGGCCGGCATTGCCAGTGCCTCATTCTGCTTGGAATACCAGGGTGAAGCGCGTCGGCCCCTCGGCCCGGCTACGCACCTCAACCCGCCCCCCATGCAACTGCATGATCGACTTCACAATGGCCAACCCCAGCCCGGTCCCCCCCTCCAGCCGTGACCGCCCGCTGCCAGCCCGGTAGAAACGCTCGAACAGGTGCGGCAAATGCGCCTCGCCAATGCCAGCCCCATGGTTTTCCACCCAGACCCCGACTTCATCGCCCAGCCGCTCGATCCCCACGGTCACCTTTTGCCCTTCCGGGCTATGCCGTATCGCATTGCTCAGCAAGTTCGACAGCGCCCGCTGGAACATCAGCTTGTCCGCCAGCGCTGTCCCCCAGCCTTGCAGTTCCAGGGTGATGCCCTTGAGTTCGGCACTGAAGGCAAACAGCTCGCTCACCCGGGCCACCTCGTCGGCCAGTGCCACCGGCTGCAGCGCAACCTGGCTCTGGGGCTGGCTGACCTGCGCCAGGAACAGCATGTCGTTGATGATGCGGTTGAGCCGGGTCAGCTCCTCGACACTGTCTTCCAGCGCTTCACGGTATTTGTCGCCATCGCGCTCGCGGGCCAGGGTCACCTGGGCCTTGCCCATCAGGTTGCCGATCGGCGTGCGCAGTTCGTGGGCCAGGTCGTCGGAGAACTGCGACAACTGGCGCACGCCCTGATCGAGGCGGTCGAGCATGACGTTGATGGCCCGGGCCAGGTCGGCCAGCTCCGTCGGCAGGCCGTCCACCGGCAGGCGGTGGTCCAGATCCTGGGCCGACACCTGGCCGGCGATACGGCGAAAGTGACGCAGCGGGCGCAGGTCGCGCTGCACCAGTTTCCAGGCCGCGATACCGATCAGCAGCAGCAACAGCGGCAAGGCGAGCAGGGTCGAATGCAGGTAGGCCTGGAGCAAGGCGTTGTCGTCGCCGCGGTTGAGCGACATCAGCACGTTCACCGGGGTGTCGTCGCGCAGCAACATCAAGCGGCTGGCGGTGAGCACTTCGTTGCCTTGATCGTCGCGCCATTCGTGGAACACCAGCCGGGGGCTGGCGGCCATTTCCAGCAGGTGCCGGGATTGCAGGGCCGGGCCAAGGCTGAGCAGGGCCGGGTGGCGGCCACTGGTGGCCATGACACTGAGGCTCAGGTTGTCATGGCCCATCACCAGGTCGAGCAGTGGGTGGGCGCGGGCGCCCAGGTCGTCGCTGCGCAGGTCGACCCGCAGGTTGTGCTCGACCTGTTGCATCTTGCGCGCCAGGTCCTTGCGCGCACGGCTGTCCAACTCGTGGTCGAGGGCGAACACCGCCAGGGTGGCCAGCAACAGCACCAACGCCGCGCCCATCAGCGTGACGGTCAGGCCCAGGCGCAGTGACAGGGTCGCGCGCTTCACGCCCGCGCCTCAAGCACATAGCCAACGCCACGCAGGGTATGGATCAGCTTGTCCTCGAAGGGGTCGTCGATCTTCGCCCGCAGGCGGCGGATCGACACCTCGACCACGTTGGTGTCGCAATCGAAGTTCATGTCCCATACCAGCGAGATGATCTGCGTGCGCGACAGTACTTCGCCGCTCTGGCGCATCAGCAGGTGCAGCAGGGCGAACTCCTTGGCGGTCAGGTCGATGCGCTGGCCGCCGCGGAAGGCGCGGTGGCGGCCGGGGTCGAGCTCCAGGTCGGCGACTCTCAGGGTGCTCGGTTGCAGGCGCTGGTCGTTGCGCCGCAGCAGGCTGCGAATACGCGCCAGCAGTTCGGGGAATTCGAAGGGCTTGAGCAGGTAGTCGTCGGCGCCCAGGTCCAGGCCCTTGACCCGATCGGCCAGGCGGCCATGGGCGGTGAGCATCATGATCCGCGTGGACGACTCGGCCCGCAGGCGCTGCAACACGCTCCAGCCATCGAGCTCTGGCAGGTTGACGTCGAGGATCACCAGGTCGTAGGGCTGCTGGCGGGCCAGGTGCAGGCCGTCAGTGCCGGTGTGGGCACAGTCGACCACGTAGCCGTTCTCGCGCAGGCCCTGCTGCAGGTAATCGGCGGTGCGGGGTTCGTCCTCGATGATCAATAGGCGCATGGTGGGCTCGGGTTGCGGAAAGGGGGCGATTCTCGACCCTGTAGTGACATCAGGGTCAAGCGGTGAGGATGTTACTGGATGCGAATGGGTAAACGGCGGGGATAACGGATTTGTAATACGCGGGTCATGTGCGTGACAGGCCCGGCCCATCGCCTGCAAGACAGTTTTTTTGTAGGAGCCCGTTAAGTGGGGGCTTGCCGCCGATGAGGCCAGTCTTGCAGCACTGTAATCTGCGCCTCACCTTGGCGTTAGCTACCCCTTGCGATGATGACCCTGTCGAAACGGTTATCACGAGGCAAGCACGATGAACCTGAACAAATACCTGCTGCTGGCGATCCTCGCCCTGGGCAGCACCAGCGTTTTCGCCGAGGGTGGCGCGGAGCGTTCCAAGCAGTTCTGGCAGGCGTTCCGCGAGGACCAGGCGCGCCTGTACGGCGACAAGCAACAGGCCGTGGCCGAGCGCGAGCGCAAGGCCCAAGAGAAGGCCCGCGAGTTGGCCAAGGATTGAGTACCGCCACCTGCGCCGCGACAGCTCCTCGCCGCAGGTGTATTCAGGCGCCCCTCTTGGGCGCCTTTTTTATTTGCGCGCCAGCAGCGTGGCGCGGCGCGGCGCCGGCAGGCCTTCGACGGTCTTGCCGTGGTCGTTCGGGTCGAGGAAGTCGCCCAGCGACTGGTAGCGCATCCACTCGGTGCTGCGCTGCTCCTCGACGCTGGTGACGCTGACATCGACGCAGCGCACATCGCTGAACCCGGCGCGGCGCAGCCAGCGCTCCAGCGCCGGCACCGAGGGCAGGAACCACACGTTGCGCATTTGCGCATAACGGTCCTCAGGCACCAGCACCTGGTTTTCATCCCCCTCGATCACCAGGGTTTCCAGCACCAGCTCGCCGCCTTTCACCAGGCAGTCCTTGAGCGCCAGCAGGTGCTCGATGGGCGAGCGGCGGTGGTAGAACACGCCCATGGAGAACACGGTATCGAAACCTTCCAGGTTGGCCGGCAGCTCTTCCAGGGCGAACGGCAGGTGCCAGGCCGGCAAGTCCGGCAGGTACTGCTGCACCGCCTGGAACTGGCAGAAGAACAGCCAGTTGGGGTCGACACCGATGACCATGTCGGCACCGGCGCCGAGCATGCGCCACTGGTAGTAGCCATTGCCGCAACCCACGTCGAGCACGCGCTTGCCCTTAAGGTCCAGGTGCGGGCCGACCCGCGACCATTTCCAGTCCGAGCGCCATTCGGTGTCCACGTGCACGCCGAACAGGTCGAACGGCCCCTTGCGCCACGGCGACAGCCCCATCAGGGCCTGGCGCATCTGCGCACGGGTGGCGTCGTCGCAGTCGCAGTCCAGGCGCAGGCCGTTGGCCAGGTCGACTTCGCTCGGCATCAGTTGCGGCAGCGCATCGAGCGCGCCGCGCCAGCGGTCGAGGTCGCCGTGGCCCTTTTCCAGCTTGGCTTCGAGTTGTGCCTGCAGGCCCTGGGACCAGGTGGCAAGGGGCGTGCCCGCCAGGCGGCGGACGAGGGGGGACAGATCGATCATGGCAGGGCTATCAGCGAGGCGAAGTTAAGGCATTGGAACCAGGGCACGACTTTGGAGAAACCGGCGGCGCGCAGGCGCTCGGTATGGGTTTCCAACGTATCGGGCTTCATCACGTTTTCGATGGCGCTGCGCTTCTGGGCGATTTCCAGTTCGCTGTAGCCATTGGCCCGCTTGAAGTCCAGGTGCAGGTCGTTGAGCAGTTGCTGTTGCTGGTCATCGGCGAAGCGCAGCTTTTCCGAGAGGATCAGCGCACCGCCTGGCAGCAGCGCCTGGCGGATACGGCCGAGCAGCTCCAGGCGTTGTTCGGGGGCGATGAACTGCAGGGTGAAGTTCATCGCCACCACCGAGGCGGGCTCGAACGGCAACGACAGGATGTCGGCCTCCAGCACCTGTACCGGCAACAGTTCCTGGAACATCGAATCCTGGGCCGTGAGGTACTGGCGGCAGCGTTCGACCATGGCGGCGGAATTGTCCACCGCGATCACCCGGCAGCCGTCGCTGCGCACATGCCGGCGCAGGGCCTGGGTCACCGCGCCCAGCGAGGCGCCGAGGTCGTACAGCGCGGTATTCGGTTGGGCGAAGCGCGCGGCCAGCACGCCGAGGTTCTCGACGATGGTCGGGTAACCGGGCACCGAGCGCTTGATCATGTCCGGGAACACCTGCACCACGTCCTCGTTGAAGACGAAGTCGGGTACCTGCTCCAGGGGCTGGGCGAAAAGGCGGTCGGGTTGTTTGCTCACGAAGGGTCCGGGCGGCTGGCAATCTACAGGGGCGGCATTCTAGCCAAACCACGGCAAGCTTGCATGACTGGCTGACCGGCGCCGCAGGCTCACTTGACCCGAATGGCGCAATCGAAGGTCTGCACCGGCCGCACTTCCGGGGCCCAGGGCTGCTGGTAGACCAGGATCAGGTGGCCCTCGCCGGCAGCCTTGGCCTGGAAACGCCAGGTGGAGAGCCCGCCGCTGCCGACGATGCCGGCTTGCTCGGGGCTGCTGTACACCTCGGGGCCGAGGGCGCGCAGGATCTCCGGGGCCGGGTTCTGCAACAGCCAGCGATAACCGGTGGTGGGGTTGCTGGGCAGGGTGAGGGTCATGTTCTGGCCGACCTGCAGGCGCGTCGGGCATTCGCTTTCGGCGTCCAGTTCGACGGTGCGTTGCGGCTGTTGCGCGCAGGCACTTAACAGCGCCAGGCCAAACAGAAACAGTGCGCGGTGGTAGGGCATGGTGGCTCCGGGTCGAGGGGGAAAAACCAGCCGGGCAGGAACAGCTGCCCGCTGCTATCGGATGTACGGGATACCTAGGGTTGCTCCTCCCGAGCCTGTCCAGGCTCGAATCAAGGGAGCAGGACCATGAACGCAATCAGGGCTGATTATGATCAGCTGCAACAGGATGCTGCAATCGTGCCGGGCAAGCTGGTCAAGGCCATGGCCGAGCGTGATGGTGAAGGGGAGGGGGGCTTGACCCTCAGCCGCGAGCACATCATCACCATCAATCGCTACGTCAACTTCGTCTTTGCCTTGCCCGCCACCACCGACAATCTGCAGCGCTGGCTGGGCTACACCGATATCAATGAGCCAGAGCTCAAGCCGGCTGCATGGGGCAAGCTGTTCGCCGACCTGCGCACCCACGCGCGCGGCTGGGCGCCGCTCTCGGACAACAGCAAGCGCCTCGCCAGCCAGCTGGCGTCGACCGCCAACGCGATCGGTAGCGCCGGCGAGGCGATCATCGAGCTGACCGGCGAGATCCTCAAGGTGAACAGGGAAAGCCAATGGCAGGATGTTGCTTTGCGTGCCCCGCTGGCGTTGGGTACCAGCGACCGGAATGCGGTGTCGACGCTGGTCGAGTACATGCAGTTTCTCAACGAGGATGTACGTGCCTACGCCGTTCAGGTCACTGCCGTGCAGCAGGAAACCGAGTCATTTCGCGATACCGCCCGCTTCAAGTTGATTCCCGCGGTGAAGACCAAGGGCCAGGCCGTCGAGCGCAAGCAGAACGATGGTGAGGTCGAGCGCCTGCGTGGCCTCATGGCCGAGCTGGACGCTGAAATCGAGGCGTTGAGCAAGGAATACGACCAATACCTCAAGCTGGCCTTGGGCGGGCTGGCCGCTGGCCCGATTGGGGCGATCATCACCGGCGGCATCTATGGCAGCAAAGCCGAGAAAGTGCGCAAGGAACGCAAGAAACGTCAGGCTGAGCGGCACTCTTTCAGTGAGCAGTTGACCCAGCGAGTCAACCTGGAAGGGCGCATGGAAACGCTGGCCACCTTCGTCAACGAACTCGATACCCGGCTGCAGGATGTGGTGACTTCCGCGTCCCACCTGCAAACAGCGTGGGGCATCGTTGGTGCTTACATCGATACCTCCATCTCGCGTCTTGACCGTATCAACGATACCCAACGGCTGGCGATTTTCGGGCTGCATTTCAAGCAGTTCTTCAAACAGTGGGCCGCTATCGAGAAAACCAGCCTGCAACTAACCCGCATTTTCGACGAAGCCGCCTCGGCCCAATAAAAGGTGAACGAGCATGAATGACAATGTCACTTACCTGCAGCCTTCCGATGCGCCGCAGATGGAGCCCATCCTGGCTGCCAATCGCGCGTTCACCACTGCCTGGCAGCAGGGCGCGCTGAAATTCGCGCCAGTGCTTCAAGAGGGCCTTGAGCGGCACATGAAGCTGTTCGACAACTGCCGCCGGCAATTGGCTGGCAATGCCCAACGCCTGGTTGCCGAACTGGCCGGCGATCCTCTGGCCGATATCCTGGATGCCTTAGGCGACGATGATGGCGGCGAACTGATCGGCCTCGCCGGAGAAACCCGCGACGCTGTCGCGACACTGTTGGGCCGGTTGCTGGCTCACCTGGCAAGCGAGCGCCAGGCGCTTGCCGCCCTGCCGGCGCTGGACGGGCAGGGCGACCAGCAGCGCCTGCTCAAGCAGCAACAAGCAACCTCGGGCACCGAGCGGCAGCTGACTGAAGAGCATGGGCGTGAGGCCGCCAAGGTTGAGAGCGTGCTCAAGGCCATTGCCACCCTGGAAGCCAACGGCCTGCAAACACGTTTTGGCGGTGTAGTACCGTCGCTCACCGACTTGCAGAAGCTGGCGGCCCCGGGCGGTGAGGCGCTGGTCACGGCCGAGGTTGTGACCCAGGCGGTGGAGCAGCTCAAAGTACTGTTGGGCGATCTGATCGAAGGCATGCGCTACGAACAGCTGCAGCGTGAGCGCCGTGCGCTGCAGGAACGCCTCAACGGCCTGGCTCGCAAGCTGCGCGAGTTGGCCCGAGCGCGGGCCGAGTTGCGCAGCAACCTGGCAGCGCTGGACGACTTGCCGCGCCTGCTCGAGCTGCGTGCGCAGTGGGACAGCGCGATCAATGTTCTGCGTCTTTCGTTGCAGGCCCGGCAGACGCAGATCGCCAGCCATGCAATGGCCACTGCCAGTGATGTCACCTCCGTGGTGCAGGCGTTCGCGGCCTTGCTCGGCTTCCTGCGTAGCCTGCTCGAACAGGACCGTCGGGCCTTCTGAGGTCCAGGCACCGTCAGCCGGGGCATTGGCGGACGGTGCCTTCTACCTGGAGTATGGGAATGAACCCAAGACAATTGAGCTTCGATGAACAGCAAACCAGGGCGATCATGCAGCCGGGTGCGCTGATCGAGGCGATGGACGAACGTGAAGGCCACGGCCAGGCGGGCATGCTGGTCACCCGGCCGGCCTTACAGGCACTTGATGCTTACCGTGCGAGTGTGCAGCAGCTGCCTTCTAACATCGCACAGACCCGGGAGTGGCTGGGGTACGACTGGATCAGCGAGCCTGAGCTGATACCCCAGAGCATGCTGTCGTTGTTTCAGCAGTTGCGGGCACATGGTGACAGCTGGATGGGCTTGCGCGTGCAATGCCAGCGGGTCACCGCCGGGTTGCAAAAGCATGCCGCCAGCATTGACGTGCAAGGGAGCAAAGTGGTGGCCTTGGCCGCTCGCACGCGCGCCCTTGGCGCCAACAAGCAAAGCTGGGAAAGCCTGCTGCAAGCGCCGCCCGTCGAGCTCGACAGCCATGACCGACAGGTGCTTGCCGTGATGGGGAGCGAGCTGGTGCGATTGCACGGGCTGGTGGATGACTACGACCAGCAGGTCGACACCTTGCGTATTGGCCTGACGATCTTTCGCGATACCGCCCGTGAGCGGCTGATACCGCCCATCCTGGAAAAGTGCCGTGCGGCAAAGCGCTTTGCCGGCTCGTCAGGGCCCCTCGACCTGAGTTGGGAGCTGGAGATGCTCAATGAAGACATCAGGGCGCTGCAGCGCGATTACCTGCGTTACTCGAAGCAGTCTTCGGCCGGTTGGGCAGGTGGCCTGTTTGGCTTCCTCATCAGCCGCTCGATCTATGGGCGCAAGGCTGCGAACGCGCGGGCCCAGATCAGGGCGCTGGAGCAGCGTCACCAGCAGCTCAGCCAGCGTCTGGCGCAGCACCGCCGAGTCGAGGGCCGGGTCAGCCAGCTTGAAGGCCATATGCAGCTACTGGACATCGAACTGTGGGATGTGGTGATCGCCAGCGGTCATTTGCACACCGCCTGGCAGACCATCGAGGCCTATCTGGAGAGTGCCATGGAACGCCTGCTGCGCATGAACACTCGCCAGCAACTGGCTACGTTCATGTTCCACTTCAGGCAGTTCCTCGGCCAGTGGGCGACTATCGGCGAGCATGCCGGGGGCATGAGCAAGCTGTTCGGGTAGGGCGGGCGCTGTCAGCCCGCCTACACTGTTCCCTTAGCTGAAAAGTACCTTCGCCACTTCCGCAAAGCGCTTGGCGAAATGAACGGTCAGGCCCTCTTTCAAATACGCCGGCAACTCCGCGAAATCACCGCGGTTGGCCTCGGGCAGGATCAGCTCGAAGATCTTCTGCCGCCGTGCGGCGATGACCTTCTCGCGTACCCCGCCAATCGGCAACACCTGCCCGGTCAGGGTCAGCTCGCCGGTCATGGCCACGCCTTTCTTCGGCGCCTGGTCGCGGGCCAGCGACAACAGCGCGCTGGCCATGGTCACACCGGCGCTGGGGCCATCCTTGGGGGTGGCGCCTTCGGGCACGTGCAGGTGAATGAAAGCCTCGTTGAAGTAGCCCGGCGTGCCACCGAACTGCTTCAGATTCGAGCTGACATAGCTGTAGGCGATCTCTGCCGACTCCTTCATCACATCCCCCAACTGGCCGGTGAGCTTGAGGCCGCGGTTGAGGGTGTGGATGCGCGTGGCCTCGATCGGCAGGGTGGCGCCGCCCATGCTGGTCCAGGCCAGGCCGGTGATCACGCCCTTGCCGGCCAGCACTTGCTCGCTGCGGAACACCGGCATGCCGAGGGCCGGCTCAAGCTCCTTGTTGCCGATCTTCAGTTTGGCGTCCGGGGCTTCCAGGAGCTTGACCACCGCCTTGCGCACCAGCTTGCCGAGCTGTTTCTCCAGCTGGCGCACACCAGCCTCGCGGGCATAGCCTTCGATCACCGTGCGCAGGGCGCTGTCGCTGATGCTCAGGCTGCTCTTCGAGACACCGGCCTTTTCCAGCTGCTTGGGCCACAGGTGGCGCTTGGCGATGGCGAGCTTCTCTTCGGTGATGTAGCCGGACAGGCGGATCACTTCCATGCGGTCGAGCAACGGCCCGGGGATCGAGTCCAGGGTGTTGGCGGTGCAGACGAACAGCACCTTGGACAGGTCCAGGCGCAGGTCCAGGTAATGGTCGAGGAAGTCGACGTTCTGCTCGGGGTCGAGGGTTTCCAGCAGCGCCGAGGCCGGGTCGCCCTGGTAGCTCTGGCCCATCTTGTCGATCTCGTCGAGCATGATCACCGGGTTCATCACCTCGACTTCCTTCAGCGCCTGCACCAGCTTGCCCGGCTGGGCGCCGATGTAGGTGCGCCGGTGCCCCTTGATCTCGGCCTCGTCACGCATGCCGCCGACGCTGAAACGGTAGAACGGCCGCCCAAGGGACTCGGCAATGGACTTGCCGATACTGGTCTTGCCCACCCCGGGCGGGCCCACCAGCAGCACGATCGAGCCGCTGATCTCGCCTTTCCAGGCGCCGACGGCGAGGAATTCGAGGATGCGCTCCTTGATGTCGTCGAGCCCGGCGTGGTGGCGGTCGAGCACTTTGCGCGCGTGTACGAGGTCGAGCTTGTCCTTGCCATACACGCCCCAGGGCAGGGCGGTGGCCCAGTCCAGGTAGTTGCGGGTGACGGCGTATTCCGGGGAGCCGGTCTCGAGGATGGCCAGCTTGCCCATCTCTTCGTCGATGCGTTTCTTCGCCTGCTCGGGCAGGGTCTTGTCCTGCAGGCGCTGCTGGAACTGCTCGACATCGGCGCTGCGGTCGTCCTTGGTCAGGCCCAGCTCCTGCTGGATGACCTTGAGCTGTTCCTTGAGGAAGAATTCGCGCTGGTGCTCACCGATCTGCCGGTTCACCTCGGCGGAAATCTCGTTTTGCAGGTGCGCGACTTCGACTTCCTTGCGCAGCATCGGCAGCACTTTTTCCATGCGCTTGAGCATGGGCACGCAGTCCAGCACTTCCTGCAGCTGGTTGCCGGTGGCGGAAGTGAGCGCGGCGGCGAAGTCGGTGAGCGGCGACGGGTCGTTGGGGCTGAAGCGGTTGAGGTAGTTCTTCAGCTCTTCGCTGTACAGCGGGTTGAGCGGCAGCAGTTCCTTGATCGCGTTGATCAGCGCCATGCCGTAGGCCTTCACCTCATCGGTGGGCTGCGCCGGCTGGTGCGGGTACTCGACTTCCACCAGGTAGGGCGGGCGGTGGTGCTTGAGCCAGGTGCGGATGCGCACCCGGGTGAGGCCCTGGGCGACGAACTGCAGCTTGCCGCCTTCGCGGCTGGCGTGGTGCACCTTCACCAGGGTGCCGTACTGGGGCAGGGCCTTGGTGTCGAAGTGGCGATGGTCTTCGGCCGGGGTGTCCATGAAGAACAGCGCCAGCGAGTGGTGCGGGGTCTTGGCCACCAGGTCGAGGGTTTCGGCCCAGGGCTCTTCATTGACGATTACCGGCAGCACTTGCGCGGGGAAGAACGGGCGGTTGTGGATCGGGATCACGTAGACCTTGTCCGGCAACTGCTGGCCGGGCAGGGCGAGGTGGTGGCCGGCGCCGGTCGCGTGATCGGGGTGTTCGACTTCGCTGTGTTCGTCGGGGCGGTCCGGGAAATCCTGCTGGTCGCTCATGGGGCACCTGCGTGAATGGCTATGGTGCTTAGATGG